>JADLAY010000014.1 GCA_020849765.1 Anaerolineae bacterium
GACTTGCATGTGTTAGGCACGCCGCCAGCGTTCATCCTGAGCCAGGATCAAACTCTCCGTTTGTTCCTATCCTTCATCGCACGCTGCTGTTGTTAAGGTGCAAAACGCGCGGCTTTCTCCCGCGCGCGATGCCAGAAGGTTAGCATCCTCAAATCTGGCTGTCAATGGCAAATTTGCCGAAAACCCCAACGAGTTTTAAACAAGCGCGCTTCTTACTCTTAACATTACGCCTCGTCCGCCAGCACTTCGTCACGGAACGTTCGCACCTCGTCCGAAACAGTCACCACTTCCCTATCGCCGAGGATGTCCTTGACGTAGACTTCCTTGACCAGCACCGTCAAAATTGCGGTCATGGGGACGGCGAGCATGATGCCCAGAAAGCCGAAAAAGACCCCGGAGATGATCTGTCCCAACAAAATGAGCACGGGCGGCAGCTTGATGCTATCCGATACCAGGATTGGCGTGATGATTTGGCTCTGAATGAAGGAAACGCCATAGATAATGACAATGATCCAAACCACACTGTTCGGCGTCTCGACGATGCCCGCCGCCACGGACGGGATCAGCGCGATGATCGGGCCGAAGTTGGGCACAAATGACAGCACACCCGCCAACACGCCCAATGCCACATATTGATGAAGCCCCAGCATAGCCAGCAACACGCCCGTCGCCACCCCGGCGAAGATCATCGAGGCGAGCGTGGCACGCAGCCAGCCTCTCAGAATAACGTCCAGCTCATGAATGATCTCGCGAGCGCGAGGCCGATAGCCAATCGGCATCAGTTTGATCAACCCATCCTGATGCATGGTCGGATCGGATAGGAAATACATACTCAGGAAGATGACGATCAAGATGCTGAGCAGCGTATTGGCAACCCCGCCCAGCACCGGCAGCACCGAAGCGCCGATCTGGCTGACCGCAGTCGCAAGCTGGCTGCCCAGCGCATCGACCGTGCTCTGCAGATCGATATCCGCCAGAAAAGCGAACTGCTCCTGCAATTTTGGATCTTCAAGGCGCGCGACCAGTTCTCTGATACCCGCTGGCACCGTATCACTCAGCAGCGTGCCCAACTGTGTCGTCAGAGACGGCAGGACGATAGCAACCAGCAAGACCACGACGGCGACCACCAGCACGATCGAGATGACGGTCGCCCATCCACGTGAGACGCCGCGCTTGACCAGCGATCGGACCGGCGTGGTGAACAAAATGACCAGAATGATCGCCGCCAGCGTTAGCAGCAAAATTCCACGGATGAACCACAACGCTGCCAGTAAAATGGTGATGGCAAGCGCAAGCAACACCCATCGTGTCGTCGCCCCATAAGCCGATGTCGCAGGCAACTGGCTCATTTGTTGACCTCATCCTGAAGAGAACGCGGCACTATCCAAAATGATAACACCTGGCGTTCAGGATTCGCCACGCGCGTTATAATCAATTCGCGTTTCTTTTGGCCCGGCAAAGTACAAAAATGATGAAATTTGACGTCACCATTTTCCCAACCGATCTCAACCGCGCTGGCGAGACGGCACGCGCGGTGGAAGCGATGGGCTTTCACGCCCTGTGGACGGCGGAGACCGCGCACAATCCGTTCCTGCCGCTGACCCATGCGGCGGCGCAGACCTCGCGCATTGAGCTGGGCACAGCCATCGCGGTGGCCTTTCCGCGCAGCCCGATGATCACGGCGCAAATCGCCTGGGATCTGGCCGAACAATCGCATGGGCGCTTCATCCTTGGCTTGGGGACGCAGATCAAGGCGCACATCACCCGGCGCTTCGGCACCGCATGGGCGCCGCCCGTGCCGCGAATGCGCGAATACATCGAATCGATGCGCGCCATCTGGCAGACGTGGCAGACGAACGCCCCGCTCCGCTACAAGGGCGAGCATTATCGCTTCTCGCTGATGACGCCGTTCTTTTCGCCCCAGCCGCTCGAACATCCGGACATCCCGATCTACATCGCGGGCGTCAACGAAGGACTGTGCAGACTGGCCGGGGAATTGTGCCAGGGATTTCACGTTCATCCGCTGCATACGACGCGCTATCTGCGCGAATCGATCATCCCCGCGATCGATGCCGGGGCACGGGCTGCCGGTCGCACACGGGCGGATTTGCAGCTCACCTGCGCGCTCTTCATCGCGACCGGGCGTGACGCGGCGGAGATCCGCGCGCAGAGCGACGCCATCAAGACGCAGATTGCGTTCTACGCCAGCACGCCCAGCTACCGACCCGTCCTCGATCTGCATGGCTGGGGCGATTTGCAGGAGCATCTGGCGACGATGACGCGCAGCGGCCAATGGCAAGATATGGGCAAAGAGATCAGCGACGAGCTGCTACACGAAGTTGCCGTCGTCGCCCCGGTCGACGAACTGGCCCAGGCGGTTCAAGCGCGCTATGATGGGTTGCTCGACCGCGTGGGCTATTACATTCCTTTTGAGCCTGAGGATGCCGACAAGAGCTTGCTCTGGCGCAACGCTGCCGAGGTTTTTTGCAGTTGAAGGCTGCACAGTCAAACGATAAGAGGCACTATGACCACTCCGCAAGAATATGCACATGCAAATGCTGAACGATTCCGCGAGGAACTGAACACCCTGCTCCGCATCCCCAGCGTCAGCACCGACCCTGAGCGCGAGGGCGCTGTGCGAGATGCTGCCAACTGGCTGGCGAAGAATATGCGCGACATCGGCGTCGAGAACGTGGAAGTGATGCCGACCGCGGGCCATCCGGTCGTTTACGGCGACTGGCTCAAGGCGGGGGCGGATAAGCCGACCGTGCTCGTTTACGGACACTACGACGTGCAGCCTGCCGAGATGGCGGATGGCTGGACGAGCGATCCGTTTGAGCCGGTCATGCGCAACGGCGTGGTCTATGCGCGCGGCTCATCCGACGACAAGGGACAGATGCTGACTCATCTGAAGTCGTTCGAATCGGTCATGGCGACCGAGGGCAAGCTGCCGGTCAACATCAAGTTCCTGCTCGAAGGCGAAGAAGAGATCGGCTCTCGTCATCTGTACGACTTCGTCGCGCAGCATCGCGATAAGCTCAAGGCCGACGTCTGCGTCCTGTCCGATTCGGGCATCCGGCGCGTCGACGAACCCGCCATCACCTACTCGACGCGCGGGCTGTGCTACATGCAGATCGACGTCACCGGCCCGGTGCGCGACGTCCACAGCGGTCTCTACGGCGGCATCATCCACAACCCTGCGCTGGCCCTGGCGCAGATCATCAGCAAGCTGCACAACGCGGATAACAGCATCGCCGTGCCGGGCTTCTACGATGATGTCGTCCAGTTGACACCGGACGAGCGCGAAGAGCTTAAGAAGACCGCCATCACCGACGACGATGTCAAAGGTGAAATCGGCGTGCCCGCGACCTGGGGCGAAGAAGGCTACACGCTGCGTGAGCGCGTTGGCGCGCGCCCGACGATGGAAGTCAATGGTCTGCTGAGCGGCTTCACGGGCGAGGGCAGCAAGACGGTGCTGCCGGCGAAAGCGATGGCGAAGATCAGCTGCCGCCTGGTCGCCAACCAGACTCCCCAGCGCATTTACGAACTGACGAAGGCTTACGTGGCGTCGATCACGCCGCCCGGCGTCCGCGCCGAGGTCAAGATGATCGACAAGGGCGACCCGGCCATGATCGAGCGCGACAGCCCGGAGATGAAGGCTGCCGTCCGCGCCTACACCAAGGTCTGGGGGGCGGAACCGATCTTCATGCGCGAAGGCGGCACACTGCCGATCCTGGCGACGTTCCGGCGCGAACTCGGCGTCGCTTCGCTGCTGATGGGCTATGGCCTGAATACGGACGGCGCGCATGGGCCGGACGAGCATTACCCGATTGCGTTGTTCCACAAGGGCATCGACACGAACATCCAGTTCCTGTACGAGATCGCCCAGCTCAACGTCTAGGCGAACCGCGAGTTAGCGCTCCAGCCAGGATTGCTGGAACTGCGCCCATTCCTGTTCGTCTGTCTCCCAACTCGCGTAGATGGCGGCGCCACGCACCAGTCGCGCCGCCTCCCCCGCCTGCTGTAAGCCCAGGACGATGCCATCCGCCGCCGAGGCAATGTTCTCCACGAGCGGATCGTGACCCGGCGGCTCGGCCTCATAGGTCGGCATGCCGATGACCAGTTCGGTCGTGGCGCCCGCGCCAAGTTCAGCCAGCGCCTCGGCAAACGTCTTGACCTGATACGCCGTCCACAGCGTGTAATCACTTGAGCTGCTCAGACCGCTGTTGTAGGTCATGACCGCCATCTGGTCGAGCAGGAGTGCGGCACTCCGCTTGTACGAATCCGACCAGACAGTGCCCGGCACGATCAGCGGCGGCACGGGAATATCCGCATTCAGCGGGCTCCAATCCGGCGGGATGGCGGCCGCGATCAGCGAGCCTTCGGGCAGGGCCGCGCGCACCTGACGCACCAGGCTGAGGAAGTTATCGTCGCCGTCCCAGACCGGCTCGACATTCAGGAAGACGCCATCGAACTTGAAGTCCTCGACCGTCGTCTGGCTGAACTGGACGACTTTTTCCTGGACGTCGGTTTGATCGAGCCGGTAGCCCGTTCCATCGTCGACCGGTAAGCTGATCCAGCCGAGCAGCTCCGATTCGGGATACAGCCGCTTGAACTGTTCGGCGAACGCGCTCACTTTGTCGAAGTTATCGACGCCACGCCAGGTCTCATCCGGCTGCAGCCAGCTCACCCAGGCATAGACGGTGCCAATTTTCCGCTCACGCAGATCGGCGACCAACTGCTCCATGGTCGCATCATCGTGCGTTTCATAAGTCCACTCGGTGCCGATCCAGAGTGCGTTCGGCGGTCGCTCCGGCGTGTCGTTGCGCAGACGACCGAGCACGAACACGATCAAGATGATGAAGAATACCGCTCCGACAGCATAGGCCAGGTAGATCTGGTTGCGCGGCAACCGAAAGTCCGGCAGCTTGAACCCACCTGCGGGCGCAATCTGATCCAGGCCGCGTCGACGCACCGGATCGCGCGATCTCTTCGAGGACTGCTCGCGGCGCCGCTGTGCCACGCGCTGGCGTGCCCGCCCGGCAGGACGCGTGTCATGAGGATCTACCGGCGGTTCAGAGTTCAGAAAATCGTCATCGTCCATCAACTACGTCCCTGGCAATGCCAATCGGTCGAACAGTCTCGGCAGCAGAATCAGCACGACAATGATGACGAAGACGACGGTCGCGACGAGCGAGGCCGTCGCCGCCACGTCCTTGCCGATCTTCGCCATCGGATGCGGCTCCGGCGACTCCAGGTTGATGGTCGCCTCGATGGCGGTGTTCAAGCACTCGGTGATCCAGACCGCCCCCAGGCTCAATGCCAGCAGCGCCCAACTGAGCGGGCCGATGTTGAGCCAGATGCCGACGGCGATCACGACCACGGTTATCCCGGTGGCGAATTGAATGCTCTGCTCGCGCCGGAGGATATACAGCAGCCCGGCGAGGCCATACTTCAGGCTGGACAGGCGATCCTTGTTGGTCACCGGGCTGTACTCGCTGGCGTCGAGCTTCATCGTGCCGCCAATCGAGAGGTCGAGTTCTTCCCCCTCCGGGGTCACCAGCACGTCGCGTTTTTCAGTCTGATCGTGTTCGTCGTCGTTCCCGGCCATGGTAACCCTCACCACTCAACGAAGTCCCAACCGAATCAGCAGCGGCGGCCCCAAGATGAGCAGGCCGACCACGACAGCAGCCACGACCGCCAGCAGCACCGCGGCAGAAGCGACATCCTTGCCGACTTTTGCCATCGGATGCCACTCTTCGGTCGCCAGGTTGACGACCGCCTCGACCGCGGCATTGAGGAACTCGGCCATCCACACCATCGTCACGGCCAGCACGATCAGCGCGATGCCGTAGAAATCGATCTTCAGCCAGAGGCAGAGCAAAGCCACCGCGACACTGGCAAAGGCCTGGATGCGCACGTTCTTCTGCCAGCGCAGCATGTACAACCAGCCCGCCAGCGCATAGCCCAGGCTCTTGAGGCGATTCGGGCTGGTCTTGACGCTGTAGGCGTCGGGATTGATGCGCGCAGTGCTGGTCAGCGATTCGAGGATACGGCTATGCTTAGCCATGGTCGTCGTCCGTGGGATTTTCGAGGGCAGGGACGTAATCGACCGGGATGCCGAGCGTCGTTAACGCACGCGCCTGCGCCTCCCACATCTGGGCACGGCGCTCCGGCGTGTCGTGATCGTAGCCAAGCAAATGCAGCGTGCCGTGCACGACCAGCAAGGCGAAGCTCTTGTGGGCGTTGTGGCCCTCGCGACTCGCCTGCGCCGACGCGTAGGGATAGGCGATGATCAGGTCGCCCAGATACGGCAGTTCATCAGGAATCTCGACGGGGGAGGGCGCCGCCGGAAACGACAGCACGTCGGTCGCCGAATCGACATCGCGAAACTGTTTATTGAGCGATGCCACGTGTTCGTCATCGCTGATGACGACCGTCATCGCGCTGTCGACGGCGACATGCTCCTGCGCCAGCACACAATCGGCCGCCGCACGCAGCAGCGCCGAGTCGACGTCGTAGCCCGCCTCGTTGACCACCTCAATCTCATGCGCCATCGCCATCCTGCTCAGTCTCCGAGGGTGTGCGCTCGGTATTTGCCGTGCCGTTGAGTGGTTTCGTATCGTTTTCGGATTTCGGCACCCGGCGCAGCGGCGGCACGTCGGGCAACGGCGTCTCGTCCGGCGGCGTATTGGGCGTCGCCTGCACCTCCGGAGCCGCCTCCGGCTCGCCACTCGTCTCGGCGCTGGCTCGAACCGGCGCGACTGCCTCAGTCGCGGGTTGCCGCGACGACGGCAAGGACGGATAGTTGATACGCGGATGGAAGACGGCCTGCAACATCTCGACGAAGATCTGCCGAATCGTCTTGATGTCGCGTGTCGTCAGATCCGAGTCATCCATCTGGCCCTCGCGCACACGGACGTCGACCATCTCGTCGACGATGTTGGCGATCTGCTGCCGAGTCGTCGGCTTGCGCGCGCGGACGGTGCTCTCGCACGTATCCGCCAGCATGAGGATGGCCGTCTCGCGGCTGCGCGGGCGCGGCCCGGCATAACGAAACTCCTCGATGTCGACGGCATCCGGCTCTTCCGCCTGATCGAGCGCCTGTTTGTAGAAATAACCGACCACCGTCGTGCCGTGGTGCTCCAGGATGAAATCGCGGACGCGCGCCGGAAGCTGATACTGCCGCGCCAGGCGGTCACCATCGGGCACGTGGCTCAGGATGATGGCGGCGCTGCGCGATGGGTCGTTCAGCTGATCGTGTGGGTTAACGCCCTCGGCCTGATTCTCGATGAAGAAGGCCGGGTTGAGCATCTTGCCGATGTCGTGATAGAGGGCGGCGACGCGCACCAGCTGCGAGTTCGCACCCACGGCCAACGCCGCCTGCTCGCTCAGGTTAGCGACCTGGAGCGAGTGCTGGTAGGTGCCCGGCGCTTCGCGCAGCAAGCGCTGCAACAGCGGTTGATTCGGCTGGCTCAACTCGGTCAGTTTCAAGCTGGTCGGCAGATTGAGCGTCAGTGTGACGATATACATCCCGGCCAGGGCCACGGCGGCGGCAAAGATGCCGTTAATCACGCTGAAGATGACGTAGACGCCCAGACGCGCGCTATCGCCGGTATTCAGGGTCTCGACGTTGAAGACGATGAAGATGAGCAGGTTGACGAAGCTGATCATCAACCCGGCGATGAAGAACGTGTTGACTCGCTCCGTGCGACGCAGCGACACCGCGCCGATCAGGCTGCCGAACCCCGCCAGCGTGGCCGCTTCAAGCGAACCTCCCGTCACGATGCCGTAGAACAGCGCCAGGCCAATGCCGCCGACAATCGCGATCTCGACCGGGGCAAAGGAAACCGCCAACAGCGACAAGGCCGCGGCGGGATAGAGATAGAACTGGTCGCTGGCCGCGAAGATCTTCGCCCCCAGCAGCGCGATCAAGAACAATGTCGCCAGCAGCGTCAGCATCTGGAAGTCGTGGCGCAGTCGCGGCTGGAAGCGCAGGATGTATATCCCGGTACAGATCACGACCACCCCGCTCGCCAGCAGCGAACGGATCAGTGTCTGCCCGCCGACATCTTGCGGCTGGAGCAAGCCAAAGGCCTGCAGCGTTTCGTAATCGATCTCGTCGATGCGCGTCCCGGCGCGCACAATCACCTGGCCCTGAGCAAAACTGCGCGTTTCCTCTTCGGTCGCGGCGGCCGCTTCCTGACGGGCGGCTTCGGTGGCATCCGGATTCTCAAACTGGTTGGGGCGGATCATATCTTCGAGGATGGCGACGACGATCGCCGACTGGTTGTTGTCAAAGCGCACGCTGACCTGCATCGGCAGTTGATCGCGCGCGCTTTCGAGATCGGGCTCGCGGATCGGTTCGCGCATGATGCGTTCGAGGACGTTGATGATCTCAGTCTCGATCGTGCGCCAGTCATCGTCATCCAGTTCGATCACGCGCTGCGCAACCGCCTCCGGCAGATCGAAAGCGGCGATCTGGTTGAGATCGCTGATCTTCTGCGAGCGCGTGCCATACGGGTCCTGGCGGATGTTGGCGATGTAAACGAGGATCGTCCGCGTCAGGTCGAGCTGCTGGCGTGCGACTGATGGGTCAGGCGGGTCGTAGATCGGCGCGACACCGGCGATGGCCGCCTGGCGCGCTCGCTCGGTCAGTGCATGGCTGACGTAGGTCAGGCTGCGCGGCGCGCGGATATCTTCCTCGACCACTGAGCCGATCCGCAAATCAGCCAGAACGTTGCCGCCCGTCAGAATACTGTCGACGGAGAGGATCACCGTCGCCAAGACGACGAACCCCAGCGCCAGCGCCAGCAGATTCAGGCTGCGCAGCAACTGCGGAGTCGCCCAAACCGGGCGGCTCAATTCAAAGCTGCGCAAACTGCCAATCCAACGCGTCATCGACCTAGCTCAACAACTCGCGAACCACTTCATTGACGAGCTTACCGTCCGCCTTGCCCTTGACCTTGGGCATCAGGGCGCCCATCACCTTGCCCATGTCTTTGGCCGATGTTGCGCCCGTCTGCGCGATGGCATCCTTAACCAGGGCTGCAATCGCTTCGCGGCTCAATTGTTCCGGGAGAAACGTCTCCAGAATCCTGATCTCAGCTTCAACTTCACCCGCAATGTCGTCACGGCCAGCCTTGGAGGCTTCCTCGACGCTTTCGCGGCGCTTCTTCACCTCGCGCTGAAGCACGGTCAGCATTTCTTCCGGGGTCAGCGTCTTGCGCTCGTCAATCTCAACCTGCTTGATTTCGCTCAAGGTCATGCGGATCACATCACGGCGCAGATTGTCCTTACTGATCATCGCTTGTTTCAGCGCATCTTGCAGCGCTGTTCTGGGGTCGCTCATGGTTTGGTCGTACTTTCAGTCCAGAATGGGTGTGCCATGCATCTGCCGCTGTTCCACATCGTAAGCGTCCAACTGCGCGGGGACAATGTGATTCGTCAGCGCGCGCGGGTGGATACAGCGGACGCGAATGTAGTTATCAGTATACCCAATGTTGACAAATCCCCGATCGGTTGCGCCGGCGACCTGCTCCCACAGCACGTCGAGCGCCTGGCCGGTGAAGCGCTCAGCATAGCGCTGCGCCTGCGCATCCGCGTGCGCCATCATGCGCGCACTGCGCTCGCGGCTGGTCGCCTCGTCGACGTGGCCCCGCATACGCGCGGCAGCCGTGCCCGGCCGTTTGCTGTAACGGAACACGTGCAACCCGGCGAAATCCATCGCCTCGACAAAGGCCAGACTGGTCTCGAATTCCTCGTTTGTTTCGCCCGGAAAGCCGACGATGATGTCGCTCGTGATGCACATGTCATCACTGATCTGGCGCGCCTGGCGTACCAACGCGCCGAACTGCGCCTGAGTCGTGCGCCGCGCCATCCGCCGCAGGGTGGCATCACAGCCGCTTTGCAGCGGCAGATGCAGATGACGGCATAAGCGCGCGTCTTGCCACAGGCTGAAGAATTCCGGCGCCAGATCCCACGGCTCCAGCGAGGACAGCCGCAACCGCGGCGCATCTGTCTCGGCGAGGATCGCCTGCACGAGGTGCATCAAGCCATTCACGTCACCGAGGTCGTGACCGTAGCTGCCCAGATGCACGCCGGTCAGGACGATCTCCTGGTAGCCCATCGCCACCAGCAGATCGACTTCGCGCAAGACGTCCGCCAGCGGGCGGCTGCGCCCTGCCCCACGCGCGACCGTCGTCACGCAGAAGGTGCAGGCGTTGTCGCAGCCATCCTGCACTTTGACGAAGGCGCGCGTTCGCCCCGCGCCGACCCCATTGGTCTCGCGCTGGATCGGCTCCTGATCGTAAGCATCGACGGGCTGCCCGGTCAGCGTCGAGACCAGCTGATCTTTGTCCTCGTTGCCGACGACGCGCGTCACGCCGGGCAAAGCGCGCAAGGCCTCCGGCTCTAGCTGGGCGTAGCAGCCGGTGACGGTCAGTTCGGCCTCTGTGCTGCTCCGGTGCAGCTGGCGCACGAGCTTTCGGCTGCCGCGCACGGCATCGTGCGTCACCGCACAGGTGTTGACGATGATCTGGTCGGCCAACGCCGGATCTTCGACGATGGTGTGCCCCTGGGCCGTGAGTTGACGTGCCATGCGCTCGATCTCCGCCTGATTGAGGCGGCAGCCGAGCATCCGCAGATGCACATTCACGCCCCAGCCTCCGGGCTGTAGACGGTCAGATTGTCAAAGGACGCCTCGACATCCGGTTCGCCGAGCGACATCGCCGCCACACCGACCTTACCAATCGGCAGGCTGGCGTCGGTCAGCGTGTCCTGCATCGTGCCGCCGATGCAGCCGAGACCGCTGCGATAGGTGCTGATGGCCTCCGGATCGGACGGGATGCAGAGCTGCACTGGCGCGTCGTTGACGTAGAAGGTGAATTGGTTGCCGCGGGCGACGACGCGCAGATGATTGATCGCGTTCAGCCCCTGGTGGACAAGCTCGGAATCGACCCAGGCGCTCAGGTCGCGCTGGACGCCACCGAGCACGCGCGTCACTTCGTAGTAGCCATCGCTGCTGACGAGAAACAGGTAGAAGTTTTCGGGATCGATATAGCGAAAGACAACGCCGTAGCCATTGTCCAGCGGGCCATTGATCGCCTGCGCCTCGGCGCGCAGATCGAAATCAGCGAAGTATGGATCGGCGACGGAAAAGGCGACGTTGTTCGACACGCCATTGCTGACGACCACACGTCCATCAGCCACCCGCGCCGCGACCCGCCCATCATACTGCTGCCAGTCGGACGTCGCGGGATCGTCAAAGGCGCTGGCATAGAGCAACTGCCCCGGTTCGCCGCTGACGACGTAATGCCAGTTCTTGATCTGCTGCTGAATGAAGAATAGGAGCACCAGCACCGCGCCGAGCGCTGCCACTGTCAGGAGCCGTCGCAATCGGTCACCTCTTCTCTATTTGCCTGTCAGTGCGATTCTAACATGGTGCGCAGGGACGGTAAACGTTCAGTTGAGGGACTTCAGGCGGCGTTGAGCCTGGCGTAAGCTCCAGCGTTCGACCAGATGATGGAAGCCGTAGACCGACGAGACGAACGTGATCAGGAACAACCCGTTACAAAACAACGTGAACACGTAGCTCGTCCCGACCGCCGTAAGTCCGAACAGCAGCGGCACGACCGCAAAGATTAACCCCATCGAGACCGAGCCGAGCAGGATGGCCTGCGCCAGCCACAGGCCGAACAAGCCCAGGATCGAGATGAGCAGCGCCGAGGTCGTGTTGCGCTCACGCACGGAGACATACACGCCAAAGGCCGAGACCGCGCGCACGCGCCAGAAGGGTTCGAGCAGATAGAGCAGCGCCAGCAAGAATGTGACGACCAGCCCACTGACCACGACACCGATGGACGCCCCATCCAGGCTGCTTTCGGACAGCTGCAGCACATCGCGCAGGATCAGGATGGCACCGATGACGGACAGGCCAAGGCGGATGCCCACAATGCCCATCAGGCGGCGCCACACGCGCAGTTGGCTGGTGGCATGCTTGGCCGCGATCAGCCCGCTGTCGTTGAGCGAGGTCAGGCGCAGCAGATCCCAACGACCGCTGCCGATCTCCCCACTCACGGAGTTGATCGATGCGGACAGGCTGTGAAAATCCAGCCAGAAGCCGCCGAGGAAGCTCGCGATCAGCATGATGACGTAGATCTGATACTCATCCACGTACGTGCGCAGCCACGGATCGGCCCGCTGCGACAGCGTCGCCAGCAGCGACAGCGCTCCCCAGACCAGCACGGCCGCGACCAGCGTCAGGATGAAGGTGCGCGCGGACGCACGGCGAAACGAATGCCTCGTCCTGGCCCAACCGGAGCGGCGCGCCTCGGCGATAAAGACCGGGTGCATCGCAATCGTCTGACCGAGGAGATTGACTATCGAGAATGCTTTCACCAGGACTTCAGACCTCAGCTGATAATCACAAAAGGCTAGGCATCGAGCCGCGCAAGCTGCCTTAATGTCCGTTTGCGGCTCAGGTGCTCCAGGCGAGCATAAAGCGCATAATTGAGCAGCCAGAAGCAGGCGACGCTCAAGGTCATAAAGAAGATCATGCGCGCTTCGTTGCTGGGCGACATGGCATCATCGAGCACGAAATAAATCAGCACGGCGAGCGCGCCAACGATGACAATCTGTAGCAACCAGATTACGAGCAGGACAAAGGCAGCGGTGAGCAGCGTCAATGACGTGCTGCGATTCAGAGTGGAAATGTTGAGTCCGGTCTCGATCAGCGCCTGCGTCCGCCAGAACGGCTCGATCACGTAGGGCACGCACAGTACCAGGAACAACACAACGGCCTGGAAAACCTCGAACGACGATGTGAAATGGAAGTCGAACATCTCGATCGCGAGGATGGCGCACAGTCCACCGCGCAGCCCGGCCACAACCTGAAGCAAGCGCCAGACGCGCAGGCGAACGACCGCATGAAGTGCCCCGACCAGGCTGTCTTCGCTCAACAGAGTCAAACGGAGCAACGTCCAGCGCCGGGTCTCGACCTCACGGCTGATGGCCGCGCCCGCCATGGCCAGGCAGAAGAAATCGACCAGCAAGCCGACCAGCGTCACCCCAACGAACGCCACCAGATACAGGTTGCCCGCCCAAGTGATCTGATAAGGCGCCAGGCCGCTTCGAGCGATCATGTTCATCGCCAACAACCAGGCGCCCGCGACCGCGAGCCCCGGCAGAACCATCCAACGTAGGGATTGTGCGTTGATCGGCGCCTGTCGCAGGCGCCCTGTTCCCAACATGAAGACAGGATGGTGAGCAATCGGGAGGCGCAGCGGGTACGTCAGTGGTTTTGAACGGAGCACAGGTTACCTCTGCAAATCAGCAAGCAACGCGCGGGCTGGCGCGGCAAAGTCCGACGTGCCGCTGGCGACCTGTTCCAGCAGGCCCAGCGCTGTGTCCACATCACCGGCATCCAGCACAATCTGCGCTTTATAATAGAGCGCGCGCGCATTATTGGCATCGCTCTCCAGTACTTCGTTGATGATCGCCGTGCCGCGCTCGGTTTCGCCTGCCGCGTACAAGGCCCAGCCGTAACCCGCGCGTGCATCGGCGCTCTCCGGCAGCGCGGACATCGCCTGTTCAAGGGCTTGCAGGCCGCTCGCTGTCAGATTGCCGCCTTCATCCGCATAGAACAGGGCGAGCATCTCCTGATAGCGCGCGTCGCCATTCGAGAGCGCGACTGCCGTCAGGAACCAGCGCTCGGCCTGCTCAAGCTCGTGGCTATCGCGATAGGCTTGCGCCAGCTCGGCGTAATAGGCGGGATTCTGCGGATCGACCGCAATGGCCTGTGCCAGGGCGTCAATCGCGCCGGTCGAGTCGCCTGCCAGCCGCAGATGTACCCCCTGTAGATAACGTACGCGCGCGTTGCCCGGTTCCAATGCGACCGCGCGCAGAATCGACTGCCCCCCATCTTTGCCCTGCCGGTCGCGCGCCAGGCCATAATAGGCCAGCGCTTCCGCATACGGTTCGTTCAGTTCGGCGGCGCGTTCGAATGCGACCTCGGCATAGGCCCATTGATCCTGATCGGCCAGCACAACGCCGACGCGCATCGGCAGCAGCGGCTGATCGACATTTCGTTCGAGTACATCGTTGACGACGTTCGCCAACGTCCGGTAGGCGTCATCCTGGCTGGCGGCTTGCAGTGCGGGCATAGCGACCTGCGCATTGACCGAGGCCATCAGCAAGCCGTAATTCAACTGCGCCCAGCGATCGTCGGGTGCCATAGCGATGAGTTTGGTCAGGCTGTCCTCGGCATCCCACCACTGGCCGAGTTCGATCTGCGCCTGGGCCAGCGTGCGCAGCGTCGACTCGCCGGGTGTGGGGATCAGCTTCCAGGCAGCGACCGCCCCGTCCAGGTCGCCGGTGCTGCGGCGCAAGTCCCCCGCCAGCAGCGCCAGATCCGGCGTCCAGCCGTCATGCGCCGCGACGAGCTCGACGATGTGCAAAGCCTGCACAGGCCGATTCAATCGCCGGTAGGTATCGACGCGTTCCAGCAAGAGCTGAGGATTGAGAGCGTCTAAGGGTGAGTTGAGGGTATCAGGCGCACACGAGACGAGGATCAGCAGCAGGCCGATCCAGAGCAGACGAAGGGCGCGGCGCATCATTCACCGCGCGTTGCCAGCGCTTTCGCCACAACTTGTTCGACCTCGGCTGCGGTGAAGGGCTTGATCAGGTAATCCTGGACGCCCTGGAACTTCCCGACCAGCCGGTTCGCCGGATCGCCAAAAGCAGTGATCACGATCACGGGCGGCAGCGGCTGGCCGCTGACCTGGCGTTGGGTCTTGAGCGCTTCCAGGAATTGCCAGCCAGAGATGTCGGGCAGGCCGATGTCGAGCAGGATCACGTCCGGTTTCACGCTCTCGAAGCGATCGAGCGCCTTGGCGCCGTGACTCTCGTGGATCGTGCTGATCTTGGCGCGAGACAGGGCCGCCGAGATGACTTCGGCGATTTCGTGCGTGTCTTCGACCAGGAGCACGACCGGCCGTTCGCTGGAGGCGGGCACCGCCTGCGTCTCGCCGACGGCGAGCGGCGCATCCTGGCGGTCGTCGTCGTCGCGACCATCTGCCGATAAGACAACCGCCGCTGCGAGCCCTGTTTCGGAATGCGGCGCGCCCAATTCAGCATCAATCGAAGCGCTCGGCATGATGGTCGTGCGCCGTTTCATATGCGGTTCACGCAGTAATCGGTTATCTTCTGAGTCGGCTGCCAGATCTTGATTGGTCGATACCGACCCGGATCGTTTGCTCATCCACGCCGCCTCGTTAACATACTATGATGAGACTGGTTAGAAACGTAATCGCGCTTCGCATTCATTATAACAAACAGTCATACAAGTGAGACTTAACGTTAACCTAAACGTATAAACGTACAGGTCCATGGCCGAAACAGCGCTACTCTACCGCACAAGTATCTTACTGCAACATTCGGACGATTGCTGCCTACTCGGCGTCCGGCCCGATCTGACCATCTATAGCGAGGAGATCTACGGCGACGAGGGCATGTTGGCGCAATCAGCGCACACGATTGAGGGCACATTGATCGAGTCGGTCGACGAAGGCGAAGGCGCCACTGCCCCGCTCGCGCTCCCGGACGACGCGGCACGACCGCGCACCGCCTGGCACACCATGGCGCTTAACTTCGCTGGGGCGCGACAACGCGGCATCCGCGCAAATGAGCAGATCGATGCGCTCGTGCATCCGCTGTCGGTCGAAGAGAAGGCCTTCCTGGCGCGGAAGCTCGGCCTGCAAGTGCCGTTCCCGCTGATCCTCGGCCTGGCCGAAAGTTATGCGCTGGCCGAGGCGCCGATTACACCGCAGATATTCTGCGTTTGCCGCCGCCTGCGGGTCGCCTTTGCGCTAACCGCTCCACAGCACGACGCGGATGGCTTCACCTATGACTACGACAGCATCCCATTCTACGTGGCACATCTTTACGCGCTGGGCGGGGTCACCACGCGACCGCTGGCCGAGTGGATGGCGGATCTGCCGGATGCGCAGCTTCGGCGCCCGATGGACTGTCTGGTTGCCTTCGATCATCTCTTCGTCGCCGATGGCGGCGCGGGCGAGCGTCGCAGCGCTGTCCACATCTGGCGCATCGAACACTACGACGAGACGGGCGATCCGGCGGATAATCGGTGGCAACATCTGTATGGCTGACCGGGCAGGATGGGTTATGCTTGAGGGGCTGCCGAGCCTATGTCTCATGCAAGGACTTGCCTGATGCCCCGCCGCCTGACCATCGTCTTCGCCCTCATTTTGTTCGCACCCGTGCTGCTGGGCGTTCCGAAGGCGGAGGCGCAGCTGGGCATCCGCAATCTGTGCCCGGTGGTCGACATTCAAACCCGCGGCGCCACCTACGAACCCGGCGGCATCATTCTGACGACGTTCGACCGCGACAACCTGTGGGTCTACGATGTCGACCGCGACCGTCGCTATCCCCTGCCGGAGACCTTCCCCTGCACCTTTAACTGCCGCCTGTCGCCGGACATGCGCTGGATGGTCTACTTCAACGATCTGACGAATGCCTACAACCAGATGCGCCTGGACGGCACCCAGCGCTCGCTGGTCAGTGAGTACGCGGCGTCAGTCGAGTGGTGGTCGTCGGATACGTGGCTGGTGTGGACGCCTGGACTGCACGCGTATCTGCAAGGGCCGGACGGGACGCGCTCACCACTCGACGTTTCGGGCGTCGTCTCCGTGCAGCCGCGGGGCAACTGGGGTCTGGCTGTGGAAACGGATGGCGATGGCTTCCGGCGCGCGCTCGTCAACCTGAACGACCGGACGCAGCGGATCGAACTCGGCGTCGACCTGACCTACTTCGACGATTACGGCTGGTCGCCCGACGGCTCGCATCTCGCTTACGTCGCGCCGATCTTTACCAACGATGACGAGCTTCCGGATGGCAGCGAGATTCTCATGGCGACGCCCGCCGACGGGTCGATTGTGCAGCTCACCCGGCTGCTCGAATCGTATGGCACTGCGCGCATCAACGGCCTGGCCGCCGGTGAGCTGCATTGGTCGCCGGACGGCAACCAGATCGCCTTCTGGCTGGTCGATCTCGGCGGCTTCGATCCGATCGAGACTGCGTTAACTGCCGTTTTGCATATCGTCGACGTCAATACCGGACTGGTGCGCAAGTTCTGCCATTTCGAGACGGATGTACACACGCCCAACCCGCCGCGCATCGTCTGGTCGCCGGATAGCACCCACATCGCGTTCGGCGCGGATATTCCCGGCGATGAAAAGCCGAATCTCCTGCTCGCGCTCGATACCGAGACGGGCATTTTCACGATCCTGAGCGAAGGACTGTATCCTGCGCTTGGCGCGCCCGACGTGACCGCCTGGGGATTGCCACCAGGATGATCACGTTCAAGCTGTGGCGCAGCTTGCGTTCGCCTGCGCTCATCTATACCCATCCCCTTTTCAAGCAGACCGTGCGGCAGCGACATCGCTCCGATAACGCATTCTTGAACTGGGATACACTCGGCGTTCCCGGGTGGGTGCGGCAAATCGTCCGCTTTTTGCTGCTGGCGCTCGTCACCCTGTTGTTCGTCTTCCTCGTCTACGTGATGGTCTTTCTGGTGCTGTTTTACATCGTCTTCAGCCTGCTGCTGAGCGGCGCCATCTGGGGCGTGCAGTGGTCGACCGGCATCGCGAGCTTGATCGCGCGCGAACGAGAGCGGCGCACACACGATCTGCTGGCGGTGACGCCGACCGGTGCCTGGGGCATCGCCTGGATCGTCTCGTCCGGCTACATCCACGCCGATCAGGCCTTTCGGACGCGCACGCGGCGCTTCCGCGTTTTGCTGTGGGGACTCGTGATCGCGCTGGCGGGCATGATCGTCCTCAGCCTGATGTTCGATACCAGCCCGTCACCTTATGCGGAGAACTTCTTCTGGGCAGCCTGCGCCATCATCCTGACCGGCATGGCGCTGCACTTCGAGTTGATGGCCTCGCTCGTCTCGGCAGTGCTGATTGGGATGCTGGCTTCGACCTTCGCCAGTCGCCGCATCGAGGCCTCGATGGTCGCGCTGGCTTTGTTCGCGGGCCTGCAACTCACCTATCTCTTCCTGATCTACGTGTCGTTGCTCGTCGTCTTGCCACAGTTAGCGACCACTTACGGCCTGTATGGCTTCTCGCTGGTGGCTATCTTCACGCTCTTCCTCGTCGGCCTCGGCTGCCTGCGCGAGATCGCCAACCAGCTGCTCTGGCGCGTCACGCAGCAGCGCGTCGGCGCCATCGACGAGTCGATGCTGATGCTGGCTGCCGCATGATCGCGCGCAAGATCTGGCTCGCTCTGCGCCAACCGCCGCCCAAGAACCCGATCTTCGAATTTGCGCTCAAGTCGAATCGAGATCAGCTTTCGCTGCCCGTCATCCGGCTGATCACCTTCGCCATGGCCGCGCTGATCTTTGCGACACTCTGCTTCTTCCTGATCACGGGGCTGACCGCAACCGGCTTTCCGCGCGTACTCGGCGTCATCCCGATCATCTTCGGTTTCGTCCTCATCCTGAGCACGACCGTGGACGGGGGTATGTGGGCCATGCGCGTGGCGGATGGCATCGCCTTTCACCGGCACAACCGCCAGTGGGATGTGTTGGCTGTGACACCGCCAGGTGAAACGGGCGTCGTCTGGGCCTTGTGCCAGGGCACATTTCAGCGCTGGGGACTGCTGCGGCGCGGCATCCGCAGCATCAAACGCTCGCTGCTGATCTTCTCGCTCATCGCTGCGCTGTTGATGGTCCCGGCAATTGTGTCAGGAACGCTCTACCCGGAGTATTTGCTCGCCAGCATCCAGGTCGGCCTGATGCTGGCGATCTTCTACTTCGATTACCTGCACAGCGTGAGCTGTGCGGCCCTGTCGGGCATGTTAGGAGCGCAAGTCGTGAGCAAACGGACGGAAGCGCAGCTGCTCAGCTACACCATCTTTCAGGTCGCACAGATCATCGTCTACACGTGGTCGATCCTCGTCATCTTGCTCATCGCCCGGCTCTACCCCAATCGCAGCCTGCTCGATGGTTGGAACCCTGTGGCCCAGACTCTGATGACGATCTTGCTCGTGCTGATGGTCGTCCTTGTGCGCGAAGGCGCCTGCCGTCTGTTGTGGTACATGATGCGCAGACGGCTCGACGAAACAGGCTCATGGCAAAACGGCCTACCATTGGCCTGAGTGGTGCTGTTTCTCGCCCGCAGGCGTGTTAAAATAATCCCAAGCGGGAAAATTGGAGATGAATTGTGACCGACTTGATCACCCCCGACGCAATCCCTGTCGACGACACCAGCGGGTGGCAGCCTGACCCGCAGCACCCACGCCGGCGCCCACCGTGGATCAAGGTCCGCGCGCCGGGCGGCGAAGACTACGAGCGCGTTCAAGCGCTGATGCGCAGTCAACACCTCAATACCGTTTGCGAAGAAGCCCTCTGCCCGAATCTCGGCGAATGCTGGGGGCGCGGCACGGCCACCTTCTTAATGATGGGCGATACGTGCACTCGTTCTTGTGCCTTTTGCGATATCAAGACCGGGCGCCCCAGTCCACTGGATTGGAACGAGCCGAATCGCGTCGCCGAATCCGTCCGCGCGCTCAATCTGCGCCACGTCGTGATCACGAGCGTGAACCGCGACGAACGTGCTGATGGCGGCGCGCCGATCTTCGCCATGGTCATCAAGCGCATCCGCCAGTTGCAGCCGGGCTGCAGCATCGAAGTCCTGATCCCGGACTTCAAGGGCAACCCCGACGCGCTCAAGATCGTGATGGATGCCCAACCCGAAATCCTCAATCACAACGTCGAGACGGTTCCGCGCCTGTTCAAGAAGGTTCAGCCGCAGGATCATTACGAGTGGGCGATGACCACGCTGGAAAATGCCAAGCAGATGGACCCGCTCGTGCTGACCAAGAGCGGCATCATGGCCGGTCTCGGCGAGACGTTCGACGAGATCGTGGAGGTCATGCGTGACCTGGCGGCGCGTGGCGTCGACATCCTGACCATCGGCCAGTATCTGCAGCCGAGCAAGAAGCATCTTCCGGTCGAGAAGTTCTACACGCCGGAAGAGTTCGACCGCTTCATCGAAATCGGCAAGGAACTCGGCTTCAAGTGGGTCGAGAGCGGCCCGCTCGTGCGCAGCAGCTACCGTGCCGACGAACAGGTGCGCGTGCTCTCCCAGCTCAATTACGTTCGCCCGCGCGAAACGACAGCCAGCTAGGCAGATCGAGCAGAAACAAAAGACCCGCCTCTCAAACCGGCGGGTCTTTTTATTTGCCTACATTACCGGACAAGCTGCCGATCAGCTTTCGAGCACCTTGTCGTCAATCAACTGCTGCTGCACCTTCTGCCCGCGCGGATCGAAGGCGAAGTGCGGGCCGTAAAGCTGGAATTCCATATCGAGCATGGCGCGCCCGGCACGATTCTTCTCGATCGTCCAGACAACCCAGTCACGGAATTGCTTCGCCGTATACGGATTGAAGCTCACGTGATCTTTGGACATGATCTGGTACTTATTGTTCATCACGATCGCGATGTCGGACTCGTAATCGAGCGCACTGCTGCCGCGCAGATGATAGAGATGGATGCGCTTGCTCTTCAGCCCTTCGCGATCCGCTGCGACGATCGACCAGACGGGCACGTCGAGCGACAGCGCGATGTCTTTAAGGCCTTCGACGATCATCGTCACCTTGTCGTTCTCGTCGCGCGGACGTTCAGGATGTACCGCCACTTTCTGCAGATAGTCGACGAACAGGACGACATTGCCGCCGGTCGCATCGCACAAGCGCACCGTCATTTCCTTGATGGCGCGCAGGGTCGTCACCGCCGGGCTGGCCTTGACCAGGATCAGCCGATCGGCATAGCGCTGCATGCGCGCCAACGCCGCTGACGTCTTGGGATTGTCGCCCAGGATCGTCTGAAGCGACCCGGCGCCATTGTCTTTGCCCATGAATTCTTTGGCTCGCTGTGCCACGATGATCTGATAGAGATCGCGCAGCTTCAGCGCTTTGTTGACGTCGATTTCCGGCGGATTGATGCTCTCCAGGCAGAGCAGCCGGTGCATCAGATGCGTTTCCGTATGCTCGTAGGAGAGATAGAAGACGTACTGATCCGGGCGCATGGCGATGTTACGCGCGATCTGCAGCGTCGCAATCGTCTTGCCGATGCCCTGAGCGCCCCCTAGAAGGACGAGCTCCGTTTTGCGCAGCCCACCACCGATGAAGCCGTCAAACGGATCAAAACCTGTCGGCAGCGGCACATAGTCGACCAGGTCGCCCTGCACCACACGCTCGTTTGCCTCATTCAGCACCTGAGTGAGGGTACGCGGCAAATGGGCGGCGTTCCGGGGCGCTTCCTGGGATTTCTTACTCTGTTCAGGGCGCGGCTTCCGCGCCGCCGGCGTCTTGTTCGCATCCAATTGATCTCGCGCGACCGATTGGGATTCGCCGGATTCTGGGAAGTCGCTCGTGAAACGACGGGTGCTCATACTCGTCCCTCAATTGATTGCAACATAGCGCGCTGACCGTCCAATCTTACCTGTATCAATACTTATTATGGAGCCATTGTCTATGAACCTGCATTAAGCCCATGAAGATTGAATTGGGAAAATTTGCACTTTTCATCTCAAAAAGTGGTTGCGGACTTTAAGATGTAATTCACAAAGTAATGATTATGGTGCTACAATGAGTTGGCTAAAAAAGATTTGTCGGGTTTGTAGAAAACAAACGTGGCGTTGGTTCTCTCGTTAAGGAGGCGGGACCACTGTGATACAGGAACTCATCAATCGCTCGAACCAGCAGGGATATATCACGATCGAAGATGTGCTGGAGGTACTGGACGAAGACGAGGATGACGTTGGGCTTGACACACTGTTGTACGAGTTGGATGAGTTGGGAATAGAGCTCAGGCACGAACCAGATACTGTTGAGCGAATGCTCCTCCCAGACGAGATAGAGCTGGAATTCGAACCTGAAGAAATGCTGCATGACCCTGGGATAGGGGACATTAATGCAGTCTCCGCTGACGACCCCGTTGGCCTGTACTTTCGGCAGATGGCGCAAGAACCCCTCCTCAGCGCCCAGGAAGAAATTGACCTCGCGAAACGAATTGAACTAGGTAAGCGCGCCCGTGAAGCAGTCAGACGTCCGGATATCTGTGAGCTTTATGGTGATGCCTGGGTGCAGTACATGGAAAAGCTCGTCCTCGACGGACAGGCCGCCCGTGAGCACCTTGGACGCGCAAATACTCGTCTCGTGGTCAGCATTGCCAAGCGCTACATGGGCCAGGGACTGCCATTCCCGGATTTGATCCAGGAAGGCAATGTCGGGTTGATGCGTGCAGTCGATAAGTACGACTACAAACGCGGCAACCGCTTCAGCACCTATGCCACGTGGTGGATTCGTCAGGCGATCACGCGGGCGCTGGCGCAGAAGACGCGCACGATCCGCATTCCGCTGCACATGACGGAACGCATTCGCCAGATGTACCGCACGGCCCAATCCCTCGAACAGCACCTTGGACGCCGCCCCTCCCCAGAAGAAATCGCTTACGAAATGGACATCAGCGCCGATAATATTCGGAGCATGATGGATGCCAGCCAGCACGCGATTGCGCTGGAACGCCCCGTCGGTGACGATGGCGACAGCGAATTCGGCGACTTCATCGAGGATCAAGACTCGCCCAGCCCTGTCGAATCGGCCACCCAGCATCTTCTGCAAGAGACCATTGAGCACGTCCTGGACGAACTGACGCCGCGCCAGAGCCATATCCTGCGCCTGCGCTTCGGCCTTGGCGGCGGTGAACCGCATACGCTTGAGGAGATCGCGAACAAGTTCGGGCTTAGCCGCGAACGCATCCGCCAGCTTGAGAAAGAGGCCCTGCGCCGCCTGCGTCATCCGCGCCTCGCTCACAATCTGCGGGATTATCTCAGCTAGCTCGACGACAACTACAACCACACATGAACATCGCACAGGACCGGGTTACGCCCGGTCTTGCGTTTTCTCGCCATTGTCTGGACTTGCGCGGTAATTGACGAAACGCGAAGACATTTTTACCCTGCAATCATGCACGTGAGAATCAAGGAAAGTTGAACCATGGCACAGGGCACACAGGGCAAGCCAAATTACGCGTTTTTCGAAGGCAAGATCGTCCCGTTTGAAGATGCCAAGATCAGCGTGATGACGCACGCGCTGAATTACGGCACAGGCGTCTTCGGTGGGCTGCGCGGTTACTGGAATGCGGACGAAGAGCAGTTGTTCGTCTTCCGGCCCCACGATCATTTCGAGCGCTTCCTGCAATCCGCCAACATGATGCGCATCGACCTCGCCTATCAACCGGCGGATCTGGTGCAAATCCTGCTCGATCTGCTGCGCACAGAGGGACTACGCGAAAACTGCTACGTCCGCCCGCTGGCGTATAAGTCGACCGAGATGATCGGCGTCAAGCTGCACGACGTCGACGATGCCCTGACGATCTTCGCCCTGCCTTTTGGCAGCTACGTCAACAACAAAGAAGATGGCCTGCACGTCGGCTTCTCGTCCTGGCGGCGCGTGGACGACAACGCCATCCCCGCGCGCGGCAAAGTGACCGGCGCCTATGCGAATTCGGCACTGATCAAGACCGAGGCGCATCTGGCCGGTTACGACGAAGCGCTCGTGCTCAACAGCAGCGGGCATCTCTCGGAAACGAGCGCCTCGAATATCTTCCTGGTGCGCAAAGGCGTCGTCTACACGCCGCCCGTCTATGCTGACGTACTGGAAGGCATCACCCGCCGGACGGTGATCCATCTGCTGCGTGAGGACATGGGGATCGAGGTGGTCGAGCGAGATATCGACCGCACGGAACTCTACGTAGCCGATGAGGTCTTCCTGTGCGGGACGGGCGTGCAGATCGCGGCCATCACCCGCATCGAGCATCGACCGGTCGCCAATGGCGTCATGGGGCCAATCACGCAGCGCATCCACGACCTCTATCACAGCCTGGTGCGCGGCCAGCTCGAAAAATATCGCGAGTGGCTGACGCCGGTCTACGTCAAGCAGACCGAGCAGGCATAAGT
Source organism: Anaerolineae bacterium (assembly GCA_020849765.1). Lineage (GTDB taxonomy): Bacteria > Chloroflexota > Anaerolineae > Aggregatilineales > Phototrophicaceae > Flexifilum. The sequence continues at coordinate 24,045 of JADLAY010000014.1, forward strand.
TCGCATCCTCTTTGTGCTGAGGCGGGAGTCATTCTACCTCAGCACAATCGCTCCGCTCCCTGCATTGGCATTCCTCCTGACCCCCTGCTGCATCGCTCAAGCTTTCGAGTTACCATTGCCGCACACGAGAGTCTCAATCTCTATCATAGGAGAATTTTGATAATGATTTACCGGAGATTAGGGAACACCGGCCTGATTGTGAGCGCTCTATCGCTTGGCACGATGCAGTTCGGCAAAGCCATGAACATGGGCCAGCTCGATCAACAGGCGACCAACGAGATGATCCAGTTCGCCATCGACCGCGGCATCAACTTCATTGACACGGCCAACGTCTACAGCCGCGGCGAAAGCGAAACTCTCATCGGCAATGCGATCAAGGGCATGCGCAGCGAACTGGTCATAGCGACCAAGTGCCGCCTGCCGATGAGCGATACCAACTTCAATCGCAGCGGCGCGACGCGCGTCAACATCATGCGCGCGGTCGACGAAAGCCTGACCCGCCTGCAAACCGACTATATCGATCTGTACCAGCTCCACGGCTGGGACAGCAACACACCCCTCGAAGAGACCGTGCGCACGATGGACGATCTGGTGCGCCAGGGCAAAGTCCGTTACATCGGCATCAGCAATTATCTGTCGTGGCAGGCGGCCATGGCCGTCGGCATGCAGGAACGGCTCGGCCTGGAGAAATTCGTCACAGCGCAGATGTATTACAGCCTGGTCGGGCGTGGCCTGGAATATGAGTTCATGTCGTACTGCGAACACACCGGCATGGGCATCCTCGTCTGGAGTGCGCTGGCGGGCGGCTTCCTGAGCGGCAAATATCGCCCCGGTGCCGAAGCGCCAGCGGATACACGCTTTGCGGACGCTGGGCCGTTCGTGAGTTTCGAGCCCGAAAGATCCTATCCGATTGTGGATGTGCTGCGTAAAGTCGCCGAGCGTCACGATGCCAGCCCGTCGCGCGTCGCCCTGGCCTGGACGCTGCATCGCCCGGCGATCAGCAGCGTGATCATTGGCGCGCGCCGCCTCGATCATCTGGAAGACAACATCGCCGCCGCCGATCTCCAACTGACCGAGCAGGACGTCAAGGAATTGAATGAGATCTCCGACCCCGGCACGCCCTACCCCAAGTGGATGGTGCTGCAGCTCGATCAGGCTGAAGACCCGCGCCCGAAAGTGCTCGACCCGGAGCGCTTCGCCGATGGCGGCCCGTGGAAAGATCTGCGCGGTCGCACCTGGCAGGGATAACTTCCCCCAAGGCTGCACAGTGCACATGAGGCTGATACTTGTCAGCCTCATACTGCCCCACCTCCCCCACGCATGCTCTGCCCTGATTGCCCCTCACATAGCGGCGCAAACGTCCCCGGCCCGGTAAAATGGTCGGTCACGATCACCGGTGAGTATGGTCGCGCCAACGCCCCGGTTGTGGCGACATCCGACAGCGCCAGGGGTACCGTCTGCATCGCACTCACGATGACGCGCAAGACCGCGACAGCAGAGAGGTTATTCATGAACAAGCGTGAGCTGATGTTTGCGCTGCTTGACGACAACGCAACACTCCCCCACATCCCGGCAGCTTTCTTCCTCCACTTCCCACCAGACTTTCACCGCGGGCAACCCGCCATCGACAAGCACGTCGAGTTCTTCCGCAAGACCGGCATGGACTTCGTGAAGATCCAGTACGAGTGCGGCTTTCCACGTCTCGATACCATCCAAATGCCGGGAGACTGGAGCAAGATGCCCCGTTACGGCCAGGATTACTTCGCCGCGCAGCTTGGAGTCGTCGAAGGGCTGGTCAAGGCGATGAAGGCCGAGGCCGTCATCGTGCTGACGCTCTATTCGCCGTTCATGGAAGCGCGTCACACCGCGGGCGAAGAAACGCTCACGCGCCACCTGAACGACGACCCGGAGGCGGTCAAGCAAGGGATGGAGATCATCACTGAGAGTATGCTCTGGTTCGTGCGCGAATGTATCAAGCTTGGCCTGGACGGCTTCTATCACTCGACGCAGGGTGGCGAGGCCGCGCGCTTCGACGACCGCAGCATCTTCGAACAGTACATCAAGCCGTACGACCTGGCGCTGATGAACGAGGTCAACAGCGCCTGCCCCTTCAACATCCTCCATGTGTGCGACTATCTGCGCAGCTATGACGACTTCACACCGTTCGTGGACTATCCGGGCGACATCGTCAACTGCCCGCTCGACGTCGGCGACCGGACGCTCACGCCGGGCGAAGCGGCGGCCCTGTTCAAGCGCCCGTACATGGGCGGCATGGAGCGTAAGGGTGTGATTGCGACCGGCACGCCGGAACAGATCCAGACGACAGCCGCAGCCGTGATCGCCGGGGCACCGGATCATTTCGTGCTGGCCGCCGACTGCACCGTGCCCAACGATACGCCGTGGGACAATCTGAAGGCTGCCATCGACACCGCCCACGCCCGCCACAAGTGAGGCGATCTCAGTTCTCAATCGTTTGAGTGACCACCGAAACAAGCACGCAGTCATGTCACCTGCGTGCTGTTTCTTTTTTGAAGAATTGGCTTTGTCACGTTAGGAGTTTTGGATGACCAGGATTTGGAATGACCCCGTCGATTTCAAAGATCAGATGCTCGACGGATTCGTCGCCGCTTACGGACGCTTTATCGAGCGGATTCCGGATGCATCCGGTGTACGGGTCGTGGGCGGCCCGGTCGCCGATAAGGTCGCGGTGCTGGTCGGCGGTGGCAGCGGGCACTTTCCGCTCTTCTGCGGCTACGTCGGCCAGGGGCTGGCGATGGGCGCGGTCATGGGCGACATCTTCGCCAGTCCATCCGGCGAGCAGATCTACCGCTGCACCAAGGCCGTCGACGCGGGCAAAGGCGTCGTCTATGGTTACGGCAACTACAGCGGCGACGTCATGAACTTCAGCATGGGCAAGATGCGCGCCGAGATGGACGGACACGCCGTGCGCGAGATCGTCATCAGCGATGACGTCGCTTCGTCACCGCAATTCGACCGGCGGCGCGGCATCGCCGGGGATTTCTTCGTCTTCAAATGTTTGGGCGCGAGCGCCTGGCGTGGCGATGATCTCGATACGGTGGCAGCGTTCGGCCAGCGCGCCAACCAGATGACGCGCTCGTTCGGCGTGGCCTTCGGCGGCTGTACCCTCCCTGGCCGCAGCGAGCCGCTGTTCACGGTCGAACCCGGCAAGATGGAGCTGGGGCTGGGACTGCATGGCGAACCCGGCGTCGAATCGAGCGCCCTGCTACCCGGCAAGGACATCGCGCGCATGATGGTCGAGCGCCTGCTGGCCGATGCGCCACAGAGTGCAGGCAGCCGAGCGGCGGTGCTGCTCAATGGGCTGGGCGCGACCAAGTACGAGGAACTGTTCGTGCTTTACAGCGATATCCACAGGCTGCTGGCGGACGCCGGGATCGACGCTCACAAGCCAATCGTCGGCGAACTGGGCACCTCGCTCGATATGGCCGGGTGTTCGCTCTCACTCATGTGGCTGGATGACGATCTGCAAGCGCTGTTCGATGCGCCCGGCGAGTCCGCGGCCTGGGCGAATACCTAGCGCCGGTCAGCGCAGGCGCGGGTCGAAGATGTCGCGCAGGCCATCGCCGATGAAATTGAAGGCGATGACGAGCGTGGCAATCGCCATGCCCGGATACAACCACGTCCACCACTGGTCGAAATAGTCGATGCCGACGGCGACCATGCGGCCCCATTCCGGCGAAGTCGGTTCCGGCCCCAGGCCGAGGAAGCTCAGCCCGGCGAAGGTCAGGATGGCGTTGCCGATGTCGAGCGTGGTCATGACCAGCACGGAGGCGATGCAGTTGGGGACGATCGTTCGCACCAGGATGTAGCGTCGCGGCGCGCCCACGCAGTAGGCCGCTTCGACGTAATCGTTGGTCTTGATCTTGAGCACCAGTCCGCGCATCAAGCGCGCGTAGCCCGGCCACCAAACGACCACCAGCGCGATGATGGCATTGCGGATGTCCGGGCCGAGCGCCGCGGTGACTGCCATCGCCAGGATGATGGTGGGAAAGGCCATGAACAGCTCGGCCACGCGCATGATGATCTCGTCCCACACGCCGCCCAGGAATCCGGCAATCGCGCCCACGGTCGAGCCGAGCAGGCTGCCGAAGATGATGACCAGGATACCCGCGGGGATGGTGATGCGCCCGCCGTAGAGCACGCGCGAGAAGACGTCACGCCCTAATTCGTCCGTGCCGCCCGGATGCGTCAGGCTTGGCGGCTGCACACGATTGCGCACGTCCTGTGCCAGCGGCTCATACGGCGCGATCTGTGAAGCCAGCAGCGCCGCCACGATCCAGACGATGACGACGATCACACCGATCACGAGCAGCGGATGCTGCCCCATGATGCGGGAAATCCGCGTGGCGCTGCTAATTTGCGCGGAGGCGCGGATCGACGAAATAGTAGAGGAGGTCGACGACAAGGTTCACCACCACGTAAATCAGAGCAATGAGCAGGCTGACGCCCATAATCGCCGGAAAATCCTGCGATGTAGAGGCACGAAACATATAGCGCCCAATCCCCGGCCAGGCGAAGATCGACTCGGTGAGTACCGCTCCGGCCAGCAGATTGCCGTAAGACAACCCGATCACGGTCAAGATCGGGATCATGGCGTTGGATAACCCGTGGCGCATGATGACGATGATTTCTCGAACACCTTTAGCACGCGCCGTGCGCATGTAATCCATGCCCAGCACTTCCAGCATAGCCGATCGGGTCACGCGGCTGATCAACCCGGCGACGTAAAGCGCCAGGACGATGCTTGGCAGCACCAGATGCGCGACCGCATTGATGAAGATGTCCATCCGCCCCGCGGCCAGGCTGTCAATCGTGAACAACCCGGTGACCATGGCCGGTTCGTCCATCGTGAAATCCAGCCGCCCCGGCCCCGCGGCGATGCCGAGCTGCGCGTGAAAGACGCTCAAAAACACGAGCGCCAGTACGAAAACCGGCACGCTAACCCCGATGACCGCCATTGTCCGCGCCAGGAAATCGATCCAATGGTTGCGCCAGACCGCCGATGCCACCCCCAGCCCGACGCCCAGAAGAATGCCGAGCACCGTGGCGTTGGTCGCCAGCTCGATGGTCGCGGGCAAGAAGCGCGCGATGTCATCGGCGACGAGCTGCCGGGTCTTAATCGACCGGCCCAGGTTGCCCTGGACGAGATTGCCGAGATAGGTCAGATATTGATCGAGCGGCGACTTATCCAGCCCCCACTCGGCCCGGAAAGCCGCGACAATCTCAGGATTGTTGAGTTGGCTCTGCGGCAGGTTGACATTGATGGGATCGGCTGGCACCGCATTTGCGATCAAAAAGGACACCAGCGTGATGCCGAGCAAGATAGGAATCGTGAAGAGGACTCGCCGCGCGATATACCGAAAGAACGTCATCGATGTGCTTTGTCAATCCAGTATCGTGTCTGGGATAAGAGAAAGGCACAGGGACAAGAATGTCCCCGTGCCCTGATGATTCAATCGACTACATGCTGCGGCCGAGCAGGGCCAGGTCAAGCAGCCACTGCGGATGCCAGATGTAGCCCTCGATGTCCGCACGGAAGGCGGTCTGCACGTCGGGCTGGAGGAACGGCGCAAACGGGCTGTTTTCCTGCATCATCGTCTGGATGCCGGTGAAGACCTCCTCGCGCTCGGCAGGATCGGTCGCCACACGGGCACGTGCCACCAGCTCGTTCAATGCCGGGTCGGCCATGTCGGTCGTCCACAGCGCACGCTCTTCCGCGACCTTACCGCCAGGCGCAAACGCCAGCATGTCGACGGCGTCAAGCACATCCGGGCCCCAGAACCAGTAGCCGAAGCCTTCCGCGCCGGTACGGTAGTTCTCCAGCGCCACCTGCAGTTCAGCGGGGCTGAGCGTCACGTTGATGCCGACTTCAGCCAGATCTGCCTGGATCTTCTGGGCGTTGGTTTCCATGTTGACGCCCTGGAAGGTGAAGATCGGGTATTCGAGCGTCACGTCGAAGCCATCCGCATAACCGGCCTCGGCCAACAGCGCACGGGCCTCGTCCAGGTTGCGCTGGACACCCTGCTCCGGCGTGAAGGCATACGCATTGCCGACAAACTCAACGCTACCGGGCTGAACACCGCCCCACAGCGCCACGTAACCTTCGTAATCGAGCGACAGGCGGACCGCTTTCTGCACCAGCGGATCGGCCATCGGGCCGCCGACGTCCGGATTGGCGTTCATGAGCAGGAAGTGGACGATGTTGCCAGGGCCGCGATAGATGGTGATTTCGGGATTGCCCTCAAGCGCGACAATCTGATCCGAGGTCAGGTCGAGCGCCAGATCGATTTCGCCGGATTCCAGTGCCACTTTCTGCGTGGCTGCTTCCGGAATGTTGGTGATGATGATGCGATCGAAATAAGGTGCATCACCGGTGTAGTTCGAATTGCGCACCAGCACGGTCTCGACCTGCGGTTCCCAGCTTTCCAGCACGTAGGGGCCGGAGCCTGCCGACATGCTGTTCAGATAGGTTTCGGCCGTATCGGTCGTCGCGGCATCTTCGGCATCCGTGCCGCCGTTCTCGCGGACGACGTCGGCATTGACGATGCCAAAGGCCGTGTTCGCCAGGTTGGCGAGGAAGGCCGGGTTGGGCTGTGACAGCGTGAAGGTCACGGTGTCTTCGTCATCGGCGGTCACGCCAGCGATATCTGCCGCCAGGAACGACGGGCTACCCTGCACGTACTTGAGCCGGTTGACGGAGAAGACGACGTCATCCGCGGTGATCGGGCTGCCATCGGAGAAGACCGGGCCGCTCGCCAGATTGAACGTGTAAGACAGACCGTCTTCCGAAATCGCCCAGTCGGTCGCCAGCATCGGCAGGATCTCGCTGGCATCCGCCTGTGGGAACGTGACCAGGTTTTCATAGATCACGTGATCGATGATGTCTTTTGTCTGAGTGTAACCACGCGCCGGGTCAAGCGAATCGGTGCTTTCGGCATGGCCCACAACGAGCACGGTTTCATCCTGTGCGCTCGTAATTCCGGTCGCGATCACGGCAATCGCCAGAACCAACACAAGCAAACGTACCTTCTTCATACCAAGCTCCTGTGCTCCCGTTAAAACGCGCAACATTCTTCATGTTGCGCACTGCCACGCAATTGTAACAATCGCACTATGTCAAATCAAAATGTCGATAGTCCAACTGACAATTGGGCTGAACCGGCTTTTGACAGCCGCCCTCGCACATGGTATTCGTCTAGCGCATTCTCAGGACTCAGGAACCATCATCATGAACTACGATCAACGCTTGCAACGCCTTCAGCGTCTTTTGGGCGAAGCGGCGGACCTTGCCTTCTTGCCCATCAGCACCGACCTGGAGTATCTCGTCGGCGTGCCGCGGGACATCCCGAACTTCGGCGTCACGCTGCATCCGGGCGCCTGGCTGGAAGGCGCCTGGCTCACCCCATCCAAAGCACCGATCCTGACACTGCCGCGGATGACCGCCGAGTTCGGCGGGCTGAACCGTCTCACGGGCGTCGACATTCGCGTCCTCGGCGATTGGGACGACCCCGCCAAACTGGTCGCCGACATCCTGAAGAGCCTCGACCTGCCCGCCAATCCGCGTGTCGCTCTGAGTGACCGCGCCCTTGCCGAAAGCGCCATCCATCTCCAGGCGCTCCTGCCGGATGCGCGCTTCGTCTCGGCGACCGATATCCTGCGCAAGCTGCGCACGGTCAAGGGTGAAGATGAGATCGCCGTCATGCGCGAGGCAGGCGCCATCACCGAGGCGGCCTTTCAGGACGTGCTCAAGCAGCTCAAGCTCGGCATGACCGAGTTGGACCTCATGACTGAGGTCGATTACCAACTGCGCAGGCACGGCTCGCTCGGCCCCTCGTTCACGACCTCGTTCTACAATTCCGGCCCGCAGCACCCGCTGATCTTCGGCGACCGGTTGACAACCTGGAAGCGACCGGTCAACGCGGGCACGGCCGTGCTGTTCGATTTCGGAGCGGTACACAACGGCTTCTGCTACGACTTCGGGCGCACGGTCTCGTTTGGCGCACCGACGGAAGAGATGACACGCGTCTACAACCTGGTGATGGCGTCACAACGTGCCGGGATCGCCGCACTCAAGGTCGGCAACACCTGTGAAGCAGCGGATGCCGCGGCGCGTCAGGTGATCGAAGACGCCGGTTATGGCGAAGCCTTCCGCCATCGCCTTGGCCATGGCATCGGCATGGACGTCCACGAACCGCCCTTCCTGACCAAAGGTGACAAGTCGATCTTCCAGGAAGGCATGATGTTCACGGTCGAGCCGAGCATCACCCAGTTCGACACCTTTTCCGCGCGCGTCGAGGATGTCGTCGTCGTCCGTCCTGATGGCGGCGAGCCGCTGACGACCGGTTTTCAGACCTTGTACGTGGTGGAATGATCATGACAGAACGGATCAATATCGGCACCGGCACGCCCTGGGAGCAGATCGTTGGCTATTCGCGCGCGGTGCGCGTCGGCAACATCGTCCACGTTTCCGGAACGACGGCCAGCGATGAGCAGGGTAACGTCATCGGCGTCGGTGACGTGCGCGCGCAGACGGACTACATTCTGCGCAAGATCGAGCGCGCCCTCGAAGCCACGGGTGCCAGCCTGCGCGACGTCGTGCGCGTGCGCATGTTCGTCACCGATATCTCGCAGTGGGAGGCCATTGGCCGCGTCCATGGCGAGTTCTTCGGCGACATCCGGCCGGTCTCGACGATGGTCGAGATCAGCCGCCTGGTCGACCCGCAGCACCTGATCGAGATCGAAGTCGAAGCCATCATTGGAGTGGAGTCGTGAAGTTCAGCCTCCGCTTCAATAACGATCTGCCGGTGCACGAATACGTGCGACTGGCGCAGGCGGCAGAACATTGGGGTTTCGATCAATTCTGGGTCAGCGACGATCTGTTCTTGCGCAGCGCCCCCGTCATCCTGACCGCAATTGCCGTGGCGACAGAACGGATCGAGATCGGGACGTGCATCGTCAATCCGTATACCCTGCATCCGGCGGAGATGGCGATGATGGCCGCCACACTGGATGAGGTCTCCGGAGGGCGATTCAACCTGGGCCTGTCGTCGGGCGCGGCGGAGTTCCTCAAGTGGGTCGGCATCACGCCGGACAAGCCCGTGACGGCCGTCCGCGATACCGTGCGCGCCATGAACCGCCTGACCGCGAATAAACGCGCGGCCCTCGACGGGCAGTTTCTACAATGGACGGACGAAGCCTATCTGCGCTTCGAGTCGGAGCGGCGCATCCCGATTTACATCGGCGCCATGTCGCCCAACATGCTGCGGTTGATCGGTGAGGTGGCCGACGGCGGCCTGCCGCTGCTGCTGCCGCCGGAGCATTACGAGACCGTGCTGCCTTACATCCACGAGGGTGCCGCCAAAACGGGGCGCGATGTGCGCGACGTGGACGTGGCCGCCTGCATCTGGTGCTCGCTGGCGGACGACCGCGCGGCGGCCGAAGACATCTTGCGTGAGAAGATCGCCTACTACGGCCACGCGATGAGTCCATTGATCTGGGAGCGGCTCGGCCTGACGCAGGAGGATTTCCGCCCGATCGAGCAGGCCATCATGCGCGATGACGACAAAGAGCGCGCTAAGGCGATGGTCACGCCGGACATGCTGCGCATCGGCGTCGTCGGTACCGCGGCGGATTTGATCGAGCGGCTGGAAGGGCTCGTCGCCCAGGGCGCGCGCCACTTGAGCTTTGGCCCGCCGCTCGGCCCGGATGCGCTCGCCGCCGTCAACATCATTGGCCAGACGATCATCCCCCACTTCCGGGATCGGTGACGATCAGACGACAAATCCGGACGTCGTCCGCAAGGCACGCATCGCCCGGAACAAAAGAGACAAGGCGGATTCGCAGCTTGGCTGGTCTCTCATCTTCATGCCCCCTATTCTGTCGCAGCGCGGGTTGATGAAGGCGAGCCATCTATTTCGTCGCGATTCCGCATGGATCACCTGCGCTGAGATGGTATACTGCGGGGCCACAGCACATACTCTAAACCCTTGCATAACCATCCGGCCGACCAATGAGTTATCTCAGGTCATAGTTTCACATGCTCAAGCGCCTGTTTATTCTACAACTGATCGTCATTCTCGCTTTCCTGTCACTGGTTCTATTCAATATCCAGTCGCAGGCGCTTACAGTCATCTTGACTGCTGGATTGGTCGGACTATGGCTGGCAGGTGCCTGGCTTGAGCCTGCCTCGCTTCTCCTCAGCGCGCTTGCCCTGGCCGGAATACCGAGCACACTGAGCGTGTTGTATATCAACGATGTTCCATTTTCAGTGAATGGTCTTCTCGTGGCGGCATTAGGGGTGGCATCGGGACTGGCTGTGGCCATTCATTACCGGCAGCAGTTTCGCACAGGTCGCCAGATCCGCCGGTGGCTGATTGACGGCGCGCCACTGTTTATTATTTTGCCGTGGGCGGTCGTGCGTACGATTGGTGCGCCAAGCCTCACCAACGCCATTTCGGACATTCTGATCTGGGTAACAGTCGCTTGCGTCTATACGCTGGGACGTGCTTACTGGGTCGCCAACCCACAGCGCATCCGGGATGGCGAAAAGGCCCTCGTTTACACGGCACTGCTGCCCCTAACGGGCATTTTGGTCGATGCGCTCTTGGGCAATGTTTTCTTCAACAACACGACGACGCAGCATTCTCTGGGGCTTAATACAACCTTGGGTGTGCGCTTGATCCCTTCGTTATTCGGTCTATTGTTGGTGCCAATGTTGGTGCAACTGAGGGCCGTTAGCGCAAGACAGACATGGCACAAGTGGGTGGTCGCGGGCCTCGTGGCAGTTCTGAGCGTCTGGGTCTTTCTTTCCCTGTCGCGGCTGGTCTTGATTGCGACGGCGGGCGTCGTCTTTCCCATGGCCCTGCTCTGGCCACGATCGCTCTGGAAAGCCGCGCTTGTGGTTGGCCTGGGCATGGCAGTCACCGTGCTGTTCATCACAAGCCCCGTCTACCCTCGACCCTTGTTTGTCAGCCTGGACTCAATCATCATCGAAGGACCGGCTGTTTCTCCTGGCGAAGAGGGTAATGGTGAGGGTCTGCAGCTTAACCGAGACGCTTTAAGAGGCCTTTCGTTTGGTCGTACAGGCGTCTGGGAATATCTCATTCGAACGGCGCTGTCCGAAAATCTTGTTCTCGGGCACGGCACAGGAGCTGCGCGCGACTACGTGAAGAATGCCGCCGTCAACTGGGATAATCCCCATAGCGATTACGTCCGTATCTTCTTCGATCTGGGGCTCATCGGACTTGCCATCTTCGTCTACACCTGGGCATACAAGATCCTGGGGCTGTGGCACACATGGCTGCGATTCTCACCGCAGTCCGACGTCGCGCGTCGTAATTTCACTGCTGCGATCGCCGTCGGCTATATCCTCGTAAGTTTCGCGACGGATAATTTCCTGGTGTATTTCTTCATGATGGGGCCGCTATCCCTATTGCTCGCGATGGCTGATGCTGAGAAAATGCGCGCAGAAATCCCTGCGGAAGGCACACCAACTGAATCGAGTGCCAACCCGGAACCGGCGAAAGTACAGCCATCAGGATAGGAAGAAGTATCAATGGACGGCTTGATCAAGATAGCAAAGAGAATCAAGTATCGGCTCGAAGGACGGTATCGTCCATCGAGCCAGTATGATTGTCAGGCCGAGCTCATCGGCACCGATTATGGTGGCTACAGCATCTGTCCAAGTGCTCTTCCTCCAGAGCCCATTGTGTATTCCTTCGGAATTGGCAAGGACATTTCATTTGATACGACTTTGATCGATAACTACCATGCCCATGTCTTTGCATTCGATCCAACACCAAGATCTGCAGAGTGGCTAAAGAAGCAACAATTGCCTCAGACTTTCCGTTGGTTCGAATACGGCCTTAGTCACCAGGATGGTGTGATGACTTTCTATCCGCCGGAAAACCCTGACTATGTTTCACACAGTATGATCCACAATTCAACGCTAGTTTCAGAAGGCATCAGTCTTCCCGTGAAACGATTCTCTACCATAGCGAAGGATTTAGGTCATCATAGGGTCGATATTCTCAAGATGGATATCGAAGGATCGGAGTATGAAGTACTCCCGGATATTTTGAGTGCAGATGACGTCGAGATTGGGCAGATACTGATCGAATATCATCACCGTTTCGCTAAGGATGGCGTTGAAAAGACCAAGCAAAGTATTGAACTGTAGAACCGGCATGGGTTCAAACTCTTCTCGGTGTCTTTTCGCGCAGATGTCTTCTCATTTCTTAAGACAGAATGAACCTAATAAGATTAGGGTGACTGAGGGAGTGTGCTAACATTGATTGTTGTACTTGTTCGGATGCGGCGAACCTCGCCCTGCAATTTGCCTTGCTTCAACGTGCAGGATGATAATTCAACTCAACCTAGCCATCATGGAGCGAAATGAAGACGCGAGTTCTCCTCGTTCACAACAATTACCAACTTGCCGGCGGAGAGAGCCAGGCAGTGCGGGAACAGCATGCTCTATTTGAAAAGAATGGGCATCCGGTCTACCTATATTCACGCGACAATGACGAGGTCAACACTTATAACTTCGTCCGGAAAGTCACCTTCTTTCTATCTAGCTTTTTCTCCTGGCGTTCCTACCGCGAAGTGCGCGCGATCGTGCGCGAATTCAAACCGGATGTCGCCCATGTCCACAATGTCTTTCCATTGATCACGCCGAGCGTCTACTGGGCGTTGAAACATGAGGGCGTGCCAATCATTCAGACGATCCACAACTTCCGGTTTTTGTGTCCGAACGGTCTATTCTTCCGGAATCATGCACCATGTGAACTATGCAAGACGGGCCGCACGTGGAACGCCGTTCGCTACCGCTGCTATCGCGATAGCTTCGCTCTCAGCGCGCTGTATGCGGGCATAATCACCCTGCACAGGCTACTCAGGACGTGGCACCAGATCGATTGCATCATTGCGTTGAACCCCTTCTCACGCAGCAAGATCATCGAGGGCCGCATTACCGATCCGGAAAAAGTGAAGGTGCTGGGGAATTTCTCCCCACGCGCCAAGCGGCGGGTTGGGAGCTTCGAACAGCGAGAACCATACGTCGCGTTTGTGGGACGACTTTCGCCCGAAAAAGGGGCGGAAGTACTGGTCGAAGCAGCCGCCAAAGTTCCAGAACTGGGTTTCAAGATCCTTGGTGATGGGCCGCTTGAAGAGGTACTCAAACAACGCGCTGCGCATCTGCCGAACGTGGAGTTCCTCGGCTGGGTGGAAGGCGAGCGCAAGTCGGAGATTTTGCGCAATGCCCGTGCGCTCGTGTTTCCATCGCTATGCTATGAGAACTTCAGCCTCGCCATCATCGACGCGCTATCAGTCGGCACTCCGATTATCGGTTCCAGGCTTGGCGGCGTACCCTACATCCTGGAAGACGGTGTGGACAGCCTGCTCTTTACGCCTGGAGATGCCGACGCGCTGGCTGAGCACTTGCAAGAGGTCTTGCATCATCCGGACAGATTGCTGAGCATGGGACGGCACGGCCTGGAAGTGACCCTGCCAAAATACTCCGAAGCAGCGCATTACGACGGGCTGATGAAGATTCACGCGGAACTCGCGGGCAAAGACTTGCATTAGGGAAGCCTCATGTAACGCCTACTCAAACACGCTCAGCAGTGGCTGGGACGCGTGGACATGCTATCCTGCCCGCCGAGCCGTTCATAGTCGCGAACGACGCTCTCTAGAGCCAAAAAGGTGTCATTATGCCTACTGGTGCCCGGTCTTCGAGCCTTGGAAAAGATCAATATGCACAGAAGTATCGGGATCATCTAGAGCTTCAGGCGAAGTGGCTGACGTTTGGCGCAATTGGAAAAACCGATTCAGTTCAGACTCTTCTGCAGCGAAATTCCATCACACCTCATACTCTGCTTGAGCTGGGATGCGGCACCGGGGCCATTCTCCAGGAATGCCAACGACGAGGCATCGCCGAAACGTATGTAGGAATTGACTACTCGGAAGACGCCATCACGTATTTGAAGACACATGCGCCGGGCATTACAGCCTTTGCAGCAGATATCATGAACGATGAACTGCCGTTACAGGAAACGTTCGACGTGGTTGTCGTGAGTCACGTACTGGAGCACCTCGAGGAACCTGACCGATTCTTGGCAACGCTACGAGCCAAAGTGAAGTTCACCTACCTGATTGTGGAAGTGCCGCTCGAAGACTTGTTCCTAATTCGACTTCGGTCACTGCTCTGGGGAAGACCAGGTAAGCAGGCCGGTCATGTCCAGTTTTTTACACAGAATTCGTTTGAAGAAATGCTGATATCGTCTGGATTCGGGATCATCGATCGCAGGCAGTATCTTCCCATGCCTACGCGAGAATCGCTGGAACTAGTTCGTACGATGAATAACGACTCGAGCTTAGCCCATTATCGGCGGATGCTTGGGCGCTACCTGAAGCGCTCACTCCACCCTGTATGGAAGAGACTATATTATGCGCATCACGCGTGTCTATGCATCCAAGCCGGTTCATAGCGAGTCGCATTGAACTACGCCCCGTCAGCCAGGCCAAGCGGGGAACGTGCGCTTACGAAGCGACACAGGATCATCAAGGGAAACGCTTAGTAAAGATGCTCGTTTGCGTATACAGGTAAATAGGGCCGCCAGGCCCTAGCCCGGAAAAACGCCGTTCCGTAAATCCTTTGACAAGGGACTGGACATGCGTCAGGTAGTATTTCCGGTCGACGTTGTCCAGGACGAGCAGCCCTCCGACCTTCACCTTGGCCACGCTATGCATCACGCACGAAGGCCGCGCGCGCCCATCCACGATCACCATATCGAAATGCTGATCGGGAAACTCGTCGATCTGGCTGGCATAGCGCTTGAAATTCATCCCGATATATCGTGAATCACTGGACTGGTAACAATGGGGGTCTGCCTCCGCGTCAAGCCGTGACTCACACAGATTGCCCGACTCTGGGGGGACGAGTCGATAGTCGACACGCGGAAACGCGCTCAAGCGAGGTTGAGTCTGTCGATACCAATCGGCGTCGTGCTCTACCGAAACGACCTCGGCGCCCTTGGTCAACCAGAACAGGGTCGAGCCACCACTCCCATACTCGAATACGCGCCAACCCGGAATGATCTGTGCGGAGAGGTAGTCGATGACATCAAACGACAGCCATGGTGACGGCTTATTGAACAGATAGTCCGATTGATAGGATTCCAGATGGCGACCAAGATGCTTGATCTGTCCTGGCGAGCGCAGAATGGTGACCAGGCGCTCTGCGTTTCGAATAAGCCAGGGATCTTGTTTCATAGTTGCCATCCGTTCGATTTCTGCCTTGTTTGCAGCTATCTTTATACTCGGTCAAAGTGAGAAGTTAGGGACAATGGGATTTTGCCTGGTTTGCTCACCTTGGTCCCGGTCGATGTCACGAGGAATCCGTGAAAAAGCTCGTTGTGCTCACCAATGAACTTCCCCCTTACCGCCGTCCCATTTTTGAGCGGTTGGGGTGCCATGATGGGTTGGAAGTGAAAGTCTACCTGAGCACGCGCAAGGAACCCCATCGATTGTGGAATGATGCCGCTGATCTGCCCCACGTGACGGTTCGAACGATCCCAAATATCGCCGCACACTTTCAGCAGAACAAGAGTGATCGCCTGATTCACTTTCCGCTCACAACACTCGTCGTCCTCGTGCGCGAACGCCCGGACGTTATTATCTCAAGTGAATTCGGTTTTCGCACGCTCATGGCATGGCTCTATTGTGTGCTGTTCCGTAAACCCCTCATCATCTGGAGCGGCGAAACCGCCCGCGGCGCGGCCACTGCTATCGCGCCACAGCGGATCTTGCGCCGCTTCCTCGCGGCTCGCGCCAGCGGCTTTTTAGCCTATGGTGAAGCGGCCAGGGACTATTTGCACAGCCTGAGCGTGGACGACAGAAGAATCAGCATCTTGACGCAGGCGATTGATAACCGCTATTGGATCGAGGCGGCTCGGACCGCTGACGCGGACAAGGTGCGACAGGCTCACAAGCTCAGCGGACGGACGGCGCTTTGCGTCGGCGGCTTGCTCTATCGTAAGGGCATCCATCACCTGATCAAAGCCTGGGCAGCACTGCCGGACGAATTCCAGCGAGGTAACAGCCTGCTTCTGGTCGGAGGGGGCGATGAGAAAGAGCGTCTTGAGGCATTGTCCAGAGGACTTGACACCCACAACGTGATCTTTGCGGGGCCGATTTCTCCTCGAGACCTCCCCGCTTACTATGCCGCCGCCGATCTCTTTGTGCTCCCTTCCCTGCTTGACGTCTGGGGCTTGGTTGTGAACGAAGCGATGGCATCGGGGCTGCCGGTGTTGTGTTCCAGGTACGCAGGCTGTGCTGAAGAACTGATTGTCCCTGGTCAAACCGGTGAGGTGTTCGATCCCGCCGATACGGCTGCCTTCAGCGATCTGCTCGTGCGCTGGCTGCAGTCATCGCACAAGACTCCGGACAGTGCAATCCAGGCGCATATCCAACAGTGGAACTTCGAAAGCAGCGTCCGTGGAATTCTGGAACGACTGGCGAAAGTCGGCATCCATGTCGCCAGCGAGCCGAGCGCTTCCAACTAGACCCTACTCACAACCCTCGGCAAAGGGATAGGATAGTGGGCGACAAGCGACGAAGTTGCCGCGTCCAAAGCGTCCGGCCATAACCGAGAACTCGATCCATCCCGCAATGAAAGCCAGGCCTATCATCGAACGCCTAAATCCAGGGCAACTGCTCAAACGGCTGGTCACGCCACAGAATCGGATGCGCGCCCGGAGGCTCATGGTTGCCGTGGGCGATCAGCTCGTTTTTTCAGGCAGCAACTTCCTCGTCAGCGTCTTGCTCGCGCGCTGGATGACCTATGACGACTATGGCGGATTCACGTACGCGTACTCCCTATTCCTGCTCCTGGTCAACTTCCACAACGCATTGCTGGTTGAACCGTTCACGATTGTGGGCAGTTCACAGCACCGGTTCAGCCTGAGAACCTACACGCAGCGCGTCGCCAAATTGCAGGTCTACTGGACGCTGATCACAAGTGTCATCGGCCTGCCCATCGGCCTGGTCTTGTGGCTTGCCGGCGATGCTGTCCTGGGGCAGGCATTGCTGGGCCTGGCACTGGCCCAGGGCGCAACGCTCTATTTTTGGTACGTACGGCGTAAGTGGTATGTGGCGCAGCGCATCGATCGCGCATTGGTCGGTACTGTTATCTATGCCATCGCCCAGGTGGTGCTCGTCTATGGCCTGGAGCGCTTTGGGGCACTGACGCCATTCAGCGCCTTTGTGGCGATCGGCGTCGCTGCATTGATCGCGTCGTGGGCGGCGCAGATCTCCAAGATCGAGCCAGATTCAGTCGCTGCTGCCTTACCGATGACACAAGTCATCCGGGAGAACTGGCAATACGGCAAATGGGTCATGTATGCCGGCATCCTTTCCTGGCTGACCTGGCAGGGCTACAACATCCTGACGGGCAGCATTCTGAACCTGGCGGACGCAGGTGGCTTGAAAGCCGTGCAAAACCTGGTCAACCCGGTGACGCAATTGCTCACGGCCTTCGGCCTCGTCTTCATGCCGTCAATCGCACGCCGACACGCTGAATATGGCGACCGTATCATGTACCGCGATCTTGTGCTCTACATGATCTTTTTGACCACGATCACCGTCAGCTACTGGCTGATCCTTGTGATCTTCCAGGTGCCGATCTTTGATTTGCTGTATGACGGACAATACGGCGAATATCTTCCTGCGCTGCCTTATCTTGCCCTGCTCCCAATCGTGATCGCGCTGACGACCAGTTGGGCCATCGGCCTGCGCGTCCTTCGACAAACACGACTGTTGTTCTGGCTGGACAGCATCGGCGGCCTGCTAACGATTTCCTTGGGTGTGGTGCTGGTCTACCAGTACGGCTTTACGGGCGTGGTCGCGGGCAGCCTGCTTAGTAGTTTCAGCCGCCTGCCGGTGCTGGTCATCCTGTGGTATCGCGCCACCCACGCACGGGCAGCGCAACCTCAGGCGGAGAACTCACCTGCGCAATAAGGATACGGACAAGGGTACATTCCACCGAACTTAATCGAACTTCGCCGATCGCTAAAGTCGTCCATCATTTCCCTTCTTGACACTCTGAGCGGCGCGCGCTATCGTTATGCGCGTTCAACCGAAGCACTGGAAACGCGCATGAAGCCGCTGCAATTCGGTACCGGTACGACCACCACTATGATGACCACTATGTGCATGAAGGCACACAGAGGGAATTTCCGCATGTGGTAGTCGCTCCGGCGCAATCACAAGGGTGTAACAAAGCGTGTGGAAATCCTCCACACGCTTTTTTGTTGTTTTGAAAGGCGGGAATCAGGACTATGGCGCTCATCACGATGAAATTTGGCGGCACGTCTGTCGGCAGCCCGGAAGCGATCAGCACGGTGACTGAGATTGTGCGCGGCTCTCTGTCGCGTAACGATCAAGTGATCGTGATCGTCTCGGCCATGTCCGGCGTGACCGACCAACTGATACGCTCCGCTCAAGACGCGGCAGGGGGAAATAAATGGGGTTATTTGTCCGTCGGGCAAAAGATCCGTGACCGGCACGACGAGGTGATCAACCTGCTGACGCAGCCGGGCAAGAACCGCGATGCGGTCAAAGCCGAAGTCGCGGCGCTGGTCGCGCAGCACGGGGAGCTGTGCCAGGCGGTCAACGTGCTCGGCGAAGTCACCCCACGCATCCTCGACTCGATCATCGCCTTCGGCGAGCGCCTGAGCGCGCGCGTCATCGCGGCAATTCTGCGCGATCAAGGCGTCAATTCACGCGCGTATGATGCGGGCGAATTCATCATCACCGACGATCAATATGGCAGCGCCAACCCCCTCTGGAAAGAGACGGAAGCCAACATCCGCAAACAACTGCTGCCCCAGATCGCCAATGGTGTGACGCCGATCATCACCGGCTTCATCGCACAGACGCTCGACGGCCACGGCACGACCTTGGGACGCGGCGGCAGCGATTACAGCGGCGCTATCTTCGCGGCGGCCAGCGACAGCGACGAGCTGATCATCTGGACGGACGTCGATGGCGTCATGACGACCGACCCGAGGCTGGATAAGCGCGCGCGCGTGCTGCCTTACATCTCCTACCAGGAGATCGGCGAGCTGGCCTTCTACGGCGCCAAGGTGCTGCATCCCAAGACGGTGCAGCCGATCATCGACAAGAACACCGTGCTGCGCGTGCGCAATACCTTCAACCCGTCGTTTGAAGGCACCCTGATCGGCGCCGAGAGCCGCCCGGCGGATACGGTGGTCAAGGCAGTGACGACGGTCAAGAACGTCAGCCTGCTGACGGTCAGCGGGCGCGGCATGATCGGCGTGCCGGGTATTGCCGGACGCACCTTCCTGGCATCCGCGCGCGCGGGCTGCAACATCCTGATGATCTCGCAGGCGTCGTCCGAGCAGAGCTTCTGTTTCGTCGTCGTCGCCGACTGCGCAAGCCGCGTCAAGGATGAGATCGAGAGTGAGCTGGTCGAAGAGATCGCGCATCAGGACGTCGACGCGGTCGACGTGCTCGATCAGGTCGCCATTGTGACGGTCGTCGGCGCGGGCATGCGCGGGACGCCGGGCATCGCCGGGCGTGTCTTCAGCATGATGGGCAGCAACCGCATCAACGTGATCGCCATCGCGCAGGGATCGTCCGAGTGCAGCATCTCGTTTGTCATCGATCAGGCAGATTTGCAGCGCGCGGTATCGACCTTGCACGACCTGGCGCTGGAAGCGGTTGTGCCGGTCGCTGCCGCCAACTAAACGAACGGCTTGAGCTGCTGGAAATCCTGGCGCAGCGTGTCTTTTTCGCGCGCGCTGTAGAGCACCATCGCCGGGTGATAGATCGGCAGGATGAAGATGTTGCCGTGCGCGGCCTTCGCCTGCATTAGCTTGCCGTGAAGCTGGCCGATGCGCAGCTTCTTCTCCGGGAGATCGTACTTGCGCAGGATGTAGCCCATGGCGAAGCGACCGAGCGGCACGATCACGCCCGGCTCGACGATCTCGATCAGCCGGTCGACGTAGGGGACGTAAAACTCAATCTCTGCTGGGATTGGGTCGCGGTTGTCCGGCGGGCGATCGAGGACGACGTTGGTCATGTAGGTGTCCTCGCGCTTGAGCCCGATCGTGAGCAGCATCTCGTCGAGCACGTCACCCGACGCGCCGACGAACGGCCTGCCCTGGATCGCCTCGTATTCGCCCGGACACTGGCCGATGAAGAGGATGTTGGCGTCAGGGTTGCCATCGCCGAGCACCGGGAAATAGCGATTTTCGATCCGGTGTGCATAGAGCGGCGATGCCTTCGCATCGAATAGTTGATCGCGCAGAGCTTTGATCTCGCGCATCTTGCGGCGGAGGGTCTCGCTGCTGGCGCGCGCCTTGGTCGCCGGTTTGACCGGCAGCAGCGCCGACTTGATCGTGCGCACGAGCTGCTCGACGTCATAGGCGAAGCGTTGGTGACTGAGTTCAAAAGCGTTGCGATGCGCCAGCGCCGCAATCGTCTCCGGCAGGTCGCGCTTGAGCGGCATCGTCGCGCGGCCGACCAGCACCGGGATGACGACCTTGTCGTGTTTCAGCGCCGACTCGATCTCGATGCGGACGAAATCGTTGTCGGCGTCGAGCCGCCGGCTGCCATCCTCGCTCTCCGCCGTCAACCACTGCGGCCCGATGATGGCGATGAACACGTCGCAGGCGACGACGGCTTCTTCCAACGCCCTGACGAAATCGACGCCCGGTTTCATCGCCTCCACGTCCATGAAGATGTCGGACGGCTCGAAGTGACTACTCAGATGATCGTAGAGCCGCCCGACGTAACCTTCGCTGTCCTGCCTGCGATAATTGATGAAGATCCGGCTCATCGAAGATTCCCTGCCTGCCGCAGTGTTGTGCCCATCCACATTATAAGCGTGAGTGACGGGCCTGGCCGTGAAGGCGGGCAGGGATTGACGATGCTAGTCGGTATTGTCGTGGTCGACCGGATCGTCGAACTCACTCGGCGGGAGCACAACTGTTACGGTGATTTGCTGCGTCGGGATGTTGCTGCTGGTCGATTCGGGCACCAGCCGGAACGTCAGCGTACCAGAGACGGTGAGCGGCACCGTGTAGTTCAGTGTGCTCTTGAGGGCTTGATGATCGAAACGCGCGGCCTCGTTGCCATCCGGGTTGATGACGCGGATCGAGACGCCAGTCGCATCTCTCACTTCCCAATTGAGCGTAATCGAGCCACCCGCATTAATCGAAGCGCTGGATGCCGTGAAGCTGACGATGGTCGGCGCAGGGACCGGTGTCTGCCACTCGACGGCGATGCGTGTCGACGTGGCCGTCCGCGCCTGGACCGAGTAGTCGATGCTGACGATCTCTGCCGAGAGCCAGCCAAGCGCGCTGTTGGGCACGCGCCAGGTGATCGCCCCGCCGTCGGTCAGGTTGGCGTCCGTGCCGATCAGCACTGGCGTCGTACCGGTGCCGCTCGGCGTAACGTAGAACTGCATCCGTGAGGTGCTGGCGGGCACGTTGGTCAGGCCGGGCACGTTCCAGGTGAGCGTGACGACGCCATCCGGCACCAGCACATTAATGTCCCCCTCGACGCGCAGGACGGGAGAGACGGCGACCGCCCCGACGACCTGAATGTTGGTTGGCGTGTTTGTCGGCGGCAGGATGACAGTGGGCACGCGCAGCACCTGCCCAACGCTGATCACATTTGGATTGGCGAGGCAGTTGATGCCCGTGAGGACACTCGTCGTCGTATTGGCGCGCCGGGCGATGTTGGCAAGTGTATCGCCCAGTGCCACTGTATAAGTAGGCAGATCGGTACGCGGTACGCATGACGTCGGCGGAATGACGATTGTCGTGGGCGGTATCGACGTCGGTGTGTTGACAGGCGCCGTAGTTGGCGTTGCGATATCCACCGGCGTGGATGTCGGCGGCGTAAATTGTGTCGGTGGCGGTGGTGTGGGTTCGCGCTCAAGGCTGATGTTGCAGGCGGAAGTCAAGGCGCATATCAAGAAGACGAGTGCGGTGACGGATAAACGCATATTTGTCCCCCTAGGTGATGCCTCACATACACTACTACGCCCAGTATGCGCGATCCGTTGTGCCTGCGTCGGACGGCGGCGGCGTGGCGTAGGGGAGTCGTCAGATGGCGTTCGTTTGACCTTATCGCACGCCGCACAATTCGCCGGTCTATCATGGAAGAACGCCGGGTACAATTTGAAGATTGGTCTCACATCACGATGCTCAGAAAGCGAAACACATGACTTCTACCATTCTGGTGACGGGCGGTGCGGGCTATGTCGGCAGCCATACGACGCGGCTGCTGCTCGATCGTGGCTACCGGGTTGTCATCCTGGATAACCTCAGCACCGGCCACATTGAAGCGATTGATTCACGCGCGGAACTGGTGCGTGGTGATTTGCAGGATAAGACTCAGATCGAGGCGGCCTTCAAGGATCGTGACATCGCGGGGATCTTCCACTTCGCGTCCAATATCCTCGTCGGCGAAAGCATGGAGAAGCCATGGATCTACCTGCGCGATAACGTGGTCTCGGCCTGCAATCTGCTCGAAGTCGCCATGGCACACGACGTCAAGCGCTTCGTGCTCTCATCGACCGCCAACCTGTTCGACGCGCCGGACGAAATCCCGATCAAGGCCGAGGCGCGCATCGCCCCCGGCAGTCCGTATGGTGAGAGCAAGTACGCGATTGAGCGCCTGCTGGGCTGGATGGAGCGCATCTACGGCCTGGCGTCCTGCTGCCTGCGTTACTTCAATGCCTCAGGCGCGCACCCGGACAGCACCATCGGCGAAGATCATCACCCGGAGACGCACCTGATCCCGATCGTGCTCCAGGTGGCGCTCGGCCAGCGTGAGCGCGTCACTATCTTCGGCGACGACTACCCCACCGTCGACGGGACGTGCGTGCGCGATTACGTCCACGTGCTCGATCTGGCGGAGGCGCATCTGTTGGCGTTCGAAGCGATGAAGGATGGCAAGAGCCGCAAATACAACCTGGGCAGCGGCAGCGGCTACACCGTTAAGCAGATCATCGATCATGCGGTGGCGGTCTCCGGCAAGCCAATCCCGTACACGGTCGGCCCGCGCCGTCCGGGCGACCTGCCCGTGCTGGTGGCCGATACCAAGAAGATCGCGGATGAACTCGGTTGGCAGCCGCGCAATTCCGATCTCGAGACGATCCTCGAAACGGCCTGGAACTGGCACCTGGCGCATCCGCAGGGTTACAGCACGCCCAAAGCGTGAGCACTCATTCGAATAACTGAGCCTGTCCTGCCATTAGACAGGCTCAAACACGCATCGTGTTATGACGGCGTGCTCCCGTACAGAGCACGCCAGACGCGCTCCGGCGTGTACGGCAGTTCGCGGATCATGTGGCCGGTCGCATCGTAAATGGCCGAGGCGAGCGCCGGAGCGACGCCGTCCTTCGGGATCTCGGCGACTGCTTTGGCGCCGTAGGGTCCGCTTTCCTCGTAGGTCTCGACGAAGATGACTTCCAGATCCGGCATTTCGTCGGCCCGGTAGATGTGATAGTCATGGAAGTCGGTTGCCTGAGGCACCCCCGCTTCATCGTAGGCCATCTCTTCACAGTGCGCGTAGCCGAGCGCCTGCACCATGCCGCCCTCGACCTGGCCGGACGCCGTGATCGGATTGATGGCGACACCGCAGTCGACCGCCATCAGCAGCCGCTCGACCGTGACCTGCCCGGTCTCCGTGTCGACGATGATTTCCGCAAATTGGGCGGCGAACGGCGGCGGGCTGACCTCGCTCATGTGGCTGGCCGTCGCCATGATCTGGTGCTGATCTGCCTGATGCAGGCTGTGCAGTGCGACCTGTTCGAGCGTGACCCCCCGCCCGTCACGATGCACGACTTTACGATCTTCCAGCTCAAGCTCATCCGGCGCGCAGTGCAGCATGTGGGCCGCCGCGTGCTCGATGATCTGCGCGCGAACTTTCTCCGCCGCCTTGAGCACCGCCCCACCGCTGATGTAGGTCGTGCTGCTGGCATAGGCGCCCGTGTCGAACGGGGTCATGTCGGTGTCGGCTGCGTAGACGATGATGTCGTTGACGGGTACACCGAGCGTTTCCGCCGCGATCTGCGCCAGCACCGTATCGGCGCCCGTGCCCAGGTCGGTCGCGCCGAAGTGCAGGTTGAACGAGCCATCGTCGTTCATCTTGATCGACGCCGCGCCCATATCCAGCCCGGCGATGCCCGTCCCGTGCATGACGACGGCGACGCCGATACCCTTCTTCAGATGCGGTTTGCCCGGCACCGACCGATCCTTGCCCCGCTTCTCGTACCAGCCCATCGCCCGCGCGCCGATGTCGACGCACTCCGCCAGCGCGCTGGTCTTGACCGTCTGCGGCTTGCCTTCGCGGCCCTCGCCGAGCGCGACCGCCATCACCAGCGGATCGCCGACCTTGATCCAGTTCTTGCGCTTGAATTCGAGCACATCCATGCCGAGCGCATGCGCGATCTCTTCGGTGTGGACTTCCAGGCCGTAGAGGGCCTGCGGCGCACCGTAGCCGCGATAGGCGCCCGGCGTCGGGATGTTGGTGTAGACGATGTCGCAGATGAAACGGCTGTAGGGCGCGTTGTAGGTGCTCAGGCCGCGGAAACCGCTGACCATCTGCACGGTCAGGCCGTGCGTGCCATAGGCGCCCGTGTTGCCGATGATATACAGCTCGGCGGCGACGATCCTGCCGTCGGCATCGACGCCGGTCTTGAAGCGCAGGATCTGCGGATGGCGGCTGCGCGCGCTGGTGAATTCCTGCTCGCGCGTGTATTCGAAGCGAACGGGCCGCCCGGTCGCGATTGTCAGGTGCGCGCACAGATCTTCGATCAGCATTTCCTGCTTGCCGCCGAATCCCCCGCCGATGCGCGGCTTGATCACGCGGATGCGCTTGACCGGCAGCCCAAGCAGCGGCGCGACCATCCGGCGGACGTGAAACGGCACCTGCGTGCTCGTGCGGATGACGAGGCGATCGTCTTCATCCCACCAGGTGACGACGATGTGCGGCTCGATGCTGCACTGCTGCACCTGATGGACACGGTACTCGCCTTCGAAAACATGCACGGCCTTGGCCCACTGCGCTTCGGCATCGCCCGTCTGTGCATCGACGTGATGGACGATATTGCGCTCGCGGTCGTAGATGCCGTCGACCTCCGGGTCATCATGGATGACCGGCGCTCCCGGCTGCATCGTTTCAATCGGGTCGAAGACGGCGGGCAGCACTTCGTATTCGACCTCGATCAGCCTGAGCGCCTCGCGCGCGATCTCCGGTGTCTCCGCCGCGACCACAGCGACGCGATCGCCGACGTGGCGAACCTTGAGATCCAGGCTGACCTGATCGTAGGGCTTCGGATTCGGGTAGCTCTGCCCGCCGCTCGCATAGTGGACGCGGGCGATGTCTTTGTGCGTCAGCACCGCGTGCACGCCGGGCAGTGCTTTGGCCTTGCTGGTGTCGATGTGGCGGATGATAGCGTGCGCGTGCGGGCTGGTCAGCATGGCAGCGTGGAGCATCCCGCGCATCTCGATGTCGTCGGTATAGACCGGCTTCCCTGCGGCCAGTTTGACCGCGTCGACCTTCGGTTCGGGCTTGCCGACCGTCTTGAGCGTGAGCACTTCCGGCGGCGTCACAACCAGCGGTGGTGCGATCTTTGTGCGTGTGGCGATGTTGTCACCACCATCATTGCGACCAAACTCCCCCATGTCCCAGACAGCGCCAAACAGATCCGGCGGCGCGGGGATGGCGCGCTGCAACGGCTCGAACGGCGGCACATCCTCGCCGCGCAAGATCGCCGCCGCCCGCAGGATCGCTTGCACGGGTTTGGTGTAGCCCGTCTCGCGGTCGAGCACTCCGGCGATGGCGGCGCGGACTTCGGCCTCGGTCGGATCGAGATTCTCCTTCAGCAGGGCGTACGCGCACAGAATCTGCGCCGGGGTGTTGTAGCCGCTCTGGATAGCGCCGGTGTCGATGAACGCCTGCTGCAGCGGATGCAGGTTGCGTGACGTGCCGATGCCTTCGAGCGTGAGCACCTCGTGTCCATCCGCCTGCGCGGCCAGCAGCGAGCCGCTGTTGACCGGCTGGCCGTCGAGCAGCACCGTATCCGCGCCCGAAATCCCGTGCTCGTCGCCGAACTTGACACTCCAGCAGCCCGCCAGTCGCAGCAGGCGCAGCAGCCGATCATGCGGCGCGATCTCAAAGTTGCGCCGTTCATGGTTGAGGGTGAAGGTGATGTGCATCATGTGTACCCGAATAAACCCTATTCAGCCTCTTCGGCATAGTCTTCAAGCACTGTATCAGACATGTGGGATAAGTGCCTTAGCTGAGCGAGTTCTTGAAGACTGTCATACGAAATAAACGTGCAATGCTCCGATAAGGGGCCCTTTTCCAGTAGAGAAAACACTGGACGGCGAATTTCTTGAAATACTTTTTCTCGACGTGCATAAGGTGCGACAATATGCAGCTTGATGTCCATATTGGGCTGCAACGCCATCAAATCGGCCATTCTCAAGATGCCGGAATAGACCGACGTTGTATGTTCAACTTCAAATGCTCTGACAATGGAACGTCCTCGAAGCCATATGACGTCAATTTGCTCGATCGTCTTTAGCGTAGTGTCGTCGTAATTGAGCGGCAGAATATTCAGCAGCATTGAATCGAGATCGTGCCATTCCTGCAGAACCGAATTCCTATCACTTTTAGGAATCCAGATTTTCATACCCATTTTGGACCCAAGATCGGCCAGAAGCGCCTGGATACGATGTGACTCACGAATCTCCAGAGGCTGAGAGTCATCTTCACTCAATTCTTCTTCGCCGTTGGGGACAGTCACCGAAACGGTTTTGTCGACGCGTCTTACCTGATGGCTGATCAATTTCTGATATTCATCACGATCATATTCGTAGATTTGTCCATTTGCAGCTTGATCGAAAATTAGGTTCTCAAGGAGCCCTGCATCTCCATCGTCTAGTTGCACCAAACTGCTACGAATCTTCCCCGTCCATCTGTAGGAGTTGTGGGGATGTGTTCTTGTAAATGACAACTGCGACCAAACGAAATCGTCGTGAATTGGAATCGCCTTCTCTATAGGTAGAAGAGCTAAAGGATTCACGTTGAATCGCACAATGAATGGATCTTGCGAATCATAGAATATCGGCGTGTGCTGGATGAAAAACTCTGTTTCAACCTCAAGAACTCCAATCCAGCGAGACAGCTTGGTCAGGTAGCATATCAACCTATCTCCTGGTTGTATCCTACTTGCCGCATTCTGATGCCTAAGTCGAAACCCAGAGATCCGTCTATCGGAACGGAGAAACGCCTCGTAGGTTTCCGGCGAAAAGAGATCGAGGTAATACTTCATCTGGCGTTCAGTCCTCGATGCAAGCCAGCAGCGCCCGCTGGACGCAGACGCGCGCCATCTCGCGCCGGTAGTCGGCGCTGGCCCGCCAGTCATCGACCGGATCGATCTGGAGGGCGACGTGTTTGACGGCGCTGGCGATGTTCGGCTGGTCGAACGGCTGGCCGATCAGCGAGGGCAGATCGACCAGGACGACGCCCAGGTAGTCGACCCCGCCCACGGCAACGCGGCAGACCTCGACGCGCGCATCGTCATCCACAACCACGTAGGCCGCGGCATTGACGAGCGGCTCATCCGCAGGCGTGCGCGCAACGTGTGCTGTCCCCAGCGCTTGATTGCCGGGCGCGGGCTGCCGGAGATCGAGTTGGAGCAAAGCGCCGGGGAGTCCCCCACCCGCTTCTTCGTGCATGAGCAGCTCGGACATCCTGAAGCTGCGCCGTTCCCCTTGCGGAGTCAGCCAGTGTGTACCGGCGTCGAGCGCGGCCAACGCCGCCAACCACTCAGCGACCAGGGGCAGCGCGGGATACATCATGCTCTCCATCACGCTCAGGTTGTTTCGGATGTTGAGCGGAATGGCGCGGGTAATCGCTTCGCGCAGGCGGGGATGCATGCCGGGCAGTGTTACGACCTCGCTTAGCGTGACCGCGCAGCCGATGCGATAGCCTTCGGCGACGATCTCAACTTCGTGGAGTTCGGGAATCCCCTGAAGATCGATGATCGTCTTGTAGGGAACGTCGAGCGCCCCCAGCGTCACCGCCCCGCCTGCCAGAACCAGACTGCCGGGCTGGCGGATGAAGTCCAGGAGTTCTTCGAAGGTGGTCGGGCGAAGATAAGTGTGTGGATTTGCCATCGGATTTTCAACGAATAAGCCATAGCACATTAGCGCCGGATTGTAGCACTGAAGCGTCGACTTGTCCGCCAGGATGAGCACGTGACCTGGTCTTATCCCTGTCTAGCGCGGGTAAACCGCCAGCACGACCGGCACCGGGTCGAACGAGTCCAGCGTGTACGGCGCCAATCCCGCGCCGATCGACATCATCGTCGAGCCGCCGCCGTCGAGATTGACCGCGTTGACGATGCCCATATCGGTCGTCGGCAAATAGGCCGCCAGATCAGTCAGCGAGAGGCCAAGCAGCGGCGTCGCCAGCAGGATGATGCGCCCCTGTGCGTCCTGCGCGGCCACCGTGCGGCGTGAAGATCGATCGCCGATCGTATTATTGAACGAGGTTTGTCCGCCCGTCACCAGCATCGGAAATGCCTGGACGGCATGTTCGAGCGCCTCGCCCAGATACGGCTCGCTCAGCAGCGAGCGCACGCGCGGCACGCCGTTCTGAACCTGCACCATCCCACCGCGATCCGTATACGACTGCCCATAGACCGCCCCATCGGCGATCACCATGCCGAGCGCAACCTGCTGCGGATCGAAGAAGTTGCCGTTGACGAAGGCGACCGCACCGGGCAGCGCCGTGCGCCATTGATCGAGCGTCAGCGACGCGCCGGGCTGATAGTGCGCACGCAGCGTGTACAAGTTCGGATCGATGCGCAGTGCGACAAGCGATCCAAAGCCGTTATTGGGGGGATTGTAGGTGCGCCGCTCCAGGCCGGGCGCGAGGACATCCCAGTCACTCGCCGGGACAGGCGTGGCGGTGGGGATGGGAGTCGGTGTGCTCAAGGATGACAGTGTGCAGCCCAACATCATCGAGAAGAACGCGACGAGTGAGGCGAAACCAAATCTGCGCAGGCGGCGGATGTGCCGGGAAATCGAGTGATGACTGAAGCGATTGAAACGTGGATGCAAGCGGGACGTCCTTCCAGCCAGAGGCTGTCTTTGCTCTTGAATGGCTTCCCCTTGCCTGCTATACTTTACCACACAATTTCGGGCGCGTAGCTCAGTTGGTTAGAGCGTACGGTTCACATCCGTAAGGTCGGGGGTTCGAGCCCCTCCGCGCCCACTCGTGTAACATGGGATCAATCTCCATGTAGGTTGGTTCGTTTGCGGAATGCCCCAAGACTATGTGAAAGTTAGATTTGAGCGTGATTGCGACAACAGACTCGTCGTGAACATATACCCGTTCGATAATCAGCTTCACAAGCCGATGTTGTGCATCCACATCACCCGCGCAAGCTTCCCATTGAGTCGAGAATTTGTCCAATATCGCGGCAGCGGTTTCTAGTTCCTCGCTGACTGGGGCAAGCTGCTCTAGCTCTTGTTGAAGCTGCAGCCGCTTTTCCACATAGTCCGCCTTGTCGGTGATGAAACCTTGATCCCAACGGAAATCCATCCGCTCAATTGCAGCCTTTATCTCGGTCAGTCGCTGCTCAAGGTTTTGTTCGCCGAGTGCCTCGCTGACATTGGCAAGTAGTCTATCTCGCCAATTGGCCGGCGGCTTCAGGTTCTTGAGAACGCCAATAACCTGGTCTTCTATCAGATATGCGCGAATGCCCTTCTGCTCGCATGGAAATCCTTGTGGACGGGAACTACAGCGATAGTATGCGAATGCTCGGTCGCTAAGTTTCTGTGCGAACATCTTGCCCCAGGAAGGAAAATCCGCATTCTCCGGTGGATTGGAGCAGCAACGATGGCAGTAAACCAAACCTCGCAGTAGATAGGGGTTGTAGCGTTTATACGGTTGATGATGGGCACCTCGCTCCTCACGTACTTGCTGACAGCGATCAAATAGCTCCTCGGTAATTATTGGAGTGTGCTTTCCGTTGTGCAGCTCAACAGGTGCGGAAAAGTTGCGAGAACCATCTGAGTTATAGCGTGTTTGCTGGTAACGAACCTTACCGATGTAAATCTCATTCCTCAAAATCTCGCGAACAGTATCTTTTTGGAATAACCGTCCGCTCTTACTGCGATAGCCGCTTTCGTTGAGAAGGCGAGCGATGTCGGCGTATCCAAACTTTCCAGAAGCGTACGTTTCAAACGCTAACCGCACACCCTCTACTTCATCAACTGCCGGAATGAGCTTCCCATTCTCACGAATGTAACCGAATGGCGGGTTATTGTTGTGGATACCTTGCGTTGCTTTCTCATGGCTTGCTTTAGCAACTTCTGTCGCTAGATTGCGCGAATACCACTCGGCGACACTCTCCATGATGCCTTCTATCAGTGCGCCGATAGGACCATCACTGTCTTCTGATGGCTCGCTGACACTATAGACTTTGATGCCGTAATCGTGTCGGAGCAGCGACTTCACGGCAAGCGCGTCGGTACGGTTTCTAGCGAAGCGGTCAAACTTATGAACCACGAGTGCATCGAATTTCCGCTGACGCGCGTCCTGGCGCATTTGAATGAAAGCCGGGCGATCTGTGTTCTTGCCTGACACACCTTCTTCGACGTAGACACGCACTAGTTGACCGCCCTGGGCCGCGACCCAGGCTTCAACGGCGCGTTTCTGTGCTTCAATTGAGTAACCAGTCAGCTGTTCCTCAGAACTCACGCGGACGTAAGCTGCGTAGCGGTTCATGGTATTGTGTCTCCTTGATCTAGCACGACTTTCATTCTCTTGTGGTGGTGAGAAGATTTCCTCCAATAGTTCGTCAATTGCGGGCGCAACGAAGAACCGGGGCATTACAGCCTTGATGGGTTTTTGGTCTTCCTGACTGATTTTTCTCCTTTGCATAACTAAAAAGAAAAAGCCGCCAACTGCTGGAAATAGCAATTGACGGCTTTGAAGGCGATTCGGTAGAGTCCCTCTTAGCCACCATACTGCGAACACCAGCGTGGTTGGTTAGCCCTCGCGCGGTGTTACCAGCACCGTTCGGGGGCGTTTTGGTTATGTTGTTTTCAACACGATACTATGGGATCTTCTTTTCGTCAACAGACCGTAGCGATAAGCTCCTGGCTGAACCTTTGGGGAAGTAACGGGGAATAGGCGTTATCAGCCGATTGAGCCGATGAAGCCAGAGGGCTACGATGGTCAGGCGAGGGGGTCTGTATCGCAGCAGTCGATTTTCTTCGTCTATGAGTCTGCTTTGATAGAGCCTGAGAGGATTTGTCAAACGTCGGCACTCTGCCCATTCAACGAGACGGTACAACTCGTTTCGGCGGTTGACGGCACAGAGAATTTGGTTAAGTAGTCGCCAGGGACAATTCCCATTTGAGTGGAAGGAATAATAGTAATCCATAATATAACTATGAGTCTATCAAGTGTTGCCACGCGAGTCAAATCATGGGAGCCCATTAGAGCGTCTGAAGTTTCAATTATGCCTCTTCGGCTTCAATCAAATAGTCGGCAATTTCGGAATCGATTACTACTGCATTTACTAACTGATTCTTGATTAGAACTGATATTGGTTTAGCTTTATATAAACCAGCAGCAACTATCCAGATTAGTCCTTCTAAGGCGATGTCTGATATATAATTCAAGTCAACCTGGAAAAAAACCCTAGAACTCTCCTCTACCATTTCTTCAATTGCTTTAGCGCCTTCGTCAAAAAGCAGACCCAGGAATTCTCCCGCCAAAACGTTGTCAAGGCCCTTTTCTAGCAAGTTAACGTATAATCCTGTCATCGTTCCTAACGTGCCATAGTCAGCAGCGCGAAACTGATCGAGTCTTGACGCAATTAGCCGGGCGCGCGATTTGCGCCCGGATCCGTTTACACTGGCAAAGATAGAGCTAGTATTGCGAAGGGCGGTGAGTATAGCTTCATAAAAGTCTCGTTCCTTTTCGCTCACTTCACTGTCCTTACTAATGTAGGGTAAGTAAAGAGCTTCAGATCCGAAATGGCGGGACTGCATTAACGAGGCTATGTAATTTGCAGATAGCGGGCCCAAATTGTTGCTACTAGATGAAACCAGCGGAACCCATTTTGTACCGCTAAATTGTGTACTGGTGGAAGTACTAAGCTCGGCTAACCTGAGCACTGTATATCCAGGACCAAAACCGACAGCCTTTACACCTTTGAGGACCGGCAAAGCGACAGTAGCTCCAAGAAAGGCCACAAGCTCCGCTCTAATTATCATTTCATCGTACTTGTCAGGAAGAGCAACAACTAGCGTGCGCCTCAATTGTGGGTATAGCTTCTGGAGTCTGTTTTCTCTTTCGTTATCTCGCGGAACCGCTGTGATTTGAAGCGCGCCAGACCTGACAGCTACTTTGAAGGTTGTTGGTAGAGAAATCCAATCATATTCCTCGAAATGCTTCTTTTTTCGCAGTTCATCAAGATCAAGATTCTCAATAATAACTGACCTAAAGAAGGCGATACCAGTCTGTAGCTCTTGTAGTTGGTCAGGAGGAAGATTCGCAGGTATACGCTCAATCCATCGTATGCCGTTATGATTGTGTTCATTTGGCAATAGAGTTTCTAACCCTAACAAATAATCTGCAGAAACCTGCAAGCTTAAACATATCCTCCTCAAATCGCCAAGACTTGGAAAACTCCTACTCGTTATCCAATTACTGATTGTAGATGGTGTGTATCCTAACTCAATAGCCAAGTCTCGTTGAGACTTGTTCAGCCTCACCAAGGTTTCCTTAAGTCGCTCAGGAAAGGAGTTCAAGTTATATGCTCTCCTTCTCTGCGAAATTCAGATTCCCAAAATCTAATACACGATTCTTGAATTATATTCACAAATCTGCATTTTTCCACATAAAATAGGTATAGTTACCCTTCTTTCTCAGATGAGGATTAGCTCATAATTAGTAACTGTGCGGAAAAGGATTTTCATTTAGGAGGAATACTGATAATCTATCAGAAAGTAATCGTACAGTACGTCCCTTAGTTCGGAATATAACATGTCTCTTGTGTAGCTTTCTGGCACATGATGGAGGAGGCAAGCTGTGACACTCGGTACTAGGCACCTGGCAATTCCTTTCCTTCCATTCTTAAGGATTCCAGTGATTGCTGTACGGTTAGCCTATTCCCAAAACTTGCGAGCAAAGAATAATCGTTTGTTTTCTCTTCAAACGCTATATGAACTTATTAATTTGCCAAATGTTGTGAGAAATTATCAAAGGTTATCGACACAATTGATATTACTCGACAAGGGTTTGGCAGGTATTACTCGGCAATTTGAGGCAAGTAACCTAGAGGTACAAGGTTCCATTTTCTTATTACACTCAGGAAACAAAATAGTAACAATCGCCTCGAATGATCTTGATGCACTAACAACAAGATACTGGAACCTAAAGGTAGCCCAGGCAGTTGCTCAGGCCAGTGCAAGCAGTAAAAAAAGTATCATTATTGAAGATATACAACAAGTGTGCGCGGTTCTATTTGCTGAAAAAGATCCAGACTCACTCAAGGGAGGGCTAATTTCGATCCCTATACTAGGGAGTCTGCAAGCAGAAAGTATTGCTGTTCTTCAAGTGAGATCACCACAAGCGAATCTATTTTCCATAGACGATGAACGAAGCATACTCTCCTCATCTGCATTTCGGGATGTCTACAGAATTGTCGTAAGAATAGCAGAGCACTATAGTCTTTATCCGGTTGCAAAGGCAAATCGTAACAATTATAGTGAAGTGATGAAAGAACGGTCAACCGACGCTGGAGAAGGTTCAGTATTTGACATCGAACCAAGCGGCAGACAATTGGAAGAGCACTATGTTGCTCAACTGAGATCGCAGACACCCGTACATCCCGTGACGCATGAGGTCGGTACTTTTTCTCGTTTCGTAGTTGGCGGTGGGTATATGCGTCCAATCTATGCAACACCTTCGGGTGCTGAATTTGGTTTACCTGATGATAAGGTTGATGAGCTACTTGTTAGGGCTGGCGGAAAGTCCGTGATTGTAGATGACCAAGGGTTTTTCACAACGGGAGATGCGACTGTCTTTACTAGAGCGCCAGAGTCGAAAGAGAAGTAGTTTAGGGGCCGACGTGACGGCTGGCAATGAATCGTGCCAAGCGGTAGTGAATAATTGATTCCGTGTGTTGCCAATCATCCAGTTTTGTCCTTTGGCGAAGTGCGAGAATTCTGGCAGCACGCCTGTTTTCTTTGAAGTTCACTATGACGGTTTCAAAATCGGATCTATCGTTTCCTAAAGGACACAGTTCTTGACGTATGCTTGGGATTGGCGCTGCACGGAAGTCTGGTACTTCCCAGGCATGTTCCGTATCAATACATTCCGGACTCATTTTATCCGCATATTTTCTTAAATAATTGGCGATCCGTGATGCTTGATTTTGCGGCTTGTCTTTACGTGCTTCTAGGATGAAAAATACACTTAATTCCACCTGTGATTCCACCACTGGTTCATAGCGTACTCCAGTTCTGTCCTCCATCTCTCGCTCCCAAAAGAACCTTGATGCTCTAGGCACAAGCGCAACATTGTTTGAGTCGATAAGGTTTCGATTTTCCATATCAGATAATAGGATAGAGAAATGGTTTGTATGAGCTATATAATTTGTATACGAAACAAATGGAGAATTACCGAAAGGTATCTCAATATGCTCCGGAAGATATATGTTGAAGCCTGTAGCCTCTGGTCTTTGTACAAGTATGTTTTCTGAACTGATGCCAAGTATTTGATTGCCTACTTCTACCAAGTCTCTGTCACTGGAAGTGAATTGTTCGAAATCGCTCCCATAACGCCCTAGAATGTCCTCAAAAATGTTGGTCCATATAGCCACAATCGGAAATCATCTCCTGATATAGGTTTTGAGCGTAATCCTTCTTCGAATATTCCATGCATAGAATCCGCAATTCAGGGTATACAGACTATCTACTTGTTTAATTGATGTTTCGCAAGACATTTCGACAAGATAATTTCATTCGAATCTCAGGCTCAAACTATAAGCTAGAACTGACTTATAAGCAAATTACATTGTGAGTTTGGTTCGCCTAAATGAATTTTGACATTTGTTAACAATAATCTGCCGTGCTCACATCAATGGGACTTAACAGGCTGAACACTTACCCTTCTAAGCTGACAGTTTACGGGTGAAGCTGGAAACAGTTTCAATCGGACAACGGCCCATGTTGCGGTAGCCTAAGTGAGGCCGTTCGGTGTTGTATTCCAACAACCAGGCATCA
>JADLAY010000015.1 GCA_020849765.1 Anaerolineae bacterium
CAAGCAAAAATCGTCGAATGTGTGTATCCTGAACATGACATCTCCGTGTGGTGTTGTGTTTCGTCGCCTTCACCTTATCGGAGATGTCTTTCCTTGCCAACTTCAACTAGCACAACTGCTCTTCAGTATGCTTGATTTGTTCTAGCCGACCGGTTGACCGGTCGGCGACGCGAGCATTTAACTACGCTATTTTGGCAGCTGTCTTTACCTCGTTTTCGATTCACCCCTCTGCTGTCGGGCACGCGCCCTCGCTGCTGCTGGTGTACGACCAGTCCGACGTCGTATCAGCACGCTCGTAGCATTCGCAGTAGGTGACGGAGTCTTCGCTGCCCTGCCACAGCCAGTAGCGGACGTCCGTTTGCAGGCACAGATCGGCGTCGGTGCGCTCCGCGACCCAGGCATTCGAATAGCCGAAGCCGCGCTCATCCGCGTTGCTGATCAGCCACAGCCGCGCCTGCTGATCCGGCGCGTCACCCGTGCTGACGGCGATCTCGCCGCGCGTCAGGATGATGAAGAAGGCGACCGGGATCAGGATCAACAGCGCGAACCAGATCACCAGGGCGATGACGCAGCCGGGCCGCCGCAGCGGGTGGCGCTTCTGCGGCGCGCGCGACGGCACGTAGCGAATCTGGACGTTGTCTTTCTGCGGTGGCGTTTGCGCCATGAAGGATTCCTATTCTCGAAACGGGACATCGACGACGGTCGCATCGATCTCTGCGCGCAGCGCACGCAGTTCTGCCTGGACGAAGGTGACCGCCGCATCGACCGGCACGATTGCCCCCGCCTGCGCGCCGCGCCGCTTGATCTCGACGCCGCCCTCGGCCAGCGCCCTGGCCCCGGCCACAATCCGCAGCGGCAGCCCGATCAGATCCGCATCGTTGAACTTGACGCCGGGCCGCTCCTCGCGGTCGTCGTAAAGCACCTCGACGCCCTCGCGGCTCAAGTCGACGTACAGGCGCTCGGCCGCGGCGCGCACGGCTGGATTATCGCCGCCCGCCAGCACCAGATGCACCTGGAACGGCGCAATCGTCACCGGCCAGATCAAGCCCTGAGCGTCGTTGTGTTCCTCGGCGACGCAGGCCAGCAGCCGCCCGACGCCGATGCCATACGACCCCATAATGACGGGCTGCGCAGTCCCATTCTCGTCCAGGAAGGTCGCGCCGAGCGCCGCGCTATACCGCGTGCCCAGCTTGAAGATGTTGCCGACCTCGACCCCGCGCACACTCCGCAGCGGCTCGCCGCAGTGCGGGCAGGCATCACCGTCGCGCGCTGCCGCAATATCCGCCACGATCGCCGCCGTGTAGTCGCGTCCATAGTTGCTGTTGATGAAATGGTAGCCGCTTTCGTTGGCCCCGGCGACCAGATTGGGTGACGATTCGACCGAGTCGTCGACGATGACCAGCACGTCCGCCGCGCCGATGGCCGAGCCATAGCCCGGCACCGCCCCGGACGCCGCGATCTCATCCTCAGTCGCCGGACGCAGCGCCTTGGCCTTGAGCGCGTTGGCCAGCTTCGTCTCGTTGATGTCCATGTCGCCGCGGATGATCGCCAGCACGAAGCGGTCGGCGTAACCATCGTCCTGCGGCATTGTCGCCACCTGGAAGAAGGCTTTGGCCGTCTTCGACTTCGGGATCTTGAGATAGTCGGCCAGCGATTCAATCGTCGTTGTGCCCGGCGTGGCGACCTTCTCCAGCGGCAGCGCATCCTCGTCATCACCGAGCGGCTTGCGGAAGCGTGCCACCTCGCGATTGGCCGCGTAGTCGCAGTTGTCGCAGACGAACAGCGTGTCCTCGCCGATCGGCGCCAGGTACATGAACTCGTGCGCCAGGCTGCCGCCCATCATGCCCGTATCCGAGCCGACCGCCAGCACCGGCAGCCCGCAGCGATGGTAGATGTTGTAGTAGGCCTGGTAGTGGCGGCGATACTGCACATCCAGCCCGTCCCAATTGACATCGAGGCTGTAGCTGTCCTTCATCGTGAATTCGCGCACGCGGATCAGCCCGGCGCGCGAACGCGGTTCGTCGCGGAACTTGGTCTGGATCTGGTAGACCAGCCGCGGCAGTTGGCGGTAGGAGCTGATCTCGCGGCGGACGAGATCGGCGACGACTTCCTCGTGCGTCATGCCGAGCACCATGTCGCGGTCGGCGCGGTCTTTGAAGCGCGCCATCTCCGGCCCGACCTGATACCAGCGCCCGGTCTCCTTCCAGATCTCCGCCGGCTGCACGACCGGCATCGTAATCTCCTGCCCGCCGATGGCATCCATCTCCTCGCGGATGATCGACTCGATCTTGCGCATCGCGCGCACGCCGAGCGTCAGGTACGAGAAGATGCCGGACGACAACTGGCGGATGAAGCCCGCGCGCACCAGCAGTTGATAGCTGGTCACGTCGGCTTCGGCGGGTGCTTGCCGCAGCGTCTGGCTGAACAGGTTACTCATGCGCATGATCTGATTCCTGCCTCGAACGTGTCCGCACATAAACCGATGATACGTTGAATGCGGTCGCTCGGCTAGCGTTTCGCATCATTCCGCAACCCGGTGCCCGACGTTCACGCGTGTTGATTCATGGAGATGACAGCATATAATCGACTGGCGCGCACCTACCTGGCGAAATCCGACTATTCGAGCGGGCAAATCGCCTTCCTGCTCGGCTATGAAGACCCCAATTCATTCTTCCGGGCCTTTCGTGCCTGGACGGGACAAACACCCGAAGGTGTTCGAGCACAAGCGCAGTAGTTCATCCTGAATTGCAGGCCGAGAAGGGCTAACCCATGGCTATCGTCGTGCGCAGATTCCGGCAGTGGTGGCAGATCCCGCGCAACATCCGCGACCGCCCGCAGCATCGCCAGGTGACGTTCCTGGAGTTGTTCTACGACCTGGTCTACGTGGTGTTGATCTCCGAATTGACTCATGCGCTGGCCCAACACGTCGATCTGGAACATGTCGCCAACTTCGCCTTCTTGTTCATGATCGTCTGGTGGGCATGGCTGAACGGCACAACCTACCATGAGCTGCACGGCAACAACGACATTCGGACGCGGGTCTTCACCTTCCTGCAGATGTTTTGTGTCGCCGCGATGGCGATCTTCGCGCACGATGCGCTGGGTGAAACGTCAACCGGCTTTGCCATCGCCTTCGCGGCCTTCCAGTTGATCCTGATCTTTCTCTGGTGGCGAACAGGCGTCCACGACCCGAATCACCGCGCACTCTCCCGCCCCTATTCGGCGACATTTCTGATCAACACCCTGCTCTTCGCCGGATCTGTGTTCGTGGAGCCCCCCTTGCGCTTTGGTATGTGGGCACTAGCAACGCTGATCGCGATTCTGCTGCCCGTCTACACCTTCAGTTTAGGTCGAAATAATCCAGCCATCCAGACGCAAATTGACCTCAGCCTGACCGCAACGCCATCGTTCATCGAGCGCATGGGGCTGTTCACCATCATTGTGCTCGGCGAAGTCATCGTCGGCGTGGTGCAGGGCGTTGCCGGGCATCACGATCTTGACGGGGAGGTCATCGTGATTGGCGGGCTGGGCATGCTGCTCGCGATTGGCCTGTGGTGGGTTTACTTCGACTACGTTTCGCATCGCAAGCCACGGGCGGGCACACGGTGGATGTCAATCTGGATGTACGCCCACCTCCCCGTGACTGCGGGCATTGCCAGCATCGGAGCGGCCATCCTGAATGTGATCGAACAGGCCGGAGAACAGTTGCCAGTGGATGTTCGCTGGCTGCTCGTGTGCGCGATTGCGGTGACGTTGGTGGGCATCGCCGGCCTGATCGAGACCATCGACGCACCCACGGTGGATCGTCGAACCCAGCGCATCGGTGCACTTGCGATGGTATTGGCAGCCGCCATGATCGCCGCGATGGGGTTCTCCAATCTCCAGACGATTCCGCTCCTCGTCGTCATCGCCCTGCTCTTGCTTGCTCCCGTCTTCCTGGGCTTACTGTCCTGGCTGCGCTCGCTTGAAGCCCCCATGGGAGAGACAGGACCTGCAACCGATGAAATGCGGTCACCATGAGCGAGGGTCTCACGCAAACGCTGCGAGCCGTCATTGATGAGTATCACGTCACCGTTGTATGATTCCCTCAGGAGACCCTATGTCAGATCAAATTGCAGGCGGACGATTCGCGGAAGAACTCCGCCTGACCCTCGTCGAGACGTTTGAGAACGTCCACGGCCTCTACCTGGATCGCAACACGTCGCTGTTCGAGACGCTCGCCACGATCACGGCGGAGGAAGCGTCGATCCCGGTCTCGGCGACTTGCGCCACCATCGCCGCCCAGGTCGAGCACGTGCGTTTCTACCTGGACGTGGTCGCGGATCACATGGAAGGCAAGGAAGAAGGCAAAATCGACTGGGGTGAGATCTGGCGCACGGTCAGCGCCGTCACACCGGAGGAATGGGAAGCGAGCAAAGCGCGGCTCGAAGGCAGCTACCGGCGCGTGGTCGGCATCATCACGACGCGGACGTGGGAACACGAAGACGCCCTGTTCGACGCCTTCGGCGTCCTGGCGCACACGGCCTATCACCTGGGCGAAATCCGCCAGGCGACGTGCACGGTCAAGGTGGGGAAATAGCTCAAGGCTTAATCGTAGGGCTTGACTGCCAGGCCGCCGATCAACCGGGTCATATCTTTCAGATTGTGCGTGTACAGCGGCAGTTGCAGCCGGTAGGCGACCGATGCAATGAAACAGTCGCCTGCTGCCAGGCCGTGGCTGAGGCGATACTTCTCCATCTGCTGCATTGCCCAGTCTTGATCGCCGGACGTAAGGTGAATGAGATCAAATTGGCCTAGAAGCGCTTTGCAGGTAGTCTGTTTTGCTTTACTCCCTGCACCATACATGACTTCCATCCAGGTGATAGGAGCGATGCCAAGCGACTGAGGGAGCGACTCGTACCACCTGAGTGCGGGCGCGTAGCGGCGATACAAGTGAATGACCACGGTCGTATCTGCAATCGCAATTGTCATTCTTCTTCGTCCAGGTCGCCGAGTCGCTGCTTTCTCTCATCGCGCCGAATCTGCCTGACCCATTCAACCGGATCTTCGATCTCCGGATACTTCATCTCAATTGGGCCAAGCTCGTCCAGCAGGCGCAGCAAGTTACGTCCCCAATGTTCTTCCGGCTGATTCTCATCGGACGGGACAACGGCGATTTCGCGTTCAATAGATGACGCAACTTGCTCGATCAGTTGCAGTCGCTCTTTAGGCGCCAATTTGAGCGCAAGCGCCAACGCTTCTTCGAGTGATGCAGCCGTGCTCATTTGCCAAATCCTCCAAGACTTCACCCCTATTATACGTGTAGTTGTCTTGAACAGCGGGACAGTCTCTCCCAGTCTCCTACTTCCGCACTTCCTCCGAGCGATCGGTCGCGGGCGGCGGCTCGTAGGACAGCGCGGAGA
The DNA here is from genome assembly GCA_020849765.1 of Anaerolineae bacterium. Lineage (GTDB taxonomy): Bacteria > Chloroflexota > Anaerolineae > Aggregatilineales > Phototrophicaceae > Flexifilum. Next base: position 5,403 of record JADLAY010000015.1, read on the forward strand.
TCTCGTCGCGCCAGGCGGGCGTCATGTCCACGGCGAGCGCGGCCAGCGACGCTTCGAGCTGTTCGACGCTGCGCGCACCGATGATTGGCGCGGTGACCGCCGGGTGCGACATGACCCAGGCCACGGCCAGCGTCGCCGGGTGATGGCCCCGTTCGTTGGCGTGAGCCGCGAACTTCTCCGCCACCTCGAAGTTGAACGCATCCCCATAGCGCGCGGCATACATCGAATTGGTGACGATGCGCCCCTGCTCCGCCTTGCTCTGCGTCGTGTACTTGCCCGTGAGTAGACCGCCGCCGAGCGGGCTGTAGGGGATGACGCCGATCTGCTTCGCCTCCGCCAGCGGCAGGATCTCGACCTCAGCCTGGCGCTTGACCAGGTTGTACATCGGCTGCAAAACTTCGATGCGCGCCAACCCTTCGTAAGCCGAGACGCCGAGTGCCGTCGCGATCTGCCAGGCGGCCCAGTTGCTCAGCGCCGGGTAGACGACCTTGCCCTGACGCACCAGATTGTCGAGCGTGCGGATCGTGTCCTCAATCGGCGTGTCCGGGTCGAAGCGATGGACGAAATAGACGTCGATGCGGTCGGTGTTCAGCCGCTTGAGGCTGCGTTCGACCTGAAGCTGGATATGGCGGCGTGATGCGCCCTGGTCGTTGACGTCGCCCCCCTGCGGAAAGCCGAACTTGGACGTGATCACGAGGTCGTCGCGGCTGCCGGCGATCAGCTTGCCCAGGATCTCCTCCGAGCGCCCGCCCGCGTAGCCATTGGCGCAGTCGAAGAAGTTGATGCCGACCTCGCGGCAGCGATTGAAGATGCGCGCCGATTCCGCTTCGTCCGCCGCCTCGCCGAAGGTCATCGTGCCCAGGCACAACGGCGATACTCGGACACCCGTCCGTCCCAACAGGCGATAGTCCATGTGTCGATCTCCCGCTCTACAACCCCGTGCCCGCTGCCGAGCACCGAACGATCTAGAGCGCCATGATAACGAACGAGGGATGCGCGCCGTAGAGCCAATCGGGAATGGACTGTCTAGATCGCTGCACTATTGTGGAGCTAATCCGCTAATTTGCTTCCCAGCTAATCCGCTCCCCCAAAGCGCAGCACAATCTGATCGTCCGCGTCGTAGCTGACGTGGACGTACAGCGGCGGATCGCCGGGCTTGAGCGCCAGGATGCGCGGCAGGATGATCGCCACATCTTCGACCAGGTCGCGCGACTCGATCTCGCCGAGCGGCACCCACTCGAGCGTTCCTTCCTCGCTGTCGACCGTCTCGCGCGTATCGCTCTCGGCCAGGAAGACGAACAGCGTGATGCCGCTCGCCATGCCCGTGTCGATGTTGTAGACCGCACACAGACGCAGATTGCGTGTGTGCAGCCCGGTCTCCTCCAGGATTTCACGCCGGGCGCTCGTCAGCGCATCCTCGTCGCGCTCGATGTGCCCGCCGACACCGTTGTACTGGTTCGGGAAGATGCGCTTGTGCGGCGCGCGTTTCATCAGCAGCACGTCGCCGCCGTTACGCACGAAGCACAACGACCGCCCGACCGTCAGCCAGCGCCCCTCGGTATGCTGCGCGCCCTGTTCTTGCGCTCCCATGTTCTCTGCCTTTCTCGCGCGGATGATTCAGCGCGTATTTGTCCTTCGCTTGGGCATCTGTGCCTGCTTTCTCTAAGTGGCAGGCTGACTCGCCGAACGTTAGAATTGGTAATGTGGTTGTGCTCGCATTGCTTTAGCCGAATCGGAGTATCTCAATGTCTGCAAAACGCGCATCGCTTTTCGTCATGCTGATGGCCGTGCTGCTCGTCCTCGTCAGCCCCACGCTGGCGCAGGAGACGAGCATCACCTTCCTCACGCCCGCCTGGGGCGTGCCACCGGATGAAGAAGCCCTCCACGCCTTTGAGGCAGAGACGGGCATCACCGTCGAGATCCAGTCCGTCCAGATGGCGGATCTGTTCAGCCGTGTGCAGGTCTCCGCGGCCTCTGGCCAGCCCGCCGCCGACGTCATCTTCCTGACCGAAGAAGCGCCGTCGAACATCGTCGCGACCGGCAACCTGCTGCCGCTCAACGACCTGATCGCTGCGACGCCGGATTTCGATCTGTCCGCCTTCGAGAAAGCCGATTTCTGGGCGATTGGCGACGAGATCTACGGCATCCCCGTCTATCTTCAGCTCGTCATGATGGATTATAACGCCGCCAAACTGAGCGAGGCCGGTTTCGATGCCGCGCCCACGACCTGGGCTGAACTGCGCGACATGGCCGTCTCGATCAAAGAACAGGGTCTGGACGAATACCCGATCGCATTCGGCGCGATTGACTGGTCGTGGTACCTGATGGCGCTGTCGATGGGCGACCCGATGTTCGACGCCGATCTCAACCCCGTCTTCGCCGACGAAGGCTCGAAGGCGCGCGAAGCCATGGCGATGCTGCTCGGCTTCTTCAACGACGGTCTGATCAGCCCCGAAATGCTCGCCGGTTCGATCAACCAGCACGCGCTGTTCTGGAGCGGCACCGGCGTCTTCCACCAGGGCTGGCAGGGTTCGGTGCAGGTCGGCAACAACCCGGATACGTCGCAGCAGGCGCCCAACGTCGAGTATCTCGTGCTGCCTGAAGCTGGCAATACGTGGAGCTTCCCCGCGGGCATCGGCATCGACAAGAACTCGCCCAATGCGGACGCCGCCTGGCAGTTCATCCAGTGGTACGTGACTCCGGAAGTCCAGAAGGACATCTACAACGCGTTCGGCCTCTACCCGTCGCGTTCGGCGGTCGCCGCTGAACTCAACGACGAAGGCGTCATCGCCGGTTACGATGCCATCCTGGCCCAGAGCGAGCACGTCAACGAACTGCCGCGCTACACTCTGTGGTGGGGGCCGTTCACCGACGTTGTGACGGAGACCATCCTCGAAGCGGCGCAGACCGGCATGGATGCTAACGCCGTCATCGACCAGCTCGCGCAAGAGTGGAATGACCTCAAAGCCGAGTACGAATAGGTCAAGATGTGACGTCTCGATTCACCTATCAGTGCGGATGCTGACGACGGACGCCATCAATGGCGTCCCTACGGATCGCGATTGGTTGTAGGGGTTTGGCGGCGCCAAACCCCCACGCCGCCGCAGTTCCAGGTGAACGACGCCCATCGGTTTCACCCCTCAGCCATGCCGCATGCGAAACCTGGCGATGAGGGCGAGACGAAAGAATACCGGTAAAATCTTTGCTCGTTCCGCGAGCACAATGCCGACCTGACCGCAGATCGTGGCCGGGTCGGCCCACAATGGTGAGCAACCCGTAGAGAGAACAGACGCCATGACGCGCGATGGATTACACCGGGATCATATCTTTGTCCTCACGCTGCTCGTCCCGATCATCATCTTCGTCGCCATCCTCATCTACTACCCGGCGATCGATACATTTACGACGAGCCTGACCAACCGCAACCTGCGCATCAACCGGCCCACGGAATTCGTCCAGCTTGAGAACTACAGCTACCTGCTGACCAACAACGAGTTCTGGGAAGTGACCGGGCGCAGCTTCCTGCTCGTGCTGATCACGCTGCCGCTGGAGATGATCATCGCGCTGGGCGGCGCGCTCCTGCTCAACGAGCGCTTCCCCGGACGCGGAGTCGTGCGCACGCTCGTCATCTTGCCCTGGATGGTGCCGCCCGTCGTCAACGGCTTCTTATGGGGCTGGCTGCTCAATGGCGAGTACGGTGCCTTCAACGGGTTGCTCTACCAGTTCGGCCTGATCCACGAGTATCAATACTGGCTGCAAAACCCGGGGACGCAAATCCTGTGGGTGGCCGTCGTCCAGACGTGGACGCGCTTCTCCTTCCCGATGATCGTCTTGCTCGCCGGGTTGCAGGGCATCCAGGATGATCTGTACGAGGCGGCCAAGGTCGATGGCGCCAATGGTCTGCAGCGCCTGTGGCGCATCACGCTGCCGCTGCTGCTGCCGTCGTTCGCCGTCGCGCTGGTCGTCGAGTTCATCGCCGTGTTCCAGATTTTCGACGTGATCTGGACGCTGACGGCGGGCGGCTCCGCGGGCGGCGCCATCAACCCGTTCACCAAGACGCTGATGCTGTTCAACTACGAGCTGGTCTTCCGCGATTTGCGCATCGGGCGCGGCGCGGCGCTCTCCTACCTGATCTTGATCATGTCGCTCGCGGTCGGCCTCGTCTTCGTCCGCAGGCTCTACAACCAGGGAGTCCAGGACACATGAAACGCGATCGCCGCCTCCGCCGCCTGATCCCGCTCTACATTGCCAGTGCGCTGCTGCTCTTCTGGGCGCTGGCGCCGATTTACTGGGTCGCCGTGTCGAGCATCTCCAACCGCATCGAACTCTACGCCCGCCCGTACAAGATCTGGTTCCCGTCCGAACCAACGCTGGAGCATTACGTCACGCTGTTCACGACAGGCGCCGCCTACCGCGACGGCGGCTTCTCGCCGACCGCCGGGCTGATCGGCGCGGGCCTGCGCAACAGCATCATCATCAGCGTCGCCTCGGCGGCCATCGTCACCGTCGTCTCGACCGGCGCGGGCTACGTCTTCGCCCGGCTCAGATTCCGCTTCAAACAAACGGCCTTCTACTTCCTGATGCTGCTGATGCCGCTGCCCGTCTGGGTGGCGTTGATCGCACTCTTCTTCCTGCTGACGAATCTCAACCTGATCGACACGCTGCACGGGCTGATCATGCTGTTCGTCGTCTTCATGCTGCCGCTGTCCGTCTGGCTGATGTCGACCTTCATCCGCGACATCCCGGAGGAGATCGAAGACGCGGCGCTGGTCGATGGCTGCACGCGCTGGCAGCTGCTGCCGAGGATCGTCTTCCCGCTCGCGCGTCCGGGCATGATCGCCGTCTTCCTGGTCGCACTGCTGACGAGTTGGAACAATTTCCTGCTGCCGCTGATCTTCAGCCGCACGTCGGCCTCGCAGCCGATGACGGTTGTGCTGACGCTCTTCATCGGCCAGTACGAGGTCGCCTGGGAGGACATGTCCGCCGCCGCGGTGCTGACGATGCTGCCGCCGTTCCTGATGGCGCTCTTCTTCCAGCGCTATCTCGTCCGCGGCCTGACGGCGGGCGCGGTGAAATAGGAGGAACGTATTTCTCTTCACCTACCTATTCGTGCGGATTCTTGGGGGCGGACGCCAAGAATGGCGTCCCTACGTGACCATGCAATGGTAGGGACGCGCCATGGCGCGTCCGCCGATTTCGCCAACGGCACCGTACGGATAGGCGAACAATTGCACGACAGTGTATTTATCGTCACAAGGTAAAGGGGGCAACGTGGAACAATTCTTCACCGATTATCTGGAGCTGCTGCACAAACTGCACACGGATTTCATCGCGGCGTTCGACGGCCTGCCTGCCGAGGCGCTCGATTGGGTGCCCGGCGAGGATATGAACTCGTTCTGCGTGCTCGTCGTCCACACGACGGGCGCGACCCGCTTCTGGATCGGCGCGGCGCTTGACGACGTACCCGACCGCGATCGCGCTGCCGAGTTTCGCGCCCACGGTCTGAGCGCTGACCAACTCAAGGCGCACTTCGCCGCCGTCGAAGACTACGCGCAGCAGAACCTGGGCCACATCACGCTGGCGGACATGGGGATGACGCGCACGATCCCGCGCCCGGAGCCGGTCACCGTCGCCTGGGCGCTGCTGCACGCGCTCGAACACGTCGGTCTGCACCTCGGCCACGCGCAGATCACGCGCCAACTGTGGGATCAGCGGTGATCCCACGCCCGACAAGATCAATCACAAGTGTACGGGAGGGATATATCCCTCCCGTACGAATGCGAGAACCAAGAGAGAACCAGCCATGGAACTCGACAACCTCCTGCAACAGATGACCCTGGCGGAAAAGGTCGGCCAGCTTTTCCTGCTCGCCTTCTCCAAAGATCGTCTGGACGAGGCGCGCACACTGTTTCGCGAATACTTCGTCGGCGCCTCCTACATCAGCAACGACAACGTACCGTCGCCCACGGCAGCCGCCGCGCTGACGACACAGCTTCAGGGCTTCGCCGCGGAGACGCGCCTGCAAATCCCGCTGCTGCTCGGCGTCGATCAGGAGGGCGCGTGGGGCGTGATGATGGCCGGGAGCTGCACCGGGCCGGGCAACATGGCGCTCGGCGCGACCGGCAATCCCGACGATGCCTACCGCATGTACGAGATCATTGGCCGCGAACTGAGCACCGCCGGGCTGAACACCCTGCTCGCCCCGTGCGCCGACTGTAACTCGAACCCGCACAACGCCATCATCGGCATGCGCTCGTTCGGCGAACCCGCGTCGCTGGTCGCCGCCATGACCGAAGGCGCGGTGCGCGGCGCCCATGCTGGCGGGGCGCTGACGTCGGTCAAGCACTTCCCCGGCCACGGTGATACGACGACCGACAGTCACCGTGGCATCCCGACGGTGACTCGTTCGCGGGCCCAGCTCGACCAGATCGATCTGCTGCCGTTCCGGCGTGGTATCGCGGCGGGCGCGGACATCGTCATGACCGCCCACATCATCTTCACGGCGCTCGACCCGGACAACCCGGCGACACTGTCGCCCGCCATCCTGCGCGACCTGCTGCGCCATGAGATGGGCTTCGACGGCGTCATCCTGTCGGACAGCATGAACATGCGCGCGATGAAGGCTCACTACGCGCCGGAAGATTCCGCCGTGCGGGCGCTCAACGCGGGCGTCGATCTGCTCATGCTGGCCGAGGAGCATTACGATCACGACGCGGCGACCTACCTGCGCAACCAGATTGCGCTGATCGAGGCGGTGCAGGCGGCGGTCGAAAACGGCGCGCTGCCGATCAGCCGCGTCGACGATGCGGTGCGCCGAGTCCTCCGTCTCAAGCTGGCGACGCTTAGCTTCCCCGCCGGTTCCGAGGATCAGCCGCAGCCCGCCGCCATCGGCACGGAGCAGCACCGCGCATCCGAGCGCGAGATCGCGCGCCATGCGGTTTCGCTCGTGCGCGGCGCGGCGGATGCGCTGCCCATTTCCACCGAGCGCAAGGTCGTCGTCGTCAACACAACCCGGCGGGGGGCCTACGCCATCCTCGACGCCACGCGCGGCATCGGCCCCAACCAGGCGATACCCGCCTTCGATCACTTCGTCGCCGAGATGGAGCGCGTCTACCCGCATTTGCGCGTGATCGACGCCGCAGAGAGCATCGACCTGGATAATGCCGCCGCCGGGATCGCCGACGACGAGACGGTCATCGCCGTGACCGAGAACTACCCGATGCCGGGCATGGATTTCGACAAGACTGGCCAGGCCGAGATCGCCAATGCGCTGGGGCGTGCGCTCGGCCCGCGCCTGATTGTCGTCGCCCTGCGCGATCCGTATGAATTGAGCGCCCTGCCCGATGTGCAGACCTACGTCTGCGCCTTCAGCTTCCGCATGTGCGCCGCCCAGGCCGCCGTCGACGTCCTCTCCGGCGCAGTCGCCGCACAGGGGCAGTCACCCGTCAGCGTCCCCGGCACGGATGTAGCGGCGCATGATCTGGGTGAGGGATAGCGGTCGTGATTCCCGTTGGCAGGAGCGGCGCCCTCACCAATCGTGCGGGTACGAACGTAGGGGCGGGATATATCCCGCCCGTACAGCGATTCAGAATGCAACCGGCGCGTGTAACCGCGCACCGGCTGTCTCGTATTCACGAACGCGCCACGGCGCGTCCCTACGGGAGGCACGTATCGATACGATAACCACAATTCAGACTCACTGTGCACCGTCGAACTGAAGCCAATCGCCATAGGCCGAAAGCTGACCGCCGAAAGCCAACAGCTCATGGCTAAAAGCTCATCGCTATCCGCTATAATCATCATTGAAGTCACTCACGCACCAGGCAGTTTCCATGTCCGACCGTCATCTCGACGCCCCGCAGCCCGACCTGCGCATTGTCCCGACCGAGAGCCTCCGCCCGCACGAAGAACACGACAATCAGCGCGCCATTCCGCTTGCCGAGCGCCTGCGCGAAGAAACGTATATGATCAATCCGCCGATCGTCGCGCCGCACGGCGATCAGTTCGTCATCCTCGACGGCGCTAACCGCTTCCACGCCTTCAGCCATCTCGGCTACCCGCACATCCTCGTCCAGGTGGTCGACTATCCAGGTGAGCAGGTGCTGCTGGATACGTGGCATCACGTCGTCGGCAGTTGGGGGATCGAAGCCCTGCTCGAAAGCTGCGCCGAACTCGGCATCGCCCAACTGGTGGACGCCAACGGCAGCCAGCCCGACGCGCTCGCCCACGTCATCCTGCGCGACGGCCGCCTGCAAGCGCTGATCCACGCCCAGGCGAGCGGACGCCACAGCTTCGCCCCCGTGCGCGCCTTCGTCGGCCTTTACCAGCGCAGCGCCAGCCTGCACCGCACCGCCATCCACGAGGCGGCCACGCTCTGGTCACTCTACCCGGACGCGATCGCGCTCGTGCACTTCCCGTCGGTGACGCCGGAGACGGTCCTCCACGCCGCCGACTCGCGCGACTTCCTGCCGCCGGGCATCAGCCGCCACATCGTCTACGGGCGTGCCATTCGCGTCAACTACCCGCTCGACATCCTGCGCGATTCGAGCGTGCCGCTCGACACCAAGAATGCGCAACTGCAGGAGTGGATACGGCACAAGCTCGCCAATCGCGCCATCCGCTACTACGCCGAGTCGACCTTCCAGTTCGACGAGTAGATCTCGGCTTGAACACAGGCATATGCATGCTGCTGAGTTGAAGATGATGCAAAAATAACAACCGTCAGATCCCATGAGGCGATGCGATGGATTTGCAGGCATGGTTGGACGAAATCGCGCAGCAGATCGAGATTCGCAAGCGCAGCGAACCGGATCTCTACCAAACCCAGGTATTCCCACCCGTCCCATCCGAAACGCTCGATACGTTGATCGAGCTGGTTGGCCCCGCATTTCCGAAACAACTCGAAGCCTTCTATCGCGTATGCGGTGGCCTTGACCTGGGCAGCTTCTACAATTGCTATTTCATTTTGAGACCCCGTAAGCTCGCCGAGCTACAGAAGGAATCGGAATACTGGCCGAGAGCCATTGAAGGCAGCATCGCCGGGCCAATTCTGCCATTCGGCTTCGATATTGCCGGGCAGTTGTTTGCGCTTCGTTTGGGCGCCAGCGAACAAGCCCTGTTCCTACCCACCAACCTGATCGAAGACCATGTCTATTATGAGGACGTGTTGAAGATCAAAGCCGTCGCCGATGATTTCTTTGGCTTTCTCGACCGTTTGCTGGAAGACGTGAAAGCCTACAACCGAAACGACGAAGACTGGGTCTACATGAATGACATCTTCTAGCGCGGTTCAGCCGACTTGGCTGTGCGACGAAGTTTGTCGCCAGCCAGCGCGGCAAGGCGGCGATGAGCCTCTTTGAGGGAGTGAAGCGCCCGATCAATCTCCGTCGAAATCGGATCTGTCCGGTTTATTTCGTGTGGATCGACTGCGTTTCGCTGCCCGCGAGCGGGAAGCTGACGCGGAACGTGGTTCCGCGCCCCTCGGCGCTGGCTGCGGTCAGGCTGCCGCGATGCTGCTCGACCACCGCGCGCGCAATCGCCAGCCCCAGGCCGGTGCCCTCCTGGCGCATATGGCGCGCCTCGTCTGTGCGGTAGAAGCGCTCAAAGACCTGTTCGAGATCCGCCTCCGGGATGCCGATCCCCGTGTCGGTCACTTCCAGAGATGCGTGGTCGCCATTGACTCGCGTCGTCACCGCTACGCTGCCTTGATCGGTGTAGTAAATGGCATTCTCGACCAGATTAGCTACCAGCCGGAACAATTGATCCTGATTGCCCCGGATCACGATCTGCTGCTCAGCCAGCGTGACATCCAGCCCCAGGTTCTTGTTCTGCGCGATCACCCGGTGATGATCGGTCACCTTGCGCACAATCGCGTTGAATTCGACCTTAACCGGTGCGGGTTGTTCTTCGCTCTCGATCCGTGACAGCGTGAACAGGTCGTCGATCAGGCTGTTCAGGTGCTGCGCGGCCTCGCGCAGATCGTGCTCCAGTTGTCGTTTGCGCTCGGCGCTGGCCTTCTCCAGCATGTCCAGCTTGAGCAGGATGCTCGTCAGCGGCGTGCGCAAATCGTGCGACGCATCGCGGACGAACCGATGCAGTACGTTGACCTTCTCGCGCGAGAGTTCCAGCGCGAACGCCTGCGCCTGCGCTTCCCGGCGCGTGGTGACGTCCTCCGTGATCCCGGCGTAGCGCACGACCTGGTGATTCTGAGTCACGATCGGGAACGAGCGGTTGCGAAGCCAGCGCACGCTGCCATCCTCGCGCTGGATGCGAAACTCCATCTCCGGCGACAGCAGCACCGCCCGGATCATGTCCTGGCCGCGGTCATCGGGATGCACCAGCTCGACCAGCGCGCGCGGATTGTGATAGAAGTCCTCCGGCGATTGGCCGGTCATCTTCTCGAAGTTTGGGCTCAGGTAGAGCAGGCGCTCGCGTTTGACGTCCGCCAGCCAGAAGATCTCTTCGATGTGCTGCGTCAGCTGCTCGTAGATGGCGCGGCTGACACGCAGTTCGTCCTCCAACTGGGCGATGTGTTCGGCGTCCTGCCCCTCGCCAAAAACGATGTCGAGCGTTGAGCGTTTGGCTGGCCCGACGTAATGCGGTGCATTGGGCGCCACGCGCGTCAGATACCAACCGGCCAGCGGTGCCAGCAGCAGCCCGGCCAGCGTCTTCATCAAAATGTCGCCGGGGATGCCCGCCGCAAACTGAGGCGTCCCCAGGAAAGCGAGCAGATGGTACAGGATTGCATCGACCCACAGCGCGCTGAGCAAGGCAATACCGGGGATCAGGCTCGCCGGAAAGGTCGGAAAGGCGTTCTTGATCCCCTGGTAGATAATGACAATGACAAACATGTTCGCGGCGAAGGTGATGACGGAAGCGGCCACGCCGCGCAGGAACAGGGGCGTCAGGATGTCCTCGTCGACGAACAGCCCGCCAATCGTGGTCGACGGGTCTTGAAATTGCAGGTAGAGCGCCAGGAACAACAGGCTGCAGACGATCAGCACGTCGATACCGATCAGGCCGCCAATCGTCAGGCGTGCGCTGCGCGTGCCGCTCGTGATATAAACCGTGAGCACAATGAACAAAATGATCGGGACGAAAACATGGCCACCGGGCCGAATGACGATGCCGGGCGCCACATCGATGTTGAAGGCCAGCAGCGAGATCAGGTTGAGCGCACCCATCAAACCGGCAACGTAGAATAACAGGGGCGCCAGCCCGAAGTCTTCCGACCGATAGTGCAAGTAGGCGGCGAGCGCGCCAAAGAGCAGGAGCTGGGCGGCAAAAATGAGCAGGCTGATCATGAATTTGACCTGTATTAAGTAGGCAATATGGCGGCCATCGATTCCGCTCCAACGCACCATTGAAACGTATACTGTTATTATATACGTGTGCGGATAATCGGAGCGTATTGTTCTGAGCAATAGCGCCAGTTTTTGGCGCGTGAGGATTGCGCGAAGGTCAGTCTTGAGGAATGGAAGAGGCTATCCCATGTGGATAGCCTCAATAACTGACGTCACTCCTCCGCTTGCGCAGCCTCAACCACCGCGCTCAGCACGTCGAACGGCACGCCGCCGCGGTTGTAGAGCACGTCGTCCTGCGTGATGTACTCCGGCGCGGAGTCGCCGTAGCGAACGAGCACGGCGGGCGTGCCTGTGACGCCGACCTGCTGGCCGAGCGCCATGTCCAACTGCACGCGCGTCGACTCTGCCTGGCATTCGAGCAGGTCGTCATACGGGATGCCGAGTTCGTCGGCCAGGATGCGCGGTGCGTCGGCATAGTCGCCCGTTTGCGCCAACTGCGCGAAGCGCTCGCGTGCGATCCAGAACGCACTGGCATGATAATCGCTCATGCAGTCGGCAATGCCGCCAGCGAAGACCGTCTGTTGGCCGCCTGCCGTTGGGAAGATGCGGTACTCAAGCTGCGCCTGGCCGGTCACCACATAGTCCTGGATCAAGCGCACGATCGTTGGCTCGTAGGTCTGGCAGTGCGGGCAGGCGTAATCGGAGAAGTAGACGATGGTGATGGGCGCATCCGGGTCGCCAATGATGTAGCCGCCGTCGTCCGCCCGCGAGTAGGTCATCGTCAGGTAGTCGATGCCGCTCGGCTCCGCCGCGGCGGGCTGCTCCGCCTCCGGACTCTCGCCGCTGACGACCTGATCGCCGATGTTCTCACAGCCGCCCGCCGTGATCGTCGTCACGCACAGCCGAAAAGGTTCGGCTTCGTCCATGCCGCTGAAAGCGACCTTGAGTTGATAGTGCGCCGATCCGGCAGGAATGCGCAGGAAGCCGCTGGCAATGTCCCCGGCGAAGGCCGCGCTGACCTGCCCGCTCTCGACGTTGACGAGCTGAATCGACGGCCCCTGCTCCGGCCAGCCGGTGACGACGAACAGGTAGAGCGATTCGCTGCCCGCGCCGAAGTCGTAGATCGCGAGCGGTGCATCCGCGCTGACGTCGGCAGCGACCACGGCACCGAGATCGAGCGGCGTAACGCCGCCGGGCGCGACGTCTTCCAGCAGCAGCACGACCGTGCCGCGCGCATCATCGACGCTGCCGACCTGGATGACGTACTCTCCGGCGTCGAGCACCGTCGATAGCTTCAGGGTTGGCGCGGCCTCGGCATTGACGTCGCCGGCGACCGTCTCGCCATCGCTCAAGATGGCGATCGTCGGCGCGACGTCGAGTCCGAGGGCTTGGAGTGTGATCAGGCTTGGCTCGGCGACCGCATAGGCGACCTCCAACGTGTCGCCGGGGCGCCCAAGCTGCAGCGAGACCGGCTGGCCGATCTCCAACGTGGCGACCCTATCCTGCGCCAAGGCCACCGTGCCCAATGAGAGCAGTAAGCCGCACAGCACCCCAACTACCAGCCGTCTCAATTCGAACATCGCGCCGTCCCTTTCACGCAGGCTTCACGGCGCGGATTGTAGCTCGTTTCGGGTGCCAGTGCCGGGCACAGACGCCTGCGCCCGGCAATCTTCACGTCGTCTTATACTTCGACGATCGGCAGGCCGCTGCAATCGCCGGTGACGGTCGCCGTCACGCCGAAGCTGCTCGTCTGAATCCAGGCAGAACCATCACCCAGCCGCCACCAGGTGTTGTCAGCCAGCCGTCCACTGGGGATGAACTGGTAGCCCGCCTGTGCCTGATCGTAGATGGTCTCCTGGTTCGCGTTCGGCGTGGTGTACGTGTACATCGGCGCCGTGACCGTGATCAGGCACGGGCCGGTCGGCTCCGGTGTCGTAACCGGGGATGGCGCCGTCGGCTGCGAGGCCGCGGTCGGGAACGGCAGCGGTGTCGGCGTCGGCGCGCTCGGCTGAGGGGTGACCGGCGGCGGGCTGACGAACGACACGTTGCAGTTGCCGTTGCTGAAGACGACCGACGTGGCCACCCAGCCCTGAACACCGCCCACCTCGATGAACCAGAACGCCCCATCTGGCGAGATACCGATCACCGGCGCGGCCACGCCTGCGGGCAGTGTGCCCAGGATGATCGCATTGACGCTGGCCGATTGGCGCACGTTGACCGACCCCGCTTCCGGCGTGACGGTACAGATGGCGACCGGCTCCTCGGTCACGACCGGCGCGACCAACCCGGTGAACGATTCGCAGCCGGACGCGCTGACGGTCGTCAGGCAGACGGTGAACGGCACCGCCGTGTCCCCGCCGCCGTGCGAGAGCTCAAGCTGATAGGTGCTCGCCCCGGCAGGGATACGGAAGCGCCCGCCCGCCAGCGCCGCACTGAGCGAGCCGCTCATTTCGCCGGTCGCGTCGTCGGTCAGCCGCACGCTCGGCCCGCGATCCGGCAGGCCGCTCTCGACGTAGAGGAACAGCGGTTCCGTCGCCGCCGCGAAGCTGTAGATGACGACCGGCACAGCCTGGCTGACTTCTGCGCCGACCGTGCCCCCGGTCGCCAGCGGTGTCACTGCCGCGGGCGTCTCACGCTGCACCAACAGCACGACTGTGCCGGTGCCAGCGCCACCCGCGCTCACCTGGACAACATACGAGCCTGCATCCAGGAACACGTCGAGATTGAGGATCGGCAGCGCCCCGGCGTTCAAATCCGCCGCCACCGTCTGCCCGTCGCGCAGGATCGCCAGCACCGGCGCGACGTCGATGCCGAGCGCCTGCAGCGAGACGACCCGCGCCTCGTTCAGCGTGTAGGCGAAGCGGAAGCTCTGCCCCGCCTGCGCGATCTCGACCGAGACGGGCTCGTTCGCCGCCAGTGTGCCGTCGACATCCTGCGCGCTGGCGCTCATGCCCAGGCTCAGCATCAAGACCAGCACCAACCCAATCCATAGCCGCTTCAGATTATTCATGAGACGAGTTCCCTTGGAGTACGGCTGCACAAGTTCGCTCACTCATTATATGCGGATTAAGCGCATGACCACCCATCGCTCGTGCGAGCTCTTTTGGACGGCGGTCTCATGACAGCACCACCGAGTAAGTTCTCAGACCGCCACCGCTTTGTTAGGCTGATTTCAGGCTGGTGGGGTGTAATGGAGCCGTGCGCAGCGCCTGCAAACTGACTTCAATTCATCCACAACTTCATCACTGACGGGAAGGCTTCCGATCATGGCTAGAGAGCTGCGGGTATTCATCAGTTCGACGATGAAAGAGGAACTCAAGGACGAGCGTGCCGCGGTTGCCGATCTGATTGCGGAGTTGAGCACGCCCGCCGTCCAGCTAAGGCCATGGGTGTTCGAGCGCGATGCCCCGGCCAGCGACCGCCCCGTACGCGAGGTCTATCTGCAAGCGCTGCGCGAGTCGCAGTTGTATCTCGGCATCTTCGCGCTCACGCTCGGCAAGTGGACGCATGACGAGTTCACGCTTTCGCAGTCGCTCGACATCCCGCGCCATCTGTACGTCAAGCAGATCGCGAGCGACCAACCGGAACAACCCAGCCCGGAACTGGTCAACTTTCTCGCCAGCGTCCAGACGGTCACCGAGGGCGTCACGCTCAAGTATTTCCCGGATGGCGGCCGCCTGTGGTCAGCGGTCAAGGCCTCGGTCATGACCTGGATCGACGAGACCTACCCCTACTTTCCAGGGCTAAGCAGCGCGATCTACGCCGAGCGGCCCGAAGAACTGCGGCGGCCAGAGCGTCTGATCGGTCGTGATGATCTGATGGCGGAAGTAACCCAGCACCTGGACGACCGGCGCCGCGTCCTGCTGCATGGGTTCAGCGGTATCGGCAAGAGTTCGCTGGCCGCGACACTCGCCGGGCAGTGGATCGCCGCCGACAAGGGGCATGTGCTCTGGCTGCAGGTCGGCTCGGAGTCGACGGAGTTCATCACCGAGGCGATTGCCAAGGCCTTCAACAAGCAGCAAGAGATCGCCGGGCAGAGGTCTGAGGATCGCATTCTGTCGGTTCAAAAGATGCTGCGGGACAGCCAGGTGTCGCTGGTCGTCATCGACGACGCCTGGAACAAGGAAGCCATCGCCGACATCATCCGCGCGATACCGCCGACGATTGCGGTTATGATTACCTCGCGCTTGCGTAAGGAGATCGGGTTCTTCGTGGACGAGATGCATGAGGTCACGGAACTGACGCTGGACAAGGCGCTCGAAGCGCTGAGCCATTACAGCCGCATGGATCTTTCGGCGAACGAGCACGCCAAAGAGCTGTGCGAACTGGTCGGCAAGCACCCGTACGCCCTGGAGATTGCGGGCAAGACCTTGCGCGTCGATCCCGATCTGACGGTCGAGAAGCTGATCGAGCGCATCAAGAACGCCCCGGCGGAAACGCTGCGCATGGCGGCGCAGCCCGGTCGCGAGAACATCTCGAAACTGATCACCGTCAGCCTGAACGGGCTTTCAAGCGCCGACCGCCGCGCCTTCATGGCGATTGGCGCGCTGTTCGCGCCGATCGTCACGCCGGAGCTGGTCGCGCTCTACCTGGGCACAGCAGAGGCAACCGTCGAAGCATCGCTCAATCGCCTGGTCGAGCGCGGTCTCGCCCGCATCCACCAGAATGGCACGACTTACTATTCCGTGCACGACCTGGCCTATGCCCATGCCCAGTTTTCCGCCTTAGAGACGGACAAGCGGAGCGCGCTCGATGCCTGCCTCGCCTATGCGCAGAAATACATCGGCGTCGAGGCCCTGTCGCACAATGCCATCAAACCGGTGCTCGATGGCATAGTCAACGCTGCGCTCTGGGCCTTGTTCCACCGCGAGTCAGCCAAGGCCGACGCGATTGTCGACGCCATCTGGGATGACAGCCGCGTCCTGCTCTATCAAGCGTCCTATGCTCAGGCCCAGGACTTGTTTACGACGGCACTGGACGCGGCGACTTCGCGGCAGGACGCGCCAGCTGAGGCGCGCTACCACCGGATGGTCGGCACCGTGATCCGCCTGCGTGGTCAACCCAACGAGGCGGCGCCGATTCTTGAGCTGGCGGTGGCCCAGGCGAAGGCTTTATCCCTGCAACGGGAGCAGGCCTATGGACTGCTCGAACTCGCGCTCGCCTACAACAGCCAGGGCAAAGCATCCGTGGCACTCAAGACCCAAGAGGACGCGCTGGCGGTGATGCGCGTCATCGGCGATTTCTCCGAACTGAGCGGGCAGCCCCGGCTGCTGGCCAACATGGGCGTCTCCTACATGAGCATGGGCGACTTCGAAGCCGCAAGGATGGCGCTCACTGAGTCGCTCGAACTCGGCAGGCGCTTCAACCAGGAATTGGTCATTGCCGCTGATCTGGCCGAGTTGGGCCGCGTCGAGATCTACCTTGGGCATCCGCAGCAAGCCGTCGCCTGGCTGACCGAGTCGCAAGTCATGTTCGAACGGGTCGACTTCAAGCGCGATATCGTCAAAGGCCTGGGCAACCTGGGCCGCGCGTCCATCGACCTCGGCGATCTGCCCAAGGCGCTTGACTACTGCGAACAGAGCGTCGCCCTGGCCGAGGCCAACGGTTCGACCGCGCTGATCAACTTCAACAGTGGGCATCTGGCCCTGGCGCTGCTGCTCTCCGGCGATCTTGAGCGCGCAAACACCGTCATCGAGCGCGCTTATCAGCAGAACGTCGCCTATAACAACGCGCACATCGCCATGCTCAAGGGCATCATCGCGCTCCGTCGCGGCGACAAGGCCGAGGCCGAAAGCGCCTTCGCACGCGCAACGGAAAACGCGGAACAACACCTGACGGGCGAAAATGTCAACATTATTGCGCTGGAAGCGATCGGTATCGCCTACGCCGGGCTGGCCGTCCTGCGGGACGCGCCGGACGTGGCCGCGAGCCTGCGCTACCTCGGCAGGCTGATGGACATCACGGACCGCGCCGCGGGCATCCGGACGAGTTACACGCGGCTCGTCCGCATCATCGGCGACACCCTCAGCAAGAACGACCTGTTTGAGCCGATCTACGGGCTATAGCCCTTGAACAATGGCGCACAAGGACTACGATTGGCGTGTCGTAGCTAGAGGAGAAACAATGAGCACACACGACACCATTCACGACAGCCCTTCGAACTGGGTCGCCAGTCACATTCACGACTACGTCGAATCGGACGGCGAAAAGGGCCATCTGTGGCGCGGCGTCCCCACGCTGCTGTTGACCACGCGCGGTCGCAAATCCGGCTTGCTCCGGCGCACGGCCCTGATCTATGGCCAGGACGGCGAGAACTACATCGTCGTCGCTTCGCGCGGCGGGCACCCGCATCACCCGTCGTGGTACCTCAACCTGAGTGAGAACCCGACCGTCAACGTCCAGGTCGGCGCCGACCAGTTCGAAGCGCAGGCGCGCACCGCGACTCCCGAAGAGAAGGCCCGCTTGTGGCCGCTGATGGCCTCGATCTGGCCCGACTACAACAACTACCAGACAAAGACCGACCGCGAGATCCCGATCGTCATCCTGACGCCCAACAACTAGCCCGAATTGCCCCGCAAACTCAACCGCCGGGCACGATCACGCCGATGAGGCCTCATGATCGTGCCCGGTCATCAGCATCACAACGCTACGCACTGCCGAAAAATCCCAGAAATCTGGGATAGCCCGCCGTGGTCGCGAGCGACACAATGTTTCCC
Organism: Anaerolineae bacterium; assembly: GCA_020849765.1. GTDB lineage: Bacteria > Chloroflexota > Anaerolineae > Aggregatilineales > Phototrophicaceae > Flexifilum. Next base: position 23,422 of record JADLAY010000015.1, read on the forward strand.
AAGAGAAGAGAGGAAACAGTATGGTACTTCTACACATCGAGCACGCGGCCCCGAACTTCGATGCCTGGAAGGCAGCCTTCGATAGCGATCCCGTGGGTCGGCAAAAGTCGGGCGTGCGCCGATATCGCGTCTTGCGACCGTTCGACAATCCGAATTATGCTATCATCGATCTGGAGTTTGACAGCCGGGACCAGGCGGAGGCCCTTCTCGGCGCGATGCAGCAGGTCTGGAGTCGCGTCGCTGGCACCCTCGTCCATGATCCAGGCTGGCGCATCTCGGAAGTGGTGGACGCGCAGGAGCTCTAGCCTGCGGAGACAGCCAAATGAAGACCAGGGCTTCGGCTGAGATCGTCAAACAGGATATGATTCGGCTGTGCCACAGCACCGTCGATGCGCACACGCTGCGCTTCGAACTACTCCAACGATTGCGCCTCGTCATCCCCTTTGACTACGCCTATTTCTCGACCACAGACCCGGCCACCCAGCTCAACACCGGTTCAGTCGTCTTTGAGGAACCGCCCGCCTGGATGCTCAGCCTGTTTCTCGAAAACGAGTTCTTGCAGGAAGACTTCATCAAGTTCGGCACGCTGCTCCGGCGTCGTCAGGCGGTCGGCGTGCTGAGCATGGCGACTCGCAATGAACTGGATCGTAGCCAGCGCTACCGGGACATGCTGACTCCCCTCGCCATCGGCGACGAACTGCGCGCCATCTTCGTCACGCAGTCGACCTGCTGGGGAACGCTCTGTTTGCATCGGGGCCGGGCGCGGTCGGGTTACGACCCGGCAGATGCCGCCTTTGTCGCCCAGATTGCACCGCACGTCGCGGATGGCTTGCGCAAATCTCTGCTGTGGGGCAACGTTTCGCTGGAGGCTGCGCCAGACGCGCCAGGCGTGCTGATGCTCACCGACGACCTATCGACCGTCTCGATGACGCCCGCGGCCGAACACTGGCTCGCGCAACTCCAGGAAGCGGAGGGCGAAAACGGCAAGATGCTGCCAATCCCTGTGCGCAGTATCGTCGCCCGCCTGCTGGCGCTGGAGAACGGGCTGCGGGATGCTCACCTCAGCCCGAAATGCCGCTTGCGCACGCGCTCGGGCCAATGGCTCGTCATCCATGCCTCACGGCTGAATCGCGAAGATAGCCAGCAGATCGCCGTCATCTTTGAGCTGGCGCGGCCATCAGAAATGGCGCCGCTGATGATGCAGGTGTATCAACTGACCAGACGCGAAGGTGAGATCGCGCAGTGTGTCTTGCAGGGCTGGTCGACCACAGAGATCGCGTCCAGGCTGCACATTTCGGCCAACACCGTTCAGGATCATCTGAAAGCGATCTTCGACAAGGTCGGCGCAGGCAGCCGGGGAGAGCTGGCTGCACGCATCTTTGCTCAACACTATCAGGCGCGCTTTGTGGCCGGTGCTGCGCTGGATGCTTACGGGCAGTTCGACACGTCCGATCCATCTTGACCTATAGCCCGCCGTTCGCAAGACGGCTTTAGACCGACGGCTTGACCGCGACGATGCTGAACATACACGGCACGCGCGGTCGGCCCGGCGGCACCAGCCAGCGCCGCCCCTCGCCAGGGATCATGTCCGGGAAGCGCTGCCAGCCGTTCAGGTACTCGTACTCCTTCAAGCCGGTCAGCGTCAGCCCGGCGTCGAGCAGTGCGCTGACGACCTCGCTAATGCCCCAGGCAAACTCGTAGGCCTTCTGCGCGTTCTGGTACGATTCGTCGAAGTAATCGCCGACGCCGCCCGTCTCAATCGGCCCGCCGCCCATGTACGGCCAATCGACCGTCCAGTCGATCTCGTACATGCCCATGACCGGGTGAAACTCAATCAGCACCAGCTTGCCGCCCGGCGCCAGCGCCTGCGCGACGCCGCGTCCCCAGCGCGCGATGTCCGAGATCCAGGTCAGCGCGCCGTAGGACGTGTAGACAATGTCGAACTCGCCCTGCTGCGCCGCGCACCAATCGAAGATGTCGCCCCGCACGAAGGTCGCCGGGGTGTCCGTCTCCGCCGCCAGTTGGCGCGCGAACGTCACCGCGTAGTCGCTGATGTCGACGCCGGTCACGTCCGCGCCCAGGTGCCGGGCGATGCTGATCGTGTCCTGGCCGTCGTTGCACTGGAGATGGACGAGCCGCTTGCCGCGCACGTCACCGAGCAGCGCCATATCTTCCGGGTGCAGATTGTTGTGGCCCGCCCGGTAGCGTGCGACCATGTCCGGCCTGTGCGTGTGATGCTGGCGCGTGGCGGCGTCCCAGGAGAGACGGTTCTGTTCGTGATATTCGTTGGGCATGAGGCACTTCCTCGAAGATAGAAGGCAGTTGGCATTTGGCTGTCGGCTGTCAGCCTGTAGCCAAATGCGAATCGATCGATACTCGTTTGCCGGCATGCAGATGTGCTAATTCGCTAATTTGCTAATCCGCTTTCTATGCACGATCGCATCCCAGGCGGGCCGCCACAAGTGCGGTAATATTAACCCACTCTAGGACGGTTATTCGAGACGAGGACGGCCGTGATCATTCAACTCGTGCGCAACGCAACCCTGCGCCTCGACTATGCCGGTCGGCGCATTCTGATCGACCCCTATTTCGCCGACAAGCACGCCCTGCCCTCCTACACCGGCCTATCGCCCAACCCGCTCGTCGGCCTGCCGCTGCTGCCGGATGCGATCCTGGACGGCGTGCAGACGGTGATCGTCTCGCACCTGCACAGCGATCATTTCGACACGGCCGCGCAGTCGCTGGTGCCCAAGGATCTGCCACTGTACTGCCAGCCGGGGAACGAGGCGACCATCCGCGACAAGGGCTTTCTCGACGTGACGCCGGTGGCCGATACGATCGAACATGAAGGTATCAGCATCACACGCACCGGCGGCCATCACGGCACGGGCGAGGTCGGGGGCATCATGGGCAGCGTCTCCGGCTTCGTCTTCCGCGCGCACGGCGAGCCGACCCTCTATTGGGCGGGCGATACCATCCTCTGTGACGAGGTGCGCGCGGCCATCGCCGACTACCGGCCCGACGTGATCGTGACGCATTCGAGCGGCGCCAAATGGCCGGACAGCGCGGGCGAACGCCATCTGATCGTGATGGATACCGAGCAGACGATCGAGACGTGCAGGCTGGCACCGGGCGCCGTCGTCATCGCCACGCACATGGAAGCGCTCGACCACGGCACGACCTCGCGCGCGGCCCTGCGCGCCCAGGCCGATGACTCCGGCGTCGACGCCGAGCATCTGCGCATCCCCGCCGACGGCGAGAGCCTGACCTTTGAGGTGTAGATCCAGGCATTCATACATTGTGCGGTACACACAGGCGTATGTTCGTTATCCAGAGAACGCCCGCCCATGAAATGGGACGGGCTAGAAAACGCCCTCTCCGAGGGCTCTGTCACCAGGCCAGTTGTGAGCCTCCGCAGGAGGCGCGGGCATAGCCGGCGGGCAAGCGAGAAATTGATCTCTGATGGGTGATGCATGAAGCCCCCAACCGCTGGCGAATTTTTCGCCCAGGCGGTCTAATATTGCTATCCATACTTTATTATCTCGGAAAGCCTATGCAAATTCATGCTGCCCTGCTTGAAGGGCCGAATCATCCTTTCGTCATTGAAACCTTGACGCTCGAAGCGCCGCGCGACGGCGAAGTCCTCGTCCGGTTGGCGGCAAGCGGCGTCTGCCACAGCGATTGGCATCTCGTCACCGGCACCACGCGGCACCCGATGCCGTGCGTCGCCGGGCACGAAGGCGCGGGCGTGGTCGAGGCGGTCGGCCCGGGCGTCAGCCGCGTCAAACCCGGCGATCACGTCGTGCTCAGTTGGACGCCGGACTGCGGCCACTGCTACTACTGCCAGCACGGCAAGCCCAACCTGTGCGAAACCTTCACCGGCCCGATCTGGGAAGGCGTCATGCTCGACGGCACGCCGCGATTGCGCCTGGGCAGCGAGCCGGTCTATCACTACTGCGGGCTGGCGACCTTCGCCGAGTACGCCGTCGTGCCGGAGCAAAGCTGCGTGCCCATCCGCAAGGACGTGCCGTTGACGACGGCCTCGCTCGTCGGCTGCGCGGTGGCGACCGGCGTCGGCGCCGCCCTGTTCACGGCAGGCGTCCGCCCCGGCGAGAGTGTCGCCGTCTTCGGCTGCGGCGGAGTCGGCCTCAACATCCTGATGGGTGCGGCCCTGTGCGGCGCGTCGACCATCATCGCCGTCGATACCAACGCGCCCAAGCTCGCCATTGCCCGCGATTTCGGCGCGACCCACACGCTGCTCGCCAGCGACGACGTGATCGAGTCGATCCGCGCGCTGACCGGCGGGCGCGGCGCCGATCACGTCTTCGAGGCGGTCGGGCTGCCGTCTGTGCAGGAGAACGCGCTGGAAGCCGCCCGTCCCGGCGGCACCCTCGTGCTCGTCGGCCTGTCGCCGATGGGCAGCGGCACCAACCTGCCCGGCGCGGTCATCACGCGCAAAGAGCTGACGATCAAGGGCAGCTATTACGGCACCGTCTCGCCCGCGCGTGACTTCCCGCTGCTGATCGACCTGTACGTGGCCGGCAAGCTCCAGCTCGATAAGCTCGTCTCGCAAACCTACCGGCTGGAGGAGATCAACGCCGCCTACGCGGCCATGCTCACGGGCGAAGTTGCCAGGGGGGTCATCGTCTACTGATGCCCGCCACTTTCGCAATTGGGGATATTCACGGCCACTACGACCGCTGCCTGGATCTGCTGCATGAAGCCGGGCTGGTCAATGGGGAACATCATTGGTCGGGGGCGGATGCCACGCTCGTTTTCATCGGCGATTACGTCGACCGCGGGCCGGATGGCATCGCCGTGCTCGACCTCGTCATGCGCCTGCAAACTGAAGCCCGCCAGGCCGAGGGCCAGGTGATCGCCCTGCTCGGCAATCACGATCTGATCCTGGCGCTGGCCTACCGTTTTGGGCAGGGCCCATTTCACGATTGGTGGCGCAGCGCCGGGGGCATCGCCAGCGATCTCAAGCATATGACCGGCTCGCATCTGCATTGGCTGCTGAACCGCCCGCTGATGCTGCGCCTGGGCGATAAGCTCTACGTCCACGCCGACGCCGAGGTCTACTACGATTACGGGCGCACGGTCGCCGCCGTCAACCAGACCGTTGAGCAGATCATACGGGGCAACAACGTCACCAATCTGTCGGTCCTCGTCGACCAGTTCGGCGAGCACCGCGCCTTTTTCGTCGATCCGGAACGGGCGGCAACGTTTCTCGCCACCTACGGCGGCAGCCAGGTGCTGCACGGCCACACGCCCATCCCAGGCATGGCCGGGAACTCGCACGACGTGACGACCCGCCCATTCGTCTATGCCGATGGGCTGTGCGTCAATCTCGATGGCGGCATCTATGCCGGGGGCGAAGGCTTCGTCTACCGGGTGGTCTAGCCGCGTTTGCGCTTGGTCTTGTCGTTCGCCATCACCTGCCGGATTAAACCGGAGATCTGGCGGTCGATGGCTTCCGGCGGCGGCTTGAGGCAGAACTCGAGCAGCGCCTCCGCCACCTGCACACAGCGGCGGTAAAGCCGCATGTGCGCGATCGGCGTCGATGGATCGTCCGGGTGAAAGTGCCCGGTCGGATGGCTGACGATGATGCGCGCTTGAGTTTGCGTCGCGTCGACCTCGGCCAGGATCACGTGGAACACGATCTGGCGCACCGTCTCGCCGAAGGTGGAGCCGTACAGCTTGGTCGTGAAGCCGAGCACTTGCATCGCGCGCAGGTTGTCCTGCGTCGTCAGCGCGTCGACCTGGACGACATCCCACGGTGATCCGAACAGACCGCCGCCGCTCTTGCGTGTCAGGTTCGCCATCAGACGCTCGTAAGCCGCGGGTGGCGCTTCGTGGATCGTCTCGTTGAGGATGTAAGTTGTGGCCATGCGTCTATTGTAGCGCGAACGGGCTGTGCGCTGTCGCAAGAGAGCGGATCAGCACGTTAGCGAATTAGCGGATTAGCAGATCAGCTACTCATGGATCGAACGGATAGGATTGGTATGATCGGCGCTTTAATGGGTTGCTTTGCCAGCGCCTTCAGTGCGCTTGATTTCGGTCCGGCGAGCGCAAGCATTGATCATTTCAGTTTGAACTGGTTTCTCCATCTGGATCAAGGGGCCAACAGCCGACAGCCAACTGCTAATCGCCCTTCAATCCGGCACGCTGAAGTAGATGCCCGTGCCCTTGCCCGGTTGGCTGCGGATCTCGAACTCGCCGCCGTGCAGCTCGACGATCCGCTTGGACAGGTAGAAGCCTAGGCCGAGGCCCTGCTGCTCGTGCAGCGCGCGGTCGAACTGCATATACGCGCCGATACTGCTGATCTGTTCGGTCGACATGCCGCGGCCATGATCGCGGATGAAGGCGCTGTAGTGGCTGTCCTTGCGCGCGGCCTTGATGAACACGCGCGTGCCCGGCTGCGAGAACTTGAAGGCGTTGTCGACAATTTCCTCGGTCACCTTGGTCAGGTTCTCTTTCGACATGCGGATGTCGCTCGTGCCGACCTCGAGGCTGAGATCGCCGACGCGGTCGTATTGCTGCGCGCGCTCGTACGCCACCTGGACGATCACTTCCGCGGCGTCGCCGAGGACGTGGTTGCGCAATTCCTCCACCTGATCGGCATCACCGCCGATGATTTCTAGCTGTGCATAGACGAGGTAGTTCTCGATCAGCCGGTTGAGCCGCTCGCCCGCCCGGTAAATGCTGTCCGCCATATCCTCGAATTCGCCCAGTTCGATGCTCTTCCCGTGAGTCACCATGAACTTCGAGTAGCCGAGGATGTTCGCCAGCGGCGTGCGCATTTCGTGCGGCAGCGCGTAGATGATGTTCTTGCGCAGGCGCGTCAGGGTCTCTTCCTGTTTGACTCGCTCGCGTTCACGCTGCCCAAGCCGCGACTCAATGGCGGCGATAAGCTCATCCTGCGCGAACGGCTTGGTCATGTAGTCGCTGGCACCCAGGTTCATGCCCGCCCGGCGTCCCTGGCGGTCGGTGCGCCCGGTCAGGTAGATGAACGGGATGTCGACCGTCGCCGGGTCCGTGCGCAGTTCACGCAGCACGTCGAAACCGGAGATCTCCGGCATCATGACATCGCACAAAATCAGGTCGGGAAGCTCCTGCTTGACCGCCATCAGGCCCGCGGCGCCGCCAGACGAATCGCTGACCTGGTAGCCCGCATCCCGGAGCGTGATGAAGATCGCTTCGCGGACGAGATCATCGTCCTCGATGATGTGTATCCGTGTCATGAGTCGCTTCCTGCCTGCTAACAGCGCCAGTCCGATCGTACGTCCCGGCGCCGCGCCACAGCGTCGATTGTCAACGCATTGCGGCGTCACTAATTCCAGCCACTTAAGCCAACACTGGTGCGCCGTATCCTCTTTGACGTGTGGCGATGGATGACGTCTGGCAGCGAAGTCCCCACAGAGAATACACGATTGAACCAATGCCCCATCGAATTTGCCGTCCGCACGTTCGTGCTTGCTCCCAAGGCCTCGAACGTCGACTGAATCGAGAACGGGTCACAATTCACTTTTGTGGCGGCCTCCCCTCATCCCCTGGCCCCTTCTCCCAACCTTCGGTGACCTTCCGGTTATCGTGAGACGGGGAGAAACACCTACTCTGAGAGTCCCTCTCCCTAATGGGAGGGATTTAGGGTGAGCGCAAGTCGGGCGACAACGATTCATAACGACCTGCGACCACGCCTCACCTAATCCGGCACGCTGAACAGAATCCGCGCCCCCTTCTCAGGCTCACTACGCACGACGAAGTCCCCGTTGTGCAGGTTGACGATCCGCTTGGCCAGGCAGAAGCCGAGTCCCAGGCCCTGCTGCTCATGCAGTGCTCGCTCGAACTGCATGTAGGCGCCGATGCTGCTGACTTGCTCGCGAGTCATGCCGCGGCCATGGTCGCGAATGAAAACGACGTACCGATCGTCGCGGCGCACGCCCTTCACGTAGACGCGCGTACCCGGCGGCGAGAATTTGAAGGCGTTGTCGACCAGCTCGCCGACGACTTTGGCGAAGTTCTCGCGCGACATGCGGATGCTGCTGCTGCTCAGGATGAGGACGAGGTCGTCCTCGCGGCCATATTGCCTGGCCGTCACCGTCGCCACTTCGACGATGACCTCGGCCGCATCGTCGAGCACGTTGTTGCGCAGGCGCTTGACGTCGTCCGCATTGGCCTCGATCAGGGCGAGCTGGGCGACGGCGAGGTAGTTCTCGAACAGACGGTTCAGGCGCTCGCCTGCATGAAAGATGCTCTCCGCCATTTCCGAATAGTCGTCCGGGGTCAGCGTTTGCCCGTAAGACATCATGAACTTGGAATTGCCGAGGATGTGCGTCAGCGGCGTGCGCAGTTCGTGCGGCAGTGCGTAGATGATGTTCTTGCGCAGCTGCGTAATTGTCGTCTCGTGCTTGGCCAGTTCGCGCGCCCGCTGTCCCAGGCGCGACTCGATCGAGAGCAGCAGGTCGTTCTGCGCGAATTGTTTGGTCATGAAGTCGTTGGCGCCAAGGTTCATCCCGGCGCGCCGCAGTTCACGATCGCCCTGATCCGTCAGATAAATGAATGGGATGTCGACCGTCGTAGGGTCGCTGCGCAGTTCGCGCAGCACGTCGAAACCGGAGATTTCGGGCATCATGACGTCACAAAGAACCACGTCTGGCAGGTTTTGTTTGACCCATTTCAGCCCATCAGGACTCCGGGAAGACTCCGTCACCTGGTAGCCGGCAGTTTTGAGCATATCGCTCACAGCTTTGCGCGTAAGTTCGTCGTCATCAATAATGTGGATGCGCACCATCAATCGTTGTCCTTGAGAAGGCTTCCTCATCTCGCCACTGCGTGGCACAGCCGACATAGGTGGCCGCAGAATCCGTTTCCGCATCGGGCTGCGTGCGACTTCCTATGGACACGTGACATGTCCCGCTGATTAGACTATATTCCAACAGTTCCGCAGCAAGCATTAACAAACTTGAAAATTGTATATTACAGGATGCGGCCACTTGCATGCCTGCGCATACACATTCGTGCCAAGCTGGTGTACCATAGTTTCGCTGACACGCATCTGAAAAAAGCGCAATGTGGTGATCCGAAGTGAACGCGCGCAAAGGGGCACAGACAATGGCCGCCATCTCAGCAGACCTGATAGACGAGGTGCTTGCGCTGCCCGCACGCCAGATGTGGACGGAATACGATGCTGAGGCCGATGTGCTCTACATCAGTTTTCGTAAGCCGCAGCAGGCCAACGACAGTATCATGGAAGACGACGGCAACGTCTACCATTACCGGGATGATGTGCTGGTCGGCATCACCGTGCTCAATGCGTCCAAGCAGCGGCAGCGCGCGTGATACACTTGCGCATCACACTGCCGGAAAGCCGAATGCCGAACGCCGATAGCCATCTGAGCCAAACGCCATATGCCAACAGACAATCGCCCACAGCCAGCCGCCAATCGCAAACGCATCGTCGTCGCCATGAGCGGCGGCGTGGATAGTTCCGTCGCCGCGGCACTGCTGGTCGAGCAGGGCCACGAGGTGATCGGCATCATGATGCGGCTGTGGTCGGAAGAGACCGTCGGCGGGCGGGTCTTCAACCGCTGCTGCACGCCGGATCAGATGGCCGATGCGCGCCGCATCGCCAGCCGCCTGGACATCCCATTCTACGTGCTCGATACCAAGGACACCTTTCGCGGTCAGATCGTCCAGTTCTTCATCGATCAGCACCGCGAAGGCGTCACACCCAACCCGTGTATGGAGTGCAACCGGCACATCCGCTTCGACTGGCTGCTCAACCACGCACGCTCGCTCGGCGCGGATTACCTCGCTACCGGGCACTACGCGCGCATCGAGCAGCGCGACGGCGAGCACGTGCTGATGAAGGGCATCGACGACGCCAAGGATCAGAGCTACGTGCTCAGCGTCATGGGTCAGGAGCAGCTTTCGCAGGTGTTGTTCCCGGTCGGCGTCTACACCAAGCCGCAAGTCCGCGAGATCGCCGCGCGCCATGGCCTGCCGACCGCCAGCAAGGGCGACAGCCAGGATCTGTGCTTCCTCGGCGACGGCGATTACCGCCGCTTCCTGCGCGAGCACGCGCCAGAGATCATGACCAGCGGCCCGATCGTGCGCCGCGACGGATCGGTCGTCGGCGAGCACAGCGGCCTCGCCAACTACACCATTGGCCAGCGCAAGGGCCTCGGCGTCTTCGCCAGCGAGCCGATGTACGTCATCGGCATGAACCCCTATCGCAACGCGCTGATCGTAGGCACGGCGGACGAGCTTGGCAGCCGCGAACTCACCGCCAGCCGCGTCAACTGGTGCAATGGTCGCGCGCCGGATGCGCCGTTCCGCGCCGGGGTCAAAATCCGCTACAAGGCCAAGGCGGCTCCGGCACTGGTCGAGCCGCTGTCCGAGGATCGCATCCGCGTGACCTTCGACTCGCCGCTGCGCGACATCACGCCCGGCCAGGGCGCGGTCGTCTACGACGGCGATATCGTGCTCGGCGGCGGCATCATCGACCGGCGGGCCGACGCCGCATCGTGAGTGACATCGACGCGCTGCAAGCCCTCGCGGGTGAATCCTTCCTGCTGCCCCAGCTGAGTCTGGAGCAGATTAACAGCGCCGATCACCCGGTCGGCTATTACGCCGAGGGCGAGACGGTGCTGGCGCTCGCCCTGCGTGACTGCGCCCTGACCGAGCTGCCGGAGGCGATCCGCCAACTCACGCACTTGCGCCAGTTGGACGTAACCAGCAACGATCTGTTGGAGGTGCCGGACTGGCTGGGCGAGCTGGCGACGCTCGAACGGCTCTATGTCGACAGCAACTGGCTGTCCACCCTGCCGGACTCGATCGGCAGCCTGACGCGGCTGGAATTCCTGCATGCCGACGACAACCAACTGGAATCGCTGCCGGGGTCGCTCGGCGATCTGCCACGGCTCAAGCGACTCTACGTCATGAGCAACCAGTTGACGAGCTTGCCCGATGAGTTGTGGCGCTTGCCCGCCATCGAGGCGCTCTATCTCGGCAGCAATCCGCTGGCGGTGCTGCCCGATGGCATCGGCGCGCTGGCGACGCTCACAGAGCTGTTCATCCACAGCAGCGGATTGACCCACCTGCCGGAGTCGCTCGGTGAACTCGCCGCGCTGCACACGCTCGACGCCGGGCACAACGCCCTCAGGTCCCTGCCGGATGCGCTCGGCAGACTGCGCAATCTGAAATATTTCCTCTACCTGAGCGACAATCTACTGACCGAGGTGCCCGAAAGCATCGGCGAGCTGACGGAACTGCGCTATCTCAATCTGACCGACAACCGTCTGCTCGCGCTGCCTGATGTCTTTGGCAACCTGACCCGCCTGCGCGAGGTGCGCCTCTACAACAACGGTCTGACGACGCTGCCGGACTCGATCGGCAAGCTGGCCGACCTGCGCGAACTGCACCTGATGAACAACCGGCTGGCGACGCTGCCCGAAACGCTGGGCGACCTGGCCAGCCTGGAGGCATTGGATCTGCGCAACAACCGGCTGACCGCCCTGCCCGCTTCGATCCGCCATCTGCAAGCGCTGACCAATCTGGACCTGCGCAACAACCGGCTGCTCTCGCTGCCCGATACACTGGCCGAACTGCCCCGGCTCAAGAAGCTCGATCTGCGCTGGAACAAGCTGCGCGCCTTACCCCCCTGGCTGAGCGACCTCGAAGCGCGCGGCGTCATCGTGTTGAAGTGACGTTGCTGCGAGCGCAAGCAGCTTAGCGAATTCGCCGAAAGCTGACCGCCATCAGCAAAAGTGCACTACACTAGACCGTGTCCAACCGATCGCAAGTACACGGGGTGACAAACGTGATGACGAGCACTGAAACCTTGAAGCAGATCCTCGAAGCATTCAACCAACACGATCTGGATGCCATCATGGACTTCTTCGCCGAGGACTGCGTGCTTGAGATGCCTCGCGGCCACCATCCGTGGGGCGATCGCTTCGTGGGTAAAGAACAGGTGCGGACGGGACTGGCCAGTCGCCTCAGTGGCATTCCGAACGTACATTACAGCGAGGACACGCACTGGGTGTGCGGCGATCGCGGCGTTTCGGAGTGGCTGCTCACGGGGACGACGACGTCCGGCGTTCAATTGCGTGTTCGCGGCTGCGATCACTGGTTGTTCCGGGATGGCAAAGTCGTGCACAAAGACTCCTACTGGAAGATCGTCGATTAGCGGCGCCCTTCCGCCTGCAACCTTTGCCCGATGCGCACCAGCGGATCATCCATCCTCGTTCGTCAGGCTGACCAATATGCCCGCCAGAGCGTTATCCTGCTCGGCTGCCTGATCCGGCTTATCGTCGCTTGAACCGCTTCGCGTCATTCGACCCGGTATTCGGGCGGCAACCTCGCCTCCGAGCGGAAGGCGATCTCGACCACCTGCCCTGGTAGAAACTGGCTCAGCAGCAGACGCAGCCCAAGCTCGCGGTCGTCGCCGCCGTCCTCGCTCAGCAGGATTTGCTCGCCAAAGGCAGCAATGTCCTGCACGATCCGTTCGTAGCGATAGTAGGCCAGTGCGACCGGGTCGATGTCCGTCTCGCCGTAGCCCTGGTAGAACAGCGTTTCTTCTTGCTCCGGCGTCCGCACGTTCATGAACAGGCCGCCGCCCACGAACATCAGATCGCGCTCCTTTGGTGCCAGGATCAACGTGTCCCAATCGACCAGATAGAAGGCGCCGCTTGCACCGATCAGGACATTGCCCGCGTGGATGTCGCCGTGGCAGAGCACGAGCCGTGCCTGTCGACCGCGCAGGATCGCTGCCAGACTTTCCGCCCGCTCGACCAGCTTCGTGATCGTGTCGCGTTTCGCCCGCAGGAATGCCGCCAATTGAGACGTGACCGGATCATGTGTACGGTCATCCTCGGCCAATGCCACGAAGCGCCGGACGATCACACGCCAGTTGTCCGCGTAATCTTCTTGCCGAATCTGCGCTCGAACGTGGGCGGGAATGCCCGCCACGTGGATCGCCTTGAGCGCACGGCCCAACGTCAGCCAGTGCACGTCCGCCATCACGACCTGATAGGCGTCCTGCCCGTCGATGAAGGGGAACAGCGCCAGCTTGAAATCGTCGAGCGGCGTCCACAATTGGCCGGACTGCGCGGCGAGCGGCGCGATGACGTGCTCGATGCCCTGTTGGCGCAGAAGATGCGGCACTATCAGCGTGAGAGGATCGAAAGCGCCGCTGCGCAGCTTGACAAAATAGGCTGTCCCATCGTCGGCAAGCGCATGATAGACCGCCGTCTGTTGATCGGCGCCCAGCGGCAAGAACACGACGCGCGCAACGCTCAATCCATAAGCATCCTTCAGGCAGGCGCTGATCCGGGCATCGGCGATGTTGGGCTTTTCGAGCATGATGTCACCTGGCGAGCGGCGTACCGCTCGCGCTCGTTCTCATCGGCCCCCCGTCATGAAGCCGCCGACCTCGTTGGCGAACAACAGCATGAGCGTGGTCGCGATCACGATGTACGGCCCGTAGGGCAGCGCCGTAAACATGCTGTAGCGGGACCCGGCCAGCGCGCGGAAGACGATGTAGAGAATCGCGCCCAGCGCGCCCAGGAAGACGGTGATGAACATGGCGAAGATCAGGTTCTCCCAGCCGAGGATCAGCCCTGACAGCGTGATCAGCATGACGTCGCCGTAGCCGAATGCCACCTCGTTGATCTCGCGCCCGCGCGATTTCGACAGCAGATAGGTGAACAGGAAGCCGCCCATGTAGAGCAGGAAGAAGACGCCGAAGCCGACGCCCGCACCGATCAGCGCGCTACTCAGGCTCGGCCCCTGCGGCTCGAACAGGGCGTCGATCAGGCCGATCGCCAGCGACGGGATGATGACCGAGAACAGGATCAGCTTGTGCTCGATGTCGATCAACGTGATCAGCACGAACAGCGCCACGTAGATCAACAGAAACAGCAGCCGCAGCGACGACAACCCCACGTCATCCGCCGTGACGACCACGGTCAGCGCCAGCGCGACCGCCGTCACAATCTCGATCACGGGGTAGCGCCAGCTCAGCTTCGCGCCGCCGGAAGACGCGCGCTTGCCGAACAGAAAGGCCGTCAGCCCCATCCAGGCCACGGGTGGGCGCACCTCGTCATCCGGGTAGCGCGGCGTCCCCGGCATCTGGTGCTTGGGCAGATAATCGGCCAGCCAGTTGATGGCGGCGCCGACGAACAGGCCGACGATGAACACGAGCGGTAGCGGAAATAACATGATGAAGACGACTCCCGATGAAGGCCGCGATCTCGGCGAGAAACAATCGTCTTCAGTGTAACCCGAACCCGCGCAGGCCGAACCTAAGGATCTGTGTGGATGAAATAGCCTCCAGATGGGTTGCGCGCCACTCAAGCATTCAGATCATCCCCGCGAATACTGCCGCGCAGTCGCATCCAGCGGCGGGATCGGCTGCTGCTGCGCACGGTACAGCACTGTCTCGCTCGTCCTGGCGTAGACCTCGGTCGCGAAACAGCCGGGCCTGGAGCGCCACTCGGAAAAGCGCATCGCGAACGACTCCTGATAGCGTCGGGCATCCTCGACCGAGTCGAACTGGTAGATGCCGCCGAACGTCTCCGTCGCCTCGTCGACCAGCCACAGCTTGCCGCGGAAGCCGGGCATGCCGACGAAGCCGATCCTGGTCAGCAGCGAGAACGTCATCGTATGAGGCACGCTCATTTTGGTCTGGAACCAGACACGGAAGACGCCCCCACCCTCACGCGGCGGGTTGTCGCGCATGATCACCTCGCGGAAGATGCGGTACTGGCGCCCGTCGTCCAGCGTGATCGTCTGGCCAACGCGCTCGCGCGGATAGATCGTGCGTCCGCCGAGCATGAGTGCAGCACTGCGCGCAACGACGCCCAAAGGTGAAGCGGTTCTGGCGGTCATGATCCCTTGTCTTTCAAGATGCCGTAGAGGAACAGGTTTTTCATCGTGGCAAAGAACTCTCCCGGTGTGACGCCGCGCGTCTGTGGTGCCGGGTGATCGAGGAAGCTGACGATCATCTCCATGAAGTAGGCTTCGACCACCGCGCGCTTGAGGCCGGGACGCAGCCGCCCCTCGGCCTCGGCGACCTGCATCAGCCGTGCGAACATACTGCGCAGCGCCTCCCGTCGCACCTGAGAGAACGCCTCGTGAGCGGCGGGCTGCGCGCGCCGGAGTTCGTCCAGGCACGCCGTCAGATCGCCGGGCGGCAGATAGGCCAATCCCTGGACGACCGAGTCAAGCACGGCGTCGATGTCGGCGTCCGGCGTGCGCTCGACCCAGGCCGCCGCCCGTCGCAGCGGCGCGAGCAGCTCGCGGAAGGCCGCCTCGATCAGTTGTTCGCGGCTCGGAAAGTGGCGGTAGATGGTCACGCGCGTCAGCCCGGCGGCGTGCGCGATGTCGTCGACGCTCGTGCGCTTGATCCCCTGCTTAAGGAAGAGTCCCAACGCCGCGTCGAGGATGTGCTTTTCGTTGGGGTCGTATTCATTGTTCATGATACAAAAGTATCGCACTTTGTATCATCTGTATAGCGCCGGGCGTCATCTGTGTGATGTGATGATCGTCACCGCTTGTGGTTTGCGCCAAGTACGGGCGAGATATATCTCGCCCCTACGAGCGCGCCCCACGAGACGCCGCGCCCGGCTCGATATTGACTTCGCAGCGCATCAGCAGTACGATTTGACGAAATATGTGATTTTCGTCAAAGTGTCATATCAGGAGGCCAAGTGCCCAAATCCACCAATGTCGAGCGCGAACGCCGCATCCTCGATTCCGCCGCCGACCTGTTCGTCCACTACGGTTATGACAAGACGGCGGTCAACGACATCGCGCGTGCAGCGGGTGTCAGCCAGGGCACCATGTACCTGCACTTCGCCAACAAGGACGAGCTGCTTGAACGATTAATCGTGCGCGAGATGGAAGTCTTCGCCCAGGCCTGGCTCGAACGCGTCGAGGCCGATCCCGAAGGCGGCAGGATCGGCGGCATGTACAAGAACATGCTCTACGCGCTCAGCAGCAGCCCGTTCCTCGCGGCGACGTTCCGCCAGGATGGCCGCGTCTTCGGCAACTATATGCGCAAGCCGGATAACGTCTTCCGCCGCATGCAGGAGGGCCAGGCGCAGTCGCCGCGCCACCTGTTCGTCCAGCGGATGCAAGAAGCCGGCGCCCTGCGCACCGATATCAGCGCCGACGTCATCACCCACATCATGAACATGCTCGCCTTCGGCCTGGTCGGCATGGATGGCGTCGTGCCGTCACACGAGATGCCGCCGCTCGACGACCTGATCGAGGGCATCGCCACGATCATGGATCGCGCGCTGACGCCGGAGGGTGGCGTCGATGGCGACGTCGGCAAAACGATCATCCGCCAGATTTTCGAGGCAGCTCGCGAGCAGGTTCAGCAAATGGAAGAGTCCGAGCAGGAGAACGAGGTCAATCCATGAATATCTTCATCGTCACCCTGGGGTCGCGCGGCGACGTGCAGCCGTACATCGCCCTGGGCAAAGGCTTGCAGGCGGCGGGTCACGCGGTGACGGTTTGCACCAGCGTCAGCTTCGAGCCGTTCATCACCGAACACGGCCTGCGCTATGGCTACATGAGCGATGAGTTCATGAAGCTGATGGAGTCCGCCGAGGGACATGATGCCATCGAGAACACGACGGGCGTCTTCGGCTCGATCAAGACGATGATGAAGCTGATGAAAGAAGCCAACCGCATCAACCGCGAACTGATGAAGGATACCTGGGCAGCCGCGCAGGAAGCCGAGCCGGATCTGATCATCTATCACCCGAAAGCGCTGAGCGGCGCGCACATCGCGGAAAAGCTGCGCATCCCGGTCATGCTGGCCGTGCCCGCGCCCGCCTTTGTTCCCACCGCCGAGATTCCTGTCGTCGGCTTGCCCGATCTCAACCTCGGTCGCTGGTACAACCGCCTGGGCTACGCACTGATCAACCAGGGTTACCGCGCCTATGATGGGCTGGCCAACGAGTTCCGCCAGCAGACGCTCGGCCTGGGCAAGATCAAGCAGGCCGCGCTGCCGAGGCAAAATTACGCCGGGGAGCCGATCCCGGTGCTGCACTGCATCAGCCAGCACGTGCTGCCACGCCCGACCGATTGGCCGAGTCACGCGACCATGAATGGCTACTGGTTCCTCGACCGCGCCAACGACTGGCAGCCGTCCGCCGAATTGCAGGCCTTCCTCGACGCCGGTGATCCGCCGGTCTACGTCGGCTTCGGCAGCATGGCCGGGCGCAACCCGGAGAAGCTGGCGCGCACCGTCATCGCTGGGCTGCAGCAGGCGGGCGTGCGCGGCGTCATCGCGACCGGCTGGGGCGGCCTCGCAGCGAGCGACCTGCCGGAGACGATCTTCAAGATCGACCAGGCGCCGCACGACTGGCTGTTTCCGCGCATGGCGGCGGTCGTCCACCACGGCGGCGCGGGCACGACGGCGGCGGGTCTGCGCGCCGGGCGCCCAACCGGCATCGTCACCTTCATCGCCGATCAGCCGCTGTGGGGCAAGCGCGTCCACGATCTTGGCGTGGGCACCGAGTCGATCCCGCACAAGAAGCTGACGCCGGATAATCTGGCCGCGGCCATCCGCGAGATGACGACCAACCCGTCGATCCGCCGCAGCGCCGAGGCACTGGGCGAAAAGCTGCGCGCGGAGGACGGCGTCGGGGACACCGTCAACCTGATCGAGCGCATGGGCACGAGGACCGAACGAGAGATGGCACGGGTTTGATGGTCCCCGCACACAATCAGGCGAGAGGCGGTCGGAATTCGGTTTTCCCGCTGCTTACCCTCAACCCCCGGCCCATTCTCCCTGAGGGAGAAGGGGAGAAGACTCAACTCCGGAAGTCCCTCTCCCTGATGGAGAGGGACTTAGGGTGAGGGCAAAACAGTCAACATGGCTCAAAACGAATGATGACGGCGCCTCTATGAATGGCAATGTTTTGCATGGGCTTGGCGGCGCCGAGCCCCTCCACGACACGGACTCTCCAAGCCGCTGATCAAGGCGACTACAAACTGCTACGCTCTACACGCTGCCCCCCAGTATATGGGGGGCAAATTCTTGCGGGATCTGTCGTATGATTTGACTGATTGAACGATTCTGGTCAATCGGTCTTTCGGCGGGCGACTTTCAATCCGCCCGCGACGATGAGAAAGCGACTCCCATGGACAGCCAGCAGACTGGCATTGCCCAGCGCAGTGCGGAAAAACTCTACTTCGATCACAAGGATATGGATTACTACCTGTCGTGGATCATCGGGCGCGAGATCTACGACGGCGCCGATCGCGACGAATGCATGGCAACCGCCGCGCGCATCCCGAATGCCGACGTGGCGAGCTGGCAGCGCGAATGGCGCGCCCTGGCCGAGCAGACCGAGGCCGAGGCGGCAGCCGCGCTCGACCGGGGTGAACTCGATGCCGCACGCAAAGGCTACCTGCGCGCCTGCACCTACTACCGCGCGCCGATCTTCATCATGCGCCGCCAGGACGCCGCCTTCGACGAGAACCGGCGCCGGATGCAGGCCTGTTTCCATCAGGCCGCGGCGCTGTTCGACCCGCCGATCGAGCACTTCAGCGCGACGTTCGAGGGCCACACGCTGCCCGGTTACGCCTGGAAGGTCAGCGCCAGCAGCAGCAAGCGCCCGACGCTGGTCGTCATCGGCGGCATCGAGACGTTCGCCGAAGACTGCTACTTCATGATCGGCAGTGCGGCCGCGCGGCATGGCTACAACGCGATCACGGTCGATCTGCCCGGCCAGGGCCTGACGCCCGACGAAGGGTTGACCTTTGGCGCCAAGATGGAATTCCCGCTGGCCGCCGCGCTCGACGCCATCCTGCGCCGTCCCGACGTCGACCCGGAGCGTGTCGCCGTCTTCGGCTTCAGTTGGGGCGGGCACATCGTCTTCAAGGGCGCGGCGTACGACAAACGCATCAAGGCCATGATCGCCAACCCACCGATGCCGAACGTCTTTCGCGCCGTACTCGCCCAGCAGCAGGGCCACGACCGGGGCGATCCGCTTGCGCGCACGTCCTTCGACCAGATCGTCTGGCGCATGGGACTCAAGATCAGCTTCAACCCGCGCGACATCGCCCGGCGCCTCGGCAAGGCCTATGACTACTTCTTCCACGGCAAGGCCGACCCGCGCAAGATCGCCTGCCCGGCCCTGCTGATGGCCGGTGAAGGCGAGGCGCCGATCACGCTGCAAATCGCGCGCGAGTGCTACGCCCAGATGCCGAACCCGCACAACAAGCTGCGCATCTTCACCCAGGCGGAAGGCGGCGAGGCGCATTGCCAGATCAACAACCTGGCGCTGCCCAACGGCGTCATGTTCAATTGGCTGGATGAGGTGTTCAGATCGTAGGGACGCCAATGAGGACGTCCGCGATTTACGGCACGGGAATTCTCGGTGCGGGCGGCAGCAAGGCCAGCGAGAGTGCGATCATCAGCGCCAGCGCCAGCAGCGCGGCGATCACGACCGCCGTCTGCACGCCCTTGCGATTGGCGCTCTGGCTCAATTCGGCGGGCTGAAGTTCCGTCACTTCGAGGGGCAGCCGTTCGGCCTCGCCGTAACGCAGCCGCCACGCCGCCAGCATCGGATCGCCGCGCAACCCGGCAATGACATGCGCAGCGTCCGGGTAATGACTCTGGGCGATGTC
The DNA here is from genome assembly GCA_020849765.1 of Anaerolineae bacterium. GTDB lineage: Bacteria > Chloroflexota > Anaerolineae > Aggregatilineales > Phototrophicaceae > Flexifilum. The sequence continues at coordinate 43,078 of JADLAY010000015.1, forward strand.
CGTCGGCGACGGCTCCGGCACGCCTTCGGGGTGCGAATGGTAAAAGCCGACCAGCGCCAGCCCGCGTCGCTCGGCGTCGAACATCCCGTGCACCAGATCGCGCTCGTCCAGGCGGAAGAAGCGCGTCGGCTCCTCGGCGGCATTACGCGCAGGCACGACCGCCTCGACCGCCCCGCCGCGCCCGATCAGCAGGCCGCAGGCTTCACGCGGCGCCTCCGCCCGCGCATGATCGAGGATCTGCGCCGCCAGCGCCGGTCGCAGCCACAGCGCGCTGCTCATAGCTCGTCTTCATCCGGCGCGAAGGCAGGGATCTCGAACGCTTCCACGCGCGAATCGAGCGGCGGGTTGCGCGTCTCGTAGAACAGATCCGCCTCCGCCGTGTACCAGCCCGTCGGGTCGTTCACCCCGCGCAGATGCAGCGTGAACTCCATGTCGTTGTGCATCGTCTCGATCACGTTCAGTTCGCCGACCAGCCGGTCGCTCTCGTCGCGCACGACGATCAGCAGATTCGGACGCTCCATGAACGGCGTCACGCGCACGTGGACGAGCACGCGCATCCGGTCGCGGTAGAGTGCCACGTCGAGCGCCTCGATGCGCACTTCCTCGCGCGGCTTCGGCGCCTCACTCAGCGGAAAAATCGGAATATCCATTGATTCAAGCCTTTAGTGATTAGCTGTTAGCCGGATGGCAGCTGGCGGTTGGCGGTTGGGTATTGGCTTTTGGCGGTCGGCGAATGGCCGTCTGTAGGGACGAAGCGTGCCTCGTCCGCCGCGCCGACGGTTTGACAACATCGCGGACGCGCAGTTGCGCGTCCCTACACACCGGATGCGCACCGTGAACTCTCTTGACTGAGCACCGAGCACCGAGTACTGAGCACCCTCTTGCCCATCCCTCAATCCCCCGACTCCGCCTCTTCGCGTTCGCGCAGCCCGACCTCATGGATCAGCGTCGCCCACGCCTGATCGAACTGGCTGGCGGGCACCAGCAGCTGGTCGCGGCTGTAGGCGGAGAACGGGAAGATCGGCACGCCCGCCGCCGCCAGCGCTGCGCTGATGCGCGCCATGTAGCCGATCAGCGACGGAGGCAGCACGGCGTCGAAGGTGATCAGCCGGTAGTCCTCGCGGGCACGGGTCGCGCCGGGCACACGGGCGGCCACCTGCTCCCAGGCATAGAGCGGCAGCACGAACGTGATCTCGTCCTTGTCGATCAGCAGCGCGGTGAACGGGTCAGGCAGTTCGGCGATGATGCTGGCCGCCTCGGTGACCGCGCCGGACGGCATCAGCACGAACACATAGAGTGCGCCGTCGGTGTAGAGCGTCGTCCGCTTGAGGGCGTCGTCGAGCAGTTCGTTCATACCAGCGCCCTCACCTTCTCGACACTTTCGACCAGCGCATTAATCGTGTACTCGATATCGTCCTCGGTCGTCTGCATGCCGACCGTCATGCGCAGGCTGCCGAGCGCCAGCAGCGGCGCGTAGCCCATCGCCAGCAGCACGCCGGACGGCTCTGGATTGCCGGTCTTACAGGCGCTGCCGCTGCTGGCCGCGATGCCTTTCAGGTCGAGATGGACGAGCAGCATGTTGGATTCGACGCCCTCGAAGACGAAGCTCGCGTGCGAGGGCAGCCGCTGCGTGCGATGCCCGGTCAACTGCGCGCCGGGCACCCGTTCGAGCACGCCATCGATCAGCATGTCGCGCATCATCCGGTAATGCTCAAGCCGCGCCTCGTGCTCGTCGTAAGCCAGTTCGAGCGCCTTCGCCATGCCGACGATGCCGGGCGTATTCAGCGTGCCCGCGCGCCGCCCTTCCTCGTGGCTGCCGCCGGATTGGCTCGGCACCAAGTCGATGCCCTCGCGCACGAACAGCGCGCCGACGCCCTTCGGCCCGTAGAACTTGTGCGCCGATAGGCTGAGCATGTCGACACCGAGCGCATCCACGTCGAGCGAGACCTGGCCCCCCGCCTGCACCGCATCCGTGTGAAAGAGCACGCCGTGCTCGTGCGCCAGCGCGGCCAACGGCGGGATCGGGTTGATCGTGCCGACCTCGTTGTTGGCATACATCAGGCTGGCGAGCGCTGTGTGCGACGTGATCGCGCCGGCGAATTCTTCCGGGTCGATCATCCCGTCCGCCGCGACCGGCAGGATCGTCTCGCTGAAGCCCATCATCTCCGCCATCTGCTCGACCGTGCGGATGATCGCGCTGTGCTCAACCGGCGACGTGATCAGATGATCGCGCCCGTCCATCCGTTTGCGCGTCCAGCCCGCGCCACGCAGCGCCAGGTTGTCGCTCTCCGAACCGCCGCTCGTGAAGATGATCTCCGACGGTTTGCAGTGGAGCACGCGCGCCATCGTCTCGCGCGCATCCTCGACCGCCACTTCCGCCCGTTGGCCGAAGCTGTGCGCGGAATGTGAATTCCCGTAGATGTCGCCGAAATAGGGCAGCATCGCGTCGACCACGCGCGGATCGGTCGGCGTGGTGGCCGCATGATCGAGATAGATGCGGCGCATGCTCATAGGCTTGTTCCTTTGCTTCTCGATGGTTGACGTCATTCTAAGCCAGAACGCCCTCGAAAACCACGCTTGCGCCGTCGAATCAGCGCGTCACACACGGCGTCCCGGTGCGCATCTAGCGCGGGATAGTATGGACAGCCAAGGGAACCCACATGAATCGCTTCATGCAAGACAAATGGTCGTGGATTGACGGCTCGCACGGGATGCGCACCGGCATCCTCGATGCGCTCACGGATGCCGATCTCGCCTTCAACCCCGGCGGCCAGAACATGACGCTGGGCGCGCTCATCCGCGAGATGGGCGAGGTCGAGCACTCGTACATCGAGTCGCTCAAGACCTTCAAGCAAAGCTGGGACTACCGCAATCCGGAGCCGGGGATCGATACGAGCGTTGCTAGGCTCAAGGCCTGGTTCGAAGCACTCGACGCCGACCTGCAAGCGACGGCTTCCGCCCTCTCGGACGAGGACTTGAGCAAGACCGTCGAGCGCCCCGGCGGCTATGCGATGCCGGTCGAGACGCAGCTCGACGTCTACCTGCAGGCGCTGCTGATCTTCTTCGGCAAGGTGACCATCTTCTTCAAGGCGATGGACAAACCGCTGCCCCCGTCTGTCGGCGAGTACATCGGCTAGGGAGCATCGTCAACCTTAAGCTGACGCCCAGGTCAATCGCCTTACGGTGAAGGTGGTGCAAATGGTCGAGAAATGTGTTGGCATCCGCCGGACGTTGAAACGCCCGGCTCACCTCGTCAAGCGCACTAAAGGCGCTCACTAATCCCTCCTGGGCATCCTTAGCCCCTTCAGTAGCAGTTGTGCTAGATCGGTCACCCAGCAAAAGCTAAATGCTTGATACAAAGAGCCTCCTCAAGGGGAAGACCCAACAGGAAATTGCAGTAGACACAGCAGAGATGCGCGGTC
>JADLAY010000016.1 GCA_020849765.1 Anaerolineae bacterium
GTGGTCGTGGCGCCGCTGTACGCGGGCCTGGTGAAGGAGGCTCTCGCCGGCAACCGCAGCATCGAGGTCGTCCTGCCGGACGGCGAGCAGCACAAGACACTGGCGACGGCGTCGCGCGTCTTCGACGTGATGATCGCCAATCGCCTCGGCCGCGACGCGGTCGTCATCGCGCTCGGCGGCGGCGTCATCGGCGATCTCGCCGGCTTCGTCGCCGCCTGCTATCAGCGCGGCGTCGATCTGCTGCAGATCCCCACGACGCTGCTCGCGCACGTCGACTCCTCCGTCGGCGGCAAGACCGCCGTCGACCACCCCGGCGGCAAGAACCTGATCGGCGCCTTTCACCAGCCGATCGCGGTGCTTGCCGATACCGATCTGCTCGCGACGCTGCCCGATCGGGAGCTGCGCGCGGGTCTCGCCGAGGTGATCAAGTACGGTCTGATCTGCGACGCCGCATTCTTTGCGTGGCTGGAGGAGAACCTCGACGCACTGCTGGCGCGCGATGCGGCCGCGCTGCAGCGGGCGATCTATCGTTCCTGCGAGATCAAGGCGGCGATCGTCGGGCGCGACGAGCGCGAGCAGGGCGAGCGGGCGCTGCTGAACCTCGGGCATACCTTCGCTCATGCCATCGAGTCCGCCACCGGTTATGCCGGATGGCAGCACGGTGAGGCCGTGGCCACCGGGCTGCTGATCGCGGCCGACATGTCGGCGCGCCTGCAGCAGCTGACGCACGCGGACGTGGCGCGCGTGCGGCACCTGCTGGAACGCGCCGGGCTGCCGGTCACGGCACCGAGGATCGGCGCCGGCAGCGCGCTCGGCTACCTGCGCATCGACAAGAAAGTGCGGGCCGGGCGCATTCGGCTCGTGCTGCTCGAGCGCATCGGGCGCGCGGTGCTCACGGGCGACTATCCCGATGCAGCGCTCGACGCCACGCTGCAGGCGTATTTCGGATGAGCGCGACGCGCGACTTCGACGCCGGGCTTGCGCCGTACGCGGCGCTGGAGGCGCGCTCGCGTGGCCGCAGGCATGCCGAGCCGCCGCCGCAGGGTCGCGGTGAGTTCCAGCGCGACCGCGACCGCATCATCCACTCCAACGCCTTCCGCCGGCTGGCCTACAAGACACAGGTGTTCGTCAATCACGAGGGCGACCTGTATCGCACGCGCGTGACGCATTCGATCGAGGTGGCGCAGATCGCACGCTCGATCGCGCGGACGTTGCGGCTCAACGAGTCGCTGGTCGAGGCGATCGCGCTGGCGCACGATCTCGGTCATACGCCCTTCGGCCATGCCGGCCAGGATGCGCTGCACGAATGCATGCGCGATTTCGGCGGCTTCGAGCACAACCTGCAGTCGCTGCGTGTCGTGGACGAGCTCGAGGAGCGCTATGCCGGATTCGCGGGCCTCAACCTGACCTTCGAATGCCGCGAGGGCATCCTGAAGCACTGCTCGGCCGCCAACGCTGCGGCGCTGGGCGAGGTGGGCGAGCGCTTTCTGACGCGGACGCAGCCAGGGCTCGAGGCACAGCTCGCAAACCTCGCCGACGAGATCGCCTACAACAACCACGACGTCGACGACGGCATCCGTGCCGGCTTCATCACGCTCGATGAACTGATGGCCGTGCGGCTGGTACGCCGTCACGTGCAGAGCGTGGACGCGCAGCATCCCGGCCTGCCCGGGCGGCGGCGCGTGCACGAGACCGTGCGCCGCATGATCAACGAAGTGGTCACGGACGTCATCCGCGCGAGCAGCGAGCGCCTCGCCGCCGCGCAGCCGGCGGACATCGACGCGGTGCGTGCCCACGCCGGGCCGCTGATCGGGCTCGGCGTTGCGGTGCGCGCAGATCACGCCGAACTCAAGGCCTTCCTGCGTGAGCGCGTCTACCGCCACCATCGCGTGCTGAGGATGACCGCCAAGGCACGGCGCGTCGTCGGCAACCTGTTCCAGGTCTTCATGGACGACATCCGTCTCCTGCCGCCGGAATACTGCCAGGCCGCGACCCAGGCCAGGCAACGCGACGGTGCCCAGGGCATCGCCCGCATCGTGGCGGATTACATCGCCGGCATGACCGATCGCTACGCGATCCTGGAACACCGCCGGCTGTTCGACCCGGCAGCAAGAACCTGAGACTCCGGCAACCCGGGCCGTAGCCGGGAAGCCGGGTGCCGCGGCACCACCGGGCAGCATGGCCCGCGCGGGCCCAGCCGGATCCCCCGAAAACCAGGTGTTGCGACCAACGTGGCGCTCACAGCTGCGAGTATTACGATGATTTTCAACGTCTTACGTCGCGGGCGCTTGTCAAGAGCGTATTTCTGCCCACTTTCTTTGAATTGACAATATCTGGAGGCAAGGTTAGGTTAAATAAGGTGTTTTTACGTAATGTGGCGGTATGGCGGGGGTCGTCCAACAACAAGGAGAACAACGTGCGGCCCTAGTGGACGCCGTAGAAGCGTCGCTGCGTCCCCTGATGCCGTTGTTCCTGAACTATGGCGTCTCCCACCACGACCTGACCGAGATGCTCGCGCGTGTCTTTGTGACCGCGATCGGCGAGCAGTTGAAGAAGGAAGGCCGCCCGACCACCGTGGCTCGTCTGGCCCTCTCCACCGGGATCAACCGTAGCCGCGTCGAGAAGATCATCGCTGATCGCGATGCTGCCGCCGCGCGGCGGGCGTTGGTGGCTCGAAATACATCCGCCTTGGCATTAGTGCTTGCGACTTGGCACGACGACCCGCGGTTCTCGACGCCCTACGGGGTTCCGCTCGACCTGGAGTTCGCTCCTGCTGAAGGGCGTCGCTCGTTCGTCGACGTTGTGACTGCGGCCATCCCAGGATTCGACCCAGATGTTGCCTTGGATGAACTGATCGCAGCCGGCTGCGTTGAAGTGCATGAGCAAGGGTTTCTGCGTTGCACGGACAGGGTCTACATGCCTGCTGGGGTGGATCAGGCGCGCATAGCTAGATTAGGCGAATGCGCTGCCGCCTTGGCAGCCACGTTCACGCACAACTTGCTGCGCGACGAGCGCGATCTCTCGTATTTCGAGCGACAAGTAGAGACGGATTACGGGGTCTCAGATGAGGGGCGCCGCGTCATTCAGAACCATTTGGATACGGAGGGCCAGGGTTTCCTAGCCTCCTTCGACCAATGGCTTTCGGCTCGGCACGACCAATTTGAGTCATCAAGTGGAAAGAAATTTGGCATCTCGATGTTTGTCTACGACGTGGCTGAAGAGGCGACCGCGGAGTCGTCGCGATTTCAGTCCGCGAGTTGACGGTCACTTCACGGACGGTACGCACATGAAACGTACGAACTACAAGATCAGGGGCGCAATTCATTTGTTCACTTGTGCGGGTCTGCTCCTGGCTCCCGCCGAGATAATGGCTCAAACAACTCAAGATGACGTGTTGGCTGTTGGTCCTGTGGAGTCGGTAGCGGCGAACAGGATCGAATTCTCTGTATTAGGTCGGACGTTCCATAGCGACAGCACCGTGGGGGTGGCCGTAGGCGACTACGTTGCGGTACACGGGTCACTTCAAGCAGATGGCTCAACGACGGAAGTATGGGTCGAGAGTCTTGGTGGCTATGTACCTGGCTCTGACGCCGTCTACGAGAAGGGCGTTGTGACGGAGGTGCGGCCGTTTCTCGGGCAATTAAGCATTGGCGGGTCACGAATTGATTACACGCCGGCAATGTCATCAGGCAGTGGCGTTACGCCAATCCTTGGCGCCGTTGTTGCGCTCGCTGGTGTGCAGCCGTCCTCTAATGGCGTGGTACTCGTTGATGGACTCATGGCGGCTGCAGACAGGGTCCGAGACTCGCTCATGAAAGGTGGAGGCGTCCAATCGACCCTGATGAAGGGTGGCGGTCTCCAGACCTCGCTGATGAAAGGCGGTGGGGTTGAGAGCTCCCTGATGAAGGGTGGCGGTCTCCAGACCTCGCTGATGAAAGGTGGTGGGGTTGAGTGCTCCCTGATGAAGGGTGGCGGTCTCCAGACCTCGCTGATGAAAGGCGGTGGGTTTGAGAGCTCCCTGATGAAGGGTGGCGGTCTCCA
>JADLAY010000017.1 GCA_020849765.1 Anaerolineae bacterium
CGAGCGGGCCAATCGACAGCTTGTCCTCGTGGTCTTCGTTGTAGTAGAAGCTTGGCGGCTCAGCCGGATCGAAGCGGCGCAGCGTCTGCGGCGAGGTGTAGGCGCCTTCGAGCTTGTGCGCCAGCTTGAGGTCGCTGGCGGCGACACGCCGGTGCAAAGCGTCGATCTGCGCGAATAACGTGTCGTCAAGCGACATGTCGGTCACAACGACGAAATCGACATCGCTCGTCGCCGGGTCGAAATCTCCCGTCGCCAACGAGCCGTAGAGATACATCCCGATCAAGCGCTCACCAAGGATCTCGCGAACGCCGCTCAGCAGCCGATCGAGCACGGCGTTGGCATCGGGATACGGTGTCGGGTACGTCATTATCGCTCTCAGGGTTGGCCGACATAGTGCGCGATCCAGCGGATGGCATCGGCGATGCCGTGCTCTTCGCGCAGCGCCGCGCCGATCTGGGCCGCTCGCGCGCGGATTGTTTCGTCCGCCAGCAGGTGCTGGATCGAGTTAGCGAGCGCATCCGCCGTCAGCGTCTTCATGGATAGCGGCGCGACGCCTGCGCCGAGGGCCGCCGTCCGCTGGCCCCAATAGGGCTGATCGGCCCCGAAGGCGACGACCATGCTCGGCACGCCGCCGCGCAGCGCCAGGCCGGTCGTGCCGGAGCCGCCATGATGGACGACGGCGCTCATGCGCGGGAACAGCCATTCGTACGGCGCGTAGTCCAGGCCGTAGATCGTGCCCGGCAGATCGTCGGCAGCGATCTGCGCCCAGCCGCTGGAGATGACCGCACGGCAGCCGCAGCGCGCCACCGCATCGAGCAGCGTCCGCGTCAGTGCGGCCGGGTCGGGCGCGATCATGCTGCCGAAGCCGATGAAGACCGGCGGCTCGCCTGCATCAAGGAAGGCCAGCAGATCCGCGGGCGGCTGCCAACCGGGCTCGTCGAGCAGCCAGTAACCGGTCGTGTAGACGTCGAGCGGCCAATCCGCGGGCGGTGGCACGACGTGGGGGCTGAAACCGTTGATGACAGGGCTGTGCGGATCGGGGAACGTCAGCGGCGGCGAGCTCAGGCCGAGCTGGCGCCGGAAGCGAGCGATCACCGGGCGAAAACCCGCCCACAGCAGCCCGGCAGCCAGCCCATAACTCAGGCGATTGCCGGCGGGGCCGAACGAGCGCGTCGTCAGCAGCGGATTGGCAAAAGCGGCGGTCGTCGTCAGCGGGATGACGGACAGCATCAGGTGCGGGATGCCGAGTTTTTCGGCCAGATCGACGCCAAAGATGCCGCCCGGCAGTTGGTTGAGGATCGCGTCAGAATCGGCCAGCGCATCCGGCGAGAACGCCTCGACGTAGGCATCCGCCATCGCGCCGAAACTGCGCATGACGGCCTGCATCAGCCGCAGCGGATTGCGCGTGCCGAAACCACCGCCGCCCATCATGGTCGCGACGAGCGCCTGCGCATCAGCCGCGACCGGGTGAAAATCCAGCCCTTGCGCCTCGACCAGCGAGCGAAATGACTCGAACGTGACCACGCGCACACGGTAGCCCGCGGCTTGCAGGCCATGGCCGAGCGCGACGTAGGGCTGCACGTCACCGCGCGAGCCGAGGGCGAGGATCGTCATGCGTCGGGCGGTCATGTCGGCGTCCTCCTGTCGTACGCTGCATCCTTCTCAGGATAGCGGATTTGCGCCGCTCATGTGCGTTGAATCATCCGCCGGGGCGGCGGGCACGCAACGCGAGGAAGGTCGGGCTGCGCATGTGGCGCTCATAATCTGCCGGGTCGGCGTCGCGGAAGGCCTCGGTCGGCTGCGCTTCGATCATGCCGTCGAGCACCAGCCCGGACTCGATCAGCGGCATGAGGATAGCGCTCAGCGGCCTGCGGTAGCTGCGCACGACCGGCCTCGGCTCGCCGAACCCACCCCAGGCGAAGTCGAACGCCTGGAGCGCGAAGTAATCGGGCGCGTCATCCATCGTCAGTCGCCCGCTGAGCGCCAGCACCCAATCGCCGGTCGGGTGGCCGAAGCAGGTGACGAACGTCCCGCCCGGCACGAGCACGCGCGCGATCTCGCGCAGGACCGGCGCCAGATCCGGCAGGTAATCGAACACGAGGTTGGAGAAGACGAGGTCGTAACTGGCATCGGCGGCGAACGCCAACGGCTCGCGCAGGTCGTGGCGGAGGATGGTCGCGCGCTCGCCGAGGCGCTTGCGAGCGATGGCGATGAAGGCGGGCGTCACGTCGATGGCGGTCACATGCGCCGCGCCCGCGTCGAGGAAGCGCTCGCTGTACCAGCCGCTGCCGCAGCCCGCGTCGAGGATGCGCAGCCCGGCGACCGGCGGCAGCAGCGCCGTGATGGCCGGGTCGGCGAGGTAGGCGTTGTGCGGCTTGGTCTCGACAATGGCGGCGTAGCGCTCCGCGAACTGCTCGTAGGACAGCTCGCCGAAAGATTTGTCAGAGGACATCGGGTTGCTCCTGCGTGTTTTACCAGCAGCGGATTGACAGGGATTTATGCGTGAAACGTTCGAGTTTGTGAAGTATCAGGTTAAGCGCGCCCGATGCTCGAAGCATCGGGCTGGGTACACGGGAAGCCACCTGGAAGGTGGCTGGTCGGCAGATCGTGCAGTCTGGCAGCCTGCTTCCAGCAGGCTTTGACCTGCTAGCCGGTGGCTTCGAGCCACTGGCGGTGATGCTGCTTAACCATCTCGCCATTCACTGCGATGCAAACACATACGAGACGTGTTAGTTCGGGCGCTTCTCATCCAGGCGTGCCAACAATATCTCGCGTGTCAGCGTCGGCGGATGCTTTGCTTCCCACTCACGCCGCGCCTGACTGGCTTCTTCTTCCTGCTCGCGCAAATATGTGTCGATCTCGTCGCGGTGGCGCAGATAGTAACCAATCGCCAGGTAGACGTCTTCCAATGACAGCGAGGGATACTGGTCGGTGATCGTTTCTGGTGTATTGCCGAGCCGGAACGAATAGACGACCAGTTCGAGCAAGACACGTGTGTTGCCAACCCTGAGCCGATTATGCTCATCGACACGAATGGGAATTGTCTCGACTGGCAACGATGCCATCATTGGAGGTTCCTCGCTGCGACAGACTGTCGCTGATTTCACGTTCAGTCTACCAGATTCTCGACGGATTGTTCACAGACTCACGCCCGCCACGTAGCCGCTGGCCCAGGCCCACTGAAAGTTGTAACCGCCGATGCGCCCGTCGACGTCGCAGATCTCGCCGCACAGATGCAAGCCGGGGCAGGCGCGCGACTCCATCGTCTCCAGCCGGATCTCGCTCAGGGGGATGCCGCCCGCGGTGACTTCGGCATAGGTGTAACCGCGGTCGCCCGTGATCGGCAGGCGCAGCGCGCAGACGACGCCGACGATCGCACGGCGCTGCTCGCGAGTCAGCGCACCGAAGATTGTACCCGCCGCGATCCCCGCCTGATCGAGCAGAGCGCGCGCCAGCCGGTCGGACAGGCGATCGCTCAGGGTGCGCAGGACGCCATCGTGCGGATGCGCCAGGATATGCTGCTCGAACGTCTCCGGCGTGAAGGCGGGCAGCCAGTTGACAGCCAACGTCGCGCCGGAATCGTCCGCCCGCGCGTCGAGATAATAGCGGCTGATGTCGAGCGCGACCGGGCCGGACAGCCCGAAATGTGTGCACAGCAAGCTACCGTCGAACGCGATCAAACGCTTGCCGCTCCCCCCGTGGACGCTCAGCGTGACGTCGGCGCTGATGCCGCTCAGATCGCGCAGGAAGTGACCGCCCTCCAGGATCAGCGGCACCAGCGCTGGGAAGATACGTGGCGTCAGCGAGTGGCCGAGCGACTCGGCCAGTGCGTAGCCATGGCCATCACTGCCGCTCTTGGGCAGCGCCCGCCCGCCCGTCGCCAGCACGATCCTGGCCGCTGCCATCGATCCCCATTCACCACCCACGACGAAGCCGTCCTCCTGCGGCGCAATCGTCTCGACACGGCGAGGATGCAGGATGCGGACGTTGGCCTCCGCAGCAGCGCGCAGCAGCGCATCGAGCACGGTGTGCGCATCGTCGGTCACGGGGAAGAGTTTGCCCGTGTCCTCGCGCTTGAGTTCGACGCCGATCTCGCGGAAGAAGGCGACCGTCTGTGCCACGTCGAAGCGGCGCAGCACCTTCCGGATCGCATTGCGCGACGACCCGGCATAGGCCGTTTCGTCCACGACGTCGTGCGTCACGTTGCAGCGCCCGCCCCCGGCGACCAGGATCTTAGCGCCGAGCTTGCGCGCGCCGTCGAGGATGACGATCCGTCGCCGCGGGTTCGACCGCCCGGCCCAGATGCCCGCCATCAGCCCGGCAGCCCCCGCTCCGACGATCAGGATGTCGGTATCAGTCATCACGCAGCATTTCTATGCCTGTCGGTGAAATTGATGTGAGAAACGGACGAGGCACGCCTCGTCCCCACAATTGCGTCCTGTAGGGACGCCCCATCGTTCGTTGACCCAATATTCTATCCGGGGATGACGTGTCTGTGACTTGCCCGATCGCTCAATACCCCTGCACGGCCTCCACGAACGCGCCGATGCGCCGGATGGCGTCCTGCGCTTCGGGCAGGAACGGCGCGAAGACCGGCCAGTCGTGCCACATCCCCGGCCACACTTCCAGCGTGGCGTCGACGCCCGCGGCCAACGCTTTGTCGGCGAAACGCGTCGCATCGCTGAGCAGGATCTCAATCGAGCCCGCCAGGATCAGCAGCGGCGGCAGGTCATGCAGATCCGCAAACAGCGGCGACACCTGCCCCGACGACGCATCCTGCGCGCCGACGTAGTGCGGCATGCCGGTCAAGTGCTCCGGCTTGAGCAAGATGGCGCGCTCGGCATTGCTGATCATCGTTTCGCCGCTACCGGTCAGATCGGTGACGGGCGACAGGCAAACCGCCGACGACGGCAGCGGATCGCCTGCGTCGCGCAGCTTGAGCAGCGCCAGCAGGACGAGCGCCCCGCCCGCCGAATCACCGCACAGGATGATCTGCGCTGGCGCGAAGCCCGCACCGCGCAGCCAGCTATAGGCCGCCAGCGTATCGTCGAGAGCCGCGGGGTGCGCATGTTCCGGGGCCAGCCGGTAATCGTAGACGAGCGCCCGCGCCCGGCAGGCCAGCGTCAGGCGAGCAACCAGAGCGCGATGCGTCTGGCGCGAACCGGTGATGAAGCCGCCACCATGCGCATGGAGCAGCGCTCGCCCCGGCACGGCGTTCGCCGGAGTGATCCAGGTCGCGGGCATGTCGCCGACCATCACGGTCTGCGTTGTGACGCCGCGCGGCATCAGCATGAAGCGGCTCAGACGATCCATCTCGGCGCGCTCGGCGGCCAACGTCTGATCGCGATTGGCGTAATCGCGCAGCCATGGTATCACCCGCCGGAACAGCTGCTGCTGCCACGACAGCTTGCGCGCGATCAGGTAGTGTTCGTCCAGTGGTTTCGTCTCAGCCTGCCTCTCCATCGTCTGCCTGCATCCTTCCTTTGCGCCAACATGACAATCCATATTGTACGGTGTCGTTCGCGCGCGATTGTCGTGATATTCATCACTACGCCCATTCTAAGATTTATCGTACTGTCGAATATGTTCGGGGGAACACACATTTCGCAGCCGTTCTGATCGGCTGGAGGGCACCATGGACGGAAGTCTGCTGCGTTGGGCGGTCGTCATTGTGATGGTGGCACATGGCCTCGGCCATGTGATGGGAGTCATGGAAGCGTGGACGTCGGTGCCGATGGGCTTTGCCGAGCGTCCGTGGTTGTTTTCGGACGCGGTCACCATTGAGAGCGCCTTGGGCCGTGCGCTCAGTGCCGTGTGGCTGATCGCGATGGTCGGCTTCGTCGTGGCGGGCATCGGCCTGGCGACGAATCAGGATTGGTGGCCGACGCTCGCCGTCGTGGCGGCGATCATCTCGCTGGTGGCGATCGTGCCCTGGTGGGGCGTCATGCCGACCGGCTCGGCCATCGGCGCGATCGTCGTCGACGTGGTCGTGCTGGCAGCGCTGCTGCCCGGCTGGCGCGAGCAGGTGCTGCAGGCGCTGGTCGGCTGAACGACGCGCGCATAGGGAATTAGTCCATCCGCAAGGCCGCAGAGTCATATCATAGGTTACAATAATATCCAGGTTGCGAAGAGCACCTTGGGAGGGGACTATGAAGGCTCTGCGGCGTTTTTTGATTCTTTATGGATTGGTGGCGCTCCTCGCGGTAGCAACGCTGGCGCTGCCTGTGGCTGCCCAGGATGGTGCAGGAACAGGCGGCACCATCAGCTTCACCGGCACGGTTAGCCAGGCGAGCGGCACGTTGATCGTCGTCAACGGCCTCACGGTCTCGCTGGAGGCGGTGCAGCCCGCGCCCGTGGTACTCGTCGGCATGCAGGTGACGGTTCAAGGCGTGCTGACGAGCGATGGCCGCATCCTGGCGCAGATCATCATCATCATCGCCCCGCCGGACGCCACGCCCGTGCCGACGGCCACAGCCACCCCGACCTTGGAGCCGACTCCTGGCCCGACACCGACGGCGACGCCTGTCAATTCGGGCAGCGTGGTCGTGGTCATCGAAGGCCCGGTCGAAGCGATCAACATCAACGTCATCACCATCTACAACATCAATATCGTCGTCAACGCGGATGATCCGGTGCTGACCGTCATCCAGATCGGCGATATCGTGCGCGTGGAGGGTGAGTTCGTCGGCGAAGACGATGACCTGACCCAATGGGTGCGTCTCGATAGCGATACGCAGATCAACATCACCATCATCGCCATCACGATCGTGGTTGTCGATATCGACGTCAACGTTGGTGACGATGGTGTTGTCTGGCGCGACCCCGGCAACTGCGGTAATCCGCCGCCGCCGTGGGCGCCCGCGCATGGCTGGCGCCGTCGCTGTGAAGGTGGCGATCGCGATCGCGATGACGACGACGACGATTAGCGCGGCAAAATGCAGAGCGTTGGCTTGCCCGGTGTGCTCGCCGGGCAGGCGCGGCGGACTCCATCGCTGACGCTCTCCATCTCGAACGGCGCCGCCCAGAAGATCACGGTTGGATCGATGCTGAGCTGGGCGATCACCCGGCAGGGGATCGGCGGTGTGGCGGCGTCGAGTTGGCCGCGCGTCAACAGCAGGCACTCGCCCGGCGCCAGCCTGCTCACCTCTTCGACACGATCCGCCGCACCGTACAACGACGGATCGCCGAGCGGCACGCCTGCGCCCGGCACGCTCATGTTCGGGTTGAAGTTGTAGACAGTCGCCGCGTTGAGCGGCATCCATTGATCCGCGCTCGGATTGGCGACGACAAAGCGGTCGTCGGTGTAGGCGAAGTAGACGAAGGCCGTCTCTTCCGCCTGATCCGGCGCGGGCACATACGCCTCGCAGCGGATCGGCTCGCTGTTGGCAGGCGCTGCGGGGCAGGTCGTGCGCACGACGCCATTCTGCGCCAGGTTGAACGCCGTCACGTTGTTGAGCGCAGTCCAGGCGTGCTCGGCGTTGTTGCTGGTCGTCAGCCAGAAGATCGACCCGCAGCCTTCGACATCCTTGGCATCGCCGCGCGGCACCGACCAGACCTGGCCGCAATCCCCCGGCCCCAACCCCGCCACAGGCCAGCGATCCGCCCGAAACAGCGCCGCACCATCACTCGAGCTGAGGCTGATCCCCGCCAACGGCAGGTTGCCGCCGGTCTGGTTGATCAGCGTCAGATCGTTGTCGTCGTAGACGAGCGCGACGTTGGGCGTGCGCAGAACCGTCAGCCCGATGGCCGCGCCCGCATCGACGCTCTCACCCGCGGTGGGCGCCTGCTGGCTGACGGTGTTGACGGGCAGCCCGCTCGCCTCCTCCCAGCGGACGGACTCGATCGCCCCCAGGCGCAGCCCGGCCTCATGCAGGCGCGTGGCAGCCGCAGGGACGCTCAAGCCGGTCACGTCAGGGACGGCAACCGCGGGGGTTTGTGCAGCAGCGGATGAAACCGCCAGCGCCAACCCGACGAGCGTGTAGAGTGTGAAGCGATACGCGCGCATAAGCCACCGCCCTCCTGCTCTGCGAAACCTCATGCGCGATCATATAGTGTTTCTGCAAGTCGCGCATCCGCCAGGCGCCCCCTTGTGGTTCAATCCCACTCCTCGCCGTTTGCGTTATCATTAGCCTAGTTTGTATCGGATCAGAGGAGGGTAACCCTGTGACCGATCATTTCGCCAGACCCTCGCGGCGCCAATTCATCGGTCTGCTCGGCGGTGGTGTGCTGGCAACCCTGCTCGGCGGACGACGGCTGGCACAGACGGCCAGCGCCCAGAGCATCCGCCGTGTGCACGTGCAAAGCTACAACCCGGCAGCGACGGCGACCGCCGCCGCCGTGCGCCAGGCATTCTTATCCGCGACCGATTTGAGCTGGCTGCACCAGGGCGACTCGGTCTTCGTCAAGGTCGCCAGCAATTCGAACTATGGGCCGCCTTCGGTCACGTCGCCGGACGTGCTGCAAGGCGTCGTCGGGCTGCTCAAAGAGGCGGGCGCGGGCGACGTCTACGTCGGCGACATGAGCGGCGCCATGTTCGTGCGCCATCTCGCCGAAGGCTCGAAAGGCTCGACGCGCGACAACCTGCGCGCCAACGGCCTGCTTGAGGCGGCGGAGTCAGCCGGCGCGCTGATCCACTGCTTCGACGAGGTACCGTTCGAGACGGCCTACGTGCCCGGCGTTGTGCCCGGCGACAATCATTGGGGCGACGAGCTGCACGTGGCCGAGATCCTCGACCGCGTCGATCACGTCGTCAATCTGCCGCGCCTGGGCAAGCACGTGCTGGCCGGGGCCTCGCTGGGGCTGAAGAACGCTGTCGGCTGGATCAGCGATCACAGCCGGATGGTGCTCCACCGCGACGCTGCCAGCTTCCACATGAAGATCGCGGAAATCAATGCCATCCCGCAGCTTGCGGACAAGACACGCCTGACGCTGACGCTGGTCGACCGCGCGCTGACGACCTATGGCCCGGACTCCGGCTACAGTCTGGCGCTGGCGCAGCCGTTGATCGTCGCCTCGGACGACGTCGTCAGCCACGATCAGATCGCGCTGATGACGCTGCTGTGGGCACGCGGACAGACGCCGCGCACCGCCCTCGACGAAGATCCGTATCCGGCGCAGTCGAACGGGCTGAACTGGTGGTTCGTGCGCGTGACCTGGGGCGAGTCCGCCAGCGAGACGCTGCCCGTCTACGACGATCTGGCGGCGGTCAGCGCGCCGACGCACATCAATTACGCCTACAACATCCTGCAAGGCGGGCGCCCGGATCGGATCGAGATCGTGCCCGGCGGGCTGCCGCTGGCGGAGGATTTCGTCGCGCTGCTCGACAGCTATCCCGATTTGCGCATCGCCGTGCGCGATTTGGTCTGATGGAACGCATACAGGCGCTGCTCAACGCCGGCGAATTGGAAGAAGCGGTGCTGGCATTTCTGCGAGAAATCGTCAGAATGCCGCCGCACGAACTCGAACCCTATCGCAAACTGGCCGCTTTCGTCGCGGGTCGCGGCGGCCCGCAGAATTCCACGGGAGTACCGGGTAGCGGACGATTATCGCCTTGAAGCCGAACGGTGCGCGCAGTTGCAAGTGCCCGTGTTGCTCTTGGTCGGCGGCGACGGCCCACCGTTCGCCAGGACGAACGTCGAAGCTTGAGACGCCGACCAGCCTGGCAGCGGCACGGTCGTCTTGCCCGGCCAACGCCATATCGCCACGGATACCGGGCCTACTCTGTTTGTCCGCGAGCGGGTGATGTTCCTGAACGAGGTCAGCCAGGCATAAGGCAAACTTTGCGATCATTGGCAGCGTCGTTCACATGCGCTAATATCGAAAATGCGTTCTACTGAGGACTGGCCTGATGTTTGAGACCTATCGACCACACGCGCCCCTCTCACGTTACGTTCGCTGCCTGTGGCTGGTGGACGACCATGTGACCTACACGCGCGAAAAGATCCTGCCCAGCGGCTTCATCGAACTCATGATCAACTTTGGTAGTCCACATCGCGTGATCGACAAGGGCGACGAAACGTCGTTCAACCTGATGCGTCAGAGCTGGGTCGCAGGTTTTCAGACCGGGTACATCATCAACGAGCCGGTCGCGGAAACGCTCATGCTCGGCGTGCGCTTCGAGCCGGGCGGTGCACATCCGTTCTTCGATTTCCCGATCTCCGAGCTGAGCAACGGCGTCATCGACATGGATTTGATCTGGGGGCGCTTCATCGACGAGGCGCGCGAGCGATTGGCCGAGGCCATCAGCGTCGAAGACAAGTTCCGCCTGATGGAAGCCCTGCTGCTCCAGCGTTTGTCCGACCGCCATGGACTCGACGCCGTGCAGCACGCCGTGCGGGCGATCACGCAAAGCGAGGGACACCTGCCGATTCGCGCCTTGAGCGACGCCATGGGCATCAGCCACAAGCACCTGAATCACCAGTTCAAGAGGATGATCGGCGTCACGCCCAAGGAACTCGCGCGCGTGATGCGGCTGCAGGCGGTGCTCCACACCATCGACCCACGCCGCCCCATCGACTGGGCAGACATCGCCTATCGCTGCCACTACTACGATCAGGCGCACTTCAACCATGACTTCCAGGCCTTCACCGGTCTCAGTCCGACAGCCTATGTCGAGCTGCGTGCGCATGTCTTCGGCGAGCTTGAGCCCGGCCAGGACGTGCATTTCGTACCCGTAGGTTAAATTTCTACAATACACCTGTTCTAGAACCGTGTATCTTTGCCTGTGGACCCAACGTCGGGAGCGTACGCCCCGGATTCACCACGTAGAAAGGAACCATGATGGCGAAGGGCGCTCAGGAGTTTGAACGCGAGTTCATCGCGACGGCGGCAGCCAGGACCGGTCATGACCTGCAAAGCTGGATGGGGATCATCGGCGCGGCAGGGCTGGACAAGACTAACGCGATCATCAACTGGCTCAAGCAGGATCATGGCCTGAATCACATGCAGGCGTCGATCCTGACGGGTATTTACCTCAACGACGGCCAGCCGGTGCACGACTACGACGTGCTGTTCGCGAAGCTGTTCGAGGGGAAAGAGAATCAGCGACCTCTCTACGAGGTGCTGAGTCAGCATCTTCAGGCCGGGCTGAGTGACGTGGAATTCATCCCGACCAAAACGTATGTCTCCATGGAACATGAGCGTGTCTTCGGCTGCATCAAGATCAACCGGGCGAATCTTCGCATCGGTCTCGACCTGGGCGACCGGCCATTCGACAGCTACGTGCAGCAGGCAAAGGGCCTCGGCGCCATGCCCAACATCGGCCACATGATCGAGATCACGAGTGTCGCGGATGTCAGCGACGAACTGGTCGGCTATGTGGCGCAGGCCGCCGAGCGGACACGTCCGAAATAGCGGAGCGGGTCACTCAGCAGCGATACCTTTGCCACCCACAGCCACGAGATTTATCTTCTCCGGGCGATCTGCCAGCAGTGGCAGCACCTGCTGGATCGCCGCACGCGTTGCTTCGTCAGTCAGGAAGGCATCGTGGGCCGCCTCACTGTGCCAGATCTCCGTCACCCAGACGGCGTCCGCTTCCGTCGGCGATGTGTTGACGAGGTACAGGTGGCAGTCAGCCAGGGGCTCGACGGAGTGCGCGGCATTCAAAAGATGCTCGACCAGGGCGTCGCGCTGGCCGGGCTGCGCTCTGAACTTAACGTAGCATGCGTACATATGTTGTGCTCGTTTTGGTGCGGGGGATCGGATCGCGCTCAGTATAGCATGATCGCCAGCGGCGCGCGGCGCAGATCCCGGCCACATGCTCGAAGCATCTGGTCGGCTCGGTGGAAGCTGCCTGAAGGTGGCTGCAAAAGGTGATTCCATTGCGCGGGCAAGGTTCTTGCCAGTATGGGCAGAACCTAAGTCACGCCGACTACGTCATCTGTGATGCTAAAAGCCTCAACAACAGCCGCCTTCGAGGCGGCTTACCCCTTTCACCAGCCAGACCATTCGACGGTCTGGCGGACGCACCCCATTGCGAGATCGTTGTGATTTAACATGCCGAAAAATAATCCTCACCCAGAGCATTACTTTGCATCGCTAAATAAATGCGCTAGAATTATTTAGCGACGCTAAATATTTTGTCGCCTCGGGCGGCCTCGATCGTCGAGCGGGATGCAGCTCTACGCACAGCCCCGTTGCTTTGAGACAGTATGCCTCTCCCAACGGCCCTGACATCTCGATCCTCTGGTCGTACCCCGCCCCTTCAACTGGGAGAAAGCAAAAATGGAACTGCTCAAGAGCAACATGTACCGGTTCCCGTGGTCGGGCAATGACAACCCGATCGGCTGGCTGGAAGTCACCGACAAGTGCAATACGTACTGCCGGGGCTGCTATCGCATCAACGGCATGCAGGGCCACAAGTCGTTGGAGCAGATCAAAGAGGAGATCAATCTGCTCAAGAAGTGGCGCAACTGTGACAACATCTCGATCGCCGGTGGCGAGCCGCTCATCCACCCGAACATCCTCGAGATCGTCGCTCACATCCGCAGCCTGAAGATGAAACCGCTGATCCTGACCAACGCGATCAAGCTGTATGACAACCGTCAGTTGGTGGTCGACCTGAAGAAGGCCGGTGCCGTCGGCTTCACCTTCCACATCGACAGTGAGCAGCAGCGCCCGCACTGGAAGGGCAAGACGGAACAGGATCTGTTCGAACTGCGCCAGTATTATGCGGACATGGTGCACGACGTCGGCGGGCTGTTCGCCAGCTTCGGTATGACCGTCTACCCCGGCAACCTGCACATGGTGCCGGAGATGGTCAGCTGGGCCAACAAGAATATTGACCGCGTCCACGGCCTGGTGCTGATCGGATTCCGCAATGCCGTGATGGAAGGCGACTTCGACTACTATGCCAACGGCCAGAAGGTCGACCTGCGCACGAGCTACGTCGCCGATTCCGACGCCGAATCGTACCTGACCTCGGCGGACATCTACGCCAAGATCAAGGAATACTTCCCGCACTATGAGACGTCGGCCTACATGGGCGGCTCGCAGGTACACGACAAGCTGACATGGCTGGTTTCGGCGCAGTTGGGCGCCAAGGGCAAGATGTACGGGTCGGCAGGCAAGAAGGTCATGGAACTGTTCCAGACGATCCATCACCTGCAGCACGGCACCTACGTCATCTACTCGCCCAGCAACAAGATCCCGAAGATCGCCTTCGCGCTCGGCCTGTTTGACAAGGGCGTCCGCCAGACGCATGCGCAGTTCTGGAAGGAAGTCCTGCGCAACCCGATGCGGCTGTTCCAGCCGATGTACGTCCAGAGCATCGGCATCATCCAGGGGCCGGATCTACTGGAAGACGGGCGCGTCGACATGTGCGAAAGCTGCCCGGACATGACGGTTTGGGACGGCAAGCTGGTGCATTCGTGCCGAATGGACGAGTGGCGCCTCTATGGCAGCTACGTCCAGCCGCAGCCGCGCGAAGCCGCCGAAGGCGCGCTGATCGAGGCAGCCGCGATCCCGGTCAACGGGCGCGAACCCTCGCCGAACTAGCGTGTTTTACGGGGAGTCGTGCTCGGCGCGGCTCCCCGACAATTCCTCACATTCAGGCCCGCTTACGCAGCCGAATTCCGAGCCAGCGAATGATGTCCATTGTGCTACACTGTAGGCAATGGGAGAGGTGTAAGCGCATGGTCGAAAAAGTGATCACTCTGACCGATGAGCAGAATCGCCGCGCCGAAACATTAGCACGCGAATTGGGCTATGAGAACACCGATGCTTATTTGCGCGCGGTGATCGAGGATGCGCTCGCCGATGACATCACTACCGCCGAAGTGCTTGACGCGGTGAAAGATGGCATTCGGGAGGCGCGTCGTGGCGGCGGTCTCAGCGTCGAGGAATTCCGGCGGCGAATGGCGCAAGATGACTGATGTCGTCATTGGGACGAAATTCGAGCGCCTGGCTAAAAAACTGCGCAAGCGCTATCCCAACGTCATGCACGACATTGAGCCACTGATCGCCCAACTGGAGAGCGGCGCGACCCCCGGCGATCAACTTCAGGGCCTCCCCTACACGGTCTACAAAGTGAGAGTGCCAAACAGCGACGCCCAGCGCGGCAAGAGCGGCGGGTATCGGGTGCTGTACTACGTGCGCACTGCCGACATGGTTTACCTGATCGCTATCTACTCCAAGTCTGATCTTGAGAACTTAGCTGACGATCAAATCGTCGACGCGATTGCTGAAACATTCGAAGAAGACAATTCCTAACGGTCTTAACTGTCATCTCCTTCCAGTTCTTCGCGCCTCGTAACCGCCGAAAATATGTCGCTAAACTGCTAGATCTAGACCTCATGATTGTTGATTGGATACTCAGCGATGCGCGCGATTGAAGTATTCGTGTACTGGCTGTTCTATGGAGGAATGACGGCGCTCGCGGGCCTGTTCATCTATGGCGGACTTGTACTTTGGCGAGCCGAGGGCCGAGTGCCTGTAAACCTCCGCAACGTAGAATGCATTCAGCCCAAAAAGCAAGTCAGGAAGTCCGACAACATTGAGCAGAAGATCATGGGGTTGATCTGCATGTTGATCGGCGCAATGGGCGTTGTATGGTCATGCAGCCAGCTGATTCATACGCTCGCTTAGCGTACTTTTCTCGCCGAGTGAAGGTATCCCCTCACGACAGCAGCAGATCGGCGACGCGGGCGATGCGCGAGGCCAGCCACCGGGGGAAGCGCTGGCGCAGCATCCACTCCGCGCCCGATTCGCGCACGGGCAGCGGCACGACTTTGAGCGCGCGCGGGATGTTGTGATCGGCCAGGCTGGGCGCGTCGGGATGATCGAACACCTTCATGCCCAGACCGGGGTGGAACTTCCACGGGTAGCCACGCGGGCGCGGCGTCGGTCGGAACGGGTGCTGGTACTGATTCTCCGTCAACACCTGGCCATCGCCGTCGACCAGTTGCAGATCGATCTGCGCGCAGGCTTCCGGCGGCAGTGACCACGCCGCCGAAACGACGCGCTGTGAGCGATTCGGTGCCACGTCGCACGTCGATTGACCCTCCAGCAGCAGGTTACCCGTCGCATCGCGCGCCTGCCAGCGGACGGTCGCGTTCGGGTGATGCGCAGTCGTGTCGTTGAAGATCCACAAGGCACGTGGGCGGCGTCCGTCGTGTTCGAGCGCGACATGTAGCGGCTGCGAGGCCCGGCGCAGGGCGTCGTAACCGCCCTTCAGCTCGCGCCGCGCATCGATCACCCCGCAGCCGACCTGTGGCACCAGATCCGCCAGCCAGAAGTGGACATAGCCGCCGCAGATCGTCGCGCGCAGGCGGCGGAAGTGCTCGACCTGGAATTGGATCAGCTCGGCCTGATAAGCCCACAGCGCCTCGATGCCGCCTTCCAGGTGCGACAGGCTGTCCCACAGATCGGGGTACAGGCGCAGGGTCGATTCGGCGGCGGGCGCTTCGAAGCCGAACTCGGTGTTCAGCCGGTAGTGATGTTTGTAGATGTCGGTGTAGCGCCGCGTCCACAATGCGCCGTAATAGGTATGCACGTCGCCCGCGCGCTTCCAGTCGCCCTCAAGCTGGCCAGAGCAGATGAAGACCGGGCGCGTCGGGTCTTGCTCGGTGGCCTGCGCATAGAGCGCCGGATCGGGGCTTTTTTCGACGTTCTGGCGGCGGGCGAAGACCATCGTCGGCTCGTTGTGGCAGGCCCACGTCATGACCGACGGGTGATTGCCGAGCAGATCGATCATCTCGCTCAGCATCGTGCGGGCGCGCTGCTCGAAGGCGGGCGACGTCTCTTGCACCCAGTTCAGCTCGAAGTCCTGCCAGACGAGCATCCCGGCGCGGTCGCACAGATCGTAGAGTTCCGGCGGCGAGACGTGGACGTGCACGCGCAGCAGATTGAGGTTGGCCTCGCGCGCCAGCATCACGTCGCGCGCCATCGACTCGCGATCTGCCTGGGACAGATAGATGGCGGGCATATACGACGAGCCGCGCACGAACAGAGGACGCTCGTTGACAACATACGTGAAGCGATCCGGCGCGCGCTCCAAGCGCACGGTGCGCACGCCGAACGTCTCCTGCTGCGCGCTCAATGTCGCACCATCCACGCCAGTCAGCGTCGTCTCCAGGCCGTACAGATTCGGCGCGCCATGATCCCAGGGCCACCACAGGCGCGGCTCGTGGATGTGCAGCGTCTGCTCGACGTGATGGACGCCCGGCGGCAGGCTGATCTCGCGCGCCGCGGCGACGCCGTTATCCGCATCATCTTCGGCGAAGGCGCGAAGCTCGAGTCTGCCCTGCCAGGTCTCGCCCGTCATGTTGGCGATCGTGTAGCGCAGATCGACCTGCCCATCGAGCGCCGTACGGATGCGCACGCGATCGAGGCTGACGCCCGCATCCAGCAGCAGCCAGACGGGCCGCCAGATGCCGATCGGGTTGACGTCCGGCGGCACGACGCCCTCGCCGTGCTCGTACAGGCCTTTGACCAGCCCGCGAATGACGTGATCGGTCGGGTAGGTGCCGTGCGGATTGGGCGCATCCCACGGCGAGGTGACGCGCACGGTCAGCCGGTTCTCGCCGGGGCGCAGCAGACGGGTCACGTCCAGGTTGAACGGCGCGAAATGCCCCTCATGCTCCCCGGCGAACTGCCCGTTGACCCAGACGGTCGCAAAGTAGTCGACACCCTCGAAGCGCAGCCGCGCGCGCTGGTACGCCACGTCCGGCAGGCTGAAGACGCGCTCGTAGATCCACGCCTGCTCGTTGATCGCGCGCAGGTGGCTGCCCCAGTACGGCCGGTCGGGATTGAGCGCGGGCTGCAAATGCGCGCACTCCGGCACGCTGATCCAGTCGCCGGTCGGCGGCGCGTCCGGCGCATTGAGCGGGGCGGATCGCACGCGCCAGTCACCGCTCAAACGGATTGGCGGCAGCAGGATTTCGCTTGTGCGTGGGGGTGAAATCGTCATGAGGGGTTACAGATCAGGTGCAAATACACGTCAAACGCGCGTAACTGTAGCACATTTGGTGGGTGGTTGGGTATTGGCGGTTGGCTTTTGGCGGTTAGCCGATAGCACCTAGCGGTTAGCCTTTAGCGGGAACCACAACAATCAACTCGGCGCGTTTTTGACTCATCCCTCGTTGCTCATCCCTCATCACCTTTTTCTGAGCACCGAGCACTGACCACTGAGCACCGAATTTTGAACTCAGAACCCGGAACCGGCCTCGCGGAACCATTCCCACGTCCGAGCCAGGCCTTCATGGAGCGGGATGGCGGGCGCGAAGCCGAGCAGATCGCGCGCCTTGCTGTTGTCGCAGTAGGTGACGCGCAGTTCCGTCGGCGGCGCAGGCACCCGCTTTTGGATCGCCTGCCGCCCGGTCAGTTCTTCCAGAGCGTCGATGAATTCATTGAGCGTCGCCGGGGCGCCGTAGCCCAGGTTGATGATCTCGTAGCCGAGCGGGCGGTCGAGCGCGCGAATGACGCCGTCGACGATGTCGTCGATGTAGGTCCAATCGCGCTTGAGTTCGCCGTCGTCGTAGACCGTGATCGTCGAACCGTCCATCAAGGCGCGCAGCACCATGATCGGCATCATGTCCGGGCGCCCGTGCGGGCCGTAGACGTTGAAGAAGCGCAGCACCGTCACCGGCAGCGCGAACAGGTTGTGGATGGCGTGGGCGAGCAGTTCCGCCGAGCGCTTGCTGGCCGGGTACGGCGCGAGCGGACGGTCGGCGCTCATCGTCTCCACGAACGGCACCGGCGACGTGTTGCCATAGACCGACGAGGTCGACGCGAGCACGAACTGCTCGACGCTCGCCCTGCGCGCCGCCTCGAGCAGATTGAGCGTGCCGTTGACGTTGACGTCGAAGTAGAGATGCGCACGTTCGATGCTGGCGCGCACGTTCGCCATCGCCGCCAGGTGGCAGATGCGGCGCACGTCATGTTCGGCCAGCGTCTGTTGAATCAGCTCGGCGTCGCGCACGTCACCCTCGATGATCGTCACCAGCGGGTGATCTTTGAAGTCGCGGATGTTCTCGCGCTTGAGGTGCGCCGGGTAGCTGTCGTTCAGGTTGTCGATCACGACGACGCGCCGCTCCAGTGCCAGCAGCCGCCGTGCCACGTGGCTGCCGATGAAGCCCGCCCCGCCCGTGATCAATGTCGCATCCATGCCCATGCTGCCTCGCGTGTAGAGGATCGGGCGCTATTGTCGCACACATGCGCGCCGGATGTCAGGGGCGTACGGGAAGCGGCGGGGGAACGGAAGACAATCAATCGATCAGAGCAAAACGCCGGGCGAGATACCCGGCGCTTGCTCAAGCCTGGACATGTTCGTTATTGGGAGTCGAGGCCTGGCGCAGCATACAGCGGCGCCAGGTACTGATCCCGCAATACGGTTGTGACCGCCCTAACGGCTGGCCGCGGTCTCGGTTGCCATGGCGGTGTTGCTCTCCAGCTTGCCACGCTCGTGCAGCCAATCGAGCAGTTCGCGGATGCTGCCCCGTGCCAGCGCCATGCTCGTATCCGCCGCGCCGTAGTAGAGATTGATCGTGTCGCCATCGTCGCCGATGGTGTAGCCGCACGGGAAGACCACGTTGCCGACGTCACCCTCGCGCTCGTAAGTCATCTCCGGGCCGAAGACCCAGGCATCGCCACGGCGCAGGCACTGCTCAGGATTGTCGAGATCGAACAACGCCAGGCCGAGCCGGTAGATGCAGCCTGCTGCCGTCTGGCGCACACCGTGATAGATCATCAACCAGCCCTCATCCGTCTCGATCGGTGGCGGTGACAGGCCGATCTTGTTGGCGTCCCACCAGGCGCCGCGCCGCGCCTCCAGGATGATCTTGTGATCGCCCCAGTGCGAGAGATCGGATGAGTACGAGATCCAGATGTGCGCGCCCCAATTGGACACAGGCCGGTGGATCAGCGCCCACTGCCCGCGAATGCGCCGGGGCAGCAGCGCCGCATCTTTGTCTTCCGGCGGCATGACGACGCCATAACGCTCGAAGTGCTTGAAGTCGCGCGTGGCCGCCAAAGACACACCCGGCCCGCCATACGAATAGGACGTATAGGCGATCATGTACTGGTTCATTTCCGGCACGAAGGTGATGCGTGGGTCTTCAATGCCCCAAACTTCCTCCGGGTAGTGGTCGGGGTCAGCCAGCAGCGTCGGCTGCGGGTCGACCTCCCAATCGCTCACCCCGTTACGCGAGCGCGCCGCGCATAAATGCGAGTGGCCGCGCATATCTTCCACCCGGCACAGAAGCAAAGTCGTGCCGTCGGGCAGACGCGTCACCCCGGCGTTGAAGATCGTGCTCGCCTCGTAGGGCCAGTCCGCCGCCGTGAGAATGGGGTTCTGATTTTCGCGGTGAAACAGTGTCATGACATGTTGATTGCGAAAGGGCATACAACGAACTCCTGCAATTGCGGTTCGTTACCGATGCCCTTAGCTTAGGCCCTTTCTCGCCTAAATAAACAAAAGCCTCTCGGACATCTCGGTCAGTGGCCCAGCGCGAGCGTTGGCCGGTAGGTTGGCTCATCCTGCTCGCGCAGCTGAGCAACCGACATCAGATGCTCGGACGGCTGCAACTCCGCCCAGGTGAGCAAATACGCCAGCGTCGATTCGGCGCCCTGATTCTGATTGACCGACGTCGGATGCAGGCCATCACGGCAGCCGCCCGTCGCCGGGTCATAGACTGAAAGCCCCAGGTCGTTGTGCCCCAGGAACCATTCAAGGGCGCACCACGCGTCCTCGTACCAGGCCATGTCGCCGGTAATCCGGTACGCTTCCAGGCAGGCGGAGACCATGCCATGTGCCTCGACCGGCTGCTGATCGAAATAGGCGCGCGTTTGGAGGCGATGATAGAAACCGCCGTTGCCGATGAAGCTGAAGTGCCCACTCTTAGCTCGCTGGGCATCCGCCAGCCAGCGGAGCGACGTCATGCCAACGTCGATCATGTCGAGCCGGTTCATCGACTGGCCGCAGAGCAGCAGCGCGTGCGGCAGCTTGGCATTCGAATAGCTGACGACGTCTTCATACCACAACCAGTCATCGCCCTTCGTGCGCGTGTAGAGATCCATCAGGCGCTCGGCCAGGATCGTCTGCACATTGTGCGCGACGCGGTCACCGGAATAGCGGCGTAGATATTCGTGCAAGCCGAGCAGCGTGAAGGCCCAGGCGCGCGGCGAGCTGAAATCGAGTGTGCTCGGCAGCGCCAGTTCAAAGATCTGGCTGGCAACGCCGTGCATCCCCTCATGCTTCGAACGGCCCAACACCGTCCCCAGGCTCCATAACGAACGCGCGTGGCTATCTTCGGAGCCGACCTCCTCCAGCCAGCGCCGGTCGTAGGACAGGAAATTGCGGAAGCGGCCGTTTTCATGGTTGAAGGCATGCGCCAGGAAGGCCAGGTAACGCGAAGCCAGGTATTCGACATCTTCGGCCACTTCCGGCGCGTTCGCCTCCAGCAGCGTCGTGAGCAGGAGCGCGCGGGCGTTATCGTCGGTGCTGTAGCCTTCACTGTAGTTGGGCACGGTGTAGGTGGCGTGCTGCAGCAGGCCGGTGTCGTCCGTCATGTGCTTGAGGTGATCGAGCTTGAGCGGCGGCAGCCCGACCGGACGATCGTCCTTGCGCACGACGTAGATGCGCGGCGAAGCCGTCCATTCCTCACGTGCCCGTTCGAAGCTCTCGACGTAGCGGCGCGCCACCTCCGACCAGATCATCTCACGCCCCTGCAGGTAGGCGCGCTTGCGCATGGCGTGGCGTTCGGCGTCGTTATCGAGCAGATAATTCACCTGCTGCGCGATCGCGTCCGCATCGTGGAAGGGGACGCTGATGCCGCGCCCGTCCGCCAACAGATCCTGTGCGTACCAGTACGGCGTCGAGATGACCGCCTTGCCTGCTCCGACGGTGTAGGCGAGCGTGCCGGACGTGATCTGCGCCGGGTTGAGGTACGGCGTCAGGTAGATATCCGCCGCGCCGATGTATTCGATCAACTCTCCCAGCGTGACGAACCAATCGTGAAAGATGACATGTTCGCTGACGCCCTTGTCGCGCGCCAACTGCTGGAGACTCTCGCGGTAGCTCTCACCCTCGTGGCGCACGACGTTGGGATGAGTCGCACCGAGCACCAGATAGACGGTGTTCGGATGCTGCCTGACGATCTCCGGCAGCGCCTCGATCACATACTCGATGCCCTTGTTGGCCGACAGCAGGCCGAACGTGAGCAGCACATTCTTGCCCTCGACGCCGAACTTATCCTTGTAGAAGTTGGGGTCGACGAACGGAACGTCCGGGATGCCGTGCGGGATCAGATCGATCTTGGATGACGGCACACGGTAGATCTTCTTCAGGAAGTCCAGGCCGTGCTCGCTCATGACGACCATGCGATTCGAAAGCCGCGCCAGTTCACTGATGACTTCGCGCTGGTTGAAGTCGGGATCTTTCAGAACCGTATGCAGCGTCGTGACGACCGGGATGCGAAGTTCGCGCAGCAACCGGAGGATGTAGCTGCCCGCCGGGCCGCCAAAGATGCCGTATTCGTGCTGCAAACAGACCAGATCGACGTTGTTGACGTTGAGGAAATCCGCCGTCTGCCGGTAGGAGGCCGGATCTTGCTCCATGATCTCGAAGCGCACTTCGGGCGGATAGTCGTAGCTCGCCTCGGCATCGGTGACGGGTACGGCGAAACAATTGATCTGCGGAAATTCCGCCGCGACAGCCCCACGTAGATCGCTGGTGAAGGTCGCGATCCCGCACTGCCGCGGCAGGTATGTGCCAATGAAAGCCACCCGTTTCAGGCTGGCGCGTGACGACTGCTTCATCCCATACACTCCATTTTTTCTATCGTCAAGTGTATGCCGATGACTTCGCGCGCGCCTGCACATGTAGCCTATTTTCGTCTAGGCCATCAGGCTACATTGTTTGTTCTGCGCTTTGGAAATGAGGTTAAGTTTTAGTGTCGATGGGCGCGAATCATCCGCACTGCCAGCGGGACTTACTCCTCGCCATCAATCGGTTCATACGAGGACAGTGCCAGCGTATTGCCTTCAGGATCGCGCACGGTGGTGTAGCGTTGTCCATCGCCCTCGTCGATTACGCCGCTGACGAGGCTGCCGCCGTTACCTGTGACGCGAACGAGCGCGGCCTCCAGCGCCGCATGATCGCCCAGGTAGAAGTTGATCAGCGCGCCGCCGCTGCTCGGCACGTGTGCCGGTGACTGCACCAGGGAGACGCCCGGCGCACGCAGAGCCTTATCCGACGCGAGCAGCACGGCGATGCGCATGTCCGGGCTGTCGTCATATTGCGGCGTCTCGGCCAGGTCAAATACGGCACGATAAAACGCCAGGGCGCGATCCAGTTCGTGCACGGGGATTTCAATCCACGAGGGGTAAAGCTGCGTCATCGTCTTCGATGCTCCAGATCACTCGATAGGGTTATTGGTGCAGAAATCGACGCAAGAGCCGCGGAAACTGCTAGGCGCCTTCCGGCACGGGTTCGCCCGCATAGGCGAGAATGATCTGCTCGCGGGGGATGCCGGCATCGAGCAAAGCGTCGACGATGGGTTCACTGTTGTCGTCATACTCGATAACGATGCGATTTCCAACGAGGCGGACAACACTACTCGTCACGATACTACGTTCATTCGCGGGTGCGCGCACGATGTCGATCACGGAAAACAGGCGCTCGTCAGCAGTCACAGCCAGGTACGAGTCGAAGTTCTCGCCCTCGACGGCGTAGGCTTCCAGTGTCTCTCTCACGATTCGGGATAAGGAATCCAACGCACTATCTCCTGAACTTTCGGATCGAATACGACCAGGCGGATCTGCGCTTCAGTCAACACGAGTCTACCGATGGGCTCCGACAAAATGCCCGCATATGCGTCTGATGAGACCGCGAGATACAAGAATTGCCCGTCAATTCCAATATACTTCATTGCGGCTCGGTAGAGAAGATACTGACCAATGGCATTCCGCAGGGCCAGGACGGGCGACCATGTATTGACGATTTCCTTGACTTCTACAAACGTGACACTGCCTGTTTCTGGTTTCAGAGCGCGAATATCGACCCAGATGCGTCGTTTTCCCACACGAATTACGGGTTGTGTATTCGTGACGATCCAGCCATCCTTCTGAAGGGCCGCAACGACTGTGTTGTGATGCTCATCTCTTCTGGGCAAAGCCGTGTCCTATGTTCAGAGTGCGCGGATGTTCGAACCACACAACAAGATGATTCTGCCCCGTACTGTTCCTCATCGTGCATCACAGGCACCATCGGAGAGTGCGACGTTCTACGCGCCTTCCGGCACGGGTTCGCCCGCATAGGCGAGAATGATCTGCTCGCGGGGGATGCCGGCATCGAGCAAGGCGTCGACGAGCGGCTTATTGGTGTTGTCGCATTCGATAACAATCGAATCGCCGATGATCTGAGCGACCAGTGCAGTAGAAACCACGCGACCACTCCGAGTATTGCCCACACCAGTCACGACCAGTTGGTCACCATCAGCGCTGGTCGTCAGATAGGTGTAGCCGTTGAAGCCCTTTTTGGCGTAGGTCGCCATCACGCTCTTGAGCGTTTCCTTCAGTGAATCCATTGCACTATCCTCAAGACCTCACGGTCTCTTTTTGTGCCAGGAATCCTTCACCTACGCGTCGGGATTGTCGAGGCGGAAGCCGTGCCCGCGCACGGTGACAATGTACTGCCAGTTGGGTTCGATCTCGGCCAGGCGGTCGCGCAGGCGGCGCACGAGCGCGTCGATGGCCTGCTCGCTGACGCCGTCGGCGATGGCGTCCGGCCAGACGACGCTGACGACCTCGTCACGCGTGCAGATGCGCCCGGAGTTGGCGATCAGGAGCTCGACCAGGCGATACTGCGGCGGGCTGAGCGGCGGATCGATCTCTTTGCCGCCGATGAAGATGCGCCGCGCCTGCGGATCGATGCGAATGCGGCTGGTCATCTGCGCGGGGGGCTCGAACGGAAGCGGCGCGGTCGACCCGCTGCCGATGAACTGCATGCGCACGGCCAGGGCGAGGTGGATTTCGTCACCATCGAACAGCCGGTTGACACCCTTGATCTGCTGGCCGTTCAACCAGGTGCCGTTCTTGCTCTCCAGATCTTCAATGAAGTATTGTTCACCTTCGCGGTAAACGCGGATGTGCTCACGTGAAACCTGCCGTTCGGGCAGCACAATGTCACATTCCTCGCCGCGCCCAAACGTGACGCTGTTCTGCGTCATCTCGATCTCCCGTTCCCCTTGTTTGTCGTCGCTAATGATAAAGATCGGGTGTTCGGCGGCTGCGTCTGCCATGCGGACAGCTCCTCTTTGCACACAGAATAATCCGTCACAAAGACGGGTATATCACTCTTTATTATAACGCCAGTTCACGCCAAGGTTCGAGTGAAGGAACGCGTCCCCGGAAAGTCTGAGACAAACACGTCTTAAACCCGATTTAAGGATATTTGAGTCGGACATAACCACAGGGCTTAACAATTGCTTTACATTGAGACTGTCCGGCCAAAGTAGACCGGTCATCTGCACCGAACCGAAAGTTAGCGACCGATGCACTCTCACTCGAATAGCCCATCTCTCATCAGCCCGTATGCGCAGCTTGATCCACTGCTGTCTGGCTTCGTGCCGATCAGCCTGGACGAAATGAGCGGCGTTTCGCTGCTGGATCGCGTCGACACCAAGTATCTGATGCCCTACAGCGCGCTCCTCGCCGTGCTGGAACAGGCGCAGCCGCACTATCGCATCCTGGACATCCAGCAGGTGCGGCTGAATCGCTATCACACGATCTATTTCGATGAGCCGGACTTCACCTTCTATCACCAGCATCACAACCAGTTGGCTGAGCGCTACAAAGTGCGCGCCAGACGATACGTGGATACAGCGCTGTCCTTCTTCGAGGTCAAGCACAAGAACAACAAGAAGCGCACCGTGAAGTCGCGCCTGCCGCTGGAACAATGGGTGGATACGGCATCAGAGACGGTTTGCGAATTCGTGAATGCCTACACGCCAGTGCACATGGGCAACCTGGAGCCGAAGCTCTGGAACGATTACGTGAGGCTGACCCTGGTCGGCATCATGCAGCCGGAGCGCGTCACCATCGATCTGGCGCTGTCGTTCGGATACGACCAGACGAGAATTCAGATCCCCAAGGTCGCCATTGCTGAGGTCAAGCAGGCACACTTATCGCAGTCGTCGCCCTTCATTCAGATGATGCGGCGCCAGGGCATACGCAGTGTGTCGTTCAGCAAATACTGCGCTGGCGTCTTCATGCTCCACGACGGCGTGAAAACCAACAACTTCAAGCCGGTCATGCGCTTGCTGGAAAAGCTGTCTGCACAGGGGGTGAATCATGCAGCTACTGCCTGAAACGCTGCTGATCTTCGCAGTGAATTTCGTGGTGATTTTCACGCTGGTACGCTTCATCTACTATCCGCGTCAGCGTTCGAAAGCCTACGTCTTCACCTTCATGGCCTTCAGCACCGTCATCTTCTTCGTGATGCGGCTGCTGAATGACAGCGCGATCAGCCTGGGCGCGGGCTTTGGCCTGTTCGCGATCTTCTCGATTCTGCGCTATCGCACCGACACCATCCCGATCCGCGAGATGACGTATCTGTTCGTCATCACGGCCCTGTCCGTCATCAACTCTGTGCTGCTCAACACGTCTTCGTACACCGAATTTCTGGCCACCAATCTGGCTACCCTGAGCGTGCTATTTGTGCTCGAAAAGGGTTGGGGCTTCGACTATGAAATCCGGCGGACGGTGGAATACGAACAGATTGACTTGATCCGCCCTGAGCACTGGCAAGACCTGATCGCGGATCTCGAACAGCGCCTCGGTATTCCCGTCAGCCGCGTGGAAATTGGCCGGGTCAACTTCCTGCGCGATTCGGCGACTCTGACGGTCTATTCGCGAACGGCGACCCATGGGCGCGCCAACATCAGTTATCTGCCTTCCGACGTCCTCGCTCAGGATGCGGACGACTGAACCGCCCTATTTCAACATCTGCGATCTCATGAGGAGACTGACAAGTGAAACGTAACATCTTATCCATCCTGGCTATCGCGGGGGTGCTGGCCCTGCTGATCGTCGCGCTCGGCAGCCAGCCCACCATTGCCCAGGGAAACACCCTGGAGACCAGCATCACCTTTGATGGCACACAGATCAGTGTCGACGGCGCTGGCGCAGTCGCCAACGGCAGCACGCTCGTCATCAGCAGTGCCGGAAGCTACCGCATGAGTGGCACGCTCACGGACGGACAGGTGATCGTCGATACCGACGACACACAGCCGGTCACGCTGATTCTGGATAGTGTCAGCCTGAGCAGCGCGACCAGTGCGCCGCTGTACGTCAAGGAAGCTGAGTCCGTCACGCTCTCGCTGGCGGAGGGCACTGCGAACACGCTCGCCGACGCTGCGACCTACGTTTACGCCAGCGCCGATGAGGACGAGCCGAACGCCGCTTTGTTCAGCGACGACGATCTGACGATAGACGGCTCTGGCAGCCTGACCGTGACGGCTAACTTCAACGATGGCATCACCAGCAAAGACACGCTCACGATCAACGGTGGCCAGATCACCGTGACTGCGGTGGATGATGGCATTCGCGGCAAGGATTCTCTGACCATCAACGGCGGTGAGATCACGGTTACGTCTGGCGGCGATGGACTGAAGTCCGACAACGAAGAGGATGCCGCGCTGGGAACGATCACGATCGGCGGTGGGACATTCAACATCCGTGCGGGCGGCGATGCTGTTCAGGCGGAGACCACGCTGACCATCCACGATGGCGTCTTCAACCTGGAGGCTGGCGGCGGCAGCGGGAACGTCATCGCGGAAGATGACTCGGCCAAAGGGCTGAAGGCAGGCACGGCGCTGATCGTCGAGAGTGGTGTTTTCGCCGTCAATGCAGCCGACGATACGCTGCACGCGAACGAGAGCATCGTCATCAACGGCGGCTCGTTTTCGCTGGCGAGCGGCGACGATGCCGTCCACGCGGACACCAGCATCGAGATCAACGATGGCGAAATCTCGATTGCGACCTCTTACGAGGGCATCGAAAGCCTGAACATCGCGCTGAACGGCGGGACGATTCACCTGGTCGCCTCTGATGATGGCATCAACGGCAGCGATGGCAGCGGCGGGGGCGAAATGCCATTCGGACAAGGCCAACGAGGCGGCATGGGCATGACGGGCGGAACGGCTGTCCTGACGATCAATGGCGGCTACATCTACGTCGATGCCGAGGGCGATGGCGTTGACGTCAACGGCTCCGTGACGATGACTGGCGGCATGCTGATCGTCAATGGCCCGACCAACAGCGGCAACGGCGCGCTGGATTATGACGGCGGCTTCAGTTTGAGCGGCGGCACGATTATCGCCGTGGGCAGCGCCGGCATGATGCAGGCGCCGGACAACAGCTCGTCTCAACTGTCGCTGGCGATGGGCTTCAGCAGCGCCGTGCAGGCGGGCACACCGATCAGCATCACGGACAGCAGCGGCCAGACGATCTTGAGCTTCATCCCGGCCAAGCAGGTTCAATCAATCGTTTACTCGTCGGCTGCGCTGCAGCAGGGGGAGACCTACACGATTTCGCTCGGCGGCAGCGTCGACGGTCAAGCGGTAGATGGAGTCTACGACGGTGCTATCTCCGGCGGCACGTCTGACGGCACGCTGACGCTGACGGATATCACGACGATGCAGGGTGGCGGCATGGGAGGTTTCCGCGGCGGTCGGCCATAAATCCGGCATATCAACTTGACTGAGTGACGCAACTGCCCGACCTGGACTGGCCGGGCAGTTTTTCTTTGCCCGATGCCGTTTGATCGCTCACGGCGAGCCGATCAATGGCTGTTTTGAGCCACATCCCACAAGCCCCTGCCTATTGCAGCGGCGTCGTGCGCACCTCGACCGCGGGCGACTCCGCATAACCGACCCACAGCCCCTGATCGGTGTAGATCGGCGTGGCCAGGCTGGCCTGCGATTGGACGATGGCACCGCGTGTCGTGCCCCGATAGTAGGCTTGCACCTGGGCCGTGCCGCTGGTCAGCGATGGATCGACCAGCACGTTGCCCGCCGGGATCTCGACCGTGTGGATGCAGCTCTGGCGCGGGCCGAGCAAACGGATCTGCGTTTCGGGGAAAGCCTGCGGCTCCGCCCCGCGCGCGAACTGACCTTGCAGCGAATTGGCCGGGTTGAAGATCAGACCGAGGCCGCTGGTGCCGTTGTCGCCGATGCTGACCTGCGCCGGGTCGTAGATGATCGGCACGGTGCCGAGCGAGTTGTTGCGCAGTGTGATGCGGATCTGCCAGATGTCACTGCCCTGCTGCGGGAAGGCGCCCAGGCTGACGCTCAACTCGAACGGGTTATCGACGGCGCGACCGAGCAGCGACTGGTGATTGGCCCGGTCATCGGAATGGCGCAGCCAATCGCACGGGACGCCGCTGTAGATTTCGGGCGCGATCTCTGAGATGAAGCGCGGCAGGAAGTTCGGGCTGAGGAACAGCGCCAGGATGATCAGCAAAAAGATGCCGACGATCAGGTTCGGGTTGCTCGACCTGCGAAACATCGCCTACTGCCTGACCGCGACGCTGTGAGAGGCGTCCTGCCCTACCGCGAAAACTCTGCTCGTCTGCCTCATATCGCCGTCCCTCATGTCTGGTGAAGCCAGCGCGCTGCGTCGTCGACTAGCGCATTTATAGCGAGCGCCGCCATATCCTGCCACAGAATCTTGCCACCATCGTGGCCGCGAAACCAGGTGTATTGGCGGCGGATGAAGTCGTGCGTGTTATGCTTCGCCCGCAGCACCGCTTCATCGAGCGGCTCGCCGTCGAGCAGATGGGCGCTCAGTTCGGCATAGCCGAGTCCGCTCATCGACGGCAGTCTGCGATCGTAGCCCAGCGCCAGCAGATGGCGCACTTCATCCAGGAAGCCCAGCTCCATCATACGATCAAAGCGGGAATCTGCGCGTTCATAGAGCGCTTCACGCGCCAGCGTCAGCCCGTACTGGCGGATGCGAAACCGCGGCGGCTGCTTACGCTGCAAGTCGCTCCAGCGCGCGCCAGTGGCATGGCAGACTTCGAGCGCGCGGATGACACGGCGCAGGTTGTTCGGGTGGATGCTGTCCGCGGCCTCCGGATCGAGCGCGCGCAGGCGGTCATGCAGCGCCGCCGTGCCAAGCGCCTCAGCAAGGGCCGCCAGCTCGGCGCGCAGGGCGTCATCCGGCGGCACACGCGGGATCGACCAGCCTTCGATCAGCGCCGTGATGTACTGCCCGGTGCCGCCGACGACCAACGGCAGCCGCCCGCGCGCGTGCACATCCGCAATGATCGTGCGCGCCTGCCCCAGCCAGTCGGCCAGACTCAACGGCCGATCCGGATCGACCAGGTCGAGCAGGTGATGCGTCGCCTGGGCGCGCTGCTCCGGCGTCGGCTTGGCACTGCCGATGTCCATCTGGCGGTAGACCTGGCGGCTATCCGCGCTCAGGATCTCGCCGCCGAGCGCCTGCGCCAGCGCGATCCCGGCGTCGGTTTTGCCGCTGGCGGTCGGGCCGAGCACGACGATCAACGGTGGCAGCGCGCGATCGTCACCAGCCAAGGACGTCCTCCGCGTATTCGAGGCGCAGCGCCCCGTTGGGCATAGCGCTCACGGCGACGGCATCGAAGCGGCATGGCGCATCATCCAGGCCATGCTCGCTCAGAAAGATCTGCGCGGCGCGGATCAGCTTCTGCTGTTTGCGCGGCGTGATGCTGGCGAAAGCCTGCGACGCCCCGGCGCTGCGCGCGCGCACCTCGACGAAGACGATCGTCTCCGCCATCTGCGCGACGATGTCCAGTTCGCCGTAGGTGCAGTGCCAGTTGGTCGCCAGGATTGTGTAGCCCTGGCGTGCCAGATACTCGTGCGCCATTTGTTCGCCGCGTGCGCCGAGGCTCTGTTGGCGATTCGATTCGTCTGCCATCGTGTCCTTTCGCCGTGCGGCGGTTGTGACCCTCATCCCCAGCCCATTCCCCCTGTAACCGCAAGGTCACCGAAGGTTGGGCGAAGGGGAAAGAATCCTCCTTGAAAGTCCCTCGCCATCAGGGAGAGGGATTTAGGGTGAGGGTAGTAAAGCCCATCCCTACATTGCGTTTCTGGCCGGTTTGCGCTTCAATTCTACCTGAATCCGCGAGGCAAAGAGATTTACATCATGGCAACCAACTACAAAGAAGAACTGACCGGCGTTTTTGGCTATCCCGTGGCGGAGAACCCGACCTGCGTCATGCAGCAGGCGGCGTTCGAGGCGCTCGGCTTGCAGTGGCGCTACCTGACGATTGAGGTGCATCCAGAATCGCTGACGCCCGCCATCGTCGGGGCGAAAGCGATGGGCTTCCGCGGCATCAACCTGACCATCCCGCACAAGGTGGCGGTCATGCCGCTGCTGGATGGAATCGCGCCCGATGCGCAGATGATCGGCGCGGTCAACACCGTGCGCCGCGACGACGAAGGGCGCTTCATCGGCGAGAACACCGACGGCAAGGGCTTCCTGCGTGGCGTGCGCGAGGATGCGGGCATCGACCCGGCGGGCAAGCGCATCGTGCTGCTCGGCGCGGGCGGGGCGGCGCGCGCCGTCGCCGTCGAGCTGGCGCTGGCAGGTGCGGCGGAGATCACCGTCGTCAACCGGAGCGTCGAGCGCGGTGAGAGCATGACCGGCGACCTGGTGGCGCGGACGGGCGCGAAGGCCAGCTTCGTCCCGTGGACGAACACCTACCGCGTCGGCAGCGATGTGGACATCCTGGTCAACTCGACCAGCATCGGTCTCTACCCGGACGTGGACGCGATGCCCGACGTGGCGCTCGACGACGTGTCGCCGGATCTGCTCGTCTGCGATGTGATCCCGAACCCGCCGAGCACGCCGTTCCTGCGCGCGGCGACCGAGCGCGGCCTACCGACGCTCGACGGCCTGTCGATGCTCGTCTACCAGGGCGTGATCGGCTTCCAGATGTGGACGGGCGAGACACCGCCAGAAGACGTCATGCGCGACGCGCTCAAGGCGGCGTTCGGGGTGTGAGGGCGTCAGGCGTAATTATTCACGGACGACGCGGTCGTCGTCCCTACATCGTCTGTGCATTTCGTAGGGACGACGACCCCTGGGTCGTCCAGCATTTCATTACAATGGAATCATATACGGTGGATGTGTGCAACCTACGCCTGATCTTCCGCCGGGAGAATGGTGGAGAGCGCTATTGTCTGGCCGAGCAGCGGTGAAGTAAGACTCTCGTCCGCTTCGTAGACGCCATGCTGGACGAAAATACCATTCGCGAGCTGCCAGATCTCGATGAAACGGAGTTCCGGCTCGACGATCCAGTATTCGCGCACGCCATGCGCCTGATAGGTGCGAAACTTGTGGCCACGGTCGGTGCTAGCTGTGCCCGGTGAAATGACTTCGACGACCAGATCGGGCGCGCCGTTGAGACCATCGCGCGTGATCTCGCACGCGCCGTCCGCCGCCACCCAGAGGACATCGGGCTGGAAGTAATTGGCGTCGTTGAACCTGACACTGACGGGCGCAACGAAAACCTCGCCATTCGGCACGATACCGCGAAGAAGTGCCGCCGTATTCAGCACTGCCCGTTGGTGATTGACAATCGGGACGCCACGTACCACGAGTTCCCCCTCAATCAGTTCGGTTGGGAAGCTGCTCTCCGGCAGCGCCTCGAATTCAGCCGCCGTCATCCGTGTGGAGGTTTGCACAGCCATCGTCAAAATTCCTCACTCGCCTGCAAGCCATTATAGCACGGGAGGGTTTCACGCCAGCCAATCCGGCAGCGGCTGGTCGCGAGCACTTCAGTTTGTCGAGAAAAGAGCTGCAGGCGGCTGGAACACTTGCACGATATCCGATTGTAGAAACAGATATTGCCCATCGAAACTCCATTGGGCAAATAGCGGTTCATAGACGATTGGATATCGTTCAAGCACCTGAAGCGTCGTGCTATCCACCATCCACAATTGCACGTCACCATCCCGAACATCGCTATGTGGAACACGATTCTCGGCAAATGAGATATAACGTCCGTCAGGAGTCCAGACAACTGAAGACGAAACGATGTAGTTCACTGAACCAATGTCGATTGACTGCTGGCTCTCGAAATCTTCATCAACGATATCAAGTGTATAGGGCAAGCCAATGCCAT
Organism: Anaerolineae bacterium; assembly: GCA_020849765.1. Classification (GTDB taxonomy): domain Bacteria; phylum Chloroflexota; class Anaerolineae; order Aggregatilineales; family Phototrophicaceae; genus Flexifilum. The sequence continues at coordinate 32,105 of JADLAY010000017.1, forward strand.
TCGCCGGATCAAGAAAGGCCAAGAATCGGTCATTCAACGGGCTCCACACCAGAGAAGTTCCGATTGTTAACTCAAAACTTCCAGCCCGTTCTCCAATGTCTGTACGCCAAATCCTGATTCCAGGTTCGCTGACGAAATGCTCTGAGCTAACAAAGGGATTGTCAATTGTCGCCAATAGGGAACTGTCATGATTGAACACCATTCCGGATAGCGGATTTGATTGCTCAATCAATTGGAAAAGCCGCCTCTTGTCCCGAACACTCCAGACTTCAACTGCGCCGGTCTCCTCGTCAAATACAGCGAATAGATCCCCACTTGCAGTCCAGAGTGTGCTGCCAGGAGCTAATTCCACGACGGTATCTGTCCACGATGTGCTGTCCCAGATGTGCATTTGATGTAGTCTGTCTGGGAACGCGATCAAGTCTCCTGCGTCTGACCACCATAAAGCACTGTCCTGAGCGGCGGCAAACTCCAGCACTTTTATAGGGTCATAATTCGAATTCAAGATGGTGATAGTTTTGCCGTCGGAGAGATAAGCAAACATATTCCCGTCGTGACTCCATGCAGGCTTGCCAACCCAACGAAACGATTCCGGCAACCGCTTCAACTCTCTCTGAGTCTCAACATTCACGATCCTGATCCTGCCGTTCTCTGTGACAACGGCAATCGTGTTCTCAACCGGATGCCAAAGACTTGAAGTGATAGGTTCTGTCTCACCCGTTATCTCAAAGACGACACGGAATGAACTGTCTGTGCTCAGTTTTGGGCCGAACGTGACTAGCCGCGTCGACAAGAAAATGACGATGGCTATCTTCACGGGCAGGCTCATTCGTCGTCATCATCACGGGCATACGAGAGGAAGCAGTCGTAGGTCGGCTGGTCGGGCATGGATCTTCCCTGCGTTGAGCTTATCAAGCTGCTAATGCTCAGTCTACATCATTGTCTGCCCGCCCGCACGCTCGGCGCGCGCGAAAAGCCATTTCTCGACCCACCCTTCTCATCATTGGCAACTTTGCATAAAATCGCCCCTTTCCGTATGGCGACATTCGCCATCTTGCAAATTCATAGCGTCTGTTAATATTCCGAAACTTTGCGTAGGGTATTGTTCCTATTTGTGAGGGTTTACACAAAACACCGCTGAGAGGAGTCCAATGGAGTTTTTCATCGAGAATGCGTCATGGCTGGCGTTGATGGCGGCCCTGATCGGCCTGGCCTTTGCCGCATTTAGCGCAAACTGGATCTTGAAGCAAGACACCGGCACCGAGCGCATGCGCTACATCGCGAATGCGATCCAGCGCGGCGCGCAGGCGTTCCTGCGCCGTGAATATCGCTACGTCGCCATCGTCGTCGGTGGCGTGTTCATCCTGCTGCTCGTTCTGAGCGCCATCCCGCACAGCGGCATGAGCCCGTACACAGCCATCGCCTATCTGATCGGCGCGCTGGCGTCGGGCGCTGCGGGCTACATCGGCATGAGCATCGCCGTGCGCTCGAATCTGCGCACGACCGCGGCAGCGCAGAAGAGCCTCAACCAGGGGCTGCGCGTCGCCTTCGCCAGCGGCTCGGTCATGGGCCTGACGGTCGTCGGGCTGGCACTGCTTGGCATTTCAATCCTGTTCGTCGTCCTCAACAACCTGCTGCCCGACCCGGTCGAGGCGGCGGGCGCGCTGGTCGGCTTTGGCTTCGGCGGCACGACCATCGCCATCTTCGCCCGTGTCGGCGGCGGCATCTTCACCAAGGCGGCGGATGTCGGCGCGGATCTCGTCGGCAAGACCGAGGCCGGCATCCCGGAAGATGACCCGCGCAACCCGGCCGTGATCGCGGATAACGTCGGCGATAACGTCGGCGACGTCGCGGGCATGGGTTCGGATCTGTTCGAGAGCTACGCCGGGTCGATCATCGCGGCGATCACGATCGCGGCGCTGGCGGGCGTCGGCGCGACCAATGCGCCGGAAGCGATTCGTAACGTGCTCGGCATCGGCATCGAGCATCTGCGCCAGGCGGAAGCCTTCCCGCTGCTGGTCGCCGCTGCTGGTGTGCTAATCGCCATCGCCAGCAGTTTCCTCGTCCGCACGCGCGAAGATGCCACGCAGGAGAATCTGCTCGGCAGCCTGCGCCGCGGCGTCTACAGCGCCAGCGTGCTGGTCGCGCTGGCCGTGATCGTGCTCGGCCTGCTGCTCAACCTCGGCTGGGGCGTGATCGTTGCCACGATCAGCGGCCTGGTCGCTGGCGTCCTGATCGGCTACATGACCGAGTACTACACGTCGGATACCTACAAGCCGACGCGCCAGATCGCCGAAAGCGCGGCGGGCGGCCCGGCCATCCTCGTCATCCAGGGGTTGGCGGTCGGCATGCAGAGCACGGTCGCGCCGGTGCTGATCGTCGTGCTGGCGACGCTGGTCGCCATGGGCACGTCGGGTCTGTATGGCGTGGCGATGGCCGCGGTCGGCATGCTGTCGACGCTCGGCATCACGCTGGCGACCGATGCTTACGGCCCGGTGGCGGATAACGCGGGCGGCATTGCGGAAATGGCCGGGTTGGAAGGCACGGTGCGTGACCGCACGGATGCGCTCGACAGCCTGGGCAATACGACCGCCGCGACCGGCAAGGGCTTCGCCATCGGCAGCGCGGTCATGACGGCGCTGGCGCTCGTCTCCGCCTTCGTCACCGCGACCGGTATGAATCCGCAGGTCAACATCCTCAGCCCGCAGCTTCCGACAGGGCTGCTGGTCGGCGCGATGCTGCCCTTCATCTTCAGCGCGCTGACGATGCTGGCGGTCGGGCGCGCGGCGCAGGCTGTCGTCGTCGAAGTGCGCCGCCAGTTCAAGGAGATCACCGGCCTGATGGAAGGCACCGCCGAGCCAGATTACGAGAGCTGCGTCGGCATCAGTACCGACGGCGCGCTCAAAGAGATGCTGCTGCCCGGCCTGATCGCCGTGGCGGTGCCGGTCGGCATCGCCCTGCTGACGCGCTTCGGGCGCGGCACGGCGCTGGAGAACTTCATCGGCGTCGAAACGCTGGTCGGTCTGCTGCTCGGCTCGCTGCTGTCCGGCTTCATGCTGGCGGTGATGATGTCGAACGCGGGCGGTGCCTGGGACAACGCCAAGAAGTACATCGAGCGCGGCCACCTGGGTGGCAAGAAGAGCGACGCGCACAAGGCGGCCGTCGTCGGCGATACCATCGGCGATCCGTTCAAGGACACGTCGGGGCCGTCGTTGAACATCCTGCTCAAGCTGGTGGCCGTCGTCGCGCTCGTACTCGCGCCGCTGCTGGCTTTCACGCCCCCGGCGTAAGTCAAAACTCAAACCACAGAGACGCAGAGGCCACAGAGGAACATTCCTCTGTGGCCTTTTTGTTTTGGATGCTCATGATGAGGCAAATGTCATTCGCTCGTGCTGCAGAGGTTTGCGGTCGGCGCCGCTTCTGCATGGTGATGGCTTCCAGCGGTGATGTATCTTCAATTATGCGTCGGTCATAGGTACTCGACGTGATTCTTCATTTCGTCGGCAGTCATTGCGCCGCAGATCAGTTCTAGACCGCGCACCCAATCGCCATAGGTCGTCCGGTCGTGAAAACCAAAGATGATGCCCGCATGGTCGGCACCCGCCGCCGCAATGCGCAGAAAATCAGTGTCATAGGTGCATAAAACGCGCCCCATTTCGGAGGCGCGTCGTAAATGATTGATGTCGGTATCACCGAGCAGCCCCAAGTCGCGGACGGTAACGCATCAATGCCGCGCTGCTGCATCTGTTCGGCGACGTCTGCCTCCACACTCTCATCGATGTACAGGCGGATGCCGCTGTCCAAGTCCTTCGTCCTTTGCCTTGCGCGCAAATTCCGCATCTTCTTCAAGCTGCGCGTCGATTTCGTCCTGGTGGGCGTAGTAGTAGGCCAGCGCCGCATGGGCTTGCGCGTGGTTGATCTGCGGGTAGTGCTTCACCAGATCGTCTACCGAATAGCCCTTATACAGATAGCCAGACGCGATGTCCTGCACGCGCAGGGTCGTCCCAGTGATGATGGGGCGCCCGCTCCGTATCTTCGGGTTGGATACGATCGTGTCGATTGAAAGTACCGTTACGTCACTCATCCGTGCAGCCTTTGCCACTCGCATCCTGCCAGATTTCAGGGAGAATGTGGTATCGCGTCCGTTCAATCATAGCATCATTTGACCACATAGGTTCCTCGTTTGCATTTCCCCCGCTTCTGCTGCACACTCTGCCGCCGTGATTCATCAAAGCAGCACAAAAACTCGGACATCCTCATGACACAACCCTTCACCCTCGGTGTGAATTACTGGCCGCGCCGTAAGGCGATGTACTGGTGGCGTGATTTCGACGCCGGCGAGGTGCGCGACGAGTTCGCCATCATCCGCGACACCGGGCTGACGACCGTGCGCATCTTCCTGCTCTGGGATGACTGGCAGCCGACGCCGGACACCGTCTCGCGCGAATGCCTGGACCATCTCGAGAAGGTCTGTGATGCCGCCGCCGATCACGGCCTCGGACTCGACGTGACCTTCTTCACCGGCCACATGAGCGGCCCCAACTGGTCGCCGGGCTGGCTGCTCAACGGCCAGCCGCCGGAAGCCGGGGCGCGTCCGCTCGTCAGCGGCGGCAAGATCGTCAACTCCGGCTATCGCAACTATTTCGTGGATGAGATGGCGCTCTCGGCGCAGCGCCTGCTCTTGCAGACGGTCGTCGGCCGCTTCCACCAGCATCCGGGCATCTGGCTGTGGAACCTGGGCAACGAGCCGGATCTGTTCGCCATCGCGCCGGATCGCGCGACCGGGGCGAACTGGGTGCGCGACATGACGCGCACGATCCGCTCCATCGACGATCAGCACCCGGTGACCTGCGGCCTGCACGTCGCCAGCCTGGGGGATAGCAAGCCGCTGCGCGTGGACGACACGTTCGCCGAGGTCGACATCGCCGTCATGCACAGCTACCCGATGTACGTGCCGATCACCCGCCATCCGCTCGACCCGGACTTTGTGCCCTTCACCTGCGCACTGACGTCGGCGCTCTGTGGCAAACCGACGCTGATGCAGGAGTTCGGCGGCTGCATGGCACATCCCGGCGCGCCATCGCAAACGTGGAAGTGGACGCTGATGGGCAACGAGCGCACGCAGTTCATGGCCTCCGAGGAAGACATGGCCGAGTTCCTGCGCCAATCGCTGCCACGGCTGGTCGAGGTCGGCGCCCTCGGCGCAATGGTCTGGTGCTTCGCCGATTACAGTTCGGAGCTGTGGACGAAGCCGCCGTGCGATCAGTTCTGGCACGAGCGCTTCTTCGGCCTTGTGCGCCCAGACGGCACGGTCAAGCCACACGCCGACGTGCTGCGCGCGTTCGCCGAGACGATGCCGACCGTCCAGCCCGCCAAACGCACCGTCGATCTCGGCGTCACGCCGGACGAATTCTACGAGGCGCCGATCACGCATGTCGTGCGCCTGTATCAGGATTGGATTAAGGAATAGGCGCCACTCCCAGCGTACGCAAACAAAAAGAGACGGCGGTGGCCGTCTCTTTTGATTTCTGTGTCGTTGGGTAACGAGCTACGCGTTCGCGCGCGGGAGCACCTTGCGGAACTTATAGCCATAGACGATCATGCCGCGCTTGCCTTCTGTCGTCAGCTTACGCGTCACCATTTCGACGCGGTCGCCAATCGCCAGCGGCTGCTCGTCCAGATCGGTGATCTGCGCCGTGATCATCGGGCCTTCGTCGAGCTTGACCAGCGCCAGCACGTAGGGCGCCTGCTCTTCGAAACCTTCGGGCGCTTCCTGGACGACCGTGTAGCTGTAGATTTCGCCCATGCCAGAGAAGGCGAAACGCTCAGCCCGCTGGCCAACCTCGCGGCTCAAGGACTCCGTCATTGGCATGGCCTCGCTTTAGCGTGTGGGGATCGGCTGCGCGACTGCCTGGGGAGATCTCATCTCGCGCTTGTTCGGCTCGTCGTGCGAGGGTGCCGGGCGCGTCTGCAGGCTGATTTCGCCATTTTCATAACGCAGCCCTTCGAGACGATAGCGCTGCGGTTTTATACGCCAGTGACGTGAGATTTGCATTGTGTTTCAACCTTTCATCGAACGGGTGATTGTGCATTGCCGCACAAACATAGTTCGAATTCTAGGGGAAACACGCTATCAAAACCTATCATGAGAGGTTGTGATAGCTATCACAACCTCTCAGATTACGGCTACAACGATGCATTCTTAATGATTCTCTAAAGCCAGAGGGGTCAATTGGGGCTTGCGCCCTCAAGCTTTCGATTTGTATTGCGACCCTGACCTAAACCTCGATGCATCAAGACTCGTCCGGGTCAACGAAGATGATCCGTCCGAACAACGTTGGGTCTTGCCATGAGTTGTCGGTCGTATCCAGTGATGACCAGATCAGCTTCACGTTCCTATCGCCCCCTGCAGAACCGTTGTAATGCGCCTGGAAGCCGATTTCGCTGCCGGGTGCCGGTTCGTAATCTCCGAAGGGATAGCGCGCTTCAAAGCCCCAGCCGTCGTCGGTGTGGAAGGTGAAGGCTTCCACGGGGACCAGAGCAAGCGGAACACCGTTCACGGTTTCAGGCACCGCTACCGGATCGTCCAGATACAGAGCATTGATGTTGATCTGGTAGATGCCATCAATGTAGGTGTCGATGATGAAGTTGCCGGTCGTGTTGACATAGAATTCGAACGAGTCTTCATTCCAGTAATCACGGCCATGCTCGCCCGTCACGATCGTCTTGTCAGGCGTTGTGGCAGCGACGTATAGAAAGTCGTTGTCGGCAGCGAGGGCGAAGCGGAATGATCCATTCTCCTCAGGATCACTCGAGAGATCGATGCCCGTCTCAACTGTTACGAACGACTCATCCGACCAGTCGCTCAGGTCGCCATCGACGACGATGTTCGCGCCGATCGGAATTCTAAGGATGTCACTCTCCAGAAGCGCCGGGCCAGCATAGGGCGTTGGCAAGGGTATCTGCGTCCAGACAGGCAGCGCGACATCGGCGAGTGGTGTCGTCGTCGGCAACAAAGCGATCGTATCCGCACTCAATTGCGGACAGGTCGACTGGGTGTCGTTCAGCTCGTACCGATCGCGCTCCAGGGTCGTAAAATCGCGCTGGATCATGGTGCAAGCATAAGCAATGAAGTCCGCCACATCGACATCATGGATCTGGATGGTGAAGTCTTTACTGCCGGAGATGATCTGTTTGCCATCGCGCGTGAAGGTGACGACCTCGACCGATTCGAGATGGCCATGCAGCGCACGCAGCAGGCGCTGGCTGGCAATATCCCAGATCCGCACCGTGTTGTCTTTGCTGCCAGTGACGAGCAGCCGGCCATCCGGCGAGATATCCAGGCTCAGTACGCTGTTGGTATGCCCGGAGAAAGTACCTTCAACCTCGTGGCTCTCAAGGTTGTAGAGATGAACAACGAAGTCTCCGGTCGCGATGATGACCTTGTTCTCGTCGTTGGGTAGAAACTTTGCCACATAGGCCGGAACGCCGAATTCAAAGGTCGCGATGGTCGCTCCGGTCTCCACATTCCACAGGCGAACCGACTGGTCATCGCTGGCGGAGAGCATCCGTGTGCCATCGTGATTGAAGACAATGGAATTCACAGTGCCCGTGTGGCCCTCCAGACTACCCACCTGGGCCAGACTGGCCGCGTCCCAGATCTTGATCGCGGGGTCCGCGCCACCGGTGAAGAAGCGTGACCCGTCCGGGGTGTAGGCGGCGGACAAGACGGACCCATCTCCATGACTGACCATTGCGACGGCCGTGCCGTTGGCGACGTCCCATACCCGCACCGTGCCGTCATCACTGGTGGAGACAATGCGCTGGCCGTCGGGCGAGAAGGTGACCGTCGTGATCGAGTCCTCGTGTCCGCCGAAGGCGCGGAGCACCTGCCCGGTCGCGAGATCAATCACGTTGACCACGTGATCATTACCGCCGGATACCAGGGTCTTGCCATCCCGTGACACTTCCAGCGTGTAGACCTGATCCGTGTGCGCCTGAATCAGACGAGGCGTAACACCGCCGACCAGATTCCATTCACGCAGCGTTCCATCGATGCTGCCGCTGACGACCGTATGTTCATCCTCGAACGCGACCAGGAACACGTTATCCCGGTGCCCGCGCAGGACAGTCAGGGTCTCGCCCGTGGCTGTATTCCAGATGCGCACCGTCCGATCCACACTGCCGGTGATCAGACGGCGGCCGTCCGGCGAGAAGTTGACCGACGACACGATCCCATCATGCCCGTACAACGACCGGATGACATCGCCCGTTGCCACATCCCACAGTTTGACGGAATAGTCCGAACTGCCGGTGAGCAATTCTGAGGAATCGGGCGAAAAGGCAACCGCGAATACCGTCGCATTGTGCCCCGTGAATGATCGGAGGAAATCACCGGTCGCCAAATCATAAAGCCGAGCCGTATGATCGGCACTGCCCGTGACCAGGTAACGCCCATCCGGAGAAAAGGCAGCGTCGTACACGTCGTCGGAATGCCCCGAAAAGATCTGGAGAACTTCGCCCGTCTCCAGATCCCACAAACGCGCCTGCGCTTCACCGCCGGCCGTCAATGCGCGACGGTCATCATTTGAGAAGACCACAGTGCATACGTCGCTTGCGCTTCCCTCCAGCACGCGTAAGAGTTCGCCGGTCTGCGCATCCCAGAGCCGCGCGGTCCGGTCAAAACTGCCAGTGAGAATTCGCTGACCGTCATGCGAAAAAGCGACGGCGCACACGACATCCTCGTGGCGTTCCAACACATGGGCTTCTGTCCAGGAAGCGACATCGCGTATCCGCGTTACACCATCGCGCCCTGCCAGCGCCACCAGGCTACGATCTGGCGACAGCGCGAGCGTCCACACGCCGCTAATGTCCCCGCCGATGACGACGCCGCGGTTCATCATGAGCAGCGAACGCACCAGCGTGTCATCGGATTGCGGGGTATCGAAATCACGCAGCGCGCGCACACTGAATAGCCCAGCAAGCTGCGCGTCACCTTCATCCTGCAGGATGCCATTGGCGATGCTTGACAGGCGCAGCGATTCAGCCCGTGCGCTTTCCTGAGCCACGAAGCCTGCCACCTGGGTTGCTTGTATCTGGATGTCCCCCAGCGACGTCGCCGTAAATCCGAGGATGACCAAAGCCACGAGGCTGACAAGCGCAAGCAGAATGGCCACGCGACCGAAATTCGAAGCGCGCCGGGCGATGGTCGCCTCGCGCGTCTTGCGTTCCACTTCAACTTCTTCTTCGCGGCTGCGTTCGAGAATGCTTTCACGCAGGTAGAGTTCTTCCTCGTCCGTCAATGCCAGATCGGTGGCACTGGCCCAGGTTTCCAGTTGTTCCAAACGCCCGCCCCGAGCCAGGAAGCTCTTCTCACGGTTCTTGGCTTTCCATTCCCGCGCGGCCTCGCTCAGGCGTCGCTGAATGAGCAGATCTTCGCGGCTGTTGGTCAGCCAATCGTTCAGCAGTCCCCACTGTTGGATCAAGGCTTCGTGCGCAATTTCAACCGTCGCCGATGAATTCTTGTCGTCGCCCAGTGGGCGGTCGAGCGTAATGAGCCTGCGATCGCTGAAAAAGTTGATCACACGTCGCATCAACCCGGCATTACTGTGCAGCGTGAGCAGTTCATCGACTGTGGCGCGCCTGCGCGTGTCCTCGGTCGCATCGCCAAGAGCGACCAGCCGCAGGAACATCTGGCGCGCGACTTGTTGCTCATCCGCGCTCAACTCCTCGTAGACCTCGTCGGCGTGCTGTGCCAATGCTCCGGTGACCCCACCAATGGCACGATAGGCGTGACTGGTGAGGATCTGCCCCTCACGGCGCTCGAACAGCTGATCGAGCGCGAATTCCAGCAGCGGCAGAGCGCCCGGACGATCGCGGACGTCGAACAAGAGGTCGCCGACGAGATCCGGCTCAAATCCGACATGCACGTCGGGCAGATTGGCCGGTTCCTCGATGGCGGTGCGCATTTCGTCCATCGTCATGGGCAGCACGACTTCTGTGCAGCGATCCATCAGTCCACCCAACTCTGGGTGCGAGAGTGGCCGGTCGTAGAAATCGGCGCGCAGCGTGATGATGACGAGCAATTGTGCCCGCGGCTCGTTGATCGAGGCGGTGATCAGCGACAGGAACTGTTTTCGATCCTCCTCGCTCTTCGTGAGCGTAAAAAGTTCTTCAAACTGGTCGATAAATAAGATCGTTGGCCTGCCGAGTTCCTGGATGAGCACGTGCAGCACGCGCGTTTCTTCCACGACACGGCGCAGGCTGAACAAAATGTCAACCGAGCTGCGCCCAAGCGCCTGCGATAAGGAGATGGCCAAGCTTTCCAGCGGATGCTCTCCCGGTAGGACGCGCGGCAAAATGAGGGGTGGATTCTCCAACCGGTTCACACGAGGCAGCAGACCGGCCATCACCAGAGACGACTTGCCGCTGCCGCTTGCACCGACGATTGCGAGCAGATGCGGCGGTTTTTGCAGGGCTGACTCGACCCGCCCAACCAGATGTTCCAGACAGGCCTCGCGGCCAAAGTAATCGCCCGTATCTGCGGGCATGAACGGACGCAGCCCTTTGTACGGGTTGCGTGGTTTGAAGTTGGGCTCTACCTCGACCTTGACCGCCTCGACGGCACCGGGATCAACGCCGAGCGGCGATGGAATCTCCGCTTCCAGAATCGCTGAGAGCTCGCGCAAGGCTGTATCGTAACTGCCGCCGCGAGCATCGAGATACTGCACCCCGCCCATGCCCATCGGGATACACTCCATCCACTCTTCGCCCCCAGCCCAAAGTGGATAGATGGGTCTTTGGTAGATTTTTGCGATACGGATTTCATCTTTGACGAACGGGGATTGGCGGGAGGCGGGGGTGGCGATCAGGATGACGCCTTTTGATCCGCGAATGGCATTGCGCAGCGCTGTTTCCCAGTCAGGTGTGCCCGGTGTGAGATCGAAACGATCGATCCATGCGTCCAGCCCGCTTGTGCGAAGATCGGCAGCGAATTTGTTGACGAAGGGAGTATCTTCACGCGAGTAGGCCACGAAAATGTGACGTGATCTTTTGCCCATGTGACGTTCCCCTGAAAAAACGTTTATAACTCTCTAATATATTGTATATAGCATCTCAAAACTTCACAACATTTCACTATGACAGAGTTGGTAGCATGAAATTGTGATGGCAGTCCAAGTGAAGGCGGATGCGCCCTGCCTGGTGCAACCATCCACTGATATTGTTTTGCTCACACGGTTCTAGCCGCACAGTGAAATTTCCACCACGAAATTGAGTTCCGGTGGACACGAAGAAACGTGCGGAGGGCGCGTGACTGCCCCCCGCACATAACCCCTATGGTCCGCCTGCACGCCTACTCGGAAGGCGCGGGCGTGGACTTGCCGGTTCGCTTGATCCGCTTGCGCAGGATCCCTAATTCGTGTTTCTTCTCACGCCGGGCTTCGCGTTTGGCGGCGCGCTCTTCATCGCGCGAATGACGCTTCTTACGCCGCTCCGGAGTTCGAGGATAATCTTTACTAGCCATCAGAATCACCCCCAGAATAAGTATTAATTGGCATTCAACATCAGGATACGGCGTCCGGCGCCTTTACACATATGATCTTTGCGATATGCGGAACATGACATTGCGCCAATCTCATGCCGCGACGGCACATCGCGAGTATAGTTGACGGCGGACGGGCGCCGGGCGCATCATCCGGCATGGGTATGACTTCAGGACGTGTGTTGATCGCTGCTCTCAGGACCAGACTCAAAATCGATCCGGCGCTGTTGGCTGCCATTGCGCTCGCGCTGCCGATCATCCTGCTCACACCGCTGCTGAGCGGTCAACTGCCGGGCACGCACGACGCTGAGCTGCATCTGCACCGGCTGATCGGCGCCGCGCTTAACTGGCACGAGGGCGTCATCTGGGGGCGCTGGACACCGCAGCTTCATTTCGGCTACGGCTACCCGATCGGCAACTTCTACGCGCCGGGCTGGCACGTGGCCGGGGGTGCGCTGGTCGCGCTTGGCGCGTCCGCCGTCGGCGTCTGGCTGCTCGTGCAGACGCTGGGCATCCTGATCTACACCGTCGGCGGTTACCTGTGGGGGCGGCAGATCGGCGGGCGGGCGGCGGCTCTGGTGGGCGCGGCGGTCTTCACCTATGCGCCGCTGCGTTTCTTCGAGTTGTTCAGCCAGGGAAATCTATCGCAGTTTTTGGCGATGGGCTTGATGGCCTGGGTGATGTGGGCCTTGGCGCGCTGCGCTCGCGGGCCGACTCCGGCGCGGATGGCGACGGCTGCCCTGCTGCTCGCGGCCCTGATCGTGACCCATCACGTGACGGCGCTGATCTTCGTGCCCGTGGCGGCGGTGTATGCCCTGCTCGCGCCGCTGATCGCCGGGCGGCGACCGTGGCCGACGCTGATCGCATTCGCGCTGGGGCTGCTCGTCGCAGCGCTCTACTGGCTGCCCGCCGGGCTGGAGATTCAGTACGTCGGCTTGCAGGGCGCGGCCAACCAGTACCCGTATCTCGACGGCTTCATCCCACTGCCGGAGCTGCTGGCGCCCGTGACCACGCCCGATCCGGCGGCGCTCAACCCGCCGTTTCCGATCAGTGTCGGTGTGGCGCAGCTCGTCCTCGCCGGGCTGGGGCTGCTGATCGCGCTGGTGCCACGCGCGCGCCTGGATCGCTGGCAGCGCATTCACGCCATCGCCGGAGCGCTCGGCCTGATCGCGTGCGTCTGGCTCGTCAGTCCGGGATCGGCGCGCCTGTGGGCGACGCTCACGCCGATGCAGAACGTGCTCTTCCCGTGGCGCTTCCTCGGCGTCGCCGCCCTGAGCGCGGTGCCCGGCGCGGTCGTGGTTACTGAGGTCGCCTGCCGCCTGCGCCCCGTGAGTTGGATCGCGATTGCGCTCGTCGTTGCCCTTGCGCTCCCGGTAATGGCGCCGCGCTATCCCAACGTCGTCATCGACGAGCCGGTCACGCCGGGCACCAGCATCCGCTACGAGAGCATCTCCGGCAACCTGGGCGCGGTCGCCACGGCGGAGTACACGCCGCGCTGGGCGCAAGAACGCCCGCTGGCGGAAGGCTCACCCCAATTCTTCGACGATTGGCGCTGGAACGTCTACGTCTTGCGCGGTAGCCTGCCGGACGACGTCACGATCACAAGTGAGGACGGCGCACAGCGGACGGGCACACGCATCACCATCGACGCGCCGCAAGCGTTCGCGCTCGACGTGCACCAGTTCTACTTCCCCGGCTGGGCGGCGACGCTCGACGGTGCGCCGGTCGAGATCGCGATTGCCGAACCGTACGGCACCATGCGCATCCAGATTCCGGCGGGCGAGCACACGCTCGAAGTCTGGTACGCAGGCACCGATGCACAGCACACCGGCGATCTGCTGACGCTGGCCGGGCTGGCGATCTGCGGGCTGCTGCTGACGCGTCGCAAGCAGAGCACGCCGACCGCCTACGTGGACGACGACAGGCGCACGGGATGGATCGTCGCTGCCGCTGCGATCGTGTTCGCGCTGGTCTACGCCGGGATGGCGAGCCGCCCGTCAACGGATGCGCCGTTCACGCCGCCGCAGAATCTCTCGGCGGCGGGCGGCACGTTCGCGGATGCTGAGGGGACGCCGCAGATCGAACTGCTCGGCGTGAACCTGTCGCAAACGGACGCGATTCAAGCGGGCGACTGGCTCTACGTCGATCTGTACTGGCGCGCGCTCGGCCCGCTCGACCCCGGTTGGCGCTTCGCCCTGACGCTGATCGACCCGACGCTCAGCCTCGTCTGGGCGCAGAGCGATACCGGCGCGCCCGGCGGCTTCGACCCGACCATCTGGCCAAGCGATCGCTACGTCGTCGACCGGCACGTCCTGCGCATCCGCGAGGATGGCCAACCTTACGTCGCTGATCTGGCCCTGCGCATCTACAACGAAGATGGCGACGAGCTGACCTACACGGGCGCCCCGCTGCCGTCGATCCGCATCCTCAACCCGACCTGCCCCGCGCCGCCCGTTGATTCGACGCCGGTCTCGCTCACGTTTGGCGATGCAATCTCGCTGCGGACCTATTCATGGGAGCAGGATGGGGATACGGCGCGACTCAGGCTCGACTGGACGACAAAGACGCCCTCCGGTGAGGACTACGCCCTGTTCATCCATTTTATGCGGGGTGATGAGCTGCTGCTGGCGGCGGATCGCTCGCCGCTTGACGCGTATCCGTCGTACCTGTGGACGGCGGGCCAATGCCTCGTCCACTATTCGGCCGTCGAGGTGCCGCCCGGCGCCGACCGGGTACTGATCGGCTTCTACGACCGCGCGACATTAGCGAGGCTGCCCGCACACGGCAGCGCTGTGACACTCGAAAACGACGGCCTCGTCATCCGGCTGGATTGACGGGCCGCGTTGTGGGGGTTGTGAGAAGGCTTTTCAATCAGCCGGTTTGACGCACTTCGTCGTCTTCGTCCCAGGCACCGCGTTCCTGGCCCTCGCCGAGCAGGTGCGAGCGGGCTTCGACGACCTGTTCGAAGTCAACCGGAGCCGGAGCGATCCTGGCGACGCGAGCGTCTTCACCTGAGCCGTCGACCACTTTCGTGCCGAGCGCATCATTCGGGCGGAAGTTGTCGTGGGTCATGATCGTTTTCCTTGCCGGGATAGATGTGCAAAATTTCACAATCAAACCCGTATTAAATCGGAAAACGTGACCCTTCGCAAAGGGATTGTGACATTTGTCACTAACGAAAACGGCGATCAGGTGACGATCTGCCGCCAGCGGAGTTGTGCTGCTGGGCGCTCGCCGATCGATCCTGAGCGCCGCAGCAGTCTTCGTCAGATGCGACGCTCAGCCCGATTGGCGAACGTCGTCGTCTTCATCGGCCTTGCCGCGTTCCTGCCCTTCGCCGAGCAGACGTGAGCGCCCCTCGTCGTGATCTTCTTTGTCCGGTGACTTCGTTGACGCTTTGACGTCACGGACGTCTTCGCCCTCGTCGTCGTTCGCTTCATTCTTCTTGCCAAAGGCGTAGTCACCGTGCGGATCGTCGTCCGCCTTGCTCGCTGGTGTGCGCCCACGCCAACTCACGGACGTCGTATTCTGCAGCGGCGGCGCTTCCTTGTCCTTGCCGTCCTTCGGCTTTTGTTTGTCGTCGCTCATGATGGTTTCCTTGCTGGATATGACCGTAAAGATTACGACCTTCCCGATCTTAGACCGAAAATGCGCTGCCGCAAAGGACTTGTGACCTATCTCGCTCCCTGCTGGGTGACCCAGCGGTAGACGGCGTCGATCTGCTCGACCATCGCCGCGAGGCTGAGCGATTCCGCTGTCCGTCGCGCCTCCACCCGCGCCGCCGCCAGCCGCGCCGGATCGTCGAGCAAGCCCCGGATGGCCGCCGCCATCGCCCCGGCATCGCCCACCGGCACGGCGACGCCCAGGCCGCGATGATCCGGCAGCATGCCGACCGCGGTGCCGACTGTGGGCAGGCCGCAGGACGCCGCTTCGAGCGTCGCCAGCGGGCCGGTCTCCGTCCAGGTTGCCATCAGGTGCAGCGCCGCGCGCCGGTAATGGGCGGGCAGGTCGAGGTGATCGACGCGCCCGATCCAGCGCACGCGCTCGGCCACGCCAAGCTCGACCGCCAACCGTTCGAGCCGCCCCCGCTCCGGGCCGTCGCCGATCACCTCGAGCGTCACGTCGGCGGGTAGCAGCGCCAGCGCGCGCAGCAGCAGCGCCTGATCTTTGATCGGGATCAGTGAGCCGACGTGGATCAAACGCCGAGGGTCGTAATCGCCGCCGGGCGTGAAATGATCCGTATCGACGCCGAGACAGACGCGCTGCAAACGCTCGGCAGGCACGCGATAGCCGGCCCGCCCGATCAGGCCGTCGCTGTAGGCACAGGTCGAGAGCACGGCATCTGCCCGCAGCGCCTGACCGACGATCCACCGGCTGAAGCGCGAGCGCTGCAAGCCGTAGCCGACTTCGGGGAAGCTGACCAGTTCACCGCCCAGGATCGAGACGACCGACGGCAGGCCGAGCTGCCGCCCTGCCCAGGCGGCCAGCGCGCCGGTCTCATCCGCCCACAGGCCATGGAGCAGATCGAACGGCGCCTCACGATGGAGCCGCCGGATCACCCGCAGCGCATCGGCCCACAGCAGCAAACGACGCGCGCCGCTGGCTTGCGCCCAGCCAAGCGCCGTCACACCGACGCCGTCGATGCGATAGCGGTCGCGCCGGTGTGGATAGCGCAGGGCGATCACGTGGACGTCGTGCGTCTCGGCCAGCCGCGCGATCGTGCGCCGCCAGACCGGCAGCGCCCAGTCGGTCTCGTCAGTGCTGTGGCCGGGGATCAGGATGCCGACGCGCAAGCGCTTCACGGTCGCACCTCGTAGAGCGTGAAGTTGCCGTAGCGCCCGATTTCGTCCAGGCCGCGCGTCTCACGCAGCCAGCGGACGGCGATCTCCGGGCTGAGGCCGCGCCATTGATTCTCGATCTGCCAGCGGTTGATCAGCAGATAATCGGTCGCCCCATCGCGCGCGCCGGCCAGCGTCTCCGGCGTCTGATCGTAGAGTTCGCGCGGCTCGAAGCGGGTGTAGCGGCGGAGGGGCAGCGCCAGCCCCAGGGCATAAACGCGCGCGTCGGGCGGGAGCTGCGTCTCCAACCAGGCGATCACCTGCTTGTCTTCGCTCTGGCGGGCGATGAAGGCCCTCGTGTAATCGACGCCGGTCGCGATCATCTGCCCCAGCCCGACCGTGCAGACGATCAGCGCCAGCGCGAGCGCAAACCTGCGAACGCGATGCTGAAGCGTGAGCAACGCCTCCAGGCCGAGCGCCGCCAGCAGTGCGACCGCCGGGACGACGATCAGTGGGAAGCGGATGTTCTGGTACGGTGTCCCGGCCAGGAAGGCGTATGGCAGCAGCAGCCAGCCGAGGGCGAGGAGAGTCAGTGGTAGGGGCGCCCTCACCCTAAATCCCTCTCCCTGATGGAGAGGGACTTTCACGAGATCTTTTCGCTCCCCTTCTCCCTGAGGGAGAAGGGGCTGGGGGATGAGGGTCACAGGAGTCTGTCGTCTCTGCGACAGCGTCAACGCCCACTGCTTCCGCCATAGCAGCGCATAGACCCCAACGGCGACCAGCGGCGCGAGCCACGGCGACAGATAGATCGGCGCGTAGACCGGCTGCGCGTAGAAGGCGGCGTTGGTCGTCGCATACTCGAAATGTCCGTCGGCGTTGTCGAACGTGCTGCGCAGAGCATTGGCGGGCGACCAGCCGATCACCCACGGATGATCGAGCGCCGGGTAGGGATTGTTCAGGCTGTAGGCCGTCTGCGCGAGGACGATCGGCAGCGCGCACAGAGCGGCGATCCCCAGGTGACGGAGCCTGGCGCGCATCGCGATCAGGGCCGCGATCCAGACCGGGACGAGGCCGAGGTAGATCCAGCGCGTGACGACGGCGCAGACGAGCGCGACCGCCGCCAGGGCCAGCAAACCCCCACGCCCCGTGCGACCATAGTGCATGAGACCGAGCGCACTCAAACTTGCCCAGAACAGCGCCGGAATATCCGACATGAGGACGACGCTCGACTGGATCGCCTGGCCGCCGACGGCGACGATCAGCCCGGCCAGCGCCGCGCTCCACGGGCGGCAGCCGCACTCGCGCGCCAGCAGGTAGACGATGGCACTGAGCGCGACGCCGATCAGCAGGCCGACCGCCTGCGCCGCGGCGATGCTCCCGCCGCTGACGGCGAAGACGAGCCCCAGCAGCGCCGGGTAGCCAAGCGGCCAGTAGAACGGCGGGATCGCCTCGCCATGCGCGAGCGCCGCCGACAGCCGCTCGGCGAAGTCGGCATAGGCGTAGGCGTCCTGGCCGTAAAGACCGTCGAAGCCCGCCCCGGCGAGCACGTGCAGGCGCAGCGCCAGCGCGACGAGGCAGACGAAAGCGAGGAGGAGTGAGTCGAGTGAAGGGCGAAGGCGGGGAGTCATACCACTCACCGCGCGCGATCCATCGCCAGGGACTCAAGCCCCTGGCTAGGGTTGCGCCCGGTGAACCGGGCTGCGATGGCCGACGCCACCCGAAAACTAGCCCCGTTTACGGGGCGCAGCCTCAGCCGGATGGTTAACCATCCGGCGGGCACCAGATCTGGCAACATCGTTCACTTTCGCTTCCCCATTCATACCCGTTGCACCGGGAACTGCACCTCGGTTACGTAGGCATCCGGCGCGATACCCTCGGCGGGTCCGTGCAGATAGACCTCGCGGCTCGGCCCGGCGATCGGGTAGCCATTCTGCTCGATCCAGCGCATAACGGCGGTGTAGGCGGTGCCGATCGAGTCATACTCGCCCTGGTAGATCGTCGTCACCATGTCCGCGCCGGGCAATGCGCGCACCTGGACGCGCCCGTCGCCCTCGCCGCCCACGATGGGCACGACGACCTCGACGTCGCAGTCGGACTCGCGGTATTCGCCGTCGTGGAAGATCGCCATCAGCGGCCCGGTCGGCTGGATGCCGCGCGGCATCAGACTGCCGAACAGATCGCCGACGAGCTGGCCGGTGTGGCTGTAGGTCGGGATGGTGGCCCGCAGCGACGCTACCGTGAGCGACTCGACCGGCTTGAGCACGACTTCGTAGGCGGGCAGGTCGCCCTCGCGCTCGATCTGCTTGAGCCGCAGCATCAGTTGTTCCAGGCGCTGCTGCTCGGCGGCCATCTGCTGCTCGATCTCGGCGCGGCGCAGGCGGAACATGCCGCGCAGTTCGTCGGCGGAGATGTCCTCAGCGATCATCTGGCGGATCTGTTCCAGCGAGAAGCCGAGCGCCTTGAGCGCCAGAATGCGATTGAGGCGCGGCAGTTGATCTGCCGAGTAATAGCGATAGCCGGTCGCCGGGTCGACGCGCGCGGGCTGCAGCAGGCCCTCCTGATCGTAGAAACGAAGCGTCTTGACGGTGACCTGGCTCAACCTGGAGAATTCGCCGATTTTGAACATGCACTCGTCCTTGACTCTCCCTTTAGGGGAGGGTGCATCATGAGAGTAGTGTACGCCAGCATGCCCATCAGCACTACGCGGAGGAACGCGATGCTCACCAAACTCGACCTCAAGAAAGATCTCAAACACCTGTACAACCCGTCGGCCAAGGACTTCAGCGTGGTCGAGGTGCCACCGCTGCGCTTCCTCATGATCGACGGCGCGGGCGATCCGAATACGTCGCCGGCCTACACGGATGCCGTCAGCGCATTGTTCGGCGTCGCTAACGCGATCAAGTTCGCCGTCAAGAAAGCGGGGCTGCTCGATTATGCCGTCATGCCGCTCGAAGGGTTGTGGTGGGCAGAGGATATGACGCAGTTCAGCACGGACGACAAATCGAACTGGCTGTGGACGGTCATGGTCGCCCAGCCGGAGGTCGTGAGCGAGGCGCACGTCGAGGCGGCACTGGCTGCGGTCAAACGCAAGGCGCCGTCACCCGCGCTGGATCGGGTGCGCTTCGAGATCTTCCACGAGGGGCTATCCGTCCAGATCATGCACATCGGCCCGTTCACGGCGGAAGGGCCGACCATCGCCCGCCTGCATGGCGAATTCATGCCCGCGCATGGCTACGTCGAAGCCGGGCAGCATCACGAGATCTATCTGACCGACGTCCGCCGCGCCGCGCCGGAGAAGTGGAAGACCGTCCTTCGTCAGCCGGTGCGCCCGCGCGGTTGATCGCCGCCCAAACCGATCATGAGCGCGATGAAAGCCAGCGCCTCGACCAGCGCCAACGCTTGAGCTGCGCCCACCGCCCCTGCCCGCTCGATCAGCCAGGCGCTGGCGGCGAACTGGACGACGACCGCCGCGCCATTGACCAGATTGACCCGCGCTTCGCGCCCGCGCGCATAGCCATCAAGCGTACGCCCGCCGCGCAGCAGTCCGAAGGCGAGCGCCAGGCCGAGCCATTGCAGCGCCGGAACGGCGGGCGTGAAGTCCGCGCCGAAGACGAGCTCGATCAGCAGCGGGGCGAACAGTGCTAGCGCCGCGCCCGCCAGCACGCCATAGCCGAGCAAGCCGAGCAGCGCCCGGCGGAAGGTCGCCCGCAGGCGTTGAGGATCGGCGGCCAGGGCGCTCAAGGCCGGGAACAACGCGCCGAAGAAGGCGTTCGGCAGCAGGCGTGCGGCCTCACTGAAACGGTTCGCCGCCGCGAAATAACCCGCCGCATCCGCCCCGGCCAGGCTTTCGAGCAGGATGAAGCTCAGGCGCATCTGTGCGGCGAAGAAGACCGCCGCCAACCCGAAATGGCCGCTCGCGCGCAGCAGCGGCAGCACAGCCATCCGCCTCCCGCTCGGCGGCGCGTAATGGCGCGCGCGGTAGATCCACCAGGCTGCACCCAACTGCCCGGCTGAGGTCAGCGTGTTGATCAGGAAGACGAGCAGCAGGCGCGCGCTCATATCGGCGGATGGTTCCGTCAATAGAGCCAGCGCCGTCAACGGCAGTTGCACGACCAGCATGCCGATATTCAGCCACGGGATCGGGCGCATGTCGCCGCGCGCGCGAAAGACCGCCGTGTAGGTGCTGAACAGCGGTTGGATCAGCACCAGCGGCGCGCTGATCTGCAAGCCGATGGCGGTCAGCGGGTCGGTGCTCAGGCTCGGCGCGGCGACGATCAAGAGCAGCGTCATGCCGCCGCCCATGATCTGGCGGGCGCGCACCGCCGCTCGCACGAGATCACCGCGGCGCGCCTCGTCCTGCGCGATCTCACGCGTCAGCAGTGTGCCCAGCCCGAACTCGACCCCCAGCGCCAGCGGCATGACCCAGGCCAGCGCCACGCCGTAGATGCCCAGCCCCTCTGCGCCGAGCGCCCGTCCGATCAGCGCGGCGAGCAGGAACGACAGCCCGGCCGTGCCGACATTGCTGACGGCGAGCGTGATCGTGTGGGTGGAGAGTCGTCCGCGCATGTTCCTCCGAGGCGGGTGTGATGCGAGGTCGATTGTAGCGGATGGCGACGCAAATCAGGTTGCGGTCTCATGTAGGGGCGAGGCGATGCCTCGCCCTGGGTCGCCCTACATGAGATGTGGCTGGCTCGCAAATCGTGGTTTGTTGGCCTTACATGGACTGCGGGTGATCGGCTATATTCATCCGGCGCAAAAATCATACCAGTATGGTTCCACAACGAAAGTCGCTACACATGCGGGCTCGCAAGGTTGACTACACGGCTGTCTTGATCGCTTATTTCAGTTTCATTGTGCTGGGGATGCCCGGCGCGCTGCTCGGTATCGTCTGGTCGCCGCACATGCGCGAGACGTTCGCGCTCGACCTGGACGGGGTCGCGGCACTCTATGCCACCGTCAGCATCGGTTATTTCGTCGCCAGTTTCATCAGCGGGCGCCTGTTCTCACGCTACAACATCGGCCTGCTGCTGACCGGGGGCTGCGCGATTGCGGCCATCGCCTTTACCGGGTATGCCCTGGCATCGACATGGGGACTGGTCGTGGCGATCGGGTTTGCGGCAGGCTTCGGCGTCGGCATCCTCGACGGCGGCATGAATATCTACTTCGCCGCGCATTTCGATTCACGCCTGATGAACTGGCTGCATGCCTCGTTCGGCATCGGCGCGACGCTGGCGCCGTTCATCATCAACATCGTGCTGATCAACAACGGCTCCTGGCGCATCGGCTACTGGATGATCGCCGGGTTGTACGTGCTGGTCGCCATCCTCTACTTCGTCACGCGCGCGCGCTGGCTGCCGCTCGATGGCGTGGTTGACCAGGCGAAAGCACGCAAAGGGACGCCCGTTCGGGATACGCTGCGGCTGCCGATCGTCTGGGTCGGGATCATCTTTTTCGTCCTGTTCGCCGGTCTGGAATCGAGTACCGGCCAGTGGAGCAAGACGATTTTCAACGAGTCGCGCGGCGTCCCGGAGACCATCGCCAGCAACTGGGTCGGGCTTTACTGGCTCAGTTTCACCATCGGGCGCATCTTCTTCGGCTTCATCGTGACGCGCGTCGAAGCCAGCCGCCTGATTCGCATCTGCATGTTCGGGGCGTTGGCCGGGCTGGCCCTGTTCGTCTGGAATCCATTCCTGGAAAGCGGTCTGCTGGCGGTGGCGCTGTTCGGCTTCATGCTCGGCCCGATCTTCGCCATGATGGTGACGGCGACTCAGGAACGCCTGGGCGGCACGCATGCAGCCAATGCCATCGGCTTCCAGGTCGCCTCGTCGACGATCGGCATTGGCCTGATGCCGGGTCTGCTCGGCGTGGCGGGCGTCACCTTTGGCCTGGAGAGCATCACGGTCGCGCTGCTGGTCGTGCTGCTGATCATGACGGTCCTCTACGAACTATGGGGGCGGATGCCGGTGCGCATCGCCGCGTAGCGTGGGTCAAGAATCAGAGGAGCAGCCTCTGGAATGCTGCTCCTCAAACGTGCTATCGCTTCAGGTCGGCTGTTACGATATCCGGTCGCTCTCACCGCCACTGCTCACAGCCGATGTAAATTCACAGTCTGTTCACCCAGACGTCGGCTTATGGAAGCCCCAACCCTCCTGGCAATCCGCCGCCACCGCCGCCCGTCACATTGTTGACCACGTCGTTGACGTTTTCGACCACCGGGTCGACGACGCCACCCGTATCGCCGCCGGTCGTCTCATTCACGGTTTCGACGACCGGATCCACTACGCCGCTGGTGCCGCCGGTATCCGCGGAATTGAGCACGTCGTTGACCGTATCGACCACCGGGTCGACGACGCCGCCCGTATCGCCGCCGGTCGCGTCATTCACCGCGTTGACGACCGGATCAATCACGCCGCTGGTGCCACCGCCCGTGCCCGTGGAGTTGAGCACGTCGTTGACCGTATCGACCACCGGGTCGACGACGCCGGTCGTATCGCTGCCGGTCACGCCATTCACGGTGTCCTGAACGCCGTTGACGATCGGGTCGATGACATTGCCCGCGCTATCGACGACCGGGTAGACGATGTTGCCTGCGCTATCCACAACCGGCTCGATGATGTTGCCCGCGCTGTCGACCACAGGCTCGATCAGGCCGATATCGACGATGCTCGGATCGATGGTCGAGACGACGCCGGTGATCAGGTCGATGAGCGAGTCGGTATCGCTGATAGTGTCGTCGACGATAGTCACGACCGGAACATCCGAGCAATCACCGCCGACGGTCACGTCTGAGACGGAGATGAGGCCGGTCGTGCCGTTATCATTGATCAGCAGCAGATCGCCCGTATCGACGCTGCCGACGACGGCCACAGGCGCTTCCGTGCCGACGGCAATCGCCGAACCGCCGCCTGAACTCGTCTGGATCGAGACGCCCGTCCCACCATTAGAACCCGCCAGGCACGACGTACTGGTCAGGTCGATGCCACCCTCGATCAGCAGCGAGCCGTCGGCGGTCGTCGCCATCGAGGCCAGCAGGTCGAAGTTCTCTTCTGAGCAGGCAATGTCATTCGGATCGCCGGTCATCAGCATGAGGCCGTACCACTGCGCCTGCTGCGGATTCTGCGCCACGACATTCAACACATAGTTGGCACTACCGGGCACGATGCGCAGGCACATACCGCTGACGCCGAGCTTCGCCATCATGACGTTCTCCAGCGTCAACTGGTCTGAGATGATGACGTTGAGCGGGTCCTGGTAGTCCTGGCTGGCCGCCATCACGTAAATCGTCTGATTATTGAGCGCAGAGAAACGATACTGGTTGGACATCTGCGCGCCATTTACGTATTCCTGAACAATCTGGCCAAAGGGCAATACTGTGGGTACAGTCTGCGCGCCAGCGGGCTGAGCCAACAGCAGACTTACGAGCGATAGCATAATGAGAGCGACGAGGTAAGGTTTTTGGAGCCGCATACTGTCACTATCCTTCAATTAATCCTCCGATAATCTCAACATAAGGTGTCAACCGGACTTTATGACTAAAGGAAGAATTTGTGAATATATGCGCGAGATTTACATTCTTCACAGATGGTTGATAGTGCAGACGTTCCGACGCTCAAATGCGCAAGCGCAGGTTGTCTCAAGGGTTCTTTAGGAAAACCTCAAGGGTCACTAGTAGCTAATATAAACGACCTTGAAGCCCGATCTGCGGCTCCTGGGGGGATATTTGCTGCATAAATTCGTTGAAAAGTCGCTGGAAATGCATCTTCTGAGGCTCGGTTATTGCCTGACCAGCGCATTGCAGGCACTAGAGCTAACCCGATTCGTCGACGCCGTGGACGATGCCATCACGTTCGAACTCGATCCAGTAGTGATCGGCGAAGGCCGCCAGCGCGGGGATGCGCCCGATGCGATCGTCGAGCGCAGTGAGTACACGCAGCAACGGAGGGCGCCGCTCGATCACGCCATAGATGTCGCTCGGCGGCAGCCACAGGCCGAGCGGCTCGACGCGCGTCCGCCGGAACCACGGCGCGAAATCACGTGCCAACTTGCCGGGGGATGGGTAGAAGATGGCGGGGGCGGACAGGGCACGCCCTGTCCCTACAGGCAGGTCGTGATTTGTAGGGACGTCATGCTTGGCGTCCGCCGTCGTGCGCTTGCCTTCGAAGGTCGTCCCACCGCCCCAGCGCCGGAAAGCGACGTCGAATTCACCGTGCAGCGCATGCCAGCCGATCTCCCACAGGCACAGCGGCGGCATGACGCCGAAGGCCGCCCGCCCGCCCGGCGCCACGATCGTCGCCAGCCACGCCGCGAGAGGCTGCCAGCCGCTCAGGCAGTTGAGCACACCGAAGTTGGCGAAGACGAGATCGACCTTCTCCTCCGCCGGATATGGATTCAAGTCGCTAAGGTCAAGATGTTCGACGCGCACGTTGGCATACCCGGCCAGCTTGGTGCGGGCGGCATCGAGCATCGCTTCGCTGGCGTCGGTCGCGATCACATGGACGCCGCGCCGGGCCAGATGCAGCGCATCCTCGCCCGTGCCGCAGCCGAGTTCGAGCGCCGTCTCGCCGGGCGCGATCAGCCGATCCAGCCGTGCGTGGACGCGTTCGCGCAGGTGACGCGCGATCGGCGAGTCCGTGAAGTCGGCGTCATAGGTCGGCGCGAGCGAGTCGAAAGCTGCAGGCATTGCGCCTCAGTCGACCAACCCGCCAACGATCACGGGCGGCGAGGCGGGCGGCAGCAGCGCCAGCCGGTCGAGTTCGGCGCGGGCGGCGGGCAGCGTCAGCGTGTGGTAGATCATGGCGGCGGTCTGGCGCAGCAGGCCGGGCGAAAGCTGGCGTGGATCGCGCAGCACGTCGCGCAGGGCGGCGCTCGTCTTGCGCGCGCGGTACTCCTTATGCACGACCGTGTGTAGTTGGCGGTAGAACTCGGTGCGATACGGCCCCTGGTAGAGCATGGCCAGGTCGGCGCTGTCGATCCAGTTGGCGCGCACGCCCAGCTCGTGCTTAACGTCCTCGTAGAACTTCGTCCCCGGCAGCGGATAGCTGACGCTGATGCCGATGTCGTCCGGCAGCAAGTCGCGCACCATCTTGAGCGTCAGCTCGATGTCCTCGCGCGTCTCGCCGGGATAGCCGAACTGCAGGAAGAAGGCGACCTTGACGCCATGCGCGTGCAGTTGGCGCGTCGCCTCGTAGATCTGCTCGACGGTCGTGCCCTTGTCCATCGCGTCCAGGATCTTCTGCGAGCCGCTCTCGGCGCCGACCCAGACGATTTTCGCGCCCGCCCGCGCCAGCGCCGGGATGGTGCGCCCGCGCAGCAGCAGATCGACGCGATTGAGGCTCTTGAACGGGATGTGCACGTTTGCCGCGTCGAGTTGGTCGGCGAACTGCTCGATCCAGCGATCCTGAATGCCCATGATGTCGTCCATGAACCAGATGTGATCCGGCGCGAAGTTCTCCTGCAGCCAGCGCATTTCGGCGACGACGTTCTCCGGGCTGCGCACGTGATAGCGCTGGCCCCAGATCGGCTTGGCGCACCAGTTGCAGTGGAAGGGACAGCCGCGCGTCGTCACCAGGTTCATGCTGTAGTAGCCGTGGTGTTCGCGCCAGATGCGGGCGTACTTGTCGCGGTCGACCAGATCCCAGGCCGGGAACGGCAGCGAGTCGAGATCGGCGATCACGGGGCGCGGCAGCGTGCGCACGACCGTATCCGCACCGTCCAGGTAGGCGATGCCTGGCACGTCGGGCATTTCCGCACGGCCTAGCTGGTCGATCAGCTCCGGCAGCGTCGCGTCACCCTCACCGAGGATGACGGCATCCGCCCCAGCGTGCAGATAGGCGCCCGGATGATCGCTCGCATCCGATCCGCAAGCGATGACGACGCAGCCGCGCGCCTTGGCCATGCCGATCATTTCGAGCGCTGCCTCACGCATGCGCAGCAGGCTCATCTTGCTCAGGTAGTTGAAGTTGTCCTCGTAGATGACGGCGTAGCGCGGCTGATGCTGGGTCAGCGCGGCGTCCCATTCGCCCGTGCCCTCGCTGAGCATCGCGTCGAACAGCGCCACCTTGTAGCCGCGTTCACGCATGACCGCCGCCGCGTAGAGCGTGCCGAGCGGCGGGTAGGGCTGCATCGCCTCGTAGAGCTTGGGGTCGAAGCGGAGGAAGTAGGATTGACCAAACAGGATGTCCATCGGCGGTCGGCTTTCGGCTATCCGCTGTCAGCCCTTCAATTGAACCGCAGCCTGCTCCCCCGCGCAAGCGCGAGCCGAAACGAAGGGAAAACTTATGAACCACGGAGAGCACAAAGGGGAGATTCTTTGTGTCCTTTGCGCCTTTGCGGTTCAACATCCTCGTTCATTCCCATGATTCCTCGATACTCCCCACGCAGAGGTCTGCCTTACAATGAATATTATCGTGCAAAAAGATTGCTTCTGTCGTGCAGCCACGGAGGACGTCCAGCTCATGAAACGTACTATCTTTGTGGGCATTCTTGCATCGCTTTTGCTGACGGTCGCGCCCGCCCTCGCCCAGATGCCCTTCGCCGGGCAGACGGTGATCGTGGCGACGCAGTCCGGCACCTCGATCGGCGGCCCCGTCATCGACTACCGGGAAGCCTGGGAAGCGAAAACGGGCGGTTTCGTCGAGATCATCCAGGTCCCCTTCGGGGAGTTGTTCGACACGATCATGACCGATTTCAACGGCGAAGAGAGCGAGATCGACGTCATCATCTACGCGTCGGATTGGTCGGGTGACATCATGGGCGGCGGCCACGTGCTGCCGATCCCGGACTCGATCAAGGAGCAAATCGATTGGGGCGACATCCTGCCGCTTTACCGCGAGCGGATCGCCGATTGGGGCGGCGTCACCTATGCGCTCCCGTTCGACGGCGACTCGCACATGCTCTATTACCGCAAGGATCTCGTCAGCGCGGATTCGCCATTCGCCGCCGAGTTCGAATCGACCTATGGCTACCCGCTCGGCGAGCCGCAAACGTGGGCGCAATATGCGGACGTCGCCCAGTTCTTCAACGGGCGCGACGTCGAGACCGCCGGGCTGACCGCGCCGATCTTCGGCGTGATCGAGGCGCAGAAACCGGCGGCCCAGAGCTACTGGTTCCTGATGACGCGCGCCGCCGGCTATGCCAAAGTCCCCGGCGACCCGTGCTTCTTCTTCACCTGTACTGATGACGCGCCGATGCAGCCGCTGGTCAATACGCCCGGCTGGGTGCGCGGCCTCCAGGATTGGATCGACGTCAGCCCCTACGGCCCGCCGAACATGATCGAGTCGGACGTGACGGCTGTCCGCCGCCTGTTCCCGTCCGGCCAGGCTGTGCTGGCACTCGATTGGGGCGACGTCGGCCCGCTGACGGTCGATTCGGCCCGCTCGTCGGTCAAGGATCTGGCGGGCTTCGGCGTGCTGCCGGGCGGCGACCAGTATTGGGACCCGTCGCTCAACAATGGCGCGGGAGATTGGGTCTCGCCGGAAGGCGGCGTCAACCGCGCGCCCTTCATCGCCTTCGGCGGCTGGGTGATCTCGGTCTCGGCACGCAGTGACGTGGCCGACGCCGCGCTCGACTTCGCCGCCTACATGGCGGATAAGGATCTGGCGGGCGTGCTGGCGACGACCGGCGGCACCGGCGTCAATCCGCTGCGTGCCAGCCAGTTCGATAACATCGACCTCTGGATCAACGCCGGGTTCAGCGAAGAATCGGCGCAGGAATATCTCGACGCCGTGCGCGCGACGATCGCCGATCCGAATGCCGTGCTCGACCTGCGCATCCCCGGCGCTGCCGAGTACTTCGCCGCCCTCGACGACGAGATCCACCATGCGCTGCTTGGCGAGGTGACGGCGCAGGAGGCGCTCGACGCGGTCGCCGCCGAGTGGGACGCGATCACCGACCGCTTTGGGCGCGACGAGCAGTTGACGCTCTACCGCCAGTCACTGGGGTTGGAGTGAGCCAAGACCTACATACGAATCCAACGGTTATTCACTGCACATTGGGCGCATCACGATGCGCCCCTACTTGGCATTTGGCTGTTGGTGGGTCAGAATGGCCTGCCAATAGCCGATCATTGCAACTGCCAAGAGCCAGCTCATGACTGAACGCCTTTACTACGATGACTCGTACACCCATTCGTTCACGGCCACCATCACCGAGACATTGACCCACGACGGACACACCGCCGTCGTGCTCGAACGCACCTATTTCTACCCGACCGGCGGCGGCCAGCCCCATGACACCGGCACCATCGGCGGCGTACGCGTGCTCGACGTGTTCACACGCCCGGAGGACAAGGCCGTCGTCCACGTGCTCGACGGCGAGGCGGCGGGCGAGGTCAGCTGCGAAATCGACTGGGCGCGCCGCTTCGATCACATGCAGCAGCACACCGGCCAGCACATTCTCACCCAGGCGTTCGTCCAGACTGCGGGTACGTCCACCGTCGGCTTCCACCTGAGCGAGAACAGCGTCACCATCGACCTCGACGCAGAAGCGCTGACCCCGGAACAAATCGCCACTGCCGAGTCTCTGGCAAATCAAATCGTCTACAAAGACCGCCGGGTGACGACTCGCCTGATCGACCCGGAGGCCGCCGAGGGCGTACGCATGCGCCGCGTACCAGAGGCGCTGGCGACCAATGGTCTGCGCGTGGTCGAGGTAGAGGATTTCGATTCGACGGCCTGTGGCGGTACACACGTCGCGCGTACGGGGCAGATCGGCGCGATCAAGGTCGTCGGGCTGGAGCGCTACAAAGGTGGCCAGCGCATCGAGTTCCGCTGCGGCTGGCGGGCACTCCACGACTACGACCTGCGCATCGGCGTGACGGGCCAGTTGACGAGCGCCCTGACCTGCGGCCTGGTCGATCTCCCGGCGGCGGTCGAACGCCTACAAAACACGAACCGCGACCGTGAGCGGACGATCAAGACGCTGCAAGAGCGGCTAATCGAATACGAGGCGGTCGATCTGCTGGCGAATGCGCAAGAGCGCGACGGCGCGCGCTGGATCATCGCCGCCTTCGACGACCGGGATGCGGCGGCACTGCGCTGGCTGGCCGGGCGGCTCGTGCAGGAGCCAGGCGTGATCGTGCTGCTCGGCATCGGCGGTGAGAAGACGCACGTCATCTGCGCGCGCAGTGCGGAGCTGACGCAGGACATGAACGCAATGTTGCAGACGGCGTTAGCGCCGTTCGGGGGACGCGGCGGCGGTAAACCGGCGCAGGCGCAGGGTGGCGGCGAAGGAGCATCACGCGATCAGGTGCAGGCGGCGCTGGAAGCCGCGGCGGGCTGAGAGAATTCACACAAATTGTACGGGCGGGATATATCCCGCCCGTGCATTGTTCCGCCTAGAGTTCCGCGGCGAAGATGTCCGACAGCAGCGCTTCGTAGAGCTGAGCGCCGACGAAGCGCGTCAGCCACAATTCCGGCCCGGACTCCTGATCGGCGGGGATGATGACCTCCGCCGTGGCGACGAAACGCCCGCGCTGCAAGTGAGTGAACGCGTGCGTGGCGTCCACATCACAGACGGTCTCGCTGCGCGTGTAGAGTGGGTACTTGAGCAGCACCGGGTTGCTCGGCGTGTAGCCATCGGCCTCGGCCAGCGTGTCCAGATAGCCATCGGTGATGGCGGCGTGCGCATCCGCGGCGCTCGCGTACGCATCGACCGTGTAGGCGACCTGCATGAACGGCAGTTGGCTCAGGTCACAGGTGGTCGTCTCAATTGAGTTGGCAACGCGATAGGCGTGATTGTGCGCAGCCAGGAAGTCGGCAAAGGCCGCCTGCTCGCTCTCCGGCGCGCTGGCCGCCGTCTCCTCGGTCGTGCGGATGCCGCTGCTGGCATCATCGACGATCAGGCCTTCGGGGACGTCCGGGCGAATGACGTCCAGGGCCGCTTCCACGTCTTCCGCGGTCGTTGTCGAGGTCTCATGCGCCGGCAGATCGACCGCCACTTCAGCCGGGTCGGTCAGGATGACGACCGTTTGCAGCGTCGTGCCCGGCTCGGGGTCCGTCTCCGGGTCGCGCAGGCGGATCGCGTCGACGTTCGACTGCCCATCGACCACCTTGCCGAAAATAGTGTGCTGGTAATTGAGATGCGGCGTCGGCACGGTCGTGATGAAAAACTGGCTGCCGTTGGTGCCTGCGCCCGCGTTCGCCATCGCCAGCAGGCCGGGCGTATCGAACGTCAGGTACGGCAGCAGTTCGTCAGTGAACTGGTAGCCGGGGCCGCTGGTGCCGGTCGCGGTCGGGTCGCCGCCCTGGGCCATGAAGCCCTCGATCACGCGGTGAAAGGTCGTGTTGTTGTAATAACCGTTGTCAGCCAGGAAGACGAAGTTGTTGACGGTCAGCGGCGTGTATTCTTCGAGCAAATCAATCGTGACCGGGCCGACGTCTGTGCAGAAGACAGCGTAGTAATCCGCGTTGGCTTCGAGCACCGTTTCCGGGTTTTCGTATTCGCGCGATGCGGGATCGGCGGCGGGCACGGCTTCGGCGCAGATGTCCGCGGGGGTGCGCGCCTCTTGGGCGGCGGCGGGCAGCGTCATCGCCAGCACGAGCGCGGCGGCGATCAGCAGGGATAAGCAGCGTTTCATCTAGACTCTCCGTTCAGTCAGGCGGGAGGCTCAATGGTAGCCGATACGCCCAGCTTTGCCAGGGCGGGAGTTTGAGGACAGAGGCACGCCGAAGCACTCATAGTCAGCCAGACTGGCTTACCGACGTACCATTTGCCAGACGACTTAAGAGGATCATCCTCCCCCATTTTCACGGGGGTTTCGACACTTGGCGTAGAAGATTTACAAATTTCTTCTATTTGGAAATTATCATGCTATGGCATACGGCAATCGTATGAACTTCTACGGCCACACAAGCCTGATGGAAGGGTCGGTGAATATGAGTTTGGAGACATCTCACGTGCAGTTGGCGCAAGCGATGGCACATCTCGAAAAAGATGAAACAGCCGAAGCGTTGCGCTTGCTGAATGACCTGATTGAAAAGGTCGACCTCCTCGACGCGCATCGTTTGCGCTTCACCATCTTGATAAAACGAATCGACAATCCCCATGATCTACGCGCATCACTGGACGTGTTGCGAACGGAAGCCCCTGATATATACAGCGCCGGGTTGGTGGAACTCGAGACTCAAATTCACAATCGTTTGAGCGAATTGCAGGACGGGATTACCGAAGCCACGCAGCGTGCCGAGATGCAGTCGTACCTCGACGAATACGACGCACTTGTGGTGTTGAGCGACCTGTTCCCCGTCATTCAGGTTGCCCGTGGGCTGGGCTATATGGCCGCCGCTCGCATCAGGGACAAAAAGGGGCAACCGGGCACCGAATCCCCCTACGAACATCTGCGGAGATTGCTCGCTAAAGACATGGCGGTCCCTTTCATGCGCGAACGTAATGAAACGGACAGCGTCGACGATACACAGGCCGAAAGGTGGCGCATGACCGCAGAACAGGCACTGTCTGCGGCGCTGATTTCCTTAACGCCGAATCATCCATCCGTTGTCGAGATCCATGAAGTCTTAGGGATGCTCTACGAGGGCATGCATGAATACAGCAAGGCACTGCGGTCCTTTCAGGCCGCAATAGAGCACGGCAGCAGCAACATGGAGGACAAGGTACACGAACTCACAACGAAGATCAAACAGGAAACAGAGCGTCTGGCACTGGAGCGAGTCGATTCACTCCTGGCGAACCAACACCTGGACGAAGCCGAAACCTGCCTGGCGGAGTATGCGCCAGATGCGTTGACCGATGCCTGGCACTTACGTTATGCGGAACTCGCATTGCTACGTGGTGACCGCGAAACAGCAATGCATCACTACGCCCTCATCCTGCCCCTTGTCCACAACAAATGAGCAAGGAGATACCTGATGGACTGGAATGATCCTTTCGTTGTGAGTAAAGCCTACGCGAAACTCCGCTCCATCGATCCGCCTGTCAATGCCGGATCAGATGCGGCTGTCCTTCCTCACGTGGCATTCAACGTGCCCGCCGATGACGTCAGGCGCCGAGCGCTTGCGGGTGTGCTTCATCTTCATCGCCAGGGTCGCCAGCAGTTTGATTTTCTGCCGCACCTGGAGACAGCCCTCCTATATGGCGACTTCGATGAGGAGACCAAACGCACGCTGCGCGCTGAAATCCGGGCGATTGAACGCGAGCGCCAGCAAGCTGCTTTTGCGACGATTCGCAGACTCAAGCGGAAGAAACTGCATGTCCAACCGAAACGCCGTTCGACAACCCGCCAACCCGCATCGTTTGTGATGCAGGTGACCGACGATAGCTGCATCGTCCGCTTTGGCTACCGGCTCACTAACGTGCGCGCAGTGCGCTTTGACATGCCCGTCGAGGCGGAAGGCGCGGCGTTACTCAGAACGCTGACTCAGGCTGTTGAAATCTGGAAAGACCGCCTCAGCCTGGGCCTTGAAGCTGACTTTACCTGGCGCTATTCCAGCGAGGCTCACCGTGTGAATCTGGAGTTGCTGGTTGAGCTTCATTTGCCGGAACCTGAAATGGCGGAGGAAGTCGTTCGTGGCCTACAAACCATCATTGAAAACCAACAGCCATTTCCCGAAGTCTATCATTTTGCGCGAATCGTCGAAAGGAAGCATCTTAAGAATTTCTACGGCAGCACATCGTTTGCCAGCGTCGCGGAGATCGTGCGCCATGAAGGTGTGATGGAGTATGAAGGGAAGAACCTCTATGTGATCTTTCCGGTGAAGGTGGATAGCGACCGCTTACACGATCTCATGGTCTACCTGCGTAGCGCAACGGATGGCAACGTCATCGACATCAAGATACGCCCCTCTGCGGTGACGCGCTCAGAGATCGATGCCGCTCTCGAGGCTATCACCATTGGCGTGAGTTATTATGACGAGGACAGCGAAGAGATTCGGCTGAAAATGTCGGAAGGCGCGATCTTTGACCATCAATGGCTGAAAGCGCTGGATGCTTACCGGATGATGCTTTCCCAGATCCACAGCCAGGCTTACGAAGTGCGCCTGCGTGTTGCCAGCAAAACGGATATCGACATCTTGCCGCTCGCCACGTTGGCCGGGCGTTCGCTCCTTGGCCTGGGAGCCTTCGACGTGATTCCGGCGGCCTATGGTGCTCGGTCAATCGCCCTTGACGATCTGTCACCTCGCACCCGCGCCCCGGCAGAACTATCTCGGTTGCGCCGCATGTGGTCGCTTGTCGAAACAGCTTTTGTCACCCGCCTGCCACGACCATCTGCGGCGGGCATACCGGGAATCCCAATGACCCAGGTTAAGCCCCACCGGATACCCTCCGGGCTGCCTGAAGAGGGCTGTGTACTTGGACAGGTCACATCACAGGGAGAAACCACACCCACCCTGGTAAAACTACCTTACGTCGACCGCACACGACATGTCTATGTCGTCGGCCGAACCGGCACCGGCAAAACGACCATGCTGCATAACATGGCGCTGCAAGACATCGAAAATGGGCATGGTGTTGGGGTGATCGACCCCCATGGCGACTTGATCGATGCGTTGTTGGAGCGCATACCGCACCATAGAGCCGGGGATGTTGTCCTGTTTGACCCTGGGGATATCTCGCGCCCGGTGGGTTTGAATTTGCTCGACGTGGAGGGCCCCATTGCGCAGAATTTGGCTGTCGCCGATTTTATTGGCTTGATGTACAGCATGTACGATCCGGGCCACACCGGGATCGTCGGCCCTCGATTCGAGCAAAGCGTGCGCAACAGCATGTACACCGCGATGGCAATACCCGGTGCGACCATCATCGACGTGCTGCGCATTATTAGCGATAACCGGTACAGTCACGACGTCCAGAAGTATCTCACCGATCCGATTGTCAAAGACTATTGGGAGAAGATATACGACAGCCAGAGTGACTTTCATCGCAGCGAAGTCAAAGACTACATCACCAGCAAGTTCAGCCGCTTCACATCCGATCGTATGGTGCGGCAGATTATCGGCCAATCCAAGACCAGTCTCAATTTCGCCGACATTTTCAACAACAAGAAGATTCTGCTCGTCAATCTGGCGAAAGGGCGTATCGGCGAGTTCAACAGCCAGTTCCTGGGCTTCATTCTCGTATCGCAATTGTTGATTGCCGCATTCCAACGTGTGAACCAGGCTGTTGATCTGCGTATCCCATACTATCTGTACATTGATGAGTTTCAGAACTTCGCCACACCCGGCCTGGGGGCCATGCTTTCGGAGGGGCGAAAATATGGACTGGCGCTCACGCTGGCGCATCAATTCATCCATCAGCTGGATGTCAAAATCCGTGAAGCGGTTTTCGGTAACGTAGGCACTATCTGCGCTTTCCAGGTTGGGTTGCAGGATGCAGAGTATCTGGCTCGCGAGATGTACCCCGTCTTTGGCACTGACGATCTGGTCAATTTGCCAGCATATCATGCCGCGTCCAAGATTTTGGCGCACAAACAGACCCTGATGCCGTTTGTGATGCAGACGCTGCCCGAACAGAATCAGCCGCGAAAGGAAGTTGCTGACGCCATCCGGACTTTCAGTGGCCTGACATATGGGAGTAACGCGGCTGTCGTCGAAGACAACATTCGCGCTCAATTCGCGCTGCCCCTACAGAAACGTATGGAGCTGCTGACCTGACAACCCGTAATGCAAAGGCAAGAATGCCACAGAGCATAAGGCGAAGACTGGCTTCAGGTGAGCAAGTACCAACGGCCAATGAGGCGAGAACTGCCGTCAGGGGTCGTCGGCAGTCACCTGTGGCAATACCCAGGACGTTCAACCAGCGGCGAAGATCGGCTTGAGGACGAGCGCGCCGCCGAGGCAGACGAAGATGTAGACGAGATTGACGACCGCGCGGGTCGCCCAGGGATGGTGCGAGAAATCGAGCCCGACCGCGCGCCCAACGATCACAACGACGGTCGCCAGGTCGTGCAGGCCCGCCCGAAATGACGAACGTCATCAGCAGCGCGATCACACAGCGTGGGATTCGGCCTCTCACACGGAAGGCTCATGCAACCGATGCTAACGCGGCGGCGTATACGGGGTTACGACTCGTGAACACAAATGCAGGGCATTGATCATGGCGAAGGCACAACCGCAGACGTCCAGGCGACATTCGTGGATCGGCCCGATCCTTGCCGCGGTGATGTTCATCGCCGTCACCGGCGGGCTGATCTACGCCATGAATACGCTCGGCACGGAGCGCTTGCAGCAGATCGTGCGCGACGCCGGGCCGCTCGCCCCGCTGATCTACATCCTGCTGCGCGCGGCGACCTACGTTTTCGCCCCGCTAACGACCGGCCCGATCCAGATCGCGAGCGGCGCATTGTTCGGCGTCTGGGGCGGCATTATCCTGTCGGTCATCGGCGAGACGCTCGGCGGCAGCATCAACTTCTTCATCGGGCGGCGCTTTGGGCGCCCGGTCGCGCTGCGGCTGGCCGGTGAGGAAGGGCTGAAGAAAGCTGAGGAGTACTACCAGCTCGTCGGCGATTGGCGCGGGCTGGTCGTCGCGCGGTTGGTGCTGTTCGCCATCTGGGACTTCCTCAGCTACGTGATCGGCTTCACGCCCGCGAAGTTCATCCATTACCTGCTCGTGTCGCTGTTCGTCGGCGCCATCCCGACGGCAGCGGCCGTCTTCCTCGGCTCACAGTTAGGCGGCGACAATCAAACACTGCTGATCGTCGGCCTGATCGTCCTCTGCGTCGTCTTGCTGCTGCCGGTGCTGTTCAGCAAGCGCATCCGCCATTGGATGAGCACGCGCGGTTCCGCCAAACCCGGGTTGTAAGCAGGTGATGGGTTTGCTGCAGCAGGGATTAGCCGACTATACTGACACAAAGACTGAGTAGGCTATCAGAAGACAAACGGAGGCACGGATGATGGATGCCAGTTTGATTCAACAAGCATATACCAGCATTCAGCAGCACTTTGTCGAAACGGGACGCGCTCCACATTACACCGAATTAGCCTCGCTCCTGAGGATTACGCCCGACGAGGCACGCGCAGTCCAAAGCGCCGCAGCCAAAGCCGGTGTCGGGTGCTGGATTAGCGCAGACACCGATTACATCGCCTCATGGGCACCCTTCTCAAACATCCCCACCCAGTATCTCGTCACGGTAGACGGCCAACAAAAATGGTATGCGCAGTGAGGCCTGGAATCGCTGGCCGTGGGCTGGCTCTTTCCGGGCAAGGAAGTGCGCATAGAAGCGCGCTGTCTTGATTGCGGCGAGTCTATCCTCGTGCGCACAAAGGATGGCGAACTTCTGGACGCAAATCCGGACACCATTATCGGGCACATCAGCCTTCCCATCCGCCAATGGGGAGCCGTCGCCAACGCCTTCCTCTGAAGTCACATCAATCTCTTCCGGTCGGAAGAACATGCGAAAAACTGGTTGCTCTATGATCCGTTGTCCGAGGAGTCGATCATGTCGCTGGCGGAGTGGATGCGGCTTGTCCGTGTCGGCTTGTGGCGCAACCGACTGCAGCCGGATTATCTCGCGCGGGTAGGCGAGTATCGCGCTGAGTTCCTGGCTACGGTGCATGAGATGGGCAAGACAGGCCCCTTCTGGCAGGTTTGATAGACCAGGAAACAACTTTAGAGAGCTGATGCTCTCCAAATGCTGCTGATCGTCGGCCTGATCGTCCTCTACGTCGTCTTGCTGCTGCCGGTGCTGCTCAGCAAGCGCATCCGCCACTGGATGAGCACGCGCGGCACCTCCAAAGGCGACTGCTGAGCCGTAAATTCACACGAAACCCGCGAAACGTAGGTCACGAGTCGGGTAGCGCGGCGCATTCTGTGGCAGGATCGGGCCGTCGCTCAGCGAATGGAGTACTGCCCATGACACATACTCAGACTCAGTCATCCATCACGCCGTTCATGCTCGTGATCGGCATCGCCGTCGCGCTCTTCCTCGTGAGCATCGTCGCGCCGTTTTACGCCCTGGGGCTGCATCTCGAACCGGCCAATCTGGTCGCGGGCGGCAGCTTCGATCCGAAAGGCTTCGAACTGACCGGTGGCTGGCTGCGCATGGTCGGCTTCCTCACGCTCACGCTCGGCCCGCTGGCCGTGGCCGTCTGCGGCGGCCTGATCGCCTTCCGCCTGCTGCGACGCGGGGATCAGCTTCCCAGCCGTCTGCGCCTCTACGGGGTGATCAGCTGCGCGGCAGCCATCGGCCTGTGGCTGTTCATCTTCTCGCCGCTGGGCCGCTTGATCCTGGCCTGGTTTCTCGACTAGCCAGCAGGGCGAATACTCGAGGCAGCTTCGATATGAGCGGAGGCTGCCTCTGTCCATGCATCCGCATGGCCGATCGCCCCCTCCAGCACATCCTCTCGCAAGATCTGCCTCATCTTCTCCGGTTGTTCGTGGAACGGACTGTGAGCGGACTGCTCGAAGGTGTAGAAGCCCTTCAGAGGTGCTTTGATCTGCTCGAAGTATGCCCTGGCTTCCGGATAGGATGTCGTGTAATCGTGGCTGCCATGCACGAAATAGACGGGCAGCTTCAGTTCCGTCACCACTTGCGTCAGATCGGTGGCGAGGAGCTGCTCCCACAAGACGGCCCTGGAGAAGAACTTGCCGCGCCACAGGCTGATCTTTTCGCTGACCGTGTATTCCGGGCTCAGCCAAGATCGCAGGAAGATGCCCGTGATGACCGACCTCATGTCGCGCGTCGTGCCGATGCCAAGGCTGTGCATGGCGTCGTCGCGCAGTGCGTTGTACGCCGCGGGCAGCCCATCCGTCATCGTGACGGGCGCTTGCTCTAGCTTGCGCGCCATCCTCCGGTTGCCGTTGGCCTTGAACTGCTGAAGCATGTAGTCGTAGGCCCACTTTTCGGACTTCAGCTGGTACGTCACCTGGCTGATGCCGATGTAGGCGTGATAGATTTCCGGTGTCCGTGCCGCGACTTGCAGACCGAGAAAGCTGCCCCAGGAATGCCCCATCAGGTAGATCTTGTCTTGACCAAAGCGCTGGCGCAGATAAT
Source organism: Anaerolineae bacterium (assembly GCA_020849765.1). Taxonomy (GTDB): domain Bacteria; phylum Chloroflexota; class Anaerolineae; order Aggregatilineales; family Phototrophicaceae; genus Flexifilum. The sequence continues at coordinate 70,368 of JADLAY010000017.1, forward strand.
TCGTGACTTCGAGCGTATCCGCGATCAGTTGCTCCACGGTGAGGGTCGCCGCGGACATCCCGGCATGGTAGGAGAGACCTGCGCCGCGCTGTTCCCACCAGCAGACGGTGAAGTCGTTCTCCAGATCCGCCGGATAACGCCGGTTGAGGAAGTATGTCGGCATTCCAGGGCCGCCGTGAAGGAAGAGCAGCACCGGCTTCGATAGATCCTTGCTCCTGATGAACATGCCCTGGGCCAGGCCGTTGATGTTGACATGGATCTTTTCGGACAGGCTGCCCGTCAGTGGGTTGCCATCTTCATCGAGGAGCGGCGCCGGTCTTCCGTGACTCCAGAGCAGCAGCGCGCCGACCGGCATGAGAAGGCAAATCAACAGGATCGTGATTGCAGGCAACATAGGCATCCCGTTTCGCAGAGGGAAGGAGGGAAAATCGCCGGGCTTTGTCTCCGTTTGTCGTTGGGGGAATTAAGGTCACGCTAGACGTGCCGGAGTCCGATAAGGCCGAACTCCGGCACGATTCTGCGCCGCAGCCGAGTCCGTTACGACTCGTTTACAGGCGTGCGCCTGATACGGCGGATGATGTAACGCAGGGTGCCATCCGGCACTTTGACTTCGATCACGTCGCCCTTCTGGCAGCCGAGCAGGATCTTGCCGACCGGCGATTCGACTGAGACGCCGTCGCCCAGGTAGGCGACTTCCTCGTGGCTGCGCAGGACGAAGGTATCCGTTTCGCTGGTGTCGATGTCTTCGATGGTGACTTCGTCGCCCATGTCGACGCGATGCGGATCGGGATCTTCCTCAATGATCTCCGCCCGGTCGAGCACCGAACGCAAATAATTGATGCGCTCGTCCAGATATTCTTTCTGCACGCGCGATTCGTAATCCGTGCCCTCGTCGTCCGGCTGCAGACCGCCCTCGCGGCGGATGTCGATCAGCTGTTCGGTCACCTGACGCTGGCGCTCGAGTAAAGCGTCGAGCTCGCGCTTGAGATTGTCATAACCCTGGCGTGTGAGTGTGAAGTTTTCAGCAGCCATTGCACGCCTCCAATTGTGCGTGTGGTGATTATCCTGAATTGTAGGGCCTTTTGCCCGGACATAGGACAGGGTTCGCGGGTGATGTTCGGCATGTTTACCGGTTGGTGAGTGAATGGCGACATCTATGGTAATCGCCCCTGTTTCTGTGTAGGATGGAGACTGACACGCGACTCTGGCGTAATGGAGTAGTAAAGCAAGGATAAGCAGATGCATCGACTTTTTCTGATAGGGGCGGCGCTCGCGGCGGTTTTATTGATCGGCGTGCAGGTGACCGTCGCACAAGACCCGACGGCGACGACTGAGATGGCCGAGACGGTGGAGAGCCCCATCCCGGAGAACATTCGCCAGTCATTGCTGGCGGGTGGCGTCAATTTGCAGTTTGGCTTTTATGATACGGACAATTACGAGCCGGAGTCGTTTGACGAGGAACTGCCGTTGATCGCCGAGGCGGGCGCGCGCCACGTGCGGCTGCCGATCAGCATGGACATTCTCGAACGCGATCAAACCGGGCGCCTGCGCAGCGACCGCTTCGCCGACGTCAAGCGCTTCGTCGAGCTGGCGCAGTCATACGGCCTGCTCACGATCATCGACGTGCACAACACCGGCCTGCGCGAATGCGACGGCTGCCCATGGACAGAAAATTACATGTGGGGCGTGGACGTGCCGAGTGTGCGCGAGCGCCACACCAGCCTGATGGTGGCGCTGGTCACAGAGTTGTATCGCAGTGGTCTGGATCGCGATTGGTTCGTCGTTCAGCCCGCCAACGAGCCGATCTTCTCCAGCAATCCAGGCGACTGGTACGCATATCAGGCGGAACTGCTCGGCGAAATGCGCCAGGAGTGCCCGGACTGTGTGTTCTTCGCCATGGCCCACGACTGGCAGAGCATCCAGGCGACCGTCGACAACCTCAATCCCCCGCTTGACGATCCGCTGCTCATCTACGACGTGCATTTCTACGAGCCGCTGGCGCTGACTCACTGCGCATTTCCGGGCCAGGAGAACACCTGCCTCGGATTGGAATACCCCGGCACGTTTACTTCGTGGCGCGGCGAGGAATACTGGGACAAGGCCAAGATCGAAGAGACCTTCCAGCCGCTCGTCAACTGGCGCGATCAGTATGGCGTGATGGTGCACTTCAGCGAGGTCGGCACTGCTGACCTGCTGGCCGAAGATGTGCGCGCCCATTACCTCGGCGACGTGGTGTCGACCCTGCGTGAAGACGGCTTCGGCTACTCGATCTTCGAGTGGCACCGCAACTTCGGCGTCAAGGGCTTCCCGGACGTGCTGGCGGCGGTCTTCCCTAACTAGAAACGGCCACAATCCCCTACGGATAAAAACAGGCGGCGCATCGGTCAAAGATGCGCCGCCTGTTTGTTCTCGAACTGTGATACACGGACTCAGCGGGCGAAGATCGAGATGGTGCCGCTCTCGCCGACCGAGCGCCCATCGACGAACTGCACGGTACTGCTGACGATCACATCCGCCAGGTACAGGTCGGCATACGCGCCGGACACCGACAGGATCACCCCGGTCGCACGGATGGTAGCCAGGTCTTCACCTTCGGGGTGATGGAAGTTGCCCGCATAATAGCCCTCGATCATGCCGGCCTCGGTTTCAATCGTGAACATGACCGTCACCTGATGAAATGGCGGTGACGGATTGGACGTCATCTCGCTGACGCGCGCCGTGATGGTGCCCGCGAGCGTGCCGCTCGCCGACCCCGCCGACATGATGCGGAAGGTCATGCGCCCGTCCGTCAGCAGTTCGATCGTGGGCGGCCCGGCAGCCGCGGTGCTGAAATCCACGACGACGGGCGTGCTCGCAAGATTGATGGGTTCAATCATGTCCGCCTCCTGAGCCAGCGCCATGCCGGACAGGCCGACAATAGCGAGGCAGACGACCAACAGGGTGAGAAAGTGGCTTCGCTTCAACATGGTTCGCTCCTGAAATAGTGAATGGACTTCTCCAATGAACCATGTTCAGGCGGCAAACCGAAGGCGTCATCCGCACAAAAAACCGTACAATGATCTCATAATAGCTATTTTACGAAAACTCAGGCAATTTACGGGGTTTGATGGTTCAGGAAATCACCTTCAGTCAATGGCTCAAGACGCGGCGCAAACTGTTGGATCTCACACAGCAGGCGCTGGCGGATCGCATCCACTGCTCGGTCGAGACGATCTTCAAGATCGAAGCCGGGCAGCGCCGCCCCTCACCGCAGATCGCGCGGCTGATCGCCGACGAGCTGAACATCCCGGCGCATGAGCAAGACGACTTCATCGGCTTCGCGCGCGCCGAAGCGCCAACCCGCCTGCACAGCCACCGAGTCGAGTTCACGCCCTGGCGCGACGCCTTCATTCCCCAGCACAATCTGCCGCTGCAGTTCACGGCGTTGATCGGGCGCGAGCAGCACGCCCAGGAAGCGCTCGTGCGCCTGCGCGAGGAAGACGTGCGCCTGCTGACGATTCTGGGGCCGCCCGGCATCGGCAAAACCCGGCTCGCGATCCAACTGGGCAGCGACGCCCTGCTCGACTTCCCCGACGGCGTCACGTTCGTCGAGCTGGCCTCCGTCACCCAGCCTGACCGCGTGATCCCGGCCATCGCCCGCACGCTCGACATCTCGATTGCCGGTCACAAGAAGCCGCTCGAAAGCCTGCAAGCCTATCTCTACGAGCGGCACACACTGCTCATCCTCGACAACTTCGAGCAAATCCTGGACGCAGCGCCCGACGTGCATGCCCTGCTGGCCGCCTGCCCGCTGATCAAGGTGGTCGCCACCAGCCGCGCGCCGCTCCGTCTGCGCGGCGAACGGCAGTTCCCGTTACAACCGCTGGCGCTGCCCGCACGCATCAACGATCTGAATGTCCACGGGCTGGCAGGCTATGCGTCCATCCAGTTGTTCGTCGACCGGGCACGAGCTGTACAGCCCGGCTTCGCGCTGAGCGCCGATAATGCCGCCGCGCTGGCTGCCATCTGCGCCCGGCTTGACGGCCTGCCGCTCGCCATCGAGATCGTCGCGGCGCAGGTGGCCGTGCTGCAACCGGAGGAAATCCTCGATCATCTGACCGGGCGGCGACTGCTGCAAAGCCAGGGCATGGCCGATGCTGATCCGCGCCATCAAACACTGAACGCTGCCATCGACTGGAGCTATCGCCAGCTTCATGACGACGAGCAGGTCTTCTTCCGGCGTATGGGCATCTTCGTCGATGGCTGTGCGCTCGAAGCCGCTCAGGCTGTCTGCCAGCCGGAGCAGGACATTGTCCAGGTGCTGTCCAAGCTCGTGAGCATGAATCTGCTCAAACGCGAAACGGGCGCGGGGGGCGCATCCCGCTACCAGATGCTGGATACACTGCGCGCCTTCGCCCGCCAGGAACTGCATGCGCAAGCTGAATGGGATCCGCTTCTATCACGCCACGCCGCTTATTTCCACGACTTCGCCCTGGCGCAAGAGGCGAGCGTGCGCAGTCACGGTCAGGTCGACGGCCTGGAGCGCGTCGAGCGCGAGCACAGCAATCTTCAGGCGGCGCTGGATTACTTCCTGGCGACAGGGGCATGGGCGCAAGGGCTGACGCTGGCCGGGGCGCTGATCGAGTTCTGGGTCTATCGCAACCACCTGCTCGTCGGCCTGGATTACGTTCGCGCGTTCCTGGATGCCACGGCGGGCGATCCAGCGCTGCACGCGAGCCGGGCGCGGCTGTTGAACGGCGCGGCTATCCTGGCCTATTTTGCCGGGGATTATGCCGCCATCGGCCCCTATGCCGAAGCGGCACTCGCGGCAGCACAATCGGCCAACAACCCGCGCGAGATCGCCTGGGCCTGCGCCAACCTGGGCATGATGAGCGGCGGCATGCACGATTTCGCAGCGGCGATCCGGTTCTTCGAGCAGGGCATGGCTGCAGCTCAAGAAGCCGATCTCCCATGGGAGACGGGCAGCCTGCTCAACGGCCTGGGCGAAGTCGCGCGCAGCCAGCGGCGCTATGAGGAAGCGATGCGCTACTACCAGCGCGGGCTTGCCGATGCCCGAAAGCTGGGGAATCACTGGCTCGCGGCGCACATCCTCGACAACATTGCGCACGCTGCCTATGCCCAGGGGCAGTTCGAGGTCGCCGCCGCATACACGCGCCAGAGCCTGGAGGCGAGCATGATCCTGGGCGACGAACGCGGCATCGCCATGTGCCTGGAGAAGATGGGCGGGATCGCCATCGCCAGCGGCGCGCCCGAACGGGCAGCGCACCTCCTCGGCGCGGCGGAAGCCCTGCGCAAAGCCAAGAACGCGCCGGTCGAGGGCATGGATGCCGAGGATTATCATCGCTTCGTGGCCGACGTGCGCCAACAGCTCGCCCCGGATGCGCTCGAAGCAGCCTGGCAGTTCGGGGGGCAAACGCCCCTGGCGCAGATCATCGATCAGGTGCTCAACGGCTGACAAACAAGGGCGACTCTGGCCTGCCACGGCAGAATTTACGCCGTATTTACGCGACCCCCTAAACTGTAGGTGGCCCGCCACATCAAATTTATCCTAAATTAAGAGGGTGCGGCGCGTGCTTCTGGTGCGCGTCGCTTCTATTTGTAGGGTGGGAGGTGGGCCATGTTTGATTTCCTTATTATCGCGGTGCCAGTACTCGTGGTACTGGTCGTCCTGGTGGTCGTGCTGCCGGGCCTGCTGCTCGGCCTGACGATCATCGGTGAGCGCCAGGTTGGCGTCGTCGTCAAGCGCTTTGCAGTGAGCGGGAAGTCGCTGACTCCCGGCCAACTGATCGCGCTCAACGGTGAGGCGGGTTACCAGGCGGATACGCTGGCGCCAGGTTGGCATTTCGGTTACTGGTCGTGGATGTACAACGTCGTCAAAGTGCCGGTGACCGTGATTCCGCAGGGCGAAATCGGCCTGATCGTCGCGGCGGGCGGTGCGGCTGTCCCAGCGGATCGCATCCTGGGCAAAGTCGTCGATTGCGATAACTTCCAGGACGCGCGTGCCTTCTTGACGCATGGCGGCGAAAAAGGCCGCCAGCTCGGCATCCTGACGGCGGGCAGCTACCGCATCAACACGGCGCTGTTCACCGTGATCACACGGCGCAATGCCGACCAGAACGACATGAATCCGGACGATCTGATGGTCCGTTCGATCGAGCCGGATAAGGTCGGCATCCTGACGACGCTGGACGGCGCGCCGATTCTCGATGGTGAGATCGCGGCGCTGTTCCTGCCGGGGCACGATAACTTCCAGAATGCGCAGGCCTTCATCGACAATGGCGGCCAGCGCGGTCTGCAGGAGCAGGTGCTGCTGTCCGGCAGTTGGAATCTCAACCCGTGGTTCGTCAAGGTCGAGCAGGTGCCGATGACGGAGATCCCGATCGGCCACGTCGGCGTGGTCATCTCGTTCATCGGTAAGGCACACGTCGACATCAGCGGCACGGAGTTTAAGCACGGTGACCTGGTCAACACCGGTCACAAGGGCGTGTGGGCGATCCCGCTCTACCCCGGCAAACACCCGATCAACACGCGAGTCATGCGGGTCGAGCTGGTGCCGACGACCAACATCGTGCTCAACTGGTCGAACCGGATCGAAGCGCATCATTATGATGCCCGTCTGTCGTCGATCACTGTGCGCTCGCATGATGGCTTCGGCTTCAGCCTGGACGTCTCGCAGGTGATCCACGTCGGTGCGCTGGAAGCGCCGCGCGTCATCTCGCGCGTCGGCTCAGTGCAGAATCTGGTCGATCACGTGCTGGAGCCGATCGTCGCCAACTACTTCCGCAATGCGGCCCAGTCGTACACCGTGCTCGACTTCCTGATCGCACGCAGCGATCGCCAGCACGAGGCGGCTGAACACATCGGGCGCGCGCTGCGGCTGTACGACGTCGAAGCCATCGATACGCTGATCGGCGACATCAACCCGCCGGCAGAGCTGATGGCGACGCTGACCGACCGCAAGATCGCGGAGGAGCAGAACAAGACTTACCGCGTGCAGCAGGAAGCGCAGGCGCAGCGCCAGCAGCTCGTGCGCGCGACTTCCCTGGCGGACATCCAGCAGGAGGTCGTCCACAGCGAGCAGGGCGTCAACATTGCCGAACTGCAAGCGCAGGCGGCCATCAAGCAGGCGAGCGGCGACGCCGAGTCGATCAAGCTGCGCGCTCAGGGTGAAGCTGAGGCCATTCGTGCCCGCGGCGAAGCCCAGGCCGATGCTTACCGCGCCGGTGCCGAAGCGATGGGCGAGCAGGGCTACACCGCCGTGCAGCTCATGCAGATCGTCGGCGACCGCGGCGTGCGGATCATCCCGGACATCATGGTCGGTGGTCAGGGTCAGGGCGGCGGCAGCATGGTCGAGGCGCTGCTCGGCCTGCTCATGACGCAGCAGCTCGGCCAGGGGCACAAGCCGGTCACGGTCGAGTCCAACGGCGCGACCAACGGCAAGACTGAGCCGTCCGCGTAAGGCAGTATGCGGTGGGGCGAGGATTGCGCCTCGCCCCACTGCGATCTTCTCACCAGAACAGATCATCCTTCCGCTTTTGCTTCGAAACCCTCTTCCGTTCTCGCTTCGGCATCACAAATAGGTGCCAGATGATCGCTGTCAGGAGAAATCCGATCACCGGGCTGACCCCGCCCCCTTCCATCCACCACAAGGTTTTTACAAACCCAAGACCTGGGAAAACATCGCGAGGATCGAGATCGGCCAGAAACTGCTGCCACGAGAGTTCAATCGCCAGGTATATGATTGCGCCAACCACGAGTGTCGATATCACAAACAAGACGCCGAATTGCACATGCCGGGCAGTTTTGCGCTTTGGATCGTGATCGAACATGGGCCGGTGACCTCTCGAACGCGGTCAAGAGCCTGCTTGATAAGGTATATACAGCCTCGGCCTCGGATATTCCCAGTCGACGCCGGGCGTAGGGATTTGGCGACGCCAAATCCTCCACGTGAATCCCTGGCCTGCGACTATTTTCTGGCGGGGCCGGGGTGTGCCGCGTTATACTGCGCACATCTATCTGTAATCGCAATTCAAGAGCGCCCACGCGCCTCCGTCGCAGACAGATCATCGATCGGCTGGATGGTTCTAAGCGCGCTGATGGCGCAGAGTCCATCAACGAAAATGGACGGCATAGTTTACAGATAGCGATACAGAATTATGCCTTTAAAGGAGGCGGTCTTGACTTACATGCCTGCAGAAACCCGTTATGATTCCATGCGCTACAACCGGACGGGACGCAGCGGCTTGCTGCTGCCTGCGGTGTCGCTCGGCATCTGGTACAACTTCGGCGGCGTCGATCCGCTGGAAAATGCCCGCGCCATGATCCACAAGGCATTCGACCTGGGCATCACGCACATCGACATCGGCAACAACTACGGGCCGCCGCCCGGCTCGGCGGAAGAGACGCTCGGCCGCATTCTGCGCGACGACCTCTCCAGCTACCGCGACGAACTGGTCATCTCGGACAAGGCCGGTTACTACATGTGGCCCGGCCCTTATGGCGAGTGGGGATCGCGCAAGTACCTGATCGCGAGCTGCGACCAGAGCCTCAAGCGCACCGGCCTCGAATACTTTGACATCTTCTACAGCCACCGGCCCGACCCGGACACACCGCTCGAAGAGACGATGGGCGCGCTCGACTATATCGTGCGCAGCGGACGCGCGCTCTACGCGGGCATCTCGACCTACAGCCTGGAGCAGACGCGCGAAGCCTCACGCATCCTGCGCGAACTGGGCACGCCCTGCCTGATCCACCAGCCGCGCTACAACATGTTCGACCGCTGGATCGAGGACGGCCTGCTCGACGTGCTCGAAGAAGAAGGCATCGGCTGCATCGCCTTCTCGCCGCTGGCGCAGGGCATCCTGACCAACAAGTACATCCGCGAGATGCCGGATGATTCGCGGGCGCAGAAGCTGTCCGGTCGCTTCCACTGGGGCGATGAGGTCAGCGAAGATCGTGTCGCTATGGTGCGCAAGCTGAACGAGATTGCCAAGGCGCGCGGGCAGAACATGGCCCAACTGGCCGTCGCCTGGGTGCTGCGCAACAAGGGCATGACCTCGGCGCTGATCGGCGCCAGCCGCCCGGAGCAGATCGAGGACGTGGTCAAGGCGCTCGACAACCTGGACTTCAGCGACGAAGAGCTGCAGGCCATCGAAGGCATCCTGGCCGGGTAACTCAGGCGGCATTGTGCCGGATGTGATCACCGATCTCGCCGAGATCGAGCAGTTGGCGCGGGCGCGCCGCGACGAATTCGAGATCCTGCGCTACCAGTTGGAAGCGATGGACGACCTCGACGACGCGGCGCTCGACGCCTTTGTCGATGCGGTCGCAGCGCCGATCGTTGCGGCCATCGACTGCACGCAGTGCGCCAACTGCTGCCGCTCGCTCCACGTCTACGTCACGGCGGAGGATGCGCAGCGCCTCGCCGATGGACTGCACATTCCCCTCGACGCCATCGAGACGCGCTACATCAATCGCGAGGCCGCGCAGGCGGACGATGAATGGGGCATGCTGCGCGCGCGCCCGTGTGCGTTTCTCCAGGGTAAGCTGTGTTCGGTCTACGCGCAGCGGCCGGATGCGTGCCGCCGCTATCCGCAGTTCACGCCGGACTTCCGCTGGACGCTGGCGGATACCCTCGACGGCGCCGCCCTGTGCCCGATCATCTACAATGTGCTGAGCGAGATCGTCCGCCGCGTCGACGCGGGCGAACTGAAGGAATCCTGACGGCTAATCGCCCTCGTTATCTTCCGGGCGCGTCAGGCGCATGAAGGCGCGCTCCTGCGGGGAGAGGAAGGTCGGGTATTCGGTCTCGTCGTAAGCTTCGAGGATGCGGTAGCCCTCTTTGATGTAGCTGCGGATCGTGTGCAGGCTGATGCCCATCTCGTCCGCCGCCAGGTGCGCGGGCATGCCCTTGACGACGCACAACTCAATCGCCTGGCGCACGCGGTCGGTCAGATGCGGGTACTCGCGCTGCTTGGGCAGCACCGCCGCCGCGTGGATGCGGCTGGACATGTCGTCGCGCCGGCTAACCATGCGCGCGATCTCCTGCGTGACGAGGAAGTCATGATCGCGGGCGTAGACGATGGCCCAGGCGATTTGCAGGCGCACCTCGTGCTTGAGCAGGTAGGCGCGTGCCCCAGCACGATCCGCCGCGGCGATCAGGGCCGGGTCGGCGAACTGGGCCAGGCAGATGATCATGACATCCTTGATGGTCGAGCGCATCTTCTTGATCGCGCCCTCCAGCATCTCCGGGCCGCCCATGTGATCCGAGTCGAAGACGATGATATCCGGCAGTTCAGCCAGCGGCGTCTCCGCCAGGTAGGTCCACATCGCTTCAGCGCTCTCGGTCAGGAAGGTCACGCGCGTGCGCCGATCCCAGGCGAGGTAGCCGTTGATGGCCTGGAGGGCGTAGTAATCACTATCCAACAGCAAGACCTTGAGGTTGATATTGCTGATCGGGTCGTTCATGACCGTTATGCCCTTCTTGCCCCTGCGGCGTCCACCTGAAATGACCTTCTAAGTATACGCCATCACGCGGCGCTGAAAATAACAAACATCCTCACAATGTGCAGGCCCGGCAAATTGCGGTATGATCCGCCTCTGATGGCCTACAGCAAGCTGCGAGAGATCGTATGACGACCGAATCTCAGGGTCTGGCAAAATTCCCGCCCGTGCGCTGGGCAATGATACATCCGCGCCTCGCCGCCTGGATCGTGCTCTCCGTCGGCATGATCGTGCTCTTGATCGTCGAAGCGCGCGATGTCGGTCTGCTTCCAGGCCAGTGGCTTGCGCTGTTCGTCGCCTGCGTGCTCGTCTCCGGGCTGTGCATCTGGATCATCAGTTGGGAAGATGACGACGAGGAAGACGAGACGGTCGATGCCGACTCCGGCCAGAACTCGGCCTGAAGTCTGAGCCGCCGATGGGCGACTATCCCCCAGGGTTCTACCTCCAGGCGGCCATTGAGACGCCCTGGAAAGTCCACAACAGCCTGATCCGCCACCTTGTCATCCCGGTGGCGCGCCTCAAGTTTGCGCTGGCCGGTATCCCCTGGCGGCGCGGATGGATGCTCTACGGCGTGCCGATCCTGCTCAAGCACCGCCAGAGCACGATCGCCATCGGCGACCGGCTCAGTCTGCGCTCGACGCTGCGCAGCAATCCACTCGGCCCCAATCACCCCGTCATCCTGTGCACCTGGCGCGAGGGCGCGCGCCTCATCATCGGCGACGACTTCGGCATGACCGGCGGCTGCATCGTCGCCGAGCAGGAGATCGTCATCGGCAACCGCGTGACCATCGGCGCCAACTGCACGATCATGGACACCGACTTCCACCCGCTCGATCCACAAACGCGTCACGCACGCCCGTACGACGCGGCCACCGCCCCCGTGCGCATCGAGGACGACGTGTTCGTCGGCATGAACAGCCTGATCCTCAAGGGCGTCACCCTCGGCGCAGGCAGCGTGATCGGCGCGGGCAGCGTCGTCACGTCCGACATCCCGCCCGGCGTGATCGCCGCGGGGGTGCCTGCGAAGGTGATCAGGGGGTTGTGAGCGAACGTATCTGCGTTCATCTGACCACGTGTTGTCGAATATTTGCATCGTCGACTTACGAAATAGATAATAAACGTGGTGTACTTATTAGGAGTTCTTTCAAACCACAATGCCTAGTGCATTCATCTCTTATCGCCGCGTCGAAAGCGCTGCCCTTGCCACGCTGATCGCCGTCACCTTGCAAGACAAGCATGGCATTGAAGTTTTCGTCGATACCCGCAGTACCGACGGTGGTGGCCTGTTTCCTGACCGCTTGCGCCGCGCCATTGAACATTGCGACGTATTCGTTTGCCTGCTTGGCGCGACGACGCTGGAATCCGCCTGGGTGATGGAAGAGATCGAACATGCGCATAACTTGCGCAAGACGATGATCCCGGTCTTCCAGGAACGTTACGTTCCGCCCAACCCAATTCCCAGCGTACACGTCGAAGCACTGCTGCAATCGGATGGATTGCAGGTTCTTGATGTGCGCAACGTGTACGTCGATCAAGCTATCTCCGACTTGGCGTCAATGATCAGAAGATCCGTCGGTGCTCCAATGCCGCCGCCCAGGCGAGGCATCGGGTTACCTCTGATTGCCGCAGTCTTGGTGTTGCTCGCGTTAGTCGCCCTTGGCATCTTCCTGGTGTCTCGCGCCATGGAATCCCCCACTTCAACAGCCAGTCCGACACAGATCGCGGGTGGTGTGACCGCCAGCACCACCATCGAGCAACCCACCGCTGCACCGACAGAAGATGCGGCTGGCACACGGGTCGCCCAATTGCAGGCCAGCCTGACCGCCTTGGCGCAACTTCAAATCGTAGGGGAAGAAACCGCGACGGCGGACGCCGCAACGCGTGGTGCTGCTGCACAAATCGATGCGACTTTGCGGGCAGCCGCGGACACCGCGACCGCGGCTGCCCTCGCTATCACGCAATCCGTATTGGGTGAAACGGCGACTCAGCAAGCCATTGACGCGACCGCGATAGCTAGTGTATCGACAGATACTCCCACCCCATCCGCGACACCTACGCCTATCACACTGGAATATGCTTACGCCCAGGCAGTAAATTATGATGATGGTCAGGGAAATACGGCATGGACGCCTATTGCATATACGTTTGGGGATGGCGTGACGATGGTTCTAGTACCGACGGGCTGCTTTTTGATGGGTAGCAGCGAAGGTAATATTAACGAACAGCCCATCAATGAGCAGTGCTTTGTCGTGCCATTCTGGATCGACCAGACTGAAGTGACACAGGCCGATTTTGTACGTCTGAGTGGACAAAAGGCGGCCCCGAATGAATTTCCTGCTGACCAACACCCCGTTGAGAATATCACTTGGTTCGAAGCACGTAATTTCTGCGTGTTGCGGGGTGCGCGCTTGCCAACAGAGCGCGAATGGGAATATGCAGCCCGCGGCCCTGAAGGATGGATCTACCCATGGGGAAACATGTGGGACACGAGCTATGCTGCATGGAACCGGAGTAGATCGCAAAGAACCGCCATCGTGGGAACAGCATCAAATGGGGTTTCCTGGGTCGGTGCACAGGATATGAGCGGCAACGTCTGGGAGTGGGCGAGCTCCCTTTACCAGCCGTACCCCTATGCGGCAGACGATGGACGAGAGGGGGATATGAGAGACCTTGCGGATGCTCAACGTGTGTTGAGAGGCGGTTCTTGGTACTACGTCAGTACTATTGGCCTACGCGCGCCTACGCGCAGCGGACTCGACCCAATAGCCAAAGACAATCTATTAGGTTTCCGTTGCGCCCGCGATGTCTGATTGCGACCACACTTACCCCCAGCGCAAATCGCCTCGTCTCCGCGACTATGATTACGCACAATCCGGTGCATATTTCGTCACCATCTGTACCTATCGACGTGAGCATCTCTTTGGCGAGGTCGTCGATCAACAGATGCATCTGTCGCGGATGGGATCGATTGCTCATGACCTGTGGTACACCATCCCCGATCATCATTCGCAGGTCGAACTCGATGCGTTCGTCGTCATGCCCAACCATGTCCACGGCATCATCGTTGTAGGGACGCCGCGTGCGGCGTCCGGCGGCGAGAATGATGGGCGATCGGCGGACAGGGCACGCCCTGTCCCTACGGAATCGCTCGGAGCGATCATCGGTGCGTACAAGTCCGCCGTGACACGCACCGTCAATCAGGCGATGAGGTTGGTCGCGCCGACGGTCTGGCAGACGCGCTATGACCATCACATCATTCGCAGCGAGCACGATCTAGACCGCATCCGCGCCTACGTCGCCGACAACTCCGCGCGATGGCTGGATGACACGCTGTTCACAAAAGGATAGCCCTCAGCACTCGGCGACGTTGACCGGGATCTGCACGGCGAGGCCGCCCTCTGCCGTCTCTTTGTACTTGTCGCTCATGTCGCGCGCCGTCTCCCACATCGTGCGGATGACCGCATCCAGCGAGACGCGCGCGTTCTGCGGTGTGCTCTCCAGGGCGATGTGCGCGGCGGTGATCGCCTTCATGGCGCCCATGGCATTACGCTCGATGCACGGGATCTGCACCAGCCCGCCGACCGGATCGCAGGTCAGGCCGAGGTGATGCTCCATCGCGATCTCGGCGGCCATCAGCGCCTGATCGACCGTGCCGCCCAGGCATTCGGTCAGCGCTGCCGCGGCCATCGCCGATGAGACGCCGATCTCCGCCTGGCAGCCGCCGAGCGCCGCGGAAATCGTCGCGCCCGTCTTGAACAGCCCGCCGATGGCGCTCGCGGTCAGCAGGAAGCGCAGCGAATCCGCCTCGCTCGCCTGATGCGCGCAGACGAAATGCATCAGCACCGCCGGGATGACCCCGGCTGCCCCGTTGGTCGGCGCGGTGACGACTCGCCCGAAGGCGGCGTTCTCCTCGTTGACGGCCAATGCGAAGCAGCTCACCCACTTGACCGTGTCCTGGAATGTGCGCGGGCGCGACCGGATCGCTTCGATCCACGAGTCGCGGTCGTGGTAGGTCGCCACATCCATCAGCTTGCGGTGCATGTGCTGGGCGCGGCGCACGACGCGCAGCCCGCCCGGCAGATCGCCATCGGCATGGCAGCCGCGGTAGATCGAGTCGGCCATCGTCCCCCAGATGCGGCGCAGCCCGGCGTCGATCGTGACGTCGTCGCGCCAGGCACGCTCGTTTTCGCGTACCATCTCCCAGATCGACAGCCCGTGCCCGTGGCAGCAGTCCGCGATCTCGGCGGCGCTCATGCATGGATACGGCGCGGTGATCTCGTCCTCGCCGGTCGCCTCACCCTCGCGGACGACGAAGCCACCGCCTATCGAATAGTAGGTGCCTTCGACGGTCGATCCATCGTCGAGCCGGGCGCTCAGGCGGATGCCGTTGGGATGAAACGGCAGCGATCGGTTGTAGTGGAAGATCAGGTCGGCGGCGGGGTCGAAGGGGATGATCTTGCGACCCAGCAGCGCGATTTCGCCCGCCATCTCCGTCTGGCGGATGACGTGGCCGACGTGCCGCGTATCACAGCTTGCCGGGTCTTCGCCGCGCAGACCCATCAGCACCGCGATGTCGGTGCCATGGCCGCGACCGGTCTTCGCCAGCGAGCCGAATAGCTCGACCTGGACGCTCGCGACCGAGTCGAGATTGCCCGCCGCCTCGAGTTCGTACAGAAAGCGCTCGGCGGCGCGCCACGGCCCCATCGTGTGCGAACTGGACGGCCCGACGCCGATCTTGAAGATGTCGAAAACGCTGATCCGCTGCATGGTTTGTATCGCTCGCTTCTCGTGTGCGGAATTATACCTCCGGCGAGCGCATCCGTTGCACTCCCTGGTGTACAGTCGAGCAGATTTTCTTCCGCCCCCGAATGAAAGCCGTCGCTAGCGGAATCCATTCCACATCAGGTTCAGGTAGGCGGGCAGAATGTCCTTGACGACCTGCTGCGCGGCCTGCTCGGCGGAGATCGGCAGGCCCTTCTCCAGCCACCACGAGGCAATCCCGATGAAGCCGGTGCTGTAGAACTGGAGCGTCATCTCCAGCGGATAGCCGATGTCGAGCTGCGGATGATCCCGCGTGATCGGCTCGAAGATCAGCTCGTTCAGCAGCGCCTGAAACAACTCGCGAAACAGTGGATCGCCATGCTTGCCGAGCAGGGTTCGGTAGAAAGCCTCATGCCGCTCCAGGTGGTGCAAGACGTTCGCCACGACCGGCTCCAATGACGCCGGGTCCTGCTGCTTATCCCAAACTTTGTAGATTTCTGTGCGCACTTCGCCGAACAGGGTTTTCGCGCAATCTTCCAGCAGTTCGTGCAAGCCGCTGTAATGCAGGTAGAACGTCGTTCGATGCAACCCGGCTTGCTGAGTCACGTCCTGGATCGTCAGGCTGGAGAAGCCCCTGTCCGCGATCAGCGCCATCAGCGCATTGCGCAGTAAGGCGCGGGTGCGAACGATTCGGGGGTCCTGGGTCGCGTCGTTCATCGATACCTTGTCCATATTTGTCGAATAGACAACACAGGCCGTGGAAATGTCGATTTGTAATTCGAGCCTGTGCGTATAATACAACTTATCGACAGAATGTCGATTAGCGAACCTGCATGGTGTTGGCGCGCCAGCCTACCCTCAACCCCGTCCCCTTCTCCCTGATGGAGAAGGGGAGAAAAATCGGTTCTGAAAGTCCCTCTCCCTGACGACCAAAGGGAGCACCGAAGGTTGGGAGAGGGATTTAAGGTGAGGGCAACAAAGAGCACAACGAATGATGACCAAGTCACACTGAGTTCTGCCCCGCCAGCGCGGCCCCGTTCTTGTTTGTCTGTTGAACCGAGTACTTACCGTAATCCATTCGCATTGATGCGTGAGGAATCACTTCATGTCCTATCGCCGTATCGGCGCGGCGGCCGTCCGCCTGCGCTATCCCATTATCGTCGCCTGGATTGCCGCCGCGGTCATCATCACGCTGCTGGCGCCGAATCTATCCGACGTGACGACTGCCGATCTCTCGCAGATGCTGCCGACCGACGCGCCGTTCAATTATGCCGCGGACATCTACAAAGCCGCCTTCCCCGACTCTGCGGACACGACCGGCGCCGTGATCGTCATCAAGACGACCGATGCCGAGGGCGTCCTCAATCAGGCTGCGCCCACCTTCGCCGAGCAAACCCGGACGCCCGCCGCTGAATTCATCAGCGAGCTGTGCGCGTGGCTGAGCAGCGACGACGCCCCAGAGCGCATCACCGGCGTGACCTGCCCCGTGAGCGCTGAGGAAGTCGCCGGGATGACGATCGACAGCAGCAACCAGGTCGCCATGGTTCCGCTCAACCTGGCGGATGGCGACGTCATCTTCGAGCAGGTGGTCGCCGACCCGATTCGCGCCTGGATCGGTGAGCATCAGCCGGACGGCATCACCAGCTACATCACCGGGTCACAGGCGGTGATTTCTGCCTTCGTCGACGCGGCGCTGACGACGGTCGAGCGCACGCTGATCGTGACGGTCGCGCTGGTCGTGCTGCTGCTGCTGCTGATTTACCGCTCGCCGGTCAGCCCGATCATCCCGCTGACTGCCGTCACGCTGTCGTACCTGATCACGCGCGGAATCGTCGGCGTGCTTGCGGCCAACGTGCTGACCGTCTCCAGCTACGCCGACATCCTGCTCGTCGTCGTCATTTACGGCGCGGGCACGGATTACTGCCTGTTCCTGATCAGCCGCTTCCGCGAGGAGGTCGCCGGGCACCTGGCCATCCCCGAAGCGACGATCACGACCGTCGAAAGCGTGGGCGAGACGATCGCCAGCAGCGCAGGGACGATCTTCGTCGGCTTCACGGCCATGGTCTTCGCGCATTTCGGCGTCTTCAACGCCTCCGGCCCGACGCTGGCGATCGGGATCGTCATCTCGTTGATCGCGGGCCTGACGCTCGTGCCCGCGATGCTGTCCGCCCTCGGCAACCGGGCATTCTGGCCCGGCACAGCCAGGCACCGCGCGCAAGGCCGATTCTACGCCGCGACGTCGAACCTGGTCGCGCGTCACCCGGCGCTGATCATGATCATCATCATTGCGGTGATGCTGCCGCTCGGCATCTACGGCTTCAACGCGCCGCTCAGCTACAGTTCGCTCGAAGATCTGCCGGATCACGTCGAGGCTAAAGCGGGCTTCAACGTGCTTGAGGATACGCTCGGCCCCGGCAACCTGGCACCGCTGACGGTCGTCGTCACCGAGCGCGACCCGGCCACCATGACCGGCGAGATCATCCAGCTCGAGTCCGATCTGCTGGCGCTTGACGGTGTCGCCGACGTCATGAGCCTGAACAATCCGGTCGGGCAAGGCGGCGAGATCAGCAGCCTGCTGCGCGTCGACAGCCAGCTGCGCCTGATCGGGAGCTTCCTCTCGTTGGGCAGCACGGAGACGATGCCCGATCTGCAATCGATCAACACGATGTTCGCCGGCATGCAGCAGTATCTTGACAATCTCGCGGCGAAGTTCCCCAGCATCGCCGATGACCCCGACCTGCTGACGCTCAAGCAGAGCTTCACCAGCCTGTTGACCTTCGCGCAGCATCAGGCGGATGTGGCGCCCGCGCTCGAAAACCTGGCGACGCGCTTCGAGTCAATCGACGATCCCTACTTCGACATCAGCGAACTGGCGAACCTGATGCCCGCCGATTCTGGCATGGCCGAAGGCGCCATGTTCACGCAGTTGATCGACCAGTATCTATCGACCGACCGGCAGAATTACCGCATGACAGTCATCCTGACCGGCGACCCCAACAGCGGCCAGGCGCTGGATACGCTGCTCGAAATCCGCGGCGTGCTGGATCACTACAAGAACGGCGGCGAAGCAGTCGTCAACGGGCAGCCCGCCATGCTGGCCGACCTGCGCGACGTGCTCAACTCCGATCTCGTCCTGACCATCGGCGTCGTCAGCCTGGGCATCTTCCTCGTCCTGCTGGTGATGCTGCGCAGCTTCATCGCGCCGCTGTATTTGATCGCGACGGTGAGCCTGAGCTACTCGTTCACGATGGGGATCACCGATCTCGTATTCCGCACCTTCTTCGGAGCGGAGAACGGCCTGTCATTCGTCATCCCGGTCTTCTGCTTCGTCTTTTTGGTCGCGCTGGGCGTCGATTACAGCATCTTCCTGATGGGGCGCGTCAAGGAAGAAGTCGCGCAGCGGGGCATCGGTGACGGCATCCACGAAGCGGTCGTCGCCACCGGGCCGATCATCACGTCGGCGGGCATCATCCTGGCGGGCACCTTTGGCTCGATGATGTTCGGCGATGTCGCGGCGTTGGCGCAGCTTGGCTTCTCCGTCGCCGTCGGCATTTTGATCGACACGCTGGTGGTGCGCACGATGCTCGTCCCGGCGATCACGCTGCTGCTGGGGAAGTGGGCCTGGTGGCCCGGCGGCACCGCGCAGGCGAACACAGAGGCGAAGGCCGTAAGCGACGCCCGTCTGGCAAAAGGGTAACCAACAACCACTCACCCCGCGCGTCATGGGATGCGCGACCCGTCAGACGGCGGTCGCATCCTATGACGGGGCAAGAAAAAACCCGCGTCATTTGGCGCGGGTTTTTATACTGGGGGACCTGGATTCGAACCAAGATCACCTGGGCCAGAACCAGGCGTTCTGCCGTTGAACTATCCCCCATAGTTCGAAGCGAATAGTAGCACAGCCCCCACGCCCGATCAAGGCTAAACCCGCGCAGTTCCCAACGGAGTCGGCGCATCGGCGAAAGCGAGCGGCAAACGCACGCGGAAGGTGCTGCCTTTGCCAGGCATGCTCTCGACCTCGATCGTGCCTTCGTGCGCGTCGACCACCATCTTGGCGATGGTCAGCCCCAGGCCCAGCCCGGCGCGCGAAGGCGTGCGCGCACCATCGACTTTGTAGAACGGCTCGAAGATGCGCGTCAACTGGTCGGCGGCGATGCCCTCACCCGTGTCGCTGACCTCGACCACCATGTGGCGGCGTTCGGCTTCGGCGCACAGGATGATGCGCCCGCCCTCGGCAGTGTGCGCCAGCGCGTTTTCGATCAGATGCGTGAAGGCGATCTGCAGTTTGGCCTCGTCGGCTTTGACGAATGGCAGGCCGTCATCCATCTGGACGAGGAAGGTCAGCTTGCGCGTGGTCGCCCTGGGCATGTAGTGCTCGTTGAGGCGGATCAAAAGCGGGCGGATGTCGACCGGCAGCGGTTTCGGATCGTTGACCGCGGTGATCAGCG
The DNA here is from genome assembly GCA_020849765.1 of Anaerolineae bacterium. Classification (GTDB taxonomy): domain Bacteria; phylum Chloroflexota; class Anaerolineae; order Aggregatilineales; family Phototrophicaceae; genus Flexifilum. Next base: position 90,080 of record JADLAY010000017.1, read on the forward strand.
ACAGGTTGGCGATCTGTGTGTTCATCTGAAAGACGGAATCGCGAATCGCCGACAGGCTCTGATCGATGCGCTGGCTGTCACCGCCATCTTCCAGGATCTTGCCGATCACGTAGCGCGCGCTCTCGACGCGGGAGAGGCGTGTGCGGAAATCGTGCGAGACGGCCTGCACGAACTGGTTGAGCAGCGCAAACCGCTCGTGCTGGAGGGTAAGCTGCCAGCGCTGTTCTTCCTCGCGTTTGCGCGCCGTAATATCGACCACCGCACCATAGTGGCCGATCACGCGTGTGTGGGCGACGTTCCAGTTCGGCACGCGTTTGATCGACAACCAGCGCAGCTCGCCATCCTTGCGGAAGATGCGATATTCGCTTTCGACGAGCTGCCCGGAGATGACCGCCCGCAGCCCATCCTGCGCCTTGGCCATGTCATCCGGGTGGACAATCGAGAGCACTTCCTCGGCGGGCAGTTCTTCAAAGCTGTAGCCGGTGATGTCCTCGAACGCGTCGGTGATCCACTCGCGCACGTAGCGCCCGCTGCTGTTGAGCCGGTGATAGAAGGTGTAATCCGACGTCAGGTCGGAGATCATGCGATAGCGATCCTGGCTGGCCTGGAGCGCATGCTGCTTGTTGGTCTCTTTGCGTTTCCAGTGATAGAGAAAGATCAGGCTGTAGATGCCCGCGATCAGGTTGAAGGCAAGCGGGCCTTCGATGATGTCTTGCAGCGGAACACCGAGCACGTACGGCCCGCCGACGAACATCAGGGCACAATAGGTCAGCATGATCACGAACGCGCTGCTGATAGAGACAAACGACGCGGAGAAGATGACGACGTTGATCAGGTAGTAGAGGATGTCCATGCCGCGATGCCCGGACAGCAGACCGGACACCAGCAGCGTGATCATGGTCGCTACGCCCGCCCCGGTGAGGACGGTCGCGCGCAGTTGGCCGTAACGGCTGAAGACGTAAGCGACGATGTAGAGGAAGGCGCTGGCGACGATGACCAGCACTTCGGCGGGGCGCTGGCGCCAGACCAGGGGCAGGATGACGATGGTGCTGAAGAGGGACAGCAGCACCACCACCACGCTCAGCGAGGCGAGTGACTGCACATCGTAACGGCGATCGTCGTCCTCTACTTCGACCCAGGGCGCTGTGATCCTGTTCCAGAGGGACATGAATCGCGTGCGCATCGTTTCGATGGAATTCCGCGTGATAATGATTGACCTCGACGAACTGTTCCCCAGGCGTCCCCATGCCTCATTCACATTGCCAAACGTTGGTGGCAATCCGATGCTGTTCCGCGCGCATCCTGGCAGCGCTTTCGATCTTTAGTCGATCACAGTATACGGGCAATCTTCGATTCCGAGTCGCGTAATTGATCCGCCGTCCGCTTATGTTGGCGAATGCGCCTCAGCCGCCCACCTGCGCCAGCGCCAGGTCGATCCGGCGCAGCGTTTCGTCCTTGCCGATGATCTCCATCGTCTCGAAGGTCGGCGTCGAAATCGTCTGGCCGGTGACCGCAACGCGCAGGACGCCGAACAACTGGCCGTTGCTCAGGCCAAGCTCTTCTGTCAGCGGCTGGATGGCATCGTGCAGCGCCTGCGTCGTGAAGTCGTCGACGCCCGCCAGCATTGCGCGCGAACGCGCCAGCGCCTGGGCCGTGGCCGCCGCGTCCATCTTCTTCTGGATGATCGCCTCGGCGGGCGCGGGCGTGAACTCCGGCTTGAAGAAGAAGCCCGCTAAGCCAACGACTTCGTTGAGCGTCTTGATGCGCGTCTGCACCTGCGGTGTCACCTTGAGCAGCAAATCCTGATCGACGGTCAGCCCGGCATCTTCGAGCGGCTTGCGCAGACGGGCGGCCAGTTCGTCGACCGGCAGTTCGCGGATGTGCAGGCCGTTGAGCCATTCGAGCTTCTCGGTCGGGAAGGTCGAGTTGGCCTCGTTGATGCGTTCGAGTTCGAAGCGCTCGACGGCATCTTTGATGTAGAAGAATTCGCGGTCATCGCCAAAGTTCCAGCCGATGTTGGCCAGGAAGTTATCCAGCGCCTCCGGCAGATAACCGGCTTTCATGAAGTCGTGCGCCATGACCGGGATCGGGTTGCCGTGCTTATCCTTCGGCGGCTTGCGTTTGCTCAGCTTGCCCTTGCCGTCCGGGTTGAGGATGACCGGCAGATGCGCATAGATCGGCGGCTCCCAGCCGAACGCCAGCCACAACTGCCAGTGCACCGGCAGCGACGGCAGCCATTCGACAGCGCGCATCACGTGCGAGATCTCCATAAAGTGATCGTCGACGACGTGCGCCAGATGATAGGTCGGCAGGCCGTCGGCCTTGAGCAGCACCATGTCCTGGAGCGTGGCATTTTCGAAGACGACGCGCCCGCGTATCACGTCCTCGATGGCCGTGTCACCTTCGAGCGGCATCTTGAAGCGGACGACCGGCACGCGCCCCTCCGCTTCGAAGGCGGCGCGCTCGTCGGCGCTGAGCGTGCGATGCTGGCGGTTGTAGCCCGGCGGCTGCTTGCGCGCCATCTGCTCCTTGCGCATCTGATCGAGTTCTTCCGCCGTCTCGTAAGCGTAGTAGGCTTTGTCGTTTTCGATCAGCCAGTTCGCCCATGTCTGATAGAGTTCCCGCCGTTCGCTCTGGATGTAGGGGCCGTAATCGCCGCCGACGTCCGGGCCTTCATCCCAGTTCAGACCCGCCCAGCGCAGCGCCTCGGTCAATTCTTCGAGCGAGTGCGGCTCGTAGCGTTTCTGGTCGGTGTCTTCGATGCGCAGGATGAACCTGCCGCCGTGGCGCCGGGCGAACATCCAGTTGAAGAGCGCCGTGCGCAGGCCGCCGATGTGCAGCGAGCCGGTCGGGCTGGGCGCGAAGCGTGTGCGCACGGGACGGTTGGGTATCGGTTCAGTCACGAGTCGTCTCCTGAGGGTCGACATGAGTGCGGATGATGAATGGCGGCATTATACCAGTCGTCGCCAGGGATTTTGAGCCGTGAGGGGAAAAGAAATAAGGGCACGCTTGTGGCGTACCCTTATGTATCGCGATGGTGAGCGACGTAGGCTTGAATGATCGCGTTAAATTTAGAGTAGGGCACTTTTGCGTAAAAAAGAATTAAGGAATCTCAATTCTTCCAACACATCTCAATTTACTAACAAAAGTGCCGTTTCAAGTGGGCGACACGGGGTTACCCGCAAAGCCGTCCTCGTCCTGCGCCGACGTGCCTTCGCTCTTGTGCAGTTGCTTGCGCGCCTGCTGCCCTCGCGATCCGTTCGGGTCGAGCGCGAGCGCCTGCTCAAAATGGGCGCGCGCCGCGTCCGGTTGGCCGCACTGCTGCAGAATCTGCGCATATTCGACGTGCATCGAGGCAGCGATCACGAGCAGCTTCATCGCGCGGTCGTTCGCCGTCTGGGTGGCAAGCGCCAGCGCCTCATCACAGCGCGCATTGAAGGCCAACGCGAGCGCGTGCGACATCTGCCTGCCCAAGCGGCCATAATCCGCCAGCGCATTGCCGATCAAGGGCCGCGAGTCAAACTGACTCGCCACGTCGATCATGTCCAGCGCCCGCGCCGGGTCGGACTCCGTGTTCAGGTAGTAATGTGCAAGACCCTCGTAGCCGATCGCCAGCTCCGGCGCGAGGCGAGTCGCCGCCTCGAGATACGGCAGCGCCTCGTCGTGGCGCTCCATGTTGATCAGGCAGTAGCCGATGTTCGCGACCAGCATGGCGACGTTCTGCTGCGCCATAACGCCAGGTCTGCGCACAATCTCGCGCAAGAGCGGCAGCGCCTCTTCGTGCCGCCCCGCCAGCAGCAGCCCGTAGATCTGCCAGATCGGATTGCCATGTTTGGCGGCCTGCGCGTCGGTCTCATCCGGCGGATAGCCGTTGCGTTCCAGCAGGTGATCATAGTCGCCATGCATGAGCAGACGGACGTTCGTCCGCGTGTTCGTGTCGCCGAGCGAGAGCAGATAACCGCTGACGAGCGAGCGCGCGAGAACGTAGCCCAGCCCCGCGCTGAGGGCGAACTCGACTGCAATGCGCGCAGAATCGATCAATTCCGTGAGCACGAACAGCATGCCGGTCATCGCGATCAGCATGAACGCGACCTGCACGAAGTAGCTGAGGATGAAATGCCGGGCATTCAAGGGATTGGGCACTGCGTCTTGCGCGTCGAATTCCGGCAGCGACGCCAGGATGGCGCGCGTTTCGGCCCAGCGGCGGCGGCTCTGTCGAAAATTCGGGATGTAGCGCAGGAAGAAATCGGCGGCGATCAGCAGCAACGGCGTGAGCAGGGAGAGCATCGAACCGGCAATGATACCGTCAGGATCATCGACCGATGCGGTGGTACCACGATTGAACACGGTCAGCAGGAGCGAGTCATCCGGGCCGGGGGCGAGTTGAACCGGAACCCCGTCCCCCACGTCAGGCAGATTCGCTCTCCAATGCCAGGTATCGTCCTCGTAAACGTAGACGGCGTCGCCGCTACCTACCCATACGCGCTCACCCAGGACAGCGCCAGCCCAGATGTAATCTTTCATGCCAATCGAATCCGGCCAGAATTCTTCAGTCTTGCCGTCACGGGTATCAAGGCGCTGCACGCCATAGCCATCCAGATACCAGATCGCCTCACCGGTGGCGCCGACCAACGAAAGGTACCCGTAGTACTGCGCGGACTCTGAACCCGCGGGCTGCCAGCCATCGCCATCGAAACGCCACAGCCCGCGGTAGCTCAGCCAGAGCGAGCCATCTGCCATGCGGATGAAGACCGGGGGATAAATCTCGTCGTAGAAATCCTCTTCAATCGACACCCCAGGCAGCGCTTTGATGACCGGCGTGTGCTTCCAGGCACCCTGCCAGAAGCGCGACAGATTGTTATCGGCGTCGATGACGAAGACACCGTACTCACCCGCGGCGATCGCAAGCGGGACATCCGTCAGCAGCGTGTCCCGGAACACCTCCCAATGCGCCCCATCAAAGTGGAAGATGTCGCTGCCCGTGGCGCCCCAGAGTTGCTCACCATCGGTGGTGATGCGTGTGTTATCGTGCAGTTCGACGCCGGTCGAAAACGATGGATACGAAACCCACAGACCGTTGCGATAGCGACTGAGCAAGCCGCCATCGCCATCGACCGCCCACAGCGCGCCCGCGTCGTCCATGACCAGATTGATCGTATCCGCCATCACGTCGCCTGACGGCAGGTCGAAGCGGGCCCACTCGCCGCTCGCATCCAGGCGATAGAGTTGCAGTGAGGGCAGCGTGATTCGGTAGGTGAGGACGACTGCCGGGATCAGCAGAATCAGCAGGATGGCGGCGATGGCATAGAAGCGGATGCGGGCAGCGCGCCGGTAGCGCTTCCCCTGGGCGATCAAAGCGGGGAGATCGAGGTTGTCATGCGCGGCCAAGGGATGCTCCAGTGCATGTGACGATATCCTTAGCATAAGGCCGCGCACGATGTTCATGCGTAAATGTGGCGCTCAGGCGAGGAGGTTTTTACGCATGAGGGATTGTCGAAAACGAGCACCGCTTCTTGCGCACGCCTGGGGTAAAATCAGCCGCATGAACCTCGATACTGTGAACCGGTAGATGTCTATGGCAACCATTCGCGAACTTCGCTGCTCGCTCTGCAATCACACTTACGCGCCGGACGCCGTCGCCTACACCTGCCCCGTCTGCGGCGAGGTCGGCACGCTCGACGTGCTCTATGACTACGACGCCCTGCGCGCGACGCTCGACCGCGATGCGATCGGCGCCAGCCGCGAGGTGTCAATGTGGCGCTATCGAGCGCTGCTGCCGCTCGGCGACGATGCCGAAGTCCCGCCGCTGCGCGTGGGTGGCACGCCGTTCTATCACGCGCCGCGCCTGGCCGCCGATCTCGGATTGCGCGCGGCCTGGGTCAAGGACGACGGCCTCAACCCGACCGGCTCGCTCAAAGACCGCGCCAGCGCCATGATCGTCGCCCGCGCGCTTGAGGGCCGCATCCCGGTCGTCTCGACGGCGAGCACGGGCAATGCGGCGGCGGCACTGGCCGGGGTCGGCGCATCGGTCGGTGCGGATCGCGTGCGGATCGTCATCTTCGTGCCCGCCAGCGCGCCGGAAGCCAAGATCGCGCAGCTACTCGTCTACGGCGCGACGGTCGTGCTGGTCGAGGATAGCTACGACGTCGCCTTCGACCTGTGCTTCGCCATCTGCCAGGAGCAGGGCTGGTACTGCCGCAACACCGGCATCAACCCGTTCACCGCCGAGGGCAAGAAGACCGTCGCCTTCGAGATCGCCGAGGCGCTCGGCTGGCGCGCGCCGGATGCGCTGGTCGTCAGCGTCGGCGACGGCAACATCATCGCCGGGGTGCACAAGGGCTTCAGCGATCTGCAGCGCCTGGGCTGGATTGACAGGATTCCGCGGTTGATCGGTGTACAAGCAGAAGGCAGCTCGCCACTCGTGCACGCGTGGCAGAACGGCACCGCCGCGCAGGACATGCCGCCGGAAGATGCGCAGACGCTGGCGGACAGCATCAGCGCGGGCATCCCGCGCGATCGAGCCAAGGCGCTGCGGGCGGTGCGCGAGACGAACGGCGCCTTCATCGCCCTGCCGGATGAGGCGATCCTGGCGGCGATCCCGACGTTTGCGCGGCTGACCGGAGTCTTCGCCGAGCCGTCCGCCGCCTCAATTTACGCCGGGGCGCGACGTGCTGTAGAATTGGGATATCTACACCCGGAGGACGAGGTCGTCTTCCTGGCGACCGGCAGCGGCCTGAAGGACGTCCGCCGCGCGCAGCAATCCGTCAGCGGTGGGCTGCGCGTGCCGCCGACGCTGGAGGCGATCCGGCAGGTGTTAGGTCTCTGAGGCGAACAGAACGCCTCACCCCCGTCTCGCTCCGCTTCGACTCCCCCTCTCTGTGCGCGGAGAAGGGGTTGGGGGGTGAGGTTCATGGATAGGTCTTAGTTGAATTCGATGAGTGCACACGATCAGAAGCTTGATCTGGGCACCGCACATCCTGAAGGGCGAAATGGGGAACGGCACATGACATCACATCCCCGTTATTCAATCGTCGCGCCCATCTTCAACGAAGAGGGCAATATCCCCCTGCTCTATGACCGCATGTGTAGGGTCATGGACGGGCTGGGCGAACCGTGGGAGATGATCTGCGTCAACGACGGCAGCCGCGACCGCTCGGCGGAGCTGCTCGACGAACTGGCCGCGCGCGATTCACGGATCAAGGCGATCCACTTCGCGCGCAACTTCGGCCACCAGATCGCGGTCACGGCGGGCATCGACTACGCGCTGGGCGACGCGGTCATTCTGATCGACGCCGACCTGCAAGACCCGCCGGAGTTGATCGTTGACATGGTCGAGCGCTGGAAGGCGGGCTACGAGGTCGTCTATGCCACGCGCGAACGGCGCGAGGGCGAAACGTGGTTCAAGATCTTCACCGCGCACATGTTCTACCGCGTCATCCATGCCATCACCGACGTGCACATCCCGGTTGATACAGGTGACTTCCGGCTGATGGATCGGCGCGTGGTCGACGTGCTCAAGTCGATGCGCGAGCACAGCCGTTTCATCCGCGGCATGACGAGCTGGGTCGGCTTCCGCCAGATCGGCGTCAGCTACGTGCGCGATCAACGGCACTCCGGCGAGACCAAATACCCCCTGCGCAAGATGATCCGCTTCGCGCTCGATGCCATCACCGGCTTCTCGTTCTGGCCGCTGCAGATCATGATCTACGTCGCGCTGCTGCTCGGCGTGCTGGCGCTGCTGGCGATCCCGTTCGTGACGATCATGCGCGTGGCGACGGATACCCTCTGGTTCGAGGGTCAGGCGACCACCATCATCCTGCTGCTGCTGCTGAGTTCGTTCCAGTTGTTCTTCCTGTTCGTTCTCGGCCAGTACGTCGCGCGCACATATGACGAGACGCGCAACCGGCCGCTCTACGTCGTCGCGCGCACCGAGGGTTTCGACAGTCAGGATACGGACAAGCACCTGCCACTGCTGACCGAGGAAGCGTTCGAAGTCGAGAGCGGCGACTGACCATCGTCGCGCCGTATCGGCACAGTCGGATACTCCAGATCAATCACCTTACGGCGAAGTCGTGCAAATGGACAGAAAGTGTGCACGCGTTCGCCGGACGTTGAAACGCCTGGCTATAGCTCATTAAGCGCACTAAAGGCGCTTCATTATCGTTCTTGGTCTATTCTAGCCCCTTCAGTGGGTTTGATTTTTGTTAGCCGTGCGGCTTCAGCCAACGGCGGCAACAGCCGAATCATCCACAAGAAATGCATCGCCGTCCCCATCTGTCATCCATTCTCATCTTGTCACTGTCTTCAGACAAATATGAGAGGGTGCGCCGCGATGCACCCTTTTTCGATTCCTTTGCGTGCCTTTCCTCGCGTTTCGGGGTTTAATAAAACGTAGAGAGCGCCTCATGGCGGGGGGTAACAGGTGTTGCAAGACGATACGATGACACGAGAACAGCTCAAAGAAGTGTTGGAGTACCGCAAGCTGGTGCTGCTCTACGAAGCGGTCGATGCTGAAATCGATCAACTGATCATGCAGCACGGCGGGCGCAGCGAAGACATGCCAGACGCAGACCGCGACCGCTATCGCGATCTGGCACGCCAGCGCGACGATCTGCAGAACGACATGCGCGCGATGGAGCAGCGCCTGCTCGACGAAGAGTAGCGCTCAGCCTTAATCGCGGCGCAGGATCAACCAACCCACGATCATAATCGCCGCCCCCGCCGCCACCAGGAAGACCATGTTATCGGTTGGCGCGGGCGGGGCAGAGATGCGCGTGCGTTCCTCCTCGGTACGCGCACGACGACGCGCCAGTTCCAGTTCGAGACTTTGCAACCCCATCGCCATCGCCCACCTGTGATTCGCGCTGAAGATCGGGCGCAGCAGCGGCGTCAGCGTCTTGAGCAGCGGTTTCTCCGCGCGGATCGTCCACTCGTAGGTCGCGACCACCCAATCGCCATCCTGCGCGAAGGTCCACTCCCCGTGGCCGACGAAATCACCCTTCGCCTCCAGCAAAATGCGCTTGCCCCGCTCGATCTCAGCCACGCGAAAGTCCCAGCGCAGCGTGTACGGCAGCCAGCCCTTGGTGTAGAGGCTGATCTCCTCGCCGATGCCGTTCGCATCGCCCGGCTTGATCCGCTGCACGCCCAGGTAGACGGCGGGCCACCAGCGCGGCAGATCGGTCGCGTCCGCCAGGACGTCCATCACCTCGTCGACCGTCCCCCACACCCGCCACTGCGTGATGAAGTGATACTGGTTGTCCATGCTGATGTGCTCCTTGGGCACTGTGACCGGATGGCGGGAATGCTAGCACGAAGGGGCGAGGATCTCCCATACTAGATGATCCGTAGCTGGCCGCAACAGCCTTGCCGCGTGCCTAAGGCGAGACCTCAGTCAGGGAATTCGAAGCTGGTTTCGGAAGCAATGCCTTGTCGGAGCGCCACTCGATAGGCACCAAAACGATCATCAATGGCCACGGAGCCGCGGATGCGACGAAACATAAATAATTCGTGGCGGCTCTTGAAGTTTTGGCTTGATAATGTATCGATCAAGCTTATCAAGATAGTCAGGGCGCCGATAGATAAATGCAGATGTGAATGTCTGCCAGAATATGCGCGCTTCTGGCCGTGTCTTAGGGACTTCGTAGCCAAGTTTTGCCGCAAGATCCGGCAGATAAATGTCAAACGCCGCTTTAGCGAATTCGCCCCAGCTGATGGCGGCGGCGGTAGCTCGTTGCACCGCGAATACGGCGAACACAATCACAACAGGGATTATCCCAACAACCTCAACTCGTTTCTGCACCAATACGAGTACAACGTATTCCAGGATAATCAGGACACTGATAAACCAGAAATTAAGCCACATGTTGGTCTTTGTCTGAGCTGTATCCAATTCTGTACGAAAATCCGCAGGAATTACAGATAACAGCCGCGGCCAACCCTCAATGCCTTCCAGGCCATACATGACACGTGAATAAACCTCAAAAGCCCGTATTGCGTTTCCAAAAGCGGTTGGCAGAATCCACTCCTCAGCGTCTGGAAACTCCTGAGCTTTCTTCTGTTGAAGTCGACTCCAATAGTCTTCAGCAGCTTCGCGCTCGGGAGTTCCTTCCTTCAGATTCCATGCCTTTTCACGCGCTGCCTCGACGTCCTTCTGAAGTTGTCTATAGCGGTTCAATTCCAGGGCCAGAAAGTAGTGGAATGGATTCCCCTTCTTCCCGTAACCCTCTAACAGTCGATACACGCCCAGATTGACCGCGTTCAACACAACCCCTGTGGCCCAAGACAGAAAGCCAAACAAGACGGTTTCTGCGAGAGGCGTCTGACCGGTAAGTAATGCAGGGAAAGTTATGACGCCGAAGCTTTGCAGGAGATATGCCGTTATGATCAGCAACGCGGCTGACGGGAGCACAAATCCTGTGGCGAAATTGCGATCAAGCAGTTTCGTGAGCTCACTAAACATGGATGCCTCCTCTATTCGTCAGCGGCAGCAGTGGCTGGAGGCGGCGGCGGAGGCGGGTCAAGTGGCAGAGGTGAGGTTCCCTTGCCGGGAAAGAGAGCAAGACCAGGAAATGATCGACGCATCAGACCGTCCATGTAGTCAGTCATGTCGCGAAGGGTGCCAGGTACGTCAGTCTCAAGGCGTTTCGCTGCGACTTCATCAATGCCTTCATCGAGTTGGATGGTGAGATAATACGTCGGCTTTTCGAGTGTGCGAGCGATTTCAATCTCACGTTGAACTTGTTCGGATTGAGTGGAACCATCTTTGATTACGACGATCACTGCATCACTATCCGCGATATAGTCATGAACGTAATTCGCCCAGTATTCACCAGGACGTATTTCCGCACTCCTGTTGGTTTCTATGCCGTTGAGATCGAGCCTATCCGCAATTCTACGGCTCAGATCGTCATCATCAGATGTGTGGGATACGAATATCTTCGGCATATCACACCTCCCTGACCTACGTGCCAGCAACTGACTATGATTAACCCAACCATATTGATCTCAAGCATATTATATGGTGAATTGAGAAATATAGCCGAATAACGATCTGCAAGCAGAGTGTGGCGTGACATGCCTAAAGCCTTTGAGCGGTATCACGGTTCATAATCGTATCTCGTTCTTCTCAAGTTAATTTCATATCTCACCGCTATCGGCGCGAAGATGAATAGACAGGGTTAACAGGTCGGCGTGGATTCGGCTTTTGGGAACGCCCGCCCATAAAATGGGACGGGCTACGGAATCGCCCTCTCCGAGGGCTATATCAACAGCGATCTCATCAGGAAGCCTTCGTAGGAGACGCCTGCTTAGACAGGGGATTTCATTCCCTGGCGACGAAACTCCGCAACAAAAAGAGGGATGCGCGCGGCGCATCTGCCACACTCATCCCTCATTATCTCGCATGACTGCCTTGTGAAACCCTACCCCTCCATGGCGAGGTCGTCGTCTCCGTGGCCGTTGGCGTTGTAGGCCGTCGCATCCATCTCGTTCATGATCGCGATGCCGACGATCTCGTCACCATCCGCCAGATCCATCACGCGCACGCCGATGGCACTGCGGCCCGTCTCGCGGATTTGATCCAGCCGCGTGCGCAAGACGATGCTGTTGCGCGTGATCAGCAGGATGTCGTCGCCCGCCTCGATGCAGCGCATGCCGATGATCGGCCCGGTGCGCCCGTCGCGCTTGAGCGTGCGGATGCCGCTGCCATAGCGCCCCTGCATGCGATACTCGGTCAGTTCGGTGCGCTTGCCATAGCCGTTGGCGGTGATCACAAGCACGTGCGTATCGTTCGGCTCGACCACGTCCATGCCGCCGACGCGGTCGCCGTCGTCCAACCGGATGGCGTTGACGCCGCCCGCAGGCCGCCCCATCACGCGCACGTGCTTCTCGTGGAAGCGGATGCTCTGGCCGCCCTCAGTCACGATGATGATGTCCTGGTCGCCGTTGGTGTGCATGGCCCACAGCAGCGTATCGTCCTCATCCAGGCCCATCGCGATCAGACCGCTGGCGCGCACAGACTCGAACTCTTCGAGGTTGACGCGCTTGATGCGCCCGTGGCGCGTCGCCATCACCATGTAGCCGCCTTGATCGAACGAGGGCACCGGCACGATGGCGGTCACATTTTCGTCGGGCGCCAGCGCCAGGATCGCCTGGATCAGCGTGCCTTTGGCCGAACGGCTGGCTTCCGGGATCTCGTAGGCACGCTCGCTGTAGACACGGCCCTTGTTGGTGAAGAACAGGATCGTGTCCAGGCTGTTGGCGCTGACCAGATCCTGCAGGCCATCTTCTTCCTTGGTCATCATGCCGATGACGCCCTTACCGCCGCGTCGCTGCGAACGGTAGGCGCTGCCCGGCACGCGCTTGATGTAGCCGTAAGTCGTCATCAGGATGGCGACCTCTTCCTCGCGCACGAGGTCGGCCTCGTTGAATTCGACGCTGACGCCGTAGACGACGTCCGTGCGCCGGTCATCGCCATACGAATTGGACAGGTCGACCACGTCCTCGCGAATGACCGCCAGGATCTTCACAGGCGACGCCAACAAATCTTCCAGGTAGGCAATGCGCGCCATCACTTCGTCGAATTCGTCCTTCAGCTTCTGCTGTTCGAGGGCGGCCAGACGGCGCAGCTGCATTTCGAGGATGGCGTTCGACTGCGGCTCGCTCAGGTCGAAGCGCGTCATCAGTGCCTCACGTGCGACGTCGACCGTCTCGGCACTGCGGATCGTCTGGATGATGCGGTCGAGGCTGGACAGCGCTTTGAGCAACCCGTCCAGGATGTGGGCGCGGGCGCGGCGCTTCTCAAGTTCGAACTCCGAGCGGCGCACGACCACGTCGTAACGATGCTCGACGTAGATTTGCAGCGCGCGACGCAGACTGAGCGTGCGCGGCTCGCCATTGACCAGGGCCAGCATCTGAATGCTGTAGGTGCTCTGCAACTGGGTGTATTTGTAAAGCTGATTGAGCACTTTGCGCGGCTGTGCATTCGGCTTCAGTTCGAGCACCATGCGCATCCCACGGCGGTCGCTTTCGTCGCGCAGGTCGGAGATCTGCGTTAGGCGATCTTCACGCACAAGCGCGACGATGCGCTCGATGATCGCCAGCTTGCTCACCTGGTAGGGAATCTCGGTGATAACGATGCGAAAGCGTCCGTTGCGGCCCTCTTCAATCTCCGCCCGCGCGCGCACGACGACGCGCCCGCGCCCGGTGGCGTAGGCTTCCTTAAGTTCGTCATTGGCGACAATCGTGGCGCCGGTCGGGAAGTCCGGGCCGTGGACGTATTCCATCAGCTCGTCGACGGTGATGTCGTTGACCGCGTCCCAGCGGTCGATGATGTGGACGATGGCGCCCGCCAGCTCGCGCAGGTTGTGCGGCGGGATGTTGGTCGCCATACCGACCGCGATGCCGGATGCGCCGTTGAGGAGCAGGTTGGGCAGGCGCGAAGGCAGCACGAGCGGCTCCTGCTGCGTGCCGTCGTAGTTGTCACCGAAATCGACCGTGTTCATGTCGATGTCGACCAGCAGCTCCTCGGCCAACTGCGCCAGCCGCGCCTCAGTGTAACGCATGGCCGCCGGGCTGTCGCCGTCGACGCTGCCGAAGTTGCCCTGGCCATCGACCAGCGGGTAGCGCAGTGAGAAGTCCTGCGCCATACGTGCCATCGCGTCATAGACCGCCGCGTCGCCGTGCGGGTGATATTTGCCGAGCACCTCGCCAACGATGCGCGCGCTCTTCTTGTACTGGCTGTTGGCGCGGATGCCCATGTCGTACATCGCATACAAGATGCGGCGATGCACCGGCTTCAAGCCGTCCCGCGCGTCGGGCAGGGCGCGGGCGACGATCACGCTCATCGCGTAGTCGAGAAAGCTGCCCCGCATCTCATCGTTGATGCTTATCGGGCGTACGACACCAATTGTCTCCATAGATTCAGGCGTGAGGCAGGATACTGGCAGATACTGCCACGCACTGCGCTCCTTTCGTCATGTCACCGTCTTGAGTGTGGGTCTCGTGCAAAAATGGACACGGGCGCTACCCTCGAAAATAGAGTGCGCCGGTGCATGATAACCGGGAAAAATGATACATGTCCATGTACGCATTTTATCATAAAAACGCCGATTTTTGAAGCGAACATTTGTGCGTACCACAACAATTACACTTGGCACGGATAAGAGAAAAGCATACGCTTATTTGATGAGCAAATGATGTGTGAGCTGTGCTCGCTACTGCTGAACGCTGCCGCTCAGGCTGCGCATCCGATGATCGTGAGGAGAACGATGAAAGATCGGGGTTTCTCGTGGAGCAAATGCACAGGCATTGCACTGGCAATCCTGCTGCTGGTGCCTGCCCTCGCCGCCGCGCAAGAGGATCTGCCCGCACCGCAGTTTCTCTTCCGCCAGGATGACCGGCTCGTCCTGCTGGATGGCTACACGGGCGAAACATCCGAGCTGCCTTTCGCCGTCACAGCACTGGATCAATTCGCATGGTCGCCTGACGGACGCTACCTGCTCGCCCTGTTGAGGGAAGAAGACGGGCGCAGCTCGTGTCTCAATCTGTACGACGTGGATGCGCTGGCGTGGATTGACGATCAGCCGGTATCTTGTGGCTTAGGTCAGGCTCTTTTCACATCCGATAGCACCCGCATCTTCTACGCGACCAACGATGAGATCAACGGGACACTGTGGGAGTACGATCTGGCCGATGCCGCCAGCCAGGAACTCTATCAGACGACGTCAGGGACTGACCTCAATCCGTCATGGATCAATCACCTTGAGTGGTCGCCTACAGAGTTCTATCTGACGTTTCTCAATAATCACCAGATCATGGGTGGAACGCTCAACTCCCTGGTCGTGATGAATGCCCGCCATCACACCTATATTTCGTTGAGTGCGCCGGATACCTATTATGCCAGCTACTATCCCACATGGTCGGCGGATGACGCGTGGTTCCTCGTGAAGCTCAAGGATGAGCATGTGACAAATGGGGTCATGCCGGTCACCAACCACGAGGGGGATGTGTACGTCGTCAACACGGAGAGCGGTGATTCCGTTCGCCTCACCTACACGCCAGGTGTCTCCGAACGGAATGTGCATTGGACGGACGACGGCGGCATCGCCTATTCCGTCTTTACTGAGCAAAAGACCACGCTCACCCTCGAGGAAGCGCTCGACGTCCCGGAGGTGCCCGCCAGCGAAATCGTGACCCCGGAACCGATTGATCCACAAGAGTATTTCCGCCCGACAGATACGTCAGATAATGGGTTGAGATCGCCCGATCCAAATATCACGACCTGGGTTACCTCCGATGGACATGGCCAAACACTGCTAAGTATCGGCGGTTACAGTGCGGATTTCAGCATCCCGATTGCCGATCCCACCATGGATTCGTCAATCCTGATTGGCTGGCGACCGACCGACGTGTCCTATCCGCTGGGGTAATCGCCGCATCCATCATCGAACGCCACAAACAAACCGAGGGCTGGCACTGCCAACCCCCGGTCTTGCTTGTTCTTCGATTTGCAGCCAGAAGCTAAAAACTACCCGCCGAAAGCGCTCCCCCTCCGGCTAACAGCTAAAAGCTAACCACGAACGGCTATTTACCCCGCCGCCTGCTGATCCTGCTTCAGATGGCAGTTCTTGTACTTCTTGCCGCTGCCACACCAGCACGGATCATTGCGTCCGAGCTTGGCCGCCGTGTTGCGCACCGGCTGCGGCTTGCTCGTCTGCGTGGCGCCGGGGCGCACGGCCTGCACCTGCGGCAGACGACGCGTCGTCTGGATCTGCGGCTGGTTGATCTGCACGCGGAAGATATCGCGCGCCGCCTGATGGCGCACCGATTCTTGCAGTTCGTCGAACATGGCGAACGATTCGATCTGGTACTGCACGAGCGGGTCTTTTTGCGCAATCGCCTGCAAGCCGATGCCTTCGCGCACGATGTCGAGGTCGGTCAGGTGCCGCCGCCAGTGCGAGTCGATGGCGTAGAGCATGATCATGCGCTCGGCGCGCGGCATCACGTCCTCGCCCAACTCCTTGCGCTTGGTCTCGTAGGCCTGCTCCGCGCCGTCGAGCAGCATCGTTTCCAGGTCGTCCAGGCTCTTGCCCTGCATCGTCTCCGGCGTGATCTCGGCGGGCACGGGGAAGATCGTCAGCAGCTTCTGATACAGACCTTCCAGGTTCCACTGATCCTGCGGCACGCCATCCGGGGCGAACTCGTCGAGAAAATCCTCGACCATGTCGCTGACGATGCCGAGATACTCCTCGTGCATGTCCGTCTGTTCCAGCAGGCGATGACGCTGGCCATAGACGATCTCGCGCTGCTTGTTGACGACGTCGTCATATTCGAGCACGCGTTTACGCACGTCGAAGTGATAACCTTCCACGCGGATCTGCGCCTGCGCAATCGACTTCGAAACGAGCGAGTGCTCAATCGGTTCATCTTCCGGGATCTTGGCCCAGTTCATGAAGTTCTTGACCCGGTCGCCGCCGAAGCGCTTCATCAGGTCATCTTCCAGGCTGAGGAAGAAGCGCGACTCGCCGGGGTCGCCCTGGCGTCCCGAACGACCGCGCAGCTGGTTGTCGATGCGCCGCGCCTCGTGGCGCTCGGTGCCGAGCACGAACAGGCCGCCCTGCTCGATCACGAGCTTCTTATCGCGTTCGCACTGCTCTCGTGCCGCCTTATAGGCTTCCGCCCACTGCTCCGGCGTCGCCTGCGTGATCTCGATGCCCTGCCTGTGCAGACTATCACGCGCGATGCCTTCCGGGTTACCGCCGAGCAGAATGTCGACACCACGACCGGCCATGTTGGTTGCGATCGTGACCGCGCCCGGCTGCCCGGCCTGGGTGATGATCTCGGCCTCGCGTTCGTGCTGCTTGGCGTTCAACACCTGATGCTCGATGCCCGCGCGCTTGAGCTGCTTGCTCAGGCGCTCACTCGTCTCGATGGCGACCGTACCGACCAAGACCGGCTGCTTACGCGCCTGGCGATCTTTGATCTCCTGGACGATGGCATTGAACTTCGCCTGTTCGGTCGCGTAGATCAGGTCTTCGTAGTCCTGGCGGATCATCGGCTTGTGCGTCGGGATGGCGACGACTTCCAGGTCGTAGATCTTCTCGAACTCTTCCGCCTCGGTGACGGCAGTACCGGTCATGCCGGACAGTTTGTCGTACATGCGGAAGAAGTTCTGGAAGGTGATGGTCGCCATCGTCAGGTTCTCGCGCCGGATTTCGACGCCTTCCTTGGCCTCAATCGCCTGGTGCAAACCTTCCGAGAAGCGGCGGCCATACATCAGGCGGCCCGTGAACTCGTCGACGATGATCACCTGGCCGTTCTGCACGATGTACTCTTTATCGTTGTGATAAAGGGCATGCGCGCGCAGCGAGTTATCCAGGTACGGGATCATATCCGCGTTTTCCGGGCTGTAGATGTGGTCGATACCGAGTGCGCGCTCGACTCGCTCGACGCCGCTGTCGGTCAGGAAGACGACGCGGTCTTTGATGTCGACCACGTAGTCGCCATCCGGCTCTTCCAGCTCGATGCTTTCATCGCTGCTCGGCTTGAGCGTGCGCACGATCTGCGCGAACCGCTTGTAGTGATCCGAGGGTAGGTCGGCCTGGCCGCTGATGATCAGCGGCGTGCGCGCCTCGTCGATCAGGATGTTGTCGACCTCGTCGACGATGCCAAAATGGAGCGGGCGCTGCACAAGCTGGCTCTTATCGACCACCATGTTATCGCGCAGGTAGTCGAAGCCGAATTCGTTGTTGGTGCCGTAAGTGACGTCCGCGGCGTAGACGTCGTGGCGGCGCGCCGGGCGCAGGTTCTGGAAGCGCGCGTCGTCCGAGGGGTAGGTCGGGTCATAAAGAAATGAGCCGCTGTCCGGGTCGCCCGTGCCTGAGTTCTGGATGACGCCTGCAGACAGGCCCAATAAATGATAAATCGGCCCCATGGTCTGCAAGCCGACTTTACTCAAGTAATCGTTGGGTGTGATCAAATGCGCGCCCTTGCCCTCGAGCGCATTCAAGTAGAGCGGCAGTGTGGCGACCAGCGTCTTGCCTTCACCGGTCTTCATTTCCGCAATCTTGCCTTCATGCAGCACGATGCCGCCGATCATCTGCACGTCGTAGTGGCGCAGCTTGATCGCGCGCACAGAGGCTTCGCGGACGGCGGCGAAAGCTTCCGGCATCAGGTCATCCAACGGTTCACCCTGGGCAAGCCGCGAGCGGAATTCGTCGGTCTTGGCGCGCAGCTCTGCATCGCTGAGCTGTTGCATGGCGGGTTCCAGTGCATTGACCTTCTCAACAACCGCGCGATACTTCGCCAGCGCACGCTCCACCGGATTACCGGCGACCATACTCACCAGGTTCTTTAACATAATGCCTCGGTTCTCACCAATCAACGTGAGCTACTAGCTTGACAAGCAGTTTCGCATTATAGCATAGCAGTATTGGCGATCTGTTAGAGAAGCAATGATGCTGTGTGTCGAAGCTGTGACACGTTTTTATGCATCCGCGGGGCGGCATAACGTGTTATTGTTGTGGCATATCTCAGGGGGAAACCACCATGTTCAACAAGCTGCAGAATAGTTGGGAACTCGCCAAGGCGAGCTGGGCCGTGCTTCAGTCGGATAAGGAGCTGCTGATCTTCCCGGTCATCTCTGCCATCGGCTCGATCATCGTTTCGATCCTGTTCGCCATCCCGTTCTTTACCGTCGGGCTGGTCGAAAGCGCGCGCGGCAACGATCCGGGTGTGTCGCCGCTCGGCTACGTCATCGGTTTTCTTTTCTACGTCGTCCTTTATACCGTCATCTTCTTCTGCAATACGGCCCTGGTCGGCGCGGCGCTGATTCGCCTGCAAGGCGGTGATCCGACCGTCAGTGACGGCTTCCGCATCGCCTCGGAACGGTTGACGAACATCGTCGGCTACGCGGTCATCGCGGCCACCGTCGGCATGATCCTGCGCGCCATCTCCGAGCGCAGCGGGCTGCTCGGCCAGATTGTCATCGGCCTCGTCGGTTTTGCCTGGAACGTCGCCACCTTCCTGGTCGTGCCGGTGCTCGTCATCGAGAACGTCGGCCCGTGGGAAGCGGTCAAGCGCAGTGGCAGTCTGCTGCGCAAAACGTGGGGCGAGAACATCATCGGCAACTCCGGCATCAGCGCCGTGACCGGCCTGATCATGCTCGCGGCCATCTTCCTCACGATCGCGCTGGCAGCCTTCGGCGCGAGCATCGACTCGATGCCGTTCGTGATCGCCGTCATCATCGTCGGCGTCGTCTTCATGATCGTCCTGGGGCTGGTCTCGTCCGCGCTGACGGGCATCTACCAGGCGGCGGTCTATCGCTTTGCCGCCGAGGGTGAAACGGGCGGCATGTTCGCGCCCGAACTCGTACAGCAGGCCTTCAGGCCGAAGAACAAGCGGGGTCTGTGACCCTTTAGAGGGTCGTATCCGGCGCGCCGTCGAAAAGGTCGCCGAGACGAAACGAGATCGACGGCAGACAGGCGAAACTGACCGATTCCTCCGCACCGTAAGTGTGCAGAGGATCATAGCTGCCCGGTTCGCGCAGGCGATAGACACGCAGAACACGTGCGGCCAGATCGACGAGGGCATACTCCTCGACGCCAGCAGTGGCGTAGGCTGTCAGCTTGACGTCTTCGTCGTAATCGGCGTTGCCGGGCGACAATACTTCCACGATCAAATCGGGCACACCAAAGATGCGGCGGTCGCGAATGATCGACTGCCGCTCGCTGCGTACGACGACGAAATCCGGCTGGACGGGATCGCTGCCGGGCATGAAGACGCCAATCGGGGCGACAAATGTATAAGCCAGTCCAGCGTGCTTGGCGGGAATGCCGAGGTGTTCGACCAGCGCCACGATCACCCACTGATGGAAACTGCTCGGCGACTTGCTCACGTACAGCACTCCTTCGATGATCTCGTAGCGGTTGCCATCGTCATGAGGCAGCGTCTCCCAATCCGCTTGCGTCCATTCACCCTGCCTGGGACCACGGACGGGGACGACATCATCTGTCAGCACAGGAAACGTGAGCATGGTCGTTCGCTCCCGAACAACATTGATTGACTTCATTATAGCATTCTGAGGCTGTGGTCGCTGATGATCCCCGCCTAATCTCCGGCGGCCAGCGCCTGAGCTTGATTCTCGCGCGCTTCCTGGCGCTCGATCCAGGGCAGTGCCAGCGTCCAGGCCACCAGTGGCAGCAAGCTGACGACGCCGGTGACGAGCGACACCGCCGGTGCATTGAAATTGCCGACGGCCTCCAGCGCCGCGCTGGTGACAATCGTGCTCAAGACAATCGACAGCTGAAAGCCCGCGAAATCGAGCGAGAACATGCGGCCCATGAAGCGATCTTCGACCGTCTTTTGCAGGATGACGCTGCTGTAGGTCCAGTAGGCGTTGCCGCCCATCGCCCGGATCAACATCGCCAGCGCGGCGATGGCGAGCGTCGGCGCGAAACCGAAGATGAACCAGCTGATCGTGATCAGCCCGTAGCCGAGCGCAATTAGGCGGCGCATGGTTCGTGGCGCGCCGTCGTTAAAGCGGTCGATGATGATCAGCCCCAGGATCGAGCCGATGCCGAACGTCGCCCACAGGATGCCGAGCGACAGGAACCCGGCCTCCTCGTCGGTCGACGTCACGCCGGCGATGTAGAGCGGGAACAGCACCGTCCCATAGATGACGAGCAGGGTGTCGATGTTGCCGATGTTGCCGCCGAACTTGACCAGCAGGGTCGCTGCCGTCGACGGATGGGCTTTGGCGTAACGGATGCCGTCGGTGATGTCGCGCAGCGACAGGCGCTCGCGCTGCGCCTCGACCGCCGAGACGGCCACGGCGTAGATCGGCCTGGCCGTGAAGATGAACGCGGCGGAGATCAGGAACGAGACCGAGTCGATCGTCAGCGCGGTGACGGCACCGAATGCTCCGGCGACGAACCCACCGAGCGAGCCGCCGAGCGCCAGCGCCGCCGACCAGGTGATGCTGCCCAGCACGTTGGCGTCGACCAGGTCGTCGCGATGCACCATCGACGGCAGCAGCGCCGAGCGGCTCGGCTCGAAGATCGCACCCAGGCAGAACTGAACGATCGTCAACGCGTAGAGCAGCCAGAGTTGATCCGGCGTCTTAACGAGCAGGAAGCCGAGCACGACCACGGCGCGCAGCAGGTCGGCATAGATGAGGAGGCGCTTGCGGTTGTAACGGTCGGCGAGCGCGCCGGCCAGCGGCGTGATCAGCAGCGGTGGCAGGAAGCGCGCCAGCATGAAGAGGCCGATGGCCAGGCCGGAGCCTTCGGTGAAGCGCGAAACAATCGCCGCCAGGACGATGGTGTTGAACCAATCGCCGACGAAACTGATCAACATGGCGGCCCACAGCTTGGCGAATTCCCGGTTACGGGCGAGGAGACGGACGTACTGCACAATAAACCTTCAATTCTGGGGTCGAGGCGACATCATGCGATGATTACTCGGTCGAGTGTACACGATTCCACCTGGCGCTGGCACTGTCCCAATGTCCAGTCTATAATGCCCCCGCCTCGCCGCTCTACAGAGATGACGAACGCTGATCGAAGCCTTTTCACCGGGTGATTCGCGCGCCTGCACTGGTATTGTCCAGGCAGGAGTCGTGTCTCGCCCACAGCCTCATCAGCCACGCGCTCTGTTTATCGCCGTGCTCGCCATTCGCTGAATCGGCGCACGAATAGGATGACATCATGCCAGCAGACATCATCAAAGCGATCATTATGGGTATCGTCGAGGGGATCACCGAGTACCTACCGATCTCGTCGACCGGACATCTGATCGTCGCCGGGAGGCTGCTCGACTTCCAGGCGCTCGGCGGCACGTTCGAGATCTTCATCCAGTTGGGCGCCGTCCTGGCCGTGATCGTTTTCTACGCGCGCGAGCTGTGGCAGCAGGCGCGGACGATTAACCAGCCCGTCACGCAGCGCATCTGGCTCGGCATCATCATCGCTTTCATCCCGGCGGGTGCGCTCGGCTTCATCCTCGATCGTCTGGGTGTCCTCGACGCGATCTTCAACCCGACCGTCGTCGCGATTGCGCTGATCGTCGGCGGCATCATCTTCCTGTTCGTCGAACGCCGCCCGCAGAAACAAGCTGCCGGTGAGACGCACGCGCTGGAAACCGTGTCACTGGGCCAGGCCTTGATCATCGGGCTGGGGCAGTGCTTCTCGCTCATCCCTGGCGTCTCGCGCTCCGGCGCCACGATCGTGACCGGCCTGCTCGCCGGGCTGGACCGGCCGACGGCGACCAAGTTCTCGTTCTACCTGACCATCCCCACGCTCGGCATCGCGACGGTCTACAGCCTCGTCCGCAATCTCGATCAGGTCACCAGCAATGATTTGCTGCTGCTGGCCGTCGGCACCATTGTCAGCTTCATTGTTTCATTGTTCGCCATCGGCTGGCTGCTGCGTTACGTTGCGCGTAACAACTTTATCGTTTTCGGATACTACCGGATTGTGGCGGGCATCATCATCCTGATTTTGGTGGCTGCTTCGGTGCTCTAAAGCTGTAACATGCGTTTGGATGCTGTTACATCACCGAAAAAGTATCACGAAATCCGAAGATTTTCGTGAATATCGATATACGAATCTCGACGGAAAACGCCAGAATCCTTTACGCTTTTCACAACTTGTCAACGCGCCTACTAGTTTCAAGCATAAATTTGCGCTTTCACCATGAATTCTTGCTCTCGAATATTACGTTCTCCATTAAAAACGAAAATTCCATGAATTTTCGCCTGAAAGGTAGATTTTTATCCCCGGTTTCATTTATTATGTGTTTATCTTGACAATTTTTTCTCAACTTTAAATGGTGGCCGGGGGTTCAGATGAGCAATTCGTACTTCACAACAAACGATGGCACTGCATTCCTCACCGGCAGCAATGCCGACGTGCGGATAGTTTATGAGAAGTTCAGTGAACTCAACCGCTTGCTTCACCGCCGCATCCGCGAGTTGAGTTGGGACTTGCACCCGCACTGGGATAAGAAGCAGGTCGTCGCCCGGCACACCGCGTCCACCAAAGGCAGCCTGCAAGGTGTCAGCACCCAGTTCACCCGCTCGCACGAGCAGGCGCTGCTGGTCGAACGCCTGATGGGTCGTGAAGCCAATCTGTGGTCGGAACCCCTGGATACGGATCGTCATCCGGTTATTGAACTGCGACTGACCCCCACCCACTTTGCGATTGAATTGATCGTCTCGCCGGATAGCTGGCTGGATCAGCAGAACCTGATCGGCAAGATGGCCGTCCAGCGCCACCGGCAAACCCTGCGCAGCATCATCGCTGGGATGCCCAAGGACTTCTGCGTCGGCTTCTGGTCGGGCATCGAAGTCGCCGATATGCACCTGACGACCGGCCAGCTTGCTCGCGGCATGTTCCTCGATGAGTGGCTGAGCACCTTCCAGGACGGGCAGGAATACCTCCGCTTCGGCGTCTGGTACGACCCGGAAGATTCGTCGCTGAGCGTCCAGAACATCGTCACCGAGGCCACCCGCCGCATTGGCATGCTCTACAACGTGTACGACTTCCTGCTCTGGACCAGCAATAACGACTTCCGCACCTTCTACAGCAAAGTCGCGGCCTACTCCGTCGGCAAAGACACTCGCATGTCGTAACACTTCCGCAGATTGCGTGTTCAAACGGGCAGGGGATGCATTCTCTTGCCCGTTTTTTGTGTCCAGGCAGAATTGTTCAATCGGTCGCAGCGTTGCGACTTATCCTGAATGCCAACTTAGGTTAGAATCAGATCATTCCGTACATTTAGCGCCGCTTGCGCCAGATGCTATGACCAGCACACCCAAACCGGAACGCTCGCAACCCATCACGCTCACTAACTTCCAGCAGCGGGCTTTGACGGTTTTCACATTGGGGCCGGTCGTGCTGCTGCTCGTGGCCGCCGGAGGCTGGTGGTTCTTTGGCCTCGCGGTCGGGCTGGCCGTGATCGCCGCGCTCGAATTCGCCAATCTTGGACGTCACCGCAATCTGCATGCCAGCCCGCTGCTCTCGGCGGCCAGCGTGGTGGCGATCATCACCGCGGCCAGCCAGGGTGGCGGCAATCTGATCCCGGCGCTGTTGGTCCTGACGTTCCTCGTCGCCATCTTCTGGGCGTTCGTACGCCGGATGACACTGCGCACAGCCTTGATCGAGGCGGTCATGACGGTCGCCGCGCCCGCCTACATCGGCCTGCCAACCGGGCTGCTGATCGTCGTCCGCAACACGACGGACGGGTTGATCTGGCTGCTGCTGGTGCTCGTGCTCACCTGGGGCACGGACATCTTCGCCTATTTCGGGGGCCGCCTGTGGGGCCGGACGAAACTGGCGCCGCGCATCTCTCCCAAGAAGACGGTTGAGGGCGCACTGGTTGGTTATGCGGGTGGCGCGGGCGTCGCCGCGCTGCTGCTCGCGCTCAATGGCGACCTGGAGATGGGCACCGCCCTGGTCGTCCTGATCGGCCCCATCGCCGCCATCCTGGGCGACCTGGTCGAATCGGCCCTCAAACGCGCCTTCGACGTTAAGGACTCGCACCTGAGCCACCTGAATCTCTTCCCCGGCCACGGTGGCGTGCTCGACCGAACGGACTCCCTGATCCTCGTCGCGTGGTTCTGTTACGTCTGTTTCCGGCTGCTGGGCATCATCTAGCGGCGTATTCAATTCGCTGACACCCGCATATTGGTTTACAATGTTAGCAAACCTTTCAATCTTGCAACCTGCTCGAGAGTGATGCATGGCCGCTAGAAACATTGGCGAACCCGACAATTCACCCAACCGTGAAGAATTGCTCCAAATGGCGATTGAAGCCGCCAGAGCCGGTCAGAAGGACGGCGCGCGTGTGATCTTTCGACAAATCCTCGAACAGGATCGGCGAAATCAGCGCGCCATGATGTGGATGGCGAAACTTGCGGACACCAAAGCCGAGCGTGTTCACTGGCTGGAGATGGTGGTCACCGCCTACCCAGACAACACCAACGCCCGCAAAGAGCTGAACCGCATCCAGTACCGCCGCGCCGCCCGCGAAAACCGCACACTCGTCATTTTTGGCATCATCGCCGTTGTGCTCATCGTCGCATTTGTCATCGCCATCGCCCTGCTTTTCGTCAATCGTGGCTTTTAGCACGGGGAATTTAGGCGCATTTTCCCAGCTTAAGCTCGTAGAACGGTGGGAATAATCCATAATGGTAGTCATTAGAAGATTGCTGCCATCGTTTCGCCATGGCGATTCCATAGTTTCGGCAGCATCATGAACGGGAGGGATATTCGGCTTGGCTGAAAACCCGTCACTACAAGGAAAACTGCGCCAGGGCATCGCCGCCGCTCAGCGGGGCGATCGTCTGGCAGCACGACGCTTGCTCCAGCAGGTCTTAACGGAAGACGGCAACAACGAGCTGGCCTGGATGTGGATGGCCTCGGTGGTCGAAAGCCCGGACGAGCGACGCTCGTGCCTGGAACGCGTCCTCAAGCTCAACCCGAACAACGCGCGCGCCCGTGAAGCGCTGCGCAGGTTGGGCGTCGACGTCCCCGCTCCAACGCGCACGACCAGCGATCACGAGGCCGTCGAAGCACCGCGTGCCGCGCGTCGGGGGCGGCGCAGCAACCGCACGCTCTACTTCGCGCTGGCCGCCGCGCTGACCATCATTCTGCTGGCGATCGTCGTCGGCGTCCTGATCGGCCAGGGGCCATCTGACGCGCAGGTGCAACAAACGATGGTTGCGGCGACACAGTTTCAACAGATCGCGCTGGCCAACGCGACGGCGGCGGAAACGTCGACCCCGCTGCCGACGATGGTCGTCGGCGTCTTCGTCACGCGCAACCCCAACGAGAACGACCTGCCGCCAACCTTCACGCCGACGCCGACCGACGAACCCACGCCGACGGCGCTGCCGACAGCGACGCCGTTCCCGTTGGTGAACTTCCCGGTCTTCTTCTCGGTCGCACTGAGTGGACAGCCGCAGCCGGTGCTCTTCAGCATCAAGGCGGATGGCAGCGGCGAAAGCAGCTTCAGCGACGGCGAACTGGCAGCAACGGACATTGCCTTCAGCGCGGATGGCAGCCAGATCGCGTTCATCCGCCGGGTGGGCGGGGGTGCGGATCTGCGGCCTCAGTTGTTCGTCGGCCCGGCGGAAGATCCAGCGGCTGCCACCCAGATCACGCAGGCCACCGGCTCCGAGATGTCGCGGCCTGGCTGGTCGCCGGATGGGACGCAGCTCGTCTACAGCAGCGACGAGGACGGCGATGACGAACTGTACCTGATCGCGGCTGAGGGCGGCCCGCCGATCAAGCTGACCGATAACATCGCCGAGGACAGCGAGCCCGTCTTCAGCCCCAATGGGCGCGAAATCGTCTTCAGCTCGGACCTCAATACGCCCGGCTCAAAAGAGCTATACACGATTCCGGTTAGCGGCGGTACACTGACGCAGTTGACCGATGCCAGCGGCAGCAGTACCTCGCCGGTCTTCTCGCCGGATGGGACGAGCATCGCCTTTGTCAGCGACCGCAGCGGCGACAACGACATCTACGTGATGGATGCCAACGGTCAACGGCCATTCCTGGTCACGATTGACGACGGCGATGCCGATGACCGCAGCCCGTCCTGGTCGCCAGATGGGCGCTGGCTGGCGTTCGTCTCGAACCGGGGACGCAACGGCTTCCAGGTCTATTTGATTACGCCGTCCGGCGAAACACTGATGCCGGTGACGTCGGGCAATTTCAACGTTCAATCGGCGAGCTTTCAGCCGGTAACGCTACCGTGACGAGGTGAAGGTGTGAGCGCCAACGAACTTTCGGACTTAATGAATCAAGGCATTGCTGCGGCACGCGCCGGTGATCGAGCAGGTGCGCGTGCGGCATTCGAGCGCGTGGTCGAACTCGACGAAGCCAACGAGAAAGCCTGGTTCTGGCTCGCCTCGGTGCTGGATGACGACACGCAGAAGCGTCTCGCCCTGAATACGGTGCTCCACCTTAACCCGCAAAACGAGCGTGCGCGTAAGGCGCTCAGCCTGATCGAGGCGCGCCAGCACACCGAAGAGACCATCTCCGACGAGGTCATCCCCGGCGTTTCGCGGCGCACGCTCTCGTTCTTGATCGCGGGGGCAGCGCTGATCATCATCGTGCTGCTGGCCGTGCTCTTGATCGTCGGCATCAACAACAACACGACGGCGGCGAACGCGAATGGCACCGCCACGGCGGTTCAGCAGGTCATCGTCGACCTGCAAAACACCCAGTCCGCGGAGCAGATCGCGCTCCAGCAGACCGAGGCGGCGGGCACACCGACGCGCAGCCTGCAAGAGATGGCCGCCACGCTGCCGCCGACCTTCACGCCGACGGCGGCCCCGACAGTCCCACCGACCGCGGAACCGCTGCCATTCCCAACCGGGTTGGCCGGGCGGCTCGCGGTCTGGGCCGGGCGCGACTTCGACGTCAATGGTTATCTGCCGGTGGGCACGCTCTCGCTTTCGGATGGCAGCTTCTCGCGCATCGGCGACGAGGAAGGCATCGACGTCGCCCTGTCCGACGGCGGCGACAAGATCGTCTACACGCGCTTCCAACCGGCGGTCTTCAGCACCCTGATCGAAGTCATCAACATCAACGGCACGTCGCCGATCGCCCTGGAGGCGACCAGCCTGTTCGACCCGAAGATGCCGGACTTCTCGCCCGATGGGACGCAAGTCGTGTTCGTCGCGCGCGAAGCCAACGAGCCGACCGATCACGTCTATCTGGCGCCCATCCCCACGGATACCGAAGGCGGATTCGCACAGGGCGGCGTGGCGCCCCAGCGCGTGACGCCGGATGACGCCAGCTACACCGACCCGGCCTTTTCGCCGGATGGGCAGCGGCTGGTCGTCATCCGCGATAACGTCAACGGTTCAGACGCGGGCGCGGACATCGTCGTGCTCGACGTCGCCAGCGGCAGCCTGTTCCCGCTCACCAATGACCGCGATGCCTACATCGAATCGACGCCCTCGTGGTCGCCGGACGGACTTCAGGTCGTCTACGCGGCTGCCGCGGCGACCGAACCGGGCAATCACGACATCGCCGTGCGCTACGCAGCAGGCTCCAGTTCGGTCGATTTGATCGCCCGGCACCCGGCGGATGACATCCGGCCCGCGTTCAGCCCGGATGGGCGTTACATCGCCTTTTCCAGTAATCGCGGTGGCAGTTATGACGTCTACGTCTATGACCAGATGTCGCAAGAGTTGTTCCAGTTGACGAATACGCCGAACGAGGATGAATTCGTCGGCAGTTGGCGGTGAGGATTGTGAGTAGTGGCAGAGCTTGATCAATTATCGTTGGGACGTGACCCGGTAGTCGCGCGGCTGCTGAGCAACAGCAACAGCGCGAAACGGGCGGGCAACAAGAAGAAAGCCCACGATTTACTGCGCCAGGCCGCATCGCTGGCCCCGTATGACGAGGCGGTCTGGTGGTCGCTGTTGGACGTGGTCGATAACGAACCCGACCGCGTCGCCTGCCTGGAGAACATCCTGGCGATCAACCCGGACAACGTGGAGGCGCGCCGTTTGCAGCGGCTGGCGCACATCGGCGTCGACCTGAACGACCTGACCCCGGCAGATCCGGCGCAGTCGTTCGAGCCGCTGCCGGCGACCGTGCGCCCGCTGCCGCCGCAGCGCACGACCAAGCGGCAGACGCAGGAAGTGCGCCGGTCGCCCAGCCTCTGGCGCTTCTTCTGGCTGGTGATCGTCTTCGGGCTGCTCGCGGTGGCGCTTGGCATCATCCTGAGCATTCTGATTTACGGCGGGCTGTTCAGCTAACGCACAGCGCCAATCGTTCCGTCCGGACCTCCCATCCATAGCATTCGGTTGCCCACCGCAGCAAGCCAACGGCCAGCGACGTGTGTATACTCTCTCGCGCCTTGATTCACGCATAAGATGAGCCGACAATTTCATGAACAACCTCTACCCAATGTTGATTACGCCTCAACTGAAAACACGCCCGTGGGGTGGCCGCGAGCTGGCGACCGAGTTCGGCAAAGTGCTGCCGGATGACCAACCCTATGGAGAAACCTGGGAACTGCACGATACCTGCACGGTCGCCAACGGGCCGCTGGCCGGGCGCACCATCGCCGACGTCATGGCCGAATACGGTGCGGCGCTGGTCGGCGCGGGCAACGACCTGAGCAAGGGCTTCCCGCTGCTGGTCAAGCTGCTCGACGCGCACCAATGGCTGTCGATCCAGGATCACCCGAATGACGAGCAGGCGCTGGAACTGGAAAACGAACCGCGCGGCAAGAACGAAGCCTGGTATTTCCTGCGCGCCAAGCCGGGCGCTAAACTCGTGCTCGGCGTCAAACCGGGCGCGACACGCGATGCGCTGGCGGAAGCGATCCGCGAGAACCGGCTGGAAGCGATGGTCGCCTTCGCCGAGGTGCAGGAGGATGACAGCGTCTTCATGGCCGCCGGGACGATCCACGCGCTCGGCCCCGGCATCATCATGTATGAGATCCAGCAGTCGTCGGATACGACTTACCGGCTGTACGATTGGGGCCGCGTGGGGCTGGATGGCAAGCCGCGCGCACTGCACATCGAAAAGGGCTTGCAGGTCGCCGACCTGGGCGCACCGCCGGAAATCCGACACACGGGCGACATCGGCGGCCAGCGGCTGCTGATCTTCGAATCACCCTACTTCATCACCGAGCGCTACGACCTGAACGAGAGCGAGGGCTCGATGGTGCACCTGGATACGCATGGCGCCTTCCACAGCCTGACCTGCATCGACGGCTCGGCGCGCGTCGAGAGCGATGCCGGGAACCTCGACTTCAGCCTGGGGCAGACGGCCCTGATCCCCGCCGACTTGGGCGCCTACCGCCTGACAACGGATGAGGGGGCACGCATCCTGTTGAGTAAACAGCCCTGATGAGCCAGACGCAGGAAGTCATCAACACCGGTGGGCGCACGATTCGCGTCTACCGCCAGCACCGCCGCTCCGTCGTCATGAAGACGACGCCGGTCGGGCTGGTGCTCTTCATTCCGCTGCGCATGAGCCTGAAGAATGCGCAGCTTCAAACGTTTATCACCAAAGCCCTGGCGCAAATCGGCGACCAGGTCGTCGTCGAAAACGCTCCGGAAGTCACCAGCCCGGCGCAGCTGCGTGCGATGGTCAACACGTGGGCGGAACGGGTCGGCGTCGAACCGACGCGCGTCAGCATCCGCGAGATGTTCCGCAAGTGGGGGTCATGCTCGCGCAAGGGCAGCATCTCGCTCAACACGGCGCTCTGCCGCGTGCCGCACGAACTGGCGGAGTACGTCATCTGCCACGAGCTCGTCCATCTGATCGAGTTCAATCACGGCAAAGGTTTCAAGACGCTGATGGACGAGCACATGCCGGATTGGCCCGCCCGCGAAAAAGCCCTGGATGCATGGATGGCGGGCGGCACGCTCGACTGAGACGGGTGGGTGTGGCTACGATTCCGGCACGTAGGGCGCCTGGCCGTCGATATCGCCGACGAACTCCGGCAGATTCGTGTGCCCCAGCAACTGCCGGATCGCCTGCGACTCCCCCATGTGATACCAGTAATGATAGGTCGTGCGCAGCAGCAGCGAACCATAGGTGAATGGGATCGCTCTGCCGTCGACCACCGGAGTCGTCAGCAGCAGCTCGGTCGTCAGTGTGTCGAGATAGGCGTCCGACGCCTCTGTGACCGCGCGCCAGATGCGCCACATGTCGTCGAGCGGCGGCGTGCTGGCAGGCGCGCCGTTGGCCGTCAGCGTGTTGAGTTCCGGGAACGGCGTCTGACCCTGGGCGCGCGTCAGCCAGTATCGCTGTTCCTGCCAGGCCAGGTGCCCGATGATCCAACTGATGCTGTTCATCGGCCCAAAGTGACGGAGCGCTTCTTCGTCGGTGACATCTCGTAAGGCGCGCACGAATTCGCTGCGGGTAAAGCGGAGTTGAGCGACCAGTGGGTGCGGCATATGTCCATCTCACTTGAACGCATGTTCTGTGAAGACCGAAGCATACCGCGTTTGGCATCCGGCAGCAAAAACACAATTGGAGCCGCATGAAACGGATTGGTATTGGCGTAGGGGCGACCCGGTGGGTCACCCAGGGCATTATCCCTCGTCGAAGGCCAGCTCGCCCGCCTGGATCGGGATCGGCAGGCGGTTTTCAGGCGGCGCGAGCGGGCAGACCCAGCGCGGATTGTAGGCGCACGACGGGTTGTAGGCGAAATTGAAGTCGAGCACGATCCGCGCGCCGTCCATGCCGAGATCCGCGCCCTTGATCGTATCCAGCAGGTAGCGCCCGCCGCCGTAGGTCGTCGAGCGATTGGTGCTGTCGCCGAAGGGCAAGAAGACGCCACCTCCGTAGCCTTCGATCCAGTACAGGCTGAGGGCGGCCTCGCCCTTGGGCAGCGGTGCGCGCACCTGCCCGAAGCGGCGGCAGACGAACTGCCCATCGTCGCCCAGGTCATAGCGCACAAGCACGGGATCGACATCCGTTTCGACGGTCGCCAGCACGCGGTAGGCCGAGTCATAGTCGACATAGCGCAAGCCGGTGAAGGCTCGCTTCTGCTCGGCATCGAGCGGCGACTGCGGATGCGCTCGGAACAGGTCGTCGCGCGCCCGTCGGAAGTCCGCCCAGGCCGCGACGGACGACTCGGCCTCACGGATGCGCCGGTAGAGATCGCCGACCCGGCGGCGGTAATCGAGCAGGTCGAGCATGGGCTGTGTCTCCGTACTCAAGTCGCGACGTGATCGGCGAAGTCGGTCAGGATCGCCTCCGGCACGCGCGCGATCTGGCCGCTGGATGGGTGGATGAAAGCCCACTGCGCATTGGCGCGCGCCACCACTTCGCCATCATGCGCGCGCACGATCTGGAAGTGGCGCACGGCGGCGATGCGGCGCAGGTCGCTCAGGTAGGTCGTCACGCGCAGTTCATCCCCCCACACCGCCGGGGTCTTGTAGGCGATCTGGTAGCGCCGGGCGACGATCGCGATGTCCTCGGCCTCCAGCCGCTCGAGCGACCAGCCAAACGAACCCAACGATTCGATGGCGCATTCTTCCATGTAGTTGAGATAGGTCGCGTTGTTGACGTGGCGGTTCATGTCGATGTCGCGCCACTCGACGCGCCGCTGCATCGAGAAAGTGCGCGGCGGGGGCGGCGGCGCATCCGGGACATCCTTGCGCGGAGCAGAATCGGGCGCGCCATCCGGGGAGAAAGCGGCGATCATCTCCGGCGGGACGGTCAGCGGGCGCTGCGTCTCGCGGTCGAGGTAGACCCAGTCGGTCACGGCGCGGGCGGCCAGCGCATCCTCCCCCTGGCGGCGGAACTCGTAGTAGCGCTGCGAGCGTACGCGCCGGAAGTCCGCCACCCACGTCTTGATCTCGACCACGTCGCCCGCGCGCAGCGGCAGCAGGTAGTCGATGTCCGTCTCATAGATCAGCCAGAACGTGCCCATGGCGTTGTAGCGCGCCTCGTCGTAGCCGACCGCTGCCGACGCTTCGATGGCGGCGACCTCCATGTAGCGCAGGTAGTTGGCATTGTTGACGTGCCCGTAGGCGTCGCATTCGTAATGGCGGACGGTGATGGTTGAGGTGTGAATCATAGGCTTGTAGGATGTGACGGTTTGGCGCGAACGCCATCATGAGTAACACACTACAGCACCGAGCTTAGCGCGTCCGGCGGCTCGGTGCCAGCATCGCAGACTTGTCGGGACGCGCAACGTGTCAGACGACGTAGGGTTGTAGCGGAGGCGACGACATAAGGTTGTGTTAGGGACGACGACGTTTTGCCAGGCGCAATTGACTGATGAGTTCATAGCTCAACTCCTTGGCAGGCTGGCGTCGAA
>JADLAY010000018.1 GCA_020849765.1 Anaerolineae bacterium
CACCAACACGTCGCACTCCACCTCGGTCACGTGCCAGCGCCGCCAGCCAAGCCACAGAGCCGCAACAACGGCGGCAAGCGCCACCCATCGCTTCCAGGAACCAAAATGCATGAGCGATCT
Source organism: Anaerolineae bacterium (assembly GCA_020849765.1). GTDB lineage: Bacteria > Chloroflexota > Anaerolineae > Aggregatilineales > Phototrophicaceae > Flexifilum. The sequence continues at coordinate 121 of JADLAY010000018.1, forward strand.
GAAATTAGCACAGACGCGGGTACGATACGATGGGCGCGGAGAAAACCATGTTCCGATTCGCTCTCGCCGCACTGACCGCTGTGTTGCTGCTGGATGCACAAACCATCGACAAGCCGGTTCGCGCCGTCACCGATCCGGGAGTCGTCACCACCCGGCAGGCTATCGCGCCTGCCGGCGTGTCGTCCATATTTCAAGGGCGCGTCTACGGCGCGGCGTGGGACGCATCGGGCGACCGGATCTGGGTCCTGCACGCGTCTCAGATTTACCAGATGGACTGGCGGAAGAACGCCGTCGCGCGGAAAATAGCCCACCAGGGCACGCCGGGCAACCAGGCGATCGCTTCGGATCCGGCCCGATCGCTGATCTACGCGGGCAACGCCGCGCGCAGCGGCAACCGTCCGAGCGCGCAGTTGCTGGCTATTGGAAGCGCGGAGCCGCGCATCGTCGCATCGGGACTGGGTTCATACCTGCCAGGCGCGCTTTCGTTGAGCGGCGACGGCAGAGTTGCCGTTGTTCCGCTGGTGTGGGAGAACAAGCTGGCCGCGATTGACGTGGCGAGCGGCAAAACGATCGCCTCAGTGCCTGTCGGAATCGCGCCCTGGGCCGCGGTGGCGAATCAGGCAGGGACTGTCGCCTGGGTCAGCAATCTCGGCGGACGCCCTGCGCGTAAAGGCGAAGCGGCAGCGGCGCCTCGACAGAAGCCCGAAGAAATGATACCGGTAGACGCGCGTGGTATCGCGTCAACAGGCACCGTGATGCGCACCGATCTGAACGAAGGCAAGGTAACGCACACCATCGCAGTCGGCCTGCATCCGACAGCGCTAGCACTCGATGAAAGGGCCAAACGTCTCTACGTTGCCAATGGCAACAGCGACACGCTTTCCGTGATCGACACGGAACGCAGCGTCGTGGTGGCCACCATCGGCCTGCAATTCTTCGACACCAAAGCCAAAGGCATCGCTCCGACCGCGATGGCGTTAGGCGGCGGGCGGCTCTACGTTGCCTGCGGCGGCATCAACGCGGTTGCCGTCATCGACACGGCGAAAAACACAGTCGCCGGTCTGATCCCCACCGGATGGTATCCGAATCATGTCGCCGTCAGCCCGAACGGCAGGCACCTCGCCGTCACTTCCCTGCTCGGTCCCGGGTCCGGTTGGCGCGACGAGCCTTCCAAGCGCTTCGTCCACGCCAATCGAGGCGCGCTGCACGTCATTGACCTGCCGGACGCTGCGCAGCTTGCCAGCTACACAACAGCGGTCGCTGAAAACAACCGGCTGCGGCTGGGGACCGGGACGTCGGCCCGAACCGCTCGTGCGAACATGAAGCCCGTAGCCATTCCGGCGCGCTCCGGCGAGCCGTCGCTCATCCAGCACGTCGTCTACATCAGTCAGGAGAACCGAACCTACGACCAGGTGCTCGGAGATCTGCCGCAAGGCAACGGCGATCCGACGCTCGTTATGTTCGGCCCGCCCGTCACACCCAACCAGCACCGCATCGCCGAGCAGTTCGTGCTGCTGGACAACACCTACGCCACCGGCGGCAACTCCGGCGACGGACATCAATGGGTGACGCAGGCCAGCGAGACCGAATACTGCATGTGGCCCGGCTACCAGGGACGCAGCTATCCGTTCGACGGCAGCGATCCGATGGCCTACGCCTCCGGAGGCTTCATCTGGGATTACGCGCTGGCCGCTCGCAAATCGGTAAAGGTCTATGGCGAATATGCGGGCCGTATGGCTGAACCGGCGAACCGCCAGCGGCTGGACCTGCTCGAACGCTGGAAGAAGGGCGAAGACTTCTCGGCGATGTGGAAGATCCGCGCGCCCATCGACCCGCTAAACAAGATCCTGGCCGCGCATTACCCGTCCTACACAAACGCCATCCCGGACGTTGCGCGAGCGCAAATCTTCCTGAAAGACCTGGCACGTTACGAGAAGGAAAACAACCTGCCGAACCTGGTGATCCTGCAACTGCCAAGCAATCACACGTTCGGCACTACGCCCGGCGTCTCCACTCCGAAAGCTATGGTCGCCGACAACGACTACGCGCTCGGGCAGATCGTCGAAGGGCTCACGAAGTCGCGCTTCTGGACGACGATGGCAATCTTCATCATCGAAGACGACGCGCAGAACGGCGTCGATCATGTCGATGGCCATCGCATGCCGGCATTCGCGGTCAGCCCCTACATCCGCCGCGGTGCCGTGGATTCCACGTTCTACTCCCACCAGAGCGTGCTGAAAACCATCGAGCTGATCCTGGGCCTGCCGACCATGTCGATCTACGATTTGATCGCCCACGACATGCGCGCCAGCTTCACCGACACGCCAGACGTCACGCCCTACGAGGCCGTCGCGCCCGAGCAGGATCTGTTTGAGCTGAATCCCCCGGTGCGGGCGTTGCGTGGGCGGGCGCGCGAAGGCGCCATCGCATCGTCGCGCATGAACTGGTCCGTGCCCGACGCCGTGCCGACCGAGAAACTGAACCGCATCGTCTGGGGCCAGATCAAAGGCTGGGACACGCCGTACCCGGCGCCGCGCCGTGCCGTCTTCAGCCCGCTGGAAGTCGAAATCGAAGACGAGGACCGCTA
>JADLAY010000019.1 GCA_020849765.1 Anaerolineae bacterium
AGGCGAGAACTACGACAGCACGATTCGCCTCTGGGACGTCGAGCAGGGGACGCTCGCCGGCGCGCTGGTCGGCCATACGCAGGTTGTGGATTCGCTGGCGTGGAGTCCCGATGGTCGGCTGCTAGCGTCGGCCAGCTCTGACGAGGCCATCGTGCGCATTTGGGAGATCGTGAGGCGATGATCCGTCGAGCCGCTCACGGATGCCGGTTGGCACGGGCACACAGGAATCGGTCCCGCAACTGCCGCTGATGTTGTTGACGAGCAGCGCCAATCGGCATCCATAGAACGCGCGCAAAGGCCGGCAAAACGATCTGGCTGAAATCGTACTGGCCACACGCCATGTGACGCCGCTACGTCATCACCTGACCTCGGCGACGACAATGCCCCGGTCGAAGTAACGCTGGCCCACTACGTACAGCACCACGGGCGGGATGAGCGCGATGACGGCGGCGGCCATCAGCAGCGGGAAGAGCGTGCCCCGGCCCGGCACAAAGAACAGCAGTAGGCCGAGCGGCACGGTGCGCGTCCCCTCGCTGGACAGGTAGATCAGCGGATTCCACAGGTCGCGCCAGCTATACAGGAAGGTGGTGATGGACACCACGACGAGGATCGGAGCCGACTGCGGCAGGATGATGTTCCAGTAGATGCGCCACGCCCCGCAGCCGTCGAGTTTGGCCGCCTCGTCAATCTCGCGCGGCAGGCCCAGGAAGTATTGCCGGAACAGGAAGATGTCGAAGGCGCTGCCAAACAGGCGCGGCACAAGAATCGGCAAAAACGAACCGATCCAGCCCAGGTTGCGGAAGGTGCGGTACAGCGAGATAGCCGTCACCTGCGTGGGCAGCATCATCGTCGCCAGCAGCACGACGAACAGGATATTGCGCCCGCGAAACCGGAACCGCGCAAAGCCATAGGCTACCAGCGACGACACGAATACGTTGACCACCACCGAGTACACAGCCAGCCACAGGCTGTTGCCGATGTAGGTCAGCATGTTGTACTCGTTGAGCACGTCGGCGTAGTTCTGCCACATGATCGGGTTGGGGATCCACGTCGTCGGCACGGCGAAATAGTCCGCCTCGGACTTGAGCGACGCCGAGATCAGCCAGGCAAACGGCAGAATCAGCAAGAACGAGAAGGCGAACAGGATGATATACGCCGTCAGCCGCCGACCCTTGAGGCGTGGAATCCGCCAGCCGCGCAGCGAAGGGGCGCTCACCGGCGACATGCGGGCACTCATTTGCGCCATCGTGAACCTACGCTCCTTTTACCGTGTGGCCCGTTCCTGGTCGCCAAAATAGGTGAAGCGCCTGGCCGTGAACAGGACGAAGAGCGCCAGCGCCAGGGTGAGCAAAAAGACGAGCACCGCCACCGCCGATGCGTAGCCCATTTCGGACTTCACGAAGGCGCGCTCGTAGATGTACGTCAGGAACATGGCCAGGCTGTTCTTGTAGCCGAGTGGGCTTCCGCCGGAGCTGAAGCCGTTGGCCATGCCGCGGGCAAAGATGAGCGGCATGTCAAAGGCCTGAAGTTGCCCGATAATGACCATGATCGTGTTGAAGACGAGCGTGGGTGAAAGCAGGGGCAGCGTGATGCGCGTGAAGAGCTTCCAACTGCCCGCGCCGTCGATGCGCGCCGCCTCGTAATAGTCCTGCGGGATGGCGTGCAGCCCGGCCAGGAAGATGATGGTTGTGCCGCCTAGAAACCATACGTTGGTGGCGATCAGCGCCGCCATCGCCAGCCAGAGCCGGTCCGAGTCGTTGAGCCAGTTGAGCGGCGCGATGCCCACGAGGCCGAGAAGCTGGTTGATCAGCCCCAACTGCCCGCCGGAAAACAACTGCCGGAAGAGGACCGCGCTCGCCGCCCCGACGAGCAGACTCGGCACGTAGATGATCGTGCGAAAGACGCGGTTGCCCACGAACTGTTCCCGCAGCAGCAGGGCAAAGAACAGGCTCAGGCCGATGACGAGCGGGATCGAGACGGCCACGTAGAGCGCCATGTTGTTGAGCACGATCTGAAAGGTCGGGTCTTTAGTGAAAAGGCGCTCGTAATTCTTGAAGCCGATCCATTCTCCCGTCTTGAACAGGGTCGAATCGGTAAAGCTGTTGTAGAAGGTGAGGAGCATCGGCGTGAGGCCGAAGAGCAGAAAGCCCACGAGCCAGGGCGTGATGAAAGCGTAACCACGCGCGGTATCGTTGTTAAAAAGGCAGCGAAGGCGGGTGGTCCAGGTCAGGGGCGCTGCGCTCCGCATCGTCATGTCGGCCATCTTTACCCCCAGAACCGATCCGGCCCCGCGCGGAAGGCGAGCGCGATGCCCACCGTCCGCGCGTCCGGTCGTGCCGTGCGAATTGGCGTATTACTCTGCGCCGAGCAAGGCGTTGCCCTGCGCTTCCATCTGCGCGGCAGCTTCCTCAGGCGTGAGGCGGCCTTCGGTCATGTCGCGCATGATCTGCTTGAGCGTCGTATCCAGGTCGGTGTTGTCGGTCAGCAGGTTCGGGCGGAAACCGGCGAGCTGCGCTTCAGTCGCGCCCACCAGCGCTTGCGGCTCCAGCGTCGTGAAGACTTCGGAGAAGGCTTCCGTATTGGCCGGGATGTCGCTCCACTTGGCATACGCGAGCTGCGCTTCTTTGGTGGTCATCCACTTCAGAAACTCCCAGGCTTCCGCGACATGCGCGCTGGTGTTCGGGATGGCGAAGCCGTTCGCCCCGGAGTACAGCAGCGAGGTCTGGCCTGCCTCAGCGACCGGATAGACCGTATTGGCCACGGGCAGATTCTCTCCGACGATGGTGGCAAACGACCACGGGCCGATATCCGCCATCGCCACCGTGCCGGTTTGCAGGCTGACCACAGTGCCCTCGCCCCACTGGTTATCTTCCCACTCGGCCCACGGCGGGACGATCTGTTCTTCGACGAGCGTGAGCAGGTCGCGCAGCCCGGCGATGCCTTCCGGCGTGTTGATGGTAACCCGAGTCGGGTTCACATAACTATCGAAGAACGAGCCGCCCCGGTTGGCCACGAACATGTGCCACGGCTCGCTGGCGTTCGGGTTCCACGCATACTGCTTGACCGAGCCGTCGTCATTGAAGACGGTCAGCGGCTTGACGCGGGCGACAAATTCGTCAAAGGGCAACGGCTCGGTCGGGTCGAACAGCTCGACGCCCGCCGCCTCGAACAGGTCGGTGCGGTAGCCCATGCTGCGCGCCGCCACGCCGACCGGCATGACGTACTGCTTGCCGTCCCAGTTGAAGATGCTCAACACGTCGGGGTTGACGCGGGCGGCCACATCGGCGTAACCGTCCAGCGTGGACAGGTCAACCAGCAGATCGTTGGCCATGTACTGCGCCGTCAGGCCAGAGGTTAAGCCGATGATGTCATAGGCATTGCCGCCGGCGAGCGTGGTCTGGACCTTTTCCCAGTACGCGCCCCAGGGCAACAGCTCGGCCTCGATCTTGATGGTCGGGTGGGCGGCTTCAAACTCGGCCAGCCACGCCAGGTGTTGCTCGTTCGCTTCCGGCGTGCCGCTCCACCAGCCGTAGGTCAGGGTGACGGGTTCCTGCGCCAGCGTGCGAGCCGCGCCGCCGAGCGCAACGACGATGAGCAGCAGCGCAAACGCGAGCATCGCGCCACGGCGTGCGGACAAACGATAGTGGGACATGAAAGGCCTCCAACAAGCTCCAAGAACTTAAATCCAACGCCGGGCCAGCGCTCGTATCCATCAAGCGCCTGTCCGGCGCGCCGCTAAGCCAGGCCCAACCGCGCTGCGCAGTCGCGGTAGACCTGGATGATCCGCTCACAGCGTTCCTCACTGAGCACCGGCCCGACGGTGAAAAGCTCCGTGCGTGGGATCAGATCGTCGAGCCGCGGCAGTGCGCCTTTGGCATATGAGTAGTCTTGGGCAAAGGCATTCAGTGGGTCGCTCCACGGACGGCCCGCCCGGTTGATGGGCGCTTTTTGCACCAGGCTGATATTCTCGTAGTAGATGTGCAGCCCCCAATCGACCATCAGGGCATGCCCGCCGCCATCCGGGCCGGTCCGCACGCCCGCTTCCGTCGTCAGGCGCGTCATTTCGCGGCAAATCGCGGGCGTGTCCCAGATGAGCAGGACGAACGGGCCGCTATCGCCCAGTGGGTCGGGCCGTTTGCGCACCGTCAGGCGTGGAATGCCGCTCAGGCCGTCGTAAAGCTGGCGGGCGCGGGCGCTCATCGGGCCGACGATGTCCGCCGCCATCTTGTGCGCCTGGGCAAAGAGCACCGCCGCCGTGATCTCGCTGACGCGCGATCCCTGCCCCCACATGGGCTGTATTTGCTCGGTATCGATGCGGCCCGCGCTGTTGCGGACGTAGCCCTGGTCGTGCGCCGCGTAGGCCCGCTTGGCCAGGATGTCGTCGGCGCACACCACCAGCCCACCTTCGCCCGCCGTGATGTTCTTGTTGTACTGGAAGCTGAAGATGGCGAGGTCGCCAAA
>JADLAY010000020.1 GCA_020849765.1 Anaerolineae bacterium
CGACCAGCACTTTCTTGGGGTCACAGCCGCGAAGCGCACACGTTCCACCATAAGGACGCGAGTCAACAACGGCGACAGATTGACCCGCAGATTGCAGGCGACGCGCAGCGTTCAGCCCTGCCATGCCAACACCGATAACCACCGTATCAAATTGAGATTCCATCAGCACTCCTCCCCTTTACGAATTGCGGCACGCTCACGCCAGACGGCATAGACAGTGATGCCGACAAAGCCGATCAGTGCCGGAAACAGGACATAATCCAGATAACCGACCAGCCAACTCAATCCCACCGAACCGAACAGCACGGCGACTACAGGCGTGAAACAACATATCGCGGCAATGACGGTTCCAATGACACCGAATTGCGTGAGTGACATCGTTATTCACCTTCGCTCGTGATTGGTGCTGTTTCTAGGTATTTGACGAACTGGCGCACGTTGCCCAAGCAGCAGTTCCCCTGAGGATTGCGCCAATCGCAAGCACATTGCCCCGCCTGAATCCCCGCATTGATGTCATCAATAAGGGTTGCTTGGGTGGATTGCGCGACGTGCTGGCGTATATCAGCGGGCGTATGCTGGAAGCAGTAGCAGATCAGCACGTCATCGGCTCCTGGTTCTTTCTGATAGACGCGCTCACGCACCTGATGCGTTGTAAAGGTCTGTGCGCCATCGCTGCCGTAGTAGACGACGTCGCAATCGGGATTGGCGCAAAAACGATAAGGGATATCTCGAACATGTCGCAGACTGACAGCCAGCATAGATTTTACGGTTGCGCCATCTACTCTGTGTCCTTTGCTGCCACATGCCGGGCATTTCACGGTTTCATTCATCATTTCCAACCTCATTCGATAGACCTGTTTTGATCAGGTGGCAAACACACTGTTTCATCTCTATATCTTCTGGCATTGTCAAACCGGCACGATGCAAAGTGGCTAACTCATCACGAAGCCGCTGTAAGTCAGCAACGCGCTCTTCAATCGCTGAGATCTGCTGTGCCATCACATTCATCACGTACTGGCAGGGCGGCTCATTCTGATCCCGGAATGCCAGAATCTCGGCAATATCCCCTAGAGCAAAATCTAGTTGTCTTGCCCGCTTGACAAACTGTAGGCGCTCCACGTCACTGTCGTCATATTCCCGGTAGCTGTTGTCCGCTCGTTTAGGTGCTGGCAGCAACTTAATTTGCTCGTAGTAGCGTATAGCTTGAGTTGAAACCCCTGTTTGCTGGCTGAGTTCACCAATAGAAACCATCATTCGCCTCCACGTCTATATGCTAAACCTTATAGTAACTATAAGGTCAAGTCCCCAAAATCTGAAAGTTTGATGAAGGGTATGAAAATTATCAATTTGTGAATGCACTATAATTTTGATTAGGATCAGCTCAAAAACCGTTCATAACCCTGCATACCGTGCATCGTTTCGTGTATGAGCATGTAGGGTTTTTGTTTACGGCAAACCCGGAATCCTTCATCCGGTAGCCGGAATCCTCCTAACCCTAAACCGGAATCCTCCAGCAGTTCTCCACCTTCGCTTTGCTACGCTGAGAACGTATCAGGGTGGAGCAATCCCGTGCCGGATGACCCCGCCACGCGAACGCGCTGTCGCCGGAACAGTTGCCAAACCGTCACCGCGCACATCCCTTCATCCCGATGCGTTCGTCCATTTCTCAAGGAGCCGCGCTCGTGGATTTGAGTACCGCTATTCAGGATTTGTTCGGAGATATTCGGGATGTGGCGCAGATCATCGCGCCCATCGCAGCCGTGATCGGGTTCATCGGCTTGGGCGTGATGTACGTCGGCAGCAGCTGGCCCTTGATCGGCGACTGGAAGAAGGACAACCCAAAAGCCGCCAATCAGGTGGTTGTCGGGTTGCTCTTCATCGTTTTCGCTTCCAGCGTCACCGCGCTCATCACCTTCGCCTAGATCGTCGTCCGCCAGCGCGGAGGGTTCATCTGCCTCCGCGCCTTTTTCTTTGTGGAGGCGCTGCATGGCAGCCGACTTCAAATCGCACATCCTCAGCCGTGATGAGAAAGGTTTCGGCGGCATCCCGTTCAAACGGCTGCTGTTCGGCGGCATCGCGGGCGGGCTGACTTACACCGTCTTTCGGCTGGCGCTGCCGAATATCGCCGTGCCCGTCGGGATCGTCGTCGCGCTGGTGATGATCGTGATGACCGCACCGCGCGGCGGTCTGCCGCTGTGGATGCGGCTCTGGCTCAACCTGCGTGGACGGCTGCTGCTCACCGCCGCACAGAACCCATCTAGTATCGCGGCGGAACTGGCAAAGATGCTCTCGCTTTCAACCGACGCTGCCATGCTGGACAGTAGCCGTGTTTTTGCGCCGCCTGCTGGTCTGGTCGAAGTCGATCTCTCTGAGTGGGTGACGTTCGCCCGCGCCCGTGATCTGGATCGCGGTGATGGGCTGGTGTTCGTCGCCACTCCGCTGGATGAGGAGGCGCTGTGACCAACGCCCGCACCTTCCTCATCGAACCGTTCGACATCATGCTGCACGCAACCGAAGAGGGCGTAAGCGCACTGCAAGCCCGCTTCTCGACGTGGCTGCGAACGCTTTCCGGCGAAGCACGTTTTCTGTGCTGGCAGATGCCTGCCACGCTGGATGGCAAGATCGCCACGTTAGATGAAGCAGAGCTTGTCACTGACGATGACCAGCGCCGCGATCTGCTGGTCGAGTACCGTCGCGAATATGAGCGCATGAACAACGGCGCAGAGTATCAACGGGCGCTGTGCGGGATGGCGCTCTGGAATGACCAGAATCCCCGCGCCATCGCAGGCGGGTTGTCGTCGTCTTTCGACACGCCCGTGACCGAAGCGGCATTTCCGGCGCTGTTTGAAGGACAGTATGAACTGCGCGACCGTCCGTTCTGGCATCTCGCGCCGTCCGGTCGTCCGGGTGGTCGACCCTATTGGGCGGTGCTGACATCGTATGAATTCGCGCCTTCGACGTGGAACTTCTTCCGTCCGCTGCCCCCGCTGCTGCGCCTCAACTTCCCACTCGCGCTGGCGGTGGACATTCCGAAAACCTACGACCGCAACGCGGCAGTTGACGCGGTTGAGAGCATCATCCAGGCGTATCAAGTGCATCTGGCTGGCGTGCGCGGGGAGGACAGCCGCTCGGTGCAGCGTGTGACCGACTGCCGCCGTGCCTTGCAGGAGATCAACAACGGCGATGCGCTCCATCTCGTGCAGATCGCCGTCGCGGTCGCCGCTGACGATCTGGACACATTGAAAGAGCGGGTCGCAGCGGTCGTCAACGAAACCCGCGCATGGTTCTCCCTACGACAAGAAATGGGTGAACTGCTCTCGCGGGCGGTGGGCTTCTTCAGCGCCAAACGGACAAAGGAGGTCAATCTCCCCGAAACGACATGGCCAGTCACGTCACGCGAACTGGCGCTGATGCTCGCGCCGCTTGGCTATCGCAAGCTCTCGACTACTGATGGCGTGCTGCGCGGCGAAGCCGTCGGCGGCGCGTACCCAGTGTTCCACAACTCGTGGCGGGACAAACGCGCCACGCATGAGGTCTGGGTCGGACAGTCCGGCTACGGCAAAACCTTCGCCCTGAACTGCTACCTGACCCGTGAGTACGCCGAAAACGGTATCTCGTTCGATTTTCTTGAACCGATGGGACATGGGCGACACATCGCCGAAGCCTTTGGGCTGCCGTGGTACGTCCTAAGCGCGAAGGCGACCCGCCTTAACCCACAAGACGTGATGTTCCCGACGCTGCTGGAGCAGGTCAGCCACACCACGCGCCTCTATGAGACAGTGCTGGGGCGACAGCTTTCCGGCGGCCAGCGTGAAAATCTGGAACGCGGCTTGCTCGGTGAGGCACTGGAGACGCTCTATCGCGGCTTTCCTGACCTCAACCGCGTTTCGCCCGATCTTGCGCCGACGTGCGCGACGGTCTGTGATGTGCTGTCGCAGTTGGGCGACAAACCCGCCATTCAAGCCATCGCCCGTGACCTTGCCGACGAGATTGCCGGACTGTGTACCGGATCGGGACCGTGGTCATCGTTCCTGAACGGGACGACCAACATCGACCTGACACGCGGCGGGCGCGACTGGATTAGCCCGCGCGTCTTCTCGTTCCATGAACTGGAAGGCGACCCGATTTTGCAGGCGCTGGCGTACACGCAGGTCTTGAGCGCCATCCGCCGTGACAGCCTGATCGACGAGCAGCCGCGTATTATCGCCGTCGATGAGGTCTACCGCCTGATGCGCCATCCGTCGCTGCTGGATTTCCTGATTGAGGCTGCGAAGACCTTTCGCACGAGAAGGAAAAAAGCCCTCATGGTCGATCAACAAATGTCAGTGTTCCTTGAGGGGAAATCGCGCCTGATCTTCGAAAACTGCCCGATCCGCGTGATTTTCAGCCAGCGGCAGGGAATGAACGTCTTCCGCGACGATGCCGCCTTCGCCCACTTCAACCAGCAGCATCGTGACATCATCGCGCAACTGCCGCGCTTCCATTTCGTGTTGGACATTCAGGACGAAGGGCTGTGGTATCTGTTCGGTAAGGCAACACCGGGTGAACTGGCGCGTTTCCGTACCACCTAGTCGAAAGCAGAGGGAGAAATGACATGCCGCCCAAAACGACGGCGACCGCGCCGTGGCAGGAGTTGGAAAAACAGGCGTACCACGCCTATCGCGAATGGCACATCTGGCTTGCCCTGCGTGAGCGAGAGCTTGCCGACCGTCTCCCTGCTGGGCGGGCGGACAAACGTGCGCCGGGCACTGCGACTGCTGCTGAAAGACCTGAACGCAAAACGACTGCACACGAAGGAGTGACCGAATGAAACTTGTGATCGTAGAAACGCCCGCACAGGCGAAAATCCTGACTGATTCGCTCGGTGGCGGCTGGCGTGTCGAGCCATGCGATGGCTTTGTGCGCGACCTACCCACCGACAAGCTCGGCATCGACGTGGCCGACGACTTCCGCCCGACCTTCGTCGTCGTGCCGGGCAAAGGCAATCTCGTCCGCCGCTTGATGAAAGCGATCCGGGAAAGCCAAGCCATCTATGCCGCCACGCCGCCGACTCTTGCTGGTGAAGCGATGGCATGGCAGGCGCTGGCGCTTTCGTCTGACGCGAAAGACAAGCCGATTTATCGGGTGACCCTTCCCGCGCTTACACCCGATACCATTCGTGCCGCTTTCGCCGCACCGCGTCCGCTCGATATACACCTTGTCGAAGCGGAAGTCACGCAACGCATCATCAATCGGGTGATCGGTTGGAGCGTCAGTTCTGGAGTCCGTAAGGCGCTCGGCGTCAAGATGGCGCTCACCTATAACGGCATGGTCGCGCTGCGGCTGGTGGCAGCGCACGAAGCGCAGATTGCCGCTCAACCTCCCGAAACGCGCTGGCACACCTCCGTCACCTTCGAGCGCGATGGCACGTTGTTCACCGCTCAGGTCTTGAACGGTAAAGGCGCGCCGCTGGCGCTACGGAATGCGGAACAGGCGGCGCAGTTGGAAACGCTGCTCAAGCAAGGCATGTTCTGGGTGGACGGAACCGGGCAGGCATTGAAAGCACATCCCGCGCCGGACGCGCTCACGCCGCCAATGCTCATCGAGCTGGCTGAACGCGACCTCGCGCTGTCGCCGGAACGGGTGCTAACACTCGTTGAGACCCTGTACGAAGCGGGCTGGATCACCCATCCCGACAGCACGCCGCTGACCGAAGTAAGCGCAGCAGCGCAGGCATACATTCGCCGCGAATTCGGGATGGATTACGCCGTCCCCGATGTGGTTGTCAGCAGCGGGATTGCACCGACCGACTTTAGTCGTGTCCCCGAAGACCTGCCCAGTGATGGCGCGGCGCTCTACTCGCTCGTCTGGAAATACTTCATCGCCGCGCACATGCCTCCGGCACAGGAGCGGATCATGGCGGCGCGGATACTCGTTGGCAGCACCGCAGGCAACTCGTATCCGCTCGAACTACGCGCGACGGCGAAACTACTGTACGCCGATGGTTGGCGGCGCATCCTGCCGTCCACTGTTAAGGACGAAGTGCTGCCGTTCCTGCGACAAGGCGATGAACTGCATCCGGCGCAGATCGCCGTTGATGTTGCAAGCAGTGATGCTACAAGCGGCTATACGGCAGCTTCGTTGATCCGCGCATTAGCGCAGCTTGGCACAGATGAAGGCACAGCGGTAAGGGCATTTGACATCCTTTGCGCTGCCGAAGCAGTTGTCGCTGCGGATGGCAAACTGGCGCTGACTGAGAGTGGTGTCGTGCTGGCAGCCTATCTCACGTCAACGTTCAATGAACTTACATCACCCAATTATGCCGCCGAGCTGATCACGGAGATAAATCGCATCGCGGCGGGGAAACGGTCGCGGATTGACGTGCTGCACGCCTTCTGGTCGCGTTTCGGAGCGTCACTGCGCCCGACACCTGCGCCATCTTCCCGTACTGTTGGCGAACACAAGCCGGTCGTGCTGCGTCCGGTGGAGGAGGTGTAACCGATGAGCGAGATGCCACCGCCTCTCAACTGGGATGAAATTCCCGAACCGCCGGAACTCGATTTCTCGATGCCTGATGATCCGTTTCCCGCCGACCTGTTCGCCGGGGACAGTTTTGACTACCTGCCGGAAGATGCTCCATTCAAGCCGTTCGCACAGTCTGATGAGGTCAGTGTACCTGCACCCGGCGCGCCGACATATGACAGTGATGCGGGTTGGGGCTGGCATGACGCCGGGATCATCGCCGTCGAGCGCCCCGCATCCGAACATAACAGTGGGCGATACAGTATCGGCGCGATTGATTTGTATGCCAACGCTCACACCGGCGATCTGGGCGGCAGTTATCTGGAGATCGGCACGTTTGACAATCTTGACCAAGCCGCCGCTTTCTATCACGAACTTCAGGGCGAGATTCACGATCAGCGGCTGCTGCCCTTTCAACTTACGGACTTCGCCTATGAGCGAGCAGCGGAACGCGCCGTCGAGCGTGGCGAACCTGTCCCGGAGTGGCGCGGTGCAAGTGACGTGGAATACGCCGCTTATGAGGATATGCGCTCGCTCGATACGCCTGACCTCCCGCCGGACGATCTTGATCTGGATGCCTTGTTTGCAGACGACATGGATGCGCCTGCTGAATCGGTCGAGTCACCCGCGTTCAAGGCGCTGCGCGACATCGGTATCGCCACTGATGGGTTCAACCCGGATGCCGACCCGCCGCCGTTCATCGACCCGGAGACGGGAACGGCGTACTGGATCGGTGTGTTTCAGCCCGACAAAGACGATCC
>JADLAY010000021.1 GCA_020849765.1 Anaerolineae bacterium
ACGCCGACCGCATGGCTGACCAGGATGTTGTGCTGCAACTGCTCGACCTGATCCGGCGGGATGATCTTGCTCTTGAACGCGCCGAAGCCGGTCGTGATGCCGTAGACGATGCGCCCCTCGGCCAGCAGCTGCTGCACGGCCTCGGCAGCGCGCATCACGTTGGCTTTGGCCGCGTCGCTGAGGACGACCCGCGGCGCGCCCGGCTGGCCGTAAGCCACGGCGATCACCTGCTCGATGGTCAGGCTTTCGCCATCTAGTACGACGCGTTCCACTGCACCTCTCCCTTGATGATGACCGTCTCGACCAGCGGCGCGCCGAATTCATAGGCCAGCGCGCGGTAATCGTCGGTCGCGAGAATGGCGAAATCAGCCTGCTTGCCCGGTTCGATCGAGCCGACTACGCCTTCGAGCTTGAGCGCCGCCGCCGCATTGATGGTGATGGCGTTGAGCGCTTCGGCGGGCAGCAGCTTCTGATAGCGGCAGGCAATCGCCATGACCAGCGGCAGGCTCGGCGTCGGCGCGGAGCCGGGGTTGAGATCGGTTGCCAGCGCCAGGATGCCGCCCGCGTCGATCAAGGCGCGCGCGTGGCCGAAGTGCGTGCTGCCCAGGTTGAAATTGACCGCGGGCAGGAAGACGCCAACCGTTTCAGACCCCGCCAGCAGTTCGAGTTCGGCGTCCGGCGTCACGTCCAGATGATCGACCGACAGCGCGCCGAGTTCGAGCGCGACGCGCACGCCGCCAAGATTGACGAACTCGTCCACGTGCGCCTTGACCGGCTGCCCCCAGCACTCTCTGGCGGCGGACAGGATCTGCCCGCTGAGCACCGTGTCGAACACGCCCTCCTCGCAGAAGACGTCAACCGCCAGCGGGACGCCCTGCGCCGCGAAGTGCGACTCGGCATGTGCGGCGAAGATAGCGGGCATCATCTCGTGGAGGACGTGATCGGCATAGGCATGGGCGGAGGCGAACTCCGGCGGCACCGAATGCGCGCCGAGGAACGTCGGGCGGATCGTCATCGCGTGCTCGCGATCCAGCCGCGCGATCACGTCGAACATCTTCAACTCGGTGGCGCTGTCCAGCCCGTAGCCGGTCTTGATCTCGGCGGTCGTCGTGCCGTTGTGCAGCATCACGTCGAGTCGATGCGCCGCCAGCGCATACAACTCATCGGCGGTCGCCGCCCGCGTGGCGCGCGCTGTGCTCATGATGCCGCCGCCCGCCGCCAGGATCTCCATGTAGGTCTTGCCCTGGATGCGGCTCTCGAAATCGTCCAGCCGATCCCCGGCGTAGACCGCGTGTGTGTGGCAGTCGACCAGGCCGGGGCAGACGACCCGCCCGCTGGCATCGATCGTATGCTCGCTCTGGTAGCGCGCGCGCATGTCCGCCGTCGTCCCTACGTCGAGGATGCGCCCATCTTTGACCGCGACCGCGCCGTCCGTAATGATGCCGAGGTCACGCATCTGCGCGCCGCGCTTGGGACGACCGCCGCTGGCACAGGTGACGAGCTGCGCCGCGCCGACGATCAGCAGGTCAACGTTCATGAGCGGCTCCGCTGGCGCCCGGCAGCATCGGGATCTGGATGTCGTGCGCGCGGGCGAACTCAATCGCCTCGCTGTAGCCCGCGTCGGCGTGGCGGACGACGCCCATGCCCGGATCGGTCGTCAGCACGCGCTGCAAGCGCACGGCCGCGTCCGGCGTGCCGTCGGCCACGATCACCTGCCCGGCGTGGATGCTGTAGCCGATGCCGACCCCGCCGCCGTGGTGGATGCTGACCCAGGTCGCGCCGCCGACGGCGTTAATCAACGCGTTGAGCAGCGCCCAGTCCGCAATCGCATCGCTGCCGTCCTTCATGCCCTCCGTCTCGCGATTCGGGCTGGCGACGGAGCCGCTGTCCAGGTGATCGCGCCCGATCACGATCGGCGCTTTGACTTCGCCGGAGGCGACCATCTGGTTGAACTTGACCCCGGCTCTGGCGCGCTCACCGTAGCCGAGCCAGCAGATGCGCGCGGGCAGCCCCTGGAACTCGATCTGATCCTGCGCCATCGTGATCCAGCGGCGCAGGTGGTCATCCTCCGGGAACAACTCAAGGATGGCGCGGTCGGTCGCGTAGATGTCTTCCGGATCGCCGGACAGCGCGACCCAGCGGAATGGCCCCTTGCCCTCGCAAAAGAGCGGGCGGATGTAGGCGGGCACGAAGCCGGGATAATTGAAGGCGTCTGATACGCCCGCGTCAAAGGCGCGCTGGCGCAGATTGTTGCCGTAGTCGAAGACGATCGCCCCGCGCCGCTGCCATTCGAGCATCGCCTCGACGTGCTGCGCCATCGACGCCATCGCCCGCGCTTTGTAGGCCGCCGGGTCGGAGTTGCGCAGGTCGCTCGCCTCGTCCAGCGTCATCCCTGCGGGGATGTAGCCGTACATGACGTCGTGCGCACTGGTCTGGTCGGTGACGACGTCCGGCGTGATGCCGCGCACGACCAGCTCCGGCAGAATCTCGCTCGCGTTGCCGATCAGGCAGATCGACTTCGGGATCTGCCGGTCGAGCGCATCTTCGACCTGCGTCATCGCGTCTTCCAGGTCATCGGTGACGACGTCGACCTGGCGCAGCTTGAGACGGCGTTCCGCCCGCCAACGGTCGACCTCGACGAACAGGCCGACGCCCTCGTTCATGGTCACGGCCAGCGGCTGTGCGCCGCCCATCTCGCCCAGGCCCGCCGTCAGCACGAATTTGCCCTTGAGGCTGCCCCAGCCGTGCTTGCGCGCCAGCGCGCCGAACGTCTCGTACGTCCCCTGCAAGATGCCCTGCGTGCCGATGTAGATCCAGCTCCCGGCGGTCATCTGGCCGTACATGATCAGGCCTTCGCGCTCCCACTTGTCAAAGTTCTCCTGCGTCGCCCAGGCGGGCACGATGTTGCTGTTGGCGATCAAGACGCGCGGCGCATCCCTGTGCGTGCGGAAGACGGCGACCGGCTTGCCCGACTGCACGAGCAGCGTCTCGTCGGGCGACAGCTTGCGCAGCGACGCCAGGATCGCATCGAGCGCGGCCCAGTTGCGCGCCGCCTTGCCGCGCCCGCCGTAGACGATCAGGTTGTCCGGGTCGAAGGCCACGTCCGGATCGAGGTTGTTCTGCAGCATCCGGTAGGCCGCCTCGATCTGCCAGTTCTTGCAGGTGAGTTCGGTGCCGCGCGGCGCGGTGATCGTTCGCTTGGGCATGGGTAAAACTCCTACGTTTGAAAGTTCTGAGTGCCGGGTACAGAGTACTCGGTGCTCAGTACTCGGTGCTCGGTCAAGATGGGTTCACGGTTCACAGTTCACAGTGCTCGGTGATGAAAGGTGATGAGGCACGAGGTGACGAGGCTGAATGACGCGCCTATGGATTTTCACGGCCTTGTACGGGCGGGATATATCCCACCCGCACCTTATGATTGCCTCCACTCTGAGCCTCAGAGGCGCAGATTCACCCATGAAAGCGTAAACATCCATCATCGCCCCCGCCCCTCAACTGCCGCCAGGAACGTCCAGACGGCGGCGGCGGCCAGGCGGCAGGTGCGCCCGTCGATGTCGAAGGCCGGGTTGACCTCGCTGATCTCGAACAGGCGCGTGCGCGGCTCGCTCCCGGCGATCTGCGCGACCTGGTAGAACTCGCGCCCGCTCAGCCCGGTCGGGTTGATGGCGCTGACGCCCGGCGCATCGGCGGCCGTGACCACGTCCATGTCCAGCCCCCAGAAGATCGCGCCCGCAGGCTTCTTCTCCAACGCGACTCGCAGCACGACGGCGATGCCGCGCTCGCCGACTTCCTCGCGGCTGAAAGTGGTCACGCCTTTGTCGGCCAGATAGCGGACGTAGGTCGCCGAGTTCGCGAACGGCTGGTAGCCGATCTCGTGGAAGTGTTCCGGCGCGACAAAGCCCTCTTCGAGCAGTTGGCGATAGGGCGTGCCGCTGTTGCGGACGGTATCCGCGCGCACGTCGAAATGCGCGTCGACGTTGAAGGCGACGATTGGTGCGCCCGCCTCCAACGCGAGCGCCGAGCAGTCGGGATAGCTGGTGTCGTTACCGCCGCCGAGCACGATCAGCGTCTTGCCGTCGCGCAGAATCTGGCGGGCGATGGTCTGATGTAGATCGTGCGTCTCTTCCAGCGTCGGCTGGACGATCGTGTTGCCCAGGTCGAACAGGCGGACTCGATCGAGCGCGACCAGCTTGTACAGACTGGCGCGGATCGCATCCGGCGCCGCGCTCGCGCCGACCCGCCCGCCGTTGCGGCGGACGCCCTCGTCCTGCGGCAGACCGAGCAGCACCACATCCGCGGACTCGTAATCCGCCGGGTCGACGCGGACGGTCTCGCCCAGGCGCACGTCGTTGGGGTCGTTCTTGTGAAAGAGCAGGTCGGGCTTGGGCCGGTCGGTCGCGGTAAAAATGTCGGTCATCTTTTGTGCCTTACGCCGGTCTGGCGCGCCAAAACATTCAGCGCCGAAAATCGTACCGCCGCAGCGCCCGTTCCGCCAAGCGCGGGGCACGCAGGCGTCATTCGTAGCTACGGGCGGGATATATCCCGCCCCTACAAAATCTCTTTCTCTGCGTCCCCCGTGTCTCCGTAGTTCCAATTCATCCCCTTTGCGATTTTGCGCCTTTGCGGTTCGATTCTTCCTTTCTGTTCCCTCCGTGTCTCGGTGGTTCAAAGGTTTGACTTGGTATAAATGCCCCAAGGTTTAAGGTCAGGCGACTGGCAGCGCGCCCCATATTCCGGTATAAAGGCGATCATTGGCACTCTTTGCCCGTGTTTCCAGGTCGATTCGACCGCGCGGCGGGTCAACGAGATGGACATTACCAACCACAGACATGACCCCAAGTTGATGGCTAGTTCTTAGGAGTCCGATGAACAATCTTCAGATCACCGTAATCGGCGCCGGTCACGGCGGCAAAGCGATGGCAGCCGAATTAGCTGCGCGAGGATTTTCCGTTCGCCTTTACAACCGCACTTACGATCACATCGAGGCCATCGCCGACCGCGGCGGCATCGAACTCACCTATTGGGATGGCCGCACGGCCTTCGGTGAACTCTGGATGGCGACCAGCAACATCGAGGACGCGCTCTCCGGTGCGCAGGTGATCATGGTCGTCGTGCCTGCGTCGGGTCACTACGACGTGGCGGCGGCCTGCGCTCCGTATCTGCAGGACGGGCAGATCATCGTGCTCAATCCCGGTCGCACGGGCGGCGCGCTCGAATTTCGCCAGGTGCTGAACGACAGCAAATGCACTGCCGACGTCATCGTCGCCGAAGCGGAGACGTTCCTGTTCGCCAGCCGCAGCGTCGGCCCGGCCGAGGCGCACATCTTCCGGCGCAAAAATACGTTACCCCTGGCTGCACTGCCCGCCTGCAAAACGCCAGCCCTTCTAAACACTCTCAAGCAAATCTATCCGCAGTTTATCGCCGCGCGCAACGTCCTCTACACCAGCCTCGACAACATGGGCGCGGTCTTCCACCCGACGCTGACGCTGTTGAACGCCGGTTGGATCGAGCACACGCAGGGCGAGTTCCAGTTCTACATCGAAGGCGTGACGCCCTCGATCGCACGCATGCTCGAACGAGTCGATCGCGAGCGCGTCACGGTGGCGATGTCGATGGGCGTGCGCGCACAGTCGGCGACCGAATGGCTGTCACGCGCCTATTCCGCGCACGGTGACGACCTGCACGATGCCATCCACGCCAATCCGGGCTACCGCGGCATCAATGCGCCGCGCGCCATCTATCACCGCTACGTATTCGAGGATGTGCCCTACAGCCTGGTGCCGATCGCGGCGCTGGGGCGGCGCTTCGGCGTCGACGTACGCGGCATCGAAACGTTGATCGACCTGGCCTGCATCATGCACGGCACCGATTATCGCCATCGCGGGCGCAGCCTGGCGCGCATGGGCCTGGAAGGGCTGTCGATCGAGGAGATCACGCGCATGGTCGAAGAAGAAAATGCGCCCCAGCGTCTATAGTCGAGGAAGTGTTTATGTGTGGAATTGTTGCCGCTTACGGCAAAAACTGGAGGTATTCGCATCAAGCGCTGGAACTGATCGCCCATCGCGGGCCGGACGGGCGCGCCATCACCTACCTGGATAACGGTTACCTGGCGCATACCCGGCTGTCGATTGTCGACGTCGAGGGCGGCACGCAGCCGATGGCGAGCGCCGCCGCGCCGCAGTGGTTGATCTGCAACGGCGAGATCTACAACCATCCCGACCTGCGCGAACGCTACACGGCTTACCCCTATCGCACGCAGTCGGATAGCGAAGACATCCTGGCGGTTTACGCGCAGCACAGGCAGAGCACACCGCGCCAGCTTGAGGGCATGTATGCCTTCGCCGTCGTCGACGAGGACGAGTTGTTCCTGGCGCGCGATCCGCTCGGCATCAAGCCGCTCTACTACGGCTGCGAGGGCGACACCTTCTACTTCGCCTCGGAGATCAAAGCGCTGCAAGACATCGTGACCGACGTCAAGGAGTTCCCGCCCGGTTACTCGTACAGCAGCAGGCACGGCTTCATCCAGAACTACGATCTGCAAGCGGTGACGCGCCAGATCGCCGACGATGCCGGGCCGATCCCGGACACAGACGCCGTGCGCGAGGCGCTGCGCCGCTCGGTCGACAGCCACCTGATGTCCGACGTGCCGCTCGGCGTCTTCCTGAGCGGCGGGCTGGATAGCAGCATCATCGCGGCGCTGGTCAAGCAGCAGATCCCCGATCTGCACTCGTTCTCGGTCGGCGTCGCGGGCAGCGAAGACCTGGCCTACGCCCGGCAGGTGGCGCGCTACCTGGGCACCCAGCATCACGAGTACATCTATGACGAGCGCGACATGATCGCCGCGCTGCCGGACGTGATCTACTACCTGGAGTCGTTCGACCCGGCGCTCGTGCGCAGCGCGGTCGCCAACTACTTCCTGGCGCGGCTCGCCAGCCAGTACGTCAAAGTCATCCTGTCCGGCGAGGGCGCGGATGAATTGTTCAGCGGTTACCGTTATCTGCGCCAGTTCGAGACGCCCGAAGCGCTCCAGCGTGAACTGGTCGAGATCACCGCCGAGCTGCACAACCGCAACTTGCAGCGGCTGGATCGCATGACGATGGCGCACGGCCTCGAAGGGCGCGTGCCATTCCTGGATCGGCGCTTCGTCGAGTTCGCCTTCGCCATCCCCAGCGCGCATAAGTTGTACGACTACAAATCGGTCGAGAAGTGGGCGCTGCGCAAGGCCTTCGAGGACATGCTGCCGGAATCGGTCGTCTGGCGGACGAAGCAGAAATTCGCCGAGGGCGCCGGCTCGGCGCACATCTTCCAGCGCATCGCCGAGGCGGAGATCGGCGACGGGCAGTTCGCGCGCGAGGCGGGGCAGATCCTGGCCGAGACCGGCCACACGATTCGCTCAAAAGAAGAATTGTACTACTGCCGCATCTTCCAGCGCTTCTTCAAGACTTCGACCATCCCGCTCGTCGGCATCAGCCGCAGTTTGTGAAGATCACGGAGGACATCGCCATGAGCGCAAGCAAAGGTAAAGTTGTCGCCGCCAGCATCGGCGACTGTGTGCACGTCGCCGGGGTGACGCGCTTCCTGAACATCGCCGAAGACCAGGGTTTCGAGACCTATTTCACCGGCCCGGCGACCGACCTGGAAACTTTCATGGATGCCATCGTCGCCCGCCAGCCGGACGTGATCGGTATCAGCTACCGGCTGACGCCGGAGAATGCGCGCATCCTGTTCGCGGAGTTGGGCCACATGCTGGAAGCGGCCGGGCTGCTGGGCAAGGCGCGCATCTTGTGCGGGGGCACGCCGCCCGTGATCGACGTGGCGCGCGAGTTCGACTACATCGACGCCGCCTTCTCCGGCGACGAAAGCCCGTCGGCGATTCAGGCGGCGCTGCGCGGCGAGACGCTGCAGGCGGCGGACGAATCGAGCTTCCCGCAGACCGCCGTCGAGCGCATCCGCTGGAAAGCGCCCTACCCGATCCTGCGCCATCACTTCGGCATCCCCGCGCAGACGATCGCACCGACGGTCGAGGGCATCGCCAGGATCGCCGAGGCGGGTGCCCTCGACGTGATCTCGCTCGGTGCCGATCAGGATGCGCAGGAGAACTTCTTTCGCCCGGCGCAGCAGGATTTGCGCAGCACCGGCGCGGGCGGCGTCCCCTTCCGCACGGAGGACGACCTGATCGAACTCTACGAGGCGAGCCGCCGCGGCAATTACCCGCTGCTGCGCTCGTACTCCGGCACGTCGGATCATCTGCGCTATGCCGAGATGCTGGTGCGGACGATCCACAATGCGTGGTGCGCGACTTCGCTCTTCTGGTTCAACGCCATGGATGGGCGCGGGCCGTCGCCGCTGGCGCAGTCGATCCGTGAGCATCAGATGCTGATGCAGTGGCACGGCGAGCGCAGCATCCCGGTCGAGGGCAACGAGACCTATCACTGGGGCATGCGCGATGCGCCGGACGTGGTCGCCTGCGCGGCGGGCTATCTCTACGCCTACAACGCCAAGCGCTTCGGCGTGCGCGATTACATCCTGACCTACATGTTCCAGAGTCCGCCGCACCTTTCCAACACAATGGATCTGGCGCGCTGCCTGGCGATTTTGGAGCTGAGCGATTCATTCGCCGACGACGAGTTCCGCATCTGGCGGCAGGTGCGCACCGGGCTGCTCAGTCACCCGGTCAACATGGTGCGCGCGCGGGCGCATCTGGCGCAGAGCACCATGCTGCAAATGGCTGCCCAGCCGCACATCATCCACATCGTCGGCCACACGGAGGCGCATCACGCCGCCGACGCCGACGAGGTGATCGAGGCGGCGCTGATGGTGCAGGACGTGGTCGAGACGGCCCTGCGCGGCAACCCGGACATGACGGTCGACCCGGCGGTGCAGGCGCGTAAGCTCCAGTTGATCGAGGAGACGCACCTGTTGATCGACGCCATCCGCAGGCTCGGCGCGGGCAGCCCCGATCCGCTCAGCGATCCGGCGGTGCTGGCGCAGGCCGTCGCCGTCGGGCTGATGGATGCGCCGCAGTTGGTCAACAACGCCTACGCGCGCGGCCAGGTGCGCACGCGCAGCGTCGACGGCGCCATCCGTGCCATCGACGCGGCGGGCAACGCCCTCGACGAAGCCCAGCGCCAGCAAATGGCGCTCGCGGTGACGGACTGAACAATGCGCATATGCAATGTACGGGCGGGATATATCCCGCCCGTACAACGCAATTGAAATTCAATCGCCCCTCGTAGGGACGCGATTCATCGCGTCCGCCACCACGGACGGCAAGAATGCCGTCCCAATGGCGCGCGAAATTCCTACGCCGACGAACGGATCACCAGATCCGTTGCGAACAGCGATTTGACCGGCGGGAAGGGCCGCTCCTGGTGGATCAGATCGTGCAGCTTCTGGACGGCGAAGCCGCCAAGCTCCGCCTTGGGCACGTTGACCGTCGTCAGCGGCGGCGTGGTGTGGCCCGCCTGGGCGATGTTGTCGAAGCTGATCAGCGCCACGTCGTCCGGCACGCGCACGCCGAGTTCGCGCAGCGCGTCGAGCGCGCCGAGGGCCGTGCGATCGGTCACACAGAAGATGGCGTCGACGGAGGTGCCGCGTTCGTACAACGCCTTGATCTCGCGGTAGCCCTTGTTGGGCACGCCGGTCGAGATCGGCTCCTGAATCAGGGCGGGGTCGAGGCCGATGCCAGAGTCGATCATGGCCGTGCAGTAGCCGTGGAAGCGGGTGACCAGGCTCTGATACTTGCTCGGCCCCTGGATGAAGGCGATGCGCCGGTAGCCTTTGTCGAGCAGGTAGTTGGTCGCGTTGTAGGCGCCGCTCATGTAATCCGGCACGACGATTTCGGCGCGCGTGAAGCGCAGGTCGTTATCGACCAGCACGACCGGGAAGTCCTCGTGCAGCGCGCTTTCGACGACCGCTTCGTTGATGCTGCCGCTGCCGAGCATGATCATGCCGGACAGGCTGTCGCCGTGGCGCTGCATCAACTGCGAGAGGCCCTCGCCGTTGCTCAGCAGCATGAGCGTGACATTGTAATGAAGCAGGCGCGCCTGCGCCTCGATGCCCTGGATCACCTCGCCGTAAAACATGTCGTTGAAGGGCGAAAACGGCAGCCGCTCGATCAAAAGGCCGAGGTAGTTGCTGGTTGGGCTGGTGGCGTTGGTCAGCCGGGGTAAGTAGCCGACGGACTCGATCGCCTCGGCGATGCGCTGACGAGTGGCGTCCGATAAGCCCGCGCGGTTGTTGAGAAAGAGCGATACGGCGGAGAGCGAGACCTGCGCTTCACGCGCCACGTCCCGGATCGTCACTCGTCGAGAAGCCATCCTCACTCCGTTCTACTAAAAAGTTGACTAAAATTTTATCCGATCATACACTCATTTTACTACAATTTTCAGTAAAATATTCGAGAACATGCAAAACTGGTATCACACTCATCTCCGCCGCCTCTTCTTTGATATGCACCTGCCCGATTGGACACAGCCCGGCCAATCCGGCGGCGATCAGCACGACCTGCGCGACATCGCAACCCGTTTCGATCCGAAGGCGATTGTGGCCGAATTCGTGCGTGCGCGCGTCAATGTGGCGGTCATCTTCGCCAAGTGCCAGTACGGCAATTTCTACTATAACACTGCCCTTGGGCACAAGCATACGGGCCTCGGCGCGCTCGATTTCATGGGCGAAGTGCTGGAAGAAGCGCACCGCCAGGGCATCCGCGTGCTCGGCTACTACTCGAACATGTGGGACACGCAGATCGCGCGCGAGCATCCCGAATGGATGGCCGAGGAAGCCGACGGCACCAAGTCGTACAACCGCTGGCCGACGCTCAGCCTGAACAGCCCCTATCGCCAGCGCGTCCACGAGCACCTGCACGAGATGTTCACCCAGTATCCGCTCGACGGCGTCTGGAGCGACATCCTGAGCGACTTCCCCTCGTGGGATATCTACACACGCCAGCTGTACGAGGCGGCCTTCGGCAGGCCGATGCCGCGCGCGCCCAAGGACGACGGCTGGATCGAGATGATCCGCTGGCAGCAGGATCTGCTCTACGACTACATCGAGTCGTGCCGGGCGGTCGTCAAGGCGGCCAACCCGGAGGCAGCCTACGTCGTCAACTTCTTCGGCACGCCCTACGCCAAAGCCAGCCAGGGCCTTTCGTTCAAGCACCTGGCGCTGTCGGACATGGGATCGACCGAGGGTTACAGCGAGTGGCACGGGCTGCTCTTCCCCAGCTATGCCGCGCGCTACATCCGCGCCGGGATGCTGGGCAAGCCGTTCGAGGTGCTGACCAGCCGCTTCGTCCACACCTGGGATTTCAGCGTGCGCTCGCTGGCGCAGATGCGCTACGAAGCCTTCAGCGTGGTCGCCAACGGCGGCGCGGTCTGCATCGACGACGAGCCATATCACGACGGGCGCATCGAGCCGCAAGTTTATGACCGCATCGGCGACGCCTTCCGCGAGATCGAACGGCGCGAGCCGCTCCTGATCGGCGCGGAGCCGGTGCGCTACGCCGCGCTCTACCAATCGCAGAAAGGGCGCGAGCTGGACGAGGTGATGAACCAGTCACGGCCGCCCGCCGGGTCGCTGACGCCGCCGAGCAATCTCAACCCATCGGCGTCGGACATGCTGGCCTCGTGGATGGGCGCCTTCAAGGCGCTGACCGAGGCGCACATCCCGGTGCAGATCGTCGACGAGCGCCCGGAATCGCTGGCGACGTTGGCGCAGTACAAGGTCGTCTACCTGCCGAACATCCTGACGCTGTCCGACGAGGAAGCCGAAGCGCTGCGCGCCTACGTTCACGCGGGCGGCGGGCTGGTCGCGACCGGGGCGACGTCGCTCTATGACGCGTTCGGCCATCTTCAGGCGGATTTCGCGCTCGCGGATCTGTTCGGCGTCCATCACGTCGGGCGTGGCGACTACACCTTCCCGTTCTTTCAGTTCCACGGCGGCCCGCTCAGCGGCGGCCTGCCCGGCCACCCACTGCCGCACTACATGGCGATGTGGCGCGTCCGCCTGGGTACGGGCGATCTGAGCATCGCCGCCACGCGCCGCGACCCGCTGATCGAGACGCGCGGCGAGACCTACTATCACAACAACCAGCCGCCGCCCGGCGACGACAGCGACGAGCCGGTCATCGTCTACCGGCGCTACGGCAAGGGGCGCGTCGTCTACTGCGCCGGGCTGCCGGAGAGCAACTACGCGCGCCTGTCGCTGGCGCCCTACCGCCGCCTGATCGCCAACATGATCGAGTGGGCGGCGGGCGAAGCGCCACTCGTGCAGGCGGACGGCCTGCTCAACACCGAGATCGTGTGCAACCGCCTGGGCGACGACCTGATCGTCCACCTGGTGACGGGCGTCCCCGTGCGCGCCGTCCGCTTCGGCCTTAATCGCACGGTCGACGCCATCGAGGAGCGCGCGCAGATCGCCAATGCCCAACTGATCATCCCCGACAAGACGGAGGCCGTCCTGCGCATGCCGGACGCGCACCCGCTGCCGATCGTCCGCGTCGACGGCCACGCCGCCATCACCCTGCCCATACTCGACGACTGGGAAAGCCTCAAGCTGACCGGCGTCTTTCGCAGACTAGCCGAGGAGGCGCCATAACGACACGAATGGAGAACATTCCCAACAAATCTCGTTCATTGATTCGGATTGAAAGGGTTAATCAATCATGAAACTCGGAAAACACCTTCTTGTCCTGTTGATCGTACTGGCGATGTGCGCCCTCGCGCTGGGCACCGTCTATGCGCAGGAGCCGGTCGAACTGACACTGCTGTATTGGAACTGGGGTCCGGACGCCGTGCAGACGAGCGACGACATCGCCAGCGGCTTTATGGCGCTGAATCCTGACGTGACGGTAACGCCGCTCGGCGTCGAGGGCACCAACTGGGGCACCTATCTCGACGGCGTGTCGACGTTGATCGCCGGTGGAGAGCGCCCCGACGTCATGCTGGTCGCCAGCGAGGGCGTGCAGCTTCTGGTCGCCTCTGGCCTGGCGCTGCCGCTCGACGATTTCATCGCCGCCGACGCCGAAGCGATCCAGCCGTTCATCGACGACGTCGCCCCGGCCATGCTCGACGCGCTCAAGGTCGATGGCAAGCAGTATCTGCTGCCCTTCAGCTGGAACAACATGGTCATGTACCTGAACACCGCGCGCCTGGCCGAAGCCGGGCTGGAAATGCCGCCCGAAGATTGGACGCGCGACCAGTTCCTCGACTACGCCCGTGCGCTGACGGTCGACGCGGATGGCGACGGCACGCCGGAACAGTACGGCTATGCCTGGGACAACAGCGGTATGTTCATCTCGGCGCTGCCCTGGGTCTTCGCCAACGGCGTCGACATCCTGACTGACGACTACTGCGCGCCGCAGGTGACCGACCCGCAGGTGATCGAAGCGCTGCAATTCATGCACGACCTGATCTACGTCGAGAAGGTCGCCCCGGCTCCAACGTCGTTCGGCGACATCTACAACCTGTTCCAGAATGGCAACATCGCCATGTTTGGCGCGGGCCGCTGGTCACTGACCGCCTTGCTGCCGAGCGGCTTCCGCGATTTCGACATCCAGTACTTCCCCGGCAACCCAACGCGGACGACCATCTTCGGCATCGGCGGCTACCCGATCCTGAGCACGAGCGAGCATCCCGACATGGCCTGGGAGCTGGTCAAGTACCTGTCGAGCGTCGAGGTGCAGGAAGGGCTGGTTGGCTCCGAAGAGATGCCGTTCTCGAACATCCCGGCGCGCCGCAGCGTAGCCGAAGAGATCACGGCCTTCCCGCCGCCGCACTCGAACATCTTCTACGACTCGCTGGAAGGCGATACCTCGCTCGGCGGTGACTTCGCCCGTATCGTCACCTCGCCGCCGCGCTTCAACCAGATGGAGAACATCTTCCTGCGCTACAGCAGCCTGATCTTCGCCGACGAAATGAGCGTCGAAGATGCGATGGCCGCTGCCCAGCAAGAACTCTCCAGCGTGGTCACGTGCAACTGACGCCGAGTGCTGCATAGGCCACACCCTCACCCTAAATCCCTCTCCCTCATGGAGAGGGACTTTCCGGAGCATTTTCTCCCCTTCGTCATTCGGGAGAAGGGGTTGGGGGATGAGGGTAACAAAGGGCGATAGACTTTGCAGCTATCCTCCGTTCGTCCGTAGCCTCGCGACATCAGGCAGGCTAGACAAGGGCGCACCCACCCAGTGCGCCCCTGTCATGAAATAAGGAACGACCATGGTCTCGCGTTTATTGCCACAAAGCCCGCTGCGCCGAAAAGAGATCCTTGCGGCTTATCTTTTCTTGCTGCCGACGCTGATCGGTTTTGCCGTCTTCATCGTCGGGCCGATGTTCGCGGCGCTGGGGCTGAGCGTCGTACAGTGGAACCTGCTCTCGGCGCCGCAGTTCGCCGGGCTGGCGAATTACCAGAAGCTCCTGAGCGACACGCGCATCGACGACATCTACCTGACGACGTTCAAGATCGCGCTGGCGACGATGGCGCTCAAGCTGCTGCTCGGCCTCGTGCTGGCCGTGCTGCTCGATCAAAAGCTGCATCGCTGGTTGAGCGGCTTCTTCCGCCTGAGCTTCTTCTTCCCCTACGTCGTCAGCGTGACCGCCGTGGCCTTGATGTGGTCGTTCCTCATGAATAAGGACTTAGGGCTGGTCAATTATCTGCTCGGCCAGATCGGCATCGAGCGCATCCCATGGCTGAATTCGTCGGCCTGGTCGCCGGTCGCGGTCGTCATCACCGACGTGTGGAAAGAACTCGGCTTCTACGTGATCGTGTTCCTCGGCGGATTGCAAAGCATCCCGTCCGAATTCTACGATGCGGCACAGGTCGACGGCGCCAATCGCTGGCAGATCTTCTCGCGCGTGACGCTGCCGCTGCTCTCGCCGACAATCCTGTTCCTGTCCGTGATCGGCATGATCGGCTCGGTGCAGATCTTCGCCCAGCCGCAGATCCTGACCGACGGCGGCCCCGGCGACGCGACGCGCACGATCGTCATGTACATCTACGAGCAGGGCTTCCGCTTCTTCGACATGGGCTACGCCTCGACGATTGCGCTGTCGCTGTTCGTCGTCATCTTCATCCTCACGCTGCTGCAATTCCGCCTCAGCCGCCGCTGGGTCTTTTATCAATAGGGATGCCGCCATGACGACAACTGTTTACCAGGATCACGCATCCGCCAGCGGGGCGCACGTCGCTCGCAAGCCGTGGCCGTGGGCCAAGATCGGCTCGATCGCCCTGCTGCTGGTCTGCTCCGCCATCATGATCGCACCTTTCTTATGGATCATGCAGGCGGCCTTCAGCGACGCGGCCGCGGCCTACGTGCTGCCGCCGCGGCTGTTCCCATCTGCGCCGACGCTGGATAATTTCTACGCCGTCTTCGACCTGGTGCCGTTCGGCTCGTTCATCCTCAACAGCCTGTTCGTGGCGACGACGATCACGATCGGCCAGTTGATCACGTGCTCGATGGGTGCTTATGCCTTCGCCCGGCTGGAGTTCCCCGGCAAGCGCGTCCTGTTCGTCGTCCTGCTGGCGACGCTCATGATCCCGCTGCAAGTCACGATCGTGCCGCAGTTCATCCTCATGCGGCAGACGGGCCTCTACAACACGCACGCCGCCATCATCCTGCCCGCGCTCGTCAGCCCGTTCGGCATCTTCCTGTTGCGCCAGTACTTCATGACGATCCCGACCGAGCTTGAAGACGCCGCGCGCATCGACGGCGCCGGCTACTTCACGATCTTCTGGCGCATCATCATGCCGCTGTCCGCCCCCGCGCTGACGACGCTCGGCATCGTCTGTTTCGTCTACTGGTGGAACGAGTATTTCATCCCGCTGATCATGATCAACTCGCCAGAGCTGCAGCTGCTGCCGGTCGGGCTGACGCTGCTGCGCGGGCGCTATTCGGCGGGCGCCGTCGGCAACGTGGCCGCGGGCGTGACGATGGCGGTCATCCCGGTGCTGATCATCTTCCTGTTCTTCCAGCGCCACATCATCAAGAGCATCGCCACGACCGGGCTGAAGGGGTGAGGGAGCAAGGGTTCGCCCTCACCCTAAATCCCTCTCCCGCAGGAGAGGGACTTTCAAGAGCCAGGCTGGCTCCCCTTCGCTATAGGGGGGAATCGTACGGGCGGGATATATCCCGCCCGTACACCGACTAACACATTCAATCGCCCCTCGTAGGGACGCGATTCTTCGCGTCCGAATCGGCGGACGGCAAGAATGCCGTCCCAACACGGCCCCGATTTCTACGGCAGCGGATAGGCCGTTGCGCGGGCTTCGGCGACGAGCGCCAGGTAATGCTTGGCCTGCTCGGTGATCCAGCCAGTGCCGTGCTGGGCGATCTGCTCGGCATCGACGAAGTTGCGCGCGCCGCTGATGGCGCAGGCGCCGCAGCGGATGTACTCCGCCGCCGTGTCGATGCTCACACCGCCAGACGGCACCAGATTGACCTCCGGGTAGACCATTTTCAAATTCAGCATGTAGCGCGGTCCGGCCAGCGCCGCCGGGAAGATCTTGACGATGTGCGCCCCGGCCTGCATCGCGTCGAGCACTTCGCGCGCGGTGTACGCGCCAGGGTAAAACGCGACCTGATAGGTGTGAGCGACCTTCGCCACTTCCAGGTCGAGCGAGGGCGAGACGATGATGCTGACGCCCGCCTGGATCGCCGCGTAGGCGGCGGCGGCGCTCAGCGTCGTGCCGCTGGCGAGATGCAGCTTGCCGCCAAAGTCGCTCTTGATGGCGCGGAAGGCGTCGAGCACGCCCGGCGTCGTCATCGTCACTTCCATCACGCGGATGCCACCGTCGTAGAGTGCCTGGGCATACGGCAGCAGATCGCGCCCGTCCTTGAGCTTGATCGCGGGCAGCACGCCCGTCGTCTTGGTCAGATGTACCGCTTCTTCGCGCAAACTCATCGTGTTCATCGTTTTACCCGCAGATCAATCGTCTCACTCAACAGAAGTTCCACCTCTTGCGCCGTGAACGGGATCACGTCGCCTTCGGTCGTGTGCGCCAGCGTGCAGGCCGCATTGCCGAAATCGACCGCGTACTGCGCATCGCCACGCGCGTAGGCATAGAGCACGCCCGCGCAGTAGGCATCGCCCGTGCCATAGCGATCCAGGTTCTCGAACTCGTAGCGCCGTCCTTGATAGACGGTGCCCCCGGCCAGCAGCTTACTGCTCCAGGCGCCGCGTTCGAGGCCGAACAGATCGCGGTGCGTCAGGCAGACCCACTCGCAGCCGAACGCGTCGTGATAGGCGTGCATGATGTCCTCGTCACTGCCGACGAAGCCGAAGACGGCCTCGCTGACGCCGCGGTTGGTAACGACGACGTCGATCAGGGGCAGCAGTTGTTCCCAGCAGGCGCGCGCCGCGTCCGCCGTCCACAGGTGCTCGCGGTAGTTCATGTCGAACGACGTCTTGACGCCCAGCTCGCGCGCCTTCTGCAGGAAGACGGTCGCCGTTTGACGCACCGCCTCGCCCAGGCCGGGCACGATGCCGTCGGTGTGGGCGAGCGTCGCGCCGTTCAGGACCGCCGTCCAGTCGAAGTCGTCGGGCTGCATCGTGCTGGCGGCGCTGCCCTTGCGGTCGAAGATGGCGACCGGCGCACGCGGCGACACGCTGAATTCGAGGTAGTTGATGCCCATGCGCGCATCCGGCATCATCTGTACGTGGCGCATGTCGACGCCGTAGCTCATGCAGGCATCGTGTGCCAGCCAGCCAAGCTCGGTGGCGGGCAGCTTGGAGACGAAAGCGGCCTCGCCACCGAGGCGGGCGAAATCCGCGGCGACGTTCAACTGCGCCCCGGCGACGTGAATGTCGAGCGAGCGCGTCGAGCGCAGGCGTTGGAAACGCGGCGGCGACAGGCGCAGCATGACCTCGCCGAGTGTGATCAGGCGTCCGGTCATGACTGCGCCACCGTTCCGTCGGCCATCGTGCCATATTTGTAGAGCCAGCGGTCGCGCTCACTGCGCACGTGCTCGTCGGGGATGGGCACCGGCGACCCGGCGGCGCGCGTCAGCAGGTACATCTGAGCGACGCGCTCCAGCACCTGGGCGGCGAACAAGGCATCGGCCACGTCGCGCCCGCAGGCAACCGAGCCATGATTGGCCAAGAGCACGCCGTTGCTCCCGCCGAGCGCCTTGGCGACGACCTGGCCCAGCGCCAGATGCTGCCCGGCGGGCACGTACTCCGAGCAGGCGATCTCCGCGCCGATCACCTGCGACTGCTCCTCGACGATCACCGGGATCGTCTCATGCAGGCACGAGGCGGCGGAGGCATAGAGCGAATGCGTGTGCAGCACCGCGCCCACGTCCGGGCGCGCGTTGTAGATCAACCGGTGGACGGACGTCTCGCTCGACGGGATGCGATGCCCATCGAGCACCTGCCCGTCGAGGCTGACGACCATCATGTCGTCCGGCGTGATCGTCGCGTAGTCGACGCGGCTCGGCGTCACGATCAAGCCTTCCGGCACGCGCGCGGAGGCGTTGCCATAGGTGCCGATGATGTAGCCCATCGCCTGCAACGTGAGACAGGCGTCGATGACGGCCTGCTTGAGTTCGCGGTATGCGTTCATTCGCGCTCATCCTGCTTGAAATCGGTAATCCAGTCGGCATCCCACAGGCTCGGAAACGGGTTCTGAATGTAAGGATGATCGGCGATCGCGTTGTCGTCCAGTTCCAGCCCCAGGCCGGGCGCATCCGAGTTCGGGAAGGTAAAGGCGCCGTCCTGCACCGGATTCCAGCCGCGGACGAGCGCGCTGCGCCAGGGCACGTCGAAATCAGAGAAGTTCTCCTGCACCTGGAAGTTGGGCGTGCTCACGTCGAAATGGAGCGCCGCAGCCAGCGCGACCGGGCCGATCGAGACGTGCGGCGAGACGCGGATGTCGTAGGCGCTCGCCAGCGCGGCGATCTTCTTGCTCATGAGCAGGCCGCCGCAGTGCGAAACATCCATCTGGACGACGTCGACCGCGCGCAGTTGGAACATGCGGTGGAAGTCCGCCAGCATGTAGAGCCGCTCGCCTGCCGCGATCGGGCAGTGCGCGTCGCGGCGCACCTCGGCCAGCAGTTCGACCGCCTCCGGCGCGACCGGCTCCTCGCACCAGGCGACGTGATACGGCTCAAGCGCGCGGATGAAGCGCGTCGCATCCCCGGCGGCCAGCCGCCCGTGGAACTCGACGTACAGGCGCACGCGTTCGCCGACCGTCTCGCGCACCGCAGCGACGATGGCGAGCGCTTCGTCGGCCTCGTCCTCGGTCAGACTCTTCCAGGCGACGCCGAACGGATCGAACTTGAGGCCGCGGTAGCCGCGCCCGATGGCTTCTCGTGCGCGTTCGGCATACTCCGCCGGGGTGTGCGCGCCGCCATACCAGCCGTTGGCATAGGCTGGGATGCGCCGGTGATAGCGACCGCCGAGCAGCTTGTAAACCGGCTGGCCGCAGGCTTTGCCGACGATGTCCCACAGTGCGATCTCGACCGCGCTAATGGCCGTCAGCGCCGTCGCCCCGCCCTGATACTGATCCCGGATCAACTCGTCGACCAGCCGCTCGATGTCGAACGGATCGCAGCCGACGACGCGATCTTCCAGCCATTCGTGCGCCAGCGTCTGGACGGTCTTCTCCTGCCATTCGAGCGACGCCTCGCCGATACCGGTCAGGCCGTTATCGGTGTGCAGGCGGATGAAGAGATAATTGCGCAGCCCCGCGTTCGCCATCAAGGTTTCGAAGCGCACGATTTTCATGTGTGTTGCCCGTTTTCAGTTATGCGCGCGACTCGTTCACGAAAGGCGTCCACGTCCCCCGCACCGTCGATGACGCCCACCTCAAGGTCATACTCTCGTTTGTCGCCCGGCTGCAAGACGATTAACTGGCCCAGCCGGCGGGCGGTCTCGCGCCCGAACGTGTTCGTGCACGGTTCGATGCCGACCGCATACTGGCCCTCGCCCATCATGCGCCATTCGAGATACTGCGGCATCTGCGCCCGGTTGTAGACGACGTAGACGCCGAAGCCATCCGGGTTGACGATGCCGACCGGCACGCTGCCATCCGCCTCCGCGCCCATCTCCAGCTCGAAGCCCTGCAACTGCCAATCCTTCTGCGGGGCGATGAAACGGCTGTACGCGTCAGCGGCGCTGGCGGGCAGTCCTTCCGGGACGGTCGGCGGCTTCATGACCGGCGCGATCTGCTCGGAATCCGCGGCGATGACCGGGAAGCCGATGTTGATGTGATAGAGCAGCATGTGCTCGGTCGGCAGCCAGCCCGCGTTCTCGATCGTGTCGTGCATGAAGAAGCGCGACTCGCCCAGGCGCATGGTGTAGCGGCGTGTCAGGACGAGGTTTTCGCCATACGCCTGCGCCTGCACCACGCGACCCTCCGCCTCCAGGATGCACTCGTCGCCCTCCCAGCGCTCGCCGTACGAACGAATTTGGCCGGGCAGCAGCGCCATCTTGTCATGGACGCCGTAGCGTTCCTGCGCGCGCGCCGGGAAATTGTAGTGACTGACGTCCGCCGTCTCCGGGTTGCCGATGTGGATCATGCCCGCCGAGGTGTTGAAGCCGCCGAGCGCCGTCCGCAGCCAGCCGAACTCGGCGTTGTGCTCGAAATACCAGGGCGCGGGCAAAGCCGTCGACGGAATCCACGACAGCGACTGGCCGCGATAATCGCAGTAGCCGACGTCCATGCCGCGGTCGACGGCGACCTTGAACTGGAAGCCGCTGCCGCTGCGAAATTCGAGATAGCGCACGCCGCGCGCCGGGCCATCCGCCGCTTCGAGCAGGCTGACCCCGCCGACCTGGCCCAGGTGGCCGATGTGGCGCATCAGTTCGTCGCGAGTGTAGTGCTTTCCAAACAAGAAGGGCATTTTACGTTCTCCCCAGCCACGCGCGGGCTTCAGCATCGGCAGCAGCGGTATCTTCGAGCGGCAGGGCGACGGGCGCACGCCGCGCCAGCGACAACTGCGCCGCTGTCAGCAGTTCGTAGGCGCGGTAGCCATCCCAACCGGTGACGCGCGGCGCTTCGGCGCCCCGGATCACCTGGGCAAAATTCTCCAGGATGCCCATGTAGCCGCCGAATTCCTCGTCAAACAGCAGCGTATTCGGCACGATTGGCGTCCAGCTTTGCGCGCCCGCCGTCTCGCCGTCGTAGACGATCAGCTCATGCTGATCCTCCACGCTCAGCCAGACGTGATCGCCGTAGACCTCGACCCGCTCCCACGGCTTGAGGCTGAGTGCCGACGCGCTGCTGATGACCGAGCCGACCGCCCCGGACGCGAATTCAAGCGTCATGGCGACGTTATCGACCGGGTAACCGGTTGTGTTGTGACCATGCCGGTTGGTGCCGGAAGCGCTCACGCGCGTCACCTCGCCCATCAGATAGAGCGCCAGGTCGAACAGGTGGATCGTGCCCGCCTCCAGCAGATCGACATAATCATAACCAAGATTGAACTTGCCGGAGAAGAGTGCCAGCGGGCCGAGTTTACCGCCATCGATCAGCGTCTTCGCGCGCTGGTACGGCGGCGAGTAGCGCTTGTTGGCGACGCACATCAGCGGCAGGTCGCGCGCATCCGCCGCGTTACACATGCGAGCGGCATCGCTCAGGCTGCGCGCGATCGGCTTTTCGACCAGGGCGGGCAGCCCGGCGTCGAGGCAGGCCAACGTATGCTCGGCGTGGAGCGTATCCGGCGACAGCACGAGCACGCCGTCGAGCGCTTCAGCCGCCAGCATCGCGCCGACGTCCGTGTAGTGCTGGCCGCCATAGATGGCGCGCACCTTGTCCGCGACGTCCGCGCGCGGCTCGACGAAGGCGGCGATCTCAACCGGCTCCCAGATCATGCGCAGGCGGGCGATGGCCGGGAAGTACTTGCTCTGCGCCACGCCACCCGCGCCGATCATGCCCAGCCGGATCGGTTTGCGCCCGGCGCGCTCGGCGTCGTAGGCGATGCCGTAAACGTCGCCCTGGTCGAACGCCTTGTGCACCGGCGTGTGGCCGTAGGTATCGTCAAAGTGATGGAGTTCTGTCATGCGCGTTTGCCTTTGACCAGCCGCGTGCTGACGACGCCAAACAGCAGCGCCAGCAAGATCGCCGCGCCTTTGTAGACGGCGATCTGCGCGTCCAGCATGCCCAGGTTGCCCAGGCCGTTGTTGAGCACGGCGATGAACAGCGCGCCGATCAGCGTCCGGCGCATGTTGCCCTCACCGCCGGAGAACGAATTGCCGCCGATGATGACGGCCACGATTGCGTCGAGTTCGAGGCCGTAGGCGGCGTCCGGCGCGGCGGCCCCCAGGCGGCTGACCGTGACCAGCATCGCCAGCCCGACCAGCACGCCGAACATGGCGAACATGATCAGCTTGTATTTGCCGGTCGGCACGCCCGCTTGCAGCGTCGCGCGTTCGTCGCTGCCCATGGCGTAGGTGTAGCGCCCCAGCCGTGTGCGCGCGAGGATGAAACCCCCGGCCAGGAAGATCAGGATCGCGAGGATGATGGCCGGGCTGATCTCCAGGGCGATCGGCCGCGTCAGCCAGTCGAGGATCGGCTCGCGCACAAGGATCGAATTCGCGCCGGTGAAGCTGACGGCCAGCCCGCGCGCCCAGATCCAGCAGGCGAGCGTGACGATCAGCGGGTTGATGCCGCCGCGCACGATCAGCACGGCGTTGAACAGCTCGACCGCAATGGCCGCGGCAAACCCGGCGATTATGCCGAGCAGCAGGCTACCCGTCGCCTGGTAGACGAGGCCGAGCGCGACGCCCGCCAGCGCTAGCACGCTGGCCGGGGACAGATCGATGTTCTGCGAGATGATGGCGAAGGTCGCACCGACGGCGATGATGAACAGCGGCGCGTTCTGTTCCAGCATGGTCGCCAGGTTGGCGAGCGTGAAGAAGCGCGGGTTGAGCGCCGCGAACAGGATCATCAGCACGATCAGCGCGCCGAGCAGGCCGTAGCTCGCCAGCCATTCGCGCCAGCGCGCCGGGCGTTCGTTGTGGGTGGAAGTCGTGGTCATGGTCGTCATGATGCGCGCCCTCGCTGCGCCACCCGGTCGATCAAAATCGCCGCCAGCACCAGCAGCCCGGTCGCCGCCTGCTGCCATTCGGTCGGGATGCGCCGGATCGTCATCCAGTTGAGCGTCATGAACAGGATGAAGGCGCCGATGATCGTCTTCTCGACGCGGCCAATGCCGCCGGTCAGGCGCGTGCCGCCGAGCACGACCGCCGCGATCGTGTAGAACTCGCTGCCGCTGCCCAGGTTGGGGCTGATGACGCCGGTCGACGCGGCGATCAACATACCGGCGATGCCCGCGTAGAAACCGCACAGTGTGTAGGTCAATATCTTGATGCGCTTGACCGGGATGCCGGACAGGCGCGCGGCGGTCTGGTTGCCGCCGATGGCATAAACCATGCGCCCGTAGATCGTGTGGCGCATGAGCAGCGCCGTGACGATGTAGAGCACGAAGACGATGATCGCGATCAAGGGGAGGCCGGGGATGTTGAGCGCCTCGATGCCCGGCGTGCGCGTGACGGCGATGTAGTCGAAGAACGGGTCGGTGACGCGGATCTGCGCGTTGTTCATCAGCACCAGCGCCAGCCCGCGCGCGCCGATCAGCGTGCCGAGCGTGGCGATGACCGGGCTGATGCCCGCCCCTTCCACCAGCAGGCCGTTGAGCAGCCCGACGAGCGTCGCCGCGACCAACCCAACGATGATCGCGACGCCCGCAGGCGAGCCATCCCGCAGCAGCAGTGCTGAGATGCCCGCCGCCATGAACAGCGACGAGCCGACCGACAGGTCGATGCCGCCGATCAGGATGACGAGCGTCATGCCGATGCCGAGCACGGCCACGACCGACATCTGGCGGAAGATGTTGAAGATATTGTTGGGCAGCAAGAACGTCTGGCTGGTCAGGCCGAAGAAGGCGAACAAGAGCAGCAGGGCGACCAATGCGCTGTTGCTGCTGGCCCATGCGCGCACCTGCGTGGTCAAGCGCGGCCGGGTCATCGTGTCGAGGCTGAAGCTTTGGCTCATTGCACATTCCCTTGAATCGCCGCCAGCAGCCGCTCTTCATTGGCGTCCGCACGGGCGAAGGTTTGCAGCAGCGCGCCCTGGTAGAGCACCATGATCCGGTCGGAGATGCCGAGGATCTCGATCAGGTCTTCGGAGACGACCAGGATCGATTTGCCCGCCGCCGCCAGATCGGTCAACTGCGCGTAGATCTCGGCCTTGGCGCCGACGTCGATACCTTGAGTCGGCGAGATGAAGATCAGGATGTCCGGATCGCGCAGCAGCCACTTGCCGAGGATGACCTTCTGCTGGTTGCCGCCGCTGAGCGTGCCGACGGGCGCGTGCGTCGAGGCGGTCTTGACCTGCATCCGCTCGGCCATGGCCGAAGCGGCGCGGTTCTCACGCCGGTTGTCGATGAAGGCGGCCCAACGGCGGAAGAAGCCGAGTGAGGGCAGCGTCAGGTTGGCGCGCACGTCCATGTTGAGCACCAGCCCTTCGGTCTTGCGCTGCTCGGTCAGCAGGCCGATGCCGTGCTCGATGGCCGCCTTGGGCGAGGTGATCTGCACCGGTTTGCCATTGCGGCGGATGATGCCGCTCGTCTCTAGCGTGAGGCCGAACAGCGCCCGCGCGAGTTCGTTCTGGCCCGCGCCGAGCAAGCCGGTCAGGCCGACGATCTCGCCGCGGTGCACGGTGAAGCTGACGTCGCGCACCGTCCGCCCGATCGAGAGGTGTTCGACTTCGAGCGCGATCGCCGCATCGCTGGCCGCGTGCTCGCCGTGGCGGAAGAACGCCTCGACGCGCTCGCCGATGGTCAGCTCGATCAGCTCCATCTCGGTCGTGCTGGCGACGTCGACCGTCTTGACCAGCCGTCCATTGCGGAGCACGGTCGCACGGTCGCACAGATTCATGATTTCTTTGAAGCGATGCGAGATGTAGATGATGGCGATCTCGCGTGACTTCAGGCCGCGCAGGAGCGTCATCAGCAGCGCGGTCTCTTCTTCCGCCAGCGCCGCGGTTGGCTCGTCGAGGACGAGGATGCGCGGCTCGTGCGAGAGCACCTTGGCAATCTCGACCAACTGCTGCTGCGCGAGCGGCAGACCCGCCGCGCGGCGTTTGACGTCGACACCGCTGACGCCGAGTTCGCTCAGGATGCGCTCGGCCTCGCTGTGCAGCGCCGCTTGATCGACCAGGATGCCGCCGCCCTGCTCACGACCGAGGAAGATGTTATCCGCGACCGAAAGCTGCGGCACCAGGCTCAGGTCTTGATAGACGACGCCGACGCCACTGCGCAAAGCCGCGCGCGGCTGCTGGAAGCGCACCGGTTCGCCCGCGACGCGGATTTCGCCTGCGTTCGGCTGGTAGACCCCGGCCAGTACTTTCATCAAGGTGGATTTACCGGCGCCGTTCTGGCCGATCAGGGCGTGGATTTCGCCGGCCGTTGCCGCAAAATCGACGTCGGACAAGGCCAGGACACCGGGGAAATGTTTTGTGATGCCGCGCATTTCGAGCAATGGCGGCAAGCTCGTGGCACGGGCGGCGCTCATCAGCGTGATCCTCAAGGCGCAATCGAATTCGGCGAAGGGAGGATAACAAGGCCAGCCTGCTATCCCCAGGGTCAGTGGACGAACCTGGATCTTGGGGCGCCGAACCTATCCACCAGTCTGCTTGCGTTCACCTCACCCCCGTCTCGCATAGCTTCGACTCCCCCTCTCCGCATGCGGAGAGAGGGCTGGGAGGTGAGGTGGATGGATGGGTTCTCTATGTCTGCATCAAAGCGAGACTCTGCCCTTGTCCAGGTCAGTCATGCGAATGCGCTGCGCATCACTGGCTGAAGCGCTGGCCGTAATCCGCCACGATGTTGCCGACTGGCAGCTCGAACGGGAACGACGTGATGTTGTCCGCCAGATCGACCGAAAGCTGCTGGAAGCCAGCCAGGTTTTCCGTCGTGACCATGGCGCCCGGCATGTAGTAGGTCGACGGGAACTGGACGCCGCTGGCGACCAGGTAAGCCGCGTAGACGTTCCAGAAGCCGTTGTACTGCGGCAGCAGCGCGACGGTGCTGCGCAGAGAGCCATCGGCAATCCCGGCGAGACCGACTTCGGTGCCGTCGTAGGAGACGAGCATGATGTCCTCGCGGCCGGCGCGGCGCAGCACGTCACTGGCCGGGACGGTGAGCGAGTCGCTCAAGCCGTAGATCAGGTCGAGATCGGGGTACGCGGTCAGCCAGTTTTCGGTCAGCGAAACGGCCTTATCGGCTTCCCAGTTGCCGGTCGATTCAGCGGCGACGACGGTGATGTTCGGGTAGTTGGCCAGCACGTCCGTGAAGCCGCCCGAACGGTTGGTGTTGATGTCCTGCCCCAACGCGCCGAGGAGGATGGCGACGTTGCCGCGCGGCTCGCCGTACTTTTCGGTCAGCAGTTGCACAGCATACTGAGCGACCAGCCCGCCGTTGACGCGCTCTTCAAAGCCGAGCACCGACGCGCAGCCTTCCATGTAGCTGAACAGGCAGACGACCGGGATGTTCGCGGCGGCAGCCTGCTCCATGGCCGGGCCAAAGGCGTTGGCATCGAGCGGGTTGATCGAGATGGCGTTGACGCCCTGGTTGACCAGGTCTTCGAAGGCCTGCACCTGGCGCGTGACATCGCCCTCACCGCTGGTGACGATCAGCTCGAAGCCGTTGCGGCGTGCCGCTTCTTCGCCACCCGCGACCTGGGCAATCCAGAACGGATTGTCCGTACCGAGCTGTACCAGGCCGATGCGCAGCGGCGCATCCTGCGCGCCGACCGCACCGATACCGACGGCAAGCAGCAGGAACAGCGAAACCACTAACATGAGAAAGGGCATCTTGCGATTCATAACAAACTCCGTTTTCTATGACACACATTTTGCCTGCGGAAACGACTCACTTCGAGTCGTGGTTCCCTAATCGAGATTCCGAGTCGTGCAAATGCGCGATCACCGCGGTGTACGCGCGTTCCGAATCGGCAGCCTTAATCGCTTCGAATATTTCGACGTGTGCCTGCAACCCGCGCTCCGCCGCGCCCGGCACACTATAGCCCTCGGCAATCACGTCGTGCAGGTGGCCGATCAGCGGCTCCAGCAAGACGAGCAAGAACGGATTGTGCGTGGCACGCGCCACAGCAATGTGAAAATCCAGGTCGGCGCTCGACCACTTGTCGATGCTGTCCGCGGCGTGCTTGCGCATGCGGTCGAGGCACTCTTGGAGCGCGGCGATGTCGTCTTCGGTGGCGTGCTGCGCGGCCAGGCGCGCGTTTTCGCCTTCGAGCAGGCGACGCGCATAGTACAGGTCGGCCAGCGCTTCGTAGGGGCCCATCATGCGCAGGTAGCGCCCTAACGCGCTGCGAGTGTGCTCCGTGCTCGGCTCGGCCACGTAGGCGCCGCTGCCGTTCTGGATCGTGATCAGCCCGCGTTCTTTGAGGAACTTGAAGGCTTCGCGCACGACGTTGCGGCTGACGCCAAATTGCTCTGCAAGTTGTTGTTCACTGGGAAGCTGCGTCCCGATCTCGAAGGCGCGCTGAATGATCGCTTCTTCGATCTGGTCGGCAATGATTTCGGGGAGTCGCTTGGGTGTAACTTTTGAGAACAAAGCCATTTGCAAAAAACCTGGCGCCCATAACCTGTAAGGCTGTTCACCTATTCTACAGGTATTGTAGAGCGTAATTGATGCTTGTCAAGCGATTGGGGATGAGGCGACAAGACGGTGGACGCCGCAGCGAGATTGCATGAGAACGGGGTTGCATCACCGCGCGGGTATGATGAATCGTCGTACGGGCGGGATATATCCCGCCCGTACATCGCCCGTGAATAAATTATCGCCCATCCCTATCGTTGTAGGGACGGCATTCTTGCCGTCCGCGATTCCCGGACGCGATGAATCGCATCCCTACGAACGATCGTGTTTTCGTAGGGGCGAGGCGGTGCCTCGCCCTCCTGTGGTTTGGGTGATCTGCCGAGTCGTGCATGGCGATTATGGGTACGGGCGGGATATATCCCGCCCGTACAGCGCCCGTGAAATCAAGTTCGCCCATCGTGACCGTTGTAGGGACGGCAAGAATGCCGTCCGCCATTTCGGACGCGAATGATCGTGGTTTCGTAAGGATGACCCGCCGGTTCACCCACCCTGCGCAATCGTCATGATCAGGCGGGCGAGCAGGGCCGTGCGCGGCACGATTGAACTCTTGAGGATGTATTCGTCCGGCCCGTGATCCAGCCCGCCGACCGGGCCGAGGCCATCGAGCGCGGGCACGCCGCCCTCGGCAGCGAAGGCCGCGTCCGCCGCGCCGCCCGTGCTCGCCCCTTTGAGCGCGAAGCCCAGCTCCGACGCGATGGCGATGGCCGCCGTCTCCAGCGCGGTGATGGCCGGGGTGCGCGGCATCGGCGGCGAGGTCTGCACGTAGCTGACCTTGAACGGGACGCCGGGTACCGTCTCATGCGCGAACAGATCGAGGATTTGCGCGGTCAGGCGGTCGAGATCGGGCTGGGTGTAGGCGCGCATCTCGAAGCGGAGGGCGGCGTAATCCGGCACGATGTTGCGCATGCGCCCGCCCTCGACCACGCCGACGTTGACGCTGATCCCGTGCGGCAGATCGTTGAGCCGTTCGAGCGCGATGATCTGGTGCGCGAGCGCGACGATGGCGTTGCGCCCTTTCTCCGGCTCGACGCCCGAATGCGCCGCGTGGCCAAAGGCCTCGGCCGTGAATGAGCGCGCGCCCTTGCGCTCGACCACGATGTCGCCGTTCTCGCGCGCCGCTTCCAACGTGAAG
Source organism: Anaerolineae bacterium (assembly GCA_020849765.1). Taxonomy (GTDB): domain Bacteria; phylum Chloroflexota; class Anaerolineae; order Aggregatilineales; family Phototrophicaceae; genus Flexifilum. The sequence continues at coordinate 28,752 of JADLAY010000021.1, forward strand.
ACGGCGTCGAATTCGCGGCAGGTCTCGCGGATGAGCGGGATCGACGGCCGGTCGTCGATCTCCTCGTCGGACACGATCAGGAAGCTCAGGCGCTCGTAATCAGCCAGGCCGAGCGCATCGAGCGCGGCGGCGGCGTAGATGCCTGCCAGCAACCCGCCCTTCATGTCGCAGGTGCCGGGGCCGAGGATCTTATCGCCCTGCGTCGTCATCGGGCGCTGCGCGGTCGTCCCGCGCGGAAAGACGGTGTCGCTGTGGCCGAGCAGCAGGATGCGCCCCCTGCCACTCCCCCGCCGATCCGCCAGCAAATTGTCGCCATTGGCGGGCTGCGGATAACGATAGACGTCGAAGCCCATCCCGCGCAGGCGCTGATCGAGCCAGTCGACGACGTGATTGACGTCTTCACGATCCGGCGAGTAGGAGTCCATCGCGACCAGCGTCTGCAGGTCGCGCAGATAATCGTCGAGATGCGCGTCGAGCCAGGCGACCAACGCCTCTGTGTGCGCTTTGCTATCCATGATGCTCCGCCGCGGTCGCGTCCAGTGCCTGCTGCAAGTCGGCGATCAGGTCGTCGGTGTCCTCGATGCCGACCGAGTAGCGAATCAGCGTTTCCGGGATGCCCATCGCCTCGCGCTCTTCCAGGGTGCATTCGACGTGGCTGGTCGTTGCGGGCGGCCCGGCGACGGTCTCGACCGCGCCAAGGTTCGCCGCCAGATGCGCCAACTTGAGCCGCGGCAGAAAGGCGCGCACGGTGTCGAAATCGCCCTGGAGCGTGAAGCTGAGCACCCCACCGTAGCCGCGCATCTGCTTGCGGGCGATGGCGTGGCCCTCGTGCGTCTCCAGGCCGGGGTAGAAGACGCCGCTGATGAATGGGTGCGCCGCCAGGAATTGGGCGATGCGCAGCGCGCTCTCGTTCTGCTGGCGGATGCGCAGGTGCAGCGTCTTCATGCCGCGCAGCAGCAGATAGGCCGCCATCGGGTCGAGCGTGGCGCCGGTGATCTCGCGGTAGTGATAGATGCGATCGATCAGCGCCTTGGAGCCGCAGACGATGCCGCCGAGCGCATCCGCGTGGCCGCCGAGGAACTTGGTCGCGCTATGCAGCACCAGATCCGCACCCAGAGCGAGCGGGTTGGCGTTGATCGGGGTGGCGAAGGTGTTATCGACGACGACGACCGCCCCAACGGCATGACCGGCGCGCGCCAGCCGTTCGAGATCCATGACCTTGAGCGTCGGGTTGGTCGGGCTTTCCAGGTAGAGCACGGTGCAGCCCTGCGCGATCTCCGCCTCAATCGCCTCGTGATCGGTCGTGTCACACAGGGCGACCTCGACGTGGAAGTGTGGCAGGAACTCGGTGAAGATCTTGTTGGTGCCGCCGTAGGTATCCTTGACAGAGACGACGCGGTCGCCGGGCGCCAGCAGCGTGAACAGTGTGTTGCTGATCGCCGCCATACCGGTCGAGAAGCTGGTCGCCGCCTCCGCGCCTTCCAGGATGCGTAGTTTCTCTTCAAAGACGGCCACCGTCGGGTTGGTGTTGCGCCCGTAGATGTGGCCCGGCTGGCGCGTCAGCGCGACGTCGAGCCAGTCGTCGACGTCCGTGTAGCCGAACGACACGCTGTGGACGACCGGCGTCTGCGTGGCGCGTCCCCAGAAATCTTTCTCGTCTTCCCCCGCCCACACACTCTGTGTGCCCTTCGAGGGCTGCTTTGCATCAGACATGGCCGTTATCCCCAGTAGACTTCGCGAATGTTGCGGTTCAGGATGCGCTCCCCGGCGTCGTAGGCCTGAGCTTCGGTCAGCGCGCCCGCGTCGACGATCTCATCCAGCACCTTCTCCAGCGCCGCGCGTCCCCAACGATTGGCCAGCCAGTAGATCTCCGGCAGGCTGAAGGCGTCGGACGAGTAGAGGATCTTGTTGATCGGCGTCAGGCCGAGCGCCTCGCGGATCATCTGCGGGATCTGGATCGTGATGAACGGGATCGCCAGCGAGATATCCATATAGATGTTGGGGTACATGGCCGCCAGGTAGCCGAGATCGCGCGTGTAGGGATACGAGCCATGCAGCAGAACGAAACGCACGTGGTCGAAGCGTCCACTCTGGAACAGCGGCCGCATGTGCAGCGGATTGGCCGTGCGCATGTCGAGGTCGGTATCGCCCAGACCGGTGTGGAACTGGAACGGCAGCGACTGCCGCTCGGCGATTTCGAGCGCGGTCACGACCAGGAAGTCGTTCAGGGTCTTGTCCGCCAGCCGGATCTTGCCCGCGCGTTCGGCCTCCGGCTTGAGCGCCGCAAAAGCATGCGCCGCCTCGTCGCGGCTGACCCAGCCGATGTCCAGCCCGGTGCGGTAGGCGACGATGCTCTTGAAGCCGATGTGCCCGGATGCGCGCGCGCCTTCCAGCCCGGCGATCAAAGCGTCCAGGAAGCCGTCGAAGGTGGCTTCCTGCATGAAGATGTCCTGCGCGTAGGTCTCGATGCGCAGGAGCTTCTCGATCTTCTGGTTGAAGTTGGCCGCCATCGCTTCGAGCGTGTAGTTTTCGTGGGTGGCGAAACCATAGTAGTCGAGGATCAGCGTCTCGCTGTGGGTATCTTCCCACATGCCGTTCGCCAGCGTCGTCAGCGGCATGGCGTTACGCGCGGCGTAGACGGCCTCGGCGGTCGGTTCGCAGTCCAGGTAGCCCGCCAACTCGCGCATGCCCCACTGCCACATGATCGTGTGCGGCACGTCGCGCTGCTTGACGAGCGCGTTCGGGCTTTCGGTGAAATAGCCCTGCCACTTCTCGAACGGCATCGGCACGTCGGCACGCACCAACGCGTGAGCATGATGATCGATGATCGGAATGTTGGATAAGTCAATCATGGGTATGACGTGATCCCGGTGTGCAACCTGCGCACCGTGGATACTACCGAGTCCTGCCGTCGCATTCAATGGATGAGGGAGACCAATCAGTTGGCACTCACCCTGAATCCCTCTCCCTCATGGCGAAGGACTTTCAAGAGCGTTCTTGCTCCCTTTGCCCTCAGGGAGAAGGGTTGGGGATGAGGGTCAGGGAAATCGCACCAGTCATGTGTGACCACTGACCGCGCGCTAGAACGGCTTGAACACCATCAGCCACAGGATGACGGCGACGAGCGCGAACGAGACGCCCGCGAGCAGGCCCGGATTCGATGCGCGAATGGCCGCGGCGATCTCCATCTCGCTGGCCGGGGGCAGCGCCGGTTGATCGCCCTTGTCGCGATACGGCAGCCCGACGGCCTTGCGGATCGGCGTGTAGTACATTGCGCCGTAGGCATGCATGCCAAACCAGAGCAAGACGATCAAAACCAGCGAGACCCAGATCCAGCCGAGCGCAAACCAGTTGGCCATGATGCCCGCGATGATCCCGGCCAGGATCAGGATCATGAAGGCCCAGTAGGCGAACGGCAGCGCCGCATTCGAGAGATCGAGGATGGCGCCGATGCGTTCCAGCTCGCGTTCGCGCCGCAGTTGGAAGGCCATCACCACGGAGGCGCCGTGGGCGATGAAGAAGGCGATGGCGGCCAGGATGTGAACGAAGACGACCCAGCGATACATGGTGATTCTCCCCCCGGAGTGTTGTGGTGATCGATTGAAGTACGTGCGGCACGGCGCAAACGTTGTACAGCACGTTTGCTAATACGACCACGGGAGCCGAAATGTTCTCTCTTGGGGGAATGTTTGGCCGGGGCGACGCGGTCGAACGTCGATCAGCGGAGCGCCTGCCAGTTGACGAGGATCAGAATCGTCCAGACGAGGGCGAAGATCGGCGGTATCGGCAGGGCGAAGATCCACTAGAAGACGGCGGCCGCGCGCACGAGCACGGGAACGTCCATCGTGAACCTTCGTTGAAACATCGCCAGGGCATCAATGCCCTGGCTAAGGTTGCGCCCGGTGAACCGGGCTATTGAAGTGTGACCAGTCCCGTTCACGGGACGCAACAGTAGCCGGATGGTTGACCATCCGGCGGTCGGCTTCGTAGGGACGACCCGTGGGTTGTCCGAGGCTCTGAGCAATGGACGCGCTAGAACTTCCAGAAGTGATTGGCCGTCTCGAAGGCGTCGTCCTGCTGGCTGAAGCTCTGGTATTCCAGCCGCTTGACGGCGATGTAGCTCGTCGCCAGCAGCGCGCCGAGCGCATTCGTCAGCACCGCGTCCTTTTCCAGCGCGTCCAACGTCTCGTTGAGCGAGGTCGGGTAGCGCTTGATGCCGAGCTTCTTGCGTTCGGCGTCGGAGTAATTGCCGGGGTCGACCAGCGTCGGTTCACCGGGCGTCAGCTTGCGTCGCACGCCATCCAGCCCGGCGGCGATCAGCGCACCGTAAGCGAGGTACGGGTTCATCGACAGGTCGGCGGCCTTCAACTCGGCGTTGGCGGAGCCTTCCTCGTCGCTCTTGTAGCGTGAGGCGACGCGCACCGCGCCTTCGCGGTTGTCCGGCCCCCAGGCCGTGTAAGCACTGCTCCAGAAGTGCGGCTGCAGGCGATGATACGAGTTGTAGGAGGCGCAGGTCAGCGCCAGCAGGCCGGGCAGATGCTCGAGGATGCCGGCGATGAAGCTCATGCCGGTGTCGCTCATGTTGTAGGCGCCGCTGGGGTCGTACATCAGGTTGCGCCCGCTGTCTGCATCCCACAGGCTGAAGTGGATGTGTCCGCCATTGCCCGCTTGATCGAGGAACGGCTTGGGCGCCAGCGATGCATACAGCCCGTGCTGGTAGGCGACGTTGCGGATCGTCTCACGCACGAAGATGTGATTATCGGCGGCGGTCAGCGGGTCGGTATGATGAATGGTCATCTCCTGCTGGCCGTGCCCCAGTTCCGGATAGTACAGCTCGACCGGGATGTTCTGCGCTTCGAGCGCCTCGACAATATCGAGGATGACCGCGTGGGCGATCGTCATCGAGGTCGTGCTGAAGCAGAGCGTTTGATCGAGCGGCTGGTAGCTGCCGTCCGCCCCTTTGGTCGCCATCGACCACTCGAACTCGACCGCCATCTGCAGCGTAATGCCCAGCTCCGCCGCCGCCTCGATCTGGCGCTTGAGGAACGAGCGCGGGCAGGCTTCCCACGGCTCGCCGTCGATCTTGAGCATGTCGACGGTCATCGCCGCGGACTTGGGCGCATACGGCAGGATGCGGAAGGTCGCCGGGTCGGGCGTGATGCGGATCTCGCCGACCGGCCCCATGCCTTCGACCGCTGCCAACTGGTCGAGCATGTTCATCGCCTGCATGGCGACCGTCAGCCCGATACCATCGTGGATGCGGTCGCGCAGGCGCGTCACGTTCGTCACTTTGCCGCGCGTGATGCCGCCGTTATCGGTGTAGAGAAAGCGGATCAGGCGGACGCCCGCATCCTGCGCCTGCCGGGTCACGGCCTCCGCAGCATCAAACGCTTTCTTACCTGTCTTTTTTGCCATGATGTCACTCTCACAGGAATTCGAAATACTCGCTGACTTCGAACGGCGTCACCATGTCCATGAAGCCGTGGGCATTGGCGATGGCGCCGTTTTCGGCTGCCTTATTGATCTCGTGGCGCTTGACGGCGAGGTAGAGCTTGATGAACTCCTCGCCCAGCAGCGCGCGCAGGGTCGTGTCGGATTCGAGCGCGTCGAGCGCCTGCGTCAGGCCGGGCGGCAGATTCTGCACGCCTTCCAGGCCGTAGGCGATGTTCTCGACCGGCGCCGGTGGCTCGATCTTGTTCTTCAGCCCGTCGATGCCGGCGGCCAGGATGGCGGCCATGACCAGATACGGGTTCGAGGCGGCGCCAGGGGTGCGGTTCTCCAGGTGCGCGCCCTCGCCCTTCAGCCCTTTGACACGGACGCCGACCGTGCGATTCTCCGTGCCCCAGGTGGCGTTGGTCGGCGCGAACGACCACTGCTTGTAGCGTTTGTAGCAGTTGATCGTCGGCGAGGCGAAGGCGCAGATGGCCGCCGCGTGCTTGAGCTGCCCGCCCAGCCACCAGCGGCAGACGTCGTTCAGTTCGAACGGGCTGTCAGCGCTGGAGAAGGCGTTGCCGCCGGTCGCGAGATCGACCAGGCTGTGATGGTAGTGGCAGCCGCTGGCGGATTGATCGGCATATGGCTTGGTCATGAACGAGGCCATGTAGCCGTTCTTCTGCGCGATCTCTTTGACGCCGTTCTTGAAGCGGAAGGCGTGATCCGCGGCCATGATGCCGCTCGCCGGGGCGAAGTTGATCTCCATCTGGCCGGGGCCGTACTCAGAGTTGGACGTGATGATATCCACGCCGACCTGCGGCATCATGAGCAGGATTTGATCGACGATGTTGGGGTCGAAATTGTTGCGCAGCGTCGTGAAGATCTGGATGCCCTGGAACGGCGGCACGCGCGTCTCGTGGTCGACCAGGTAAAACTCATATTCAAAGCCGGAAAAAAAGCCGTAGCCCATGCCCGCCAATTCGTGCAGCAGCCCGCGGGCAATGGCGCGCGGCGCGGCCATCGCCGGTCTACCATCCTGGAAGCGTGGCTCACACAGCACGCTGGCCGCACGATCTGCCCATGGCACGACGGTGTACGTGTCGAGATCCGGGAAGATGCGCGAATCGGGGAAGCCGAGATCTTCCAGATAGCCCGACCCCGGCGCAACGCCCGACTGCACGTCGAAGCCGAGATGGCCAAGCAAGAAATTGAGGCCGTGGCTGGCGAAGTGCTGGAAGTGGCGCGTCGGCACGGTCTTGGAGCGGCTGGTGCCGTGCGTATCGCTCTGCTCGAAGCGCACGAACTCAATCCCCGCCTTCTCCAGTTGGCTCTGCATCTGGGCAAGGCTTTCGCTCGCAAACGTCAGCGGCTCTGGCTGTAGCATGATTCCCCCTCTCCAGGCATACACCATCGGATGGGGTGGATCGCGCGACCCACCCCCGCCCGATCGATGGTTGGCAAACCCAACGACCGCCGGATGATGATCTCTGTTATCTGAATTCGGACGCGTGTAGCGTTCACGTCCGCCGCAGGCACGAAACCTGCGGCTGGCATCCAAAGCCTGCTGGAAGCAGGCTGGAAATGCGACACTGAACTCAGTTGCGAAAGATCATGTTCATCCGACCGAGATTGCGCCCAGTCAACGTGATCAGGGTCACGTATTCAGCCTCGTTCACGAGGCGCAACCTTAGCCAGGGACTTTGAGTCCCTGGCGGTGTAACACAAATCAAGACCCGATGACTACATATCGGCGTCGAGGTTGGCCGGGGGTACGACTTCCGGCACGACTTCCTGCGCCAGTGTGAACTGCTCGTCCACGATCTCGATGATCGTCACGCCCTTCTGCGGGATGTGCGAGCCTTCTGAGAAGGTGATCGAGCCGGTGATGCCGGGGAAGTCCGCGGTCGCCAACAGTGCTTCCTGAATGGCAGCGGCATCAGTCGAACCGGCGCGTTCGATGGCATCGGCCAGCAGCTTGACGGCGTCGTAACCAAGCGCGGCGAAGGCGTTCTCCGGATCGTGACCGTAGGCTTCGTTGTAGCTGGCGATGAACGCCTTGATGCCGTCGGTGCCGATTTCGGAGTCCATCAGCGCGTGCGTCGTGAAGAAGACGTTATTGGCCGCTTCGCCAGCCACGCTGACGATATCGGGCGTGTCGTAGCCGTCACCACCGATGATCGGGCCTTCGAGACCGGCCTGGCGCATTTGCAGCACGACCGGGCCGACGTTGTAGGGCATGGCGGAGATGAAGTAGAAGTCCGGCTGTTCGGCCAGCGCGCGGATCTTGGTGATCTGCGTCGAGAAGTCGGTCGCGTCGTCGGCGTAGTTGTCTTCGAGGACAATCGTGCCGCCGAGTTCCACAAAGCGCGCGCGGAAGTATTCGGCCAGCAGCGTCGTGTACTCGACGCCCTCATCCCACAGCAGATAGGCGGTATCGCCATAGGTGTTGAAGGCATACTCAGCAGCCGCGGCGGCCTGGACGTTATCACCGAAGCAGGCCATGAAGAACAGATCGCCGACCTGTTCCGGCAGCAGCGGCGAGGTGGCACCCGCGGTGATGAAGGGCACACCGGCTTCCTGAATGATCGGGCCGGAGGCCAGCACCGAGTCAGAATCGGTGAAGCCGACGACCGCGGCGACGCCATCTTCCTCGACGAACTGGCGCGCGATCTGCGCCGTGATGTCCATCTCGTAGCGGCTGTCACGCAGCACGGGTTCGATCTGGCGGCCAAGGACACCGCCTGCCGCGTTGATTTCTTCGACGGCCAGCATGGCGCCGTTCGAAGCGGGCAGGTCAAGCGACGATTCCGCGCCGGTCAGGTCGAAACCGAGGCCGATCTTGATCGGTTCGTCCTGCGCAGAGATGAATGTGACACTGGACAGCACCAGGATCACAACCAGCACCAACACTAACAACGACCTGGCTTTCATATCATCCCCTCCTGAAAGCGAAACACACATCACGGACAAAAATCAGGCGCCGCGCGGCTGGCTCAAGGTTCCGCCGCGCTGCCCTCTTGGGCGACGGACGCGCGGAAACGCAGCCGCTGCCATAACCCTGCAAAGTTGATCTCCCGCTCGCCCATCAGGCCGCCGGGGCGGAACACGATGATGACGATGAAGAGTACGGCGAGCACGATCTGGCTGACGCCGTAGAGGAGGGTGACGTCTTCCAGGCGGCGCAGCGCCTCGGCTATGGCGGTGATGACCGCCGGGCCGACGACGGAGCCGGTGACCGAGCCCATGCCGCCGACGACGAGCATGGTGATCACGCGGAAGGTCAGGTCGAAGTAGAAGGCTTTCGGCGAGAACGACGTCAGGTAATGCGCCCACAGCGCCCCGGCGACCGCCGTGAAAAAAGCGCTGACGGCGAAGGCCAGCAAGCGCGGGCGCATGATGACGATGCCGACCGACTGCGCGGCGATGCCGTCGTCGCGCTGGGCGAACATGGCGCGCCCGTACGACGAGAACTTGAGCCGCCAGACGGCGATCAATGCGATGAAGACCCAGGCGTAGACCCACCAGAGATCGGTGTAGGCAGTGACGTTGGAGAAAGTATGCGAGCCGCGCGTGAACTCGTCCGCGTTGATGAGGACGACGCGCACGATCACGAGGAAGCCGAGCGTGGCGACGGCGACGAAATGGCCGGACAGGCGCATGAGCACGAGGCCGACGACGACGGCGATCAGCGTGACGAGCACGCCCGCGATCAGCGTCGCCAGCAGGAAGCCGAGCGGGAACGGGCCGATCATCATGTCCAGGTGGACGGGCGCCAGCCAACCAGGCAGATCCGGCAGATACGACGCCTTCTTATCCAGCGGCAGCGTCAGGATGGCTGAGATGTAGGCGCCGAGCGCCATGAAGCCGATGTGGCCGAGCGAGAAGACGCCGGTGAAGCCATTCGAAAGATTGAGGGCGACGACCAGGATGATGTACATCCCCAGGTTGATGAAGATGCCCTGCCAGAAGCTGCTGCCGGACGACGACAGCCCGACCAGCAAAATGAGCGTCGCTCCCAGGACGACGAGAAACCCGTTGCGTTGCATCTTGGTGTTCATAGGTCTCAGCGGGTGTTGTCGTTATCCACCGTGCCCAGGATGCCGCCGGGGCGAACCAACAGCAGCAGGATGAGCGCGGCGAACACGAACGCATCGCGATAGCTGGTCAAGGTAGACGGCAGGTACGTCTTGAAGAAGGTGATCACTTCCGGCGACGTCGTCGCGGCGGGCAGGATGTCGCCCAGGCCGGGGATCGCCACCAGCAGCACTTCGAGCAGGCCGAGCGCATAGCCGCCGACGACCGCCCCGGCGATGCTGCCGAAGCCGCCGATGACCGCGGCGATGAACGCTTTGAGCACCGGCGAGAAGCCCATATCCGGGTTCACCGTCCCGGCTTGCACGGCGTAGAGCAGCCCGGCGGCGCTGGCCAGGATGGCGCCGATGACGAACGCCGTCACGATCACGCGGTTGGTGTCGATGCCCATCAGTTGCGCCGCCTGGATGTCCTCGGCAGCCGCGCGCATCGAGAGACCGAGCGTCGTCCGCGTCACGAACAACGTCAGCAGCAGGAGCAGCACCAGCCCCAGCCCCAGGCTGACGAGGTTGACCTTGGGGATGGTCAGCGCACCGGCGAGCACGACCCCGCGCAGGAAATCAATCGGCGGGAAGGCGATCTGCAGCGGCTGCTGGGCAAAGCGCGAGGTCAGCAGCGCGCCGTTCTGCAGAATCTGGCCGACGGCGAACGACGTCAGCAGCGTGGCGACGGCGGGCGCGGTGCGCAGTGGCCGGTAAGCGATGCGCTCCATCAACACCGCGACGATGATCGTGCCGACGACCATCAGCACCAGCGCGATCGGCAGCGGGATGCCCGCGATCAAGGAGAAGGCGGCGATGTAGGCGGCGATCATCATCATGTCGCCGTGGGCGAAATTGATCAGCCCCAGAATGCCGAAGACCATCGCCAGCCCGGCGGCCATCAATGCATAGAGACTCCCGACGCTGAGTGCGTTGATCAGCTGCTGTAACGCGTATAAGGGCAGACTCATGCCCCTCCTCCGAGATATGCCTCTTCAACTTGTGGATTTGTGCGTAATGCTGCGGCGCTATCCGCGAGGATGATCTTGCCCGTCTCCATCACGTAGCCCCGGTCGGCCACTTCCAACGCCAGCCAGGCGTTTTGCTCGACCAGAAGAATCGTGACGCCCCGCGCCTTGATCTGCCGGATTATAGCGAACAGGGCTTCGACAAGCAAAGGCGCCAGGCCGAGCGAAGGCTCGTCCAGCAGCAGCAATTTGGGCCGTGACATGAGCGCGCGCCCGATGGCGAGCATCTGTTGTTCGCCGCCGGACAGGGTGGCGGCGAGCTGGTTGTTGCGCTCTTTCAGCTTGGGGAACAACTCGTAGACTTCGCCGCGCGTGCGCTCGATTTCAGCGCTGTCGGTTTGCGTGACGGCGCCCAGGCGCAGGTTCTCGCCGACGCTCAGGTGGCCGAACAGCCGCCGCCCCTCCGGGCAGTGGACGACGCCCAGCCGGACGACCTCGTGCGGCTTCAGGTGATCGATGCGCTGGCCGTTGTAAGTGATGCTGCCCTGCTTGGGCCGCAGCAGGCCGGAGATCGTGCGCAGCGTGGTCGATTTGCCCGCGCCGTTGGAGCCGATCAACGTGACCAGTTCGCCGTCGTCGACGCGCAGCGAGACATCCTTCAGCGTTTGAATCTTGCCGTAGTAGACGTCGATATGGTCAATCTGAAGCATGGCAGCACTGGTCTTTCACGAAGCGGCGGTGTGATGCGCCTTGCCCAGGTAGGACTCGATGACGTCGGCGTTCTGGCGGATCGCCTCTGGGCGGTCGGTCGCAAGCACGCGCCCATAGTTGAGCACGAGGATGCGGTCACACATGTTCATCACCAGCCGCATGTCGTGCTCGACCAGGATGATGGTCAGGTGGAAGCGGCGTTTGACTTCGAGGATCATCTCGTGCAGGGCGTCGGTCTCGCTGATGTTCATCCCGGCGGCGGGTTCGTCCAGCAGCAGCAGTTTGGGCGAAGTCGCCAGCGCCCGCGCGATCTCCAGGCGGCGCTGCATGCCATAAGGCAGGCTGTTGGCCAACTGGTCGGCGTGATCTTCCAGGCCGAAGATGCTCAGATGATCCATCGCCTGCTCGACCAGCTCGCGCTCTTTGCGGCGGAAGCTGCCCGTCGCGAGCAGGACTTCCGGCAGGCTGAACTCCGTGCGCAGCTGCTGCGCCGTGACAACGTTTTCGAGCACGGTCATCGCGCCAAACAGGCGGATGTTCTGGAACGTACGCGCGATGCCGAGCCGGGTGACGGCGGGCATGCGCAGCGCCGTGATGTCCTTGTTCTGGAAAAAGATCTTGCCCCGCGTGGGCAGCAGATAGCCGGTCAGGAGATTGAGCAGCGTCGTTTTGCCCGCCCCGTTAGGGCCGATGACGCCGAGGATTTCGTCCGCATCAAGCTGGAGATTGACATCCTCCAGGGCATGGAGGCCCTTGAAGGTCTTCGTCAGTTCCGTAACGTCGAGGAGATGCGCTGCGTGTGACCGGATACCCATGATTTGCCTCAAGATGACGTTTGGATGTTAGCTTGCTTAAGGCAATCAAGCAAATACCTGAGCAAGGCAAAAAGACCGAGAAAGAGGCCGTTTCTTTCGTGCAATATGTAGTAATAAAGACAAGTTTGTGAGTGGGATACCGGGGACACTTCAAGCGCGCACGAAATGGAGGTCGATGGTCACTTGGGCAGGCGTGGGATGCGCGGTACGGGCAGGATATATCCCACCCGTACATTGCCCGACATGCATTCACCACACCGCATCGGCGGCGTTCTTCACGGATTATTTCGCGCCGCGGTAGACGAGCGCGGGCCGCAGATCCTTCGCCAACTCGGCCAGCGTCGCGAACGTCTCCGGCGTCAGATTGATGTCGAGCACCTCGGCGACGACCTGCGTCCAGCCGTGCAGGAAGTAGAGCCAGCCGTCCTCGACCAGCAGCTGACGGCTCCCGATCTGGGCCATCGACTGGTGCCAGAAGTCCAGCTCGCCGCGGTAATTGAGTTCCCAGGCGATGCCGTGCTCCGGGAAGACGCCGTCATCCGTGATCGGCGAGCCGGGTGTGTCCTTGCCCATACCGGTCGCGTTGATGACGATCGTGCCTGCGGGCATCGACTCCATGATCTCGTCGTTGCGGACGGGGTCCTGGTTGTGGATGTACTCGAACTCGATGTCGCTCTCCTGGCCGTCGACCATCTGCTTGAGATGTTCGAGCCGCCCCGGTGAGCGGTTGACGACGATGAAGCGCTTGGGCCGGTCACCCGCGCTGCGCTTGTTGATCAGATGGAGCGCGATGGCGACAGCGGAACCGCCCGCGCCGTAACAGAGGATGTCGCCGCCCGTGCGCTCGAAGTAGCCCGCGTCGATGATCGCGTCAAGGCTCAACCCGGACGTGATCGGGTCTTTGGCATGGCCGCGCAGTTCAGCACCGCGCTTGGAGATCGAGGAGACTTCGCCGCAGATCTGCGCAAACGGATCGAGGTAGTCGAACATATCGCGCGCGGCGTTGAGCAGGTTGATCTTGTGCGCCGTCACCAGCCCGCCGAGCGAGAGCGGATCGTACTTCATCTGCGCCACGGCGCGGCGGTAGTTGTCCGGCTCGTCGTTGAGCTTGCAGTCGATGCCTTCGAGCACGACTTCCGGGCGTCCGAGCGCCTGCACCCAACGCGGAAAGACCTTGTTGATGGAAGATTGGCCCGTCGTCACGCCGACAAAATAGAAGGTCGGCACGCTTTTGTGGACGATCGGGTATTGTTCGGGAGCGGTCTGTGTCGTCATCATTTGCATCCTGAAGTGTGCGTGGAAACGGCTCTCACACGATTCGATTCGGCGGTTCCTCACCGCGCAGCGCCGCCAGACAATTCTGCAGCGCCATGCGCCCCATGGCATTGGTCGAATCATCCGTATGGGCGCCCATGTGCGGCGTCGCGATCACCTGGTCGAACTGCAGCAGCCGGTGATCCGCCCCCGGCGGTTCCTGGCGAAACGTATCGAGCGCAGCGCCCGCCACCTTGCCACTGACGAGCGCCTCGACCAGGGCATCCTCGTCGATCAATTCGCTGCGCGCAGTGTTGACCAAATATACCCCATCTTTCATCTGGGCCATCAGCTCGCGGTTGATGATATTCTCGGTCGCGGGCACGAATGGCAGATGCAGCGAGAGGAAGTCGGCGCGGCGAATGACTTCGTCGCGTTCGAGCCATTCGACGCCATGCTCGGCGGCGACCTCGCGGCTGACCGCCGGGTCATAGCCGAAGACGTGGCAGCCGAAGCCGCGCACCTTATGCGCCACCTGGCGGCCAATCGCGCCCAGACCGAGCAGGCCGATCTGTTTGCCGACCAGGCTGTGGCCCTTGAGGCGCGGCCAATCGCCCGCCTTGGTGCGCTGGTTGGCGACCGTGATGTTGCGCGAGAGCGCGATCATCAGGCCGACGGTCAGCTCGGCGACCGAACTGGCGTTGGCGCCGGGCGTGTTGGTGACGACCACGCCTTTGCGCCGTGCAGCCTCCAGATCGACGCGATCCAGCCCGACGCCGTAGCGCGCGATCACGCGCAGGCGATCCCCATTCTCGATTACGTGCGCATCGATCTGATCCAGCCCCGCGATCAAGCCGTCGATGCCGTGGATCATCCCGGCCAGTTCCGCCGCGGTCAGCGGGTGTTCGGTCGGGTTATAGATGACTTCGCCGACGGCGGCCTCCAGGTCGGAACGAAGCGAAGTGTCATTCATGGCGTAGGAAGTCGGCGTTACCAGAACGCGACAGTCTTTGAGGTCGGTCATCAACGATTCTCCGGCGCAAGCCAACGAGGATTATCCACAATCTGCGTCTCGCCCTGACGATGTATTACCCGCTTCCGAAAGCCCTGCGTCTCGATCGTGCCGTAGTCATGCCCGGCGTTGCCCGGATAGACGAAGAAGGTGACCAGGTCTTCGCTCAAGCCGGTGTTGACCGAGCGATGCGCCCAGCGCGGCGGCACGTAGAGCACCCCGCCGACGCGGAACGGCTCGACCGCCCACTCGCCCTCCGGCGTCTCCATGACCATCACGCCTTCGCCTTTGACGCAGTAGTAGACTTCGGCGGTCTCCAGCACCGAGTGAAAGTGGCCCTTGGTCATGAAGTATTCGTCGCCGACCAGCCCCGGATGCACGACCGACAACCCGTGAAGCAGTTCGCCCGCCAGTTCCGGTCGCTGGATCTCGTAGACCTCGTACAGCAGCGGATCGCCCTCGGCTCGCAGCGCGTCGTAGGCGACACCGTCCGCGAACATGCCGTTCAGATCGGACAGGCGGCGCTCGATGTGGCGGTCGTAGGTCGACAGGATCGCATCGGCGGCGGAAACGTGGAAGACAAACGGTCGGTCAATCACGCGCATGGCTCCTTGTCACACCTCACCCCTGGCCCCTCTCCGCGCGCGGAGAGGGGTGGGAACATCTCGTATTCGCAATCGGCGGACACGCCATCGCGCCCCCAAAGATATTCTTTGTAGGGACGCCATTCATGGCATCCGCGTTTCGTGATGATCGCCTCATCACGACTCGGCACCCATCAGATCGGCGAGCTGCGACAGATAAGCCCAGGTCTTCTGATAGGTCGCCAGCAGCGTCTGATACTGCGCCGCGGCGGCGGGATCGGGCCGGGTGATGGCCTGATGCTCGACAATCGTGTCGATCACGCTGAAGTCCGCCCACAGCCCGCTGCCGACCGCCGCCAGCGCCACCGCGCCGAGCGAGGCGGCATCCTGGCCGACATTGGCTTTGGCAAACGGCGTGTTGAAGACGTCGGTGAACATCTGGCGCCAGGCCGAGCTGTTACTGCCGCCGCCCACCATCAGGATCAGATCTTCCAGCTCGACCAGCCCGCACAGCTTGCGGTACATGATGCACAGGTCGAAGGTGATGCCCTCCAGCACCGCGCGGATCAGGTCGCTTTGGGTGTGGCGCAGTTCCAGGCCGAGGAAGGCGCCGCGAATCCGCGGGTTCGGGTAGGCCGCCGAGCCACCAGCGAGACTGGGGTTGAAGAAGACGCCGTTGGCGCCGACCGGCGCGCGCATCGCCTCCGCTACCAGCAGATCGTAAGCGTCGGCGCCTTCGCGTTCGGCGCGCGCTTTGTAGCCGTCGAAGACGACGTCGCGCAGCCAGCGGAAAGTGCTGCCCGCCGAGAAGATCGACGTGGCCGAGGTGTACATGTGCGGGATGACGTGGGCGAAGACGAACGGGCGGATCGACAGGTCGACGACCGGCTCCGCCGACGACACGGCCAGCCAGGCGGACGAGCCGAGCGAGAGATAGAGCGCGCCCTCGCGCACGTTGCCCGCGCCGAGCGCCATGCACGAATTATCGACACCGCCGCAGAAGACCTCGACCGCGCGTGGCAGGCCGAGCGCTTCGGCAGCCTCGGCCGTCAGCGTGCCGAGCGATTCGGTCGACTCGAAGATCGGCGGCCACAGGTCGGCACTCAGCCCACTGGCGGCCAGCAGACGCTCGTCGTAGCAGCGGCCTTTCAGGTTGTAGACGCCGCTGCCGGAGGCGTACGAATGATCGGTCGCGATCCTGCCGGTCAGCCGAAAGTTGATGTAGTCCTTCGAACCGACGATCCTGGCGAGGCGGGCGAACATGTCCGGCTCATGGTCGCGATACCACATGATCTTGAAAGCGGAGTAGGTCTCGCGCGAGAAGCCGTTGCCGGTCGCCAGATACCACTCGTCCTGATCGACCTGCTCGAAGAAGCGGCGCGCCTGCTCGACCGGGCGCGTGTCCGACCAGATCG
The DNA here is from genome assembly GCA_020849765.1 of Anaerolineae bacterium. GTDB lineage: Bacteria > Chloroflexota > Anaerolineae > Aggregatilineales > Phototrophicaceae > Flexifilum. The sequence goes on from JADLAY010000021.1 coordinate 45,017, forward strand.
GCACGTATTCGCGTAGCAGATGGCCGTCAGCGTCGAGCGGGACGACGGCCAGGCTCTGCCCGGACAGCGCCAGGCAGCGGATCGAGGCCGGATCGGCGCCGCTGGTATCGATCAGTTTGCGCGTGCTGGCGACCACCGCCTGCCACCAATCGGCCGGGCGCTGCTCGTGGAAGCCGGATGCCGGGTAGTGCGTATCGTAGGCGTGAAAGACCGAAGCCAACGCCCTGCCTGCCTCATCATAGAGCGAGGCCTTGCAGCCGCCCGTGCCCAGGTCGTAAGCCAGCATCGTCGTCATGGCGCCAGCCCCACGACGCCATCCGGCAGCCGCTGCACCGCTTTGACGATCTCGACGGCGGATTGCAGGTTGATGCCGAAGCGGCGCACGCCGTAGTGATACATCTTGACCAGCATGTCGAGGTCACGGATGCCGCCCGCGGCTTTGATGCCGATCCGATCTTTGACGCAGTCAGCAATCAGGGCGATGTTCATCAGCGTCGCGCCGGTCGGCGCCCAGCCGGTCGAGGTTTTGACGAACTGCGCGCCGGCCTCGACGCACAATTCGCAGGCCTGGCGGATCTCGTCGTCGTTCAGGTAGTGCGTCTCGATGATGACCTTGGCCGGGACGTCGACCGACGAGATAACGCCGCGCAGCTCTTCCAGCACGTAGCTGTAATCGCCGGAGCGCAGCTTGCCGACGTTGATCATCATGTCCAGCTCGGTGACGCCGTCGCTGACCATCTGCATCGCTTCCGCGCGCTTGACGGCGACGTGGTTGCCGCCCGATGGAAAGCCGACCGGCGAGCCGAGCGAGATCCCCTGCGTATCCTGCAGCAGTGCCCTGGCGAAAGGAATCCAGGCCGGGAGCACGTGCACAGCGCCGAAGCCGAATTCCCTGGCATAGCCGACCAGCTCGCGGATGTCGCGTTCGCCGTGGTAAGCCTGAACGGCGCTGATGTCGATCATTTTGGCGATCTGCTGGTACGTGAGTATGCCCTCAGACATGGTTTCGCCCTTCGTGCTGCGCGTTGCCTGTGCGCAGCCTAAATGCCGGTCTCATGACAACCGCGCCCCGGTTTGCTTGTCGAACAGCAGGATGTGCGACGGTTCCAGCGCCAGCCACAGCTTGTCGCCGCTGCTGGCCGCCGTCGCCGGGTCGACCACGATCTGCATGCGCGTATCTTGCGCGTTGACGCTGATGACGGTCGAGTCGCCCATCGGCTCGACGACGAACACTTCGGCGGGCGTCGTGTGGCGCGCGCTGCGTTCGGCGGCGACGTCGATGTAGAACGGGCGAATGCCGACGACCACGTCGCGCGGGATCGCCTGGCGCTGGGCCAGCGCCGCCGCGTCATCCGGCAGCGGCATCGCGTGGCCCTTGTACGACAGTTGATAGCCGCCGTTCTTGTGCTCGGCCTGGCAGTCGAGGAAATTCATCGGTGGTTCGCCGACGAAGCCCGCCACGTAGACGCTTGCAGGCTGGTGGAAGACCTCCTGCGGCGTGCCGATCTGAACGACGTTGCCGACGTCCATGATCGCGATGCGGTCGGCCAGCGCCATCGCCTCTTCCTGGTCATGCGTCACGTAAAGCATGGTGTAGCCGAGGTCGATGTGCAGGCGCTTGATGTACGAGCGCATGCGGCTGCGCAGGCGCGTATCCAGGTGCGAGATCGGCTCGTCCATAATGAAGACGTTCGGCTGGCGCATGAGTGCGCGCCCCAGGCCGACGAGCTGCGATTGGCCGCTGCTCAGGTTGAACGGCTTGAGGTCGAGCAGGTCTTCGCACTGAAGGATCTCGACGATCGCGCGCACACGTTTGTCGACTTCATCGCCCTTGACCCCGGCGGAGCGCAGCGGGAAGGCCAGGTTCTCGTAGACGGTCAGCGTCGGGTAGAGCGCGTACGATTCAAAGACCATCGCCACGTTGCGGGCGGAGGGCTTGACGCGGTTCATCAGTTGGCCGCCAAAATAGATCTCGCCGCCGCTGATTTCTTCCAGGCCCGCGATCATGCGCATGGTCGATGACTTGCCGCAGCCGGACGGGCCGAGCAGCGCCATGAATTCGCCATCCGCGATCTCCAGCGACACGTTGTTGACGGCCCACGTCTTGCCGCGGTCGTAGCTCTTGCGCACGTTTCTGAGTTCGACTTTTGCCATGATGATCACACTCCTTCAGGCACGCGCACTTTGCGAGCAGGATGCGCGATCGCTTGTTCGTCGCCAAACAGGTGGTAGGTATCTGGGCCGATGTCGAGCCAGACGACGTCACGTACGTTCAGGCTCATCCCGGCGCTTGCGACCACCTTGACCATGTGCGGGCCGACGCGCACCGTCACGATGTCGCGGTGGCCGAGCGTTTCGACCACGTAGACCTCCGCGGGCACCGCGTGTGCCGGTGTCTGCGTCGTGCTGATGGTGAGATCGGTAGCGCGCACGCCGACGCGCAATTGTTCGGGCACGGCGCCCCGGCTCAAGGCGATGCTCGTCTCGTCGTCAAGTTTGATACGAGCAGGCTGCTGCTCTGTGCCTGTGACGAACATTTCGGGCAGTCCGGCGCCCTGGGTCAGTTCGACGTCGAGGAAGCTCATCGGCGGCTCGCCGACGAAGCTGGCGACGAATTCGTTGGCCGGGGTGTGATAGATCTCCTCCGGCGTGCCGAACTGCATGATGTGGCCCTTGTTGATGACCGCCATCCGCTGCGAGAGCGACATCGCCTCGCGGTAGTCGTGCGTCACGTGGACGACGGTCGCCTGCTTGCGCTGGCACAGCGCCTTGAGTTCGCCGCGCATCCGGTGGCGCAGCTTGGCGTCCAGATGCGAGATCGGTTCGTCGAGCAGGTAGACGTCGGCATCGCGGATCAGGGCGCGTCCCAAAGCGACGCGCTGGCGCTGGCCGCCGCTCAGGAAGCCAGGGCGGCGCTCCAGGAACGGCGTGATCTGCAGAATCTCGGCGATCTCGTGCACCTGGCGCCGGATCTCGCTCTGGCTTATGTGGCGAGCACGCAGCGGGAAGGCCAGGTTGTTGAACACGGTCAGGTGCGAATAAAGCGCGTAGTTTTCGAACACCATCGACATGTTGCGGTGTTCCGGCGGCACGCGATCCAGCGACTGGCCGTCGAACAAGACCTCGCCCGACGTCGGGTCGGTGATGCCCGCGATCAGGTTGAGGGTCGTCGTCTTGCCCGCGCCCGCCGGCCCAAATATGACGACGAACTCGGACGGGCGACACTCAAGGTTGATATTTCTGACCGCAAACTTCGTGCCGTACTTTTTGGTCACCAAGCGTAGTTCTAACATTACTCACACATCTTCCTCTTCGCCTGCGGCTGCCAGGCGTTTTTTCGCGCTTGCGGAACGCCAGCCGGTGGCGAAGAAAACAATGCCGATCGTGACTGCCACCACCAGGCCGACTCCTTCACAGGCCACGTAGCTCTGAAGGAAGCCCATCCAGACCAGACCCACGAAGATCGTGAGCATGATCGACCAGAACATGCGATCCCAGGCTTCAGAGAGTGTCACTTTGAACTGCCTTTCCTAACCGCGGACTGCGCCGAACGTCAGGCCGCGCACCATGTAGCGCTGCAGCATGAGAGCGACACCCAGCATTGGCAAAATACAGACGACGGCAGCCGCGGCGAGTGGCCCCCACAGAATGCCCTGCTGCGTCTGGAAGCCGGAGACCCCGACCGTGATCGTGCGTGCCGCGTCGCGCGTCAGGATGTAGCCGAACAGGAACTCGTTCCAGGCGAACATCAGGCTGAAAATGGCGGTGACGGCGATGCCCGGCGCAGCCAGCGGCAGCACCACGCGCAGGAACACCTGCAAGCGGCTGTAGCCATCGAGGCGCGCCGAATTCTCAAGCTCGGATGGAATGTCCTGGAAGAACGAGTACATCAGCCAGATGGCGAACGGTAAGTTGAAGACCGTGTAGGCCACCACCAGCGAGCCGACTTGATCCAGCCCTAACGCCAGGAATTGGCCGATGCCGGTCTTGCCCAGGTCGCGGAAAATCAGGAAGAAGGGCATGACGACCGCGATGCCGGGCATCATGCGCGTCGTCAGGATGAAGAACATGATGTGCCCATCGCCAGGGTTGTAGCGGGCGAAGCTGTACGAGGCCAGCGAGCCAAAGGCAATCACCAGCAGCGTCGATAACCCGGCGATGACCACGGTATTGCGAATGAACAGCCCGAAATCCGCCTGCTCGAAGGCGTAACGGTAGTTATCGAGCGTCGGCTCGAAGACGAACGTCGGCGGGCGGGTCAGGACTTCTTCCGGCGCCTTGAGGGATGTCATCACCATCCAGTAAATCGGAAACAGGAAGATGCACAGAATGACGACCATCAACAGATGGCGGAAAAGATCGGCGAAGGTGACTTTTTGGGTTTGCATCGTGGTCGCTCCTTGTCGTCACAAGCCTGCTTAATTCTTCGCACGCGTGCGCTCAGCCATTTGACGCATGAAGCGGCGCATCACTAAACCGGTGAATACTACAGTGGCATATAAGAACAGCAGCGACATCGCGCTGGCTTGATCCAGGCGGAAAAAACGTAACCCCAGGCGATAGAGGTAGAAGGTGACGACCTCCGTCGACGTGCCGGGGCCGCCGCCCGTGAGCGAGACGACGGCGTCATAGAGACGAACCGCGTCGATGGTGCGCAGCACGAGCACCAGCGTCAGCACGGGGGACAGCAGCGGAAACGTGAGCGTGCGCAGAACGCGCCAGCGCGACGCCCCATCGAGTTCCGCCGCCTCGAACGGCTCCTTAGGCAGCGCCTGCAAGCCCGCCAGCACGATCAGCGCGACAAACGGCGTCCACTGCCAGACGTCGAACGCGATCACGCTGGGCATGGCCAGACTGGCATTGCCAAGCCAGTTTTGCTCCGGCATCCCCAGCCTGGAGACGATGTAGTTGAAGACACCGAATTCAGGGTGATACATGTAACGCCAGATCAGGCCGACGGCGAACGGCGACGCGGCCAGCGGCAGGATGATCAGGCTCCGGGCAATCCCTTTGAGCCACTTGATCTCGTTGAGCAGAAAGGCGATGGCGATGCCGAGCACCATCTCAAGGACGACGGCGGAGATGGCAAACTGGAGTGTGCGCTGGACGGACGCCCAGAAGAAATTGTCTTTGAGTGCGAAATGATAGTTTTCCAGGCCGACGAAATCAGCGATCCCGCGTGGGCTGGTCAGGTCGGCGAAGCGGAACGACACATTGATCGCATAGGCCAGCGGCACCAGCGCAAAGATCAGGATCAAGATCATGGCCGGTGTGATGAGAAGAACGGAATACGCAGAGTCGGATAACAGCCGGCGTTTAGGTGCCGAGCGAGGGCGGCCAGCCTGCACCTGCGCATTGTCCACGGATACTGACCCAGAGTTCATGTTGACGATCCCTTAAACAGCTCTAGTACATCATTCATCTCAGAAACTTTTGTCAGAGAGCGTGGGGCGCCCCACGCTCTCCACATTCACAACGGACGATTACGAACTGCGCGCTGCGACCCAGGCTTCAATGTCATTGGCCTTGCTCGCAATGAACGCGGCGTAATCGAACGGCATCGGCACAGGCGAGTAATCGGCACCGAGCGCATCGTTGGCGACTTCGCAGGCGCCTCCGCACTGACGCTCAATCGCCGTCGCCATGTTGCCCATCGCCTCTTCGACCGACTGCTCGCCAGCCGCGGCGGTCGAATACCACGTGGTCATCTCGTCGTAGATCTTGCCGCCTTGTGGCACGAACAGGTAGTTCGGGTAGAAGTTGGCCGCGGCAGTGTGATCGAGGATCGCCACCAACGTCGGGTAATGGCCCATCGTCTGGGGGTTCTCGGCAATCAGAGCTTCGTCGGTCAGGATGCTCAAGCGGCAGGTCGTGCCGCCACCGATGGCAAACTGGCGCTGGGCGATCGGGCCAGCCATCCAGGCCAGGAAGTCGAAGGCTTCCTGCGGGTGCTTGGAGTCAGACGAGACGCCGACGCCGAAGGCACCGACCCACGAATGCACACCAGGCGCTGGCGCCGTGCAGATGCGCGCGCCGGGGATCAGGGTTTCCGTCTTGACCATGTTGGCGTACTGGTCGAGGAAGAAAGCTGCCGTCTGGGCAATCAAGCCTTCTTGCATCTGGGCGACGATCTGGTCGAAGGAAGAGCTGAGCGCACCGGGCGGGGCGTTGGGCAGCAGTTCGTCGACGTACAGATGCGCGGCGGCCAGGAATTCAGGATCGGTGACGCCGGGCGTGCCGTCGTCATGGATGACCTTAGCGCCGGTCGACCATGCAATCGAGTTGATCTCGTCCTGCACCTGGTCGAAACGACCGGCCATCACGCCGATGCCGTAGAAGTCCTCGTCCAGGGTCTGCCCGGCCAGGGTTTCGCCCGGCGCGCGGCGGAAGAAGGCGGCGACGTCCGCCAACTGATCGTAGTTCTCCGGAATGCCAAGCGGATAACCGTATTCCGCTTCGAAGGCCGACATCTCATCGGGATTCTCGAACAGATCGCAGCGATAGAAGTAGCCCATCGTGAAGGTGTAGTACGGCAGGCCATAGACGCCGCCGCGCCACATACTGCTGACTTCGCGCAGAGCGGGTGCAATGTCGTCGAAGGCAATGACTTCAGGATCGGCAGCCGCAATATAATCGTCGAGTTGGAGCAGATAACCGCTCTCGGCAAATTCCGCTTTGTAACCGGCATCGTAGGTCAGCAGGTCATAGGCGCCGGTGTCGGCAACCGATTCGAGCACCTGCGTCTCGTACATCTGACCAATGTCAACGTCGATGATGTTGACGTTGATGCCTGTTTCCTCTTCAAATTGCGAAGCGACCTGTTCGGCCCAGTCTGTATAGAACCCGGAAATGGTCACCCAGTTGATGGTGACAGCATCCTGCGCCTGCACTGCTCCCGAAATGAGCAGCACCAGGGCAAGCAGCAGCACGATAACCAGGTAGCGACTTTTCTTCATATGCTTGTCTCGTCCTTTATTATCTCTAATCGTCGTCCGATAGCCCCTTATATTTCAAGCTCTTGACGATGCGCCTCCTTCCTTGAAACCACGCAGAAACGTAACCTGCACCTGCAACCTGGCATGACGAAACTGACAACTCCCGCCTGCTGGCGGATGCAATGCTCAGCTATCGTCCAAGATGGCGATGTTTTCTATTTGTAGTCGTAAACAACCTTGCCCAAGGGCAAGAACAAATCACCCTGGCCGTAAAAGCCGCCCAGGATGCGTTTGGGTTCGAGCAAATAGGTCGGGTCGATTTCCGAGCGCTCGTAGTTGACCGAGCCGCGCCCGCCGAAGAACTTGCCCGCCTGCGCCGTGAACTTACCCTCGGTCAGGATCAACTCGCGGATCGGCGTGCCGCCCTCTTCCGCCGAGGGGATGTACTTGAGCGAGAAGACGCCATCCGGGCTCCACGGGATCTCGCTCATATCGGCCTCGTACTCCGGCACGACCAGCCCCTTGAAGATGGCGTGGTCGAGACGGTCGACGCGCCCGATGACGGCCTCGTGCTCGTGGCGGAGCGAAATCTCGGCCAGCTTCTTCTGGTAGCCCCAGATCTCGCGGCCACCCGTCAGCGGCAGGTGATTATTGACGTAGAGGAAGGGTTCGTAGTCGCCCTCGTAGTCCTTGTATTTGACCTGCACGTAAACGGCGAATTCGGAGAAGGCGCCCTGCGTGGTGCCGAGTTGGAACTGGGAGACCCAGGTGATGACGATGTTGCTGCGGGGTTCGAGCGGTTCGGGGATGACACGTTCGACATTGGCGATGTCGGTTTCGTAAACCACCAACTGCACGCGCATGTCGCGCCAGACGAGCGGCGGTTTTCCGTAGAGATGCGAAACAACTGGATTCGTATAAGGCCAATTCTCGACTTTTAGTGCCATGTTTTTCTGCCAATAGTTAGGTCGCCACGGCGACAAGACAATCTATTTAGTGACGGCGGGAGTCGAAATCTCTCTCAAAAGCGCCGTTTGCTTACAAATATAACACGCTATGTCATCCTGTCAAGATGTCACCCTGTCATGACAAGTAAATTCCGAATCAGCATGTTTTCGACGACAGCGACTCGCGGCCAGCCAGTTGTCATCTTGTAATTACAGCCTTTTCACTTTATGCTGAAACCATACTAGAATGCTGAATCATCACCGTATTCCTTATGCACCGGCCTTATTGGAGAGAGGGAGCCTATGACGTCAAACCACAATGACCGCCTGGGCGCGGCAGAAATCGATAAATCCAGCCCGCTGCCCTATCACTACCAACTGCGGGAGATTCTGCGCGCGGAGATCATTGCCGAACGCTGGCGGCGTGGCGATCAACTGCCGAGCGAGCACCAGTTGTGCGACATGTTCCAGGTCAGCCGGACGACCGTGCGCGAGGCGCTCGACGCCCTGGTCAACGAGGGGCTGCTCACGCGCGAAAAGGGCCTCGGCACCTTCGTCACCGACCCGAAGTTCATCGAGACGTGGACCGGCTCCGCCATCGGCTACAGCGACTCGATCACGCAGCAGGGCTACCTGATCGAGACCAAAGTGCTGCAACTGGGCACGATGCCCGCGCCTGTACGCGTGCGCCAGGAACTCAACCTGCAAGCGAACGAGAACGTCGTCTTCCTCAAACGGCTGCGTTACATCATGAAGCAGCCGATCCTGATCGTCAGTTCGTACATGCCCGTCAAGACCTTCCCCGGCATGACTGAGATCGACTTCACCGTCAAATCGCTCTACCAGACGTTCCGGCTCGACTACAACCTGCCGGTGACACGCGTCAAACGCAGCATCGAAGCGATTGCCGCCGACGAAGACGTCGCCGGGCACCTTGAGCTGCCGGTCGGCTTCCCGATCATGTATATCGAGAACACGGCCTACTCCAACGGCGGCGCGCCGATCGAGTACTACAACGCCTGGCGCCGGGGCGATAAGTCCCGCTTCGAGTTCGAATACAGCCAGCCACAACCGAGCGGCGAACGCTAAACCGCGCTTCTCGCGCGCGTTCTGGTTGCTCTGGCGGTCTATTGTCATGACAGGATGACATATTGACATTATATCAGGTGGGTGTTAGACTGCGCGCCAAATTCGACCGGTTGAAGACCACCATTCTTTGAGCTATTCGCGTCGACTATGAATGTGCTTAAGCGATGAAAGCCCTTGTTATCGATCACCCCGGCTCAGCGTGCGACTGGCGGCTGAGTGATTTGCCGGAGCCGCAGCCGCTGCCCGGCGAAGTGCTGGTGCGCGTCCACGCCGTCGGCCTCAATCCCGCCGACTACAAAATCGCGGAATGGGGCAACCCCGCCTGGAAATACCCGCACGTGATGGGTCTGGACGTGGCCGGGACGATTGCCGCGATCGGCGAGGGCGTCTCCGGCTGGCAGATCGGCGATGCGGTCTATTATCACGGTGACTTCACGCGGCGCGGCGGCTTCGCCGAGTACGCGACCATCCCCGCCCACACCATCGCGCCGATGCCGAAAACACTGTCATTTGCCGAGGCGGCGTCCGTGCCCTGCTCTGGCTTCGCGGCCTACCAGGGCTTGTTCCACAAGCTGACGCTCAAGCCCGGCAGCAACGTCCTGATCGAGGGCGGCGCGGGCGGCGTCGGCAGCTATGCGATTCAGCTGGCGGCCCACGCGCGCACGCGCGTGCTGACGACGACATCGGCGCGCAATCGTGATTACGTGCGCTCGCTCGGCGCGCACGACGTGATCGACTACCAGGCCGAGGACGTCGCCGCGCGCGTGATGGCGCTGACGGGTGGTCGCGGCGTCGACGTGATCCTGAACGCCGTCAGCCAGGCGACGACGACCGCCGACCTCGAGCTGCTGGCTTTCGGCGGGCATCTCGTCTGCGTCGATAGCCTGCCGGATCTGAGCAAGGTGCGCCCGTTCGCCAAGGCCCTGTCGATTCACGAGATCGCGCTCGGCGTCGCATATCTTTCCGGCGACCGGCGCGCGCAGGAAGAATTGGCGCAGATTGGCCGTGAGCTGGGCGCGCTGCTCGACGCGGGCAGCGTCCGCTCGGCGCTGAGCCGCATCATCGGCCTGGCCGACGTACCGGATGCCTTCGACGAGATGGCCGGTCGGCACGTGCGCGGCAAGATGGTGGCGCTGCTGGTTGAAAACTGAGCTTTTGTTGCATGGAGGTCGTGACTGATGAGTCTGTCCCAGGTTGGCGACTACGAGATTTTGTTCTACTGGAATCGGCTTGAATGGCTGTTCCCGGATGAGGCGGCGAAGAAAGCCTTTTACGACGGCGAATACTGGAAAGGCGCCATGCCCGCCGGTTTCAAGACCGACCGCGACGGCAATTACTACCTGTCTGTGCCGCGCTGGTCGCCCGGCATCCCGGCGACGGTCAACAAGGTCGAGATCGTCGACGGTAAGCCGATGCTGAGCGCCTACCCCAGTTGGGAGATGAACGCCATCGGCGACCCGGCGGCGCTGCAATCGGTGCTCGGCTGGGAGATCGACGAACTCAACCGCGCCTGGTTCCTCGACCAGGGCCACGTCGAAAGCCAGCGCTGCATCCATGGCGCCCAGAAGCTGGTCTGCTGGGATCTGACGAGCAACACGCTGGTCGAGTCGATCGTCATCCCGGACGAGATCGCCTCCTACGAAGCGTCGTTCCTTAACGACGTGATGGTCGACAACGCCAATGGCTTCGTCTACATCGCCGACTCCGGCATCTTCACCGATCCACTGCAAGGCGGCCTGATCGTCTACGACATGCGGACGAAGCAGCTGCGCCGCGTGCTGCACCAGCACGTCAGCACGCAGGACGTGCCCGATTACTGGTTCGAGATCGCGGGCAAACGGATCTGGAAAGATCGCCCGATGCGCACGGGCGCGGACGGCATCGCGCTGTCGGCGGATCGCAAGACGCTCTACTGGTGCGCGCTGACGGCCCGCCACCTGTACGCGCTGGATACCGGCCTGCTGCAAGACATGTCCACGCCGGATGCCGCGCTCGAAGCGGCGGTCGTCGACCTGGGCGACAAAGGCACCAACACCGACGGCCTGGGCGCGGACAACCGCGGGCTGATCTATTACACGATGCTCGAAGGCCAGGGCATCGGCATCTACGACCCGGCGGCGAAGACCTACCAGCCGTTCATCACTGACAAGCGCATGATCTGGGTCGACGGCATGACCTTCGACAACAAGGGCCACCTGATCTTCAACAGCAACCGCCTGCACGAACTGTTCGGCGGCGACCTGGATTGGGAGCACCCGTACAACTTCGTCGTCTGGAAAGCCTATCTGGGCGAAGGCGTCACGTCGTATCTCTACACCGGGTAGCGGCGCGCAAGTGATCCGAATGCGTGGCGGTCGTGCTTCAACTGCACCGCTGCTGACCCTCAACCCCCGGCCCCTCTCACTATAACCGAAGGTCGCCGAAGGCTGGGCGAAGGGGAGAAGACGGCTCTGAAAGTCCCTCGCCATAAGGGAGAGGGATTTAGGGTGAGGGCAAGAAGGGCAACAATTGCTCATGATGATCTGTGACCATGCCCCGCCTTACGCCACGCCGGGTAGCGGCTTGATGGGAGGGCGCGCATGACCCCCAACGGACGGATGATCGCCGTCGACATCGGCACGAGCAGCGCCCGCGCGGTGCTGTTTGACGATCGGGCCAACGCCCTCGGCCACGCCCGGCGGACGTACACGATGGCGCTGCCGCAGCCCGGTTGGAGCGAGCAGGACGCCGACATGGTGGCCGACGCCGCCATCGACGCGCTGCGCGAGGCGGTGAGTCTGCTGGCGGACGGCGATGCGCTGGCGGGGGTCGTCCTCAGTGCGCAGATGTACAGCGTCCTGGCGGTCGATGCGGGCGGCGCGCCGCTGTCGCCCTCGCTGACGTGGGCAGACATGCGCAGTGCCGGTCACGCGGCTGCCCTGGCGCGGGCCGCCTCAGCGGGTCTGAGCCAGCGCACCGGCTGCCCCGTGCAGGCGATCTACCCGCTGGCAAAGATCGCCTGGCTCAAGACGCACATGACGCTGCCGGACGGCGCGCGCTTCATCTCGATCAAGGATTACGTCATCTTCCGGCTGACCGGCCAGCTCGTGACCGATTGGTCGACGGCCTCGGCCACCGGGCTGCTCGACGTGGCCGCGCACGCGTGGGATGGCGAGGCGCTGGCGCTCGCGGGAATCAGCGCCGGCGCGCTGCCCGATCTGGTGTCGCCGCGGCAGATCCTGCGCGCGTGGCGGCCTGAGATTGCGCAGGCGGTCGGGCTGCCCGCGGACACGCCGCTGATCGTCGGCGGCGGTGATGCGCCGTTCGCCAACATCGGCGTCGGCGCCATCGGGCCGGGCACGATCGCCGTCAACCTGGGGACGAGCGCAGCCGCGCGCATGCTGACGCCCGCGCCGCAGACGGACGCCGCGGGCCGCCTGTGGACCTACGTCGCCGATGTCGATCACTGGGTGACGGGCGGCATCATCGGCAGCGGCGGCGCAGTCTACGAATGGCTGCTCAAGGATCTGCTCGGTACACGTGGAGACGACAACGATCTATATCAAGAGGCCGACCGGCTGGCGAGCAGCGTTGCGCCCGGCGCCGACGATCTGCTGTTCATCCCCTACTTCTCCGGCGAGCAGAGCCCCGGCTGGAGTCCGGGCGCCAGAGGGCTGGTCTACGGCCTGACGCTGCGCCACCAGCCGCGCCACACCATCCGCGCGGCGATCGAGGGCATCGTCTTCGCGCTGCTGCGCGTCGTGCGCGCGATCGAAGATCTGCGCGGCGAAGCCATCGCCAGGGTCTACGTGACCGGCGGGCTGAATCGCTCACCGGTCTGGCTGAGCACAATCGCGAACGTGTTCGGCGCGTCGGTTGTGGTGCCGCGCTCGCCGGAAAGCTCGGCCAGGGGCGCGGCGATCGTCGGCTGGCTGGCGCTGGATGCGACGCGGGACTACGCGGCCTTCGCCCAGCCGGAAGATCTGCTGCAGCCGGACATGGCGATCCACGCGATCTACCGAGAGCGCTACGACGCTTTCTGCACGCTCAACCAACACATGCAAGCCCTTCTCAACCGATAGGAGTTATCGATCATGTTCACCGGTTCGCTGGTTCCGAATATCACGCTCTTCGATGCGGATGGCAGGCTCGATCTCGACAAGACGCAGTGGCACATGCGCTGGATGTTCGAGCGCGGGGTCGACGGCCTGTTCCTGACCGGCTCCTACGGCTCCGGCCCGCTGATGACCAACGCGGAGCGCATCGCCGTGTTCGAGGCGGCCAAGGCCATCGCCGAGCAGTATGACGACAAGGTGCTGATCGCGCACGTCGGCTGCATCGACACAGCCTCGACGATCGCGCTGGCGCAGGCCGCCGAACGGCTGGGGCTGGATGCCATTGGCGCGGTGCCGCCGTTCTATTACAAGCACAGCGAAGACCTCGTGCTCCAGTATTATCGCGACCTGCTGGGGGCGACGTCGCTGCCGGTCTACGCCTACAACAACCCGGAGACGTCGCGCTTCTCGTTCACCGTCGGCACCGTGCGTAAGCTGCAGGAGATGGGCATGGCGGGCATGAAGGACAGCCCGCTCGACGTCGGTTTCGTCAGCCGCGTCTTTTACGAGGCCAAGCTGCAGAAGAAGGACTTCCAGTTGATCCTGGGCACGTCGAAGGGCTGGCTGCCCTTCTACCAGATGGGCGTGCGCGCGATGATCGCCGGGATGAGCAATTGGGCGCCGGAGATCATGACCGCGCTGACGACGGCGACCTTCGACGGCGACGAGGAGACGTCCGAGCGGCTCTATCTGCTGATGATGGATCTGAGTTCGAAGATGCACTTCACCGACAGCACGATCGCCTCGCAGATGGCGCTCTACGCCAGGGGCTACGACGCCGGCTTCCCGCGCAAACCGATGCTGCTGCCGCCGTTCGACAGCCCGAAGTACCGCGAGATCCGCGGCTGGCTGGACGATGCCTTTGCCCAGGTCGGCCTGCAGATGGACGTCGGCGAGGGGACGCTCGTCTGAGCGCGCCTAGAGCTGCGCGTCGACCAGCGCCGCCGCCGCCTCAGCGACGTGCATGGCGGGGTTGCGGATGCCGAACATGCGCACGCTCATGAAGGCGCCATCCATCAGCAGCAGCAGCTGGTCGGCCAGCACGTCCGGCGCGCGCGCGCCCGCCGCCTCCGCCAGATCGCGAAAGCGAGCGCGGACGGCCAGCTTGTGTTCGAGCGCGACCTGATGGCCGGGATGCGTGTTGTCCGGGAAGTCGACAATGGCGTTCAGGAACGGGCAGCCATAGCAGGTCGGCGTCGTCACCAGCTTCGCCAACGCCGTGAAGAAGGCGATGATCTGCGCGCGCGGCTCGTCGGCCTGGGCGACCGATTCGTCGAACCAGATCCAGAACTTGGCGTTGCTATCCTGGAGATAGGCGACGATCAGATCGTCCTTGGACGGGAAGTAGCGATACAACGTCATCTTGGCGACGTCGGCCTGCTTGATGATCGTATCCACGCCGACGGCGCGGAAGCCTTCGCGGAAGAACAACTCGGCAGCGGTCGCCAGGATTTGATCGCGCGCCGTCTGTTTGGATTCATCTTTTGTGTTGGGCATCAGTCACCCCCTATCCGTTAGCGACGGGCGCCAACGCTGTGGACGGCGCCCCAAATGGGACTTCTTGCGGTCGAGTGCATCGTCCCTGCAATCTGCCGTAAGGATACCATTTTTGGCGCAGGCGGACGCCATGCGACCGCCGGATGGTCAACCATCCGGCTAAGATTGCGCCCGGTGAACCGGGCTGCGCAATCGGTAGCAGTCCCGTTTACGGGACGCAACCCTAGCCATGCTAGGGAGTCGGCACAAGGTGCCGACTGTAGGTCGCTCCGCGACCCCCGCGCACATTGATGCCCTGGCGGCGTTTGTCCCCAGAGCGATTGTTCAATCCGCACAGTGGCGTCCGTCTGTTTCATCCCCGCCCCGCCGCAAACCTGTCCTTAAGATCAGTTGACACTAGACAGACCTGTCTGTATTATTCCACTGTCACATGATACAGACCGGTCTGTATCATCTTAACCGGTGTGAGCGGAATGCGCAATCGGGCATCCGAGGAGGGGCGATGGACAGCGGAGATATGCGGGGCAAAGTCTGCCTGGTGACCGGCGCTAACGCGGGCCTGGGCAAGGCGACCGTCCTGAGACTGGCGAAGCTGGGCGCGAGCGTGATCATGGTCAGCCGCAGCCGAGAGCGCGGCGAGGCCGCCCGCCGGGACATCATCGGCGCCAGCGGCAACACCGAGGTCGATCTGCTGGTGGCCGATCTGTCGTCGCAGGCGCAGATCCGGCGGCTGGCCGAGGATTTCAGAACGCTGCACTCGCGGCTGGACGTGCTGGTCAACAACGTGGGCGGCGTCTTCATGACGCGGTCGCTGAGCGCGGACGGCATCGAAACGTCGCTGGCGCTCAATCACCTGGCGCCGTTCCTGCTGACGAGCCTGCTGCTGGACGTCGTGCAGGCGAGCGCCCCGGCGCGGATCGTCAACGTGACGACGCGGCTGGGCGCCAACACGGCCATCGACTTCGACGACATCCAGTTCGAACAGCGCGCCTACAGCGGCTTCAGCGCCTACTCGGAGACCAAGCTGGCCAACATGCTGTTCACCTACGAGTTGGCGCGCAGGCTCCAGGGGACGGGCGTCACCGTCAACTGCGTGCATCCGGGCGTGTTCCGCTCGAACTTCGGCAGTGAGGGGATGCCGCCGGTGATGCGCATCCTCAACGTCGTCGTCCGTCCATTCATGGCCGAGGCGGCGCGGGCGGCGGAGCGCGTCGTCTATGCCGCGACGGCGCCGGAACTGGCGGGTGTGAGCGGCCAGTACCTGGGCAACCGGCAGCCGCTTACATCGCCCAAACAAGCGTACGACGAGGCGGCCCAGGCACGACTGTGGCAGCTGAGCGTCTCGTTGACCGGTCTTTGATGGCATTGATGGTTGTTGCATAAGGAGCATCAGAATGAAGATTGCAGTCTTTGGTACGGGTGTGGTCGGGCGGACGATTGCCGCCAAGCTGGCGAGCGCCGGCCATGAGGTCATGATCGGCACGCGCGACCCGGCGCAGACGCTGGCGCGCACCGAGTCTGACTACATGGGCAACCCGCCCTTCCCGGTCTGGCACGAGCAGAATCCGCTGATCAAATTGACCACGTTCGCAGAAGCGGCGGCAGCGAGCGAGATAGTGTTCAACTGCACATCCGGCGCGGCCACCCTCGACGCGCTCAAACTGGCGGACGAGGCCAATCTGAACGGCAAGGTGCTGGTCGACATCGCCAACCCGCTCGACGCCTCGCGGGGGATGCCGCCGGTGCTCGCCGTCTCCAACACCGATTCGCTGGCCGAGCAAATCCAGCGCGCCTTTCCGCAGGTCAAGGTCGTCAAGACGCTCAACACGATGACCGCGCAGGTGATGGTCAACCCCCGCCTGCTGTCGGAGGAGAGTGCCGTGTTCGTCAGCGGCAACGACGCCGAGGCGAAAGCGCAGGTCGCTGACCTGCTCAAGCGCGACTTCGGCTGGCCGTCGGTGATTGACCTGGGCGACATCACGAGCGCGCGCGGTGCAGAGATGCTGCTGCCGATCTGGCTGCGGCTGATGGGCGCACTGCAAACGCCGCTGTTCAACTTCAAGATCGCAAGGTAAGGGAGGAGGGAGGGAGAAACCCTCACCCTAAATCCCTCTCCCTTATGGAGAGGGACTTTCAGACACGACTGAGATAACAGCCGCTCTGGCTCCCCTTCTCCCAGCCTTCGGCGACCTTCGGTTACAGGGAGAAGGGACTGGGGGATGAGGGCCAAGTAGGCTTGCGGCAGCGCGGGGAGAGAGAGCGCCCTCACCCTAAATCCCTCTCCCTAAGGGCGAGGGACTTTCAGAAGTCACTATTGAGTTAGCAACCGCTCTGGCTCCCCTTCTCCCAGCCTTCGGCGACCTTCGGTTACAGGGAGAAGGGGCTGGGGGACGAGGGTCATCCTTCGCCTTCCCCAAAGCGCAGTTCAGGCAGACCCTTCACAATGGCGACCGTGTCGACGCTGACCCGCGCCACGCGCCCGACCAGCTTGACGATGTACTGCTCATCCTCGCTGTAGCGGTTGGGATCGCTGGTGATGCCGCTGCGCTTATCCGTCTTGACGCGGTACTGATCGATGATCCAGTCGAGCGCGCTGCGGTTGCCGAGCCGGTAGTCGAAGGCCGCCGCGGGGATGCCGCGCAGGGTCAGGCTGTCGTTGACCTGAATCGCCGTCTTATCTTTGCTCAGCCGCATCTGCTCGACCCGCCACGAGATCGGCTTGCCCGGCTTCCAGACCTTTTCGAGCGAATACGGCTCGACGTCCTCGTAGCCGAGATGCAGTTCGGCCAGTTGGCGCCCGGCCTCGGCGAAAGCGCGGAAGGCTTCAATCGGGGAGCGATCCGTCTGCACCTCCACCCCGGCCAGCGGGATGCGCGGCAGTTCGCGCTTGAGGTTGTCCGCGTAGCGTGCGCGGTAGGCCGGGTGATGGAGCAGGCCGTAGACGTAATAGAAGATGTCCCACTTTGTGATCGTCTCGTCGCCGTAGGCCGCGCGGAACTGCGCCAGCGCCCAATCGGTGATGTTCTCGCGCCGGTTGCTCCCGTCCTCGTCGTAGACGTAGAAGGGGAAGCATTGCGTCTTCTCAAGAGTGTCATGCCCCGGTATCCTGTTCGTCACCAACGATTTGAAAGGCGATAGCCCTCCTATACCTGAACAGCATAATAGGCAATTTTCTTCCTCAGTTGAGGCCGTGGGCAGCATATTAGGAAGCCGATACGTATCCTCTGAAAATACATCCTCGAAGTAGTAATACCTTGCATTGAATGGTCTATATAGTCCCTTTCGTATTCGCTCGATATCGAACTCTACCTTAGTGCCTCGTAACAACGATCTCTTTGTATTCCTGATCCACTTATGTACGGTCTCATCTATTTTCAGGAATTCGTCCACCCGTGTTGGCTGTCCCTCAACAAGCCATCGTCCGAGTTTTGCCCTGTAATCATTCACGATGACCTGCGCCCGCTTCACCAATTCTCTCTTCCCGAAGTCATAAACATATGCATCAGCATTGGTTTTTGGACCCATGGAGTAGCGATGGAAAATCGTTCCTGCAACGCGCTTCTCTCGTGTTCGCGATTCTTTGCGTCCGATTGAGAGAAAGGCTTCAAATTCATCCGAGTGTGCTGAAACAATCCATGTTCCATGGGCATCAGGTCTCAATTCTCGCCACTCAACTGTATTCAGCGAATTCTCTCGTCCTTTGACTTCGACCATTTCCTCCAGGTAGCCGAGCTTTTCTTCTTTACGCCAGAATTCCGGTACGCGGTGGTAGAACAGTCTGCGATCTGCATGATGGGATGAGCGCACTGCGACCGTAATGCCGACGCCGACCTGGATGCCGAAGACGTTGTGCGTCGTGCCGCTCAACTTCGGGTTCTGGCGCACGTTGCCGTGCAAATCCAGGTGATAGATGCGCGTGAAGTCTTCCAGCAGATGCTGGCGCATGCCGTCGAAGGCGATCTGATCGACAAAGCTGTTATTGCTGACGTAGCAGACAATGCCATCGCGCCCTTCCAGGCGATCGGTCGCCCAACGAAAGAACTTCACATAAGGATCGTATAACTGCATCCTCAGAGTGGCCTGCGAGTCTTTAACGTAAGTTTCTGCTACCCGTTTGTCAATCACATCGTACTTGCGGTTCTTGTTGTTGTCGTTCTCGTTCAACTGGCCGACGTTGTAGGGCGGGTTGCCGATGACGACCGTGATCTTGGCCTGCTTCTGCCGCTCGACGCGCTCGCTGTTGCGCTCGGTCATGAAGGCCAGCTTCATCTGCGCGCCCTCCGCCAGGTCGAGCGTATCGACAAAGCAGAGACCCTCGAACGGCTCATAGCGCCCGGTCATCTCGTAATAGGCGTGCTCAATATTCAGGCTGGCGATGTAATAGGGCAGCAGCATGACCTCGTTGGCGAACATGCGCTGGGCATACAGATCCGGCAGCGCCGCCGGGTTGCGCTCGTTCAGCCGCCGCATCAGGTTGAGGATGAAGTTGCCGGTGCCCGTGCACGGATCGATGATGCAGACGTCGGGGTCGTCCAACCCCAGGCCGAACTCGTCGCGCAGCACTTCCTCGACCGCCGCGCACATGAAGTCGACAATCGGCTGCGGCGTGTAGACGATGCCGTGCGTATCCGCCACCTTGACCGCGTAACCCTGGAAGAAGCGCTCGTAAACGGTGTTGATGAAGGTCTGCTTGTCCTTGAAGTCGGTCAGGTCGCGCGCCGCCGCCTCGATCGCTTCGTAGAAATAATCCAACTGGCCCAGGAAGTCGCGCCGGCTGAAGCTGCGGCTGGTCAGCGCCTTGATCACCTTCTCGACCTCGACGGCGATGGCGTTGCGCTGGGCAAAGTCCGGGTTGTCAAAGACGGTGCGCATCAGCCGTTCGGTCAGCAGATGCTGGATCAGCATCTCGTCGACCGCCTCGCGGCTGATGTTCGGGTTGAGCGCGTTCTTGCAGATGTCCATGAATTCGGCGTAGGCGGTCTGGAAGGCGCGGTTATCCTTGTGCGCCTCCTCAATCAACGCCAGCAGCCCGCGCGCCAGTTCCGGCGTATGCTGCTGGAAGGTCGCCATTGCCTGCTCAAACCCGACGATGTTCGGCTCGGTGTAACCGAAGAAGCGTTCGAGCAGCGTCGCGATCTGCTCCGGCTGGTTCAGGTCGTAATCACCCGCACGCTCGCCGCGCTGGTAGAGCACCGCCCGCCGCGTGTCTTCAAAGATGATGTTCGTCTTCGGGTAGCCGCGCGCAAACTTCTTCTGGATTTCGGCGTCGAGGTCGTCGCGCGTGTCCTTGGCCTCCCAGTAGCCGCGCGGATAGCGAATGTCATCGCGCAGCGTTCCGTCCGGAACCGCTCTCCGCACCCTGCCTTCAATCTTCTGCTCGACCACCAGCGTCCAACGATTGGCTTTGCCGAGCGTTTCCAGCAGCTTCTTGAACGGCTCGCGCACCGCCAACTCGTGCGTCACACCCTGCTTTCCCAACGCTTTGCGGTCGGCGTAAAACTGGCGGATCGCTTTGTGCTGGGCGGTGATGGCGCTCACGGTCGGCTCCGGCTATGGGTTCGTTAATAGCGATCGTCAGATTGTACTGGCGGGAAGCGGCGGGGGCACGCGGGAGGCGGGGGGAAGACGAGTACCCTCACCCTAAATCCCTCTCCCGAATGGAGAGGGACTTTCAGAAGTCACTGCTGAGATAGCATGGCTCTGGCTCCCCTTCTCCCAGCCTTCGGCGACCTTCGGTTACAGGGAGAAGGGGTCGGGGGATGAGGGTAAAGAGGGATCTCCGCTTGCGGGGGGAAGAAACCCTCACCCTAAATCCCTCTCCCTGAGGGAGAGGGACTTTCAGACACGACTGAGATAACAGCCGCTCTGGCTCCCCTTCTCCATCAGGGAGAAGGGGCCGGGGGATGAGGGTACAAATCCCTCACTCTCAGGCTTGACGCGAACCCGGACGCGCGGCGGCGACGATGGCCATGAGCACCGATTCGAGATCGTCCTGCACAGCCTGATTGCGGAAGCGGAGCACGTGGTAGCCCTGGGCCTCGATCTCCGCCTGGCGGATGGCATCCGCGTCTGGCTGATCGGCGTGGATGCCACCGTCAAGCTCGACGACCAGACGCGCCTCGTAGCACAGGAAATCGACCACGTAGGCCGTGTTCTCGACCGGATGCTGGCGGCGGAACTTCAGGCCATCCAGCCGACGATCGCGCACAGCCTCCCAGAGCAGGACTTCAGCCGGGGTCTGCCGCTGGCGCAGATCGCGGGCGATGTGCACCATCGCCTCCGACGCCCGCGCCCGCAGTTCCCCTTCCCAATCGTCCATGACCACCTCGCCGCCTGCTGGCTCATCTTCGCCTAGCATGAGGCCAATCAGCAGCATTGCGTATCCCTCGCCCAGGCTCAGACATGTCGCCGCATGCTGGCTCCCCTTCTCCCTGAATGAGGCACGTCAGCAGCATTGCCCGCCCCTCCCCCAGGCTGTTCTGGCTCCCCTTCTCCCTGATGGAGAAGGGGCCGGGGGATGAGGGTGCACCCTTAGAACAGCCCGACGATCTCGCCGTTGTCGTCAATGTCGATGCGATGCGCCGCGGGCGACTTGCCCAGGCCGGGCATCGTGTTGACCGGGCCACAGAGCGGGTAGAGGAAGCCCGCGCCCGCCGACAGGCGCACCTCGCGGATCGGCAGTGTGAAGTCGTGCGGCGTCGCGCCCAGCTTGGGATCGTGACTGAAGGACAGGTGCGTCTTGGCCATACAGACCGGCAGCCCGCCGTAGCCGTCCGCTTCGTACTGGTCGATCTGCGCCTCGGCTTCCGGCGTGTACTCGACCGCCGCCGCCCGGTAGATCTCGCGGGCAATCGTGCCGATCTTCTCGCGCACGGGCCGGTCGAGATCGTACAGATGATGGAATTCCGACGGCTCCTCGGCAGCCTCGATCACCATCTGCGCCAGCGCCGCCGCGCCCTCACGCCCATCGACGAAGTGATTGCTGACGGCAGCGCCATAGGCGCCCGCCGCCCTGGCGATCTGCTCGATAGCAGCGTGCTCCTCCGGCGCATCATCGCTAAAGGCATTGATGGCCACAACCGGCGTCACGCCAAACTTGCGCACGTTCTCGATGTGCTGGATCAGGTTGGCCGCCCCGGCCTCGACGTCGGCCACGTTCGGCTGCGTCAGTTCCTCCGGCAGCGGCTTGCCCGGCACGATCTTGTACTTGCCCGTGTGCGCCTTGAGCGCGCGCACGGTCACCACCAGCACGGCCGCATCCGGCTGGAAGCCCGACGCGCGGCACTTGATGTCGAAGAACTTCTCCGCGCCGATGTCCGCGCCGAAGCCCGCCTCGGTCACGACGAACTCCGCCGACTTCATCGCCAGCCGGTCGGCCAGGATCGAGGCGTTGCCGTGGGCGATGTTGGCGAACGGCCCGGCATGGATCAGCGCCGGGGTGTTCTCCAGCGTCTGCATCAGGTTGGGCATGATGGCGTCGCGCATCAGGACGGTGGCCGCGCCGCCCGCGCCGATGTCATCCGCAGTCACCGGCTGGCCGCTGGTCGTGTAGCCAACCACCAGCCGCCCGATGCGCTCGCGCATGTCCTTGAGGCTGGTCGTCAGCGCCAGCACGGCCATCAGCTCCGACGCGGCGGTGATGTCAAAGCCGGTATCGCGCGGGATGCCGTCGTTCTTGCCGCCCTGGCCGATGGTCACGTGGCGCAGCGCCCGATCGTTGATGTCAAGCGCGCGCCGCCACAGGTTGCGGGCCAGGTCGATGCCGAGTTCGTTGTCATGGAACAGGTGCGCATCCAGCAGCGCGGCGATCATGTTGTGAGCAGCGGTCACGGCGTGGAAGTCGCCGGTCAGGTGCAGATTGAAGGTCTCCATCGGCACCACCTGGCTGTAGCCACCGCCGGCGGCGCCGCCCTTGATGCCGAAGGTCGGCCCCAGCGACGGCTGCCTGAGCGTGACGACGGCGCGCTTGCCCAAGTGCTTGAACGCCTGCGCCAGCCCGACCGAGGTCGTCGTCTTGCCTTCGCCGAGCGGCGTCGGCGTGATGGCGGTCACCAGCACGTAGCGCGCATTCGGGCGGCTCTGGATGCGCTCGATGGCGCTTAACTTCACTTTGGCGATGTGTTTTCCATAATGAACAAGGTCTTCTTCAGGGTCGAGATCCATTTGTCTGGCGATCTCGGAAATCGGCAGCAGTTTGGCCTGGCGCGCAATCTCGAGATCGGAGGGGAAAGCAGGAGCACTGGTCATATCGTTTGGGGTCTCCCATGATGCGGCGAATTGTGATCAGGTTGTACCACAACATGGCGGCGCGCGCCTGAAATTTATGCACAATGTCAGGGGCGAATCTGCGGAGTTTTGTCTTGACAGGGGAAGGTCGCTTGACTATGATTACGAGGCATTCAATCAGGGGCCGTGGTGTAGCGGTTAACATACTGCCCTGTCAAGGCAGAGATCGCGGGTTCGAAACCCGTCGGCCCCGATTACGTACAATATTACAATCCTCAAAGTCCACCTGAAGTTCGGTGGGCTTTTCTGTTCCTAAGCCCACTGCAACGTGATAATTCGGGCGCAGCGACACGGCGACCACGCGATCTTTGCGCACCCACACACGTGCCACAATAAGCTGTACGAGCGCAGCCTGACGTTTCTTATCGCCACCTGTTGCCCTCCAGTGGTGCTCGAAATTCTCAAGCAGATCCGCAGCGGTTTCCAGATCGTTGTCGGGGATAGGCGTGAGTTTCTCAAGTTCCTGTTGCAGCTTGACCCGCTGTTCGAGATAGGCTTCGCGGTCGGTGATGAAGCCGTTATCCCAGCGGAAGTCCATGCGCTCAATGATGGCCTTGATTTCTGCGATGCGCTCTTCCAGCTTCTGATCGCCGAGCAACTGACCCATAGCCTGCACCATGCGATTGCGCCAGTCTGCGGGCGGTTTGATAGTCTTGAGCACAGTGACGACCTGCTCGTCGATACTGGTTGCTTGCACAGATTTCTGCGGACACGAACGCCCGAAATCACGCGCCCGGCAGCGATAGAGTAGATAGCCATCGTTGCTGTGCGGACGCATCTTGCCGTATTGGTCATCCTCGACCTCAGGCGGCATATTTGCCACACAGTCAGCGCAGTAAATGAGATTGCGCAGTAGATAGGTGCGATGCTTCGGATAGTGTTCATGTGAGCTTGCCCGTTGCAGACGAACCGCCTGGCACTGGTCGAAGATCTCCTGGTCGATGACAGCATCGTGCTTGCCTTTGAACCATTCCGGTTCATCCATGCGGAGATGCCGTCCGTCGGGATGCTTCATATAGCGCTGGTATTTGACGTAGCCCAGGTATGTGCGATTCTGAAGCATGTCGCGCACGCATTCCGTAGAGAACGGTCGTCCGGACTTGCTGATATACCCGTGCTCATTCAAGACGCGCGCAATCTTGTTGTCGCTGAGGTTGCCTGTGACATATAGCTCAAACGCCATGCGCAGCCCTTCAAGCTCGTGCTCATTGGGAACCAGCACGCCTTGCTCATCCTTGTCAAATCCAAACGGCGCTTGATTGTTGTGGAAGCCCTGCATCGCGCGCTCGCGCTTGCCTTTGCGGGTCTCGTCGGCGAGGTTTCGACTGTACCAATCGGCGACGCATTCCATGATGCCTTCAATGAGCGCGCCGATTGCGCCGTCGCTATCCTCTGAAGGTTCACTCACAGACAGCACCTTGATGCCGTATTCTCGGCGCAGGAGCGATTTGATCGCCAGGGCATCGGTGCGATTGCGGGCGAAGCGGTCGAACTTGTGCACAATGACTGCGTCAAACGCATGAGTCTTCGCATCTCGACGTAGCGCAAGGAATTCGGGACGGTCAGACGTGCGTCCCGACTGTGCTTCGTCGATGTAATAGCGGACGATAGTGCCTTCTTGGGTTTTCACCCAGGTATCAATCGCCCGTTTTTGTGCATCGACCGAGAAGTTGCCGACTTGTTCATCTGAACTGATACGGATATAAGCTGCAAAGCGCATGGTTTCGCCCTTTCTCTCTTGAAGTTGGTCTTCTGTCGGCGTGATGAGTTTGGCTTCCAGTCCGACCTCGTCGAGCGTCTCACCGAATCGGGGTACGGTGAAGAACCGCTCCTGTGCCAGGTGAGGCACGAACTGCACGACATCCGGCTTCGGTTCATTCATGTTCTCCTTTCTGGGCGGTAGCCCAAATTAAAAAGCCGCCAACTGCTGAGATGAGCAATTGACGGCTTGACTGGCAATAGATAAAGTTGCCTTAGCCTCCATGCTGCTACAGTCAGCGTGGTTGGTTAGCCCTCGCGCGGTGTTAGCAGCACCGTTCGGGGGCGTTTTGTTTATGTGATTTGTAAAGCACTATATGGCATTCTATGAGTCTGCGTCAAGTTACAACGTCTGTACGTTGCTGCGCTGCCTTTTGCATGGTAGCGAGGTCTGGGTTTGATAGCATAGTAGGCTGTGTAGATTAAGCGGAGGAGATGAACGATACATGGGTGTTCAAGCGAGTGGCGAAAAAGCCGCCGCTCCTCATCTGCCAGGCGGTTCTCGTAGGCGCGCTGCACGCCGGAGAGCCGCTCGCGTGTCGCCCACTGAATAAGTTCGATTAGCTCGTTCTTGCGTTGCAATGCCGATAGAGTCGATTTGATATGTTCAAGCTGTATGAATGTGGTTTGAGTAACACTTTTCATAAACCTATGAGTCGAATCTATCAGACCGAACGCTACGAGTCAATCACTACGGAAATGGATCGAATGGGGTACAAATCACGACTACCGACAAAGGTTCGTATAGCACCTCATATCTTCTCTTTGAAACACATCTCTAGTGAATCGGCGCAAGTTCATAATGCCACTGGGACAGTTATTTGCGCTTTCCCTTCCGGTACTCCTCCGCCAACATGCCTTTGATGTGCGCAATCTCTTTGCGAAACTTTGTCAGGGGGATACCAAAAAGCCCTGCTACATCCTTGCGCTTCGCGGATGTAGTAACAGTATAGAGCGCCAAGAGAAGGCGTTGGTCATCCATAGCTCGCTCGGCAACCCTTGTCACACAGTCAAGATTCTCCACTCGTTGAAGTTGATCTGTCCAAAACTCGTTGGAAATATCCCCGCCCGTACCCATCTCAAGAATTTCACGCATATCGTCTCGTACTTCATTACGGGCTTCAATGAGCCGGTTTTTTGGGGCGTCAGCGACCGGCAATAGGTCTTTCATCTTGACGGAAGTGGTCAAGGAATAGAGAGCAAAAAGCTTGATGGGATCACCATCATATCGCTGTGCCAGGGTGTTCATTAGCAGCGCAAAGTCAATGCGTTTATCGACGCGAGTTGCCCACGATGCCCATCGTTCCGAGCGACGATTCCGATACACGTCAGGGTCGTCAAACGGCACGGAACGGGCTTTGTCCTTCCAAAGCGACCGCGTACTGCCAGAGTGAGCGATCCAGATACCAACCCAGGCTGCGCCTTTGTCTGACAAGAGAAAGGGCTGTTCTTGAAGTACCTGCCAGAGCTTGGTTGTCCCAAGTTGAAAGCAATCCTGAGCATCCTCATCTGCATAACCAAATGACCGCATTTTGGCAAACGCCACCTTTCGTACTTGCGCATCGGAGAGTAGTTCTTCAAGTGTTGCTCCACCGCGCCATCGGGTTTCATATCTGACTCCAGGTGTTTGGCTGATGGGTTCTTGAAAACCTTGATATTGCGGCATTCGAGTTCGACGGGCGAAAAGCTCGGAAGTCGGTCTATCCGGACTTGAGTGAGAGGGTATGTCATCCAGGAGAATGGGGGTGATAAGCTGCTTGCGGCGTTGAGCGTATTGAAATGATCGTACTTTGGGGAGTGTAAGCGGCTCTACGCCGATGGCCGCGTTGCCATAGCCGGGTAGATCTTCCGCAAGCGTAGCCCGTACCTTTCGTTTTGCGGCAGTGAATGTGCTTAAGCCGTGTTGAGAAGCCCGGACAACATCTTGGGTCTTTACGCCCGTTATGAGGGTGTATAGGGCTAATAAGTAGATGGGATTATCGAGGGTGGCGGTGTGCTCTGCTACTCGCTGAATTGACCAGGCCAGATCAATCCACGTCTCTACTTGGGAGATAGTAAGGCTGCTGGCATCCTGATGGGCTGATGCATCGGCGTCATAGATAATCTTGCGATAGTGTCGTAGATGGGCATAGCGCTGTGCCTTGGAACGCAGTAACACTGCTTGGATAATGTACCTCTTCGACCTTCCGGCAAACATTTCAGGTTGCTTTTGAAGCTGCTCCCAAACCTTGAAATACCCAGACTGCATACAGTCATCAATGTCCTCTGGGTTGTTCATTCGTAACTGATGGCGCAGGGTAAAATCCACATTTCGATTGGTCGCGTTATACAGCTCCTCAAAAGTGAAATCCCCGAATCCGGTGGGGTACTTCGGCTCAGATTGAGTACAATTAGTATACTCGTGTACAGGTGGTAGAGTTTCGGTGGTGGGACCGCCGTATTCGGGAAACTGCCGGGGCTGAGGGGACGTATCCCGATCAAGGATTAGTACTGGCGGAACTTGTTCTACTTCTTGTAGGCGCTGCACCCATCTCCTGTGTAGTTGTTAAACAGACTAAGGAACCACACTAGCACGCTGAGTAAGCAGTGTCCAGCAAACTTCTCAGAGACCAGAACGATGTCTATTTCCGTTGGTTTACTTGCATGGGTTTTATTCGACTCTGTTTTCCATATAGTGGCTGCCCAAAACACTGAGTACGCTAATGGGCCAGAACTATCACCGTTTTAACGGATACCCTTTTGGGGGGAATGAATTCGAGCTGGACGGCTGTTTTGAGCCGCGCACTCGTTGGGTCAACGCGCACCACTTGTAATCAGGCCATAGTCACCCACAAGTGCAAGAAGTTCATTGCGGTTCTATCTATTCGACGGAGGAATAAATGGCAGGTGTCTTGGGTGCAATCGCCTCAAACGCTGGAGACTATTTTCATTTTACTTACGCGGTACGGCGAATGCTTGACATGCTTCATCCGCGAAGTTCGCTCAAGCGTATTGAGCTAGAAGGAATCAACCCAAGTGATCTGCCATCTGCCGATGATGTAAATATTGTTGACGTAAGTGAGTATTTTGGTGGCGATACATTCACGTCAGCAACAAAGGTAGTTATATCGCAATTGAAGTACAGCTATGCGAATGCAACCCAGAACTGGACACTCTCGGATATATGCCGTAATGATAAGGACGCTTCTGGTAGTGAAAAACCGCGCACGTCTTTAATCGGTGAGTTGGCGCAGCTTTTCGAACAATACTTGGATCAATACGGCGAAACGGCAATCGGCAAATTGCAGTTACAGATTTTCACGAATCGCCCACTTCAGCCCGATTTGAGACAACAACTTGGAATCATTCTCAATGCGCTAGATAACACACCTCTGCAAAAGTTTCCGTCCACATTGGGCAAACTATCCCGCATCGATCCCCAGCTAGGTCCAACCCTTAATCAACTGCAAGATGCCACATCATTCTCAAATCAATGGAAGAATCTCGGACTGTTTCTTCAAGCGATAAACTGGGAGGCATTTGATCAGCCAGACATTGATCAGCAGAAGCGACAAGCATTTGAAATAGCTCTAGCGTTTGCAGAAGACTTTTCTGACGATTGGTTTCGTAGATTGCTGGCGTTTGTCATTGAAACGGCAAGGTCAAAGCAAGTTCGAGGAATATCCGAGAGAGATGTGTGCATAACTCTTGGAGTCAGTGAGAAACTTCATTTCTTTCCGGCACAATACCATCCAGAACCCTCCAATCTTGAGAGCTATCAATCAACACAATCATACAGCGAGTTACTCGCAAACGTAGATGAAATGTCGTCTGGTTTTCTCTTGCTGCATGGAAGAGGTGGTATAGGAAAAAGCACAGTAATTCAACACTTTGCTGAGACTTATCAACTTGGTCACGCTGTTCCAGTCTATGCTGCTTGGGCTGGTCAACCTGGCGACGAACGTTATCCCCTCCAAATCTTTCTGACCCAAGTAACCAATGAACTCGACCACTTGTATGAAACGAACATTCTTGCAATCACCAATGATGATGTTCGATCTTTAAAACTTCGGTTTCGTAAGGCACTTGCTGTTGCAGCAAGCATTGCAAGAAGCCGCGGTCACAAATTGGTCTTGATAGTGGATGCGGCAGATGAAGCAGTTAAACAGTATCACGAGTATTCGACTAAGAGATTTCAGGTAGAAGATTTGTTTCTCGACGTTCTATTTGGCTTGCAACTACCTGAGAACTGTGTGTGTGCCGTATCAACCCGTACCGAGAATATTCAGCTTCTCAAAACGCCCCTTGAAGTCGCGAGGATTGAGATCAAGGGCTTTGACCTAACCCAAACGGCAGATTATGCCAGATCGCAAGTTCCTGAACTGTCTGATCAGGCTATTGAGCTTCTTCATGAGCATTCAGAAGGTATTCCACGAGTCATAAACAAAACTCTGGAAATAGGCCAAAAGGAGCATGTATCCGATTGGATAGCTCATATTGTTCGCTATGCAAAAGCACCTCTAGAGAGTCTCTATGTGGAGGCGATGGCCGATGTAGCGCGTGACATGCCATACATACGTCAACTCTTATCGATTTTTCAGGAGCTTCAAGGTCCAGTGAGCGTTTCTTTATTGGCTGCGGTCATCAGTCAAACTCCAGAGACTATTGAGTCCATTCTATCTGAGAAGGTGTATTTTGGGCTATTTCTCAATCAACTAGGGCATGTAGCCTTCACCGACAAGAATTTTGAGGACTTCACACGTCAATATGTTCTGTCTTCTGAGAATGATGCCAAACAGCATATCGCCGATTTCTGTAAGGATACGTTCCCCGATGACTATGCGATCAATCACATAGTCTATCACTTTTATCGAGCAAACCGATTTCATCCTTTAGTCACGCACCTGTTGGCCCATTTCGAGGATCATGTTAGTCGTTTATCCCCATTTCCAGAAGATTTTTTGCGCGATCTCAAATATGGACTTATGGCGGCAGCCAATACGGATCAACACCTTGAAGGGATGCAATTACTCGTTCACGCTTCGGCTTTGGCTCATGGAGGAGACGTATTTGCTGAGGTGCTAGAGAGTTTTGTTGATATAGCCGTAGAGTATGGGTATCAGCATCGCTTAGTTGATCATATCGAAAAAACAGTGTTTGAAAACGATAAACCTAAACATCTGTTGACTATAGCGGCAGAACTAGCACGAAGCTCAAAAGAACCAGATTTGGCATCAGAACTAGTTTGGCGGAGTCAACAAAACATCCAGCGAAAGTCCTCATACTTTGATTCAGACTCACAAGGCATACGGTGGGACAGCAGCGAAATACTTCCTTTTGTTTTATACACCTGTTTTGATTTGGACTTGAAGTCAGGGCTAGAAAAACTCCTCGATTGGCACCCTGAAGAAGACCTGTACGCTCTTTTTACGGAGGTCATTAAACTATATAAGGAAGTAAATCAAGACGATGCCATTGTTGACACTATTGAAAGCGCGAATCTGAGCGAGATACAGAAAGGTTACGCGCTTTTGGGGTGGATCGCAGCACACAGACATAGCTCACTGGATACACTCGATAGTGTATTGAAAAGATTGATACCGTGCATTAATGAGGTTTTCTCTTCTACGAAGAGGAATTTAGACTATGCAGGAGATATTGTACTTAATCTGATGGCTAGCCAGGTTTCCACTGATAACATTCAACAATTCCTTCCTTATTGGAGACCTAAACAACTATACGAACATGATTTTAGCCACTATGGTTTGTACACGGAAGAGGTGAATGACTTTCTTAGGCGGTGTGCTGTCAAAGAGACTCTACAACTAGAAACTTTTGATCCAAATCAGTTTGTGTTTACAGAGACTCCCACTCAAAATGATTACCAGAAGGATGAACGCACAAACGCGGCTCGGCGAATTCTTGCAACTCACTATCGCGTCATTCTTGCACACGTAAATGCTCTTAGAAATGGGAGTTCTTGGGATGATCTTTCATTTACTAAAGATGTTATTGAACATTGGAAAGATGACTACTATAGCTATAGTAGAACTTCAAAATCTCGGTTTGTTAACTACGTATGCGTTACGCTTGAAGCAATTGTTGCTTGTCCCGAACCATATATTCAAATTGTGCAAGACATAGTGGCCTTTGCTGAGAGTTATTTGTCAAACGGCTCAGTTTCTGTGCGTCCCCGGTTTATCAAAGTGTTAGCTCAGAAAGAAGAATATTATGTAGTCTGCGAAGGCTTAATCACGAGGCAGCTTGATGACATAAATGCAGGCAGGATCGCATCCGGTGAGCGCGTAGAAGAAATACTTCAAATGTGTACTGTGTTGCGATCAATGAAGATGAATGAGCAGGCTTACGAGGCATTCCTTATCGCTAGAAACGCAGCAAACCATTGGGATCGCTTTGGATTTGGCAGGAGTCTGTCTCTCATTGCTACAGCTGATGCCGTTCAAAGGAGCGGACAAAGCCTGACTCCTAACCAATCAATAAATCTCCTGGACATATTTGACTATGTGAATGACATTCTGGGTGATGAGCGTGGCTCCTTATTTGAGGATGCTCTGACCACGGTTAGCCGAGATCATCTTGATATTGTATTTGGGGGACTTCGGCGGGCTGAGTCTCGTGGTCACATTCATCTGGGCACTGGACTCGCGGCAGTAGCTAAAGCAATGCAAGGCGATACTGAAATCCTCTGGCCTCTCATGCATATAATGAAACATTTGGACGTGACATTGCTTCTCAAATTGGTCGAAGATCATAAGGGAACAATAGACCTACCAGACTTTCTCGCTAAGCTTGCTTGGCGCATTCGAATCGAAACAAACATTGACTCTCAGATACGAAATATGAGGAAGCTCATAGGCTGGACAGAGCTGAATGGCCTTTCAGATGAGCCAACAACTCAACAGATACGTCACTACCTAAACAAAATTGAGCTATTCGCGGAAGAGCCGCATTCTGGATATTCCGCCAACCAATCTCGACCTTCCAAGCTGATCTTCAGTAGCGATCCCATTACTGCGCTTAATGAAATAAAGACAAAGCTTTCCTCAGATGATAGACTCGACATATCGTTACTCCACGCTATTCGAGACAGTCTGCGGCTTATGACAAACGATCAGAAGGCTGAGCTAGTCGAAATGGTCGTTGGTCGAGATCTAGACAGCGCCCCACCCTATTCGGATGTCTTGGCTGATTCGGAAGTTTTCGTACTTTTGGTAGATGTTGCTGAGAGTATTGGTGCACAGCCCTATTTCGTTACTTCACTGAAAAAGGTCAGACAATCTCTCTTAGTGTTTGCTGACAGGCACCTTCAATCCCTTTTTGCGTACTATTACGATGACTCCGAGAGGGAGAAGGCATTGCGTATAGCGCATTCGCCTGCTATAGACAATAATACCTTCTTCAAAGCGGTATTGCGTCCAGTGGCCACGGAGCTGACTCAATTGACCGCGGATCGGATGTACACGGTAATTGCATTCCTGGCGAACCGATTAGGGAACGAAGCACAAGTCATTTTCCAAATGCTTCTGGAAAGGGCATTGGATGCCGTTAATCCTGGTTCCGAGGACTTGTCAGCAATAGTCAATGAAGATCAAGACTTACTGGACTTCCTTTTTGACTACCTTGGTGATCCGCAAGTAGAGCTATGTTGGTGCGTTGCCCATTCTATTGTGGACATGACGATTCACGCTCCTAACGTTCTTCTACCACGCGTTCTTAAGCGAGCACGTGACACCTCACATGACCGGTGGATGAGTATTCGAGATTGGCTTTTGCTCATCGTACACCATATAGCGTTACGCAGACCGGATTTCCTACTGAACTATATGGACGAACTAGTTTTCCATGCCCTTGATGATGAGTTTCCGCACGCGAAGATTCGGGAACATGCAAAACAGTCGATACTGGCAGTAGAGGGTCGACATCCGGGGATTGTTGATCAGGAGATGCTAGAACGGATCAAGAAGGTAAATGGGCCGGTGTATGTTATCGCTAGGACCGAGATTCAATCAGATGATGAAATTGATGAACGAAAGCGCAATCATCCCGTATTAGATTTCGCAGACGCAGTGACTGATGCTCAACGGGAGTCCGAGAAAGTATCTCAGGACGGCCAGTTCCGATTCTATTTCATAGACAATTCTGAAGGTTGGTTTGGTGACCTCGCGAAGCGCTTTGGTCGACAGGGTGAGGATGTCGCAAACGCGGCGATGAGATGGATTCGTTCCTGGAACATAACGGATGATATGTGTACCTTGGATCAAGATCGGTTACGAAAGCGCTTTGGCAATAACATCAATCTCGGTCGATACAAGTTTGATTCACCTCCTATAACAAGTCTCCGAACCTACGTCGAATATCATTGTGTTCATCTTGTAGCAGGTGAGTGGATTGACAGCAATCCGGTTCATGTGAATGATGAGAATTGGAGTTATGGGTCGTGGCACGATTGGGTTGTAAACAATATCTATGATGTCGATCCAGCATTGATAAGTCGATTGGTAGATAATCCACCCCTAAATCCGCAGAATTTCGGCATCCGTCCGATCGACTTTCAGCAATGGGTATCTCTCGAGACATCGAAGGACTTTTTCGAAGTACTTGAGCCTCAACAGTATGATGCGAATTGGTTGGTGGTATCTGAATACAGTCAAGCTGTGTTCTATGATTATCAGTTAAGTATACATGTGAACACTGCAACAGTGGCTCAAGAAACGGCTACTGCTCTTGCGCGCGCAATCAGTACAGAACCATCAGACGGATATGTCGGGTTACCCGAATTCGAATTGGAACACGAAACAAAACTCCACATGATTGAGGAAGCACTCTCAGGGCGAGATTTGAGAATTGATCTCAACCTTAGCTTTGGTAATACAGACGAGCTTCTGGTGAAGCATCCCCTGTTTGAAATTCACCCGCTGACTGTATATTGGACTGTCAGTGAGGACATGGGACAGTTTGATTCGTATTGGCCTGAAGAGTCGCGTAGCTTAAGAATTCTCTCACCTGACGTTATGAAGACAATGAATTTAGAACGAGTTCCATTAACCCTGGATTACAGTGATAACCAGGGACTAGTCGTGGGCAGATTTGAAACATGGTACTCAGATCATTATCGCAACGAATTCCGTAGCAGCGAGCGCTATGCCAAGGGAACGAGATTCTTGTTGGATAAGAACACTTTGAATGCGTATCTTCAGAAGACCAAACGCTCCTTAGTGCTAAAGGTTAATATTTCTCGCAAGCGCCCGTACAGCTACGATAAGGGGAGGGATAGTGACATATGGGGGAAAACATATGGATTCATATATGATGTTAATGGAAGGCTGACCTTATGCTAAACGAAAAAATTCGAAGTCGTGGAAGAGCCATTATCCGTGAATTGGAACTCGGAGTTGACCAAACGACCGAGAAGTGGTTGGCTCATTATCTTGCTGAACTCATGGAGCGCGCCGAGAAGGATGCTACTCCGGAATTGCGCAAAGAAGCGGCAAGTGAAAGTGCAGCTATTATCTTGACTCTGTGGGAACAGAAGAGAAAAAAGGCTCGACACGAATACTATCCGGCTTTGAATAACGCTTTAAACCATGTCTATGAGAAACGAATTTTTGCCGAAGCATTAAAATCTGTTGTGGATGAGCCTAATTATGTCGATACAATTGAAGAATTCGGAGACCAAACAGGGATACTCTTCTACCTCAATATTTATGAAGAAGATCTATTGGTACTTTGTTTAATGACGGATATTGTTTCTAGAACGAAAAAGGATGATGTGCCTGAAAAGGTCGACGAAGACTTCGAACTAGCTGTAGATATGATTAACTCGGCAATGCGCCATTTGCAGGATATATGGCCTGATATAGAGCAGGAGACTTCGGCGCAGGAAGAACAACTTCAGAGCTATTTAATGACACGATTGCGGATTTTTCACCAACTACGAA
>JADLAY010000022.1 GCA_020849765.1 Anaerolineae bacterium
AACCGTGTTGACCGGGCTACCGCTGGCGAGAGACAAATAGTCGACTAAACCTGTAGATGCGTTGTATCGATTCTTGCGGACCGGAGCTGCGATGCTCCGCACCTCCATCCACAAACAGCCTCACCACGCGGTGAGGCTGTTTTGTTCGTTGCCCTGAATGGCGCCGCGCGCCTGGGCGAGGGACTTACTCCCCTGGCTAGATCAGCCCAGGCAGCAGGGCGTACCACTCGGTAGCCTTGACCACGTCGTCGAGCTTGACCTGGTCGATGACGGTGTGGGCATGGATTTCGTCGCCAGGGCCGAAGCCGATGCTCGGAATGCCCGCCTTGCCCATCCAGTAGGTACCGTTAGTGCTGAAATCCCATTTGCCGGTCGGGATCGGCGCGCCCCAGAGCAGATTGCCCGCCTGCACACCCGCCTGCACGAACGTATTGTCTTCCGGCAGCGCCCAGGCCGGGTAGATCTTGTCGACCTTGAAGACGAAACCGGTGTAGCTTGGATCTTCGTATTCGAGGATCGACGCCTGGATGTCCTTGCGGTCGCCGATCAGGCGCTGGATGCGCGCCAGTTCCGCCTGCGGCTCTTCGCCGAAGGTGATGCGGCGGTCGATGTAGATCAGCGCTTCGTCGGGTACGGCGTTGATGCTCGGCGTCTTGACGTGCATATCGCTGACGGTGATGCGCCCGTGGCCCAGGAACGGATCGTCGCCCAATTCCGGCTCGAGCTTGCTGATGGCGTCGATGATCGGCAGCAGTTTGTAGATGGCGTTATCGCCCAGGAAGTTGCTGGCGGCGTGCGCGCTCTTGCCCTTGGCGACGACCTGCATCTCGACGCGCCCTTTGTGGCCGCGATAGACCTGCATCCTGGTCGGCTCACCGACGACGACGAAATCCGGGCGGATGCCTTCGACTTCGACCAGGGCGTTTGGTGCGATGCCATCGCACCACTCTTCCATGTTTCCGAAGTAGTAGGCCGTCCAGCCATCGAGCAGACCCAGGTCACGCGCCAGCGCCAGCCCGTAGATCATGCCGGGCGTGCTGTTCTTCTCGTCACAGGCGCCGCGGGCGAAGAAGACGCCATCCTCGATCTTGCCCTGGAATGGGTCCCATTCCCAGGCTGCCGGGTCGCCGATGCCGACCGTATCCAGGTGGCTGTCGTAGAGCAGCTTGCGCGGGCCATCGCCGATACGCCCGACGATGTTGCCCATGCTATCGAACCAGGTCTCGTCAAAGCCGAGCTTTTTCATTTCCTCAGCCGCCCGTTCGCCGACCGCCTTGATCTGGCTGTCGTAGCTGGGGATCGCGCACAAATCACGCAGGAATTGAATGATCGCCTCGCGCTGTTCGGCCACGCGCGAATGGATCGTTTGAAGTGTGCTAGGATCAGTCATGGTGATACAAATAGCCTCTGGTTGGAAGATTATCCACAGACGTACTATTAAATCGCCAAGACGCAGTGTTTGCCAGGAGAAAATTAGACATGACGCATTCCGGCCAACTCGATGTTCCCAATGGCAACCTGTTTTACACGGTTGAAGGTGAAGGCATGGCTATCGTCTGCATCCACGCCGGCATCGCCGATCATCACATGTGGGATGCGCAGGTGGCAGCATTCGCACAAAAATATCAGATCATTCGCTATGACCTGCGCGGCTACGGCAAGAGCATCACCGAGGCCGACACGCCGTATGATGCACTGCACGACGTGCGTGCGCTGCTCGATCATCTGGAGGTGCAGCGCGCCGCCATCATGGGCTGCTCGATGGGCGGCGCGATCGCGATCGACTTCGCGCTCCAGTTCCCCGACCGCGTCTCGGCGCTGATCCCGGTCGCCGCGGCCATGAGCGGCTACCCCGGCGACGATAATGCGGACGAGCAACCGATCTTCCAGCAGATGGAAACGCTCTACCACGCGCACGATTACGCGCAGCTCGCCGACCTGGAAGCATCGGTCTGGGCGGTCGGCCTGGGGCACTCACCGGAAGAGGGCAACCGCGCCGTCTACGATTACGTGCGCGGCATGGTCTACGAGCGCCTCGTCAGCGGGCCTGCGGAAGGCAAGACGATGGCGCCGGAATTTCCCGCCTATGGCAATCTCGACAAGATCAATGCGCCGACGCTGGTCATCTACGGCGACCGCGATACGAGCGTGATCCAGGCGATTGGCAAGACGCTGGCCGAGGGCATCCCCGGCGCGCGTCTGCACGTGATGTCGAATGCCGCGCATCTGCCAAATATGGAGTATCCCGACGCTTTCAACCGTCTGGTGCTCGATTTCCTGGCAGGTTCGCCTGCCGATTAAGCTCCTGCTCGGATCATTCACTCGGCTATCCGCCGTCGTTCGACAAGGCTGCCTGCACGAATGAATCGACTTCGAAACCCAGGGGCGCACCGCTCGCCACCTTGTCACGCGCGTCGACGATGGCCGCCTCGACCGCGGGCGGGACTTCGCCCGTCCACCAGTTGATCGCTTCGTTCCACATCCAGACGTACTCATCGGTATTGAGCAGCGCGTAGTAGAGGTTGTGTTCGAGCATCTGCACCCGCTCCTCGTCCGAGGCCAGGTGATAGCCGATCTGTTCCGGGTTATCGCGCAGGTTGAGCAGCGCATCGACGTAGAGCGCCTGGCCGATCTGGACGACCGGGTCGAAGCGTTCACGCAGGGTCGCATCGTCGCTCACGAAATGGATGGCGTCGTTGAGGTAGCCGCGGCTATCGGCGAACTGCTGGGCGCTCGTGTAGTAGTAGGAGTCCTCATTGCCGTCGATCAGATGCGAGTCGCCGGTCGCGCCGAGGATCAGCCCCTCCATGAAGGCGCCGTAGAGCGCCCACGGGCTATCGCGCAGGCCGAAACCACGCCCCTCGATCTCCGCACGCGCGCGGCCAGGACCATACAGCAGCAGCAAGCGCACGTCCGGGATGTACTCCTGGATGATGCTCATGAAGCGGGCACCGCGCTCACGCACGAGCGCCTGCGCCTGCTCGAATTCGAGACCGGCATAGCGTTCGCGGTTGTACCACCACGCGCTGTAATCGTAGGGTTCCGGATCGATGATGAAGCCGCGCATGCCGCCCGCCGCCGCTGTGGCCGCGAAATTGCGCAGATTGGTCTCTGCTGCCGCCCAATCGGAGTCGTTGGCGAAGACCCAGTCCTGCTCCGCCGTCCCGGCGCTCAGCGCCAGGAAGTTATCCGTGAAGCGCGTGAACGGGATCGCCGCCAGGTCGGCGCGATCCTGGGCGAACGCATCGTCGGGATAGGGCGAGCGCGTGAAGACCGTCGGCCCCACGTGCGCGGCGATGGCGATGCCATCGAACGGATGCTGCTCCATGGTTGTGATGTTCGCCAGCACGAAATCCGGCGTCGGCGTATCCCAGCCGTATTTGATCAGCTTCTTGGGTGACTGCGATTGATTCGGTTGGATGACTGATTGGGCGTAAAGACTCGTCGCGCTCACGACGATGATGGCCAAGAGCAGAAGGCGCAGAAAACGAAATCGCATGGTGATGTGGGGTTCCTGTCGTGTTTGCAGGGTAACGATGAGCCTCAGTGTGAGATCAACGACTGTCCGGGCTAGTGTACCCTCGATCTCCCCCACCTGTGCCCACCGCTTACCCTGTCCTCACCTCCGTCAGGTGGCCTATCCGCAGCCACAGACGGTCACGCCAGACAACATCACACCCACAGATCGACGACTTCGAACTTCTCGACGTCGACCAGCCCGACGTCAGTCAGCTTGAGCGATGGGATCACTTCCAGACCCATGAAGCTCATCGTCATGAACGGGTCGGGCAGCGTGCTGCCGAGCGACTGCACGGCCTCGATCAGCACGTCGTATTCGCGGCGCACCTGTTCGAGCGGCTTCTCGGTCATCAGACCGGCGACTTCGAGCGGCAGCGAGGCGATCACCTGCTGACGATCGACGGCGACCAGCCCGCCGCCCATGGTCGCCACAGCGCGCACGGCCGCTTCCATGTCCGCATCATCCGCGCCGACGACGATCAGGTTGTGATGATCGTGGCCGACGGTGCCCGCCAGCGCGCCGCGCTTGAGGCCGAAGCCCTTGATGAAGCCCAGCCCAATCTTGCCGCTGCCGTGATGGCGCTCGATGACGGCGATCTTGAGCAGATCGCGCTCGGTATCCACGACCGCCTGGCCGTCGACGATTTTCGCAGCCTCGATCAGGTGCGGCGTCACGACCTGATCCGGCGGCGCACCGATCACGCGCACGCGCTGGCCCTGGGCCGGGATGCGGAAATTGAGCGAGTCGAGGTCGATACGCACCGTGTTCGGCAGCGGGTAGGGGCCGCGCGCAGGCTTCTCGATCGTCATCTGCCCACCCTGAGCGACTAACTGGCCGCGATGGAAGACGAGTTCCGCCCGTAGATTGTTCAGCTCGGAGAACACGATCAGATCCGCCTGCTTGCCGGGCGCGATCACGCCCAGGTGATAAAGGCGGAAGAAGCGCGCCGTATTGAGCGTGACCATGCGGATCGCCATGATCGGGTCGATGCCATAAGCGATGGCTTTGCGCACACAGTCGTCGACGCTGCCCTCGTCCATCAGCGTGTTCGGCTGGCGGTCGTCGGTGCAGAAGCAGATCTGCGTGTGATTGTTGGCCGTCACGATCGGGATCAGCGCATCCAGATTGCGCGTGGTCGTGCCCTCGCGGATAAAGATCGTC
This sequence comes from Anaerolineae bacterium, assembly GCA_020849765.1. Classification (GTDB taxonomy): domain Bacteria; phylum Chloroflexota; class Anaerolineae; order Aggregatilineales; family Phototrophicaceae; genus Flexifilum. Next base: position 4,682 of record JADLAY010000022.1, read on the forward strand.
AGCCCCAGGCGCAATTTCTCCAGCGCTTCCTCGGCAGTCGTGCACTCGTGATCGCTGCCGATGCCCGCCGCGACGTAGGCGTTCAGCGGCTGGCCGGTCACCGACGGCGCGTGGCCGTCACGCACGCGATCCTTGAAGGCTTCCAACTTATCGAGCATGCCCTCGTCGCCGTAGATGACGCCGGGGTAATTCATGACCTCGGCCAGGCCGATGACCCAGCGGTGTTCGAGCAGCGGTTCGAGATCTTCAGCTTCCAGGCGCGCGCCACTGGTTTCCATGTGCGTTGCCGGGACGCAGCTCGGCGCGTTGGCGTAGATGTTCATCGGCCCGTGTTTGGCGCGGTCGAGCATGTAACGGATGCCCGGCACGCCCATCACGTTGGCGATCTCGTGCGGATCGGTGACGACGCTGGTCACGCCGTGCGGGACGACCGCCCGCGCATATTCCGGCGGGGTCATCAGCGTGCTTTCGATGTGCGCATGCGCGTCGATGAAGCCGGGGCAGACGTAGCGCCCGCCGAGATCGATCTCATGTTCGGCGGCGTAGCCCGTGCCGAGCGCGGCGATCTGGCCCTGGTGGATGAGGATGTCGGTCGTGTAGATTTCGCCTGACCAGACGTTGACGAGGCGTGCGTTGCGCAGCGCCAATTGTACGGGCTTCTCCCCTCGTGCAGCGAAGAGCAGATCGGGAAGGGTCATAACCATAACTCCTTCAGAATAATCATCAGGCGCAGAGCGCAGTGTGGGAATTGAACCGCAAACTCGTCTGCCGCGCAAAGTCCATGATGTACCGATGCAGTAAATGCGACCGTCCGCGGGTTATGGATAGTGTGCGCACGAAATCGAACGGATCGGAAAAGTACATGGTGCTGACCGAAACTCATCATGCCCAACATATGACCGAGGACGACTGCGAGCAGGTCGAACGAACGCGCCGCGATAGGCAGGCCTTTCGCCCGCTGTTCCAGCGCTACCAGCCGCGCGTGTTCGCCTACGTCGCCTATCGCGTCGGGCGCAATCAGGATGCCGAGGACGTGGTCGCCGAAGTCTTCCGGCGCGCGCTGGCCGGGCTAAGTGCCTTCCAGTGCGAGCATACAGGCAGCTTCGCCGGCTGGCTCTTTCGCATCGCCCACAACGAGGTGGCCCGCTTCCATGCGCGCCTGGGACGCCAGCCGCCGCCGCTCGCGCTCGACGATCTGCCGTTGATCGCAGGCGACTTCCCGGACCCGGAGCGCGACCTGGAACGGCGCGAGGGCTTCGCCCGCCTGCGCGGCCTGATCGGCCAGTTGGCGCCGCGCCGCCAGGAGATCGTCACGCTGCGCTTCTTCGGCGAGCTGCCCAACCGCGAGATCGCGCTGGCGCTCGGCCTGGACGAGCGGACGGTCGCCTCACATCTGTGCCGCGCGCTCGATGATCTGGAGCGCCTGCTCAGCCAGTCGGACATACAAGAGGAGATCCCTCATGCCTTCGAACCTTAACCATCACGACGACCGCGCGCGTCTGGAACGCATCGACCGATTGATCGAAACGGGCGAGCCGGGCGGCGACGCGCTGCTCAACATGCTGCGCCGCCACGTGCCGCGCTCACGCCCGGAATTTGCCGCTCGTCTCGAACATGAACTGCTGGATGAAGGTGCCACGTCTATGGCACATGAGCCTGGCCTGGAGATCGCCCGTCCGGTCATCGGCGGCGCGGCCGTCAATCCGACTCGGCCGCGCGTGCGCCGCTTCTCGTTGATGGCGGCAGCGGCCGTCGCCATCGCCTTCCTCGGCCTGCTGGCCGTGATCGGGCAGATGAGCGGCGGCTCGCAGTTGCAGACGGGCGCTCAGGCGAACGCAACGTCATCGCCGTTGCCCTCAGCAACCTTCGTACCGACGGCGTCGCCAATTGCCCCGGCGCAAGCGGAGATGATCACCACGGCGACGCAGACGTTCGTGCCCACCGTCCCGATGCAACCGACGGAGACGGTTACGGCATCCGCCACCTGGACCATCACGCCGACACAAACCTTCGTGCCGACGCCGACGATGGTCGGAGCGGGCAGCGAGGGCATCATCTGGCCGTCCGTGCGCCTCGTCCCGGTCGACGACCAGCAGCCCGCGCTGGCGGTCGGCAGCCGCCTTGCCATCTATACGCGCCTCCAGCAATTCGCCTCGTGGGCGGACACGAGTCCCGGCGACGTGGCCGACGTGCTGCTGACGCATCAGGCGCGGATCGTCAATTTTCTGGATTACGCGGGCGAGTACGTGATCGAGCTGCCGCTTGATGTGCAGCCGGTAGCGACGTGGCTGCTCAGCAACAACGCCTATTTCGTCTACGAGGTGATCGGCACGCCGTAGGATGAGAGAATTTCTATGGGCCGTTAAATGCCATAAGCATTCTGTACGGGCGGGATATATCCCGCCCGTACGCTGCATCTGCCATTACGAAATATGGGGTTTGGCGGCGCCAAGCCCTATTTTGCCACCCGCCGACAGCCCTCATCGCATTTCGAGCACATCATAGGCGCGGACGCTGGCGTCCTGGCGCAGCAGCCAGACGTCATCCTGGGCGTAGGTGGCTTTGGTCTGGGCGATGTACCTGGTGTCGTGATCGGGCAGGGCGGCGCCGCGGGCGAGCGTCCATTCGCCCGCGCGGAAGATGGCTGTCGCCTGGATCGTGGCGGCGAAGATGAACTCCAGCTTGTCACGCGGGCCATCCTGCCACAGCCCGACCCAATGCAGATCGACCGCCAGCCCGCAGGCATCGCGCACCGTATCCGACAACTGAGCCCAGGGCGCGCGCAGGCCGTCGCAGCGGACGCGCGGCAGCATGCGCCCGTTGCCCTGCTTGAGTGTAAGCACGCGCCGGTGCGATTCATCCCAGATCAGGGCCACGGCGCGCACGTCGAAATGCGGATATTTCGGCTCCGGTTTGCCACGCAGCCAGTTCCAGGCGTAACGGCGGGCGAAGGTCATCTGCATGCGGCGCTGCTCGCTCGGAGGCGTCGTGATGACGTGCGGGCGTGGGCGCTGCGCGACCAGCGCATCGCGCGCGATGAACATGCGCGGCGCTTCCGGCAGGTGGCGCGGATCGAAAAAGGCGTTGCCGCGTGTCTCGTCCGTGCGTTCCTGGAGCGCGCCGCCGTGGGCATCCGCCGCGAAGACGACGTTCATGCGCCGCCAGCCGTCCAGATAGTAGAGCGCGACAGGCCGCATAATCTCGGCCTCGACGCCGGTTTCCTCCCAGACTTCGCGCGCGGCAGCGTGGTCGATCCACTCGCCCGCATCAAGCCGACCGCCCGGCAGCGTCCAGATGTTGAGATCGGCACGCCGGGACAACAAAAGATGACCGCGCCGGTCGGTGACGGCGGTCATCACACCGAGACGTAAGGTTGTGTTGCTCATACGAAGCAATTTAGCACGGATGTCGAAAGGGCAACCTTAATGTTGGGCGACGCGCAGCGCGACCGGCTGCCCCTTTAGTCCTAGAGCTTGTCGACCCGGTCGCGCAGACGGGCCATGCGCCCGCGTGCGGGGCTGAGGCGAGCGAAGAACTCGTTGATTGACTTGATCCAACGGCGCCAGCGCGAACGGAGCGTGGCCAGGCTGTAGCTGAGCTGGCGGCGCTGGCTCTTGAGCAGCGCGCGTTCTTCTTCTTTGGGCTTCGGCGCGCCCCACTTGACGACCATCGAACCCCAGGCCAGGCCACCGCCAAAGCCGACGAAGACGATGTAGTCGTTCTCGGCGATGCGACCCTGCTGCACGGCCTCGGTCAGCGCAATCGGGATCGACGCCGCCGACGTGTTGCCATAGCGATCCAGATTGACCATGAAGCGGCTCTCGTCCATCTTGAGCGAGCGGGCCGCCGACGAGATGATGCGCAGGTTGGCCTGATGCGGGACGATCAGCTTGATGTCGTCCAACGTCAGCCCGGCGTCGCTGACTGCCTGCGACACGCTGTCATTGAAAACACGCGTCGCAAACTTGAAGACTTCCGGGCCATCCATGAACATGCGGAACGGCGTATGCCCGTTCGGCTGAATTTCGCTGCCGTCGAGATCGCGGCTGCCGACGCTGGGCACGCAGAGCACGTCCCAGCCCGCGCCGTCCGAGCGCAGCACGCTTGAGAGCACACCACCCGGCACGGTGCTTGCGCGCATGACGACCGCGCCCGCGCCGTCGCCGAACAGGATGCAGGTGCTGCGATCCTGCCAGTCGAGGATGCGGCTCATGGTTTCTGAGCCGATGACGAGCGCCGTCTGGATGCTGCGCGAGCGGATCGCCTGGGCGGCCATGTTGACGCCATAGACGAAGCCCGAACAGGCGGCACTCATGTCGAAGGCACCCGCGCGCGACGCGCCGAGCCAGTTCTGAACGATGCTGGCCGTGCTGGGGAAGACGTATTCCGCCGTGCTGGTGGCGACGATGATCATGTCGAGTTCGATGGGCAGAATGTCCGCCACTTCCAGAGCACGCTGGGCCGCCTTCAGCGCCAGCGTCGCGGTCGACTCCTTTTCGGAGGCGATGCGGCGCTCTCGGATGCCGGTACGCGAAACGATCCACTCGTCGTTGGTATCGACGAACGCCGAGAGATCGTCATTGGTCATGACCTTATCCGGTACCGCCATGCCCCAACCGATGATGTGCGCGTAGGTGGCATGGGTATAGGCCGGAGAACCCTGGTTAGGCGTGTCCATTCTCGCTGTATTTACCCAGAATAATGACTGCGTTGTGACCGCCAAAGCCGAACGAATTGCTCATGGCGATGTCGATATTGTGCGAGACACCGACGTTCGGTGTGTAGTTCAGGTCGCACTCCGGGTCCTGGTGTTCGAGATTGATCGTCGGTGGGATGAAGCTGTCGCGGATCGCCATAATCGTGAAGATGGCTTCGACCGCGCCTGCTGCGCCCATCAGATGGCCGGTCACGGATTTTGTCGAGCTGATCGGGATGTTGTAAGCGGTTTCGCCGAGCGCCCGTTTGAGCGCCAGCGTTTCGCTCTTGTCATTGAGCGGCGTGCTCGTACCGTGCGCGTTGATGTAATCGAGATCGTCCGGCCCCAGGCCCGCGTTGCGCAGGGCGAATTCGACCGCTTTGGCTGCGCCTTCGCCGGTTTCCAGCGGGGCGGTCACGTGATAGGCATCCGACGTGTGGCCGTAGCCGAGGATCTCGGCGTAAATCTTCGCGCCGCGCGCCTTCGCATGCTCTAGCTCTTCCAGCACGAGCACGCCCGCGCCTTCGGCCGGGACGAAGCCATCGCGATCCTTGTCGAATGGGCGCGACGCCCCTTTCGGATCGTCGTTGCGCTGCGAGAGCGCCGTCATGTTGTTGAAGCTGGCGACAGCCACGTCCATCAAACCGGCTTCCGTCCCGCCTGCCAGCACCGCGACGCACTGCCCACGGCGGATCATCTCCAACGATTCACCGATACAGTTATTTCCGGTCGCGCAGGCCGTGCTGATGGCATAGTTCGGCCCGCGAATGCCCCAGATCATCGAGATCTTGGCCGAGGCTGCATCCGGCAGCATCATCGGCACCATGAACGGGCTGACGCCCTTAGGCCCGCGATCGAGAAAGGCCTTGATGCTTTCCACGGTTGAGCCGATGCCGCCGATGCCGGAGCCGATCAGCACGCCGACGTCGTAGCGATTGTCCTCGGTGATTTCCAGCCCGCTGTCCGCCATCGCCTGACGAGCCGCGGCGACCGCCATATGCGTCACCCGGTCGGAGCGGCGCACTTCCTTGCGATCCATGACCGTCGCCGGATCGAAATCTTTGACTTCGCCGCCGATATGTACTTCCAGATGCGACGTATCGAAGCGTTTGATGAAATCAATGCCGGTGATACCCGCAGCAGCGTTCTTCCAGGCTTCTTCGACTGTGTTACCGGTTGGGCCGACGGTGCCCATGCCCGTGACGACGACTCGTTTCCGTTCCACTGTGTCCTCCACCCACGCCCCCCTCTGTGAGGCGCTGTCAGTTGTGTTCCCGCCGCCTGCCTTGTGTGCAGGTGGGAATAATCAAATGCTACCAGTATGTCTCAGCTTTGGCCGCTTGCCTATGGCGAGACGGTAGGGGCGCAGTGTGTTCATGCCCCTCTAGGAGATTAAACCCCTGGATCATAGCGGCGTTACTAACGCGTACTTTAAAATTCCATCAACCGGAACTACCATGGGCGGCCCAAGCTGACCGCTGACCACGGCCCGCGGAGCGCTTATAATGCAACCCCATGATACTTGTCACAGGCGCCACAGGCTTTATCGGACGCACGTTGGTCGAGCAGTTGCTCAAAGACGGCCAACAGGTGCGTTGTCTACTCCCAGCGGGCACAAAACTGCCCGATCATTGGCCGTCGCAGCCGGAGATCGTCGAAGGCAGTTTGTTCGACGAAGAGACGCTGTTCCGCGCAGTTAGCGGCGTTTACGTCATCATCCACCTGGCCAATGCGCAGTGGTGGGGACGCGAGCGCGACTTGCGCCATGCCGAACTCGAGGGTGCGCAGGCGTTGATCGCAGCGGCGCGCGCGGCGCGCGTTGGGCGCGTCATCACCGTCAGCCACCTGGGGGCGGCGCCGTCATCAGCCTACCCGCTGCTGCGCTACAAAGGACTGGTCGAAGAGGCGCTCAAGTCGAGCGGCCTCGCTTACACGATCATCCGGTCGGGCATCGTCTTCGGCGAAGAAGACTCGTTCATCAATCACATTGCCATGCAGCTTCAGATCACGCCGCTGTTCTTCCTGATGCCGGGGCGCGGTGAAATCTCGCTGCATCCGATCTACGTCGCCGACCTGACACAGGCGATCGTGCGCAGCCTGGAGCGAATGGACACGGTCGACGAAGTGCTGGAGATCGGCGGGCCGGAATACATCACGCTCGAAGATCTGCTGCACACGGTCATGCGCGTCAGCGGCATCTCGCGCTTCATCATATCGGTGCCGCCCTACGTCCTGCGCTGGATGATCGGCGTCTACGCGCGGATTCTGCCGCGCTCGCTGATCACGTCACAGTGGCTGGACATTCTGGCAACCAACCGGACGACGCGGCTGGGCAACACGTTCAATTACTTCGGCATTCAACCGCGCCGCCTGGAAGATACGCTGCTGACCTACATGCGTGGCAAACGTTATGGCTTGCGCTCGCTGCGTTACAGTCTGCGCCGCCGCCCCAGAGTGAGTTAACCCGCCAGGGCTCCGCGCGAGTCCTGCCTTGAGGATGCACAACATCATGACCGACATCACCATTCGTCCTCTGCGCACGTTCGACGAGATGCCCCCGGCGGTCGATCTGCAGCGCACCCATTGGGGCGACGATCTCGAATCGGTCGTGCCCGCGCAGATGCTGTTCACGCTGGCGACGCATGGCGGCCACGTGCTGGCGGCCTTCGACGGCGCGCGCATGGTCGGTCTGCTGATCGGCCTGCTCGGCACCGGCGAGGACTACGACGGTGGCCCGGTGCTCTCGCATCTGGAGATCGCCAGCAAGCGGATGGTCGTGCTCAACGAATATCGCAGCCATGGCATCGGCTACCGGCTCAAGATGGCGCAGCGCGATTTCGCCCTTCAGCAGGGGATGAAACTGGTGACGTGGACATTCGATCCGCTGCTGGCGCCGAACGCCTCCCTTAACGTGCACAAGCTGGGTGCCATCTGCCGCACGTACCGCGTCGATTATTACGGCACGGACACCGGTGCAGGCCTGACGACGCTCGGCAGCAGTGACCGCCTGCTGGCGGAGTGGCTGATCGCGCACGAGCGAGTCGCGGCGCGGGCCGCCGGGACGTACACAGCGCCGACGCTGGCGCAGGTTCTTGAGGATGGCGCGTTGATCGTGAATCCTGCCATTGTCGGTGGGGGTGTGTGGATTGCGCCGGGAAAAGTCGCCGGTACACGCGCGGCGACGCTGCTGCTCGAAATCCCGCTCAATTGCACGGCTATGATCGACGCGCAGCCGGATCTGGCGCGACTATGGCGGAGGCATACACGTCCGCTGTTTCAGGATCTGTTCAGCGCGGGTTACGTCGCAACCGAGTTCGTGCGCGCGACCTACGAGGGGCGCGACCGGGCGTTTTACGTGCTCAGCCGCGGAGAATCGTTCGAGGCTTAGCTGCGCACGCCCCCGGACTGCGCGCCGGAAGAATCATCGTAGCGGTAGTCAGACCAGTCCTCGTCCTGGGGCACCTGCCGTTTGCGCTTCCGATTGACCTCACCGTCGTCCTGTGACCCTTCGAGCGTCAACAGCCGCGTCAGATGCTCGCGCTCATCGGCGTCGAGCGTCGTCAGCATGTGGCGCACGCGATCGCGGCTGTACCACGTCCACAGCCAGATCGTGACCAGCATGGCGAAAATGGTGAGCATCATGATCTCGAACGGCGGCGGGTAGACACGTATCCAGTTGCCATTCGCGCCCGGAGTCCAGGCTTGCGAGCCCATGACGCGAATGAGCACCAACATCCAGAGTATGGCCGAAGTGCCGACGGCCACGACAAAGCGTTGTTTCTTGCGTTTCACGATGCCATCCCCACACTCGCATTGATCGTATTATACTTGCGCACGTGAAGACTGAGACCTTCGTATTCTGTGCGGATCAGATGAGGGAACAGTTCAAACGGACATGAGTCACGATTGCCGTCACCGACGGGTTAACCCGTCGGCTGACAAAAATAAAGCGCACTAAAGGCGCTGAAGAAAAGCACATCAAGCTAACATGTCGATCATGCCAATCACTGTTCGTCCAACAGCTGCGATTCGCATAGACAATTACGAAGATTGCACAGCTAAGGCATATCTCCCATGAAATCCATCACCATCGACACCGTCGCGCTCCATGCCATCGCCCTGCCGTTCGTCGAGCCGCTGCGTACCAGCTTCGGCGAAGAGCCATTCAAGAGCGCGATTCTGATCGAACTCAAGACGACGGACGGCGTGACCGGCTGGGGCGAAGTCTCGACCGAGATCCACCCCGGCTACAGCAGCGAGACGATGGGCACGGCCGCGCACGTGCTGCCGCAGTTCTTACTCCCGCTCGTGATCGGCCAGACGGTCGCCAGCCCGACGGACGTCCCGGCGCTGATCGCATCCGTGCGCGGGCATCACATGGCCAAGCACGGCCTGGAAGCCGCCGTCTGGGATGCCTGGGCCAAGGCCAACGGCATCGGGCTGGCGGAGGCATTCGCCGCGCACCTGCCGGAAGGCCACACACCGAAAGGCTATGCGACGGTCGGCGTCAGTATCGGCATCAAGCCGAGCATCGAGGCGACCTGCGCCGTCATTCAGAAGCGGCTCGACCAGGGCTACCGGCGGATCAAGCTCAAGATCGAGCCCGGTTGGGACGTGGAGCTGGCGCGCGGCGTCCGCGAGCGCTTCCCGGACATCACGCTCATGCTCGACGCAAACAGCGCCTACACGCTGGCGGATGCCGACATGCTCAAGCAGCTCGACACATTCGGCCTGCTCATGATCGAGCAGCCGCTCGCTTACGACGACATCTACGAGCATCGCAAGCTGCAGCCGCAGCTCAAGACGCCGATCTGCCTGGACGAGAGCATCCTGAGCGCGGATGACGCGCGGATGGCGCTCGAACTCGGTGCCTGCCGCATCATCAACCTGAAGCCCGCGCGCGTCGGCGGCTACAGCGAGAGCCTGGAGATCTACAAGGTCTGTGTCGACCACGACGCGCCACTTTGGGTCGGCGGCATGATGGAGACCGGCGTCGGGCGCGCCTCGAACCTGGCCTTCGCCTCGCTGCCCGGCGTGACGCTGCCGTGCGACATCAGCGCGACTGACCGCTACTTCAACCCGGACGTGACCGAGCCGCCGTTCGTCATCCGCCCGGACAGCACAATTCCGGTGGCGGCGGGCGCGGGCATCGGCGTCGAGGTCTTGGCCGAGCGCGTCCATGCCGGGGAACATCTGTGGCAGGCGCAGTACCCGTACTTGACATGATGCAAGCGACCTTCATTCCCGGCGCGGAACTGTCCCGGCGCTACTACGAGGAAGTCGTCAGGCCGATCCTGGACGACGTCTTTCCGGGCCTGCGCCACGACGCCACGCTGATCGACAGCGGCTCCGAAGTGCTCGGCTTCGACACGCCGATCTCGCGCGATCACGGTTGGGGATTGCGCCTGCGCTTGTTCGTCTCCGAGGAGGATTACGCGCGCGCTGCGGAGTCGATCGTCGAGACCCTGCGCCAGCGGCTGCCGCTCGAATTTCTGGGCTGGCCGACGAGCTACGTCAAAGGCGACGATGGCTCGTGGATGGCCGATGCGCGAGCGAACGGCCCGGTCGATCATCTGGTGCGAGTGACGACGTCGGCGCGAATGCTGCGCGCGGATCTGAACTACGAGTGGCAGCCGGGCGCCGTCATCGCGGCGGGGGACTGGCTGACCTTCCCGCAGCAGAAGCTGCGCGCGATCACGCACGGACCGGTCTATCACGAAGGCCTGGGGGATGCCGGGGCCATGCGGACGGCCTTCCGCTACTATCCGCGCGATGTCTGGCTGTATCTGCTGGCGGCGGGCTGGACGCGCATCGGTCAGGAAGAGGCGTTCGTCGGGCGGGCAGGGCAGGTCGGCGACGAGCTTGGCTCGCGTCTGATCGCCGCACGGCTGGTGCGCGACCTGATGATGCTGTGCTTCCTGATCGAGCGGGTCTACGCGCCGTATGCCAAATGGTTCGGCAGCGGCTTTGCCCGGCTCGGCTGTGCCGCGGCGCTGATGCCGCTGTTCGAGCGCGTCCTGGCCGCGAGTGATTGGCACGGGCGGCAAGAGGCGCTGGCCGAGGCCTACGCTTTCGTCGCCGAGATGCACAATGCGCTGGGCGTGACGCCGCCCTTGCCTGCGCAGGCATCGCAGTTCCACAGCCGCCCGTTCCTGGTCATTCATGGCGAGCGCTTCGCCGAGGCGCTGCTCAAGGTGATTCGCGATCCGGCGGTCAGCCAGATCGCCGAGCACACGCTGATCGGCAGCGTCGACCAATTCAGCGACAGCACCGATCTGCGCGAACAGGCGGCTTTGCGCCCGGCGCTGCGCGCGCTGTTCGATGTCGGGGCGGGTTGAGCGGAACCTGCGACGCGGATTTTGCGTATACGATTGTAGAGCGCCGTGCCGTTCGGAAGGGATTCGCTTATGTTGCCCATGTTCGTACCCCCACCGGAGTCTGACGACGACCCCAGGGCCAGGCTGCGGATGAAAATCGCGGTGGTACTGGGGATGTTGGTGGCATTTGCGATCGGTGCAGTTCTGCTCTTGGTGCGCGGCGGTTCAGGAGGCCCTACCTGGGTCGTCCTGTTTGCGATCATCGCCGTCGCCATAACGATGGGCATCATTACGATCGTGCAGGCCAACGCTCAAAACCGGCACAAAGCCAAATCCAAGGCCGAGCTCGAAGACCTGGACAACGCGGACGTCTACTCCAAGATGAACAAGTTCGTCGAGGACATCAACGAGGCCGAGGCCGAATACCTGCAGCGCAAGCTGCGCGAGCGCGGCATCGTCCAGCCGAATGACGACGAGGCTGAGACGATCGACTCAGAACGGCGCGACGAGCAGCAGCACTAGACGCAGCCGCTGAGTGCTCACCCCGGCGTTGGTCACCCGTCACGAATCCGTCGGGTGATCATGGTCAATTCAACCGCCCAGACACGACGAATGGCGTTATCCTGAGAGTAAGAGTCTCAAATTACCCCAGGATATACGCTGATGTTCCGCAGGCACGCCCTTATCCGTTATGGCTTGCTGATGTTGTTGCTGTGCCTATTCATCTCTCCGGCGCTGGCGCAGGAAACGCCGCCGTTCCGCGTCTATCTGGCCTTTGAGGATGGCCCGACCGATGCTTACACGCCGGGAATCCTCGACACTCTGGCCGCGCACGGCGCCCACGCCTCGTTCGTGATCGCGGGCGCGCAGATCGCCGGTCACGAAGACCTGCTGCAGCGCGAGGTTCGCGAAGGTCACGCGCTGATCAACCATCTGTGGGAGGAGCAGGGCGTCTACGCCGGAGCGGCGGCGCAACCGGTGATCGACTCGTACCAGCGCACCGAAACCGCCCTGCGGGAAGCATTGGGCGACCAGCTCCCGACCTACGACGCGCAGACCAAGATGTTCTGGCAGCCCGGCGGCGCGGCCCGACCGTTCCCGGCGGCAGAGGGCATCGATGTCATCACCTACAACTGGAACGTGAACAGCGATGACTGCGGCTGGGCCATGCCCGCCTCGGTCGACCTCGACACGCTCGCGTTTGACGAGGCGATTCTACAGAACATTCTGGGGGTACCCGTCTCGGTCAGTTCGTTCCACAATCCCTACAATGCCTACGACTATGGCGACGGCGTCATCATTATCTTCCACGATCTCAACCGGGTGACGGGCCGCGTGCTGCCGACCATCCTCAGCGAGTTGAGCGCGGCGGGCGCCAGTTTCGAGACGCTGCCGCGCCCGTGGGACAGCGTCGGCACGCTGCCAGTGCGCCTGGCCGCCGGACCGGATCTCTCCGGCGCAGGCTCTGAAGGCTATCGCTTCCCGGCGATCGTGCGTGAGGACGCACGGCTGCGCGCGACGCAGGGGCTGGATGGCGAGATCCTGGCTGTGCTCGATGCGGGCACGCCGCTCGTCGCCGTCGGGCGGGCGCCGGGCTGGATCGCGGTCGAGTATGACGGCGGCAGCGGCTGGGTCGCGCGCGAACTGCTCGATCTGCATGGGGCGCTGCCCAATCTGCCGCAGCGTGGCTGAGGCGTGTCCGAATGCCATTTCATCGCCGGGCGGCTTGCAGCCCCGGCTACCTGTTCCGGCGGGAAGTGGGTTGAAACCCGCTCTGACCCGCCGGGGCAACGCATACGCAGATGTCTATCAGGAAGCAACACCAAGCAGCAATCTTGAATCTCTTACAGGCATAACAGTACGTCGCTGCCGTTCTGAGTGTACGACGCACGAACAGCACCCTTTGGTAGTTGTGCATCGGCAGTTACAATAACCGGCCTCACTATGCTGATCAAAGACTGTGGCTTATGACGCTCCAGAACTCACACATCACGTTTATCGGTTCCGGTGTGATGGCGGAAGCCATGATCAAGGGCCTGCTCAAGCAGGGGCTGGTCGCGCCGGATTTGATTGTCTGCGCCGATCCGCACGTCCCGCGTGGTGAGGAGCTGGTCGCGCGCTACGGGCTGCGCTTCACGCCGGATAACGGCGAAGCGGCCAAGGAAGCCGATATCCTGGTGCTGTCGACCAAGCCGCAGGTGCTGCCGCAGGTGATCCCGACTGTGCGACGGAGCGCGCATAACGCCAAGGTTGTCCTGAGCATCCTGGCCGGGGCACGCATCGCCACGCTGTCCAGCGGCCTGGCCAACCCCAGCATCGTCCGCGCCATGCCCAACACCCCGGCGCAGATCGGGCAGGGCATCACCGTGTGGACGGCGACGCCGGAAGTCCCGGCGGAACAGCGCGAACAAGCACGCACGCTGCTCGGCGCGCTGGGCGACGAGTTGTTCGTCGACGACGAAAAATATCTGGACATGGCGACGGCCTTGAGCGGCACCGGCCCGGCCTACATCTTCCTGTTCATGGAAGCGATGATCGACGCGGGTGTGCACATGGGCTTTTCGCGGCGCGATGCCGAACGGCTCGTCCTGCAGACGATGTCCGGCTCGGTCGAGTACGCGCGCCAGAGTGGCCTGCATCCGGCGGAGCTGCGCAACCAGGTAACGAGTCCTGGCGGCACCTCGGCGGAGGCCATCTACCAGATGGAAAAAGGCGGCCTGCGCACGGTGCTCTCGAAAGCGATCTACGCCGCTTATCAGAAGAGCGTGATGCTCGGCGGCGGCAAGAGCGAAAAGCAGCCGGACGAGCGAGAAGGGGATTAGCGGGTTAGCAGGAGAGCAAATTAGCGGATTAGGAGCTTAGCAGATTAGCTCAAAATCTGCATTTGCCCTCACCCTAAATCCCTCTCCCGAGCGGCGCTGCGCGCCTGGGCGAGGGACTTGCTCCCCGTCTCCCAGTGCAGCGTTGAGATTAGCTTTTGGCCATCTACCGAGAGCGACTCGCCATCCGGCGAACAGCTAATGGCTAAAAGCTAACCGCCAACAGCCAACCGCCAATACCCTGCGCTATGACGACGCTGGCTTGTCGCGCGGGCGGAAATAAGCTACCCTGCTGATCGCATTTTTCACTACCACTCACCATCCCATTGGTTGACCACATCATGTCTCAAATCCCCCTTGTCGATCTCAAAGCTCAGTATCAAGCGATCAAGCCCGACATCGACGCCGCCGTCGCGCGCGTCATCGCCAACACGGCCTTCATCGGCGGTAAAGAAGTCAGCAATTTCGAGGCCGCCTTCGCCGAATTCCAGCGCACGAAACGCTGCGTCGGCGTCGCCAGCGGCACGGGCGCGCTCTTCCTCGCGCTCAAGGGGCTTGGCATTGGCCCCGGCGACGAGGTGATCTCGACCACGCACACCTTCATCGCGACGGTCGAACCGATCGAGACGGTCGGCGCGACGCCGGTGCTGGTCGATATCGACCCCGTCAGCTACAACATCGACCCGAACGAGGTCGAGGCGAAGATCACGCCGCGCACGAAAGCGATCATGCCGGTGCACCTCTACGGGCAGATCGCCAACATGGACGCGATCATGGACGTCGCCCGCCGCCACAACCTGCGCGTGATCGAAGACGCGGCGCAGGCGCATGGCGCGGAACTCCACGGCCAGCGCGCGGGCGCCTGGGGCGACATCGCCTGCTTCAGCTTCTACCCCGGCAAGAACCTGGGTGCCTATGGCGACGGCGGCGCGGTTTGCACCAACGACGACGTCCTGGCGGATAAGATCGCCAAGCTGCGCGATCACGGACGCACGAGCAAGTACAGCCACGACGAGATCGGCTACGGCGAGCGGCTCGACGGCATCCAGGCTGCCATCCTCGGCGCCAAGCTGCCGCATCTCGACGGCTGGAACGATGCCCGTCGCCAACATGCGCGCTTCTACGACGAAGCGCTGGCCGATGCGCCCGGCATCCACACGCCTGTCGCCGCTGCGGACTCACGCCACATCTATCACATCTACTGCATCCGCGTCGATGGCGACCGTGATGGCATCCTCAAGCAGTTGCAGGCGCGCGGCGTCGGCGCGGGCATCCACTACCCGATCCCGATGCACTTGCAGCCCGCGTTGAGTCATCTCGGCCACAGCCAGGGTGACTTCCCGCAGGCCGAAAGCGCTGCCGACAGCATCATCAGCCTGCCGATGTACCCGGAACTGACCGGCGCGCAGTTGGAAGAGATCGTCGTGACACTGCGTGAGGTGATGGGCGCGGGTTAATTGTGTTAGCCGGATGGGCTTGCTACAATTTGTGTCATTCATCACTTTTCACACACCGAACACGAGAGTGACGTGTTATTGCATGAGACAGCACATGCACAGTGGGGAAGGGGCGCTGCGTGGCAGACCTATTCGATAAAGCCAAGAATTACACCATCGCCAAAGACGCGATCAAACTAGGGATCTATCCCTATTTCCGCGCACTCAGCGATACCGAGGGCGCGGTCGCCCGTTTCGAGGGCAAAGACGTCGTCATGATCGGCTCCAACAACTACCTGGGGCTGACGACCGATCCGCGCGTGCGCCAGGCGGCCATTGACGCCGTGAATCGCTATGGCACGAGCGTGACCGGCTCGCGCTTTTTGAACGGCACGCTGGAACTGCATCTCGAACTGGACAAGCGGCTGGCAAAGTTCGTCGGCAAAGAAGCGGCGCTCGTCTTTTCGACCGGCTACCAGACCAACGTCGGCACAATTTCCGCGCTCGTCGGCAAGGGTGACTACGTCATCATCGACAAAGACGATCACGCCAGCATCGTCGATGGCTGCTCCATGGCCCGCGGCGAGATGCGACGCTTCCGCCACAACGACATCAGCAGTCTCGACACGCTGCTCAGCCAGCTTCCGGCGGATGCGGGCAAGCTCGTGATCGTCGACGGCGTCTACAGCATGGGCGGCGACATCGCCCCGCTGCCGGAGATCGTGGAGATCTGCAAGCGTCACGGCGCACGGATCATGGTCGACGATGCCCACGGCATCGGCGTGACCGGCGGCGGGCGCGGCACGGCGCATCACTTCGGGCTGACCGACGAGGTCGACCTGATCATGGGCACCTTCAGCAAGAGCTTCGCCAGCATCGGCGGTTTCATCGCCGGCAGCGAAGAGGTCGTTCACTACATTCAGCACAACGCCCGCGCGCTGATCTTCAGCGCGGCGCTGCCCGCGCCACAGGCCGCGGCTGCCCTGGCGGCGCTCGACATCATGGAGACAGAGCCGCAGCACGTCGAGCGGATGTGGGAGAACGCCGAATACATGCGCGCCGGGCTGAAGAAGCTCGGCTATGACACCGGCCCCAGCAACACGCCGATCATCCCGGTCGTCCTGCGCGACGATCTGCGTACGGCCATCGCCTGGCACGCGCTGATCGAAGAGGGCGTCTACACCAACCCGGTCGTGCCGCCTGGCGTGCCGCCCGGACAGAGCTTGCTGCGCACCAGCTACATGGCGACGCACGAGCGCGAGCACCTCGACCGCGCGCTGCGCGCCTTCAAGATCGTCGGCGAGCGGCTGGACTTCATTCCGGTACAGGCCGAGGCCGTCAGCGCCGCAGGCGACTGATCTAGACTTCAACAGATAACGAAGCGCGGGGCGACAGACAGCCCCGCGTTTTGATTCCCGGCGAAGTCACCCGCGCAGCGCCGGGTTTTCGAGGATGCCGACGATCTGGAACCAGGGCGGCGCCGGGTCGGGATTGCGCTCGATGATCATGCCGACGCGGCGCATGACGGCAATCGAGGCAGCGTTGTTGTACTCGGTCGTCGCCACGATCCGCTTCAGGCTCATCGCCTCGAAGGCGTGGCGGATGAGCGCCCCGGCCGCCTCGCTGGCGTAGCCCTGGCCGCGATAGGCCCCGCCGACGGCCCAGAACAGCCCCATCTCCGGCGTGAACAGCTCCGAGACCGGCTCGGTCGAGCGGGCGCGGAAATAAGGCAGCTTGCCGAATGGGCCATAGCTCGGCACGTAACCGACCGCACCGATCAGCAGATTGTCCCCCTTAAGAACGATAGCGTAATCGCCGTAGGGTGGCTGGTACATTTGGGCCAGAGCGGCGTAATTGCGCAGCGACCATTCGAGCCACTGACGCCGCTCGTCCAGCGGGCTGTGGCCGAAACCTTCGTCCAGAATCGGCGCGATCGCATCCAGATCTTCAAGCACAAACGGGCGGATGCGCAGGCGTTCGGTCTCAAGATCGAACGGGATCAGAGCGCTCATAAGAAGCCTTTCCGGGTAGGGGCAATCGGCAAGCTGGAGCGCGGCGGAGGATGAACTCGCGATTGAATTTCCCCCACCTTCTGCTAGAGTGATATCTAAAGCAAACGGTAACAGACAGCAGGCGGACGATGCATTGGGCGCTTGCGGCGATATTTTTGACGGTGGTGCTACTGATGGCGTCAAACAACGCGCGGAAACTCCCCTGGATCAACAAGATGCGCCGCCTCCGCACGGGCAGCGCGTGCGCCGATTGGATGGCGCCCGAACACGTCGTGCAGAAGGTACAGGCAGATTATCTCGGCGCGATGGACTGGCTGCAAGACAGCCAGACGCTGCCTTTCCCGCAGCACTGGCGCCAGGCAACCGATTGGCTGGCGGGCCCGTTCTTGCGGCGTTACCAACAGCTCTTGCTGCGCCAGCGCAGCGACCACTCCACGCCATTTTACGGCGTGCTCCGTGCCGATCATCAGCTTGAGGTGCGCGGCTTTTCGCAGGATGGCCGCCGCTGCTGGCTGATCGACCGCCAGCACGACCGGCGTATGGCCACCTACGACATGCGCACCCACGAACGGCTGATCACACAGGATATGGGCAGCGGCGCGATGGTGATCGTGATGGTGTTCGCGCCGGAAGACAACCGCTGGAAGCTTGAAGCTCAGGTGCAGCAGCTGCCCCAGGGCTGGGAGCGCCGCCAACATCTCGCGCTCGTGTCCGAACACGAAGCGCTGCCGCGCCGCATCGGGCGCGACGTCTGACCCGCCCACCCAGATAGAACCCGAATGACAGATACCCTCTTCGTGACCGGTGGCACCGGCTTTCTCGGACGCCACTTACTCGCCGCCTTGTGCCGTGCCGGTTTGGCTGTGCGCGTCCTCGTCCGCCGCCCGGACGATCATCCCTGGCTCAAGCAGTATCCTAATCTGACGGTCGTGCAGGGCGACGTGCTGGATAAGCGCGCCGTGGCCGAGGGTGTCGCGGGCTGCCGCTACACGATCCATGCTGCGGGGTTGTTCCGCTTCTGGGGTGACGCTGAGACCTTCAAGACGATCAACGTCGGCGGCGCCGAAAACGTGATGGCGGCGGCACAGGCCGCGGGTTGCGAGCGGATCATCCACATCTCGACCGTCTACCTGATCGGCACGCCGCCTGAGGATCGCGTCATCGACGAGACGTATCCGCCGCAGCCCGCCGATCCCTACCAGCAGAGCAAGCTGGAAGCCGAGCGCGTCACGCTGTCGTATGCCGAACGCGGCGCGCCGGTCATCGTCCTGCGTCCGGGCGCTTTCTACGGCCCGCTGGGGCATTATGCGTTCAACCGGCTGTTCTTTCGCGACCCTATGCGCGGGCTGATCATGCAGCTCAACCGCGGGCGCTACATCATCCTGCCGGTCTACATCGCGGACGTGCCGCAGGCGGCATTGCTGGCGCTCACGCGCGGTCAGCCGGGCGAAATCTACAATATCTGCGACGCGCCGATTGCGCACAAGGATGCCTTCGACATCGTCTGCGCCGAGGCCAACCTGTGGTATCCGCGCCTGACTCTGCCGGACTGGACGGGGATTGCGGCGGCCCATGCCCTGGAAGGCTTGTCGGCCATCACCCGCCGTGAACCCTTCTATCCGCTCAACCTGCGCTCGTATGTGTATAATTACTGGCGCGTTTCCGGCGAGAAGGCACAACAGGCGTTAGGCTTTTCGCCGACGCCGTTCAGCGAGGGCGCAAAACGCACCATTGCCTGGTATCGCGCCGGGATGCCGGAGACGGCTGATGACGTCGCGTGCGCAGGCAGCTAAGACCATCTGAAATCAACAGCTAAAAGCTCAACATATGCTCGATCAAGTCAAGATTTATGTCAGAAGTGGCGATGGCGGCGCAGGCGTAGTGGCCTGGCGGCGCGAGAAATTCGTCCCCAAGGGCGGGCCAGCCGGTGGCGATGGCGGGCGCGGCGGTGACATCGTGCTGCGCGTCAAGCCGACGATGAACACCCTGTCGCCCTTTGGCCAGAAGATCCATTTCAAAGCCGAACACGGTAAACCAGGCCAGAGCAGCCGCAAAACGGGCAGCAGCGGCAAGGCGCTCATCATCGACGTGCCGCCTGGCACGGTCGTGCGCGACGCCGATACAGGCGAAGTGCTGGCCGATCTGGTCGAGCCGGGCGAGACGGTCGTCGTCGCGCCGGGTGGGCGCGGCGGACGCGGCAACCAGCATTTCGCCACGTCCGCACGGCAGGCACCGCGCATCGCTGAGAAGGGTGAGCCGGGCGTCGAGCGCTGGCTGCAGCTCGAACTCAAGCTGATCGCGGACGTCGGCATCGTCGGCGTGCCCAACGCTGGCAAATCGACGCTGCTGTCCGTCATCAGCAACGCGCGCCCGAAAATCGCCGACTACCCGTTCACGACGCTGGAGCCGAATCTCGGCGTCGTCATCTACGATGACGTCGACCTGGTCGTGGCCGACATCCCAGGCTTGATCGAAGGCGCGCACATGGGCGTCGGGCTGGGGCACGCGTTTTTGCGTCACGTCCAGCGCACGCGCTTCCTGGTGCACCTGCTTGACGGCGCCAGCCAGGACCCAATCGCCGACTACAACCAGATCAACGTCGAACTGGCGCTCTATGACGACCGGCTGAAGGAGCGCCCGCAGATCGTCGCCTTCAACAAGATGGATCTGCCGGAAGTGCAGGAGCGCTGGAAAGACATCGAACCCAAGCTGCGCAAGCTCGGCGTCGAAGTGATGCCAATCTCCGGCGCGACGCGACTGAACGTCGACCTGCTGGTGCAAAAAATGTTCGCCCTGGCGCAAACGCTGCCCAAGCAGGCGCCGACGATCGAAACGCCGGTCTACACACTGACGGACGATGTGCCGTTCAGCGTCGAGCGCGAGAGTGATACCGAGTACCGCGTCACCGGCAAGCGCATCGAACGCGCGGCGGCGATGACCTACTGGGAATACGACGAAGCCGTTTATCGCTTCCAGCGCATCCTGGAGACGCTCGGCGTGACCGAGGCCCTGCGCGAAGCAGGCGTCCAGGAAGGCGATACCGTCCACATTGGCAAGCACGAACTGGAGTGGTCGGATTGACTCGGCGCATCGGCGTGCTCGGCGGCACCTTTGATCCCCTGCATGTCGGGCATTTGATCCTGGCGGATTTCGCCGCGGATTGGCTCGAACTGGACAAGGTGTTGTTCGTCCCGGCGGGCGATCCGCCGCACAAGCACGACGACATCCGTGCATCCGCCGAACACCGGCTGGCCATGCTCGAACGCGCGCTCGGCCACGAAGAGCGGTTCGTCATCTCGCGCGTGGATATGGATCGGCCCGGCCCACATTACACCGCCGACATGCTGCGCATCATCAAGGAACAAGAGCCGGACGCCGAATTGTATTTCGTCATGGGCGGCGACTCGCTGCGCGACCTGCCGACCTGGAGCCGCCCGGAAGAATTGATCAAGCTGTGCAAGCTGGCCGTGATGCAGCGCCCGAACATCCACGTCCACGGCCACATGCACGATGCCATCCTGCCGGATCTGGCGGAGCGCGTCATCTTCATCGACGCGCCGCTGATCGGCATTGCCGCGCGCGATATCGCCCGCTGGATCGCCGAAGGGCGCAGCGTGCGCTATCTGATGCCGCCGGAAGTGCTGGCCTATATCGAAGAACATGGGTTGTACCGATGATGAACGCATTCCCGACGAAGGCGCGCTGGGCGGCACTCGCCCTGCTGGCGCTCTGCATCGCCTGGTTGATCGTCTCGCCCGCGACCGCGCAAGAACCCGCGCCGACGCTGGTGCCGCCGACGCTGGTGCCGCAGCCTTCGGACGCCATGATCGACGCGCTGCCTTCGGAAAGCGCCATCGCCCGCATCCAGGCCGAGGCGAAGGTGCGCGCCGGGATACTCTATAACGAGCCGCCGTTCGGGGTGCTCAACGAGCGCGGCGAGGTCAGCGGCTTCGACGCCGACCTGGCGCGTGCCATGGCGGAAGCCTGGGGTGTCGATCTTGAGTTCGTCCAGGTGACGCGCCAGACAGCGCTGGACATGCTCGCCGCCGGGGAGGTCGATCTGCTGCTGGCGACGCTGCCGCACATGCGCGCCTACGATTCGCGCGTCGAGTTCAGCCAGGCCTACTACCCGACCGACCAGGCCATGCTCGTGCGCGAGGACGACGGCGCGGCAGGGCTGGCGGACATGGCGAACCGGCGCGTCGGCGTGGTCGTCGGCACGCGCGCGGAACAGGCGGTCGCTTACTGGCAGCAGCGCAGCGGGATCGCCGTCACGGTGCAGACGTATCTGACCATCGATCAGGCAGTCGTGGCGCTGGTCAACAACGAGGTCGACGGCGTGGTCGCCAACCGCATCCGCGCTGTGCGCGCGCTGACGCAGCCCGGCATCGCGCGCCTGCTCGACGAGCCGGTCATGCCGGAACCGTATGCGATCGCCGTGCGCAGGCAGGACATCAATCTGCGCAATCTGGTCGATAAAACGCTGCAATTCCTGGAAGCATCCGGCAAGCTGAACGACATCCACCGGGCCAACTTCAACAATGCTGCCTTCCCCAACGAGGGTTGGATCAACTGGGTCAACGTCGGCGACGAAGCGCCGCATCCCGATCAGTTTGGGGCGGACATGCCGTTCCCGGCGCAGTACGTCGTCCCGCGCATGCAGAACGATCACACGCTGCGCGTGGCCGGGTTGAGCGAACTGCCAGAGGACGCACCGGAAAGCGACCGGCGCATGGTGGCGACGGGCCGCGCCATCGTCGAGGCGATGGCCGCGCGCTGGGGCGTCAACGTCGCATACGTCGACGGCGGCGTCGAGCAGGTCGCCGCGGGCGCTGCTGATATCGCAGCGGGCGTCCAGGCCGACTGGAATCTGGCCGGGCAGGTTGATTTCACCGATGCCTACGCCATGCGCGGCGAGATGCTGATGGTGCCCGCCAACAGCGGCATCAACAGCTTTGCCGACCTGCGCAGCCGCATCGTCGGCGTGTTCGCCGACGAAGAAGGCGCGGTGGAACGCGTGGAACAATTGGCGCAGAGCCAGAGCGCGATCATCCGCAGCACATTCAGCATCCTGCGCGAGCAGGACGCCGCCTTCGGCATGCTGGTCGACCAGAACTACAACGCCGTCTTCGGTGACAGCGTCCGTCTGCTGCCACATGTGCAGGCGCAGCCGGATCAGGTGCGTCTGATCGAGGATAGCAGCGGCAACCCGTTCTGGTACAGCCGTCGCTACCTGCATTTCGCCGTGCCGCGCAACGACATCGACTTCCACCTGCTGGTCGAATATACGCTGCAAGAACTGGCGCTCGATGGCACGCTGGCCTCGGCGCTGGCGAATGTCGTGCCGGGCGACGAACTGCCGCCGATCGACATCTGGCCGGGATCGAGCGAATACCTGGGCTACGATCTTTCCTTCCGTGGCTGAAGTTTAAGCACGACTCTTACACATTTGTGCCTAGCCACCTGAGTTGGTACAATGTATCGTACGGAAAATTTGAAATATACTGTAAATAGTCACTGTACCGTGCCCCACAGCACCAGATTCAGGATATGCCGATGAATGACCAGGCGCACGAAAACGGCGGTCCCGTCGATCAGAACCTGCGCGCCGTGCAACATAGTATGCTCGATGGGCTGGGCCAGCTTGCTGCCTATTTCGGCTTCAGCAAGGTCATCGGCCAGCTTTACGGCGCCATGCTGTTGAGCGATCAGCCGCTGTGCCTGGACGACCTGGTCGAACAGCTTGACATCTCCAAAGCCAACGCCAGCATGAACATGCGCACGCTCGAAAACATGGGCATGGTGCGCCAGGTGTGGGTGCGCGGCAGCAGCAGCCGGCGTAAATACTACGAGGCGGAGACGGACTTCTGGCAGATGATCAGCAACGTGCTGGCCGGGCGCGAAATGCGCGATCTCGACCGGGCGATCACGACCATGGGCGAGAACATGAACCGGCTGCGCACGACGATGGACGACATGGAAGAGCGCGATCAGCAGCTGGCGCAGGTCTACGTCGAGCGCATCGAGAAGCTGCAGGCGCTGTTCACGTTCGCGCAGACGATCATCGCCAATTTCCTGGCTCGCGCGCTGGCGGAGCAGACTGGCACTGGCGAAGGCCCATCGGTCATCCCCTGAGCACCCTTGCCCCACAACCTCAATCTGAAGCGACGGCCAGATATTGGATGTCTGGCTGCACTTGATCGCGCCCTAGCAGGGTCGGGAACAGGCCGACGACTGCGCGCGGGTCACCGCCGACGGTCGCGCCGCTGACGCTCATCCCGGCGGGGCCGCTCAAGCCGTTCGCCATTATGCGGCGGACGGCGGTCTTGAGCACGTCCTGGCTTTCAGCGCTGAAGACCACGCGCACGACCACCTCCAGCGGGTCAGGCGGCAGCGGCGCACCGGCGTAGAGGCTGTTCATGCCCAGGTAGTCGATGTGTACGCGCTCGATCGGCAAATCCTTCCACGTCTCCGCCAGCATCCGCTGGAGTTGATCGACCTTGGTCCAGGCGTGCGGCGCGCCGACGGTGAAGATCAATTCGCGCATCCAGCCTTCGAGCCGCGCCAGATTGAGCTTGAGTTTGTCCGGGCGCGGATGGCCGCTGACGCCGGTCACACGCACGCGATCTGCGCCGTCGTCGGCGAGATGCAGCGTCGTGAAGTCGGCGACCACGTCCGGCGTGACGTAGTGGGCCGGGTCGTGGATCTCGTAAAGCAGCTGCTCCTTGACTGTCTCCAGCGTGACCATGCCGGGAGTCTCCGGCGTGCGCGTGACGACGAACGAGCCATCCGCTTCGACCTCGGCCATCGGGTAACCGAGCTGTGCCATCTCGCGCGGGTCGATCTCGTCGATCAGCGCCAGGCTGTTGCCGCCGACGACCTGGCCGGTGCATTCGAGCAGATGGCCGCAGCAGATGCCCGCCGCCAGCCGATCCCAATCGTCCCAGGCCCAGCCGTAGTGCGCGATCAGCGGTGCGAGGTAGAGGCATGGATCGGCCACGCGCCCGGTGATGACGATGTGCGCGCCCGCCTGCAAGGCCTCCACGATTGGCGCGGCGCCCAGGTAGACGTTGGCTGTGACCCAGTTCTGATTGGCCTCGTCGGCCAGCCGCGCGCCGCTCTCCAGGTGGCGCAGATCGTCGCCCACCTGGATCTCCGGCAGCCGGTCGAGCACGTCATCGCCGGTGATGGCCGCGATCTTGAGTCCGCCCAGGCCGAGCCGGGCCGCCGTCTCGCGCACCATCGCCGCCGCGCCGAGCGGATTCAGCCCGCCGCCGTTCGTGATCAGCGGGATGCCGCGTTCGAACGCCAGCGGCAGGATCTTCTCGGCGATGATCTTGAGGTCGAAGGTGTAGCCGCGCGCCGGGTTCGCCAGCCGATCCTTCTGCAGGATCGCCAGCGTCAGCTCAGAGAGCGCCTCGAAGCAGACGACGTCGACGTGGCCGCCCTCGATCATGGGCAGCGCACGCGTCACGTCGTCGCCGTAGAAGCCCTGCGCAGAACCGATTCGATAAGGCATAAGTAGTCCATAACTCCAAAACAACCGACACAATTAGACCGCCATCCTAGCCGGAACGCCAGGGACGCGGGCGCGTCCACATGCTATACTTCTGGCGCAATTTACCGTCACTAGAGTTCTGGTTACGAGTCTTCATGCCTGAACTTCCCGAAGTTGAAACCGTCGTCCGCGGGCTGCGCAAGCCGCTGATCGGGCGTACCGTCCATGGCATCTGGTACG
Organism: Anaerolineae bacterium; assembly: GCA_020849765.1. Taxonomy (GTDB): domain Bacteria; phylum Chloroflexota; class Anaerolineae; order Aggregatilineales; family Phototrophicaceae; genus Flexifilum. The sequence goes on from JADLAY010000022.1 coordinate 29,700, forward strand.
ACTGGCGCAACACGATCCGCACGCCGTCGCCGGACGATTTCGCCGCGCGCATCGACGGGCAGACCTTCCGCGCCATCGACCGGCGCGCCAAGTTCGTGCTCTGCCGCCTCGATCATGACATCCTGGTCGTCCACCTCAAGATGACGGGCCGCCTGTATGTGACGGACGACGACGTCGTGCACGAGGCCGACCGCTGGCTGCACTTCCGCGCTCAATTGGATGGCGGCCAGCAGCTGCGCTTCTCCGACGCGCGCAAGTTCGGCTTCGTCGCTCTCGTGCGCGATCTGAGCGAGATCGCCGCCAGGATCGGCCCGGAGCCGCTGGAGGATGACTTCACGCCCGCCGTGCTGCGCGAGCGATTGGCCGGGCACAAGAAAGCGATCAAAGCCACACTGCTCGATCAGGATGTGCTGGCGGGTGTCGGCAACATCTACGCGGACGAGGCGCTGTGGCACGCGAAGATCCACCCGCTGCGCGCCGCCAACGGGCTGAGCGACGACGAGATCATGCGGCTGCACACGGGTATCCGCCAGGCGCTGGCGAGCGGCATCGAGCGCGAGGGCGCCAGCGTGAGCTGGTATCGCAAGCCGGATGGCACGCTGGGCGAGGCGCAGGATCATTTCGCCGTCTACGACCGCACGGGGAAGCCGTGCCTGCGCTGCGGGACACTGATCGAGAAGACGCGCGTCGCCCAGCGCGGCACGCATTACTGCCCGACCTGCCAGACGCTGGCGTAGCCAGGGCAGACCGGGGGTGTTTGGATATACTGTGACGGGTAACCGCCCGGCGTAGCGAACCGTTTTGCGCAAGAAAGGTAATAGCAAACATGGGTTTAATGGATGGCAAAGTGGCGCTCATTTTCGGCGTCGCCAACAAGAACTCGATTGCCTGGGGCATCACCAAGAAGCTGGCGGACGAGGGCGCGACGATTGCGCTGAGTTACGCGGGTGAGGTGCTGGAGAAGCGCGTCAAACCGCTGGCCGAGGAAATCGGCTGCGATTTCGTCGAGCAGGCGGACGTGACCAGCGACGAACAGTTGGACGCCATTTTCGCCAAGGTCAAAGAGCGCTACGGACGCATCGACACGCTGGTTCACTGTGTGGCCTTCGCCAACCGTGAAGACCTGGGCGGGCGCTTCGTCGACGTGTCGCGTGACGGCTTCAAGCTGGCGCTCGAGATCAGCTCCTACAGCCTGATCGCGATGGCAAAACGCGCCGAGCCGCTGATGACCGAGGGCGGCAGCATCATGAGCCTGACCTACTACGCATCCGAGAAGGTGATGCCCAAGTATCACGTCATGGCCGTAGCGAAAGCGGCGCTGGAGACGATCACGCGCTATCTCGCCAACGACCTGGGCGTCAAGGGCATTCGCGTCAACGCCATCAGCGCCGGGCCGATCAAGACACTGGCGGCGGCGGGCGTGCCCGGCTTCCGGCTCATGCTCAAGTATTCCGAGAAAGCATCACCCCTGCGCAAGCTGGTGACGCAGGAAGACGTCGGCAATGCGGCACTCTACCTGGCTTCGGACATGAGTTCGTCCGTCACAGGTGAGGTACTTTATGTCGATGCCGGTTACAATATCCTGGGTATGACTTTGACGGAAGAAGACTTAGCGGTGATCAACGATCCGCAGTCATCGTGAACCGAGACGATCACCAGGAGTAGCGACAATGAATGGACTCGATCAGCCTGTTACGATCACGTTCAGCCCGCTCTACTTGATCACGTGGAGCATCGTCGGCCTGATAGCAGGCATCATGGCAAGCTGGTTGATCAGCGGGCGCACGCGCCTGGGCAGCAGCCTGATCATCGGCTTGATCGGCGCGCTGGTGGGCGGCTTTCTGTTCTCAATCATGGGAATTCAGGTCGGCCCGCCGTTCGACGCCGTCATCCCCGTGCGCCTGGTCGACATCCTGGTCGCCTTCATCGGCGCGGTGCTCATCCTCTTTTTCGTCGAGCGCGTCCTGCGCGGACGTCGTTAATCACCTCACCCCCAGCCCCCTCTCCGCGCGCGGAGAGGGGGAGTCAAAATGCAGCAAGACCCTCGAATCAGCCCCCATCTTCCGTGTGACTATCCGGCTCGGCGAAGCTGTTGACGCTGAACGGCAGCGGATCGGTGCTCTGCGTGGTGCCGTCGGCGAGCACAGCCTGCGCTGAGAGTTCGTGCGTCCCCGGCGTGAGCGACCACCACAGATCCCACGGCGCGCGCTCGACCGTGCCGAGCGCAGCGCCATCCATGTAGTAGGTGACCGACTGCGTGCCCGGCGGCGCGCCGACCGCCAGCTTGATGCGCTGCGCATCGAACGGCAGCAGCGGCGACAGGCGGAAGATCGTGTACGGGTCGGGTTCGAGCAGACGCAGGCCCTGGGCGGCATCCGGCTGCTGGACGAGCGCGCCGGTCGGCGGCGGCAGGATGCCGTTGCGGATGCCCCAATCGCGCGCTTCCTGCGGCAGCACGGTGTAGACGCGCTGAATGCGCCGGTCGGGCGGCGTCGAGTCATCCGCCAGCAGGCCGGTCGCCGTGTCGATGGTGAAGCGCTGGTAGAGATTGTCCGTCTGCGTCGGCTGGGTGCCGTCGATGAACAGTTCGAGGCGGCGGCGCGGGCAATCCGGCGTCGGCAGCAGACCGCTGAGGGCGCAGACTTCGAGCCGCGTAAAACCGGTCGGCTCCTGGAACGGCACTTCCGGCTGGCCGAGCAGGGCTTCGCGCATGAACGCGTTCCAGATCGGCGCGGCGCCGCTGACGCCGGTCACGTCGACCATCGGCGTGTTATCGGCGTTGCCGACCCAGACGCCCGCCACCAGATTGGGCGTGTAGCCGACGATCCAGTTATCGCGGAAGTTGGTCGTCGTGCCCGTCTTGGCCGCCGCCGGACGCCCGATGTTCAGCATGCTGTTGCGCCCGAAGCCGAGGATGCGCGCGTTGTCGTCGCTGAGGATGTTCGTGATCAGGTAGGCGACGCGCGAGTCGATCACCGGACTGCCCGCTGCCCCCGGCCCCCACTGGTAGAGCACATTGCCCGCGCGGTCGGCCACGCGCAGCAGGAAGACCGGTTGCACGCGCGTCCCGCCGTTAGGGAAGATGCCATAGGCGGCGGTCAGGTCGAGCAGGCGGACTTCGCCGCCGCCGAGCGTCACGGCCAGGTCGAGGTTGGGGTTGGTCGCCAGCGTGGTGACGCCCGCCTGATTGAGCAGATCGATCAGCGCCGGGACGCCGACGTGAGCGAGCGTGATGACCGCCGGGATATTGAGCGACGACGCCAGCGCATCGCGCGCGAGCACCGGGCCGTGCTCGACCAGGGCAAAGTTGGCCGGGGTGTAGCTTTCCAGCCGCTGAGTCACGAACGGCGTTTCGACGTCGAGGATCATGGTCGCCGCCGTCCATGGATCGGGCTGCGCGGGGTCGAAGGCGAGCGCGTAGGTGAAGGGCTTGAGCGCGCTGCCCGGCTGACGCAGCGCCAGCGCCGCGTTGACCGCACCGTCGATGCTCTCGTCGAAATAATCCGGGCTGCCGAGCATGGTCAGCACCTGGCCGGTGTACGGATCGAGCGCGACGAGGGCGGCATTGCGCGCATTGGCCGCCTGACGCCCATCGCCCGGCTGGTTGAGATAATCGAGCTGGCGCTGGACAATGCGCTGCGCCGCCCGCTGCCAATCGAGATCGACGGTCGTCGTCACTTCGAGGCCGCCGCCGTAGAAGGCCTGCGGGTAATCGCGTTCCAACTGCTTGATGACAGCCATGACGAAGTGCGGCGCTTCGATCGGGAAGGGCGCGGCGGCGAATTGGAGGGTCTCATTGCGCGCCGACAGCGCCTGATCCGACGAGATGGTGCCATAGCGCTCCATCAGGCCGAGCACATCGTCCTGGCGCTGGCGGGCGGCGTCCGGGTTGGCGAGCGGATCGTAAACCGACGGCGCTTGCAGCACCCCGGCCAGCATGGCGCACTCGGCCAGCGAGAGTTCCGGCGCGCTCTTGCCGAAATAAGCCCGCGCCGCGCCCTCGATGCCATAAGCCAGATTGCCAAAGTACGACTGGTTGAGATAGAGGGCGAGCACGTCGTCTTTGCTGTAGGCGCTTTGCAGGCGCAGCGCCAGGATCGCCTCTTTGAGCTTGCGCGTGAGCGTGCGCTCGGCCCGCTGCTGCGGATCGAGCAGCAGATTGCGCGCGACCTGCTGCGTGATCGTGCTGCCGCCGGCGATGACCTCACCGCCGCGCAGGTTGATCCAGACGGCGCGGGCGATGCCGACCACGTCGACGCCGGGATGGCTGTAGAAGTTGGCATCCTCGGTGGCGATGGTTGCGTCGCGGCAGTGCTGCGGGATCTGATCGAGCGGCAGCGCGACGTTGCGCCCGCCCTCCGGCGGCAGGATCTCATAGAGCAGCCGCCCCTGCCGGTCGTAGATGCGCGTGCTCGGCAGCGCCAGCCCGGCCTGCAGGCGGTCAATCGACGGCAGATCCGCAAACAGCCACAGGTAGAGGCCGAGGCCCGCCGCGACCAGCGCGAGGGCGAGAATGAGCAGCGTCCGCCGCGTCAGGCGGAGGCGTGGGAGTCGGTTTCGCATGGTTGTAGTGTAGTCCGAATTCTGTGGGCGGAGGTGACGCGCAGGCGACGGGAATCATGCGATGTGGGGGAGATTACACATCCGCGATTGAGACTAGCAATATCATCTATACTATCTAGTAGTAGACTATCAACCTGCCAAAACAGGATTTGCTTGCACATGGGCAAGATGTTTTTCATTTCGGTGCATAGCAGCAATTTGGATTTTGCGCACGAGATCAAGAAGCGAATTACCGCAGCAGGATTCCTCGGCTGGGTGATGGACGACATTAGCGGCGGTGACGGTTGGAAGGCAGAAGTGGATAATGCCATCAATGAGTCACTTGGCGTCATCGTCATTGTTACCCCTGCCTCAATGGCATCTCATTGGGTCACATATGAATGGGCGTATGCGATGGGGCGTGACAAAGGAGTTGTCCCGGTCATCTTGGAGTGGCCGAATAGGATAGTCGATCCCAAATCACTGCATGACAAGCTCGCCGATTTACAGTACCGAGATTTCAGCCAAATCAACGATTTGCCCTGGGATATCTTGTTGAGCGACCTTCGCCGCATTCGTGATCGCACCGACATCCCGGATCAAATAAAACATGCTGAGGAAACTCTGCAAAATGGGCACGATCCTGCACAATGGGAGAATGCTCTGGATCTGCTGTGGAGGCATCCTCATCCTCAAGCAACAGAAGCACTTGTAAGGTGTATGGCAAATCCAGTTGATCGTGTAAGCGCTCGGTCAGCAATGACGCTTGCACAGAAGTCAAAGTACCAAGATGAGCGTGCAATCCCTAAGTTGGGACACGCCTTGAAAAGTGCCGAATTGGCGAAATATCAGAAGCAACAGATAGAAATAGGAGAGTTACTGGCACAGTATGGCACGGAAGATGCAATCAACTGTGTTATTGATGCGCTCAGGAGTGGAGGCATTGAAGTTAACCACAGACGTCCTTTTGTCGAAATCGTCGCGCGATTTGACTTTGAAGGTGTCGTCGACTATATGATCGATATGCTCTCCCAGTCGGACATTGTCAATATCGCTACTAACACGCTTGGGAGAATCAAGGATCCACGGGCACTCCCATTTCTTCATGATCTCGTAGTCGAGAGTAAATGGCCGATACATCGATCCTTTGCCGCAAACGCAATCGGCGGCATTGGCAGTCCAGAATCTGTCGGTTTACTTCTTGGAATTCTTCGGAACTATAAGTTAGAAGGTCGCAGCGTCACCACAGTGGATTCGGAAATTGTTGGTGCAGTTGCGCGTGCACTATACGAGATTGGAAACGAGGAGGCATTGTCTGGCTTGAAAAATCTCGCTAATGACTACTCGGTAGATCAGTTCGTGCGAACGATGATTCAAAGAGTCAGACCAATCTAAAGATAATTCGCAGGAATCGTGGACGGTAGGGAAAAGTCGTGCGCAAAGACACACATCATGACGCAGTTCTACGAGCGCTACAAAAAGATGGTTGGCGAATTGTGGACGAGCAATCGCCTTTCACGATAGAGCAGCGCACCGTTTACATCGACATCGAGGCAGAACGCAACGACGAGCGTCGCCTGATCTTTGTCGAAGTCAAAGGCTTCCAGAGTGACTCTCAGGTGACGGATCTCGCGAATGCGCTGGGGCAATATCTGCTTTATGCTCACTTGCTGGAGCAAGAGTATGGGAATACGCGACTCTTGTATCTCGCGGTTCCCAATGACGCGTACATGGGTATTTTGAGTGAAGAGTTAGGGATTGGTATTCGAGCAAAATATGGCGTTAAACTGATAGTGGTAGATCTGGAGCGCGAGGAGATCAGCCAGTGGATACCTTGAGAGATACACTCAAGCACGTGATGGCGGGTTACGCCAAAACCGGGCTGAACGGCTACACCTTTCTGACGGCGAACGCCGACGAAACGCAGTTCGTCGTCACAGGCATCGGCCACATCCGCGGTGAGCGGGTCGTCAATACGGCGCTGGTGGCTCAACTCAAGGGCGACATGATCATCATCGAACGCGACAGCACCGACAAACCGCTCGTTCACGCGCTGCTCGACGCCGGAATTTCGCGCAAACAGATCATTCTGGCGTACAAGGGTGAACCCGTGCCGGAAGGGGCCTGACACACCCCATAATCATGTATACTCATAGCATGGCAGAGATGAGTACACAGTCATGGCTATTTCGACGCGAATCGGCATGTCGTTGGCGGAGTTCATCGCCGAGTCCAACGATCAGCCGTTCGAACTGATCAACGGCGAGCGAATTCCCAAGATGCCCACCGTCGCTGGACACAACGAGACCATCCACGCGCTCTTGATGCGCCTCAGTGCTCACGTCGACGCGCACGATCTCGGCATGGCCCGCGCGGAAGTCACGTTCGTGCTGACCGACCGCTACGATCCCGATTGGGTCGAAGGCTCGCGCACGCCGGACGTGATGTTCATCAGCGCCGAGCGGCTTCAAGCCTATCGCGCGGCACATCCCGATTGGCGCGACAAGCCCTATCTGATCGTGCCGGATTTCGTGGCCGAAATCGTTTCGCCCAATGACACTTTCAGCAAGATCGACGAAAAAGTCGATGCGTATCTGGCGGATGGCGTCCGCATGATCTGGGTGATCGATCCACAGCGGCGCAAAGCCTTCGTTTTCACACCTGACGACGAGCCTCAGCGCCCGTTCGGGGACGATATTCTGGATGCCGAGGACGTGATTCCAGGCTTTCGGGTCAAGCTCTCCGACCTGTTCGCCTAGCCCCTCTCCCGCCCCGCCTCACACCCTAGCCAAAAGGACAGGTCTGGCGGCTAAATTGCCCTCTTGACCCAATATGAACCCCGTGCTATTGTTTGTGCATCGTCGGTTAAACTGAAAGGAGGTGATCGTGGAAAGTCGCAGTCATTTGGGGGTGCACCCGAACTAGCGCCTCACGATCTCTCTTAAGTGATGCGCCCGCACTTCGGTGCTATGGGCGTACCTCCAGAGACCGCAGAAAAGACGCCCTCGGCTTGCCGGGGGCGTCGCTGTTTCTACCACTCGTGCCTGGAAAATCCCTGCCCGCCTAATCTCTACAGCTCCGCGACCAGCCGTTCGAATTCCGCCGCGCGCGCGTCATAGCTGTGTGCGCGGTAAACGTGCGCCTGCCCGGCGGCGGCGATGCGCGCCCGCTCGTCGTCGTGCGCCAGGTAATGCACCACCTGCGCCCGCAGATCGTCCTCGTCGCTGTAGGTGACGATGTTCTCGCCGGGGGTGAACCACTTGCGCACGCCGGGTAGATCGTCGGTAATCTGGAAGATGCCCGCCGCCGCCGTCTCGAACAGGCGGATGTTGCCGCCCCAGAAGACGAAATCGCCGTGCGTGTTGACGCCGATTTTGGCCGCGCCGAGGATGCGCATCGTCTGCTCGCCAAGCGCTTGCCCGCGGACGAACGATCGCAGCGACTCCGGCACTTCGTGAACGCTCCAGATGCCGAGGTCGAACTCGCGCAGGGCTTCCAGCGCGCGCACGCGCCGCCCGTAGAGATGATCCGGCGTCAGCGTGCCGACGAAAGCGATGTCGCAGGCGTATTGGCGGCGCTCGTCGTCGCTCAACGTGTAGGGCTTGTGAAAGTCCGGGTCGCAGGCGACGATCGGCAGGTTGACCATGCGCGGCGCGCCGAGTTCGCGCCATTGGATGCCGTGGTAGTAATCGCTGGCGATGACCAGATCGTAGAGGCGGGCGGCGGCGCGGTCGATGGCCGGGCAGAAGACGATCGGCGACGTGCCGCAGAAATAGACGATCTTGGCGCCCGTCTCGCGCTTGATCTGCGCCAGCGTCTCCGGGTAGACGACGGTGTTATCGCCGACCATCCAGATCACGTCCGGCTTGAAGGCGCGCGCCTCGTCGATCAGCCGCGCGTTGCGCAGCCGCAGATCCGGGTTCATGCGCGGTGGGATGCGGCCCAACGCGGCGTGCATCAGCTTGGCGGGCGTCATGCCCTGCGTGTGGCGGGTCGTCGTCCGCTCGCCGCCGCCGAGCGCGGGCTGTGTGCGATAGAAGGCGGCCAGCGTGTGCCCGCGCTGGCGCAGCGCCTTCTCCCAGAACGCCTGCGACATGCTCGGCGGAAACAGCGGCGGCGTCTCGCCGGGGGGTGTGGCCGCGCGCGCGGCGCGCAGTTGTTCGGGGTGATGGATGGGTGCGATGAAGAGAATTCTCAAAGGTGACCTTTGTGGGCGGTTGGGTATTGGCGGTTGGCTTTTAGCTGTTAGCCATTAGCTGTTGGCATTTAGCCGAAATCGCAACAGATTGCTCTAGTGAAGGCTAATCTGCTAATGCGCTAATTTGCTTATGTGCTAATTCGCTTTCAACTCATCACGCATCACGCGTGACTCATCACTGTTTTATCGCCCCTCCAGCCAGTCTATCATCGGGTTGAGCCAGTACAAGATCCAGCCGTCGTCGTGGTTCTCGCGCTCGTCCTCGTTCGGGAAATCGCGGTGGAAGAGCTGGATGCGCGTCGACGATCCATGTGCCTCCAGTTCCCAGCACACCTTCGAGTCCGCCCACTCGGCGGGCCAGGTATCCTGGCGCCAGGTGTACTCCAGGATCGTCGGTGCTTCGACGCGGGTGAAGCGGCCGGTCGTCTCCCCGGCGAAGAAAGCATAGGCGCCCCCGACGCGCAAATCGACGGCGACGGTCTCGTCGATCATCCAGGCGGCAATGGCGTCGCGGTCGACCAACGCCGACCAGACCTGTTCAATCGGTGCGTGCGCGATGACTTGTTTTCTGATACTGGGCATCGATCTGCTCCTTTCCGGTATTATTATACTCTGTGCTGTTCGAACGTTCTTTTGAAGGTCACATCATGCCCGAACGCATCCCACTCGCCGTCGTCGGCAGTGGCTATTGGGGACCCAATCTGATCCGCAATATCGCCAATCTGCCGGATGCGGCGCTGCACACTGTCTGCGATCTCAACGAAAAAGCCCTGGCGCAAAACAGCCAGCGCTACCCCGGCGTGCGCACGACGACCGATTACGACGCCCTCCTGCGCGACCCGGACATCCAGGGTGTCGTCCTGGCGACGCCAGCGCATCTCCATGCCGAGCAGGCGCGCGCGGCGCTCGAAGCCGGCAAGCACGTCATGGTCGAAAAGCCGCTCGCCCTCAGCTCGGACGACGCGCTGGCGCTGGTTGAGCTGGCCGCGCACAACGACCTGCGCCTGATGGTCGGCCACGTCTTCAAGTTCAACCCCGCCGTCACCGCCCTGCGCAAGATGGTCGAAGGCGAAGACCTGGGCCGTTTGCTCTACATCTATTCGCAGCGGCTCAACCTCGGCATCATCCGCAGCGACCTGAACGTGATGTGGAATCTGGCGCCGCACGACTTCAGCATCCTCAACTACGTGCTCGGTCGCGCGCCGGAACGCGTCGCCGCACGCGGCTTTCATCTGCTGGGGCGCTCGCTGGAAGATGTCGTCTTCGTCACGCTCGAATACCCCGGCGGCGTGGTCGCGCACGTGCACGTGAGCTGGCTCGACCCCGGCAAAGTCCGGCGCATGACGATCGTCGGCGAGCGCAAGATGGTCGTCTACGATGACGTCAGCGTCGACGAGCGCCTGCGCGTTTTCGACAAGGGCGTCATGCGCGACGCCATCCCGGATGCCTACGGCGAGTTCAAGCTGATCACACGCAGCGGCGACGTGCACATCCCGATGCTGGAGACGACCGAACCGCTGCGCGCCGAGTGTGCGCACTTCGTCGCCTGCATCCGCGAGGGCACGACGCCGATCAGCGATGGCGTGGATGGCTATCACGTCGTCCGCATGTTAGAGGCGGCGCAAACGAGCATGGATAACGACGGGGCCAGTGTCGATCTCAATCTGGCGAAGTAGGCCCGCGCCGGATGGATCGGGTCGGGTAAGGGACAACTTCGTGCTAGAATCTAGAAAGAAAGTGTTCACTTGAAATTGAACGGTGAAACTGTGCCATGACCCGGCCCGCACCGCGCCCACAAGACCCTGACGCCTTCACCCCGCGCGATCATACCGGCATGTTGATCGCGAGCGTGATCATGGCCGGGCTGTCCTGGCTGGGACTCTACCACCTGATCACGACCGAGTACCCGCGCGTCGGCCAGCGTTTCATCTTCTTCCTGCTGCTCATGATCGCCGTCGCGGGCACGGCGATCCCGTTCGTGCGTTACCTCAACGTGCGCTTCACGCGCGTGACGCAGCCGCTGCCGCCGAGCGGCGTGATCGTGCGCCAGGGCGTCTGGGTCGGGCTGTTCGTCGTGCTCTGTGCCTGGATGCAGATCCCGCGCGCGCTGACGCTGCCGATCGCGTTCTTCCTGGCGCTGGCGCTGATCGTGGTCGAAATCTTCCTGCGCAACCGTGAGATCCAGCATGAGCGTGAAAATGCCGCCTGACGCCCTGCGCGCGCTGCCCTCCGTCGATGCGCTCATTTCGAGTCCGGGCGGTGCGGCCCTGATCGAGCGCTATGGGCGGGCACCTGCCGTCGATACGCTGCGCGGGCTGCTCGACGATGCGCGGACGCGCCTGCGCGGCGGTGAGTCCGTCGCTGCTGATGCAAGCAGCCTGCTCGACCGCGCGGCGGTGCATCTCCACGAAGAAGCGCGCGGCACCCTCATCCCCGTGATCAACGCGACCGGCGTCATCATCCACACCAACCTGGGCCGTGCGCCGTTGAGCGAGGATGCACTGGCGGCGGTGCGCGCCGTCGGCGGCGGTTACAGCACGCTCGAATACGATCTGGAAGCGGGGGCGCGCGGCAGCCGCCTTGCCCACCCGGAGACGCTGCTCTGTGCGCTGACCGGCGCGGAGGCGGCGCTGGTTGTCAACAATAACGCCGCGGCCACCGTGCTCATGCTGGCGACGCTGGCCCGCGGTCGCGAGGTGATCGTCTCGCGCGGGCAACTGGTCGAGATCGGCGGCGGCTTCCGCGTGCCGGACATCATGGCCGAGAGCGGCGCAACCCTGGTCGAGATCGGCACGACCAATCGCACGCGTGCCGCCGATTACGAGCGCGCCATCACCGAGAACAGCGCCGCGTTGATGCGCGTCCACTCGTCCAACTTCAAGCAGATCGGCTTCGTCGAAGAGACGCCGATCACCGCCATCACGCGGGTGGCGCATGACCACGGTGTGCTCGCGCTGGACGATCTCGGCAGCGGCGCGCTGCTGGATACGGCGGCCTATGGACTGGCGCACGAACCGCTGCCGCAGGAAAGCCTACAGGCAGGCATGGATCTGGTCGCCTTCAGCGGCGACAAGCTGCTCGGCGGGCCGCAGGCGGGCATCCTGGTCGGCAAGCGCGAGCTGGTCGAGAGGCTCAAGCGGCATCCGCTGGCGCGCGCCTTCCGCGCGGACAAGATGACGCTGGCGGCGTTGGTCGCGACGCTGCTGCATTATCGCAAGGGCGAGGCCCTTGAGCAGATCCCCGTCTGGCGCATGATCGCGCGTCCGCTGGCGGAGGTGCGCGCGCAGGCCGCAGCCTGGGCCTCGCAGGTGGGCGGCAGCGTCGTCGACGGCTACTCGGCAGTCGGGGGAGGGAGCCTGCCCGGCGGCACGCTGCCGACGGCGCTGCTCGCGCTCAACGTGTCGTCCCCCGACATATTCACTGCGACTCTGCGCCGCGCTGACCCGCCAGTGATCGCGCGGATTCAGGACGGACGCGTCGTCTTTGACCCGCGCACGGTGCTGCCCGAACAATCCGACAAGCTGATCGAGATCATCGGGCGCACGCTGCAAAGCGAAAGCTAATCATGCAAAAGCCCTCTGCCGCCAGCGAAAGCGGCTGGCGCTCGCTCCCGCGCAACATCTGGGTCATGACGCTGACCAGCTTGCTGACCGACGTCTCCTCGGAGATGGTGCTCAATCTGCTGCCGTTGTTCCTGGCCAACGTGCTTGGCGTCAAGACCAACGTCATCGGCCTGATCGAAGGCACCGCCGAAAGCCTGAGTAGCCTGCTCAAGATCGTGTCCGGCAGACTGTCCGACCGCATGGGCCAACGCAAACGGCTGGCCGTGGCCGGGTATGGCATTTCGGCCATCGCCAAGCCGCTGCTCTATTTCGCCACAAGCTGGTTTGGCGTCGCCTTCATCCGCTTCCTCGACCGCGTCGGTAAAGGCGTGCGCACCGCCCCGCGCGATGCCCTGATCGCAGACAGCACGCCGGATGACCGGCGCGGCCTGGCCTTCGGGCTGCACCGGGCGGGCGATACGCTCGGCGCGGTGCTCGGCGTCGGCATCGCGCTCTTGATCGTGCTCGCGACGCAGTCGGGCGACGTCGCCCTGGAACGCACCACCTTTCAGACGGTCGTCCTCTTCAGCGCGATTCCGGGCCTGCTCGCCGTCGCTGTGCTGGCCTTCGGCGCGCGTGATAGCGTTCGACCGCCATCGGCGGGGATGCCCGGATTGGGGCTGGGCGCACTGCCCACCGCCTTCAAGACATTCCTGCTGATCCTGGCGCTGTTCACGCTTGGGAATTCCGCCGATGCCTTCCTGCTGCTGCGGGCACAGGAACGCGGCTTGAGCGTGCCCGGCGTGCTGCTGATGCTGCTGACGTTCAATCTGGTCTACGCGACAGTCTCGGTCGTCGCCGGGCGCTTCTCGGATCGCGTTGGGCGCAAGCGGCTGATCCTGAGCGGCTGGACGGTTTATGCGCTGCTCTATCTCGGCTTTGCCTTGGCGCAAACCGCCTGGCAGATCTGGGTGCTCTACGCGGCCTATGGCGTTTACTACGGCATGTTCGACGGCGCCGCCAAAGCCATGGTCGCCGATCTGGTGCCATCGGATCTACGAGGAAGCGCCTACGGCATCTACAACGGCGTCATCGCTCTGGCGGCGCTGCCCGCCAGCCTGCTCGCGGGCATCCTGTGGCAGGGCATCGGCGGCTGGGGCGGTTTCGGGGCGTCCGCGCCGTTCATTGCCGGGGCATTGCTGGCGGGTGCTGCGGCGTTATGGCTGATCGTCTGGCAACCGCGTGCTGCGTAAAATCGCGCTTCCCACGCATTAAATCTGGCTTAAATCCTCGTAGAGCGTACTAAAATGAGAGCATAAGCGCTGATTGCACCTGCCGGGAACCCGCATGACCCACATTCTCTTGATCGACGACGAGCGCAAGCTGACTGCGCCGTTACAGAGCGCCTTCGAACGTGAGGGCTACCAGGTCACGGTCGCACATGATGGGCACGAAGGCCTGAGCATGGCCCTGGTCAGCAAGCCGGACGTGATCGTGCTCGACGTGATGATGCCCGGCCTCGATGGCTGGCAGGTATGCCAGGCGATCCGCGAGCGCAGCAGCGTGCCGATCATCATGCTGACGGCGCTCGACGAAAGCGTCGACCGCATCAAAGGGCTGGAGATGGGCGCCGATGACTATCTGGTCAAGCCGTTCAGCTATCAGGAGCTGGAGGCGCACGTGCGGGCGATGCTGCGCCGCGTCCGGCTGGACGCAGGTGGCGATCCGCCGCATCAGGTAGCGATCGGCACGATCGAACTCGACCTCGACTCGCATACGGTCACGCGCGCGGGCAAGCCGGTGACTCTGCGCCAGAAAGAGTTCGAGATCCTGACGCTGCTGATGACCAACGCGGGCAAAGTCATCACCCGCGAGCAGTTGTTCGATGAGATCTGGGGCACGGATTGGCTCGGCGATACGCGCACGCTCGACGTGCACATGAGCTGGCTGCGCTCGAAGCTGGAAGATGATCCGGCGCACCCGGCCTACCTGCAAACGGTGCGCGGCGTCGGCTACCGCTTCGCCGTGCCAGAAACGACCTAGCCATGTTCCGGCGCAACACCATTGGCCGCCGCATTCTGCTGACCTTCACGCTGGTCGTCATCGGCGGCAGCCTGCTGCAACTGCTGATCTCCGGCACACAGCTTCAGGCGGCGATCCTCGAATTTCACCTGCACGATTTGGAAACCGAAGCGCTGATTGCCTCGTCGCAGTTAGGCTTTCGGACGGGCGAGCGCGACGAGGATGATGAGGGTCGCCTCCCGCAAGGAACGTCGTGGATACCGGCAAATCTGCGCTACGACTACTACATCGTCGATCCGTCGCTGACGGTCGTCGCCACATCCGAAGATGACATCGCCACGGGGACGCGCATCGCCGAGACGGAAGAGATCCGGCAGGCGCAGCGCCAGGCGATTGGCCGGGCCATCCGCGATGGCAACTTCTACGTCGCCGCGCCGATCCCAAGCGGCGAACGCGGCCTCAGCTTCCTCGTCCTCTACGATACGACCGCCGATGCCTATGCCGACGTCGAAGCGCGCTGGCTGCAACTGATCCTGTCGACAGTGCCGATCCTGGGCCTGGTCGTCATCGCCAGCCTGTGGATCTCGCGCACGATCGCACGGCCCATCCGCGCGCTCGACAACACCGCCCTGCAGATGGCGGATGGCGCTTTCGACGCACGGATCGAGATCGGCTCGGACGACGAAATCGGCAGGTTGGGGCACAGCTTCAACTACATGGCCGAGCAGCTTGCTGCGCTGCTCCGCTCACAGCGGGAGTTCATCAGCAACGCCGCCCACGAACTGCGCACACCGTTGATGACCTTCAAGCTGCGCATCGAAGCACTCGCCACGGCGGATTTGCCGCCGGAGGAGCGGCAGACCTATCTGCGCGAGCTGAACGAGCAGGTCGATCACATGGCGTCGCTGGTGTCGTCACTGCTGATCCTGGCGCGTATCGACGAGGGGCGTCATCAGGTCAGCATCGAAGCCTACGACAGCACCGCCCTGCTGCACGACGTGGCGCGGCACTGGCGCATCGAGGCGCAGCGGGCCAACCTCGGCTTCGAGACCGACATCCCGGTCGATCTGCCGGACATCCGCGTTGCCTCGAACGACCTGCGCATGATCCTGGACAATCTGTTCAGCAATGCCATCAAATACACGAGGGTGGGCAAAGTCACCTTCAGCGCGGGACACAGCAAAGATGTGATCCTGCTCAAGGTGACGGATACGGGGAGTGGTTTTGCGTCAGGGGAAGGTGACCAGATCTTCACGCGCTTTTTCCGGGCGGCGGATGCGCGGGCCGCAGAGATTCCCGGCACCGGCCTCGGCCTCGCCATCCTGCAGAGCATCGTCGCGCTTTATCATGGCCGGGTCGAAGCACACAGTGACGGCCCCGGGCAGGGTGCGCAGTTCATCGTCACCCTGCCGCTGAAGCCGCCTAGCTCTGCTGCATAACCTGGCGTACGACCGCTGGCTCAGATTGGCCGCTCTTGCGCAGGCGCAGCGCCAGCAGCCCGACCACGGCGACGACGCCGAGACTCATGAGGATGCGCACGCCGAGGCGCTCGCCATCCGTGCCGGCAGTCAGGCCGTGCAGCGTGACCATGGCGAAGGTCAGGTAGCTGAGCAGGTGGATGCGCCTCCAGGTCTTGAAACCGATCCGCTTGCGCAGCGGGAAGCTCAGCGTGACGATGATCAGCCCCCAGAAGGCGAGCGTGCCGAGGCCGACGAACAACGGGCGATACGGCCCCTGGAACGGGATCAGGATGTCGCCCAGGCTGAACTGGAAGTACGTATCGAGCAGCAGCAGTGCCGCGTGCACGCCGCCAAGGATGAGCGCCAGCCACGAGATCGTGCTGTGCATCGTGACTGAGAGCGGGCCGGGCGACCAGTTCTTGACGAACTGCGTGCTGACGAATAATCCCCAGACCATCGAGACGGCCAGCAAAACGTAGGCGATGATCCCTGCTGCGCGGATCAGGTGCCAGGTGAGACGGTCATCGGTCGTGAGCGCCGTGAAGAAGCCGCTGTTCAGCAGCCAGATAGCAGAAGCGCCGATGACGGCGACGCTGAAGATCAGGGTGAGGGTATCCAACCAGCGGGCGGATTTGATCATGTTGAGTGCTCCTTGTCGTGGGCCGGATATGGGGGATGCGCCTGAATGACGCATCCCCAACCGGCGATCAGTCGTGTTCCGATTCGTTTTCGAATTCGCGTTCGCCGATTTCACCGCCTTCGTCGTGGTCATCATCGCCACGGAAGCCATTGTTGGGGAGCACCTGGGCGCTCGTTTCATCCAGCGACGGCACGTTGAAGACGGTCAGGTCGCTGCACGACCCGCTCAGCTCGACCAGATTGCGGGCGACCCAGGCCGATGCGCCGTTCGGCGTACCGACGACCAGCCAGCTTTGATCCGGGTTGGTGCCGCCAACGGGCACATTCAGGCCCGCCAGGCCGAAGCCGAGGACGCTGTAGCCGGTGCCGGGGCCGCTGCGCATGTTCGCCGCCTCGACGGCGACCGTCGCCGTGCACGGCTCGCTGGCCGCGGGCGCGCTGGTCGTATCCGAGACGGTCATCGGGCTATCGGCGGGCGCCGTGAGAAGGGCGTAGCTGACTGCATCCGCCGCACGCATGTGCACGTCGACGGACGTATCGGCGGCGATCGGGCTGGATCGGAGCGTGAAGTCGTAGATGCCGGTGTCGAGCACGATGCCGAGGCCGTCGATGTTAACCCCGGCGGTGGCGACGACGTGCCCGGCGTTATCGACTAACTGCGCGGTTGCGCCGCTGGATGGGTAACTGGCGGTGACGACCGCTGAGTTATTCATCGGCACTTCAAGGCGTACGTTGCTGCTCGGCGTGCCGCTCGTGAGCGGCAGGCTGTAGCCCTGGTCGAGCGTGAGCACGTTGGTCGCCGCCGCATCGACCGGGCCGATATCGGTCAGCTCGACCTGCGAGCTGATGCGCGCCAGCGCCTGCCGATGGGCGGGCAGCCGTTCGACCCTGACCGTGTGCGTGCCGGTGTTGGGGGCGATGCTCAATTCCAGCGCGCGCACGCGCGGATCAGCCTGGCGGAAGACGACGTTATCCTGTGCGTCGGTGACGACGACCGAGGCCATGCTCAGGTCGAGATGGATGACGCCGGTCGTGTTGGCGGGCAGCGCAATCGAGGCACTGACGCTCGGCCGGGAATCATCCAGCGTGATCAGGTCAGAGCTTGAGGCCGGGTCGCCCTGCGCCAGGGCCGGCAAAGCGGCGGCGGAGGCAATGACGATGCCCAGCGCCCATTTATGCAAGGACTTCATAATCGCGTTCTCCTTCGGTTGCAATAAAGGCGGTAAAACGGTCGGTGGCCAGCGCGGTGCCATCGGCGCGCACGAGCATGCCGGAGGCATCCCACTGACCGCCGAGCCAGTGCAGACCGCGCTCGCCGCCCATGAGCAGGACGGCTTTGGCGAACGCATCCGCCAGCGCGCCGTTCGCGTGGATGACCGTCGCCGAGAGGACGTCGGTCTGTGCGGGTTGGCCGGTGCGCGGGTCGATGATGTGATGCTGCGCACGGCCATCGGACGTGTGCCAGCGGCGGTAATCGGTCGCGCTGGTGACGAGGCTGCCCCGGCTCAGATTGACCGAGGTCGTGATCGCATCGGTGCCGGGTGCGCCGATGGCGATGCGCCAGCCGCTCTCGCCCTCCGGGGTGCCGCGCGCCGCGATGTCGCCGCCCAGGTTGACGATGGCCGGACCATGTACGGCCAGGCTTTCGACCAACTGCTGCGCTGCCCAGCCCTTGGCGATGCCGCCCAGATCGATGCCACTGCCGTGCGGCAGGCGCACCTCGCGCGTTCGTGGGTTGAGTTCGAGTGCGCGCCAGTCGGCGACCGCGACGTTCGTCGCAGCCTCCGGCGTCTGGATCGCTTCGAAGGTGCGGTCGTAACCGGCGGCGATCAGCGCAGGCAGCACCAGGGGATTGAACAGGCCATCGGTCAGGCGGGCGGCGTTCTTGGCCAGTACGAGCAGCGTGAACAACGTCTCGCTGACGACCACCATCGCTCCGGCGGCGGCGTTCAGACGCGAGAGTTCGCTCTCCGGGCGGAAGCGCGACAGGCACGCTTCCAGGCGCTCGGCGGCGGCGGGCAGTTCAGCGAGGAGCGCCCCGCCGTCGTCCGCCGTTTCGAGCTTCGCTTCGACCGTGCAGCCCATCGCCCGGAAGCGGAGGTAGAAAAGCTGTTTCATCAGCGGGTCGAGCGGCTCGTCATCGGGACCGAGCGCTGGATGATGACCGGCTGCGGCGCGGTGATGCTGGACTGCGGCGCGGTGATGCTGGACTGCGTCGTCGATTGCTGCAGTTGAATCGTCGGCGCGCTGGCGACGATCTGCGGTTCGGCTGATTCGTCGTCCGGCAGGATGACGATGGTCGGCTCGGTGTGCGCGATCGTGATGTCTGACGCGGTGCTGTCGACCGTGGCGACGTCCGAGGCTGTGCTGGTCAGCGTCTGCTGATCGAGCGTGATCAAGCCCTGCGCGCCCATGATCGTGGCCACCGTGCTGCCGCTGACGAGGAATGTCCGCACGAGCAATTTGCGTGCGCGGTCTGAATTCGACATTGTGGTGTCTCCATGCGTTCTCAATCGGACTGCTACAGCGTATGCCGAAGCGCGGCGGCTTGCTTAAACGCGAACTCAAATGTGGCTTAAATCTGCGTTAAATGGCTGAGAAGTGGGGGACGAGGGCTATCGGGGCGCGATTCAGGGTGCCCCAGCGTGCCATAAATTCAGCGTGAACAAAGAGACGCCCGTCGTGCCCGGCGGGTGTCAGCGTCCTAGCCAGCCGTTCATGAGCATGTCGATCAGCTCGTCGATGTAGGCGTCCATCGGCATGCGGCTGACGCCGGTCTGCACGCCGTGCACGACCTCGATCAGGGTGATGAACGCGACTGCGCCCATGTCCAGGTTGCGCAGGGCGATCTGCCCGTCACCCCGGGCGCGACCGAGCGCGGCGACCAGCGGCTCGCGCAGGGCGGCGTTGGCAAGCTGCGAGAGATGCGCCGCCTCCGCCGCGCCGATGCTGCGCGTATCGACCAGGATCAGGCGGCGCATGTCGACCGGCGGCTGCGAGATCAGCCAGCGGCCCACGGCCCGCAGCTGCGCGCGCAGATCCTCCCCCGCATCGCGGATCGCCGCCTCGATGCCGTCGCGGTGACGGAGCAGATTGCGCTCCATGACGTCCATGTAAAGCTGCTTCTTGCCTTCCGGCGCGTAGTAATAGAGCGAGGCATGTTTCATATCGAGCGCCTGGCCGATGTCACGCAGGGTGACGGCTTCGTAGCCGCGTTTGGCGAAAAGGTCGGCGGCCACGTCGAGGATGCGCTGGTACGTCTCGTTATCGGGCATGGAGATCTACTTTCTACCTACAGTTTGGTAGAATAGATCGCTTTTTTGGGCTTTAGTATGAGCAGAAAATGAGAATTCGCCTCGCTTTGTGCCTTTTTGCACGAGCGTTCTCTACCAGGGTGTAGACACGTTCGGGGCGATGGGCTAGACTGGAAGAGTGCAATTGGCGGTTGGCTCGCGCGTGCGCACGCTTCCGATCACCCCTCTGAACTCTCCTTGATGTGCCGGTCGGAAGCATCAAGCGGGTGACGCCAGCCGCCGATAGCCAGCCGCGAGCGGCCAGGAAACAGAGCCAGGAGATCACAATGGCAGACACCAGCATTTTTGACTCGCTTCTTAAGCAAATAGAAGGTTACCAGCCGAGCATCGAAGCGACCGAGGTGGGCTTCGTCGAGGAAATCGGCGACGGCATCGCCCGTGTGCGCGGCCTGAACAACATCAAGTTCAGCGAACTCGTGCGCTTCGGCAACGGCAGCGCCGGTATTGCCTTCAACCTGGAAAAAGACAACGTCGGTATCATCATCATGGGTGAATACGACACCATCCAGGAAGGCGATGAAGTACGCCCGCAGGGCATCATCGCGTCGGTGCCGGTCGGCATGGGCATGGTCGGGCGCGTCGTTAACGCGCTGGGCGAGCCGGTCGACGGGCGCGGGCCGATTGAATTCAGCGAGCGCTACAACATCGAACGCATCGCCCCCGGTGTGATGCAGCGTCGCAACGTGTTCCAACCGGTGCAGACCGGCATCATGACCATCGACGCCAACACGCCGATTGGCCGCGGCCAGCGCGAATTGATCATCGGCGACCGCCAGACCGGTAAGACCGCACTCGCGATCGACACTATCATCAACCAGAAGGGCAAGGGCGTCTATTGCATCTACGTCGCCATCGGCAAGCGCCGTGGTGAGATCGCCCGTCTGGTCGCGCTGCTGGAAGAAACCGGCGCGATGGAATATACGACCGTCGTCATGGCCTCGGCCTCCGAATCGGCGGCGCTCCAATACATTTCGCCCTACAGCGGCTGCGCCATCGGCGAATGGTTCATGGAGAACGGCAAGGACGCGCTGGTCGTCTACGACGATCTGAGCAAGCACGCCTGGGCTTATCGCCAGGTTTCGCTGCTGCTGCGCCGCCCGCCCGGACGTGAAGCCTATCCCGGCGACGTGTTCTACCTGCACAGCCGCCTGCTCGAACGCGCGGCGCAGCTTTCCGAGGCGCGTGGCAACGGCAGCTTGACTGCCCTGCCCTTGATCGAAACGCTGCTCGGCGACGTGGCCGCCTACATCCCGACGAACGTCATTTCGATTACCGACGGCCAGATCTTCCTGGAAGGCGAGTTGTTCAACGCCGGTCAACGCCCGGCCATGAACGTCGGTATCAGCGTCAGCCGCGTGGGTGGTGACGCGCAGACGAAGGCGATGAAGAAGGTCGCCGGTGGTTTGCGCCTCGACCTGGCGCAGTTCCGCTCGCTGGCCGCGTTCGCTCAGTTCGGCAGCGACCTGGACAAAGCGACCCAGCGCCAGCTTGACCGCGGTTTGCGCCTGACCGAGCTGCTCAAGCAGCCGCAGTACCAGCCGCTCGCGCTCGCCGATCAGGTCGCGCTGCTCTACGCCGGTACGCGCGGTTACCTGGACGAAATCCCGGTCAGCAGCGTCAGCGACTGGAAGACCGGTTTCCTGCGCTCCTTCGCAACTACGGAAGTGCGCGGCAGCATTGAATCGACCACTACGCTGAACGACGAGCAGGAAGCTGCGCTCAAGCAGGCTATCGAAGATTTCAATGCGAGCTGGGCATAAGTGCGCGGCAGCGTAGAAAGGACTTTCTATGGCAACCGCACGCGAGATTAAGAAACGAATTCGCAGCGTCAAGAACATCGCCCAGATCACCCGCGCGCTGGAAGCGACCTCGGCTTCGAAGGTGCGCCGGGCGCAGGCCCGCGTGCTCGCGAGCCGCGCTTACGCGGACAAGGCGTGGGAGATCCTGGTCAACGTGCAGCGGACTGCCCAGAGCGGCGCGCCGCTGCATCCCCTGCTGACGCCGCGCGACGAGATCAAGAAGGTCAAGATCATCCTGATCACGTCGGATCGCGGTCTGGCAGGCGCGTACAACACCAACATCATCCGCACTGCGCGGCGTTTTGCCCAGCGTTTCGGCAAGCCGGTCGAATGGGTGACGGTCGGGCGCAAAGGCCGCGACTCGCTGATTCGCGTCGGCGCGCCGGTTGTGGCCGAGTTCCCCAACCATGACAACCCGACCATCGCCGACGTCTCGCCGATCTCACGGCTGGCGATTGACCAGTTCCTGAGCGGTGAAGTCGACGAAGTGCTGATCGGCTACACCGACTTCATCAACACGCTGACGCAGGCGCCGGTCGTGCGCCAACTGCTCCCGCTGACGCCGTTCGAAACGGAAGACTCGGTGCTGGCGGAGATGCTCAAGGATCAGCCGGCGGTGACGCCGTTCTCCGGCGATTACGAGTATGAACCGAGCCCGGCGGCGATCCTCGACGAGATCGTGCCGCGCTTCACCACGCTCCAGCTTTACCAGGCGGTGCTGGAAGCGCAGGCGAGCGAGCATTCCGCCCGCATGGTCGCCATGCGCAACGCGTCCGACAACGCAACGGCGCTGACCGCAGACCTGACGCTGGCCTACAACAAGGCGCGCCAGGCCGCCATCACGACCGAAATCCTGGATATCGTCGGCGGGGCGGAAGCTCTGCAAGCCAGCATCGAAAAAGCAGCCGATATGATCGAAAACAGCCTCGCCGCTGCCGAGCGGACGGCGAACGTGTACTGAATGCTGGCCGGGACGCGTGCCCCAGGGCGCACGTCCGCAGCATCCGACTACTGACATAGGGAGATAATCTACATGGCAGAGATTCAAGGTGTGATTTCGCAGGTGCTCGGCGCGGTGGTCGATGTCGAGTTCCCAGGCGGCGAACTGCCGGATATTTACGACGCCGTTCGCGTGCCGCGCGCAGGCGACGAAGACCTGATCCTTGAGGTGCAGATGCACCTGGGCGATAACGCCGTGCGTACCGTCGCCATGGATACGACCGACGGCCTGCAGCGCGGCGTGCCCGCCTACGGAACCGGCGCGCCGATCACCGTTCCGGTCGGCCCGGCCTCGCTCGGTCGCATCTTCAACGTGCTCGGTCGTCCGGTCGATTTGGGCGAGCCTGTGCCAGCTGATGTGCCGCGCAAGCCCATCCACGCCACCGCCCCGACCTTCGAAGAGCAATCGACGCGCATCGAAGTCTTCGAGACCGGCCTGAAAGTGATCGACCTGGTCGCGCCGATGACCAAGGGCGGCAAGACCGGCATTTTCGGCGGCGCGGGCGTCGGCAAGACCGTGACGATCATGGAGTTGATCAACTCGATCGCCACGCAGCACGAAGGTCTGTCCGTGTTCGCCGGCGTGGGCGAGCGCACCCGTGAGGGCACGCAGCTCTACGGCGAAATGGAAGAAGGCGGCGTGTTGGACAAGCTGGCGATGGTCTTCGGCCAGATGAACGAGCCGCCGGGCGTGCGTTTGCGCGTGGCGCTCTCCGGCCTGACGATGGCGGAATACTTCCGCGACGAGGGCCGCGACGTGCTGCTCTTCATCGACAACATCTTCCGTTACTCGCTGGCCGGTGCCGAAGTGTCGGCGCTGCTCGGTCGTATGCCTTCCGCGGTCGGTTACCAGCCGACGCTGGCAGACGAGATGGGCCAGCTTCAGGAGCGCATCACCTCGACCAGCACCGGGTCGATCACGTCGATGCAGGCCGTTTACGTGCCCGCGGACGACTACTCCGACCCCGCGCCGGTGGCGGTGTTCGCGCATCTCGACGGCACGATCGCGCTCGAACGCTCGATCGCAGCCCGCGCCATCTTCCCGGCGGTCGACCCGCTGGCCAGTACGAGCAAGATCCTCGACCCGAACATCATCGGCGACGAGCACTACCGCACGGCCCGTGAAGTGCAGCAGGTGCTCCAGCGCTACAAGGACCTGCAGGACATCATCGCCATTCTCGGTATCGACGAGTTGAGCGACGACGACAAGCTGCTGGTGGCGCGCGCCCGTAAGATCGAGTTGTTCCTGAGCCAGCCGATGTTCGTGGCGGCGCAGTTCACCGGTCGCGATGGTCGCTACGTCAAGGTGAAGGACACCGTGCGCGGTTTCCGCATGATCCTCGACGGCGAGGTCGATCACATTCCGGAGCAGCTCTTCTACATGGCAGGCCCGATGGACGATGTGCTCGCCCGCTACGAAGAGCAACAGTAAGGCATTACTGGCCTAGACGTAAGGATGTGATATGCCCATTCATGTGGAAATCGTCACGCTGGAAAAGAAGATCTTCGAAGAGCCGGAAGCCGACATGGTCGTCATCCCGGCCAGCGAAGGTGAGATGGGCGTGCTGCCACGCCATGCCCCGGTGCTGACGACGTTGGGCTTTGGCGAGCTGGTCGTGCGCAAGGGCAACGCGGAAGAGCGCTTCGCCATCTATGGCGGTGTGGTCGACGTGCGCCCGGACAAGGTCGTCGTCCTGGCCGATCTGGCCGAGTCGTCGTTTGCCATCGACACGGAAGCTATCGAAGCCGCGCGCGAAAACGCCCGGCGCATGATGGCCGAAGGTGTGCCGGAAGAACTCAACCGCGAAGCGACGCTGTCGCTGCGCCGTGCCGACCTCGCGATCAAGATCCAGCGCAAGGTGCAGGCGCGCCCCGGCGTGCTGCGCATCGTGCACCAGGAAACCGAGGAGTAGCGGCAAGCTGAGAGCTTGCCCAGGGTAAGGGTGACCCGGAGGGTCGCCCCTACAAAACGGTTGTTGAAGAGGCGTCCTTGCAGGGACGCCTCTTTTTGATTCTTGCTCTCCAAGCTGCATCGTGACGGTGCCTGTCCGCGAGAGGCTCGAAGCCTCTCGCTGGCAATCTTGGTAAGCCCCATCGAATGGGGCTGTTTCTAACCTGACGTCAGAACGCGTGGTGAAACCAGCCATCTTTGGGGTGGCTTCCCAATCTCACCAGCCAGACCGTAATGCTTCGCGTGCGTTCCTAACGACGGTCTGGCGGCGGCGTGTCTGCGACCGTGTGAGGCGTCCTTGCGGGGACGCCTCTTTTCATGAGCGGTGGCGCGCGTCAGACTTCAGTTGACGCGCACGGCGGTGCCGGTCAGCACCCACTGGACGGAGGTGTTTTCCCCGGCCACGGCGGTGATCGTGACCTGGCCGGTGCGGCTGTCGTAGGTCACTTCGCGGTCGACAATCGTCTGGCCGCAGGTGAACGTCTGCCCACCGGTGAAGAAGGTGACGTCCTGGGTGCCGGTGCCGAAGCAGCTCACCGCAAGGGTCAGGCGCGCCCGCCCGCCCGAAAGGGAGGCGTTCTGATTCATCCCGATGATGTCCCAACGCACGCGATCCTGCGTATCACCCCCCGGATAAGACACGAAATCCGTCACGGACCCCGTACTATCCAACTGGAGATTGAGCGGGTTGTTGAAGTTCGCATCTGGTGGTGCCGTCGCAGGCGGCGTCGTCGGTGTGTAGGACGGAGTGAACGTCGGTGACGGCGGCGCGGTCGTGCTGGTTGGCGTGTACGACGGTGTGAACGTCGGGCTGGCCGCCGTGGTCGCAGTCGGCGTGAAGCTGGATGTTGGCGTCGGCGTCGGGCCGACGATCTGATCCTGCTGCGCCTGCGTCGCCGTCGGCGTCGATGTCACGTCCGGCTGATCATCCGGGACGGCCGTCGGAGTGGGTGTCGGCGTCGGCGTGATCGCCTGCACCGTGGTCGGCGTGGGTGTTGGCGCAGGTCCGTTCCCATCGACAACGGGCAGCCCGGAGCAATCCCCATTGACGATGACCGTCTGCTCAGAGATCCAGCCGGATTCGCCAGCCACATCGACCGCGAACCAGCCGGTGCCGCTGCGACCGGTCGGTGTCAGGGGCTGACCTGACGGGGCGACTGTGATCGGGTCGAACTGGCCGCCAGGGCCGCTGCGCACGCTGGCACCCACGGCGCCGGTCGGCGTGATCACGCACTCGCTCGAAGGCGGCGCAACTTCCGGCGTCTCGACGACACCGGGGCCGGGCGACGGCGCATCAGGTGGTGTACGTGCGCCGGGCAGATCGCCGCCCGTCTGCACGGAGATATCCGTCGCCGTGTTGCTGACGGTCATGACGATGACACCCATCGGTTCGGAGCCGGGTGGCAGGACGATGACCAGTACGCCGCTGCCGGTGACATCTGCCACCGTTACGCCGCTCGAATTGATCGCCTGCACGTGCAGGATCGCCGCCGGGTCAGTCGCCGTGATCGTCAGCACCGTCTGGCCGTCGCCGGTGGGCGTAATGACGTAGAGCAGCGCCGGACTATCACTGTTGAGCGTCCCTGCGGAGGGCGAATCGTCGCCGACAATGCCGCCGCTGGTTGCAGAAACGCCAGTCACCCGGATCAAGAAGTCCCCGGCTGCGCCATTATCACTGCTGACGAGCGCCGTGTAGATGCCATTAGTGGGCAGCACGAGGCTGAGGACGGCGTCGCCCGGCGTCAGAGCATTACCGGAACTTCCATTGGTGGCGATTTGCTGTTGGGTGGGACTGTTGACGGAAACGGCCAGATCAAGCCCCGGCGTGATGGCCAGAACGTCGACGGTGACGACGTCGCCAGCGCTGCCGCTGAAGGTGTAAAGGGCGAGAGGTGCTGTCGCGGAAAGGTTGCCGAGGGCTGAGTCGCCGTAATTGAGCGCGCCGCCCTGGGCATGCAGCACCCCACCCGATACCACTAGTGTCAGTGCTATAAGCAAGATAAGTATCCGTCTGTAATGGTCTCTACGCATCGCGATCCCCCTTCGCTGTATGTGAAAGACTATGAGACGTCTTCAGGCTACAAGAAATCGCCAGATGGCGCAAGTTTGCGCGATCTTGCACAACTGAGGGGAAACGGGGGCCATTATTCGATGGGGAACGTCAGAATCGTGGCCATGCGCTCGCTGATATCGACACCGTCCTGGGTGATCGGCATACGCTCACCGCTCTCGTGGCGATAGAAACCAACGTCCAGATGATAGGCGCCGGGCGGTAGATCGTCCGGCAAGTGCAGCGTCCACGCGTCGGCGATCCACTCGCCGGGAGACCAGACATTCGTGGGATAATCGCCGCCGCGCGGTGCGCCATCGATCAGCGAGAGCGCCACGTCGTCACCGACGAGGTGGATGAACTGCGTCCAGTCGTCCGGTGTGGCCCCGGTCACTTCCCAGAGCAACCGCAGATGGACCGTCTCACCCGGTGTCAGATCGCCGCTCAGGGCATAGCCGCGCAAGGCTGCCAATTCGCCGAATGTGGCGTCGACCGCCGTCAAATCGCTCACGGTCGCGCGCATATCACCCGCCGGGCTGTAGACACGGCCTAGCACGACCGGGTCGAGCGGCGCGCCGCTGGCAGCCTGTGCAGGCCAATCGGCGGCGAAGGTATTGGCGTCGAGCAGGTTGAGCACGACGTCGTAGGCGCTCGCGGGCGGTCGTGCGCGCCCGCTCAGCGGGATGTCAACCGTCTCGCACCAACTATCGCCGTCGTGCCAGCGTACGGTCGGGCGCAGACCGAGACCGAAGAGCGTCGTACGGTCGCTCAGGATGCCGGAGTCGCCGATCAGCTTGACGGTGTAGGCTGGTTCGCGGTCGGGCACGCGCAGCACATCCCAGCACAAAGTCACCGGGAATCGATCGCCAGCCAGGCGCAGCCCGCCGAGCTGCGCGCTGACGAGACGGACGGCGCTGTCGAAATCAATGGCGCTGGCCGCCGGGCGATCCTCCTCAGGCTGCGTCGGCGCGGGCAGCCCGCCAAAGGCCCCTGCGATGGCTATGGTCGCCTCCAGGATGCCGGTGCTCATCATCAGCGCAGCAGCATAACCGCGCAGCGGGGCGCTCAAGCGAGGCAACCGCCGCGCCAGCAGCAGCAGACCGCCCGCCAGTCCGATCGCGAAGACGGCGTGGGCGGGCAGGATCAGGCGGGCGGGGATGGCGGGATGAAGCGACATCCAGCGCAGCAAGCCGATCACCGACAGAGCGGCGAACGTCGCCAGCACCAACGCCCGATCGCGCTGGCTGCGCAGCCAGCCGGTGCCTCCGGCAGCGTAGCCCGCCAGCGAGGCCAAAACGAGCAGACCATAGAGCGTGTAAGTGACCGGGTAGAAGGCCACCGACAGACCAAAGCGCGCCCAGTAGGAGGTGAACGCGTTCGGAAGCTGCGCCGCCAGTTGGGGCAGTGTGAGCGGCGGATCGTAGACGAAGCCGACGCGGACGTGTGTGTTCGTCCCCAATGGATCGCCGTAGGTGAGCGCGCCCCAGATCAGCCAGGGCAGCAGCACGAGCGCGACCGGCAGCGCCCACAAGCACATGCGCCCGGCCAGGCGCAGCCAGTCTTCGCGCGGTCGACAGACGAGGACAACCGCCATCAGTGCCGCCGGAGCGACGGCCAACGCATTGATCTTGGCCAGTCCGGCCAGGCCAACCAGCGCGCCCAGGACGAGCAGCCGTCGCGACGACGGGCCTAATCGCAGCAGACGCAGCGCACACCATATCGCCAGCGTCGCCAGCGCTGTCGCGCTGATGTCGTTGTTGAAGTAGGCCGCGCTGTGGACGTAGGTCGGCAGGAAGGCGAAGAGGATCGTCGCCAGCAGCGCCCAGCGGCGTGCACGAAAAACCTCACAGGCCGCGCCATACGCGCCGACAATGCCAAGCAGCCCCCAGCTGAGCGAGAGCAGGCGCAGCATCCGCAGGGAGCGCCCGAGATCGGGATCAGCCTGCCCGACCGAGTAGTAGAAGTTGTGATTGTCGAGGCGATTCCAATCGTTACCGGGCGTATTCCACGGATTGCGGGCGACGCCCATCCGCTGGTAAAGCGCGCTGGGGTCGTCCAGGCGCGGCAGATTGAGCACGTCGGCGAAGACCGCCCCGACGAGGTAGGTCAGCGGCGCGTGGCCACTGATCTGTTTGGTCGCGTTGGTCAGCGCCGTCGTGCGGTCGGGCAGGGTGCCCGTTGCGCGGATGTGTTCGACGTAGGCATAGTGCAGATCTTCATCACTGCCCTCGAACAATGGCAAAGCCTGGCTGTGGACGAGGACGCCCAGGCCGAAGGCGACCAGCAAGGCGAGCAGCAGGGGGCGACCGGCAACTACTTGCATGCCATGAGTATAGCTCGCCCCCAGGATTCTAGGTGGCCGTCACATAGCGCAACCGGCCATCGCCCAGAGCATAGATGCTGCGCGCCTCGCCCGCCGCGCGCCCGAAGTCCGCCATGAAGCGGCGATCGTGCGACGACGCGATCACCGGCCCCGGAAAGGCGCGGATGGCCGCCTCCAGGCCTTCGAGTACGTCGAACGAGACGTCGTTGGTCGGCTCGTCGAGCACGAGCAGGTTGGCGCGCTCGGCGATCAGGCGCGCGATCTGGAGCTTGCGCCGCTGGCCGCTGCTGAGCACGCCAACGGCGGTGGCGAAATCGTCGTAGCGGAACAGCCCGCTCTGAATCAGCTCGGATTTCCAGGCCTGATCGTCGCCGGGCAGTCCGTCGCGATAGACCTCGAACAACGAACGTTCCGGATCGAAACGCCCGGCCTCCTGCGCCAGATAGCCGATCTTGACGGCGGCGTGCGTCCAGACCGTGCCCGCGTCCGGCGCTTCCAGGCCGAGCAGCAGGCGCAAAAGCGTCGTCTTGCCCGATCCGTTGGGGCCGGTGAGCAGGATGCGGCTGTCCGCCTCGATCGTCAGCGAGACATCGTCGAGCAGACAGCGCTCGCCATAGGTCTTGCTCAGGTTCGAGGCGATCAGCAGGTGCTGGCCTTTGAGGCGCGCCGGGTCGAAGGCGGGCCGGAAGCGCAGCGGATCAGGCGGCTGCGGGATCGGGTCGGCTTCGATGCGCGCCAGGCGCTGCTCGGCATCGCGAATGCGCTTGGAGACGGTCGACTGGTGCGTGGCGATCTTGATATTACGCACGAACTTGTCGTTGTCGGCATGCGCCCGATAGTTGCTGTTCTGGCGCGCGCCAACCTTGATCTCGTAGCGCAGCGTCTTGATCTCCTCCTGCTGCTGTTCGTAGTCGCGTTCCCAGGTCACCCGCTCCATGGCTTTGGCGGCGGCGTAGGTGCTGTAGTTGCCGTTGAAGCGGCGCGCCGTGCGCGTGTGCTCGTCGATCTCGACGATAGCATTGACGGCGCGGTCGAGGAACTGGCGGTCGTGCGAGACGATTAGCGCCGCGCCCGGATAGTCCGCCAGGTACGTCTCCAGCCAGTCGAGTGTCTCGTGATCGAGATGGTTGGTCGGCTCGTCCAGCAGCAGCACATCCGGCGCACGCACGAGCAGCAGCGCCAGCCCGACACGGGCTTTTTCGCCGCCGCTGAGGGCGCCAAACGCCTGATCGCGGTCGATGTGGGCGACGCCCAGGCGCGTGAGCAGTTCGTCCAGGCGCGTATCAATCGTGTAGCCGCCGCGCCGGGTATAGGCATCGGTGACCTCGCCGTAAGCGTCGAGCAGCGCCGGCAGATCGTCATCCGCGGCGGTCTCCATCTGCGCTTCAAGCTGGCGCATGTCCGCCTCGAGCGCGTGGAAATCGTCGAGTGCCGCGGCGATCAGGTCGTCCAGTGTATCCTGGGCGCGAAAGGGCATCACCTGCGCCAGATAACCGAGCGTTCGCCCGCGCGCCAGCATGACCGTGCCCTCGTCCGGCGCAAGCTCACCGGCGGCGATCTTGAGCAGCGTCGACTTGCCGACGCCATTGGCGCCGACCAGGCCGATGCGCTCCCCCGCATTGAGGATGAGCGAGACGTTGTGCAGGACAGTCTTCAGGCCGTAGCTTTTGTGGATTTGCTGGATCGTCAACTGCGCCAGCGTCGCAGGGGTTTGGGTCGTAAACATCAGCGTACCTCCGTTCTTGGGACAGGAATCGAAGCAGTGAACGGCGTGATACGAAGCGACCTCACGACGAGATCCGAGCGCGCTATGTGATTGTCAGGAAAGGGAAACGGTGGAGCGGATTAGCCCACGCGCAGCCTGCCCGTCAGCGAGCCAGATCGTCGTCTAAGCGGCGTTCGCATTACGGAACAGCGGAGTGCGCATGTGCGGCCTTTCGCAAGGAACCAACAAAACTACGCGGCGCGCACCAGGAGATGTCGGCGCGGCGCAGTACCTAGAAGGCTACAGCGGTTCGGGCGCGTTTGTCAAGATGCGGTGAAACGTACCGGCGATCAAAAAGAGGTGGTACCCTGCGGCATCACCTCTTTTTGACCACATCGCTTGCCGCCGCGGGCGCATCTCGCCTGGGCAGGTTCGCACACATTGTTAGGACTCGCTGAGCTCGTAGGCTCGCTTGTCGTACGGACGGGCCGTATCGATCTGCAGCCGCGGTCGGCGCTGCCAGAGGGCGGTCGCCAGGTGCAGCAGTCCACGCCCCGGCCTGATCGTGGGCAGATGAACTTCGATACCGCGATGCAGTTCTTCGAGCATTGCGATCTCGACCAGTTGGTAAGGATTTCCCTGCTTCATGTCATCCCCCTCATCTCTCGCATTCCATATCTTTGTTATACGCGCCAACCCGGGCGACAGTCACCTGCTGAAGGTTAGGTGAGGGGGTTTGTTTTGCTACCCAACCCCCTCCAGACCTGGAATCGCGGTCTTTACGTGGCTCATGCCGGATGTCTGGCGCATTTCCATATGGATGTTTATGGATTATAAGGGGTCAAGAAGGTTCTGTGAAGACTCAAGATTGGCCTGCGGGCAGATTGACGATCTGGTCCGAATCCCCCACCGGAGCCGCGTCGGATAGGACGTGACGGTGGGGGTTTGTCGATTACCGTTCGATGGAGCTGAGCGGAACCGTTCAGGAGATGAGCTGCGTCTCGCGTGCGGCGGCGACAGCCTGCGTGCGGCTGGCGACGTGCAGCTTGCCGTAGATCTGGTTGATGTACCACTTGACCGTGCCGAGCGCGAGGTAGAGCTGGGCAGCGATCTCGCGGTTGGACAGGCCATCGGCGATCAACTGCAAGATCTCGCGTTCACGCTCGTTGAGGACATCGCCGCCCGCCCCGTTGCCATTGATCGCGCGCGCTTCGCCAGACAGTTCGTTTTCAAGCAGCCCTTTGGCCACCTGCTCCAGTCGCGGCAGATCCGCCGGTGCATCAGGCACCACGTCATGGACCGCCGCCAATTGATCGAGCAGGGCTTCGGCGCGCTCGCGCGTCTGTACTAGACTGGTCGGATGTCGGTGCGCGATATCGAGCAGGCGCGCCGACGACGCATACTGCCGTTCGGTCATCAATACTTCCGCCGCAATCACCAACGCCTGCAAAATCAATTCCGGAGGAAAGTGCGAGACAACGGCGAAGTGGAAGGCCTCGTACAGGTAGGCTTTCGATTGATCGAGCGCGCTGCTGCGGAAGGTCGTCTCGGCCAAACCGGACAGCGCGCGCATGACGCCCATTTCGTAGCCGATATCGCGCGATACCCGCAGCGCCGATTCAAAGTCGTTCAGCGCCTCTTGAGCGGCATGCAGCGCCAGGTGAATACTGCCCAGGCCGTTCCAGGCATCCGCTGCCCCGATTTTGGTACCCCCTTTCAGGGCAACGTCCAACGAGCGGCGACCGATCGCTTCGGCCTCAGCATAATCCCCCATCAGATAGGCAATTTGCGCCAGATTGGCCAGGGAGAAGGTCTTCAGCCAATTGTTCTCGTCGCCATAGGTTTCAAACTGCTGCGCCTCTTCGCCAAGGTGCTTGGCTTCCTCATAGTTGCCTAGAGCGCGTTCCGTCTCGCTCAACCAACATATGATTTCCCATGACATATCCACGTTCCGGTAGTGTCGAAACACAGCCAGCGATTCCCGGTAGCCCTGGCGCGCCTCCTCGAACCGGCTCAAGAATTGCGCGCCACGCCACTTGAGCGTCTGCAGCCAGGCCAGGAGCAGCGGGCTTCGACCCGCAAGCTGTTCCATGGCCTGGTTCATGGTGGTTTCGACTTCGGCATACAATCCGCGGCCAAAATGATGATGGCTGATCAAATTTGACGCCGTCACCAGGCCGTCAAGGTTGCGTCTGGTGATCATCCGCTGCCAGGCCAGGCGGACGTTGTCAAGCTCTTCGTCAATTGCCAGGAAGGCCGCGCGCTCGTTCGTGCGCAAGATGCCATCGGCGTGATCGAAGAGAAAATCCCTGTAGTAATCGCAATGGCGCTCGCCCACGGCCTGCGCCTCGTCGGGCGTCTGGTTGAGATGTTCCTCTCCGTACTGGCGCAGGAGCTCGTGAACGGCATAGCGCCCGGACATCTCGTGGCGTAGAAACGACTTATCCACCAGCGCCGCCAGCGTACGTAGCGATGCCCCGGCGACGACCTCTGCCGCATCACGGGTGAAGCCGCCGCGAAAGATCGACAGCCGCTTGAATAACGTCTGTTCCTGAGCGGACAGTAACGTCCACGACCCATCGAGCACGACGCGCATGCTGCGATGGCGCGAGGAGACGTTGCGCGTCGTCGCTTCCAGGATATCCAGCCCGCGCCCGATCTCGTCCGCGATCTCCCCGCACGAAAGGCTGCGTACCCAGGTCGCGGCCAGCTCGATGCCGAGCGGCATTCCGTCGAGCGCACGGCAGATGCGGATGATGCCCGCGCGTTCCTCATCGATCGAGAAATCCGTACGGGCGCGTCGTGCGCACTGGATGAACAAGCGCGTCGCGCTGAATGCTTCGAGATCGGTGTCCGCATCCTCTGTCGGGAAGCGCATCCCGTTGACGGAATAGATCCACTCTTCCTGCAGGTTGAGCGCCACACGCGAGGTCGCAATGATCTTGATGCCGTCCGACATCGCCAGGATGTCCGCGGCCAGCATGGCGCCATCGACGACGTGCTCGAAATTATCCAGCACCAGCAGCACGACTTTGTCGCACAGGCTGTCCAGAAGCTGGCGCTTGATGTCGTCGCCGGGGTAGAAGCGCAGGCCCATCGCCTCGCCGATGGTGGACACGATGTGATCCGGCGAGCTGATCGACTGCAGGGCGACGAAGAAGACGCCGTCGGGATAGGTCTCAAGGTGTGTTGTGGCGGTTTCCAGCGCAAGCCGCGTCTTGCCGATGCCGCCGGGGCCGAGCAGCGTGACGAGGCGGCAGGCCGGGTCGTCGAGCAGCGCCGCAATCTCCGCCAGTTCCGGCGCGCGGCCGACGAACTGGGTCGGTTGTGAAGGCAGGTTATGGATGCTCACCGTCGGTCCTTTCTCCCAGGCGGTCGCCACCTGAGACGCAGCGAGACTTGTGAGGGTCTCTGCCAGGCTCACAAAGGGCAGTAAGCGTTGCATCGACGATACAAGTTGAATTGTACAGGGATCAGTTTCGGTTGCCAGACCTGCCTGTGGACACATCCCCAAATTGCCGTTGCGCTGGCACGCACTCGCGGGTCGCCACCATCATGGTTGTTACACCTCTAAATGAGCGCAAACCCCAAGAGTGATCCCACCGCGAACCCCGCGTTCAGAGGCCGGGACTTGCCGAAGCCTACCTCTGACTTTAGAATGCCAGGACATCGTTTCGTGCCCATATTGTAGGGAATCATGGTCAAAAAACTCATTGTCACAGGCTCTAGCGGGCTGATTGGCTCAGAGGTCGTCACGTATTTTGATGCCCTGGGCTGGCAGGTCTACGGCGTCGACAACAACATGCGCCGCGATTTCTTTGGCGAGAAGGGCGATACACGCTGGAATCAGCAGCGCTTGCTGAGCACGTGCAAGAACTTCACTCACCACGAGTTGGACATCCGCGACCGGCAGGGCGTGATGGCGTTCGTGGAGCAGATCAAGCCGGACATGATCGCGCACACGGCCGCGCAGCCAAGCCACGACCTGGCCGCCTCGCGTCCGTTCGACGATTTCGACGTCAACGCGGTTGGCACACTCAATTTGCTCGAAGCGGCGCGCCGCCACGTGCCGGAAGTCACCTTCGCCCACATGTCGACCAACAAGGTCTACGGCGACCGCCCGAACACAATCCCGATGGTCGAGCTGGAGACGCGCTGGGATTATGCCGACGCGGCCTATGCGGACGGCATCGACGAAAACATGAGCATCGACCAGTCGATGCACTCGCTGTTCGGCGCATCGAAGGTGGCCGGAGATGTATTGGTACAGGAATACGGCCGCTACTTCAACATGAAAACCTGCTGCCTGCGCGGCGGCTGCCTGACCGGCCCCAATCACTCCGGCGTCGAGCTGCACGGCTTCCTCAGCTATCTGGTGCGCTGCAACGTCGAAGGGCGCCCGTACACCATCTTCGGTTACAAGGGCAAGCAGGTGCGCGATAACATCCATGCCTACGACGTGGCGCGCTTCATCGAGATGTTCTACGAGCATCCGCAGGTCGGGGCAGTCTTCAACCTGGGCGGCGGGCGCAATAATTCGGTCTCGATCCTGGAGGCGTTCGACCGCGCCGAGCAGTTGACCGGCAAGAAGATGCAGTACAGCTACAGCGATCAGGCGCGCGCGGGCGATCACATCTGCTACATCTCGAATCTCGATCACATGCGCGAGAGCGTGCCCGGCTGGGACATCACGCGCTCGCTCGACGACATTTTCGAAGAGATCGTCGCCGCCTGGCACACACGCCTGGCGACGGAATAAGCGGGATCATCCAGACGCGATGAGCAGCGCTTCACCGTACCTGAAACCCTTCTCGATCGCGCATTTCTCGATCGACGTCCCGCTGACGCTTGCGCCGATGGCGGGACAAACCAATCACGCCTTTCGCACGCTGTGCCGGGATACCGGCGCCTGCGGTCTCGCCTGCACTGAACTGCTGAGTTCACAGGCGATCCACTATCGCAACTACAAGACGCCCGCCATGCTCGACTGGACGCCGGACGAACGCCCGGTCGCCGTCCAGCTGTTCGGCAGCGACGTCGCCAAGATGGCCGAGGCCGCGCAGATCATCGCCGACCTCGGCGCGGACATCATCGACATCAACATGGGCTGCTGGGTGCCGAAGGTCGCCAAGCAGGGCGCGGGCGCCGCGCTCCTGCGCGACGTATGCACGGCGACGGCGGTCGTCGAGGCCGTGGTCAAGGCGGTCGATGTCCCGGTCACGGTCAAGATCCGTGCAGGATGGGAAGAAGACAACCCGACCTGTGTGCCATTCGCCCGCGCCGCCGAGCAGGCTGGCGTCAAGGCGATCGCCGTCCATGCGCGCTTCGCCACCCAGGGCTTCCAGGGCGTCGCTGATTGGTCGTGGATCGCGCGCGTCAAAGAGGCAGTCAGCATCCCGGTGATCGGCAACGGCGACGTCAACACGCCGGAAGATGCCGAGCGCATGTTCCGCGAGACGGGCTGCGACGGCGTCATGATCGGGCGGGCGGCGCTCGGCAACCCGTGGATCTTCGCGCAGATCCGGCACTACCTGGAGACGGGGACGCATCTGCCCGCGCCGACGGCGCAGGAACGGGCGGCCATGGCCCTGCGCCAGGCGCGCCGCACGCTGGTGACGACCAAGCTGCCAGTGCGAAATGCCATCTACGAGCTGCGCGGCCAACTGCTCAAGTACGTCACCGGCGTCCCGGATGCATCGCGCATCCGCGATCTGCTCGTGCGCGCGGAAAGCCTGGCCGAGATCGAGGCGGCGCTGCTGCCCGTGATCGAAGCCGGCGACGAGGACGAGGTCGAAGAAGCAGTTGCCTGAGCGCTAACGCGCCTGAATGATGATCTCGACCGCGGGCTTGGCAGAGTAATCCGCCCGCCAGATGCCGAAGTAATGCTCGGCATTGTCCGGGCTGAGGCAGGGCGACGGGTAACACGTGCGGTCAGTCGGGAAGTCGAAAGCCGTCCAGATCAGCCAGCCGAGCAGCCCTTCCCGCTCGCTGACGGCGATGATCTCGGCCAGCGTCCGCGCCTGATCGTCATCGGCCATACGCATCGTGCTGTAACCGACTTCCTCAAGCAAGAGCGGCTTATCAGTCGCCGCCCGCATGGCCGCTATGCGCTGCAGCAGATCTGCCGCATCGTACCAGTGATGAAAACTGACGAAATCAACATACGGCGCGGTCGCCTCGGCGTCGAGATACCAGCCCGCCGTGATCAAGTGATTCGGATCGAGAGCACGTACACGCTCGGTCGCCAGCGCCAGCCAGCCGAGCACCTGCTCGCGCGGGAAGACGTTGAGCCGGATCGTCTGATTCGATCCGTAGTCGATGTCGCCCTCGTTGCGCACATCCCAGGCGAGGATGGTTGGTTCGGCACGATAGCGCTCGACCACGAAGGCTGTTTGTGCGCGACGTGTTCGGGATCGGCGTAAAGCGGGTAGTCCTCTAGATCGGCCAGGTCGTTGAGTGTGACGATCAGCCGCAGATCGCGCTCGTCGGCGGCACGGATGAAGCGATCCAGCCGTTCGAAAGCGTCGGCGACGGGCACCGCGCCGCTGCCGGGACACTGAAACAACGCCTCATTCCAGACGAAAATGCGCAGCGTATTGGCTCCGACAGATTGCATCAGCGTGAATTCGCCGTCGAGTGCATCGACGTCCGTCTCGGTCAGGAAGCGCCGCCAGGGGTAGTGCGAGGGGTAGTAATTGAAGCCGCGCACGGCGACGGGTTGATCACCGGCCACAAGCTGCCCGTCGCGAATACGGACGAACTCATCAGAAGAGGCGGGTTCGTAGGGCGGCAGCGCAGCCAGAGCGGCGGCCCGCTCGATGTCTGTGCAGGTCTCCAGCAGGGGCGGGGACGGCGTCTGGCGAACACTCGCCCACGTGCCCGCCAACGCCAACGCCAGAAGTGCCGACACCAGCAGCGTCCGGCGGATCACAACCAGCCTTTGCCCCGGCATAGATTCGCCAGCTTAATGCCAGTCATGTCGACATAGGCGTCGATCTCGGCTTGCGACAGATAGACGTAGGGTCGCTGCAGGTCGAAGCGCGGGCTGCGGTAGTAGGCCTGGATCTTGAGCACGGTCTCCGTCAGCAGCCCGGCGGGCAGATAGTCGAGGTAATCCGGCACCTGGTCGACGAAGACGAAGCGCTCGTAATACATCGCGTTCGGGTGCGCCTTCAAATAGAGAAAGTCCAGCCCGTACCAATCGCGCTTGATCTCGTGGACGGTGTTTTCGCGGTCGGCCAGTGCTTTCTGATAGAGCGGCGTGATCTTCTTCGGCTGCCAGACGAGGCTGTCCCATTCGCTGTCGGCGACGAGATGGAGATAGTAGCCGACGTGGAAGGCGCGCTCGTGGTCATCCAGCGGCGGCGCGGACAGATAACGACGGTGGTAAGCTTCGGCGTCAACCTTGCCGTTGGCGCCGTGCCAGTGGGTGATGCGTTTGGGCGGTTCGAAGCCGGTCATGTCGGCGTTGGGCACGCCGGAATCCGGCGCGACGCTGCCGATCAGCAGCGACTCGACATCCAGCGCCATGCCCTGCGCGACGAGTTGCTCAGCCAGCCGAAGATGCGTGATCCAGGTCGCCAACGCCGTTATCCCAATTCACCTGATAGCCACGCCCAATTCTAGCACCGGCAGCGCTCATTACCCGACGCCGAGGCAACGCAAAGACTGCGCCAGGCCTGCGTCAGCCGCCAAGCTGGCCGAGCAAGCGCTGGTAATCCTCGATGTTCGGCGGGTTGAAGGAGATGATCTGCTTGATGGTGGCGGCAGCTTCCTGATGCAGCCCGGCCTCCAACTGGATCTCGCCCAGCGCATCGAGCTGCGTGATGGCATCCTTGGTGCGGCCCAACTGCTTGTAGATGGCCGCCAGGCGCGAGCGCGCCCCGGTATCGTTCGGGTAGACGCGGATCAGATCTTCCAACACGCGCGTGATCTTGGGGATGTCCTTGTTGCGGGCGTAGATGCGCAGCAGGTCGTCCAGCCGCCGCGTCGCCTCCAGGCGATTGCCCTGGCGATGCTGCAGGTCGATCAACTGGCGGTAGGCGCGCTCGTCGTTCGGCGCCAACTGGATGATCTCTTCGTAGATCTTCTGCGCGCGCTTGAAGTCGAGCCGGAGCTGCTCCAGATCAGCGACCTTGTGCTTGATCTCGACCTGCGTCTGCGGCGACGCGCCGACCTGCATGGCGGTACGTTCGGCCAGCGCGTAGGTCTCGCGCGCCTGATCCGAGTCGCCCAACTGGCTGTACGTGTCCGCCAGCCCGACGTAATGCTCGACCAGTTCGCTCCAGGCTTCCTGCGACTCCAGCAGTTCGATCAGGTTCTTGCGCACGCTCAGGTCGAGCGGAGCCATCTCCAGGATGCTGTTCAGGATGCGTGCGGCGCGCGCGTTATCACCGCGGGACATGTAGACACTGGCGATGACGTTGTATTTGCTGATGGCCTGGCGTACGCGCCCCTCGCTGAGCAGGACTTCGGCCATGCGTTCATGAATGGGCAGATAGAAGGGAGAATATTCGACTGCAAAATGGGCTTCGTCCATCGCCATTGTCAGCAGGCGCTGGCGCATGTAACGGTCAATATTTTCGAGCGCGTTGGTCAGGCGGTCGCCATGTTCGGCGACGAGGATGTCGATGACGCCCTGCTCACCCTGATCGCGCATGGTCTCTTCGAGCTGGCGGCGGGTTTCCGCGACGTGATGCTTCCAATCCGTACCTTCGAGCAGCGTCTTGAAGCGCTGGCTGACAGCGGCGAGCACTTCTTCGTTCTGGCGTTCGAGCGCCGAACTGATCTTTTCGTAGGTGGTCGAGATGTCGACTCGATCCTGATCGGTCAGCGCCTGGGCCGCGTCGACGCCCTCGATCGCCTGCATCAGCCATTTGACCGCCTGGCGATATTTGCCCTGCATCTTGTAGGCCAGGCCCAGCCCCTGGTAGGCGCCAAGCGCCAACGTCGGGTGATTGATCGCCTCGCTCAGGTGTTTGGCGGCCTCTCCCGGCTCGTTCTGCAAGATCAGCAGCGCGCCCAGGTTGAGCTTGAGCGCCGGGTGGCGCAGCTTCGGCTCGGCGTGCAAATAGGCTTCGATGGCCTGGGGATACATCTCCTGGCGCTGCGCTTCCAATGCCTGGAGCGCGCTCGCGCCGGTCGCATCCATCATCCCGGCCTCGACCACGTGCGTCGCCAGGATCGCCATCGCCTCGGTCATCGCTTCGCCCATCGGGCCGAGCGGATCGTCAAGCTCCTCCGGCTGCTGAGCGCCGTGACTCTTGGAGGCCGCGGGCACGTTGTTGCCGCGAGCGGCTGCACGCTCCTCGTCGTCCGGCGGCATCGAAATCGAGTTCCCGGCTTCGAGCGCGCGCAGCGTGTTCAACACCAGCGGGCTGTTCTTGTCCAGGCGCAGGGCGCGCTGGCACGCCTTGATCGCTTTGTCCACGTCTTCGAGGCGCTGGAAATTGTAGGCGAGGATCAAATACTGGCGGATGGCCTGGCGTCTGTCGCCAGTGCGCTCGTAGGCCTGCGCCAGCTTGATGTGAATATGCACCATGCCGGGCGAAAGCTCGGTCGCACGCTCCCAGTTATCGATCGTCTTGTTGAGGTCGCGCTGCTGCAGGTAGAGATCGGCGACGTTGATGTACTGGTCAGCCGCCTCACGCAGGCGTCCCAGGCGTTCCAGGATGTCCGCACTTTTCTCCAGCGGAATGGGATCGGTCTCCGTCAGTTGGTGCGCACGAGTGTAGACGCGCAGCGCGTCCGGCAGGCGTCCGGCTTCGAGCAAGCCAAAACCGAGCGCCAGATGAGCCTCCACATCATTCGGGAACTCTTGAATAGCCCGTCCATACGAGGCAACCGCGGTGGCCCACTCTTGCTCCCAGGCGGCGTTATGCCCTGCATTCATCGCCTGTTCGTATGCTTCACGATTCCCAGCCATTCGTCGTATCGCCTTGCTGTGTATCGGATTTCAATCAGTCTATCATTAACTGTACCAGGATTGCTTTCTGAGCATGTAGGCGATTTTCTGCTTGCTGAAAAATGATGGATCGTTCGCCGTCCGCCAGCTCGTCCGTGATCTCCTGCCCGCGATGCGCCGGTAAGCAGTGCATGATCACGGCGTGCGCGGGCGCGGCGGCCATCATAGCGTCGTTGACCTGATAGGGCGAAAGATCCTCGATTCGCCGCGCGGTGTCCGCCTCCTGGCCCATGCTGACCCAGGTATCCGTGTAGATCACGTCCGCGTTGCGCACCGCCTCGAACGGGTCATGATAGACCTCGACCGTGCTGCCGTGCGGTTCGGCAATCGTCGCGATCTGCTCCAGCGTCTCCTCGGATAACGTGTAGCCGGCAGGCGCTGCCAAGGTGAAATTGACGCCCATGTGCGCCGCCGCCTGGCCGAGCGAAGCCGCCACATTGTTGCCGTCGCCGACGTAGGCGATGCGCAAGCCGCGCAGTTCGGAGAACTGCTCGTAGATCGTCAGCAGATCCGCGATCGCCTGGCACGGATGATACGAATCGCTCAGGCCGTTGATGACCGGCACACGCGACCAGCGCGCCATCTCGACCACGTGATCGTGATCGAAGACGCGCGCCATGATCGCCTGCGTATAACCGGCGAGCACGCGGGTGACGTCGGCGATGCTCTCGCGTTTGCCCAGGCCGATCTCGTCCGGGCCGAGCATGATCGCGTTGCCGCCCAGGTGCTGCATCGCGATCTCGAACGAGACGCGCGTGCGCAGCGACGGCTTCTGAAAGACCATGGCCAGCGTCTGTCCGCGCAGCAGCGGCGGGTTGCCGCCGTTACGCCACTCGGCTTTCATGCGTGCAGCGTCGTAGATGATATGTTGTACAGAGTCGCTTGACCAGTCGGCAAGGTCCAGGAAGTGTTTCATCAGGCTTTATGTTGTGGTGTGAAGCTGGGTTACGAATAGCCGGGAAGTATAACACGAACGAAACCCTTCGGGTATGCCTTGCGTTCTGCACGAAGATGCGGCTCAAATTGGAGTTTGTCGGCAATAGGGACGAATTCCTTTTGTCAGTTGGGCGGCTTTGTGGTTGAATCGAGTCGTATCCTGTCATCGATAGCGACGCAGCCATGAACTACCGTTCGATTGAACTCGGCATCAACGCAATCCAGGCGGGCAATCTGGACGAGGGCGCGCGGCTGCTGCGCATCGCCGTCAAGAGCGGCGATCTGGCGCCGGAACTGCGCGCGGTCGCCTATCTGTGGCTGGCAGAGACGCAAAGCGACCCGCAGCACAAGCGCGCCTGCTACAACGAAGCCCTGATCGCCGATCCCGGCAATCAGGAAGCGCAGGTGCGTCTGACGCGACTGCTGGCCGCGCAGCTCCCACCGATGCCGGATACGCTGCCCGAAGAGACGCCGCCGGAGCCGGTGCCGGTAATGCGCACGCAGCAAGTCCAGCTGCCACCTCCGCCGCCCTACAATCCGCAGCCTGCCGCACCCTACACGACCAACATCGCCGAGCACATCGTCGGCGTCTACAACGGACCGAACGGGCCCGGCAGCGGTTTCTTCATCGCGCCGCAGATGGGCTTGCTGGCGACGACGCGCTTCGTCACCGGCGGCATGGAACGGATGACGATTGAGCTCCAGCCCGGTCGCCAGCTTCCGGGCTACGTCGTCCGCTCGTTCCCGGACGTCGACCTGGCGCTCATACGCGTCGAGTACGGGCCGGGCACGACGCTGCCGGTCACACCGCTGCCGCGCGTGCCGGACAATGCGCCGCTGCTGGTGGCGCCGTATCAACGCCCGATCGCCAGCGGAACGCAGCGGGCTACCAAGCGCGCACTGGCCGCGCACTGGGTGCCAACCGATTTCACGGCCTGGGAGGATGTAGGCGGCGCGCCCCTGTTCGACTCCAACTACTACCTGGTCGGCATGGCGACGCAAAACACGGCGCGTAACAGCGGGCACTATTTCGTGCTCCACATCGCGGCCATCCGCGCCCGCGCTGATGCCTATCTGGCCGAGGCGCAGGCGGAAAGCCGCGCTTACTGCCCGACCTGCGGCAGCGGGAGCAAGGCGGGCGTCATGGGCTTCTTCTACTGCGAGACCTGCGGCGGCGTCATGCCGACGGCACGCCACGTTCAGCGCTTCCAGGTGCCGCAGGCGGAAGCGCTCTACGAGACGAGCCGCATCCGCTGCACACGCTGCGGGGCGCAGGTGGGCTTCCACGGCGGGCGCTGTTTGCGCTGCGGCCAGCCGCCGGAAACACGTCCGTTGTAGCCGCGTGCGATGCGCCGCCGAATGCCCATTCTCGGCGGCGAAGGTGTGAGATCGAATCGCCACGCGTAACCCTCGGTCTGTCCGCGACAATTGTGGGATAATGTTCGATTCTTCGTCGGGTTTTGGGTTATCATTGAGACAGGCAGTCTCAAGCGGGTGGGGAATGACGACACCAAGAACACGGCAGGATCGTCGTACCGAGCACGCGGCCATCTGGCGCGCGGGCGGGGCGGCAGTCTCATTAGACGTCGAACCCGTCCAGCACGGCGTCCGTGACCGCGGTTTCGGCGGGGCACGGCTCGTCAGCGGGGCGATTGCCATCTGCATGATCCTGGTCCTGGTGCTCTTCTTCACCGCCGATTTGTTTTATGTGCGCGGTGCAGCCGTCGGCGGCACGGAATATCTGAGCGTGTCGGATGTCTACACCGTCGCCAACGTTGATGGCTGGCATCTGTTCTGGATCGATCCGGCTCAGGTGCGCGCCAACCTGCTGGCCTACCCGACCATCGCCGATGCCACCGTTCAGGTCGGTTGGCCACCGAACATGGTGCAGATCGTCATCTCGGAACGCGAACCGGCCCTGGTCTGGGAGCAGGCGGGCGTCCCGGTCTGGATCGATTTGCAGGGGCGCGTGATGAGCAAGCGCGCCGACATCGAAGGCCTGCCGCGCGTGATCGCCGATTCGATTGAAGCCGACCCGCTCGGCCCGAATATGCGCCTACCGGTGGATGTCGTGAGCGGTGCGTTGCAGCTACACTTGCTCATGCCGCAGATTCAGGTTCTGCGCTATCACCCAAGCAACGGCCTGGGTTACAATGATCCTGGGGGGTGGCAGGCATGGTTTGGCAGCGGCACCAATATGCCCGAAAAGCTGCTCATCTACAACGCCATCGTCGCACGCGCGCAATCGGAATTAGGCCCGCAGCTCAGCGAAATCAACGTCAGTTCGCCGGACGCTCCTGTTTATTGTTGCAAGTGAGGTAGTCGGTTTCCGTGAGTTCGCATCTTGTCGTAGGCATTGACATCGGTACTACCAAGGTCTGCACGATCGTCGGTGAAGTGCGCGCAGACGATATCTTTGTCGTCGGTGTTGGCATTGAGCCAAGCCAGGGGATGAAGAAGGGCGTCGTCACGGATCTGACGGCGCTGGCGGCGGCGATCTCGGCATCGGTGCACCAGGCGGAGCGGACGAGCGGCTTCGAGATCAACCGCGCCTTCGTCAGTCTGGCGGGCGGCCAGATTGCCCCGCGCAACAGCCGTGGCGCAGTGGGCTTGCTCGGCAACCGAGGCGTCCGCGAAGAGGACGTCGACAAGGCGATCGAAAACGCGCGCATGATCGCCATCCCGCACAACCGCGAGGTGCTCCATGTCATCCCGCGCAGCTACACGCTCGATGGCATTCACACCTCCCGCAGCCCGATCGGGATGCACGGCTTCCGTCTCGAAGTCGAGGTGCACATCATCACGGCCCCGGCCACGGTCGTCGCCAATCTGGAGCAGGCGTTA
The DNA here is from genome assembly GCA_020849765.1 of Anaerolineae bacterium. Taxonomy (GTDB): domain Bacteria; phylum Chloroflexota; class Anaerolineae; order Aggregatilineales; family Phototrophicaceae; genus Flexifilum. The sequence continues at coordinate 73,988 of JADLAY010000022.1, forward strand.
CGCGCCTCATTGATCGAGCCGGATCGTTTCATCCTCAACCCGCTCGCCAGCGGCGACGCGGTGCTGACCGACGAAGAACGCGAGATGGGCGTCGTCGTCATCGACATCGGCGGCGGCACGACCGACCTCGCCATCTTCATCGAGGGCAGCGTCTGGCATTCGGCGGTCATCCCGATCGGTGGCGATCTGATCACCAGCGATCTGACGCACTGGATGCGCGTCCCGTTCGACGTGGCGGAAGCGGTCAAACTCCAATACGGCCACGCCCGCCAGAAGGCGATTGGCCCTCTGGAAACGTTCGCGGTGCAGACGTTCGGCGCCGACGGCCCGGACGAGTTCAAGCGCGCGGACATCGCCATGGTCATCGAGGCGCGTGCGGCGGAAATCCTGGAGAAAGTCCTCGAAGAGATCAAGCACAGCGGTTATGACGGTCTGCTGCGAGCGGGCGCGGTCATCACCGGCGGCTGTGCGCAGCTACCCGGCATCCGCGACCTGGCGAACGACGTGCTGGGCAAAGATATGCCCGTGCGCCTGGCGAAGCCGGAGCGATTGACCGGCATGGCCGACGTGCTGCGCAGCCCGGCCTACAGCACCAGCGTCGGTCTGCTGCGCCTGGGCTTGCAGATGGAGAATGCGTCTCCGTTGGTCGCCAACGGCAATGGCGGCGCGCCCAATCTCAAGCTCGGCAAGTTCCTGGGCGGCTTATTCCGCGGTCTGTTACCCGGTGAAGAAGAAGCCTGATCGTGAACACGACATGGCCGTACAGCGCCGGGCCTGACGCTTTGATTATGTATTGAAAGGTTCACATTCGTGAACAGAAAGTGGCGAATGAAACTTAAGTACGGCTTTGGTTGCATGGACTGCCAATCCATATACAATAGTAATGTTAAGTTCGTATATGATCTTGATGTGTCGTACATGCCGCCACCAGACTGTAAAGGCGCGATAGAGTTGCAGGGGAAGGGATACGTCCATGGATGAGTTGCTCGCTCCCAGTGAGGGTTTCGCACAGATCAAAGTGGTCGGCGTGGGCGGCGGTGGCGGTAATGCGGTCAATCGCATGGTCGCCGAGGGCCTGGGCGGTGTCGAATTCATCGCCGTCAATACGGATAATCAGGCGCTCACCCTGTCACGCGCCAAAACCCGCGTCCGCATCGGCGACAAGCTGACGCGCGGGCTGGGCGCAGGCGGCAATCCGGAGATCGGGCGCAAGGCGGCGGAAGAAAGCGCTGACGAACTCTACGAAGTGCTGCGCGGCGCGGACATGATTTTCATCGCCAGCGGCATGGGCGGCGGCACCGGCACGGGCGCAGCCCCGGTGGTCGCGCAGATCGCCAAAGAACTCGGCGCGCTGACGATTGGCGTCGTGACTCGCCCGTTCACGTTTGAAGGCGCCAAGCGCATGCAGTCCGCCGAACTCGGCATTGAGGCGCTTAAGAGCCAGGTCGACACGTTGATCGTCATCCCCAACGACCGGCTGCTGCAAATCGCCAGCAAGAACTCGACCCTTCAGCAGGCATTCTCCCTGGCGGACGATGTGCTGCGTCAAGGTATTCAGGGCATTTCCGAGCTGATCACCGTGCCTGCATTGATCAACCTCGACTTCGCCGATGTGCGCACGATCATGAGCGAAGGCGGCGCGGCACTGATGGCCGTGGGCCGTGCGTCGGGCGACGAACGCGCGCCGAAAGCTGCCGAGGCAGCCATCAGCAGCGCTCTGCTCGACGTGACGATTGATGGGGCGCGCGGCATCCTGTTCAACATCACCGGCGGCGCGGATCTCAGTCTGTTCGAGGTCAGCGCGGCGGCCAGCGTGATCAAGGAAAGCGCACATCCGGAAGCCAACGTCATCTTCGGCGCCCAAATCGACGAGAGCCTGGGCGACGAGGTGCGTGTGACCGTGATCGCGACCGGCTTCGAAGGCAGCCGCGTGGCGCGCAAGATGGAACAACCGGCCTACCGCCCGATCCAGCGCCCGGCGCAGCAGCAGTACGAATACAGCCAGCCGACGCCACAGCAGCGCCCGGCGCAGCAGTACAGCGCGCCTCAGCAGCAGCAGCCGCAGCAAGAGTCGGAGACTCCGCCGGCTGCACCGCAGCAGCCGCAGACTCCGCCGGCGCGTCCGCAGCAGGATGCGTCCTACGGCGCGCGCGTTTATGACGAGGATAACATCGACATTCCGACCTTTTTGCGTAAGCGCAAGTAACGAATCAGCTGGCGCGACGCGTTTTTTCGCAGTCATCACAAGCGAAGTTTGCTGATCAGGGGCGGGTTTGTAGACCCGCCCTTGTGTTTGCGCATATATGCTGCTGCCCAACCTGTGCTGGAGCAACCGACCATAGACTGCCAAAGGCTATGTAGAACTTGCTGAAGTGCACATGGGCGCAAACAGGGATGTTGAGATGCCGACAGTCTTTACCGAGGATGGATGCCGCTTCAAAATCTATCCCAACGATCACCCCCCTGCACACGTGCACGTCCGCAAAGCTGAGAACGTGGCGCGAGTGTCTCTGGAGACAGTCGAAGTTCTGAGCAGCGAGGGCTTCAACAGTCGCGAGCTAAGCCGGATCATCGAAATTGTCGAAGATCATCAAGCAGAGTTGCTAGAAATGTGGGATACTTTCCACGAGAGTAGATAGAGGACACGATGGGCAATAATCCATTTGATTACGATCCCACAAAAGATCGCCCGGTTGCCGTGTCCATTCACGATGATGCGGTATGGGTGACACTTGCGGATGGGCGCGTGATCGGAAACCCGCTCGAATGGCATCCCTGGCTAGCACAAGCCACACCGGAACAGCAAGCCCGGTACGAGATGAGCGCCTATAGCGTCGATTGGGATGAACTGGATGAAGGGCTGGATATTCAGGGCATGTTGATGGGCATTCGACCGCATTACCCCGTTCAAGAGTCCGGTGACTGAGAACAATTTGCGCAAGATTACCGTCATTGACGGTACTCCGGGGCATCGTCGCCAGTAGGCAATCTCACAACCCCAGACCGACCAAAACCCCCTGTAAATGGCTGCCCAGAGTGCTCGCGCGGGCATCAAAAACGCGATGTGGGATGATGTGGCATATGTGGGAAAAACGTTATACGGTCAAACCTATTTCTAACCAAATCCCCTCGGATTTTTAGTAGACAAAGGACACGCATCATGCTACATTATGACGTATAAGCTAGAACAAATTATCGTTCCTTGTAGAACCTTCCAACCCCCAACTCGATTGGGGTTTTATATCCCGGCGATGTAGCGCCAGGAATTCAGACATCACATAGTAACCCAACACCGTTCTCTTTCTATGACGGCTTGTTCGATGATGTACAGGCCCTGGGTTTGTATTGGCTTGTGTCGAGTGCACGATCATCTAGCGTTGATCGTGGGGAGTTTACAGAAGGGTTCGTTATGGCGCAGTCGGGTCTGAAGCAGAAAAATACGCTCCACGAATTAGGCTTCAAAATATTTCTGGATCGGTATGCCCTCAAAGACATGACGCGCGAGACCCTGGCGGTTGGCGACCTGGTGATCGTCGTCGTCAATGCGCAGACGGGCCAGCGCGAGATCGGCAAGGTCATCGGTCTCGATCTGCCGGAGGTGACGATTGAATTGCTCGACGGCGAGGTCGTCCACCGCGACATCGAGCACGTCGATAAGCCGCTCGAAACGGATCCGGGCCAGATGATGGAACGCGTTGCCAGAGGCATCGCGGAGGTCGAAAAATCGGCGAAGCTGCGCAAACAGTGGAGCGAGCGCTTCCGCTGGCTGCTCGATGATTGGAAGTTCGTTCCTGCCGGGCGCATCCTGGCGGCTGCGGGCACGGATCAATCCTTGACTTACTATAATTGCATGCCACCCGATCAAGAAGTGCTGACTGCGGATGGTTATAGGGCAATTGCCGAGATCAACGTCGGCGATCTGGTCGTCACGCATCGCAATCGCCTACGTCCCGTGAGGCATAAGTTCGAGCGGGAAACCGAAGAACCCATCTACATTATCCGCCCCAAGAAACTCGGCTTTGATGATCTGCGCGTCACGGGTGATCACAAGATCTATATCATCCGTTCGGAGGCCGTGAACAACCATCATCGCTCACGCGATGGCGTGCGCCTTGCTCAGGAACCCGCCTGGATTCCTGCCCGTGAGCTGCGTGTCGGCGATTACGTCGCCATCGCGCACAACAGTGAGGAATGCCCACCGGAGCCGATCTTCCTTGCTGACTATTTGCCCGATTATGCGGTCGAAGATGGCAAGCTCTTCAAAGCGACCATGCGTGGTGAGGCCGGTCGTGTGCAGGCGTGGGGAACCCATTTCGACCTGAACAACCGCCTCGAATTGGACGAAGATCTGTGTTACCTGTTTGGCCGCTGGCTAGGCGATGGCTGCGTCACGCACCGCACCGGCACGGACATTCCATCGGGCATCAAGATCGTTTTCGGTCTGGATGAGAAAGTCGAGGCCGATCATGTGGCCACGATCATCGAGCGCAAGTTTGGTCTGGCAGCTTCGATCAAGCTGAGCAGCACAGGCCGCTGGTATGATCTGTGGGCGAACTCAATGCCGCTCGGCCAGTTCTTCAAGGCGATGTTCGGCGCCTACAGCTACGGAAAGCGCATCCCCAACAGCCTGATGGAACTTCCGCGCGAGTTGGCATTGGCCCTCCTGCGAGGCTTGTTCACTGCTGACGGCTATATCAGCGACAAGAAGCTGGGAATCGTCCTTTCCAACCGGACGTTGTCGGTGCAGGTGCATCAATTGCTCCTACGTCTGGGTTACATCTTTTCGATTCGCGAGAACACACACCGCTTGGGCAAGACGCCTGCCTATCGCGTTCAGGCAACCGTCAGTGAGTGTGCCGATCTCTTCGATGATTTCTTCGGCGTACAGGCGCCGATGATTGCGAAGCACACCAACTACACGCTCGATTACGAAGGTCTGCACTGGGTACGCATCGGTGAGATCGCAGTCGAGGATTACGTCGGTGTGGTGATGGATATGGAGGTCGAGGAAGACCACTCGTTCGTTTCAGCGGGTGTGGTCGTCTCGAACTGCTATGTCATCCCGTCCCCCCACGACTCTCGCTCCGGCATCATCAAGACGTTAAGCGAGATGACCGAGATCATGTCGCGTGGCGGTGGTGTCGGCATCAACATCTCGTCGCTCCGTCCGCGCCACGCCTACGTCAAGGGCGTCAACGGGCGTTCGAGCGGCTCGGTCTCCTGGGGCGCGCTTTACAGCTTCGTCACCGGCCTGATCGAGCAGGGCGGCAGCCGAAGAGGTGCGCTGATGCTCATCCTCAACGACTGGCACCCGGACGTGTTCGACTTCATCAACAGCAAGCGGACGATGGGGCAGATAACCAACGCTAACATCAGCGTCAACGTCAGCGACCGCCTGATGGAAGCCATCAAGGCCGACCTGGATTGGGATCTGTGCTTCCCGGACACCAGCGATCCGCTGTATGACGCCGAGTGGGATGGCGATCTCGAAGGCTGGCGCGCCAAAGGTGGCGGCGTCATCTGCTATCGCACCGTCAAGGCACGCGAGGTCTGGAACGCGATCATCGAGAGCGCCTGGGCCAGCGCCGAGCCGGGCGTCTGGTTTGGCGAACGTTCGGACAAGATGAGCAACAGCTACTACTTCAATCCGCTGATCTGCACCAACCCGTGCGTCACAGGCGACACGCGCATCTACACGGATCAGGGACTGGTGCGCGCGGTTGATCTGTTCGACAGCGAAAGCCCGGCCAACGTCGTCGTCGACGGGCGCTTTGGCACTGAAGAGACAATCTCCCATGCCTCACGCGTGATCCTGACCGGCGTCAAGCCTGTCTATCGCCTGCAGACGCGCGAAGGTTACTATGTACGCGCGACTGCCGATCACCGCATCATGACGGCGCGCGGCTGGGTCGAACTGCAAGACCTGCGCCCCGGCGAACGGATTCACATCCTCAATCGCAAGGGCGGCTTCGGCACGCAGGGATCGCTGGAACTGGGACGTGTACTTGGCTTCGCGAGAGGTGAGCAGTATGCGCTTACTTCGGCGGTTGCAGGTCGGGCGAACGCGCGGCTCGAATCGACCGCATCCGCTGCCACTTCCTACGGCTTTGTCGAAGTTAACCCGTCTGCCTCAGAGGAAATCTTCCAGGGCGCAGAGGACATGCAGCGCGGCTTTTTGCAGGCCTTGTTCACAGCGAACGGCTGCCTAAATGACAGCGGTATTCAGCTTTATGCGAACAGCCTTGAACTGCTGGAAGATGTGCAGCAACTTCTCGTCAACTTCGGCATTGCAGCGCGCATCGAACGTGATCACGCAGTCCTGACCGTTGCTGAGTACAGCCTGGATGTCTTCGCGCGTGAGATCGGGTTGCTTTCCGTTGCTGATCAGGCCGAGTTGCTAGCGTATCTCTCACAGACACAGCGCGATTTCGGCGGTGAGCGCTTCACCGCGACGGTCGAGTCGATCACCGAGGATGGAGTCGAAGAGGTTTTCGATCTGACCGAGCCGCTGACGCATTCGTTCTCGGCCAACGGCATCGTCGTTCACAACTGCGGCGAGCAATCGCTTGGCGCGTACTCCGTCTGTAACCTGGGGGCGATCAACCTGTCGCGCTTCTACGACGCCGAAAAGCACGACATCGCCTGGGATACGCTCGATACCTGCGTGCGTTATGCCACGCGCTTCCTGGACAACGTCATCGACACGACGCCCTACTTCTTCGAAGACAACGAGCGCGTCCAGAAAGGCGAGCGCCGCGTCGGCCTGAACAACATGGGCCTGGCAGAACTGCTGATCCGCCTGGAAGTGCGCTACGGCAGCCCGGAGAGCATCGAGTTGATCGACAAGCTGTACAGCTTCATCGCCCGCGCAGCCTATGAAACGTCGATCGAGCTGGCGAAGGAGAAGGGCAGCTTCCCGAAGTTCGAGGGCGAGGCCTTCGTTCAGAGCGGCTTCATGCAGTCGATGCCGGAGGATATTCGCGAGCGCGTGCGCACGGAAGGCATCCGCAACGTCACGCTGCTGACGCAAGCGCCGACCGGCACGACCGGGACGATGGTCAACACGTCGACCGGTATCGAGCCGTTCTTCTCGTGGGTCTATTACCGCAAGAGCCGCCTGGGTCTGCACGAGGAGCAGGTGCCGATCGTCAAGGAATGGTACGATGCCCACGAGGGCGTAAGCGAACTGCCGGATCACTTCGTCACGGCAATGGATCTGCTGCCGGAAGCGCACGTGCGCGTGCAGGCGGCCATCCAGCGCTGGGTCGACAGCTCGATCTCCAAGACGGCCAATCTGCCCAACAGCTACACGGTCGATCAAACCCGTGAGCTGTACGAACTGATGTATGAACTCGGCTGTAAGGGCGGGACGATCTACCGCGACGGCAGCCGTGATGAACAGGTGCTGATGCTCAAAGGCGACGAACGCGCTGAAAGCGAAATGAAGATGACCGAACTCGAACTCGAACAAGAACACGTCGCGACCCCCCATCGCGTTTACCCGCGCCCGAAGAAGCTGTCCGGCTTCACCGTCAACACGATCACGCCCTATGGCACGGCCTACGTCACGATGAACAGTGACGAGCACGGCTACCCGTTCGAGGTCTTCATCACCGCGCCGGGCAAGGCGGGCAGCGACCTGCAGGCAGATGCCGAGGGCCTGGGGCGCATGATCTCGCTGCAACTGCGCACAACCGCGCCGCAGAACCGCCTGACCATGCTGCGGCTGGTGATCGATCAGCTTCAGGGCATCGGCGGGTCACGCTCGGCGGGCTTCGGCCCCAACCGCGTGCTCTCGCTGCCGGATGCGGTCGCCAATGCGCTGCTCGAACAGTATTTCCCGCAGGAAAAGGTGCAGCAGTTGAATCTGTTCGTGTCGGAAGAACCGGCGGATTTCAGCGTCGCCAGCAACGGCGGCACCGAGCATCACGACGCTGAGGTGCCGTATTCGAATGGCAACGGCAATCATAACCACAACCACAACGGCGCGATCTCTGGCGCGGCGCTGTGCCCGGAGTGCCGGACGGTCTCGCTCATCCGCGCGGAGGGCTGCCGCAAGTGCCTGACCTGCGGCTACAGCGAGTGCTAATCTGAATGCCAGAGGCGGTCAAGAGCGACCGCCTCTTTTTTTGCCTCGCCTACGGCCCCATCACGCCGCAGACGGGCGCGGCCCAATCGAGGGCGGCGTCGCGCTCGATGCGTGCGTCGAGCCGGGCAGCAATATCAGGCGGATAGGGCGCGGTGCGGCGCACGGTCAGATCCGCAAACGAGTTAACGCACTCGAACAGGGCCGCCAGCGTGCCGCGCGTCTCGTTGACCATGAACATCATGTAGTGGATGCGCTTGTCCGAGCGACCGAGCAGGCGGCTGTAGATCGCGACCGTATCGCCGACGTGGACTTCGCGCAGATAATGGACGTGATGCTCCAGATCGAAGCCGCCGCTGCCATGCGCCGCGTGATACTCCAGCGTCAGGCCGTAATCCGCCACCATCGGGTAGCCCGCCTCGTCGAACAACTGCATGTACCAGCGCACGTTCATGTGCCCGTTTTCATCCCGGAATTCGGACGGGATGACGGTGCGCAGCCAGCACGGCAGCGCACCAACTTTCTCCACGGGAATCGCAGGCGGTTTCATACGTTGGCGGCGGCCAACTCGGCCATGTATTTGCCGCTGTCCTTGATGATGCGCTGCTGCGTCTCAAAATCGACGTAGGTCACGCCGAAGCGCAGGCTGTAGCCGAAGGCCCACTCGAAGTTGTCAATCAGGCTCCAGACGAAGTAGCCCTTGAGCGGCACTCCATCGGCGATGGCGCGGGCGGCGGCCTGGAAGTGGCGCTGCAAATATGACTGCCGTTCGGGATCGTGAACCTGACCGTCGTCGGTGACCACGTCGTCGTAGGGCGCGCCGTTTTCGGTCACGTAGATGGCGCGCGGCGCATAATCGGCATGGACGCGCTTGAGAATGGCATAGAGGCCGTCGGGATAGACTTCCCAGCCCATCGCGCTGTGTTCGCCTTTCTGAGGTACCACCTTAATCCCGCCACGATGACCATCAGGGGCATCGGCGACCACGTGGCGCGAGTAGTAGTTGATGCCGAGGAAGTCGATCGGCTGGGCGATCAGCTCCATGTCGCCCGGCTGGATGTCGGGCATCTCTGCCGGCACCAGCTCGACCATGTCCGACGGGTAATGCCCGCGGAACAACGGGTCGAGATACCAGCGATTCAGGTGACCGTCGTGGCGCGTCGCCGCTTCCAGATCCGCCGGGCGGTTGGTTGCCGGGTCGGTGTGATACAGGTTAAGCGTGATGCCGACCTGGGCATCCGGCACGACGGCGCGCAGAGCCTTGACCGCCGCCCCGTGCGCCAGGAGGGCATGATGGGTCGTCACCAGCGCAGGCTGGACGCTCTCGCTGGTGTAGCCCGGCGCGTGTTCGCCGAGCACGTAGCCCAGCCAGGTGAAAACCCACGGCTCGTTCTCGGTGATGAAGAACTTGACCCGGTCACCAAGCGCGCGCGCGACCACGTCGGTGTAAGCGACGAAATCGTCGATGATGCCGCGCCGCATCCAGCCGCCCTCGTCTTGCAGAGGCTGAGGCAAATCCCAGTGATAGAGCGTCAGGCACGGGGTGATGCCCGCTTCGAGCAGGCCATCGACCAGGCGGCTGTAGAAATCGATTCCCGCCTGGTTGACCGGGCCGCGTCCCGTCGGCAAAATGCGCGCCCAGGCGACCGAAAACCGGTATGCATTCAGGTTGAGACTCTTCAGTAGTTCGATATCTTCCGGCCAGCGATGATAATGATCGCAGGCGACGTCGCCGGTGTCGCCGTTCTTGACCTTCCCCGGCGTGTGGCTGAAGCGATCCCAGATCGTCTCGCCGCGCCCGTCTTCGTCGACCGCCCCCTCAATCTGATAACTGGCGGTTGAAACCCCCCAGAGAAAATCGGCTGGAAAATGCAGGAACTCTTGACTCATGTTGGTTTCCTTGTTCGTCGGTGACGCTGCAGGGCCCCCATTTTGGCACACGCCCCGCCATCCGTGCCAGCGTGTTTCGATTTCGCCACATTACATCACACTTCTTGCATTGGTGTTATAATGATGCGCGTATGAGTTAAGTGAGGCACCCAAATGAATCTCGGACCGACCGAACTTCTGATTATTCTCGTCATCGTTTTGGTGTTGTTTGGTGTGGGGCGTATCTCGCGCATTGGCGGTGAGCTGGGCAGTGCCGTCGCCAATTTCCGCAAGGGCCTCAACGACAGCAGCAAGCAGGATGCCGAGAAAGCCGCCAGCGAAGAAACCCAGGCCTAACGCCTACGATTCTTCCTCGGTCTCGTCACCGCTTTCCAGGGTGGGTGTGTCCTCTTCGAAGACATCCGCCAGCATATCCGTCATCAAACCTGAGATGTAGCGGACTGTGCTGACCGCCCGCCCATAATTAATATGTGTCGGTCCCAGGACGCCGATTGCGCCGCTGACCTGTCCGCGTAGGCCGTAGCGGCTGATGATCATCGTCAGATGGCTGAGTTCCTCCCAGCGTCCGTTTCCGGCGATGATAATCTTCACTTCGTTCGGCTGCGGCGCCAACAAATCATTCAAGATCACATTCAGAAACGCGCGCTCCTCGAATACCCGCAGTGCTTGCTGCGCGCCCTCGGTGTTTTGCTGGAAGGCGCCGAGCAGCTCACTCAACCCATCGCGATAGACGGCGACCAACTGGTTGTTATCCGCCTGCTCCATCAGATCCGCAATCAGTTCCGTCACTTCGCGTTCGAGCATCCCCAAGTGGACGCCCTTGAGCCGCACTTTGTTCGCGTCGAGGTCGTTGCAGACGGCGTTGATGCGGGCCGCGACCTCGCTCAGGCGGGCCTGCACGACCGGCTCGGCCAGCGTCAGCATCTGCTGGTGGACGGCGCCGCCCTGAAGCACGAGCACCATCAGCACGAGGCGGCCCTGGACGGAGATCAGTTCGACGTGTTTGCAGCGGCTGGCCTCGGCCATCGGCGGCGTGACCAACGCGCCGGTCTGCGCCGTGCGCGCGAGCACGGAAGCCGTCTGGCGCATCCATTGTTCGGTTGCCAGCGGCAGGCTGAGCAGCTTCTGGCTGATGTACGCCTGCTCGACGGCATCCAGGTCGACCGTGTTGAGCAACTGGCGCACGAAGTAACGATAGCCGTCCTGCGTCGGCACGCGCCCCGCCGAAGTATGCGGCGCCGCGACGTAGCCGAGCTGCTCCAGAACCTGCATTTCGTTGCGGATGGTGGCGGAACTCACGTTGAGGGTTTCGACCAGCGACTTGGAACTGACCGGCTCCGGCATCTCGGTGTAGGCCCTAATAATTAGGGTGAGAATTGCTTCCTGGCGGCGGGTAAGTTCGGGCAGTTGTGCATCGTCAGTATTCATAGTGAGAGATCAGACTGGTAATTCGCGGACCGGGCAACTATCCTTCCTGGTGGCGATAATTGTAGCACAAGTGCACAACCAGCTAGCTGTCCAAGGGAGTGTAGATAAAGATGGGCATGAACACGTTCGAAGTCACCACGACGAATTTCCAGACGCAAGTGCTGGATAGCGCAGAACCTGTATTGATCGATTTCTGGGCGGAGTGGTGCACGCCCTGCCGGGCAATCGCGCCCATTGTCGACGAGATCGCCAAGGAATATGATGGCAAGCTGCGTGTAGGCAAGCTCGATACCGATACGCACGGCGACGTCGCCATGCGCTACGGGATCATGGGCATCCCGACCCTGCTGCTGTTCAAGGGCGGCCAGGTCGCGGCCCGCATCACCGGCTATCAGCCGAAGGAACGCATCCTCGGCCAGATCAAGCCGCACCTCAGCTAACGTCTCGCCCGCGCGCGACATCTGAGTAACATCGCTAATCCCACGCCCGCCTGTACTTCAAGGCGGGCGTTTTTGATTCCGTGGATTGTATGGCTGCTGCCCGATCTGTCACACTGAACCGATAGAAGCGACATTGGTATTTAGGCTGATCAACGCAAGCGAGGCACGACCACGATGAGCCAGTATCTGTATCTGCTGCGACCGGCGCGCCTGGAGATGCTGACCGATGGCCCGACGCCGGAGGAGTCACGCATCGTCAGCGAGCACTTCGACCATCTGCAGGCGCTGCTCGACGAGGGCGTCGCCATTCTGTTCGGGCGCACGCAAAACAACGACGCGAGCACCTTTGGCATCACGATCTTCAACGCCGACGATGACAAGTCGGCCCGCGCTATCATGAACTCAGATCCGGCGGTCATCCACGGCGTCATGACAGCGGAGTTGTTCCCCTACCGCATCGCCCTCATCCGTGAAGCCAACATCTGATCGCATAGAGGAACGACGATGACTCCGCTGCCCGATTTCGACGCACTGTGGGATTACGATCATCCTGCCGATAGCGAGCAGGCCTTCCGGGCGCTGCTGCCCGCCGCCGAAGCCAGCGGCGATCTGGGCTATCTGCTCGAACTGAAGACGCAGATCGCGCGCACATTCTCGCTGCGGCGCCAGTTTGACGAGGCACACGCGCTGCTCGACGAGGTCGAAGGCGCGCTCGATGCCGCGCCAGCCCGGCCCCGCATCCGTTACTGGCTCGAACGCGGGCGGGCGTACAACTCCGCCGGGCAGGTTGAACAGGCGCGCCCGTGCTTCGAGACGGCGTGGGAGGCAGCGCAGACGGCTGGCGAAGATTTCTACGCCGTCGACGCCGCGCACATGATCGCGATCGTGGAAAGCGATCAGGCGGCGCTCGATTGGAATCTGAAGGCACTCGCCCTGGCCGAGAGCAGCGCCGACGAACGCGCGCGCAAGTGGCGCGGCGCGCTCTACAACAACATCGGCTGGACGTATCACGATCGCGGCGATTATGCGCGGGCGCTGGACATCTTCCACAAAGCGCTCGATCTGCGCCTTGCGGACGGCAAGCCCGGCCCGATCCGGATCGCGCGCTGGTGCATCGCGCGGACGCTGCGCTCGCTAGGGCGCGTCGACGAGGCGCTGGCGATGCAGCAAACGCTCCTGAGCGAGCACAACCCTGACGACGATCCACCCGGCTACACCTACGAAGAACTCGGCGAATGCCTGCTGCTGCTGGGGCGCGCCGCGGAGGCCAGGCCCTATTTCGCTCAGGCCTATGCGATCCTCTCGCAGGACGGCTGGCTCGTCGCCAACGAACCCGCGCGGCTCGAACGGCTGCGGGCACTGGGGCAGTGAACCAGGGTGCGAGTGAGCCGTCATGCGAACGATCGGGCGCCGTCGGCTTGCAGGATCATTTCCACTAACGCCGCCATGATCCACAATAGGCCTTATTTTATCGTGAGGTGAACCATGAATAATCCAGAGCAGCTTCTTCCTGTGGTGATCGTCGGACTGATTGGCGGGTTGGCAGTGGGCATTCAGGGCCCCATGTCCGGAGTCCTCAGCCAGAAGCTCGGCCCCGTCTCCGCCAGCGTGATCATCCACAGCGGCGGGTTGATTGCCTCCGTGGTGCTGCTGTTGATCCTGGGTGGCGAAAAGATTGGCGATTGGCAGACTTTGCCCAAGCCCTATCTGCTGGCGGGCATCTTTGGCTTGATCCTGTACATCACGCTCAGCATCACGCTGCCGCGCATCGGCGTCGCCAACTCCGTCGCCCTGCTGGTCGCAGCGCAGTTGGGCACCGCGCTCGTGTTCGATCAGTTTGGATGGTTCGGCGTGCCCGTCCATACAATTGACATTCCGCGCCTGATTGGCGTCGGCTTGATGATCGTGGCGGCCTTCTTGATCTCCAGGTAGCCGATCCGCGAGCGCCAGGGCAAGGGTTTGGCGCCGCCAAGCCCCTACGGCATTACATCGTCCCGAATACCCGTTGCCGTCCTGACCTGCTACAATCTGCCGACGATCCGGTTTGAATTGTTGCAAAGGTTATAGCGTTATGTTGCGTCTGGTGATCGATACCGATGCCGGGGTGGATGATGCACAAGCCATCATGATGGCGCTGGCGCATCCCGGCGTGCAAGTGGAAGCGATTACGACCGTGACGGGCAACGTCCACGTCGACAAGGTGGTGCCGAATGTGCTCAGCACCCTGGCGGTCATGAATAAGCGGCTGCCGGTTTACCGTGGCGCCGAGCGGCCTTTGATCGCGCCATGGAGCGCCGAGGAAGCCTTCCACGGGTCAGATGGCCTCGGCGGTATCACCAACCGCCCGGCGCCGATCCAGGGCATTGAGGACGAGCACGCCGTCTCCGCGCTGATCCGCCTGGCCAACGAATATCCCGGCGAACTGACACTGCTGACGCTCGGCCCGATGACCAACATCGCGCTGGCGCTGCGCATCGATCCGTCGCTGCCGTCGAAGATCAAGCAGCTCGTGTGGATGGGCGGCACCATTCGCGCGCAGGGCAACACGCAGATGGTCACGGCGGAATGGAACATCTTCTGCGACCCGGAGGCGGCCTACATGACGCTGGACGCCTTCCCGATGAGCACGATGCTGTCCTGGGAGACGACGCTCGACTTTCCCTTCACCTGGGATCAATTCGATGCGCTGTGCCGGATCGAGACGCCCGCCGGGCGCTTCTTCAACGATATTTCAGCCAACACCGCCGACTATCTGCGCAAGATCCGCCCCGACTTCGGCTATCTGCTGCCCGACCCGCTGTCCATGGCCGTCACGCTGGAGCCGGACATCGTCCAGGCGAGCACGACGCACTACATGAGCGTCGAACTGAACGGCTCGCTGACGCGCGGCCAGACCGTCATCGACTACATCGGGCTGTTGCAACGCGAGCCGAACGTGCGCATCGTGACCGGCGTGGCGATTGAGCGCGTCTATGCCCTGTACGAGCAAATGCTGCGGGCGTAAGGCCACATGACCGATTCACAGGCTCACGTCTTTTCGCCCTTGCTGCGCGAACTGAGCGCGATCCCGGGGCTGGCCGGTCATGAGGATGCCATCACGCGCGCCATGGCGGATCGGCTGGCCGCCCACGCGGACGAAGTCACAATCGATTCGATCGGCAACGTGATCGCCCGCTTCGGGGCGCCGGGTGGGGCGAGCGTCGCACTGCTCGCGCATATGGATACGATCGGCTTTCTGGTCAACCGCGTGCGTGCAGACGGGATGCTCGGCGTCGTGCCGGTCGGCGGCGTCAACTACAAGGCGCTGCCCGGCGCGCCCGTGCTCGTGGATGGGCTGTCCGGTGTGATCGGCGTCCGCTCGCAGCACCAGGCCAGGGATGCGGACGCGCTCGCCAATGCCAGCAGCGTCTACATCGACGTCGGGCGACCTGAGGCGGTCGAGATCACAGCGACGGTGCTCTATGCATCAGCCAGCGCCGAGCTGCCCGGCGGTTGTTTCAGCGGCCCGTACATGGATAACCGCGCCGGGTGCGCCGTCCTGCTCGAACTGGCGCGCCGGCTGCAACGGAATCCTGAGCTGACCATCTATCTGATCGGCACGGTGCAGGAAGAGAGCAACTGCCTGGGCGCCTTCCACGCGCTGCGCGCCGTCCAGCCAGATGCCGCGCTCTTCATCGACGGCACCGTCAGCCACGACACGCCGGATACGGCCGCCATGGGCCAGGTCAAACTCGGCGGCGGCCCCGTGCTGACGGATTATCTGTACACGCGCGGCGGCAACGGCTGGCATGCGCACCCTGGTCTGCGCCGCCATCTCAAGCAAATCGCCGCCGAACACGCCCTGGACTATCAACAGGACGCCGTCGACGGCCTGATCAGCGACGCCAAGACGACGGTGCTGCTGGGACTGCCGAGCGCCATCATCGGATTGCCGATGCGCGGCAAGCACGCGCCGCTCGAAATCGTCTGCCTGGACGATCTCGAAGCGGCGACGCAACTACTGCTGCACACCTTGAACCGCCCGCTGCCCGACCTGCGTCGCGGACAGCCCTGAGCCGCATCAACGGAGAACACGATGCTCGAACAACTCTATCGCGATTTGCCGGGACTGGAAGCCGCTCTCGATAAGCATGTCTATCTGCAAGACTCCGGCCGCCTGTGGAATGCGCTGGAACAACTGCTGCTGGCGAACGCGCCATCGGGCGGCGCCTGGCTGCCCGGCGCCATCGTCGATGACGTGGCGGCGCTGGCGGCGGCGCTCGGCCTGGCCGGGCACTTCATCCCGCACCTGGGGCGGACGGGCAACGCGGCCATCGCGCTCGGCGTGGACAAGGCGCAGGCGGACGTGATCATCATCTCGCATATGGATCGGCCCAGCTTTCGCGTGCGCGATGCGGCATCCGGCGAGTTGTACCCGATGTGCGCCATCCGCGTCCCGGAGCAGACGTATCGAGCGGGCGCGAAAGCCCTGCGCTTCAACAACGGGCAGATCGAGGTCAGCGCGCGCGGCACGCTGACGGTCGAGAATCGTGGCGGCGCCAACTACATCCAGTTCCAGGCGGATGAAGGCGCGCTCGCCTGGCACGACACCGTCGTCATGGATACGCCGCCGACGCTGCAGGATGGCGTCATCAGCGGCACCGGGCTGGATAACTGCCTGGGCGTGATCACGTCGCTTGGCGCGGCTGCGGCACTGCTGGGCGCAGAGGCCGCTCTGATCGAGCAGAAGCGGCGCGTGCTGTTCGTCTTCAGCGATCTGGAAGAGGGCATCCCGGAGGCCTTCTTCGGCCACGGCGCCGCCCGCCTGACCGGGCTGATGCCCGCCCCGACCTACGGCGTCGTCTCGGTCGATGCGCACACGGCGGCGGCCAGCGGCGTGCCCGGCGTCGGCAAAGGCGCCAGCTTCGGCACCGTCTCGGCCTGGAGCCGCGGCTCGTTCGTCGCGCCCAATTACATCGCGCTGGGCAGCGATCTGGCGGACGCGCTCAACGCCGTGGAGCCTGGCACCGTCCAATTGAACACCGACTACCTCTCGCGCAGCGACGACATGATTCTGGGGCGCTGGACGCAGATTCTGGGCATGATCGGCCCGGCGATGTCGTCGCCACACACGACCGAAGAATCCGCCGTGCTGGCCGACGTTCAGCGCACGATCACCTATCTGTCGTTCTTTGTAGGAGCCGTCCTCGCCCTGTCACCGGAAATGAACCACCAGTACGCACTGGATCGCTAGATCCGCTGCGTCAGAGTGGTTATCAGGTTCGTTGACAAGGTCTGACATACTATGTAATCTTTACATTCGCTCGACACTGAAGACCCCTATCAGGAGGAGATTTTCAATGAGCCGTAAGACGTTGTTCCTTGTACTGATGACATTTGCATTGTTAATGGTGGTATCGCTGGGTGCGGTTAGCGCTCAGGACGATGTACGCATCACCCTGGTCGTCAACGGCGTGCTGGGTGACAAATCCTTCTTCGACTCGGCGCAGCGCGGCGTCGACCGCATCGCCGACGAATACGGCGTCGAGACGAACACTGTCGAGCTTGGCATCGACCCGCAGAACTGGGAAAGCGGTCTGGCGGACGTGATGGCCGATAGCGACAGCTACGACATCCTCATCACCGGCACCTTCCAGATGATCGACTTCCTGGCCGCTCGTGCGCACCAGTATCCCGACAAGACGTTCATCTTCTTCGATGCCGGTATGCCCTACGACAACGCGGACATTTGCGTCGACGCTTGCGCCAATGTCTACTCGATCACCTACAACCAGAATGAAGGTTCCTTCCTGGCCGGTGTCTATGCCGCAGCCATGTCCGCCTCGGACGTCGAAGGCTTCAACCCCGATCCGTTCATCGGCGCGGTCGGTGGCCAGGACATCCCGGTCATCAACGACTTCATCGTCGGTTACGAGCAGGGCGCTTGCCTCGTCAATCCTGACAGCCAGGTGCTCGTGCAGTACGCAGGCGGTTGGAATGACCCGGCCCGTGGTAAAGAAATCGCGCTGGCGATGTTCGAGCAGAATGCCGACATCATCTTCCAGATCGCTGGCGGTACCGGCGTCGGCGTGTTCGAAGCTGCTGAAGAGCAGGGTCACTATGCTATCGGCGTCGATAGCGACCAGGCCAGCATCATCCTCGACACCAACCCGGATCAGGCTGAGCGCATTCTGACCAGCATGCAGAAGAACGTCGACAACTCGCTCTTCCGCGCCTACGAACTGTACCTGGCGGGCGAACTGCCCCTCGGTACGGCTGAAGGTCTGGGTCTCGCCGAAGGCGGCGTTGGCCTGTCGATCAACGACATCTACACGAATGCCACTCCTGAAAACGTTCAGGAACTGATTGCGGCCGCCGAAGAAGCCGTCGTTAACGGCGACATCACCGTCAGCAGCGTGTTCGGCGCTGAAGACGAAGTTGCGACCGTCGGCACGCCGTGCTCCGAGATGCCTGCGAGCGATTTCGACGCTTCAATGTACCTGGGCATGTAAGCAGCCTGCTGGCTAAAATTGCCGGGGTGGGTCAAGGCCTACCCCGGCCTTTTCTTAATTAGCAAAAAAATACTTTTAGCTGCGATGGGCAAGCCTTTTCTCTGGTCAGAAAAGTTTTGCGATAAATCTATCAGGAAGCATTGTCATGGCGCTATTAGAGGCGCGCGACATCGTCAAGGTCTACCCGAATGGTGTACGCGCCAATCAGAATGTCTCGCTGTCGGTCGAGAAAGGGGAGATTCACGCCGTCGTCGGTGAAAACGGCGCGGGCAAATCGACCCTGATGAAGATCCTCTATGGTCTTGAGCAGCCCACCTCGGGCGAGATCTTCTTGAAAGATCAGGCGGTCGAAATCGTCTCGCCGCACAAGGCCATCGAGTTGGGCATCGGCATGGTGCATCAGAACTTCATGCTGGTCGATTCGTTCACGATTGCGCAGAACATCGCCCTGGGCATGGAGCCGAAGCGCGGCGTCACCATCGATCGCCAGAAGGCGATCCGGGATGTCGAGCAGCTATCGACCACCTACGGTTTGCACGTCGAACCGAAGCAGCGCATCGAAACCGTCCCGGTCGGAATGCGCCAGCGCGTCGAAATCCTCAAAGCGCTCTACCGCGGCGCCGAGATCCTGATCCTCGACGAGCCGACCGCCGTGCTCACCCCGCGCGAGACCAACGACCTGTTCGCCGCCATCCGCAACCTGATTGCCGAGGGCAAGACGGTCATCTTCATCACGCACAAGCTGCGCGAAGTCATGGAAATCTCCGACCGCGTCACCGTCATGCGCGACGCGCGCGTCGTCGGCACGGTCAACACGCGCGATACGACCATCCCGGAACTGGCGCGGATGATGGTCGGGCGTGAAGTCTTCATGGTCGTCGATAAACCACCGGTCAAGCGCGGCAAGCCCGTGCTCGAAGTCCGCGGCCTGACCTACGCCAACGAGGCCGGGCGCAAGCTGCTCGATCACGCCAGTTTCAACGTCTACGAGTCGGAAATCCTGGGCGTCGCCGGTGTCGAGGGCAACGGCCAGACGGAGCTGGTCGAGGTGCTGACCGGCCTGCGCGACGCGACCGCCGGAGAAGCCTCCGTCGACGGCCAGCCGATCCTCAACCATGGCCCGCGGCGCGTGCGCGAGGCGCACATCACCCACATTCCGGAAGATCGCCTCACCAACGGTGTCGCCGGGGATGCCAGCATCGCTGACAACCTGATCGTCGACCGCTATTACCAGCCGCCCTTCACCAAGGGTCTGCTGCTGCAGCCGAACGCGATCGAGGAGAACAGCAACGCGCTGATCCAACAATTCGGCATCCTGACGCAGAGCGGCGAACAACCGGTCACCTCTCTATCCGGCGGCAACATGCAGAAAGTGATCGTCGCGCGCGAGTTTTCCAGCTCGCCCCGGCTTTTGATCGCCGCCCAGCCGACGCGCGGCGTCGACATCGGCGCGATCGAATTCATCCACCAGCAGTTGGTCGATAAGCGCACGGAAGGGCTGGCGATCCTGCTCGTCTCGGCGGATTTGCAGGAGGTCATGAAGCTGGCCGACCGGATCATGGTCATGTACAACGGCGAGATTGTTTGTGTGCTGCCCAATACGCCGGATCTCACTGAAGAGCAGCTCGGTCTGTATATGCTTGGCGCGGTCCGTCAAACAGCAGAAGAAATGGAGGCCGACGGATCATGAACGGCAAAGCACGGCCTTATGCCAATTATCTCGTCGCATTCGTCGTCGGCCTGATCATCTTCCTGTTGACCAGCTACCGCGTCTTCGGCGGGGGCACGCTGGACGAATGGATGGAAAGTTTCAACGCGACGCCGGGCGCAGGCGGCATTCTGTTCGTCAACGCGCTGGTCGGCATCAGTGTGGCATTATTCGTCGCACAGTTGAAGTGGAACGCTCTGCGCGTCACGCTGACGGTGGTCGCGGCGCTGATCTTTGGCTATTTCGTTACCGGCTTATTCAACCTGGACACGGCCAATAAATACGTGCAGGGCGAATTCATCGTCGCCTTGCAGTCGGATGCGGAACCCGTCGACCAGGATGACATCGATCTGCAATACGGACGCCAGCGCGGTGGCGAGCTGAACAACCCTGAGGCGAGCGATCCCCTGACGGAAGCGCGTTTCACTTTCGCCGGGAATGAGGGGGATGTCATCACGATCCTGGCGGCGGTGGCCAATCGCCGTTCCGAGGTCGATCTCGAAGTGGCGCTGCTCAGCCCGGATGGCGAGGCACTCGCATCGAGCACCAGCTCGACCCCGGAACAACTGGAAGCATTCGAGGATCTGCGCAGCGAGAAAGACGCCACGATCGCCGATTTCACGCTGCCCACGACCGGTGTCTACACGATCAGCGCAGAAGCGGAACCGTTGAGCACGGGCACGATTATCTCGGAAGCGGTCAAGGCCACCAACGCGGCCTATGAGGCATTTTTGCTCGGCCCGCTCGGAAGACCTAACCGCTGGGCGGTCTGGATTCAGGACGCGCTCACGCTGATCCTGGTCGGCCTCTCGATTGCGATCGTGTTCCGCGCGCGCCAGTTCAGTCTCGGCGCGGAAGGCCAGCTCTACTTCGGGGCACTCGTTTCCGGTGCCATCTGCCTGGCCTGGACGAATCTCCCGCCGCTCCTCGTCGTTCCCATCGCACTGCTCGCATCCATGACAGCAGGTTTCCTCTGGGGTCTGCTACCGGGTGTGCTCAAAGCCTACCTGGGTGCCAACGAGCTTGTCTCTACGCTGATGCTCAATGCGGTCGCAGTGCGGTTCTATGAACTTGTGCTCACGTTCCAGATCAAACCGCCGACGGCAGGTTACACAGCTTCGGCGCCGTTCCCGGAAGGCAATATCCTGGCGCCGATCATCCCGGACACGCAGGTGACCATCGCCGTGTTCATCGTCATCGGGGCAGTGATTGCGTCCTGGCTCTTGATCTCGCGCACACCGCTCGGCTACGAAATTCGCATGGTCGGCTCGAACCGCAAGTTCGCGGACTACGGCGGCATCAATTCCAAGCGCGTCATCATGCTGTCGATGGCTGTCAGCGGTATCCTGGCCGGATTGGCCGGGGCACATCTGGCCATGGGCATCCACCGCATGCTGATCCTGAATATCTCGCTGGGGCTGGCTTTCGAAGGTGTGGTTGTGGCGCTGCTCGCGCGTAACAACCCGCTCGTCATCCCGTTCACCGGCTTGCTCTATGCCTACATGCGAGCGGGCGCGCAGTTCATGGAACGCGACGCCAACGTCAGCTTCGAGGTCGTGCGCATCATCCAGGCGGTCATCATCCTGCTGATCACGGCAGAAGCCCTGGCAACGATGTTCCGCTTCCGCCGCGCACGCAACGTCACGACCACGCTCGACCAGGGACTTGAAACCACCGCAGCCATCGAGGGAAAAGCCCATGTTTGAGAATGTAATTCAGGGCATCTTCAGCGCGGCCTTCCTGGCGTCGATCCTGCGCGTGACGACGCCGATTCTGCTCCCGTCGTTGGGGGCACTTGTCTCGGACCGCGCCGGTGTCATCAACATCGGCCTCGAAGGCTTGATGCTGGTCTCGGCTTTTATCGGTGTCGTCGTCAGCGCCTACTCACAGCAGTGGTTCGGCCCTGAAGTCGGCCAGGCTATCGGGCCATGGTTGGGTCTGGTCGCAGGCGTTTCTGGCTCGGTGCTGCTGGCGTTACTGCTGGGCTTCTTCCATCTCAAGCTCAAAGCAGACAACATTCTGGCGGGTCTTGCGCTCAACATCCTGGGTTCGGCAGGCACTGTCGCCGTCATGTACGAACTGACCGGTGACCGCGGCAACACGAGCACGCTCGCCAGCATGCAAGTGCCCTTCATCCAACTACCTGAGTTCATCAATCAAATCCCGGTGATCGGCCCGTTTCTCTTCACCGTGTTCGATAACCAGAGCGCGATGACCTGGATCGCCTTCCTGTCCGTGATCTTCGTCTGGTTCCTGCTCTACCGCACGCCCTTCGGTTTCCACCTGCGGGCGACGGGCGAAAACCCCGCCGCTGCCGCATCGGTCGGCATCCCGGTCATACGCACGCGCTACATGGCGCTGATGTTGAGCGGCGTCTTCGCCGGGCTGGGTGGCATCCACCTGAGCATGGGCTACCTGACGCTGTTCCAACGTGACATGGCGGCCGGTCGTGGCTATATCGCCCTGGCAACGCCGCTCCTGGGCGGCAACATGCCCTTGGGCACAGCCATCGCCTCTGCGATCTTTGGTTTCTTCGATGCACTGGCGATCCGCATCGGCACGCTGCAAATCCCATCGCAGCTGCCGCAGATGATCCCGTTCGTGGCCACGGTCATGGCGCTGGTCATCTACGCGCTGCAGGCGCGCCAGGTGCAGATCATCCGGGCGCAGCGCGCGGCCCAGGGTACGGACTTCAACCCGACCTACTGGCGCGTGCTCCAGCGCTTGAGCGTGCTCCACGTCGTGCTCGGCATGATCGCCGTTATCGGCATCATCGTCGCCATTTCGCTGTTCGCGGCGCCCAAGGGCTTCGGCGGCGAGGCAGAGGCTTACCCGCTCGGGCTGGTCGTCGCCATCGCCTCCGTGATCCTGATCGCGCTCAACCTGCCGTTCATCTCGCACGTCGAGCGCATTCGCCAGCGCACGCTCTTCAGCGGCGTGGCAACGTTGGTCACGCTCGGCGCCTATCTCACGCTGTTCCTATTGCTGTTTCGCCCGGCGCTCCCACTGGCGATTGGCGGCGGTTTGCTGCTCGCCGCGCTGGTCTGGGTGATGCTGGGTGGTTTGAATCTGGTACGGTCTGCGCCGACAGGGGCGCAACCGGCTTAGTTATGGGCGCATGACTGCGCTGCACAGGTGAATATCCATGCTCAAAGACAAAATCCTTGGCGGTTTGTACGGTCAGGCGCTGGGCGATGCCTGGGGCATGCCCGCCTATTTCGACCCGGATCAGACGTGGAAAGCCTACGGCTGGATCGAAGACTTCCTGCCCGGCCCGGACGATCATGAAGTCCATGGTGGCCTGCCCGCCTGCCGCATCACCGATGACTCCGAGCAGGCGTTTTCGCTGGCTCAGGCGTACATCGCGCACGGCGGCGTCACGCTCGAAGCGAGCATCGAGGCGATTGTCGCCTGGTACGACCGCACCGGCGGCGACCAGTCGCGCTACGTTGGCCCCAGCACCCGGCGCGGCGTGCAGGCGCTCAAGCGCGGCGACGATCCGTATACGACGGGCCGCATGGGCGATACCAACGGCGCAGCCATGCGCGTCTCGGTGGTCGGCCTGCTGCATCCGAACGACCCGATGGGCGCGATTGAGGATGCGCACATCTCCTGCATTCCGACGCACAACACCAGCGTCGCGATTTCCGGCGCAGCAGCGATCGCGGCGGCCATCGCCGTCGCCATGCGCGACGATGCGACGCTTGACGCCGTCATCGCCGCCGGGATGCTCGGCGCGGAGATTGGGCGGCAGAAGGGCAACCCCTGGCTGGGGCCGTCGGTCACGCGGCGCATCGAGATGGCGGTCAACATCGCCCGCAAAGGCGGCGAGCCGCGCGCCATCATGCGCGAGCTTTACGACGTCGTCGGCACGTCACTCTCGATTGTCGAGACGGTCGGCGCGGCCTTCGGCGTGCTGGTGATGGCGGATGCCGATCCGCGCCAGACGGCCATCTACGCGGCCAACCTGTCCGGCGACGCCGACACTGTCGCCGCGATTGCCTGCGCCATTGCCGGAGCGTATCGCGGCATCGGGGCCATTCCGCAGGAGATCTGCGCCAAGCTGGATGCCGACCCGATCTTTGCGGATTATCACGTGCCGCAGCTGGCCGAAGGAATCGAGCGGCTGGCGACGAAGTCGTCATGAGCAAGAGCGTCGTCTCGATTGGCGATCTGGTCGCCGATCTGATCACGCCAGTGCATCTGCCGATCCTGCCGTTCCATCATCAGGAGACGCGCGGCGGCTATCTGGAGGCGGGCGGCGGCTGCAACTTCGACATCATGGCCAGCCGCCTGGGCCTCGACGTGCGGGCGCTGGGCGGGATTGGCAACGACATCTTTGGCGCGGAACTGCGTCGCATCCTCGGCGAAGAGGGTGTCGACCTGCGCGGCGCGATCACCTTCCCGGAGTCGCGCACGTGCCTCGTCCTCGACCTGATCGACCAGCGCACGCACGAGCACGTGTTCGTCGGCAACCTGGCGACCGGCCCGGTGATCGACTACACGCCCGAACTCGACGAGTTGGTGACGACGGCGGATGCCATCTTCGCCCAGGGTTACAACCTGCACGAAGAACAGCATCCGCTGTTGATGGAAGGCGCGATGGCGAGCGCGAGGGCGCATGGCGTGGCGGTCTTTTGCGACACCGGCCCGACGCTGCGCGACATCGAACCGGCGCGCATCCGCCGCATGGCCGAACTGACCGAGATCGCGATGATGACGGCGGAGGAAGTGCCGCTGGTCGCCGCGGGCCGCGATGGCGAGGATGCGCAGCGCTACCTGTTCGAGTTGGGCGTGCAGACGATCGTGATCAAGCGCGGCGGCGACGGCTGCTCGGTCATCCAGCCGGACGGCCAGTTCGACAGCCCCGGCTTCGACGTCGAAGTCGCCGATACCGTCGGCGCAGGTGACTGCTTCAACGCCGGTTTGATCTACGGGCGCGCCCATGGCCTCGATTGGCCCGGCGCGGCGCAGATCGCCAATGCCTGCGGCGCGGCGTCCGTCACCAAGCGCGGCAGCGGGCGCAACGCCCCCACGCGCCAGGAAGTCGAAACGCTGCTCCGCCGTCACGATCTTCATCTCCCCGGCTGACCCGACAAGAAAGAGAACCCAGCCCATGGTGACCTATATCCCTGTCCAGACCGAAAAAGGCGAATCGCTGGTCGACATCACGCCGCAGGTGCGCGAAGCGATTACCGCGTCCGGCGTGAAGGAAGGCCTGTGCGTCCTGTTCGTGCCGCATACGACCGCCGCCATCACGATCAACTCCGCGCTCGACCCGGCCACGCCGACGGACATCGTCGAAGAACTTCAGCGGCTGGTGCCCAAGCGCGTCGATTTTCATCACCAGTACGACACACCGGCGGACGCGGCTGGTCATATCAAAGCGGCGCTGATCGGGCATAATCTGACGCTGATCGTCGCCGACGGCGCGCCGCTATTGGGCGGTTCGCAGTTCGTGCTTTTTTGCGAGTTCGACGGGCCGCGCGGGCGCAAGGTCGCGGTCAAAGTCGTCGAAGGTTAACGAGTAACTGTTAGAGAAGGATGATGGAGATGCCACGAAAAATCATTATCGATACGGACCCCGGCGTTGACGACACGATGGCGATCTTCTTCGCCCTCAAGTCGACAGCGCTGGATGTCATCGGCCTGACGACCATCTTTGGCAACGTCCACACCAACCTGGCATCGACCAATGCCGTCCGCCTGATGGAAATCGCGGGCACGCCGCAGATCCCGGTCGCAACCGGCGTCGCCAACCCGCTGACGCGCGCCTTCGGTGGCCCAGTGCCCTTCGTCCACGGCGACGACGGCCAGGGCAACATCCACCTGCCGCCGCCGCAGGGCAAGCCGATCGAGCAATCGGCGCCGGAGTTCATCATCGAGCAGATCATGAGCCATCCGGGCGAGATCACGCTGGTGCCGGTGGGCCCTCTGACGAACATCGCCATGGCGCTGCGCCTGGAGCCGCGGATCACCGAGAACGTGCACGAAGTGGTCATCATGGGTGGCAATGCGCTGGTGCCCGGCAACGCCAGCCCGGCAGCGGAAGCCAATATCCGCAACGACCCGGAAGCCGCCGATCTGGTCTTCGGCGCGCCGTGGCCGGTGACGATGGTCGGCCTGGACGTGACGCACAAAGTCCACATGGCGCCCCAGCACCTGGATCACTACAAGACGATTAACAACGCGCTGGCGCAGCACGTCGCCAGGATCGTGCCGCATTATCGCAACTACTTCGAGTCGTCGTTCGACATGGAAGGCATCTATGTCCACGACTCGTCCGCCATCGCCTACGTGCTCGATCCGACGCTGTTCAAGACCGAACAGTGGCCGCTGCGCGTGGAGACCGAGGGCTTCAGCCGCGGCAAGACGTGGCCGAGCATCGGCAAGCGCACGCGTCCCGATTGGGAGAATCGCCCGCTGGTCAACGTCTGCGTCGAGGTCGACAGCCCGCGCCTGATCGACATGGAAATTGCGGCGATGGAAGCCTGAGAGGTTTTCACTGATAGGTGAACAATTACGGAAAAACGATGTCAGTGAATCACGAAATTACATTTGCCCTCACCCTAAATCCCTCTCCCGAGCGGCGCTACGCGCCTGGGCGAGGGACTTGCTCCCCTTCTCCCAGCGCAGCGGTCGGGAGAAGGGGCCGGGGGATGAGGGCCAAATCTCGACTCTCATGATTCACTGAGCATATCAAAGCACAGATCATGCCAGTCTTATCTGTGTTATCTATTGGCTCAAAAACCGAGGAACAGTCATGACCCGAAAAATGATTATTGATACGGATACCGCCTCCGATGATGCCGTGGCGATCTTGATGGCGCTGCAGACGCCGGAGATCGACGTGATCGGCATCACCATCGTCGCCGGGAACATGCCGGTCGCTCAGGCCAGCATCAACGCGCGCTACACCGTCGAGCTGTGCGGCAAGCAGACGCCTGTCTACGACGGCATCGACGCGCCGCTCACGCGCGAGATCTACCGCGCGTACTTCTTCCACGGCCCGGATGGCATGGGCAACATGAATTACCCCGCGCCGAAACTGCAGCCGCAGCCCAAGCACGGCGTCCAGGCGCTGATCGACCTGATCCGCGAGAATCCCGGCGTCGAGCTGGTCACGCTCGGCCCGCTGACGAACGTCGCTGCCGCCGTCGTGCAAGCGCCGGATATCGTCGCCAACGTCAGCCGCTGCGTCGTCATGGGCGGCGCCGCCTGCACGGTCGGCAACATCACCCCGACGGCGGAATACAACATCTGGTGCGACCCGGAAGCGGCGCGCATCGCCTTCCGCTCCGGCCTGCCGATCGAGATGGTCGGCTGGGAAACCTGCCGCGGCGAGGCCAACCTGACCGAAGAAGAGATGCGCTACTGCAAAGAAGTGATCAACACACCGCTGTCGAACTTCGCCATCGATTGCAACGCGTCGGCACTGTCAGCCAACCGCGATTGGCTCGGCGACCCCGGCCTCGGCCTGCCCGACCCGGTCGCCATGGCGATTGCCATCGACCCGGATGTGTGCACGCGTAAGAGCAAGCACTACGTCGAGGTCGAGTGCGACGGCACCTATACGCGCGGCATGACGGTCGTCGATCAACTCAACGTCACGCCGTACGACACGGCCAACGTCGAGATGTGGGCGCCGCTGGTCGCCAAAGGCGAGCCGCACATCACCGTTTGCTGGGAGATCGACGCCAAGCGCTGGAAAGACATGCTCTACAAGCTTATCGGCCGATAATCGTGTTCTGGCAGCCGTGATGAGGACAGTCGTTGTAGGGACGCCATTCATGGCGTCCGCGCGGATCGGCAAATGATCCCACGCGCTGCCAGATGTTCAAAATGAGGAGACACCATGACCGAACGCTCGCCCATGCACCAACAGATCGACACCCTGCCGGAACTGATCCGCCAGGTCGCTCACCCGTTTGACGAATCCGCGCGCCACACGTTCGATTTCGAGCTGTGTACGTCGGTCAAGCGCGTCTACCTGGTCGGCTGCGGCGATAGCTACCACGCCTCGTACGGCGCGGAACTCGCCTTCCACCAGTTGGCCGGGATCAGCGCCCAGGCGCTCAGCTCGCTGACGTTCAGCCGTTACACGGCGGCTTATCTGCCGGATACCGGCCCGAACACCAACCTTGTGATCGCCGTCTCGGTTTCCGGCGTCGTCTCGCGCACGATTGAGTCCGCGGCCATGGCGCGCAAGGCGGGCGCGACCGCCGTCGCCCTGACCGGCACCGATGGCTCACCGCTGGCGCAGACTGCCGAAAAAGTCTTCGTGACGACCGTGCCGCCGCTGCCGGACGAACTGGCGGGTATGGTCGTGCCGGGCGTGCGTTCGTATCTTGCCTCGCAGATGGCGCTCTACAGCGCGGCCATTCGCATCGGCGAGGTGCGCGGCCACCTGACGACCGCCGTCGCCGACTCGCTGCGCGCCGAACTGCGCAATCTGGCCGAGGTCATGGAAGCGACGATCGCCGTCTGTGAACCGATCGCCAAGCAGCTCGTCGCCGAGTGGCGTGATGCCGGGGAGTACGTGTTTGTCGCCGGCGGCCCACTCTATGGCGCAGCCATGTTCAGCGCGGCCAAGGTGCTCGAAGCCAGCGGCGACTCGGCGATGGCGCAGGAGACCGAGGAGTGGACGCACCTTCAGTATTTCGTCGGCCATCCCGTGCCCACGATCCTGATGGATACGAGCGGCTTCGACGCCAGCCGTATGTCCGAACTCGCCAAAGCCGCCCACAGCACCAACCTGCCGCTGGCCGCCGTCGTGCCCGAAGGTGAGACGGAGATCAGCCAGTACGTGCAGACCGTGCTGCCCGTGCGTGGCGAGGTACGCGAATGCTTCGCGCCGATCATCTACAGCGTGGCCGGTGAGCTGCTGTCGGCGGAGCGCGCGGAGCTGCTCGGCAGTAAGTACTTCCGCGATTTCGGCGGCGGACGCACGGTCGATTGGGCGTCGCAGGGGGCCTCGCGCATCCGCGACAGCTACATGATCGACGAGTTGCAGCGCTGAACTATTCGCATGCGTTGGGATAGGAGGAGCGCTCATGTCGCCTCTTGAATACGTCTGCATCGGCAGCATCATCATCGACGACATCGTTTACCCGGATGGGCGAACGGATATGGCCGTGCTCGGCGGTGGAGTCACGCACTGCGCCGCCGGGGTCACCGTCTGGGACATCCGCCCGACGGTGCTCGCCAGCATCGGCACCGATCTGCCGCCGCAGATTCTGGCGCGCCTGGAACGTGACTTCGACCTGACCTACATCCGCCATCTCGATCTGCCGCAGATCCGCGCGTGGCAGGTGTTCGAATGGGATGGGCGGCGCAGCGAGATCTTCCGCGTCGAGGACACCCACTCGTTCTTGATCGACCCACTGCCGGATGACGTGCCGGAAGAAACGCGTGATGCGCGCGCCGTCACCGTCCTGCGCTATGCGGATGACTTTCTGCGCTTCCGCGAGGTCTTCAAAGACGCGACGATCCTGTGGGAGCCGGATCAATACTTCATGGTGCCGGAGAATCTCCCGGCGCTGAAAGAAGCGCTGCCCAAGGCGGATCTCGTCTCGCCCAACCTGCTCGAAGCCGGGCTGATCTATGGCGAGAAAGACCCGCAGACGATCCTGCACCACATGCTTGAGGATGGTGCGCAGGTCGTCGCGCTGCGCATGGGCGAGCTGGGGTCGCTGGTCGCGCAGCAGGGCATAACCGAGTTTCTGCACATCCCGGCGGTGCCTGTGCCGAAAGTCGTCGACGTGACGGGCGCGGGCAACGCCTTTTGCGGCGGCTTTCTGGTCGGCTGGCAGCGTACGCACGATCTGCGCATGGCGAGCTTCTACGGCGCGGTGTCGTCGTCGTTCGCCATCGAAACGGTCGGCGTGCTCGACGCAACCATCCCGAACTTCGCCGAAACGCGCGACGCACGTCTCGCCTGGTTGGAAACGCAGGTGCCGGGGTAAGAGGGGCACTCGGTGCTGAGAGGGTAACTGTTAAAAGGAAGATAACGATGATAGACTGAAGGGATGAACGCACGAAAAGCCTACCCAAGTGACCTGAGTGAACAAGAGTGGGCGTGGATCGAGCCGTTGTTGCCGAAAC
>JADLAY010000023.1 GCA_020849765.1 Anaerolineae bacterium
AGGTGAATTGTATCTCCTTCTAATACATTTAGATTATTGTCTGGGTTGATCAATCCCAACAAATGACCTTGTTCAGTAAACGTCCCTAACCGATCTATGACTTCACCCTTCTTGCTCATGTAAGTGGTGCGTCGGATAGTGAGCGGCGTAAGGGGAAACTCAGTTTGAGCTAGATCAGCGATGCTGGCTTTAGCTGCCTTCATTTCAGCTTTCGGCACATCACTGAGCTGTGTCGGAACAGGTAATCCTTTAGTGCGCTGCTGTTGGCAATACCAGTTGAACCAAACACCCTGAATGCCGATGCTGCGCTGATACGTTGGCTCCGAGATCGTCGCGCCGGGATAACGCACTACGCCACCATCCACGGTGGCGATTTCATCCAGAATGCCGACCTCACGCAACGCCTGGATCGTCTTCTGCGCCATGCCTGGCTGCGTGCCGTGTTCCGTCTTCGCGCCGAGCATCCACAATGCCGCGTCGGACGGCTCGTCCGTCATATAGGTGGCAACCATTGCCCCACGCAAAATCGCGCCGTGTTCGCTCTCGTCGAACCTGCTCAGAAAGTGGTCAAGTTGTTCTCGGATGATCTGCATATCCGCTTCATCGAGCCGCTGCCCGGCACGCTTGCCGTGCAAAATCTTGCCGCGGGTCGTGCTGTACAGCTTATTGAGTGCTATCCCGGTCTGGATATGCTCGCGTTCATCGGCATTGAAGGCGTGGTCGAATAAGCGGGCTGGTGGCATCGTGCGGTTCACTAGGTCGTCGCGCTGGTGGCGAAAGTTCTCGATATGCGCTTTGACCTTGCCATACAGCGTATCCAGCCAGTGATCGCTGGTGAGTGGGACGCGCGCCTTATCTTCCCGGCTCGCTGAGAGTCGGCCCACCAGCAGTTGCGGTACCGCCCGCCCAGACGCAATAATCTGCTGCGAGGCGGTGTAGCACCAGTCGCGCCCCTTGGACACATCTGCGCCGGTCTTCACCGCACTGTCGATGAAATCTTCCAACGGTGCAGGCGGATTCTTGGGCAGGCCTCCGTAGACCGCTTTGGAGATCATCAGCATGTTGCAGTACATACCGAGGCCACCGGCATTGGCTCTGGCCCGGTCAAGCGTCTCGTCCATGACCTCGATGCTGTAGGGCTTGCCTTTGCCCAGTCCCGTTGCGCTGTTTGGGTCGATCAGGCCCAGATACTGCCGCCCGACGGTATCGGTGCGGGCGAACAGTTGACGACTGTCACCGGGTGGAAAAGTTACCTCGCCCTCGACCGTCTCCCACGGCAATACACGCGAACCGAGGGTTGGCTTCAGGATGATGTATTCCCCGGCCTGGTTCGGACTGCGCCAGCACAGCATTTTCGCTTCCCCGTCATGATCGGTGAAAGGATGAATCCATAGTGCGTCGTCGTTGTCCGCGCCGCCCAGAATGTCGCGAATGCCCTGGCCTGCTGGCGAGTCCTGCATAGCGATCCAATCCTCGTCATTGACCCAGGCTGTTGCGTATTCGGCATCGATCCGAACATGACCCCGTGGAATGTTATGCTGCATTCCGGCTGCATGGCCCACCCCCGTCGGCATCACGTAATAGCGCCCGCCGGGAATGGGCAAGCGCATCTTCTCCAGCGTTGTCTCATTCAAACGCTTCAGGTGCTGGTTCATCAGGTTGCGGGTCACGCTGGCCGACCACATCGCATGTCCACCGGAAGCGAAATATTCGCGCAAGTGCCACGCTTCCACATCTTCCATGGTGGCGTAAGGGTCAATCCGCTGCATCGCCGCGTCTACTTTGCCCGACTCGACGGCACGAGTGAACAAATCGCCCTCATCCTTCAGCCATTGCGCATACTGTTCTTCGCTGAAGAACGGATGCAGGTTTATCAGCGACTGAATGTCAATCCGCATCTCGTCATGGGCATGGACGAAGTTGACACCGATCCACGTTTGCTCGTTGACCAACCTCACCTCTTTCTTGGTATCCATCGGCAGCACGAAATCGGCATCGAGGTCATCGCTCACAATCGCGTGCCCTTTGTCCTGACCGCGCTCGGTCATCACGGTAAACTCGATGCGTTTACACTCGGCGATTTCACGCAGCAGTTCAGCGCGTTTGGCGAGCGGCGTCCCTTCGGGAATTGCCAACCGTTCCAGCATGGCCCGCGAAATCAACCCGGCTCCGTCCCAAACCTTTTTCTGCGTGTCGTCCTGCTGCATATATCGAATGTTGACCGAGTCGCTGTCAAACGATCCCGTGGCGAAATAAGGGCGCATGATCCGACTCAACCGCTTCGAGAGGACAAAGCCACCCTTGTCCATGCTGAGTTGCAGTCCGGTCTTCGTCAGAAACTGCTCGGTGGTCATGCCATCGACGAACACGTCCTCGATCTTGCCATCTTTGGCATAGCGCAACGTGGGCGTGCTCATACCAAAAGTTCCGGTGCGTGGATAAGACGTGGAATTATCCAAGTCATGCGAAACTACGGCCCACGCGCGTCCGGTCTGTTCTAAGAAGGGATAAATCGCG
The DNA here is from genome assembly GCA_020849765.1 of Anaerolineae bacterium. Taxonomy (GTDB): domain Bacteria; phylum Chloroflexota; class Anaerolineae; order Aggregatilineales; family Phototrophicaceae; genus Flexifilum. Next base: position 2,518 of record JADLAY010000023.1, read on the forward strand.
CCGCCCAAAGGTGTCTCCTGATTGGTTATCGTGATATAGGGCAGGTCTGATTCATTCTGGATCGCCTGGATCGCAACCGCCGCGCCAACCTGCTCACTTTGTGGG
>JADLAY010000024.1 GCA_020849765.1 Anaerolineae bacterium
GAAGTTCAATGGCATCGATTCAAGACCGTGTCACGAACATCGTGGTCGATTTGCTGGGCGTGGAAGCCGATAAGGTCGTCCCTGAAGCTCGCTTCAAGGAAGATCTGCAGGCGGACTCGCTCGACCTGGTCGAATTGATCATGGCGTTCGAAGAAGAGTTTGGTGGCGAGATCACCGACGAAGATGCACAGAAGATCACGACTGTTGGTGAAGCCGTGTCGTATCTCAAGGACCACGTCGGGGAGTGAGATCAGCCGCAGACTGGCCGATCATTGGGGAAAACGGACGGGGCAGCGCAGGCTGTCCCGTTTTTGATTCTCGTATCGTGCTAGGCCGGTGAATCTGGCTGCGGCTCCGGGCGCGTCAGGATCTCCAACTCCGTCAGCAGGATCAGCGCTTCTTCGTCGGTTTCGCCGCAGATATCGAGCATCGGGCGCAGGCGGACGCAGATCTCAGGCCGTTCCGGCAGGCCGAACAGGCGGCAGCGGTTGTCGTCGGTTAGCTGCACGCAGCGGACACCGGCGGGCTTGCCATTCGGCATGCCTGGGATGGGCGACGAGATCGAGGGTGCGATGCAGCAGGCGCCGCAGCCGACACGACATTCCATGTGCTTATGCTTCCGTTGGATGGCGTAGGGCGAGCCAGGCCGCGATCAGTGCCAGGATGACGAAGACGATCAGCCCGGCGCCGACGCCGACCGTCAGGCTCAGGCCGTCCCAGTAGCCGAGCGCGCGAATCGTGCCCCAGACGCCCGCACCCGCGCCGACCAGCGGGATCAGCGCCTGAATCACACGCAGCGGCGCTTCATGATGCGCCCGTGCACCACGCAGCCAGACGAGCGCCAGCCCGCCGATCAAGGCGAGCGCGGCCAGCATGGCCTGCTGCTGGTAGTTCGGATCGCCGGGCGCGCTGGTCAGGAATTCGAACGGTGGCAGCAGGGCAATCGCGATCAACACCACGATGATGATCCGTGGTAGGGGCGGGACTTGCCTTCGTACGGGCGGGATATATCCCGCCCCTACATGCGCCTCACTTTGGAGCACCACCCACCACGCCACGCAGACGAGCGGCAGGCGCAGCAGCAGCGGCGTCAGCATGAGCGGCTCGGCGCGCACTGCCGGGTGAATGCTCATCCACTCGGCCAGATCGTAGGCGTTGCCGGTCAGGGCGGTGGTCGTGTGCACAGCCCAGGGCAGCAGCGCGTAGGCGGCGAGCAAGCCGAGCAGGGTAAGCAGGAAGGGAAAAGGAATGCGCATGGGATGCTCTGCGCTTTGGGTTGGAGTCATGGCTTGTTGAGTCAGCATAGGGCAAACGTCAGGCCTATCCTGTGTGATCTCTGCTTATGATCAGGCAAAGGATACCACAGGCTAGATCGAGGTGATGCGTGCTCGATGAGCCATGTGGCGAACACCTCCGTGCACTCAACATCTCCGCCTGGAAGATCTACGCCGTCGATGATCTGCTGGCGAGGGGTGGGAATACAACCTCACGTGAGGTTTCCTCGTAAAGTCTGATAACGCACGGTGCGAGGAAATCCACATGAGTGATAAACGTAAGAACGATGCGGTTCGCCGTCTTCCTGGCTGGCAGCTATTGGCGGCGTTCATTCTAGGCGCGCTCGCGATGGTGCTGGTCTTCCTGGTTTGGGGTGGGCCGTTCGGTGTGATCAACCGCGCGGAGCCGGTCGAGTTTGCGCAGGCGACGAGTGACCCGGCGGCGTTGGACCCGTTCATGCTGACGGCAACCGGCATTGTCGCGCGGGCCACGGCGCAGGCAGGGGCGACTCAAGTCCCGGCAGGTCTGGACCCATTTATACTGACGGCCACCTACTTTGTCGCGCAGGCGACGGCAGCCGCGGCGGGCAACTAGATCACGTTGACGTCATCGACGTACCCATTACACGCTAGCCTGCATCCTGCGTGACGAGCGCGATAGCGAAGCCGTCATAGCCTTTACTACCCACGGTCTGGATCGCGGTGGCGGTCACGCGCGGCTCGGCGGCGATCATCTCGTTCAGGCGACGCACGCCGTGCACACGCGGATCATCACTCGCATCGTCGATGACCAGCCCTTTGCGCACGACGTTGTCGATGATGATCACGGTGCCAACACGTGACAGCTTGAGCGCCCACCTGAAGTAATCCGGGTTGCTCGGCTTGTCGGCGTCGATGAAGATCAGGTCGAACGGGGCGTGTCCCTCACGCTGAATCACGGGCAGGGTATCCAGCGCACGTCCAACGCGCAGATCGACGACCTCGGCTAATCCGGCGCGAGCAATGTTGGCGCGGGCGACGGCGGCATGCGTCGGGTCGGCTTCCAGCGTGATCAGATGCCCGCCGGGCGGCAGCGCGCGCGCCAGCCAGATCGTGCTGTAGCCGCCGAGCGTGCCGATCTCCAGGATCGATTTCGAGCCGTGGATTTGCGCGAGCAGCATGAGCAGCTTGCCCTGATTGGGCGCGACGTTGATGGCGGGCAGCCCGGCTCGGTCACTGGCGTCGAGCGCCGCTTCCAGCGCGTCGTCGGGCGGGATGAAGTGCTGCGCCAGGTACTCGTCGACCGCCGCCCAGCGCGCACTATCCGTTTGATTGTCGCTCAAGCCTGTCCTCTTTCTCTGCGCCGTTTACGACGTGCGCCATCGGCACCATCCCCGGCCAGAACGTCGATGAAGTCGCGGATCTGGGCGTCTTCCTCCGCCTGCTGCTCGAAGAAGTTGATCATGAATTCGCTGCGGCGCTGGCGCAGGGCCATCGGCGCGACGAAGCGCACGTCGGCGACCGTCGCCAGGTCGCGGCCATCGGCTGCCGCATGGGCGCGCGCCGCTTCGAACAGCGTGTATTCGGCGCGGTGGCTGTCGATCTCGAGCCGCTCAATCAGCGCCAGGCCGATGGCGATGGCCTCATCCGCCAGCTTGACCTCGCGCAGCAGCGCCCGCGCGGCCAGGATGTCCTCGCGCACGTCGGCGGTCGTTCGCTCCCATTGGCGCACAAAGGCCGCCGGGTGCTGCCGGTAAACGCGCACACGGTTGTAGACCTCCAACCGATCTTCGCTGGCGGTCAGGCCACGCACGTTGACGCGCAAGCCGAAGCGGTCGAGGATTTGCGGGCGCAGGCGGCCTTCTTCGGGGTTCATCGAGCCGATCAGCGTGAAGCGCGCGCGGTAGGTGCCGACCATGGCGCCGCGGCGGACGGTGTAGCTGCCCTGGGCGGCGGCGTCGAGGATGGCGTCGACGATCTCGTCGTTGAGCAGGTTGACCTCGTCGATGTAGAGCAGATTCTGATCGGCGCGGGCGAGGATGCCGCGTTCGAGCTTAATGCGCTGCTGCGTCGCCGCCACGCGCTCGTTGATGCCGCCGACGACATCCTCCAGGCGCGCATTCAACGGCAGTTCGACCAGCCGCACGCGCTCGAAGTGCGAGATCGGCTCGCCGTTGTGGAAACGCTCGAAACAATCCGGGTAGAGCAGGCGGGCCGACTCGTGCTGGAGTTCGTCCGGCAGCGCGCCTTCCTCGCAGTCGCTGACCTCGGTATCCGGCAGGATGTCGGTCAGGCTGCGGACGGCGGTCGTCTTGCCGGTGCCGCGCGGGCCGATCAAGAGCACGCCGCCGATGGCCGGGTTGATCACCGCCAGCAGCAGCGCGATGCGCATCTCATGCTGGCCGACCAGTGCCAGGAACGGGAACGGGCGAATGTCCGCCAGACCGAGATCGGGCGCGTCGACGCTGAGCACGCCGCGCGCGCCGGATCGGTTGAGCAGACGCATGAGGACGGACGATTGTCCGCCTTCGAGATCGGGTAGGAAGTCGTTCATAGAACTATTGAAGCGCAAAGCCCTCCAAAATGCGAGTGCCGACTGATCGCCGCTCGCTGATCGTAGCAGACAACCTCATCCCGTTGACAAAAGATGATTGGAACGGGTAGGTCATGGTTGGGGGGATGGGCGACCCGCCGGGCCGCCCCTACGGGTGGCGGGCACTTCCAGATCAGCATCGTTTGTGCGCGGCTAAGCGATGTTGCGGCGTCGATTCGGCGATCAATGGGACGAACGGCCCAGGCCTATGTCGGGATAAGGCCCGAAAGTCCGATCCCGAATGGGCCACTCAGCCCATCACGCCGCGCCTTCATGCGCCTAGAGTGGCTTTTGGCATGCACGAAATGCGCTGCCAACCCATTTGCAGAGTCAGGAGTTTCTGATGAAACATCATGCATTAGTTTTGCTCATACTCGTCTTCCTGGCGGTGCTCGCCATCCCGGCGGTCGCCCAGGAGACGCCGACGCCGGAAGCGCCCGTGACCGAGGCGACGGATGCCGATGCCGACATGACCGAGGCGACCGAAACCCCCGTCGCGCTCAGCCCGGACAGCGTCGTCCATCTGCGCATCGCCAATCTCGCATCCGATGGGGATGCCCTGGTGCCGTATGTGAACGGCGAGCCGAGCGCCATTCAGACGTTGGCCCCCGGCACGATCAGCGGTTGGGCCGAAGTCCCGGCTGGCGCGTCGGTCTCGTTCGTGCCCGATGGCAGCGAGCAGACCGTGGCCGGGCCTGTGACCGTCAACACGACCGGTTCGCAGTGGACGACCATCGCCATCACCGGCTCGGCGGCGGATGACACGCTGACGGCCTACACGGTCAAGGAACAGCTGACGGCGCTGCCGTTCGGCTGTGCGCAGGTCACCGTCGTCAATACGATTGCCGATGGCGCAGACGTCGACCTGGTCTACGGTGGCGTGGGCACGCTGGACACGAATTTCGGTCTGTCCGGCAGCAGCGCGTCGCCGGACGTGCAGCTGTATAATACTTGCGCAGCGGGCGATGCTATCCCCTCGTACCAGGAGGGCGGCCCGGTGGCATGTGCTGAGGTCGGTTCATCCAGTGGCCGTTTTGCCAACTGCGGTGTGACCGTTCTGGTGCCCGCGGAGACGACGAGCCTGCAGGGTATCACCAGCGAAACCAACGAATCGCGTTTCTCGCTGGACGACATTCAGCCGAACAACTTCTACTTCGTCGTGATTGCCGGTACGGCGGATAACCCGCAGACGTACGTGCAGGCAGTGTCGGGCGACCAGCTCAACAACATGGCGGGCTTCTACCCGGCCGGGGCGATGGAAGACATGAGCGCGACGGAAAGCGCGACGCCCGAAATGGACATGGAAGCGACTGTCGAGCCGACTGTGGAATCCGCGGTTGAGCCAACGCTTGAACCGACGGCGGCGGGCTAACGCTCACCATCCATCACAAACATCAGAGGCTGGGAAGTCCCCAGCCTCTTTTGATTCCGCGCTTGTGGCTACGGGCAGCCGCCTTTTTGCAGCGTGTACTCGATCGTGCGCGTGTTGTTCGAACGGTCGCGATCCGGGATCGAGAATCCGGCGTCGATCGTCAGCGTGATGCGGTGGACTTCGTTGTAGTAGGTCGAGATCGTCAGCGGCATATTGACGCGGAAGGTCTGGCCCGGCTGCAGAATCGGGAAGCCGCCGACGGTGGTGCCCTGCGAGCTGCCATCCGCCGCGCGTGAATCGACCAGCGAGACGACGCCGGAGACTGCGGACGGTGCATTGCCCAGGTTCGCCACGTCGAAGCCGACGGTGAACGTCTGCTGGCAGGTGGGCGTCGCCGGGTCAAGCACGACGATACCGGCGACGAGGTCGGCATTGGCCGCCGGAGTTGGGGTCGGAGTCGGCGTGCGCGTGGCCGGGATCGGCGGCGGCTGGATACTCGGCAGCCCGCTCGTATCGCCGCTGAGGGAGACGACGCTCGGCGCGACCCAACCGGCGCGGCCATCCGGCAGCGTCACCTGATACCAGCGCGTGCCGCGGTTGCTGATGCCAAGCACCGGCAGCACCGTGCCGGAGGGCAGGGCGAGCAGCACAGGGTAGTCGGTCGAATCGCCGGAGCGCACGTTGGCGCTGGCGACGGCGATCGTCGCGGTCGGGCCGCTCGGTGCGACCGGCTCCTGCGTGACGACGGGCTGCGGCACGGGGGCAGGCTGAGTCGGGAGGACGGCGAACGGCGGTGGCTCGTTTTCGACGCGCAGCGGGCTGACCTGGTGCTGGATCGCCTGGCCGCCGCTGATGTTGACCGTTAGCCACAGCTCGTAGAGGCCGTCTTCGGCCTGCGTCGTATCCCAGATGCCGAGCACGCCATCCTGCACCACGGTCGAACTCGGCAGCGTGGCCGGTTCCGGCGGCAGATCTTCGTCCGGCTCCAGATTGTCACCCAGTGCGCGGAACTCCAGGAAGTAGCTGGTCATATTGGCGACGTCGACGGTGCCGCGGATTTCGACCTGCCCGCGCAGCACATAGACCGGCGGCGGCCACGAGATATTGGCGTCCGGGTTGACGTCTTGCGCGTGCGCGGCGAGCGCCAGCAAGAGCAGCAGGGCAACGGTGACGAGGGTCATCAATCGACTTCGGGACGGGTGATTCATCGTCATTCTCCTTCGAAAAACGTGATGAGTCATGCGCTGGCCACGCCGCTGGACATCGTTCGCGCATGAGAATCCCTTCGGCCTGGACGTAGATTATAGGCATCCATATGACGTTAACGAAACCGCGAGCGGCGGCACATGGGCCGTTTGGGGCATTCGGCGCTCAGTGACCGTTGGTCGCGAGCTGTTTGCGGCGCTGCTGGCGTTCGGCAGCCTGAGCGGCGCGCGCCCGTTCCGCATCCGTCTCAAAGATGATCTCCGGCACGGCGGCGGGCTTGCCGTCCGAGCTGAGCGCGACGTAGACGCAGTAAGCCCGGTTGGTCACGCGCGAGGCGCCGGTCAGCGGATCTTCGGCGACGACCTCGACGTAGACTTCGAGCGACGTGCGGCCGACGTAGGTCAGCTCCGCATGGCAGAGTACGAGATTGCGCGTGTAGATCGGCTCGTTGAAGGTCATTGAGTCGATGGCGACGGTGACGACGGGCAGGTGGGCGTGGCGCATGGCGACGAGCGCGCCCGCCTCGTCGACCATCTTCATGATGACACCACCGTGGACGTTGCCCATGCTGTTGGCGTTCTGCGGCCCCATCAGCGCGCTGAGCGTGAAGCGCGACTCGGCGATGCGTTTGCTCGGTCGTTCCATGATGCGTGTCTGCCTCGTTGATCGATGAACGGCATAATTGAAGCGCAAACCCGTCCGCAGCGCAAAGACGCGGGGCATCGGCGGGTGGTGTCAGAGGCCATTAACTTGTGTGACCCTCATCCCCCGGCCCTTCTCCCTTAGGGCGAAGGGGAGCGGAAACGGTTCTTGAAAAGCCCTTCTCCATGAGGGAGAAGGGCTTGGGATGAGGGTTTCTTAGCCCGATTCTGACTTTGCAATAATCCTGGTGAGCATCGGTCAGTGTCACGGGTGGTTGACACATTAGAACATGTGAGCTATAGTCGCATCATCACACACTGTTACGAGTATCCCCAATATGACGACGTTTCCCGCCACTCACGTCAGCGTGCCGATTGACTGCCCGGCAGATCAGGTCTATGCGTTCGCCTCGAATCCGGAGAACCTGCCGCGCTGGGCCTCCGGGTTGAGCAGCGGCATCCGCAAGGTCGGCGAGGATTGGATCGCCGACTCGCCGATGGGGACGATCAAGGTCAAGCTCGCCGATCCGAATCCGTTCGGCGTGCTCGATCACGATGTTACCTTGGCGACGGGCGAGACGTTCTACAACCCGATGCGCGTCTTCCCGAACAATGAAGGCAGTGAGTGCGTCTTCACGCTGTATCGACGGCCCGGCGTGACCGACAAGGCATTCGCCGACGACAGGCGCGCCATCGAAACCGATCTGCGGGCGCTCAAGGCCATCCTGGAAAGTTGACCGCAAGAAGAACAGGAAGGTGACGGCCCATGCTATCCGCGATTCTGGCCTGCACGGACGTCTCAATGGCGATCGGTTACTACGTCGATAAGCTTGGCTTTGAGCTCGCCTGGCAGATGCCGCCGGACGACGACGGCAAGACGACGTTCGCGGGCGTCAAACTCGGCGACTCGGAGATCATGCTCGGCGTGGTCGAAGGCTACGTCGAGCCGGACGATCTGCGCAAGCGCGGCCTCGGCGTGCAGTTGTACATCCGTTTGCCGAAAACGATCTCGATTGACGACGTCTATGCCAGAGCCGAGGCGGCGGGCGCGACCATCACGCGCGCGCTGGAGGCACGGGACTGGGGCGAGCGCTCGTTCAACGTCCGCGATGCCGATGGCTACAACTTGATGATCGCCGCGGAGACATCGTGAAGAGCGAATGAGCACGTTAGCAAATTAGCAGATTAGCAAAAAGCAATAGAAGAGCGGAGGAGAGAGTGCCTCCTCCGCTCATCCGGCTCTGGGCCAAAGCCCAAGAGCCAATACCCAATACCCAACTCCCAATAGCCCCTAGATCGGCTCGACCCAGTAGATGCTGCTGCCTTCGCCTTCCGCCGTCCAACCGACGGCGCCCGCGTAGTTGACGCGCCACCACCAGCGGTTATCGCTGCCGCAGACAGGGCCTTCGAGCACGCTGAAGACACCGGTGCCTGGTATCCAACCGATCACGTCGCTGTTGGAGCCGGTGGCGCGGGTGCCCGGCGCACTACGCAGGACATTGGGCAGCCCGGGTGTCACGCGGCCATTGCCTCCGACGATCAGCCGGGTTGGCAGCGCGCAGGCGGGCGTCGGCGAGTAGGTGATCGGCTCCAGCCAGTAAGTCTGGGTATTGCTGTCGCCCTCGGCCGTCCAGCCGACCAGACCACGGTAGTTGACGTACCACCACCAGCGCGCGTCGCTGGCGCAGACGGGGCCGCCCAGGATGCTGAACTCACCACCGACCGGGATTTGACCGACGCGGGTTGTGCCGCCGATGCCAGGACCGGTGCGCACGGTATTGGGCAGATTGGGCGTCCGGGTGACGCGGCCGCTGCCACCGGCATACAACCGGGAGGGCAGCCCACAGGCAGGTGCAGGCGCGGTCGGGCTCGAGATCGGTTCCAGGTAGTAGGTGTAGGCGCCGTCGCCTTCGACCGTCCAGCCAATGACACCCTGGTAGTTGACCTCCCACCAGTGCGAGTGCCCATCGCAGGCGGGGCCGCTGAGCACTTCGAAGGTGGCGCCCGCCGGGATCTGGCCGATGACGGCGTTGTAGTACGAGCCGCCGACCCGAATCCGGTTGGGCAGGTTGGGGTAGGTGGTTACGCGGGCGTACGTGTTCCGCGCGAGGCGAGCGGGCTGCTGGCAGGCATAGCCGAAGTCGCCTTCCTGAGCGCTGGCCGCGCCGATACCGATGGCGCTGAGCAACAGAAGCAGTAACGCCGTGAGGAACAGGCGTCTGGTATTCATGATTTCCCCTGGTGTGTAGATGCAGTTCGCTAATGATTTCAGTGTAAGGCGAAGTGAAAGGGAGACGCTCAACGCCTACATGACGCCCAGCCTACGCCGACATTACGGCAAGGTTAGATTTCGGTTTATGGCGATGAGGTGTGTTGTAGGGACGCGATTTATCGCGTCCGTTTCGGACGGCATGAATGCCGTCCCTACGGGGAAAAATGACGCACCCGAAACGCCTGTCCCTACGAACGGGTGTGCCCGGTGCCCACCTGTTTTCAGATGGCGAAGGCAGGAATGCAAAAGGGCCTGGCACATCCAGACCCTTTCGCAGGCGTCGATTACGATAAGACTGTGTCAGCAGGTGATTGCGTGTTATTCGCCGGCGTCCTTGCGCAGGTCGGAAATGCGCTTGAAGACGTCGGGGTCCCAATCGAGCACGTCGACCTTGTCGTAACCGAGGTCGGCGCACATCGGCGGCAGCGGCGCACGCCCGGGCAGGTTCTGCGGCTTGGCCTGCTTTTGGGGCGGGTTGGGATGCAGCGGTGGGCGGTTGTAGTTACGCTTGCGCACGATGCGGCCATCGGGGAACAGGTTGCCGACCCACTCGCCATCAGCGGTGAAGACGTCGTGCTGATCGCCCTGGACGAAGCCGATGTAATCGCCGCGACTATCGAACAGGAACGACCCGACTTTGGTCGCCTGCCAGTCGCCCGCGGTATCGAAGACGAAGAACGGCTTGTTGGGATCGATGTGGAATGTGCGTAACATTGAGATGGCTCCACATAAGAACGATATGATGATGAAACATTAATTATTATAGCGAGGGTTGGGAGTGTGAAGCTGAAGATAATTGGCTCAATGCGAAAATTTACGCCCTTCGCATCCAGTCAACACGAGGGGCGCCTGGCCAGCCAACACGGGAGGAATGTCACCCGCCTGAAATGATCCGTACGGGCGCGGGGAATGTTAAACTGGCCACGTGGGCGCGCAGAGCGCCCTTGATTTGCTCTTCTCAACCATGAAAAGTGCATCATGACGCAAATGACCCCCGGAGCGGAGACACGTTCCGCTCGATTGACCGAACTCCTGCGCGCCGTGCTGCGTTCGAACGCCGCGCGCGCCTACGCCGCCGTCTGGCTGCTGGCGGCGCTCTACCTGCTCGTGCGCGGCCAGGGACAGCAGATTGGATATGGCGTGATCTGGCTGGTCACCATCGCCATCCTCGGCAGCCTGACCGCGCTCTTCACCGACCAGGCGCCCGCCGACAAAGAAACGACGCCCGGTGCCCGCCGCTGGCTCTGGTGGCAGCTTGGCGCGCTAGCAGTCTTCATCCTGTTAACGGCCTACAGCGGGGCGGTCTTCCATTCGCTGGCGCCTGCGGATGCGCGCGTCCCGTTGTGGTCGTCGCTGGCGGAGGCACTCGAACGAATCGGCAGCCAGACTTTTGGCAACGAGAACTATCTCAAGAACCCGGTCACCTACTTCGTGCTGCCAGCCATTGTGCTGGTGCTGCTGCGCGCGCGCTTCGTCTCGCTCGGCTTCGAGCGCGGCCACCGTGTGCTGCGCGTGATCGTGATCTGGTGCACGCTGCCCGCGCTCGTCATCCTCGTGCAGATCGTGGGCGGCTCGCTGTCGGTCGAGCGCGTGCTCAATCGCTTCATCTCCAACGGGCTGCAAAACGGCTTTTTCGAGGAGTTCCTTTTCCGCGGCGCGCTGCAAACGCGGTTGCGCAAGCTGTGGAACTCAGAATGGGCGCTCGTGCTCCAGGCGCTGACCTTCGGCCTCTGGCATCTCGGCCTGGGCTACAGCTCGACTGGCAGCAGTGACGTGATCGCCGCCGCGGCCAGCACGATCATGATCCAGGCGTCGATCGGGCTGGGCTTCGGCATCATCTTCTCCCGCTCACGCAATCTGTTGGCGTCGTCGGTCTTCCACGTGCTGGTCAATTCGATGGGGATTTGAGCAGGTCATCGTAGACGGCGAGCAGTTCGCGGGCCGCGCGGCCCCAGGTGAAGCGTGCGGCCTGAGCATGACCGCGCGCGATCAGTGTTGCCCGCAGCGAGTCGTCGCAGAGCAGGCGGGCGAGCGCATCGGCCAGCGCGTCGACATCATACGGATCGACGAGCAGGGCGGCGTCACCGGCGGCTTCCGGCATCGACGACACGTCCGACGTGACGACCGGCGTGCCGCAGGCCATCGCCTCCAGGATCGGCAGTCCGAAGCCCTCGTAGAGCGAGGGGAAGGCGAGCGCGCGAGCCTCGCTGTAGAGCGCGGGGAGGTCGGCATCGTCGGCAAATCCGATGAAGCGCACGTGGTCACGCAGCTTGAGCGCATCGAGCGCGGCGTAGATCGGGTCTTCGAGCCAGCCTTTGCCCCCGGCGATGGCGAGGGTCACGTCGTGACCGTTGGCGCGCACTTGAGCGAGCGCCTCCATCAGGCGGCGGTAATTCTTGCGCGGCTGCACGGTGCCGATCGAGAACAGGTAGGGGCGCCCGCCGAGGCCGTATTTCTCCCGCACTGCCGCGCGCGCTGCCGCATCCGTGACCGGCTGGAAGCGCGCATCGACCCCGCTCAAGAGCACGGTGATCTTGTCCGGCGCGATCTTGTACAGCTCGATCAGGTCGTCTTTGGTCGCCTGCGAATCGGCCAGGATGTGATGCGCGCGCTGGGCGGAGCGCGGCACGGCCACGTCCAGATAAGCCTTGAGCGCCGGGCTGGCGCTCTCCGGCACGCGCACGAACGACAGATCGTGGACGGTCAGCAGCGTTCGGGTGCCGGGCAGCACCGGCGCCAGGGTGAAATCGGTCGCGTGGTAGAGATTGACCGGGCCGGTGAAGACCTCGACCGGCAGCGGCAGCCGGGCGCGATGCCAGATGCGGGCGAACCAGCGCGGCGTGATGCGCGTCGGGTGCCAGCTGAAGTTCGGCGCGGGCAGCGGCGGCAGATCTTCCGCGCGCGCGCCGGAGACGAACAGCGGGTAGCTGTGCGGCGTCTTCTCGCGGGCGAGGGCATTGACGAGTTCGCGCACGTAGCGCCCGATGCCGCCGCCTTGCTCATGTGCCGCCGTATAGTCGATTGCGATCCGCGCCATAGCCTGATTCTGTCACTGCCTGCTGCGATTCAACGGCGTGATTGTAAACGAAAAGAGGCGAGATAACCCGCCTCTTTTGTCCGACTTGCCGAGGTTGTCGCCGCGCTAGTCGACGTCGTTGTACGTCCAGTAGCGGTTGGCGAAGAAGTTCCAGATCATGACGATGATGACGCCGACGAACCAGCAGGCCATCGTGCCGAAGCGGGCGATGTCCTCGCCGGTGGGCGTGAAATCCGGGCTGAACAGGTGGATTTCTGGCAGGATGATCGGCGTGATCAGCTCGCCGACGGGTTGGTGTGCGGCGGTGATCCAGATCGTGCGCGCCAGCCATCCGACCAGGCTGATGAAAGCGAACTGTGCCAACTGGCGGCGGACGGAACGCGTGCGCGAGTCCGGGTACGTCCAGTAGCGATTCCAGATGAAGTTGCTGACGACCGCCGCGACGAAAGCAATCGTCTGGGCGATGGTGACGTTCCAGTCCGGCTCTTGCAGCGTCGGGATGAGGAGTGTGCGCTGGAGGATGTAGAGCGTGCCGAAGTCGATGACTGCGCCGACGGTGCCGACGATGGCGAACTTGAGGAAGCGTTCGACTTCCTTGGATTTGTCCTCGCCGCCGATCCGATTGGCTATGGCCACGATCGGGGCGTCGAGTGGATTGCGTAGCTCAGCTTTTCTCACGGTCATCGATTGCTCACCTGCCTTGACGCGCGAACGCGGCTCATCACGTCTGCGTTCAGAATGCATAACATGCCGATCGTAACACTCAAATGGATAAACACATTATTGACGTACAGGTTATCCGTCAGGCTGTGCATCGCCAGATAGGCCCATACGCCGAGCACCCCGATCGCTGCGAGCCGCGCGCCTGGGTCTGCGTGCCGGCGTGAGCGCCAGGCAAAAGCAAACACAAACACCATGAACGCTCCATAAGCGATCAGGCCAATGATGCCAGTCTCACCCAGAACATTCAAGTAGTAATTGTGGGCATGGCCGAGCGGGAACTTCCAGTTAAGCAGGCGGTAGGCCGGGTAAGCCGCCTCGTAATTGCCCAGGCCGACGCCCAGCCACGGCTGGTTGGTCGCCATCTCGACGGCGGCCTGCCAGTGCGCCAGCCGCTCGATCACGGCGTAGTTTTCCGGTGTGATGTCGACGCCGCGCACATCGCGCAGCGAGAACAACTCCTCGACGATCGTGCCCAGCCGCTCGGCGACCGAGGCTGGCAGCCTGCCGCTGGCGTAGAGACCGCCGAAGCCGATCAGCAGGGCGGCGGCCAGGCCGAGGCTCAAGCTCAGACGGCGTGGCAGGGCGAAGGCGACCACGGCCAGCGAGACGCCGAAACCGAGCCAGGCGCCGCGGCTCCACGACAGCATCAGCGCCAGCGCGATGACGGCCGAGGCCGCGCCGTAGAAGACCAGCCCCGCGAGCGCGCCCGCATCGACCCGGCGCAGCGCTCGCCAGCGCCGCCACAGCGCGAGCAGATGCGATAGTGCCGACGTGATCGCCAGCGGGGCGATCAGCCCCATGAAGCCGCCGAACGGATTGGGCTGGCCGAAGGTGCCGAAAGCGCGGAAGAAGCGCTCGTTGACGACCAGATGGAGCGCACCGCTGCCGCCGAAGAACTCGTAGATGCCGATCAGCGCGTTCGCCAGCGCCGCCATCACCAGCATGAAGACGAACGGACGCCAGCCGATCTCGCGGCCCAGGTCGTAGACGACGACGGCGATGACGAGCATCAGCAGCCACTTGAGCCATTCCGTCAGCCAGGCGCCGAGCGAGAAGGCGTTGAAGGCTGTCAGCGCCCCGGCGACGATGAAGACGATCAGCGGCAGGTAGACCGGCGACCATGGGATCGTTCGTGTCTCCGCGCGCCCGCGCAGGATGCGATGGACGAGCCACGAGGCGACCAGGGCGAAGGCCAGGATCTGGCCGACGTCGAGCGGCAGCGGCCACGGCCCGCCCGTCACGCGCGGGAACTCGGTCGCGATCAGCGTGCGCATCGGCGCGAGCACAAGCAGGATCGCCAGCAGCGCGGCCGGGTGCGCCAGGGCGGCGATCACGAGCGCCGCGCCGCCGAGCAGCAGGATCGCCGTCGTCAGCGGCAGCGCCGCCACGATCAGCCCGGCGAGGACGGCCAGCGCCAGCCAGATCAGCGGGCGGAACCACGAGGGGAGGGAGGGCGCAGCGGGGGAGGCGGGGCGGATCATGGGCAGAGTATGGTCAATGACCTGCAAGCAGAAGGATGATAGGGGCGTGTTTGGATGTGCCAAAGCGCCGCCGACGGGTTAACCCGTCGGCTAGTTGAAATCAAGCGCACTGAAGGCGCTGGAAGATTGCACATCAGAGCCACGACCATGCCAACTCCTAAGCCTTGTTAAACGATAGCGCGTGGGATGCAAACAGCTAATGGCTATCGGCTAACAGCTAAAGGCTAATCACTAACAGCCAACCGCCAATACCCAACCGCCTAACCCACTACATCCTGGAAGTATTCAATCGTCTTCGGCAGACCCTCACTGAGCGGCACCTTCGGCTCCCAGCCGAGGATCTCGCGGGCGCGCGTGTTATCCGGGCGACGCGTCTGCGGATCGTCCTTGATGCGCTCGGCTTCTTTGAAGACGATGCCCGCCGGATTGTCCGTCAGTTCGTTGACGACGCGCGCGAACTCCGCGATCGACATCTCGTGCGTGGTGCCGATGTTGACCGGGTCGGTGAAGTTGCTGTTGAGCAGGCGGTAGATGCCCTCGATCAGATCATCGACGTACTGGAAGCAGCGCGTCTGCGAGCCATCGCCGTAAACGGTCAGCGCTTCGCCGCGCAGCGCCTGGCCGATAAAATTGGGCACGACGCGCCCGTCGTCGAGGCGCATGCGCGGGCCGTAGGTGTTGAAGATGCGGACGATGCGCGTATCCAGCCCGTGCGCGCGGTGATAGGCCATCGTGATCGCCTCGGCGAAGCGCTTGGCCTCGTCGTAGACGCCGCGCGGGCCGATGGTATTCACGTTGCCGTAGTAGGTCTCTTTCTGCGGGTGTTCGAGCGGGTCGCCGTAGATCTCGGACGTGGAGGCGAGCAGGAAGCGCGCGCCCTTGGCCAGTGCCAGACCGAGCGCATTATGCGTGCCGAGCGAGCCGACCTTGAGCGTCTGGATCGGGTACTTGAGATAGTCGATCGGCGAGGCGGGCGAGGCGAAATGAAGCACCGCGTCGATGTGCCCGGCGACGAAGATGTGATTGCTGACGTCGTGGCGGATGAACAGGAAGCGCTCGTGCCCGGCCAGGTGCGCGATATTGCGCGTGTTGCCGGTGATCAGGTTGTCCATGGCGATGACGGTGTGGCCTTCCGCCAGAAAGCGGTCGCACAGATGCGAGCCGAGGAAGCCCGCGCCGCCGGTGATGAGTACGCGCAAAGTCTCTGCCTCCCTGCATGGGAATCGTGATGGCGATAAGTCCCGCACAGTTTACCACGAAGCGAGAAGGCGAGAAGGAAAAGAGAGTCCTTGCCGCCAGGGGCTGGAAGCCACCTGGCTAGTAGTTCGGGCGGGAACCCTGCTAAAGCAGGCTCAAACCCGCCCGGAAAAAAGCGGATTGTGCGAGTGCAGCTTCACAGTTCTCTGAATAACCCAGGCTTGATTTAGTACCTGGCGAAAACGAATTTACTTGGACTGTATTCACGAGGCTAGAGTCTAGTACTTCTTAAGCGCTCCACTTCTTCGGCAACCAAGTTTGTTCTAAGCCTGAAAAAGGAGAATTGCTCATAAAGCGGTGACAACAATTGGTGCAAGACCTCCACGAGGTTGTCTTCAATCTGTGGCACCGTCGTTTGTATCTCTAGTGTGACCGTATCATCATCGCAGCGTTCTCCTTTGATGCCAATAAACGGATCATTTCGACTCATAAGGTAACGGTTTCTCAGGCCTGTGTAGTGGCAAATCGTGAGAACTTCTAGCTCATCGCCAAACTGCTTGGCAATCCTGGCGGCAAATAGCATAGTCTCACCTACCCGCCAGATTGGAAGCGACAATTCGAAGGTCGTCCCAGGTACTCTTTCGCCCATACTATCTTCATCATAGCCGCGGAGTAGGAAAAACATTCTTTCCTTATGCACTCGCCAATAGTCACTAAGAACCGATGCGCGTCCAAATGGTCTCTCTCCATCTGGGTTGCCTAACCAAGTTTCAATCGTGTCCCCAATGGGTCGTGGTTCGTAAGGTTGGCGATGCAAGTGTACAAACGGCGGCCAACCTGTGTGATGGACAATCGACGCGTTCGCGATATGTCGTAGCAGTTCAGTCCGGTTTGGTGTTTGTTCGGTTCCAATAACAGAGAATGCAATCTCATAGTGACCATACGGCATACGAGCTGGATCATCTGAAGGTAACGGCGCGATCAAGTCCTGCCATCTATCCTGCGAGTCACGAATGAATTCTAGTAATTTGGCTTTTGCTGTGGGAGGCATCGCCGTTGGTTCGACATGACCTTGCACAATCGCTCGAATTGCATCCAACATACTTTCGCGACGCGCCTGCAAGCATCGTTCAATCACGCCGCGCCACTCTTCAGCAGTATAAGGCTCCTCACTTTTCGGACCAGGTTTGCGGACATAGCAGCGTTGAGCCTGAATCTCGCCGTCACTGTCTCTGTGAGACATGACAGGGACCGTCATTCCGCCAGGTACAATGACAAACGCATGTTCCACCTGCGTTTCTGGATGTTGGGCAAAGGCAAGCTCGCAATGAAACTGTGGGTCTGCGTATCTACCAATTGCGGAATTGATGTCATCCAAACTGTAGCGAGATCCAGGACGAGCGTATGAACCTAATTGCCCGCCTTGAGACGTATCCTCTCGCGTACCGAGTACGATAATGCCGCCGCCTTCATTCGCTAATGCAATCGCAGCCTTCGCTAGATTAGCTTTGTGACCGTTTTGGGATAGATCAAGCCATCCCTTATGTTCGATTATCAATGACTCACGGGGATCAATAAGGAGTCGAATTAGTTCATCTGTTGTGGGAATTGCCATGAATCACCTTTAACGTCCTAATAGATTACATTTTATCACGGAGATAATGTGGAGGTCTTTTGTTAGCTTGCTTCTAGCAAGCTTCCAATTGCACCAGCGAGAGGCTTCGAGCCTCTCGCGCCATCTTTGATCGTCTTCGCGCTACAATCGTCGCCGACACAAATCACGGAAGGGCGAGTGACGATGGGACGGCTAGACAAGCGGACGGCGCTCATCACAGGAGGCAGCGCGGGCATTGGCCGGGCGGCGGCGCTGCTGTTTGCGCAGGAGGGGGCGCAGGTCGTCATCGCCGCGCGCAATGCCGAACGCAGCCAGGGGGTGGTCGAGCGCATCCAGGCGGCGGGCGGATCGGCGTTATTCGTGCCCTGCGACGTGCGCCGCCCGGAGGACTGCGCACGCGCGGTGCAGGCGACGCTCGACGCCTACGGCCAGCTCGACATCCTCTTCAACAACGCCGGGATCGTCCCGGTGGGAACGGTGCTGGAAACCTCGCTGGAGACGTGGGCGGACGTGCTGGCGACCAACGTCAGCGGCACCTTCTACATGAGCCGGGCGGCGCTGCCCCACATGATCGCGCGCGGCAAGGGCGTCATCATCAACTGCGGCTCGGATAATTCGCTCGTCGCCGGGCAGGACTCGGCGGCCTACTGCGCAACCAAGGGCGCGGTCGCGCTGCTGACCAAAGCTATGGCGCTCGATCACGGGCGGCAGGGGATTCGCGTCAACGCCATCTGCCCCGGCGACACCTACGTCGAACGCTGGAACGCCAAGGTCGCGCCGGGCCAGACGCTCGACGAGTATCTGGACGAGTTAGGCGAGGGCTTCGCGTTGGGGCGGGTGTCGTCAGCGGACGAAATGGCACGCGCCATCCTGTTCCTCGCCAGCGACGACTCCAGCTACATGACCGGGGCGCTGCTGGTGGTCGATGGCGGCAGTACCGCGGGCGGCACGGCGGTCATGTTTCGCTGAAGAGGCAGTGCCGCCGGTGTCCGCTATCCGGCGCCCGAATTTGAGCGGCGCTCCCAGAGCAGGGCGGCGCCGGTCAGCAGCGCGCCGATCAGTTCCCACAGGGCGACGCCGAAGAAGCCCGACGGGGCGATGCCGCGCGAGATCGCCAGCGTGAACACAGTGAACGTCAGCACACGGAAGGGCACCGTCCACATGTAGAAGGCTTTGAAGTCGACCAGCGAGGCCAGAACGTAATAGGCCCCCATGTTGAGCGAAGCCATGGACGAGGCAGTGATGAAGACCAGGGTATAATCACCGGCTGCACGTGTAGACGGGTCGATGATCTGGAAGTTGATCAGGGACAGGAGCGTGTCCGGACTGGTGATGCCGAGGATGCCCATCACGAGCGCCAGGATACCGAAGATGAACATTGTCCAGCCGGAGAGACTGCGTGGAACCGGTTTGATTCCCTTCATTGAGACGACCTTTATCGAAAACGATGCAGAAGTACGCGATGCTAAGTTAACAGAGCAGCGTGAGGTACGATTGAACTATGCCAGTCGATATCGAGTTCACCCACGATCAGCATGTCCTAGTCTATCAAATATCCGACCCTTTCGAGATTGAGGAACTGCTGGAGGCCTACAAAAAAGAAAAAGACTTTCGCGACTCAACCCCCAACACCGTCCATTCGATTGTCGACCTGTCTCAGGTGACCAAAATACCCAAGAACTGGCTGACGGCCAAGGCCGGCCCCGGCTTCTCGCACCCGCGCAGCGGCACCATGATCCTGGTCGGCTTGACGCCGGGCTTGAAGCTGCTGGTGCAGGTCATCCTGCGGATCATGAAGTACTCGCGACTGAAGTATTTTGATACGCGTGCCGAAGCCGAAGCCTATCTGGCCGACCTGCTGGCCGAGGATCAAACCGACCAGTCTGCGAAGGCCTAGCCAGGGCAGTGACGCCCTGGCTGGCCGTGCGTCGTTCTTGCCCTAGCCGAGCGACATCTTGAACCAGGCCGCCGTCCGGGCGATGACCTCGTTCGCCACCGTCTGGTCTTCCGTCAGCACGAGGTAGGTGTGATCGGCACCGCGCACGAGGTAACCCGCGCGCAGCTCGCCGGTCGCGTGGGTCAGGAACCAATCCAGGTCAGCGCCGGAGAAGTCTTCCGTCCCGGCGACGACGAAGAACGAGCCGTCATACTTGGCGAATTGTTCCTCGGTGTTGTAGGTCTCCAGGCTGGTGAAGAAGCCCTCGCCGAGCGTGACCATACGCCAGCCGAGATCGATCTCGACCGAGCCATTCGCTGCCGCGGCGTCGAAATTCTCCTGGCCGAGCGAGCCGAGGAAAACGCCCTTCAGGTCAGTACCGGACGACCAGATCGCCATCGTCTCGAACCAGTCGGGATGCTCACCGGCAGTGAACACGCTGACCCAGCCGCCCAGGCTGAAGCCCATCAGGCCGATCTTGTCGGCATCGACGAAATCGAGCGAGGTCAGGTAGGCGTAGGCGGTCTCGGCATCCGCGACCATGCCATCGACCGAGCTGTCGACCATTTCGCCTTCGCTCTCACCCCAGCCGCGGAAGTCGATGCGCAGCGAAGCAATGCCCTCGTTGCCCAGCGCCGCCGCCAGATTCAGATACATGTTGCCGACTTCGTCCTTGCTGCTGCCGAAGCCATGCAGCATCAGCACCGCCGGGAAGGGGCCCTCGCCCGCGGGCTGGACGAGCGTCGCCGAAATGCCGCCATCCAGGGTCACGACCGTCTCTTCGAACGAAGGGCTGTCCTGCGCCGCCGCCGAGACTGCGCCCAACGCCATCAGGCACAGCGCCGCCAATACGATCCCCAATCTCAACCAGGTCTTCACAGTGCGGTTCCTTTCTTGGAGCTAGCGAACACAACACAAAGGCGCGCTCGCAAACCGGAAATCGCTTTCGGATGGGGAAATGACCCCGGTCTGCAAACGCGCCTTGCATCATCTTTACTCGGAGGTGGTCAACTCACGCTCCAAGATTAGACCGCCCGCCGCGGCCTGTCAATCAAGTGACAGACGTAATTATGCGCCGCCTTTTTGTCCGTCATCACCCAACAATGCTGACCGTCAGCGTGTAGGGCACGGACGGCGAATCGGGGAGGACGTCGACGGAGATGCGGTAGTCGCCGCTCTCCGGCAGGGTGACGCTGTAGTTGTGGATCGGCTCGTCGACGACCGTGCCGCGGATCATGGGCTGGCCGGAGGGCGAGACGACCGTCAGGGTGCCATTGTCGAGCGTGAGCGTCATCGTCTGCCCGGCGGCCGCGTTGACCAGGTAGTTGTGACGCACACCCCCGGCGATCTGGCCGCTGACCTGAGCGCTGGTTGCGCCCGCCTGGAAGCGGATGCGCTCGGTATCGCTAACGCGGCTCGGCTCGCCGGTGATGCTCACGCTGAGCGTGTAGGCCACGGTCGGCGACCCGGCGGGAAGCGAAAGCTCGATGATGTAGTCGCCGCTCTCCGGGAGCGCCACGTTCACGTTCTGCACCCCGTTCTGGGCGCGCGCCAACGGCTCGCCCGACGGCGAGACGAGCGTGATGTAGGCCGTGTCGACGGTGAGCGTCATCGTCTGCCCGGCGAAGGCTTCGAGGACGTAGTTGGCGACGCCGCTCGCGCTGAGCTGGCCGCTGACCTGGGCGGCAGTCGCGCCCGGATCAAAGCTGATGCGCTGGCTGGTCGTGACTTCGCTCGGCGTGCCGGTGATGATCAGGTTGAGGGTGTAATTGACCGTGCTGGCGTCGGGGGGCACTTCGATGCTGAGACTGTAATCGCCGCTTTCGGTCAGTTCGCGGCTGGCGTTCTGAACGCCATTTTGCGCACGTGCGAGCGGATCACCCGACGGCGAGATGAGCGTCAGGTAGGCCGTGTCGACGTTGACCTGAAGCGTCTGCCCGGCATAGGCATAGAAAACGTAGTTGTCGCTCGCCGCCGGGGAGACCTGGCCGGTTACCTGCGTGCCAGTGGTGCCCGGCAGGAAGCGGATGCGTTCGCCGGTCGTCGTGCGTTCGGATTCGCCGGTGATCGAGATCGTCATCGTGTAGCTGACCGGGCCGGAGTCCGCCGGGACTTCGACCGAGACCTGGTAATCGCCGGATTCGGTCAGCACGTGCGTGAAGGCTTGCACCGGCTCCGCCGTGACCGTGCCGCGCACGAGCGGCTCACCAGAGGGTGAGACGACCGTCAGCGAGGCCGCGTTGAGCGTGATGTCGAGCGTTTGCCCGGCGAAGGCATAGAGCACGTAGCTCTGGCTCGCCGCGCCGGAGACCTGGCCCGTAACCTGCGTGCTGGTGGCGCCTGCCGGGAACTCGATGCGCTGTGCCTGTGCGAAGGTGGCTGGTGCGATCATCAGGGAGAGGGCGAGCAGCAGCGAGACAAGCGAAACACGTTTCATAGTCCTTACACTTTCATCTAGCTCTGGACACGGTCGACTGTGAGCGAGGATTGCGAGTATGCGCCCCTTGAGCAGGGCTGCGCGGTCAGATCACCGCCGGATGGTCAACCATCCGGCTAGGGTTGCGCCCGGTGAACCGGGCGGCGGATTGGCCCACCACGCATCCGTCTCCATCCACGAGGCGCAAGTCAAGATGAGGACTTGAGTCCTGACGCCTGTGGCTCGAAAAAGACATGCGAAGGTTAATTGCTCAGACGGCGGCCTGCTGGCTGTCCGGGCCTTCGTCGCGCAGGTCAGCAATCTGGCGCTTGAATTCGCGGTCGAAGACTTCAAGCGCGTGCGAATCTTGCAGGCAGAGTGTGATGCGGCGCAGGTGCTTGAGATCTTCAAACGAGTAGTCGATAATCGTGGTCAGCATGGTCGTGGCGCAGTTTTCGAGCGGGTAGCCGAGCGCGCCGGTGCTGATGGCCGGGAGCGCCAGCGACTTGAGGTTGTTCGCTTCGGCCAACCGCAAACACTCGAAAGTGACGCCCGCCAGCTTGCCGCGCTCGCTGCCTTCACCCCATCGTGGCCCAACGGCGTGGATGATCTTCTCGAACTGGCTTTCGCCTGGGCTGGTGACGATGGCCTCACCAACCGGACAGTAGCCGATGTATTCCAATTCCCAGATGACTTGACCGCCGAGGCGCAGCGCGAGCGAGGGTTCCAGCGTCAGGTCTGTGTCGGTGGCGTGGACGACGGCGGCGACCGGCATCGACCACAGGTCGGCGAGAAGGGTCTCGATGGTAACTTTGTTGACCTTCGCCTTCATGACACAAATCCCTGCGCAGCTTTGGATCATTACACCATTAATTGGGCTGTTGCGTCAATAGAGCGTGTGTTCGATGGTGTCTTCAACCTCCCTAACGCGTGCCGTCTGTAGGCTTTGATGCCCGATTCGTCCTGATCTTACGCCCCATTGGCCCATGGCGTGTCCCCCACCTGACCTATTCTGCATGACCTTCTGGTCGGTTGACAGTCAGTTTAGCCCTGGTATATGGTGGGGATGTCGTCCCGATGGATAGAGCGATGGCTCTGGAAAGGTAGGAGTATGACCAGCCAGGTGATGATCCAGCCCGACGACGTACTTCTGGACATCCACGAAGGGATGGCGGTATTCGACCGCAACGAGGACAAGGTCGGCACCGTGCGTTACGTCCGTTTCGGCGATGACAGCGCCGACGACATGACGCCGAGTGACGATTCCCGCGTGGATCACGCGCCGAGAGCTTTGCGCACGCGCATGTTGCAATCCGGTTTCTTCCGCATCAACAACGGCCTGCTGCGCAGAGACTGTTATGCCACCCCGGACATTGTCTCACGGGTGGATGACGAGGGGGTTCACCTGAACGTCGCCAAAGACCTGATGATGACCCTCTAGAACAACACGCTGCGCCGTGATAAACGCAGCGCAGCCCCGCACCGTTGATTGATCCGAAACCAACTGTCTCTCACTCATACGGGTGAGAGACATGTTTTTTCTAGGCTGCTGACGCTTCCTGCGCGCGCTGGCTGAGCACCTGAGCCAGCCCGACGATCAACACGAAGACGTAGACGAGGTCGTTGACGAAGACGGCGTTATCGACGATGCCGTGCGCGACCAGGTTGGCCAGGCAGCCGAGCGTGCCGGTCGCGAGGGCGGTCAGCAGCGCATCGCGATCGCGCAGGCGCCGCCGTGCGCCGGTCAGCGTTCGCCAGCACAGGATCGCCAGGGCGACGAACAGGAACAGGCCGAGCAGGCCGAGCCGCAGCCAGAAATCGAGCAGGACGTTGTGCGGATGCGACAGATCCGGCTCCAGCCAGGCATCCGGCATGATGTAGCGCCCACGGTAGAAATAGAGGAACTGATCCAGCCCCAGGCCCGTCAGTGGATGGTCCTGGATGGCGGTCAGCGCGCTTTCCCACACGCGCAGACGGATGAAGTTGGTGCCTTCGGTCGGGTCGAGCAGGCGCTCGAAACGCGGGAAGCGCGCCAGCAGCGGGATCGCGAGCGCGGTGATCCCGGCCAGACCGGCCAGCGGCAGGGCGGCACGCCTGCCGAAGACGAACAGCAGCACCGTCGCCAGCCCGACCGGCACGCCGACGAACAGCGCGCCCGCGCTCTGCGTCAGCACGACGGCGACCAGCATGATCACGAGGGCGACGCCCGCCGCGACCCTCCGGCGCAGATCGAGCGGCGCCAGGGCGAAAGCGAGCGCGAACGGCAGGCAGCGCCCCAGCCACAGACCGACGTTGTTCGGCGAGCCGTAGACACTGGCCAGGCGGCGCGCGCCTTCCTCCGCCGTGATGACCGCCTCGCCGCGCAGATACAGATAGAGGCCGATCAACGACACCATCACGCCCGCGAGGATGAGCGCGTCGACCAGCCGCATGAGATCCTCACGCGAGGGGCGAATCGTGCGCAGGATGACGAAGAAGAGCAGCGGCTCGACGAACAGCGTGCGCAGTTCGGTGATGGCCACGTCGCGATAGGTTGCGACGAACAGCCCGACCACGCCGAGCACGAGATAGGCTGCCATCAGCCAATCGAAGGCCGTTAGCCGAAACGCTGGCCCGCGCTCGACCAATCCCTTGCGCCGCTGCGCCCAGTCGAACGCCATCCGCAGTGCCCAGGCCGCCGCCGCGATCAAGACCAGCATCTCGCTCATCGGGAAGGCGAACTGGTAGAGCTTGACCGGGAACAGGAAGAACGGTGCGGCGAACAGGGTCAGCATCAGCCCGTAGAGCGGCTTGTGGAAGAAGATGACGAACAGCACCACCGCCGCCGCGACCGTGACAATGAGCGCAGGGTTGACGTACATCAGGCCGGCGGTGACGATGGCGATGCCAAGTTGAATCGGCTCGCGGCGGAACAGATTGGGCGTCGCATCGCCCCAGGTGAGCAGCATCCCGGCCATGAGGATGACGGAGGCGGCGGCGCTCAGGGCGATCTGGCCGAAGGCATCGAGCCGCTCCCACAGCCGCGACAGCGGATGCAGCGCGCGGCGCCAGTCGATTTGCGTGGCGAAGGCGCCCGCCGCACCGAGCGTGACCGCCGCCGCGATCAAGGCCAGCGCGATCTGGCGGTTGAAGGGCACGCGCGGATCGCCCTCGCCGACGGCGAACCCGGCCAGCGCCCAGCGATCCCAACCGCGATCCGCGACCAGATGCAGCGTGTGGGTGCCAGGCGGCAGATCGCGCGCCACCTGCACCAGCACCGTCTCCGGCTGGCGCAGGTCGCTCGTCAGCACGATGTAGCTGTTGCCGGACGCATCGGTCGGCAGGGCGTTGGCGGGCTGCCCATCGACCGTCAGGTAGAGATAGGCGACGTAATCGTCCTCGCGCAGGAGCAGGCTGAGTTCGGTGCCTTCGAAGGTGAAGTCGAGCTGGCTGTCATTGACCCAGCCGAGATCGGCGCCCATGTCGCTCAGCGTCCAGACGCCGCTGTAGGCGGTGTAGGCGTTCTTCGGGTGATGCAGCCCCGGCGGCGCGACGGCTATTGTTCCGGCGCTCATCTCGCTGGCAGCGCGGGCTTGCAGCGCATCATAGAGCGGCGTGGCGTCGCCGTCCGGCGTGCGCAGGGCGAAACCCCAGCGCGGGTCGCCGGTCGCCTCGTGATTGGGCGGCGTCCACGAACTCAGGATCGCCCCGCCGACCCACAGCCACTCGTTCTCGGCCATGTCGAGCGCGTCGAGGGTGTAGGCGGCCTGCTGTTCGGTGCTGACTCCGCCCCAGATCGACGGCGCGCCCGCCCAGTCGTCGGGCAGGTGATTCCAGCCGAACTCGCTGATCCAGAGCGGCGCCCGCCCGTCGTCGTGCACCAGCATGATTTCGCGCAGGGCGGCGGCGCGGGCGAACTTGAGCTGCGCCGGGTCGGCCGGGTCGAAGGCGCGGTCGTCGGCGGGATAGCTGAAGCCATAGGGCTTGGCGGCGACGCCATCGCTGAAGTCGGCCAGCCCGATGCGGTAGAGATCGTCGAGGAAGCGCAGATCGCTGACGTTCTTGGGGCCGTTCTCGACCGTCGGCGCCAGCGCGCCCATGATCACCTGCGCGTCGGCGTCGGCGCTGTGGATGGCGTCGTAGGCGGCTTGCAGCAGCGCGGCATACTCGGCGGCGCGCGGCTCGCCCATGCCCCAGGCTTCGGTCAGATTCGGCTCGTCCCAGATCTGGTAAACGTCGATGCGGTCGCCGTAGCGTTCGGCGAAGGCACTGGCGAAGGCGGCGAAGGCTGCCGGATCGGGCGGGAAGTGGACGGCGTTGGCGGGCAGCGGCTCAGTCGTATCGACCGTCTCTTGCCACGCCCATTCGGGTGTGCTGTTGAGCACCGCGACCAGCGACAGGCCGTCGACCTCGGCCACGGCCTCGACCAGCGCATCGTAGCGCGCCCAGTCGAAGTCGCCCGGCTGCTGCTCGACCCCATCCCAGCGGAAGAACTGGCGCACCCAGTTGATGCCCGCCGCCCGCATCATGTGCAGTTGATCGTCAAGCTCGTTTGCTTCGTAGAGTGTGAGATCGGCGTTGACGCCCAGGCGCGGCATCCAGTAGGGCAGGTCGGCGTCGAGCGCCGGGTCGACGGTGCCGCGCAGCCACTCGTCGCGTTCGAGCGCGGTGCCCCAGGCGGCAAAGATAGCGCCCGCGCAGGCGGCGAGCGCCACGAACATCAGGAGCCAGTCGCGCCTCATCGTGCCCAGACCGGGCGGGCCGCGCCGTTGTCAAGCGTGAGCTGGTTGGCGTTGCCGCTTTCGACATCGACCAGCCACAGGCTGCCCTGGTAGACAAAACTGATGCTACCGCCGTCCGGACTCCAGGCGAATTCGCGCCCGCGCAGGCCGGGCTGGGCGCTGCTGGTCGGGAAGACGACGCGCGCATTGCTGCCGTCGCGGTCGGCCACGACCAGGTCGTACTCTGCGGATTCGCTGATGCTGTTGTTGATGCTGCGTGCGCGCAGGTAGGCGATGTTCTGGCTGATGCTGGCGCCTTCCTCGTCGGTGACGGGCGGCGAATACTCTGGCGTCGACCAGATGCCGGCGTTCTGCGCGATATCGACGCTGAACTCGCCCGTGACGTTGGCCACGGCCACGTGGAAGGCCGGGCTGGTCTCCGGCGGCTCGCTGCCGATCGGGTTGCCGTGGACGGTCGTCAGCAGCAGTTGGTCGTCAGCCGACCACGAGATGTGGGCGCGCCACGACCACGACTGCGGCGAATTGAACGGCGTGTAGCTGACCAGCGGCTCGAACTCGCCGGTCTCCAGATCGATCAGGCCGACGCCGTTGGCGCGCGCGTAGGCGAGCTGCGTGCCATCCGGCGACCAGGCGAAACCGGTGCCCCACCATCCGGCAAAACCACCGCTGTTGTTTTCGACCACGCGCTCCGGCGTCAGCAGTTCGCCGCTGCCGGGGTCGATGCGCACCAGCCACAGGTCGTTATAGGCCTGCCAGCCGGGCGGCGTGCTGCGCGGTTCCGCCGTGGAGTAGGCGATGGTGTTCTCACGGCCGGGCACCCACTCGGCATAGAGCACGTTGGTCAGCGGCAGTTCGATCGGGTCGGCCTCGCTGTCGGTGTCCGCGATCAGATAGAGCCGGTTGGAGAAGCCGCCCGTTTCCGAGGGCGTCGCGCGCGAGAACAGCAGGCGCTGCCCATCCGGCGACAGGCTGAAGACGCGCCCGTCGATATCGCCGGTGCTGGTCAGGAAGCGGCGCGTGGTGCTGCTGCCGCTCATGACCCAGACGTTGTTGTTGTTGATGTAGGCGAGCGTGCCAGGGATGCTGACCGGGTCGAGCGCGCCGACCGGCCCGACGAAGACGACCTCGTCGACCGGCGCGGAGACGACCGTGCGGCTGACCTCCTGCCGATCTGCGCGTTCGCCGTCACGGATCTGCACACGGTAGCAGATCTGCGTCGCGCCGTTCTGGCCCGCCTGACCGATGCGCTCCTCGCCGGGCTGCATCCCTTCGTAGGGGACGGTCTGGCGGCGGTAGGGCACGTCGATGTTCTCGCACTCCTGCTCTTCGCGCACGCGGACGACCGTCACGCGCATGCCGTCGGCGATCTGCGAGAAGGTTGGCGGGTTGACGTCGTCGATCTCGCCGAGCGTCACGTCGGCATCACGCAGGAATTCGGCGACGGTGATCGGCGCGTCGTAGGTGAACGAGCGCTCGCGGCCATCGACCACCAGCGAGACGATGATCTCCGGCGTTTCGGTCGTCGTCGTGCAGCTCGCCATCACGGCGATCAGCAGCGCGAGGATCGAGACATACAAAGCAGCGCGCGCCCATGCCGGGCGAACGCCCAAACTCATTTCAGGCATACGATCAAGAACTTTGCTGTGTTGCATAAGCGCAAATTGAACCACAAACTGCGCAAAGCGCCAAGGTGGCGGCGGGCTGGATCGCCGATGCCTCTATCTCCTTTACGTGGTTGTGGGGGGCACAGTCGCATAGGTTTGCGCACACAAACACATCGCCCGCCCGTCGTCAGGAACGTTTCGGTTGGGCTGGCACAGTGAGAATCCGCCTTCAAGGCATCTGATCGGGTAAGGGCTTGGCATCGCCAAGCCCCTACGGATCACAATGGTTTAGTCGGGATGAGCCCGCTCTCCTGCGTACCTGCTCGTGAATCTCTGGCGGCCTGTCACAGGCCGCCCTCCATAAGTCACAGGCTAAGGGCCAAAAGCCAATCGCCAACAGCCCTTTACGGCAGATAATTCTGGCGGATGTCCGTCAGCAGGGCGATCAGCGCTTCGTTGACGGCATTGGCGCCGTACTGGCCCGTCTCCGACGCGTTCAGGTCGCCTGCGCCGTTGGGCGAGACGCTCAGGTTGACGCCGTCGCTCAAGCCATTGTTGGGCAACTGCGTCAGCAGCAGCCACTGGTTGAGCACCGGCACGTTGTTACTGTTCGCCACGTCGACGATCTGCTCGTTGATGGCTTGCAGGCGGTCGGCGGGGATGTCCGAGCGCGGCGGCGCGGTCATCAGCACCGGCACGACGTTGGCAGCCCTGGCCGTGTCCACGATCTGCTGCAGCTGCGTGCGGAACGTGTTGATGTCCGTCCCCATGGCCGCGTCGTTTGCGCCGACGTCGATCAGGACGACGCTCGGCGCCAGCGAACGCAGCTCGCACTGGAGCGGATTTTCACCCGCATTGCAGTTCGGGTTGGCGCTGGCCGGGTTGAGCAGATTGGCCGCCGTCCCTGCATCGAAGGCCGCACCACTGCCATAGTTGAAGCTGGTGAAGCCGCCGATGTTGGTCGAGTTGAAGGCGTCGACCGTCTGCTGGTAGGCCGGGTCCGGGATCGAGTAGGTGCCGCCCGGCGCGAACGGATCGAGCAGGTTCGGATTGCTGATGTACTGATCGCCCGCGGTGGCGAACACGTAGGCGTTGTTGCCCGCCTGGATGCCCAGGTTGATCGTGTTGCTCACCGTCGGCGCCAGCGCCTGCGAGGTGACGTCCGGCTGCACCGGCGTCGTATCGACGATTGACGGCTGCTGCGGCGCCTCGGCCACCGTGACCGTCTCACTGTAGGTATTCGACTGCGCGTTGGCGGAGTTGGTCACCGTCAGCGACACGGAGTAGTCCCCACCGCCGCCGTAGGCGTGCGCCGGGTTCGACTCGTTGCTGGTGGTGCCATCGCCAAAGTCCCAGGCGAAGGTGTCATAGTCGCCCGTCGACGCATTGGTGAACTGGATCGTCAGCGGGTTGTTCGGGTCGGCCGCCCAGGTGAACGAGGCGGTCGGCGGCTGCACAGGCGCCTCGACGGTCACGTCGAGCGAGTAGCTGGCCGGGACGCCGTCGGTGCCGGTGACGGACAACGTCACCGTGTAGGTGCCACCCGCGCCGTACGTGTGAGCCGGCGCGAAGTCGGAGCTGGTGATGCCGTCACCGAAGTTCCACTCGTAACCGATGATGTCGCCGGTCGAGTCGTTGGTGAACTGCACGGTCAGCGGGTCGTTGACCGGGTCGACGACCACAGCACTGAAGAGCGCTTCCGGCGCCGTCACGGGCTGCTCAACCGTGATCGTCTCGCTGTAAGTATCCAGCTGCCCATTGGCCGAGTTGGTCACCGTCAGCGACACGTTGTAGCTGCCACCTCCGGCGTAGGTATGGGACGGGTTGCCTTCACTGCTGAAGTTACCGTCGCCGAAGTCCCAGGTATAGGTATCGTAGCTGCCCGCCGAGTCGTCCAGGAACTGGATCGTCAGCGGGTCATCCGGCGCCGGTGCCCACTTGAAGCTCGCCGTCGGCGCGACTGCCTGCTGCTGGACGTTGATCGTCTCGCTGTACGAGTCGAGCTGTCCATTGGCGGAGTTGGTCACCGTCAGCGTGACGTTGAAGCTGCCGCCCGCGCCATAGGTGTGGAGCGGATTGGCATCGCTGCCGGTGGTGCCATCGCCAAAGTCCCAGGCGAAGCTGTCGTAGTCGCCGGTCGAGCCGTTGGTGAACTGAATCGCCTGCGTGTTGCTTTGGTCGGCAACCCAGGTGAAGAAGGCATCCGGCGGCACGGCGGGCTGCTGGACGCTGATCGTCTCGCTGTAGCTATCCGACTCGCCAGTACCGGAGTTCGACACCGTGAGCGTGACGTTGAAGCTGCCGCCCGCGCCGTAGGTGTGGAGCGGACTGTTGTCGCTGCCGGTGGTGCCGTCGCCGAAGTCCCAGGCGACACTATCGTAATCGCCGGTCGACGTATTGGTGAACTGGATCGTCGCCGGGTTGATCGGGTCGACGGCCCAGGTGAAACCGGCACTCGGCGGCACGGCGGGCGCCTGGACGGTGATCGTCTCGACGTAGTTGTCGTCACCGCCTGGGCCGCTGACCGACAGGCTGACGGTGTAATCGCCAGGACCACCGTAGGCATGCTGTGGGCTGACGTCGTTGCTGGTCGTGCCGTCGCCGAAATCCCAGCCGTAACTGGTGATGTCGCCGGTCGACTCGTTGTTGAACTGGATTGCCAGCGGGTTATTCGAGTCCGCCAGCCAGGTGAAGAAGGCGTCCGACGGCACTGCCGGCTCCTGGACGTTGATCGTCTCGCTGTAGGTATCCGACTGCGCGTTGGCGGAGTTGGTCACGACCAGCGTGACGGTGTAATCGCCGCCCGCGCCGTACGTGTGCGCCGGATTGGCTTCGTTGGTGAAGTTGCCGTCGCCGAAGTCCCAGGCGATGGTGTCGTAATCGCCGGTCGATTCGTTGGTGAAGCCGACTGCGAGCGGATTGTTCGCGTCGGGCAGCCAGGTGAAGAACGCCGCGGGCGCCACTGCGGGCGGCTGCACGTTGATGACCTCGCTGTAGCTATCGCTGCCGCCGGGGCCGGACACGGTCAACTGCACTTCGTAGTTGGCCGCCGCCGCGAAGGTGTGCGCCGGGTTCTGCTCGGTGCTGGTCTGGCCGTCGCCGAAGTCCCAACTGTAACTGTCGATGCTGCCGGTCGAGGCGTTGGTGAACTGGTAGGCGAGCGGGTTGCTGGCATCGGCCACGTACGTGAACGAGGCGCTGGCCGGCGTCGCGACGCTGACCGTCTCGCTGTAGCTATCGACACCGCCAGGGCCGCTGACGTTCAGCGTGACCGGGTAGCTGCCGCCGCTGCCATAGACATGCTGCGGGTTCTCCTCAGTGCTGCTCTGGCCGTCGCCAAAGTCCCATAGATAGGTGTCGATGTCACCGCTGGAGCCATTGTTGAAGTTGATCGCCAGCAGATTGCTCGCGTCGGCGGCCCAGGTGAAAGAGGCCGAGACCGGGCTGGCGAGCGTGACGACCGTATCGACCGAGTCGATGCCGCCAGGGCCCTGCACGGTCAGCGTGACGGGGTAGCCGCCGCCGCTGCCGTAGGTGTGCAGCGGGTTCTCGTCGGTGCTGGTGGTGCTGTCGCCGAAGGCCCAGCTATAGCTGGTGATGTCGCCGGTCGACGTGTTGGTGAACTGCACCGCCAGCGGATTGGCCGGATCGACGGCGAAGGTGAACGACGCGCTGACCGGCGTGGCGACGTCAATCGTCTCGACGTAGTTGGTGTCGCCGCCAGGGCCGCTCACGGACAGGCTGACGGTGTAGCTGCCGCCGCCGCCGTAGGTGTGCTGCGGGTTGACGTCGTTGCTGGTGGCGCCATCGCCGAAGTCCCAGCCGTTGCTGTTGATATCGCCCGCAGATTGGTTGGTGAAGTTGATCACCAGCGGGTTGCTCGGGTCAGGCGCCCAGGTGAAGTAGGCGCTGACCGGCTGCGCGACGAAGGCGGGCATCGTGGTTTCATTGCTGCCGCCAGGGCCAAAGGCGACCAGACGGACGGTGTACGATCCGCCGGTGCTGTAAGTGTGCGTCGGGTTGGCATCGACGCTGGTCGCGCCATCGCCGAAGTCCCACTGGTAGCCGCTGATGTCACCGGTCGTGGTGTTGGTGAACTGGATCGTCAGCGGGTCGCTCGGCGATGCGCTGTAAGTGAACGAGGGCACCGGCGCCGGAATTGGCGTCGAGGATGGCGGGACAGGCGTTGCCGTCGGCGGAATGGCTGACGGCGTGATCGTCGGTGGGACGGGTGTCACCGTCGGTGGCACCGGCGTATTGGTTGGCACGACTGCGACTTCGGTCGCCGTGTTGGCGGGGGTGATCGTCGGCGGGACGGGTGTCACTGTCGGCGGCACGGGCGTGTTGGTCGGGATCGACGGATTGATGACGGTGATCGGCTTGGTCACAGTCGACGAGCCGCCAGGGCCGGTCACGGTCAGGAACACGTTGTAGGTGCCCGCTGCCGCGAACGTGTGCACGGGGTTCTGCTGATCACTGGTGCCGCCGTCACTGAAGTTCCAGGCATAGGTGTTCACCGTGCCTGTCGAGGTGTTCGTGAACTGGACGACGAGCGGTGCATTGCCCGTTGCGGGGTTGGCCTCGAAGTTGGCATTGGGCGCGTTCGGCGCCTGTGCGTTGATCTGCTGGGCCACGTTGGACGAGCCTCCGGGGCCACTCACGGTCAGCGTCACGGTGTAGAGACCTGGGCTGTTGAACGTGTGCACCGGGTTGATCTCGGTGCTCGACGAGCTATCGCCGAAGTTCCACTGGTAGCTCGTGATCTGGCCGCTCGACTGGTTGGTGAAGCGTACCGTCAGCGGCACCTGGCCGCTCACACGATCGAGCGTGAAGGCTGCGATCGGGCGCGGGATGTTGGGCGTCGCCGAAGGCTGCGGCGTGGGCACGCGGTTCTGGACGCGGATGTTATTGACGACGGTCGTCAGCGTGGTGCCATCGCGCAGGTAGACGCGCAAACGCACCTGGTAGGTGCCGTCGTTGACGTTGGTCGTGTTCCAGATGCCGAGCAAGCCGTTGAGCACGGGTGTTTGCACGGCGCCGGTCGCCGGGAACCACAGATTGCCGGGGTTCGGGTCCGGGCCGAATTCGATTTGATATTGCAGGAAGTTGGGATGGACTGCCGCGCCAATCACCTGGACGTTCCCGGCGATGACGTTGCCGGGCACGGGTGACAGGATGACGATGCTGATGGGTAGCGGCGTCGGGCTGGGCTGCTGCGGCTGGATGGGCGGGCGGACAGCGGTCGGCACACTGCCAATCGTCGTCGGCTGGCCCGCCGGAACGGTGACACCCGGCAGCGGCGTCGGGATGCCGCTGGTCGATTGCGGCGTGCGCGTTGGCGGTAAGGTGAACGCCGGGCTGGGTGTGGTGTCGATGGGTTCGCTCGTCACATCGCCGCCGGTCAGGTTACAGCCGGCGACGACCAGCGCCAGCAGCACCAGGGCGAACAGCGTGGCGAGACGTGGAGTTCGCATAAACGATTTCATAACGCGCCTTTTTGAGTTTCGTGTCTCTCTACGCTTAATTATGCACGATTTACTCACAAACGGCATCCGACCGTTGGGGGATAGGCGGCTGGGCGTGTTCATCCAGTTGGCGAAGCGAATAAGCAGGTTAGCGCATGAGCGCATTAGCCGAGGCGTGGCCATAAATCGTTATGACCTCTATTGCCTTTTTGCCCTCACCCTAAATCCCTCTCCCTGATGGCGAGGGACTTTCAAAACCGAATTTTCTCCCCTTCGCCCTTGTATAGACCGGGGACATGGGTGAGACATGTTCGGAGACATAGGTAACAGATTCGGAAGAGAATAGAGGCATCGTCACAGTCCTACAATAGGAGGTGGCAGATGCCCTGGAAGGATCTGACCGCCATGTCCCAACGAGAAGTGTTCATCCAGGAAGTCCAAACCGGAGAGCAGCCCTTTGCAGCCGTGTGTCGCGCCTACGGCATCAGCCCGAAAACGGGCTACAAGTGGCGAGCACGCTATGAGCAGGAAGGGGTCGCCGGGTTGCGTGACCGCTCGCGCCGCCCGCACCATGCGCCTGAGCAGACCCCCGCAGCTGTGGAAGCAGTGATTGTGGAGGCACGTGACGCGCATCCCGCCTGGGGGGCACGCAAGCTCAAGGCATGGTTGCTCAGGCAAGGCCATCAAGACTTGCCCGCTGTGAGTACCATCACCGCCATCTTGCGTCGGTATGGGCGTCTCGACCCCGACCGATGTGCCGCCCAACGCCCCTACACGCGCTTCGAGCAGCCCCACCCCAATGCCTTGTGGCAAATGGATTTCAAGGGCGATTGGCCGCTGCCCAATGGACATCGCTGCTATCCTTTGACCGTACTGGATGACCATTCGCGTTACCTGCTCCAACTCCACGCCTGCGCGAACACCCGTACTCAAACCGTACAAACAGCGCTGACCGCCACCTTGCGTTCCTATGGCTTGCCAGACCGCATGTTGATGGACAATGGCACCCCCTGGGGCGACGGCGCCCAAACGCCCTACACCACCTTGACCGTCTGGCTCTTGCGTCTCGGCATCGCCGTCTCACATGGGCGTCCTTACCATCCCCAGACCCAGGGCAAGGACGAGCGCTTGCATCGCACTCTCAATGAAGAACTCCTGCGTTATACCCAGGCGGACAGCCTGCTCGCCTGGCAAGCACACTTTGACCAGTGGCGTTTGGCTTACAACCACCAGCGTCCTCACCAGGCTCTCGGCGATGTCACCCCCGATTCCCGTTACCAACCCAGCCCGCGTCCTTTCCCGGCGACGCTGCCCACCCTCGTCTATCCCGACGCTCTGTCCGTGCGTCACGTCGATGCCAGTGGCCGGTTCACTTTCCAAGGCCGTATCTTTCGCCTCGGCAAAGCTTTTCGTCACCAGCCTATCGGGCTTGCCTTCGACCCGCTCACCGATGGCGTGCTCCACGTCTTCTATGCCCAGTTTCGTGTCCGTTCTTTTGACCTCCGTGAGGTATCCTAGTGTTACCTATGTCTCCGAACATCTGTTACCTATCTCCCCGGTCAGTACAGCCCTAAGGGAGAATGGGCCGGGGGACGAGGGTTGACAGTGGCGGAACTGAATTATGACCGACTCTCAATTCACCTTGGCAAGGAGCGGACAGCGTCTGTTTCGATGTAGGGGCATGGCGTCGCCATGCCCGCCGCGGGCGACCCACCGGGTCGCCCCTACAGCCAGAAGCCGACCGCCAATGCCAACCGCCGTTTAGCCTTCGTCGAGCGGCGCAATCGTGACGAACAGGTCTTTGAGCGCCGGATACAACTGGCGGAAGGCCGCGTAGATGCGCTCGTAGGCCTCGACGCCGGTCGCGTCCGGTTGAGTCGTGTCGACCTGCTGGATCAGCGCGTGGCAGGCACTCGGCACGTCCGGCCAGGCTTCGGCGCCGACGGCGGCCAGGATCGCCGCGCCGAAGGCGCCGCCCGCCGTCGTATTGACCGTGTAGAGCGGCATGTTCATGACGTCAGTGATGATCTGGCGCCAGATCGGGCTGTTGGCCGCGCCGCCGCTGACCGCCGCCGACGGCGGGTAGATGTCCTTGTCGCGCGCGATCTCGACCAGGTCGCGCATGCCGAAGGCGACACCTTCCATGGTTGAGCGTACCATGTGCGCCAGTCCATGACGCAGTGTGAAGCCGACGAAGGCACCGCGCGCCAGCGGGTCGGGGTAGGGGTGGCGCTCGCCGGAGAGATAGGGCGCAAACAGCAGACCGTTGGCGCCACGCGGCACGCTGCCGACCATCTTGTTAAGCGCGTCGTACGAACGGTCGGGCAGGATCTCGTCGTGGAGCCAGCGCAGGCTGCCCGCGGCGCTCTGCATGACGCCCAGGTAGCACCAACAGCCCGGAATCGCATGGCAGAAGGTGTGCAGGCGCCCGTCCTCATCCGGCAGATAGCGATCCGCCGAAGTGAAGAGCACGCCGGACGTACCAACGGTCAGGCTGGTCTGGCCGTTCTCGACGATGCCGCTGCCGACCGCCTGCGCCGGTTGGTCGCCCGCGCCGCCGACGATCGGCGTCCCAGCGATCAGGCCGGTGAGGGCGGCGGCCTCCTCACTGACGTAGGCACAGATGTCCGGCGATTCACACAGTTCCGGCAGCCACGCGCGCGGGATGTCCGCCAGCGCCAGCATCTCGCCCGACCATTGGCGCTTGCCCACGTCGAGCAGGCCGAAGCCGGAGCCATCGGCGATGTCGGTCACGTGGGCGCCGCTCAGCCGGAAGCGGACGAAGTCCTTGGGCAGCATGACCTTGGCGATCTGGGCGTAGTTGTCCGGCTCGTGCTCGCGCATCCAGATGATCTTGGGCAGCGTCATGCCGGGCAGCAGCATCGAGCCGATATGCTGCCAGAGGGCGTGTGCGCCGAACTGCTCCGTGATGGCATCGCACTGGGCACCGCTGCGCAGGTCGTTCCAGAGGATGGCCGGGCGGATGACGTGGCCGTCCTTGTCGACCGGCGTCAGGCCGAGCATCTGGCCGGTCAGGCCGATGGCTTTGACCGCCTCCGCCGGAATCTTTTCGAGCAGGCTGCGCAGCGTGGCCGCCGAGGCGCTCCACCACTGCTCCGGATCTTGCTCGGCCCACAGCGGGCGCGGCGTCGCCAGATCGTGCGGAAACGACTCGCCGTGGGTGATGTGGCCTTGCTCGTCAATGGCGAGGGCTTTGCTGCTGGTAGTGCTGACGTCGATGCCGATGAAATAAGAAGACATTTTGCGCACTTTCTTGATGTAACGAAGAATTCAGAGGTCAAATCATCTATCCAGGTTTGGGCGCGTCCCTACGAATCCGTTGCGTCATGTAGGGACGCCATTCTTGGCGTCCGCGAATGCATAAATCAGAACAGGTTGGTAATGTTCGATTGCGCGCCAGCGGGCGAGACATGTCTCGCCCGTACATGGGCCGTTCGGTTGGCTGCGGTTATCCGTCCAGGGCGACCCATCGGGTCGCCGCTACGATGTTCAAGGCACGCGCCGCTCGTTTACCTCGTTGATCAGGCGAAATCAGGCTGCGGACAGGGCCCGCGTGGGGACTTCCTGCGGTCGCACGCTCTGTCCCTACGGGAATCATCCATAGGATCGTATGTTGCCCGCCTGCACCATCTTCCTGAACCCAGAACTCGGAACCCAGAACCAGACCCATAACTGAGTACCGAGCACTGAGCACCGAGTACCTCTTACAATGCTTCCGTCTTGGCCGCGCTGTGCACCGGATTCAGACGGACGGCGGCCAGATCGTCCTCGCCGATTTGCAAGTCGGCCCGCGTGAGCTGCTCGACCGTGCGCACGAGCGCCGGGGCATCCAGGCCGTACTCGCGCATGAGATACGGGCGGCTCGCCCCGTGAATGAAGGTGTCTTGCAGGCCGATCGGGATCAGCTTCTTGCCCAGGCCGCGGCGGGCGATGACCTCAGACGTGGCGCTCGCCAGCCCGCCGACGACAGTGTGGTTCTCCATCGTGATGACGCCGAAGCGCGCCCCGGCAATCGCGTCGACCACCAGCGGATCGTCGAATGGCTTGAGCGTCGAGACGTGCAGGTGCTGGATGCCCACGCCGCGCGCTTGCAGCGCCTGGGTCGCGCGCATGGCTTCCTCGGTGCAGATGCCGGTCGAGAGCAGGGCGATGTCGTCGCCCTGGCTGAGGACACGCGCTTTGCCTAACTGCATCGGCTCGTCGGCGGCGAACAGGCGCGGGATCTCACCGCGGATCATGCGGATGTAGACCGGGCCAGGGATCGCCAGCGTCAGGTCGAGCACGCTCTCGACGTCGGTGGCGTCGCCGGTTTCGAGGATCGTCATGTTGGGGATGCCGCGCAGGACGGCCACGTCGTCAATCGCCTGGTGCGTGACGCCGCCCGGTGTGGTCACGCCCGGCAGGAAGCCGAACATGCGCACCGGCAGGTTGGGGTAGGCAATCGAGATCGTGATCTGGTCGAGCGCGCGGCGGTACATGAAGACGGCGAAGGTGTGCACGAACGGCGTGAAGCCCTCGCGCGCCATGCCCGCCGCCCAACTCATCATATTCTGTTCGGTCAAACCCATCGAGAAGAAGCGATCGGGATACGTATCTTTGAACAACTGTATTTCGGTCGATCCGGTCAGATCGCCGGAGAAAACGACCACTTCCGGGCGATCCGCCGCCCAGCGGACGAGGTTCTTTTCGTGGACGCGGGTCAAAACTTCCATGGTCTCACACCTCCTCCTCGGTTTGCATCGCCGCCAGATAATCTTGATACTGCTGCCGCTCCGCCGCATCCTTGAAGCGAATGTAATGGAGCTTCGGCCCGCGCTCCTGCATGATGTCGATGCCGCGGAAGGGCGACGTGTAGGCGAGCACCATCAGTGGCCTGTCGGTCGGGCTGTGGGCGGCGGCGGCTAAGGCCTCGACGTCGTGCCCATCGACCGGGCAGACCTGCCAGCCGAAGGCGTCGACCTTCTGCGCGAACGGCTCGATGTTCATCGTCTCGGCCATGCGCCCGTCAACCTGCTGGCCGTTGACGTCGACGATCACGCGCAGGTTGTCCAGCTTATGGAAGGCAGTCGTCATCAGCGTCTCCCAGGATTGTCCCTCCTGGAACTCGCCGTCGGACATGAAGACCCAGACCAGCCCGCTTTCGCTGCGCAGCTTGCGCGCCAGGGCGATGCCGGCGGCCTGCGCCAGCGCCTGCCCGAACGAACCACCGCTGACCTCGATGCCGGGCGAGTGTTCTGCGCCGATCATCTCGACCGAGCTGCCATCCTGGTTGAAGTGCGTCAGACCATCCTCGCCGAGCCGCCCGACTTCGATCAGTGCGGCATAGAGCGCCAGCGCATAATGCGACGGCGACAGGATGAAGCGGTCGAGCTGCGGCCCGCGAGGCCCGTTGTAGATGCCGCCGTTGAAGTGTTCAGGATTGTGCTGGCCGGGCACGCCCGGAAATGGGGCGGGGTTGGGTGGCCCGTCGCTGGGGCCGAGGTGCAACAGGTGGCCGTAGAGGAGGGCGAGAATCTCGGCTGAGGAGCACGCCTGGCTGAGATAGCCGCCGTTTTGGGCGACGGTGTGCTCCAGAACCCGCCTTCGAATGCCCTGGGCGATGGCGCGCACGCGGGTCTGCCATGCTTGCGTCTCGCGGGTTACATCGGTCATGTTGATCCCCGTTCATATGGGCGATAATCTCCGCGAATGCGCCTAAATTACCTCGGATTACGGGCCGATGGCAATCGGATTCGTACGGAATGATGAGTGCAGGGGTGGGATCAGTCGCGCCTGCGATTGTGGACGGCAAGAATTCGAGCGTACCCTGGCCCATGATTTGTTGTGGTTTCCATACAGGTGCGGGGCATGCTGCGGCATGGCCGGACACTTACGGGATCATCAATGTACGGGTGACGAATGTAGCGGATAATGTAATTATCGGTGTGTCATGGTTTGATCATTGCCGAGTATGCAGAGTTCATGGTGCGGACTTATGAACGCGAAAATCATGATTGTCGACGACGAGCAGGCGATCCGGGAGGCGTTGGGGCGCAAGCTCACGCGCGATGGCTACGAGGTCTACCTGTGCGAGAATGGCCGTGAGGCGCTGTTGACCTTCCACGAGAAGCGCCCGGATCTGATGGTGCTCGACATCGTCATGCCGGACGGCATCGACGGGTTGACCGTCTGTCGCCGCATCCGCGAGGTGGCCGATACGCCGGTCATGATGCTGTCGGCGCAAGCGATCTCCGAGGAAGATGTGATCGAGGGCCTGAGCGCCGGGGCGGACGAATACCTGATCAAGCCGATCCGGCTCAACGAGTTCGTGGCGCGCGTTCAGGCGCTGCTGCGCCGGGCGCAGTTCGCACAAAACGATCAGCCGCAGCAGTACGACGACGGCTACCTGAGCGTCGACCTGCACCGGCGGCACGTTTACGTCGAAGGGCGCAAGGTGCACCTGACGCCGACGGAGTTCAAGCTGCTGGCCGTGCTGATGGAGCATGCCGGGCGCGTCGTCCAGCAGACGGATCTGCTGGAGCAGGTCTGGGGCCGCGAATATCTCGACGACATCTACTACCCGCGCGTTTACGTCAGCCAGCTTCGGCGCAAGATCGAACGCGACGCCGCCAATCCACAATACATCCTCACCGAGCATCGCATTGGCTATCGGTTTGAGAGTCAGGCTTGAGGGGCGGTTGGGTATTGGCCTTTGGCTGTTGGCTTTGAGTCTGGTTTGAAGCCTGCTCCTGACAGACGAGATGGCCGCTCCGATTGAAACGAAACACAAGGAGTTGCAGGCTAACAGCTAATAGCTATAAGCTAAAAGCTGATTGCCAACTGCCAATACCCAATAGTCAGAAGCCTCCGCCATGATCGATACCCTTGCCATCCTCATCAACGGCATCACGCTCTCACTGGCGTGCGGGCTGCTGTTGATTGTGCTCTGGCATGACATGCGCAAGGAGCAGCACCAGTATTTCGCCGTGTTCCTGATCATGGTCATGTTGTGGAACGGCGGCGCGCTGATGAGCCAGGCGTTCGCGCTGCTCAATGCTGATCTGTGGGCGCGGCAGCTGGCGGCGCTGATGATGGAGCTGGGTTTCAG
This sequence comes from Anaerolineae bacterium, assembly GCA_020849765.1. Lineage (GTDB taxonomy): Bacteria > Chloroflexota > Anaerolineae > Aggregatilineales > Phototrophicaceae > Flexifilum. Next base: position 40,641 of record JADLAY010000024.1, read on the forward strand.
CGGCGCCAGCGTGGCCGTGTTCGCGCTGACGGCGGCGCTCGCACGTGCGCAAACGCGCTCGTTCCGGCTGCTGGCGTTTGTGTCGCTGGTGGTCGTCCTCATCTACCGCGCGGCAATCAGCCTGGGCGCCGGGCTGCCCGACAGTGGATCGTCACCGTCGCCATTCAACTTTCAAGAGCAGCCGCTGCTGCTGGCCTTCTACCTGATCTTCGATGGCGCCACGCTCTACCTGATCTGGCGGCACCGGCGCAAGATTCGTGCGCAGGAGATCGTCACCGGCGTCGGCCTGTTCGTCGTCGGCCAGAGCGTCAGCTTCTTGAACCCCGATCTGCGTCCGTACGCGCTGTCGATCGTCATCAGTTCGATCGCCGCGTTGGTGACCAGCTTCGCCATCCTCAAGCTGGAGATCCTGAACCCGCTGGCCGAGCGCATGTCGCAGGTTGAGACGATCCACCGCGTTTCGTTGGCGATGACGAGCCAGATCTCACTCGCCACGGTGCTCGAACAGATCGCGACCCAGGCGGCGGAGTGGCTGCGCGCGGAGGCAGTCGGCATCTGGCTCTACGACAAGGGCCAGCTCGAACTGACGACGGTACACAATCTGCCGGAAGAATATCTGCACCGGCAGTTGGCGTTGGGGCAGGGGGTGATCGGCACGGTGACGCAGGCGCGCCAGTCGATGCACCTGGAGGATTACGGGCGCGATTGGGGCGGCGCGCCGGATCTGCCAGTGGCGCGCGAGACGTTCGGCTCGGTCATCGCCGCGCCGCTGACGTACGGGCAGGCCGCCATCGGCGCGCTGATGGTGATCGCGGCGCGCGACGGGCGCTTGTTCGACAAGGATGACGTTCATCTGCTTGAACTGCTGGGCGCGCAGGCGGCGGTCGCCATCGCCAACAGCCATCTGTTCGAAGAGCAGCGCGAACTGGCCGAGGCGTTGGAGTTTTCGCGTAGTCAGTTAGAGACGGTGCTCAAGAGCACGCAGAACCCGGTCATCGCCGTCAACCGCAAGTTGGATGTCATTTTCGCCAACCCGGCGGCGCATGCCCTGATGGCGCGCGAACTGGAAGCGGATAACCGGCAGCCGAAGCTCGTCTACCGGCTGTTCCTCGGCCAGCCCCAGCCACCCGCTGAAGGCAACACGCAGTCGATCCTCGACACGCTGCACCGGCGCAAAGATTTCAAGTTCGAGCTGGACGTCGAGGACACGGTCTATCTGTGCTACGTAACGGCGCTACGCCACGAGGACACCGACGGCTGGGTCGCCATCCTGAATGACATCACACAGCTCAAGGAGCTTGACCGGCTCAAGAACGAGATGGTGCGCATGACCAGCCACGATCTCAAGAACCCGCTGCAAGCCGCCATGGTCAACCTCGACCTGCTGCGCGACGACCTGCAAGCCTCCGCCGACGAAGAGATGACGCACACGCTCGACGTGATCGAGCGCCAACTGCTGCGCATGAACCGCATCATCCGCGGCATTCTCGACCTGGAACGCGCGCGCACGGGCCAGCTCAAAATCGAGTCGATTGAGCCGTCGCGGCTGGTTGAGGAGACGGTCGATGAGCTGCGCCACTTCGTCGACGAGGGCAAGGTGCGCTTCGAGGTCGATGTGGCGCCGGATCTGCCGCCGACCGCCTGCGACGCCGATCAGATCAAGCGGGCGCTGGTCAACCTGGTCGAGAATGCCTTCAAGTTCACCCCAGCGGGTGGCTGCGTCCGCTTCACGGCGAGCGCGGGCAAGCATGGAGGCGTCTGCTTCGCCGTCGAGGATTCCGGCGTCGGCATCCCGGCGGAGGCGCAGCCGCGCGTGTTCGACCGCTTCTTCCGCGTCAATCAGGCAGGCACGGAACACGTCAGCGGCAGCGGGTTGGGCTTGAGCCTGGTCAAGACGATCGTCGACAATCACAAGGGGGCGATCTGGTTGGAGAGCACGCCCGGCGAAGGGACGACGTTCTACGTCGAGCTGCCCGCGGGCGAGGCGGCGGAATCGTAGGGACGCTCGCCAAACCGTCCTAGAGACGCACGCGAAGCGTTACGGGCAGATTTCGAATTTCACGAGGGAATTTCCTGTAGTAGACCTACCCCTCATCCGCGGCCTTCATTTCGCGGTAAACCGTGCAGCCATTGGGACATTTCACCCAAATTGTCCGGATCGGTTCGAAATGCTGCACGCTTAATAGCGCATCGCATTTGTAGCAGCGCGCAGTGATGTCTGCTCCAGATTCGAATTCTTGTAACGCTTGGAACACGGCTGGCAACTCTGGATGTCGCCGCCACAGGGGTTCAGGAATCTGAGGGCGTTTCTGATCGGTCATATCACTCACCTTCCATCCGCACAGCGTGAGCCTTCGCGTCGCGTTCGATGAAACGGACGAGATGTTCGTCTTTTTCCGTCAGCGCCTTCAGTGCGCTTGATTTCAGTTAGCCGACCGACTTCAGCCGTCGGCGGGCAAATCGTAACTCATCTCACTTTGAATTGATCACTCCACTTCTGGGATTTGGTGTGCCAACGCGACCTGGCTGAACCTGAATGTTTGGTGATAAAGCGCCGGGACAGCGCAAAACAAGATAAGATCCGGTTCGAATAACGTATGGAACTCGAGTAATCCCCTTATGAACCCGATCTTTCGTACCTTCTTCGTGATGCTTGCACTGTGCATTGCCGCCGTGATCGTGCCCGCGGTCAGCGCGCAGGACGACGTCAGCCCGACGCCCGCGCCGAGCAAGACGCCGACCGCCACACCGGCGCCGACATCTACGCCGCGCCCGGCCACTGCCTCGTTGGCGCAGTCGTTCACCCAGTCGGATCTGACGGTGCTGACGGGCAACGTCCAGCGCCCGAACGGGATCGCCTTCCTCGACGGGCTGCTCTACACAGCATGTACGGGCGATTTCACCGTCTACCAGATCGATGCGGAGACCGGGCGCACGATGACCTACGCCGGAGGGGTGCGCAACACGCATACGCTCTACGTCGAGATGGGCGACAACGATCTGCCGGTGCTGTGGGTGCCGGACTTCCAGATGAATCAACTGCTGCGTGTCGTGCGCGGCGGCGTCGAGACGATCTCCGCGGGATTTGACGGGCCGTGGGGCATCGCCTACCTGAACGAAGACGAGTTCCTGATCACCAATCTGCTCGGCAACACGCTGGTGGTCGCCGACCGCGAAGGCGAGACGCGGACGATCCTCGACGATTTGTCGAATCCGTCCGGCATCGTCATCGACGACGACACGATCTTCGTCGGCAACAACGGCAGCACGCGCCGCGCCATCGAGTGGTATCCGCTCGACGTCAGCGAGAGCGATGCGCCCGTGGCGGACGTCGGTGGGCCGGTCGTCAGCGGCGTGCAGAACGTGACCGGGCTGGCGCTCGACGCGGACGGGATGCTTTATTTCGCCTATGCGTTGGGCACGCGTGGGGTGGTCGGGCGCGTCGATCCGCAGGCGTGCATCGAGCAGGGCGGCTGCGGCAATTCGGAGGTCGAGGTTGTGCTGTTCACGGAGCTATCCGCGCCGCTGGCCGGGTTGACCATTTCGCCGGACAATCGCCTGTTCGTGCACACGATGTTCGCGCCGGATATCTATTGGGTGCAGTTGCCGTAACGGCGGCGGGGATGCGCCGCTACGCCGCTGCGTGTGGCAATCAGCAACATCAAGAATGGTTTCCCCTACGCGCCTCAACAACGATGTACGGGCGGGATATATCCCGCCCCTACAAACGGCCACGCGATTTGGGCGACCCACCGGATCGCCCCTACATGTTCAACCTCGCGAACGATACCAATAGACATAGCGTTCGCGGAAACCCAGCCCTGCATACAAATTGATGGCCGGGGTATTGGCCTCGACCACCTGGAGATAAGCCGTGTGTGCGCCGCGCTCGCATCCCCAGCCGAGCAGATGCTGCATCAGCCTGCGCCCGAAGCCGCGCCCGCGCCGCGCCGGGTCGGTGACGACGTCGTAGATGCCGAGATGACCGTGTTCGAGCACGCCGAGGCCGAGCGCCGCAATCGAGTCGCCATCATAGATCGTCGCCTGGCAGTAGGTCGTCTGGATCTTGCTCAGGATTTGCGTCATGGTCGGGTGATGTCGATCCGCGACCTGGTTGAGCCGGAAATAGGCCGCCAGCCAGACGTGATCGAAGGTCGTCTTGAGGTCGGCGTGACCGGATGGTGCCGGTACTTCCGCGAGGTCGAGCGTTTGGACGCTGGCGCCGGGGGCGTGCGTGTAGCCGTGGGCGTCGAGCACCGCATCGAGCGCCTCGTGGTCGGGCGTCGACGTCAGCTTGAAGGTGGTCGCCAGCCCGGCCTGGGCGTAGGCCGCCTCGCAGGCGGTGAGCTTGTCCTCCGGCGGCAGGTGGCCGGGGTAGAGTGTGCTGACGGAGTTCGCGCGGCGCGTGAAACCCGCGGCAAAGCGCAAGACCCATCCGTCGTAGAAGATGGTTTGCAGCGCAGGCAGCGCATTGAGCGTCAGTTCTTCGAGCAGTCGAATGTCTTGCGGGATCACGGTCGTCAGCGCTCAGGGATCTCCATGTAGCGCTCGATCCAGCGCACCAGCAGCGAGCCGGTGATCGTCAGCGTCAGGTAGATCATCGCCAGGATGAAATACGCCTCGACGAACTGGAACTGGTTGCTGGCCCACTGCCGCGCGAGATAGGTGACGTCCTGGACGGCCAGGAAGGCGACTAGCGACGAATCCTTGATCATGGCGATGAAGTCGTTGCCGAGCGGCGGCAGAATGCGGCGGACGGCCTGCGGCAGCACGATCAGCGACATCACCTGGCCGTAGGTCATGCCGAGCGAACGGGCCGCCTCGAGCTGGCCTTTCTCGATCGATTGGATGCCTGCGCGAAACGTCTCTGAGAGGAAGGCGCCGTAAGCGACCGCCAGGGCGATGATGCCGGTTTCCAGGAAGATGCGCTGGGGAATGGCGATGCCCAGGTTCGTGCTCAGGAAGTCGCGCGCCGCCGGGACGATGACGAACCCGACGATCAGCAGGTTGACGATCATCGGCAGGCCGCGAACGACGCTGACGTAGAGCGTCGCGAGCTGATACACAATCAGCCGCAGAATGCTAAAGAGGAATGCGGTCAAGCCGTTGCCCGGCTTGGGCGGGTAAGCGCGGATGGCGCCGACCAGCAGGCCGATGACGAGGGCGATCGGGTAGCCGACGCCGGTCACGAGCAGGGTCACGCCGATGCCATCGCGGACGTAATTGAACGTGCGCGAGTAATCCTCATCGGACTGCACCAGGCCGATCAAGACAACACCGGCCAGCAACACGACCAGCAGCCACCAGGGCATGGAGAACAAGAAGCGTGGAAAAGCCTGGCGCTGGATAGGCGTCGACTGTGCGTCCAGGGATGGGTCGGCTATGGTCGCCATCATGATCGCTATCTGCTATGGCACTGCCGGGCAGCGCGATAGGTCAAAAAAGCAGGGGTATGACCCGGTCATACCCCTTTTCGTACAGAGAGTTAGCCCGCGTTCGCGGGTACGAACCAGCTGGAGTTGATCGTCTCCAATGTGCCGTCCTGGATCATCGACTGGAGCGCCGCATTGAACGGTGATACCAGATCGCTGCCCTTGGGGAAGGCGAAGCCGAGGAAGTCCGACTGGATGCTGTCGTCGAGGGCGATCACCTTGTCATCGTTCTCGCCAACGTAGCCCTGACCGGCCGTGCTGTCGATGATGACCGCGTCGACGTCCCCGTTGATGAGCGCCTGGACGGCGACACCGAACTGGTCGAAGGCCTGGATGCGGCTTTCGTCGACGAGCGTGGTCGCGGTGTTGTAGTTGGTCGTGCCGATCTGCGTGCCGAGGATCAGTTCAGGATTGTCGACGAATTCCTGCACCGACGCGAAGCGATCCTCGCCGATCTTGGTCAGCAGCACCTGATCGACGCTGATGTAGCCCATCGAGAAGTCGACGTTTTCGGCGCGCTCCGGCGTGATGGTGATGCCATCGGCCGCGACGTCAAACTCTCCAAGGGCGAGCGAGGCCAGCATCGTGTCCCACGACGTCGGGACGTATTCGGGCGTGCAATTGATGCGCGAGCAGATCTCGTTGATCGTGTCGTAATCCCAGCCGATGCCCTCGTTGGTCGTCTCGTCAATCATGTTGAAGGGCGGGTAGGCGTTTTCGACGGCGATGGTGATGGTGCGACCTTCGAGGTCAGGCAGGACGGGCGCGAACCACTTGGCGTTGATCTGCGTCAGCGTGCCATCATCCATCATGCTCGTGAGAGCAGCGTTGAACGGCTCGACCAGATCGCTGCCCTTGGGGAAAGCGAAGCCGAGCTGATCCGACTGGATGCTCTCGTTCATGGCGACGACCTGATCCGCGTTTTCACCGACGTAGCCCTGACCGGCCGTGCTGTCGATGATCACCGCGTCCACGTCCCCGTTGATGAGCGCCTGGACGGCAATACCGAATTGGTCGAAGGCCTGAATGCGGCTCTCGTCGACGAGGTTGGTGGCCGTGTTGTAGTTGGTCGTGCCAATCTGCGTGCCAATGACGAAGTCAGGGTTGGCGACGAATTCCGCGATCGTATCGAAGCGCGCCTCGCCGATCTTGGTCAGCAGCACCTGATCGACCGACGCGTAGCCAATGGAGAAATCAACGCTTTCGGCGCGCTCCGGCGTGATGGTGATGCCATCAGCGGCGACGTCGAACTCGCCGAGGGCAATCGAGGCCAGCATCGTATCCCAGGGCGTCGGGACGTATTCGGGCACGCAGTTAAGGCGGGCGCAGATCTCGTCGAGCGTGTCATAGTCCCAACCGACACCTTCATTGGTCGCTTCATCGATCATGTTGAAGGGCGGGTAGGCGTTCTCGACTGCAATGGTGATTGTGCGACCACCGAGATCCGGCAGCGCATCCTGGGCGAAGGCCGCTGAGGGCAGCACAATGGCGAGTAGTACCAACACTAAACCCAGACGAAGGCGCATGTTTTCCTCCTGCGATGGCTAGATTGAAGAAAGATTAACAAGCGGCGCGTCGACGTGCAAGCAATTGTACTCATGCGATACTCACGAGAATTCCATATTTGATTTGTGCGTAATTATGCATAATAGAAGGGACATTGTGATAACTTTCGCAAACCCCCCTCAGATGTTCATAGGATCGTGTGATGACTGAGATTCGTAAGCTGGATTTGAGCAGCGGCGCATTCCGCGCGAATTCGTATGCGGTGTATCGTGAGCTGCGGGATAGCGCGCCGGTGGCGCCGGTCATGCTGCCGAGCAAACAGCAGCTCTACCTGGCGACGCGCTACGACGACGTGATGACTCTGCTCAAGGACAGCCGCAGCTTTGTCAAAGAGCCGGAGAACGCCGGGCTGCGTTCGCGCACCAACGTCCGTTGGCTGCCGCGCATGTTCCGCGCCATGGGCAGCAACATGCTCTACGTCGACGCGCCTGCCCACACGCGCCTGCGCAATCTCGTGCACAAGGCCTTCACGCCGCGTATGGTCGAGAACATGCGGGCGCGCATCGAAACGCTGGCCGAAGAGCAGCTCGATATGGCGGAGAAGCAGGCGTCGTTCGACCTGCTCGAAGACTACGCGCTGCCGATCCCGATGACGGTCATCGCCGAAATGCTGGGCGTGCCGGAGAAGGACCGCTCGAACTTCCGTAAGCTGAGCGAGAAGATCATCTCTGTCGATACCAACAACGGCAACCTGGGCATGGTGCTGCCGATTCTGCGCTTCGCCAGCTACCTGCGCGACCTCTACAACGAACGCCGCCGCAACCCCGGCAACGATCTGTTGACGGCGCTGGTCGAGGCCGAGGCCGAAGGCGACCGGCTGGACGAGGACGAACTGCTGGCGATGGGCCTGCTGCTCTTGATCGCCGGGCATGAGACGACCGTCAACCTGATTACGAACGGTACGCTGGCGCTGATCGAGCATCCGGATCAGATGCAGATGCTGCACGATCATCCCGAAATGACGCGCTCGGCGGTCGAAGAACTGCTGCGCTACTACGCGCCGATTGAGATCGCGACCGACCGCTACGTCGCTTCGGAGGACACCGAGCTGGGCGGCGTCGAAGTTCCGAAGGGCACGCTGGTTCTGGCATGTCTTGGCTCGGCCAACCGTGACGAGCGCCGCTTCGAGAATCCGGATCGGCTCGACATCACACGCGATCCGAACCCGCACGTGGCCTTCGGGCAGGGCATTCACTACTGCGTCGGTGCACCGCTCGCGCGCCTGGAAGGCGAGATCGCCATGCGCACGCTGGCGCGCCGCATGCCGGACATCCGGTTGGCCGTCGAGCCGGACAAGCTGCGCTATCGCAAGAGCCTGTTCCTGCGCGGGCTGGAGACACTGCCTGTCGTCCCTGGCGTGCGCGAAAAGAGCTTCTGATCGACTCCTTCGCCCTGGCCGCTGCGCACTCACTCTGACGGAGTCGCGGCGGCCAGAGGCGTCTCAAACAGGTACCGCGCACCTCACGCTTTCGACAATGTAGAACAAACATCTTTTGTGTGCATAATATCTCTGGAAGTGATATTCATCTCACGCTGGAGATATTTCTCATGTGCCGCACCGAGCGCAACCGCAAGCTGCTGGCCGACTTTTTCGAGGTGATTCTGAACGCGCGCGATTTGACGCCGCTCAGCAGTTTCCTTGCGCCGGATTTCGTCAACCGCACGCCCCTCCCGGGATCATCCTGCTCGGCCGAGGGCTTCAAGCGCGCGCTGACGATCCTCTTTTGCAGCTACCACGATCTCACCTACACCTGGACCAACTGCATCGTCATCGACGAGCGCGTAATCGTGCGCTGGGTGGCCGAGGCGTCGCATCCCGGCGGGCTGATCGGCAAGAAGGGCGTGCTGGTGCCGATCGGGCGCAAGCTGCGCTGGCGCGGCGAGACGACGGCTCGCATCCGCGACGGGCACATCGAGGAGTGGACGACGCATCAGGACGTGGCGTCACTGCTGGAGCAGTTGAGCTACATGCCGCTGGTGCTGGTGGAGAACTGAGGTGCATGGTGGCGAAGACGGACGAGGCACGTCTCGTCAACGAGTCGTCACGACGTTAGGTTTTTGGCCGGACGCCATGCATGCCACCCTCAACATCATTGTCCATTCACTGGGCTGGGAACTTCCCGCGAACCGGCGGGTGCCATCCTGCCTGAACCCACAGCCGACGTGCGGATAGCACATCATCCCTGTTCATGCGCAACCGATCAATTGTGGCGCGCCCGATGGCGGTCTTTGCACGGAGCCTGGCTCCGTCGTTCGCCCATTCGAAATGATCGTCCCAATCTTGCGCCCGTGGGTTGAAGAGCGGTTCTTCTAGGCCCGTTTCGGAGTCAATACCCGTCACAAAGTCTTGTTTGAAGCTGTTGCAGCCTCGGCAGCAGAGACAGAGATTGTCCGCTTCCGATGTGCCCCCACGTGATCGCCGGATGATGTGATCGATTTCTACGTAGACGACAATCATTTGCGCCGACTGGCAGTATTCACACAACCCGGCGGCGCGTTCGGTGACGAACTGCCGTGTCGAATCATCGATCTGTGCCATCACGCACCCAGGCGGAGACGTTGCTCCACATCGTATCCGCGTTGTTTGAGCAGGAGCAGGGCTTGAGAACGGAGAAGCACGTAACGGTCGACCTGCGCCGCCAGCCGGATTGTCTCCGCGCGTTCGTCGTCCGTCAGTGTGCCGTCGTCGGCTTTCTCGCCGAGTTCGCGCTGCCGCGCATCCTGTGGATAGGCCAGATGTCGGTGCACGATTGCCCACAACTGTTCGTCGGACAATGTGGTCAGAGTGGCAGTTTCAAGCGCGTTCTTATCGAGTTCGCCAAACATCAACGCAATGCTGTCCACAAGGACAGACTCGATGTCCAATTGGTGCGCTGCCGCAATTTCGCGAACGCGATCGTAGAGTTCGTCGGGGAGTTCCAGGGTAATCGATTGGCGGCTCATGTCATTTCCCCTCAATCGGTCTTCATGGACAATTGTAGCCCGAAACGGGTGTCACGTGCCCACATCAACCGGCGGGGCGTCGTGGAAGGGCGCTCTGCCCTCGATGAGCGCGAACTTCTGGGAGCGCGTCTTGCGCTTGAAGGCCGCCTCGGCTTTGAGCGCCGCGCCGCGGCTCATGAACTGCCAGGCCGCCAGCAGCCTGACCGGACGCCGGGTCGATGTGTAGGCCGCGCCACGCCCGGCGTTGTGCTGCGCCAGACGCTTATACACGTCCGCCGCGATGCCGGTGTAGAGCGAGTCATCCGCGCACGACAGCACGTACAGAAAGTAGCGATCCTGCGGGCGCAGCAGGTAGAAGGCGCGCCCGTCGCGTTCGAGCAGGTCGACCGCGCGGTAGCCCTGGGCGAAAGCGCGCTGGAGGGCCTCGCGCAGCGCCAACCGCCAGCGAAGCACCTGATCGCGCGGGAGGGCATTCAGGCCAGACGATGGGATCTCGATGGCGACCAGTTCGGCGGTCAGCGCGTCATCGGGCATTGCGAGAGGGCCGTTTTCACCCGTGCGCAGGATCAGCACATCGTCGGGCAGCGCGCCAGCGTAGATCTTCGGCGTGTGACCGGCGGCCACGGATTTGACGCGCGCGTCCTTCAGCCGCCAGACGGCTTCCAGGCGGTCAGTCGGGGCGGGCACATTGATGCTGTCCTGCATCTCCCCGTAGTGATTCTCGTAGTAAGTGTGCGCGTAGCAGCCGAGCAGATGCAGATTGAAGCGCGCATTACCGCGCAGAATCGGGTCGAAGGTCCAGCGCATCTCGTCGTAGCCCTCGGCCAGCGCCCATTCGCGCTGCGCCAGCTTGAGCGCCTTGCCGATGCCCTGGCTTTGGTAGTCCTTGAGCACGCCCGCCATGTGCGACCACAGATAGCGCCGTCCACCGCGCACACCGGGAAAGGCGAGCGCCATGCCAATCATGGTTTCGCCGTCGAAGGCGCCATGGGTGACGCCGCCGTTGAGGATGATCGCCTTCATGATGTTGCCCGGCGCGGCTTCCTCGGCGGGCATGCCCCAGACGGCCATTTCGATGCGGCTGATGGCGTTGAGATCGTCCATCGTGTGGACGGTGCGAATGGTGATGGTCGGGTTGGCTGCCATGATCTCTCTATGACGGATGCGGAGGCTCAACGCCCCAGGGGTTCCACGAGCAAGATGCCGACGATGGCGAGAATGATGCCGAGATGATGCGTGATCGACCAGGCCAGGTCGAGCGCCGGGTGCGGCAGCGCCAGGCTGATCAAATGGATCACGAAGCTGATGATGATCAGGAGCAGTCCGATGATGGCGAGCAGGCCGGTCTGGCGCGCGAGCGCGGCGGTGATGCGCTCGAACAGGCGCGCGAGCAGGGGCGAACGGTCGATCCAACGGAACATAGGTCATCTCCGAGGCCGGTGTCAGGCGGAATGCTCTTATTGTGCGTCAGATTCAAGCGCATGGCGACAAAGGAAGCAAATTGGCGATTGGCAGTTGGCAGTTAGCTCTTGGCTGTTAGCCGGATGGGGCGGCGGACAGCGCTTCGCAGGAGAAACATCGAGGCCAACGGACATTGGCTTCTGCACCTGCGCTGATTTGACAATTTCAGTGAATCACGAATTCAACGCGGACGGCAAGAATGCCGTCCCTACCGAATTATTGTCCCCGTAGGGACGCGATTTTTCGCTTCCGCCATTTAAGATTCTTGGTGACTTTGGGGTTCACCGAATTCGCTAATGGCTAACGGCTAACAGCTAGTAGCTAATCGCTATCTCGTTTTGAACGGCTCGAAGCGCCCGCTGAGTGACTGCGGGATGCGCGCGACGATCATGACGCCGTCGGCCTTGTGTTCCTGGCGCTCGACCGTGGCCTGCTCGTGCAGCAGCGCGACCAGATCGCCGCGCTCGTAGGGCAGCAGCAGGCGCGTCGGGCGCTGGGTTTCGTTCAGGATTTGCTCGACGATCGCCAGCATCTCTGGCAGCCCCTGGCGCGTGCGCGCGGACACGGCGACCTGCGCCGTGTGCGTGCTGCTCGCCTGCGACTGCTGCAGGGCGGTCAGTTTCTCCGGATCGTCGATCTGGTCGATCTTGTTCCAGACGAGCACACGCGGGATCGGCGGGACGTCGATTTCGGCCAGCGTATCTTCGACCGTCTCGACGTGCTGCTCGACGTTGGGATGCGTCACTTCGGCCACGTTCAGGATCAGGTCGGCCTCGGCGATCTCTTCGAGCGTCGCGCGGAAGGCGGCGACGAGCGTCGTCGGCAGCTTCTGGATGAAGCCGACGGTATCGGTCAGCAGCGCCTGGCGCCCGGAGGGCAGTGTGATGCGGCGCGTCGTCGGGTCGAGCGTGGCGAACAGTTGATCGGCGATGTAGACGTCCGCCCCGGAGATCGCTTGCAGCAGCGACGATTTGCCCGCGTTGGTGTAGCCGACGAGCGCGATCAACGGGATGCCGGCGCGCTCGCGCTGGCGGCGGTGCTGCGCGCGATGCTCACGCACGTGTTCGAGCTCTTCCTTCAGCTTGCTGATGCGACGGACGATATCGCGCCGGTCGACTTCGAGCTGCGTTTCACCGGGGCCGCGCAGACCGACGCCGCCGTTGCCGCTGCGCCCGCCGCCGCCGCCCGTCTGGCGCGAGAGATGCGTCCAGGCGCGCGTCAGCCGGGGCAGGCGATATTCGTACTGCGCCAGCTCAACCTGGAGCGCGCCCTCACGCGTGTGGGCGTGCTGCGCGAAGATGTCCAGGATGACCGCCGAGCGATCCAGCACCTTGATGTCCTCGCCGAAGCGCTGTTCAAGTTCGCGCTGGTGCCGCGGGTTGAGTTCGTCGTCGAAGACGACGGCCTGCGCATCCGAGGCGACGATCATCTCGCGGACTTCCTCGACCTTGCCGCGCCCGATCAGCGTCGCCGGGTCGATGCGACCGACGTTCTGGTACGTCTGGCCGACGACTTCCATACCGGCAGTTCGGGCCAGCAGCGCCATTTCCTGTAGCGATTCTTCGATGCTCATCAGCGGGTGGCTGCCTTTTTCGCCGATCCCAACCAGGAAGGCGCGTTCAGGCAATGGTGTGGTGGGGTTGATTTCGTGCATAAACGGCGGTGATGCAATCCATTCGGCATGTCACGTGCGATATACGAACAATCGTATCACATGCCGTGGCAAACGACAGGGGCCACCTCAGGCAAAATGCATGATATTTGCGGCAATTTGCCAAGATCGTCGTGATTCGACGCCAAAATCCGGTGTCCCAACGGGTCATAACGGCGCTGTAGGGACTGGATTCGTCCTGTCCGCCCGAACCGTTGGAAGGCCACGTCATGGCTGGCGCAGCCATCGTCCACCGATTCCGGTTGCGGAATACGAAAATTAACCGCCCGTAATAACTTTATTCTGGAGTGTGTACATGATCCCTAATGTGATTTACAGGTCAAGTAAAGTGAGGTTCGTCACCAGCTGGAATGCTAATCCGCACTCAGAGCATTCCGCGTAGATCGCTAGACTATTTTCATTGGAGCAACACGAACCCGACCGAGGAGCTTATTCCATGACCCTAGATTCACTCACTTGCGGGCAGAGCGCCATTATTCGCCGCGTGGGCGGCAGCGGTGCGCTGCGCCGTCGTCTGATGGACATGGGGCTGGGGCGCGGGGTCACCATCAGCATGTTGAAGGTAGCGCCGCTGGGCGACCCGGTGGCTTATCACGTTCTGGGATACCAGTTGTCGCTGCGCAAATCCGAAGCGCGGCTGATTGAGATTGAGGAAGCATAAGGCGCATGGCCGCACACGCACTGACCATTGCACTGGCCGGCAACCCGAACGTCGGCAAAAGCACGCTCTTCAATGCGCTGACCGGCTCGCACCAACATGTCGGCAACTGGCCCGGCAAGACGGTCGAGAAGAAAGAGGGCAGTCTGCGCATCGGGAGTGACGACATCATCGTCGTCGATCTGCCCGGCACCTACAGCCTGACTGCCTATTCGATTGAAGAGATCATTTCACGCGATTTTATCCTGCTCGAACAGCCGGGCGCGGTCGTCGTCGTCGTCGATGCGGCCAACCTGGAACGCAACCTGTACCTCGTGACGCAGTTGATGGAACTCGACATCCCGCTCGTGCTGGCGCTCAACATGATCGACATGGCACGCAAGCGCGGCATGCACATCGACGTGCGCCTGCTGTCGGCGCGTTTGGGCGGCATTCCGGTGGTCGAGCTGGTCGGCAACTCCGGCATCGGCATCGAGTCACTCAAGGAAGCCATCCGCGGGATGGTTCGCCGCACGGAGCCGGGCACCGTGCACGTGCCGTATGACGATGCGGTCGAGGCGGAGCTGCCACGGCTGCAAACGGCCATCGATAACGCTGGCTTCGCGCGTCCGCGCTGGTCGGCGATCAAGCTGCTCGAAGGCGATCTTCTGATCACGGATACGATTGCACAGCGCGGCGGCGGTGCGCTCGTCGAAGCGGCGCAAGGAGCGATGAAACGCATCGAGGCGGCGACCGGCGAAGATGCCGAAACGCTGCTGACTGATGGGCGTTACCAGTTCATCATGGGGTTGGTCGACGGTGTGTTGACGCGCTCGACAGTCGGGCGCACGCCGAGCGAACGGCTCGATCACATCCTGACGCACCGGCTGCTCGGTCTGCCGATCTTCCTGCTCATGATGTGGTTCATCTTCCAACTGACGGCCAACGTGAGCGCGCCGATGGTCGACTGGATGGACGGCCTGGTCAATGGCATCTTCGGGCGCTGGATCACCTCGGTACTGAGCATGGTTGGTTTGAGCGGCACCTGGTTCGAATCGCTGCTCGTCGGGGGTGTGCTGGCGGGTGTTGGCGGCGTGCTCGTGTTCGTGCCGGTGCTGATGGTGCTCTACTTCGCCATCGGCGTGCTCGAAGACTCCGGCTACATGGCGCGCGCGGCCTTCGTCATGGATCGGGCGATGCGGGTCGTCGGTTTGCACGGCAAGAGCTTCCTGCCGATGCTGGTCGGCTTCGGCTGCAACGTGCCCGCCGTCTATGCAACGCGCACGCTCGAACACGAGACCGACCGCAAGGTCACGGGTTTCCTCGTCACCTTCATGAGCTGTGGCGCGCGGCTGCCGGTCTACGTCGTCGTCGGCTCGGCCCTCTTCGGCGCCGCGGCGGGCAACCTGATCTTCGGCATGTACATCCTGGGCATCGTCGTCGCGCTGGCGACCGCCTTCATCCTCAAGCGCGGCATCTATCGCAACCAGCCGCCGCAGCCGTTCGTGATGGAATTGCCGCCTTACCGGATGCCGCGCATGCGTGACATCTGGCGCCAGATGAGCAACCGAACCGGCAGCTTCGTTCGCGAGGCCGGGACGATCATCCTGGCGACCTCGGTCGTGATCTGGCTGCTGCTGGCGCTGCCGGTCGACGGTCAGAGCGCGTTCAACGACGTGGCCCCGGAGCAGAGCGCATTCGGCGCCGTCAGCCGCGGCATGTCGCCCATCTTCGAGCCTGCCGGGTTTGCCAGTTGGCAGACGTCGGGCGCGCTCGTCAGCGGCCTGGTCGCCAAAGAGGTCGTCGTCAGCACGATGAACCAGATCATGGTCGGCGAGAGCATGCAGGCCGGGGCGGAAGCCGCCGAATCGGTCGAAACGACGACCTTCGGCGAAGACCTGAGCGAGATTGGCAATTCGCTGGTCGAAACCGCTGTGCTGACGGTGCAGGAGACCCTTAACATCGTGCCGCGCACGCTCAACATCATCCCCGGTCTGAATGTGCCGGAATTGAGTCTGCTGGGCGCGGGCGAAGAAGAAGACACGACCGCGCTGGAAGCTTCGCTTGTGCGCCTGCTGACGCCGCTCTCCGCGGTGGCCTTCACAGCCTTCGTGCTGCTTTACACCCCGTGCATGACGACCGTCGCGGCCATGCGCCAGGAATTCGGCACGCGCTGGGCACTCTATCAAGTTGTTTACACGCTGGTTGTGGCCTGGGCGGTCGCGGTGCTGATCTTCCAGGGTGGCCGGTTACTAGGGTTGGGAGCTTAACTGATGGCGACGCAAATGCGCGCAGTCCTCGATCAATTTGCGGCGGCCTCCGGCCCCGTGTCCCTGGCAGAGATGGCGCAGCGCCTGGCTGTGGAGCCGGGCATCCTGGAAGGCATGATCGCGTACTGGGTGCGCAAGGGCAAACTGCGCGAAGTCTTCGCGATGGCGCCCGGCGCAGGCTGCGCTCGCTGCGGTGTGTCCGATACGTGCGCCTTCATCGTGCAGATGCCGCGCACCTACGAACTCGTGCGCGAGAACGAACTACCGATCATCAACGCGGTCTGCAATTGTGGCTGCGGTGGTACCAAGACGCAGTAGGCAATCATCCTCCAGGACATTCACGTGACGGTGTCCCGGAAAATCTGTGTGCAGGGGTTTGGCATTGCCAGACCCCTTTTTGATTCGTGTCGTGTGAAACGTTTTACGCCCCGGTGCCCGCCCACCATGCTTTGAGACGTACGAGTGCCTCGTCGATGCGGGCGTCGTCCATGCCGATGCTGATGCGAACGTAGTCGTCGCCGTCGGGGCCGTAGATGTTGCCCGGCGCCAGCGAGACGTGGGCACCATCGAGCGCGCGGGTGCAGTAGTTGGCGCCGCCCTGGCCGTCGAGCGCGCGGCCCCAGATGTACATCGAACCGAGCGGGCACTCGGCTTCCAGGCCGATGTCCGGCAGCGCTGCCATGATGCGGTCGCGGCGCTGGCGGTAGATCTCGTTGCGGTCGTCGATCCAGCTCTGCGGGGTCGTCTCCAGGGCGACGGCGGCTGCATCGTAGACGGCGCGGAAGTGGCCGCTGTCGAAGTTGCTCTTGACCTGGAGCAGGGTGCTGATCGCCTCGCCATTGCCGACCGCCGCGCCGATGCGCCAGCCCGCCATGTTGTGCGACTTCGACATCGACATGAATTCGACCGTGCACGTGCGTGCGCCATCGGCCTGCAGGGCGCTTGGCGCCACGTAGCGATCGAAGGTCACGTCGACGTAAGGGTTATCCGACGCGAGCAGGATGTCATGCTGGGCGCAGAAATCGACCGCGCGCTGGTAGAAATCGACCTCGACGGTGGCGCCGGTTGGGTTGTTCGGGTAGTTGAGCCAGAGCAGCTTGGCGCGCCGCCGGATGTCCGCCGGGATGGTGTCGAAATCCGGCTTGTAGCCATTGGCCGCGCTGACCGGCAGCCAGTAGACCTCGGCGCTGCCCATCAGGGTGCCCATGGCGTACGACGGGTAGCCGAGCGAGGGCACGAGCGCCACGTCGCCGCGGTCGAGATAGGCCAGCGCCAGGTTGACGATGCCCTCTTTGCTGCCCAACAGCGGCAGCACTTCACGATCCGGGTGCAGCTCCACGCCAAAACGGCGCTTGTAGTAATTCGCCACGGCGCCTCGGAAGCCTGGCGTGCCTTTGTAGCCCGCGTAGCCGTGGACGTCGTCGCGGTGGGCATTCTCGCTCAGCGCGTCGATGACGGCGGGCGGCGGAGGCATATCCGGGCTGCCGACGTCGAGGCGGATCACATCGATCCCTTGCTTGCCCATCTCGGCAATGCGCTGGCCGAGGACGGCGAAGGGATAAGCCGGAAGCTGGTTTAGGCGTGCAGCAGGGGTTGGCATCGCTGGATCTTCCTATAAGTAATCTATGGACATCGCGCCGGTCATCATTCATCCCCGCCGCCGTGAAACGGACGGGGCACGCCGGGTCGCAGGTGATGCGGGGCGTGGCCGCTGAACAAAGACCAACCCCTGCATTGTAGACCAGGATCGGCGCGAAATGCGAAAACCTCGCGCGCCGGGGTGAAATAAACTCGAAAATAAACTTTGGTTACAAGACATGCGTACATGTTTTTCGTAATCTGTGTATGATGGATCGAGTGCGTAAGTTCGCGGAGGGGGACAGCGATGACGAAGTCTATCTGTGAAGGCGCGACGGTCATGTTGCGCGTCGACGATACGCTCGACCTGGAGAATGTGCGGCGCTGGCTGAGCGATGTGCTCGCCGAGGGGCACACGGCGAGCGTCACGATTCACGTCGAAGCCGAGGCACCTGAGACCGTGTCCGGCCTGGACACGATGCAGTTGATCCACGAGGCCGTCCACGGGCTGTATTGAAGAGTGCTCGGTGCTCGGTACTCAGTGCTGGGTTTAGGACGCGAAGAGAAGGCAAGCAGTGTCGCGGGCAACGGGCGGCACTGCTGATTTGGCACAACTACGGCTGCCACCTCGGCGCGGGATGCAGCCGGGCATCATCCTCGTAGAGCGCGCGCAGCACGTCGAAGGTTTCATCACCGCCCAACGTCAACTCGGCCATGTGATCCATCAGCGTGACGTCCTGGCTGATTGCTTCGTCATCGCTGTGCGCGATCAAGCCCCAATCGTCCCAGGGCAGGATCTCGATCTTGTTAAGGGCGAGGAAGTCGCGCACGAGATCGCCACGGATGAAGGCCATGCCGTGCATGTCGAAGATGCCGAACGCATGCGGATCGGCCTCACCGCGGCGCGCCATCTGCCACGCTTTGCCGCCGGTGATGAACTGGTCGCGCGGGACGTCGAGCGTGTCGAAGCCGACGTGCAGCACGTCCTCCTGTAGCGCGTCGAGCTGTGCATCGACCAGCATCCAGCGGCCTTGATCGGCGTTCCAGTATTCACAGACCCAATGATCCTCATAGTGATCCGGCATGAAGTAGGCGCCGAAGCCACAGCGCGCCCGCGCCGGGACGCCCTGATGCTGGAGCATGGCGCACAGCAGCACCGTGAAATCTCGGCAGTTGCCGATCAAGCGCCGTTCGACCGGGCGCGCGACCGTCAGCGGATGGTCGTCCAGTTCGAAGATGCGTTGGAGCTTGCCCGGCACGGTGCGCAGTTGGAGTTCGCGCTGGCGTGCTTCGTCCGGCTTGTAGCCGTAGCGCTCCGCCCAGAACACGTGCAGCATCAAGCCCCGCACGACGCGGACGAGGGTGGAGATGTCGGTTGGCAGGCTGTCGAAGTGCGCGGCGGCGTCACCCGGATCGGTCATGATGCCGGGCGCGGCGTAGTAACGCTGGGCGGTCAGGGTGGAGTCAATCATGGGGGCGCCTCCTGAGCATATGTGGTTGGAATGTCATGCTGCTAGATGCCGGTTATTCGCCGGAGTGTGACCGGTTGTTCATTCATCGGGTTTGGCTTGATGCGAAGTGATGAAGACCAAAAATGGCTGTGTAATAGGTCGTCATCCGTTTTTTCCTTTCAACTTGCGGCGACGGTAGTATGTGATGATTGCGGCCAGGATCATAAGCACCAGCCCGGCAGGCACGAGCGGAACAAACCACAACCTTTCCCACGAGTGCGGATTCAGGTTGTATGCCTGAACGCGTGATTGCGCATCGTTGATCGTTGGGTCTTCTGGCAGATAGAGGATGTTGAAGCAACTGCCGACGTAGGTCTGCTCGAAGTCCTGCTCTGTTACTCTCAGTCGCCCTTGATACAACCCTTCGCTTGTCAGGAAACTGTATGTCAATTCTGGACCTGTGCGGAAGCCTTCATGCGCATCCTTGTCGATCACGCAGCCATCGGCCAGGACTCCGCGGTCTTGTAGGGCGCGCATATGTTGTGCGTTCTCAATCTCAGGGCCGAGGATGGGGATGAGAAGCCAACCCGCGAAGAGTAGAAACAGGATCAAGAACAGAATGCCTGCGACGAGATGGTTGTCTTTGCGAGGTTTGGCTTTACCCACCGACGCTGCACCTCATGCTCAGATAGAAGCTTTCACCCCTGCCAGCACGCCGTCCAGATCGCTGAGGGCGCGCTCGACGTAGGCGGCGTAACGCTGGCGCTTGTCGCGCACGTGCGGCTCTAGCGGTGGCAGGATGCCGAAGTTGGCCTTCATCGGCTGGAAGTGCTTCGCTTCGGCGTGGGTGACGTAATGCGCCAGCGCGCCGAGCATGGTCGTCGGCGGTAGGGTGATCGGCGGCTGGCCGTCCAGGTGACGCGCCATGTTGATGCCCGCCAGCAGGCCGGTCGCGACGTTGCCCATGTAGCCTTCGACGCCCGTGATCTGCCCGGCGAAGAATAGATCGTCGCGTTCGCGCCACTGCATCGTCGGCTTGAGCAGGCTGGGCGAATTGATGAAGGTGTTGCGGTGCATCATGCCATAGCGGACGAACTCGCCGTTCCCCAGGCCGGGGATCATTTGCAGGATGCGCTTCTGGTCACCCCATTTGAGATTGGTCTGGAAGCCGACCAGGTTGTAGAGCGTGCCGACCAGGTTATCCCGCCGCAGTTGGACGACCGCCCATGGACGGCGCCCCGTGCGCGGGTCGCGCAGGCCGATCGGGCGCATGGGGCCGAAGGCGAGCGAGTCGTGCCCGCGCGCGGCGATCTGCTCGATCGGCAGGCAGCCTTCGAAAAAGTGTGGGTCTTCGCGCTCGAAGTCCTTGAGCGTAATCGTCTCGGCGGCCAGCAGCGCGGCGACGAACGCCTCGTACTCGTCCTTGTTCATCGGGCAGTTGATGTAGTCGCCCTCGTCTTCGTCGCCGCGCTCGTAGCGGCTGGCGCGGAAGGCGATGCTCATGTCGATGCTGTCGAGCGTCACGATCGGCGAGATGGCGTCGTAGAAGTAGAGATACTCCTGGCCGCTGAGCGCGGCAATCTCCGCCGCCAACGCATTCGACGTCAGCGGGCCGGAGGCGACGATCGTCGGTGTCTGCGGGATGTGCGGCATCTCCTCGCGCACGAGTGTGATGTTGGGGTGCTCCGCGATGGCGTCGGTCACGCGCTGGGCGAAGGCTTCGCGATCCACCGCCAGCGCGCCGCCCGCGGGCAGCGCCGTCTCGTCGGCGATGTCGAGCAGCAGGCAGCGCATGCGCTGGCACTCGGTCTTGAGCAGGCCGGAGGCGCGGTCGGGCAGTTTGCTGCCGAACGAATTGCTGCACACGAGTTCAGCCAGCCGGTCGGTCACATGCGCGCCGGTCTGGCGCTGCGGGCGCATCTCGTAGAGGTCGACGGTGTGCCCGCGCTCGGCCAACTGCCAGGCGGCCTCGGTGCCCGCCAGCCCGCCGCCGATGATGGTCACTTCGTGAGGTGATGTCGGTTTCATATTCATGCGCTCATTATGCCATAGAGATGCGGCGGCGGAAGAGGGGAGGCCCTGGTTGGGAGGGTTTGCGCCGTCCGCCGGATGGTCAACCTGCGCGGGGGCAGCTAAGCTGCCTTCAGTCGGCGAAACACGCCGACCCCCCTTAGCACGGCTAGAGTGGCGTCCCGTGAACGGGACTAAATGCGCGATGATCGCATGCGCAGCCCGGTTCACCGGGCGCAATTCTAGCCAGGGGCTTGAGTCCCTGGCGGGCGTCGGTCTACCCCTACGCGTGCTGTGACGGCGCTCCAAACTGTGTCTCATACAAATTGGCGTAGACGCCGCCGTCGGCCAGCAGTGTCTGATGTGTGCCGCGCTCGACGATGCGCCCGCGGTCGAAGACGAGGATCTGGTCGGCGGCCAGGATCGTGCTCAGGCGGTGGGCGATGACGACGCTGGTGCGCCCGCGCAGCACCTCTTTGAGCGCCTTCTGGATCAGCGTCTCGGATTGGCTGTCGAGGTGGCTGGTCGCCTCGTCGAGCACGAGCACACGCGGATCGCGCAGGATGACGCGGGCGAGCGACAGGCGCTGCTTCTCACCGCCGCTCAGCCGGTAGCCGCGCTCGCCGACGAGCGTGTCGTAACCCTCCGGCAGCGCACGGATGAAGGCGTGCAACTGCGCCATCTCGCAGGCGCGTTCGAGATCGGTCTGCGACGCGTTCAGATTGGCGTAGAGCAGATTAGCGCGGATCGTGTCGTGGAACAGATACGTCTCCTGCGTGACCACGCCGACAGCACCGGCGATGGTCGGCAGCGTCAGGTCGCGCAGGTCGTGGCCGTCGAGCGCCACGCTGCCGCTCGTCGGGTCGTACAGGCGCGGGATCAAGTAGGAGAGCGTCGTCTTGCCCGCGCCGCTGGCGCCGACCAGCGCGACGAGCTGGCCCGGCTCGACCTCGAACGTGATGTCTTCCAGTGCCCATGTGCGCGCCTGCGAGTCGTTCGATGTGACGGCGGTCGGCTCCTGCGGGGCGCCGGGCGGCGGCTTGACGTTCTCCATGCGCCCGACGCGATAGACCGTGGCCAGCCCGGTCGTGCCGCCGTAGCGAAAGGCGACGTCCTGGAAGGCCAGCGCGCCGCGCACCTGCGTGAGCGTTTGCGCGTCGTCACGCTCGCCGACCTCGACCGGCAGATCGAGCGTCTCGAAGACGCGCTCAAAGCTGACCAGCGCCGTGATGAACATGACGGGCGCGTTCGTGATCGCCTGCATCGGGCCGTAAAGCTGCACCAGATAAGCGGCGAAGGCGACGATCGTTCCCACGGTGAAGGCACGATCGAGCACGAGGTGGCCGCCGACCCAGTAGACGAGCGCCGTCCCGACCACGCCGAGCAGGCCGAGCATCGCCAGGAAGCCGTAGCTGACGGCGGTGTGCTTGACCTCGCCATCGCGCACGGCCAGCGACAGACGGTTCATTTTGTCCGCTTCGTAACCGGTCTGGCCGAACAGCTTGGTCAGCAGAATGCCGCTGACGTTGAGCGATTCGTGCATCGTTGCGCGCATCTGGGCGATGTTCTCGAACGACTGGCGACGCAGCTCGCGCAGTTGATTGCCGGTGCGCCGGCCAAGGACGATGAACAGCGGCACGACAGCGACGCCGAGCAGCGTCAGCCGCCAATCGAGCGCGATCATGACGGCCAGGATGGCGACGGCTTCGATCAGGCTGACGATCAGCGTCGTGATGCTCTCGTTGACGCCGTTCTGGGCGCGGGCGGTATCCGTGTTGACGCGGCTGACCAGTTCGCCGACCTTGGTCTCGGTGAAGAAGGCGAACGACATGCGCTGGAGATGCAGGTAAGCATCCATGCGCAGATTGTGGATGATCGTCTCGCCGATGCGCGAGTTCAGGCGGCGGGCGCGGATGTTGAGCACCGTAGCGACGAGCGGGATGATCACGAGCAGCAGCGCGAACAGATCGAGGCGGGCGACGTCGCCATTAGGCAGGATGACGTCGATCAGCTCACGGAAGATCAGCGGCGTGAGCAGGTTGAGCGCAGCGCTGGCCAGAGTCAGCAGCACAACGACGGTCAAGGCGCCAGCGTGCGGCCGGACGTAGCGCAGGACGCGCCCGACCATCGATCGTTGCAGGTCGCGCAGCGATTTCTGCTCACTGCGCAGAAAGCCGCCCCAACCGGAGCCGGGTGTGTACTCCATGACTACCCTCCCGTCATGTGCGGGTCACGAGTCTGTATGCAGGGGCACCGGCGCTTTGTGCACATTTCCCCCAGGAATGCGGTGCGCCGCCAGAGCGCAAACATCATACACTAAGCCTATCGCGAGAGGGGAAAGGTGGATACGGTGGGACAGATTGGCAAGACGGCCTTCATCAGCTACCGCGGGCGCTACGTCCATGAGTCCGAAGTCTTGCAGCAAGCGCTCCTGAACGGAGGGCTGTATGACAGGGTCGTGCGCTTCCCGCCGAACTCCTTGTGCGAAGAGAACGAGATCCTGCTGCCGTACGAGTACATCGAGTTGATGGGCTTCATCCTGGACTATCTGAGCCAGTGCGACGGCTTCATCTTCCTGAGCAGCGAGGACTACATCGACAGCTATTGGACGCAGGCGGAGGTCTTGCAGTGGCGCCGCTTCCGCGATCAGCCCGTCGTGATCCCGTCGGTTGTGATCGACGGCCAGCCGCAGTTGGGTCAGCCGCAGATGTTGGCAGAGATGACCCACAACGAGAAACACCTGTGGGCGGGCATCTCCGTCAGCGTCGAGCGGCGCTACAAGGGACATCTGAATCCTCGCCTGGCCTGTGGCAAGTTTGCCAAGAACTGCTTCCTCGTCTCGTGCCGGGTCTGTGGCGAGCACTTCCTGGTCACGCAGAAGTACGCCTACCAATGCGTCCGTGGCGAGGCATCACTGAGCTGCCCGCACTGCGGCGCGTCGGGCTACACGTTCACCGAGTTGCAGAAGCAGGGCAACTTCTACCGCAAGCCGATCACGGTCACGCAGTCACACCCGACGGGCAAGCCGCATCCGATCCGCGTGCTGGAAAGCGACGAGATCCTCGATCTGCTGCTCGAAAACACGCTGCCGGAGACGATCAAGATCGTGCCGGATGACGCCGAGCATCAGATCACGAGCGACATGGGCAAGATTGGCCGCTTCATGCTGGGTGGGGCGGCGCTGCTCGGCGCGGCCCTGATTGTGGGGCTGCTGGGCGACGATTCCGAGTGACGACGGGCGAGCGCGTTACGCCCTGGCGCTCAACTCCGCGGCGAACTGGTGATAGCGCTTGATCTTGTCGAGATCGGAGGCGTTCGTCG
Organism: Anaerolineae bacterium; assembly: GCA_020849765.1. Taxonomy (GTDB): domain Bacteria; phylum Chloroflexota; class Anaerolineae; order Aggregatilineales; family Phototrophicaceae; genus Flexifilum. The sequence continues at coordinate 64,982 of JADLAY010000024.1, forward strand.
GCGCCAGCTTGAGGGCTTGATCGTAGGCCTCGCGCGCGGCAACGTAATGCTTGAGCGCGAAATGCGCGCTGCCGAGGATGTCGAAGATGCGGTAGTCGCTGATCGTCTGCTGATCTTTCAGTGCGGCGTTCAGCAGCGTATCAACCGCGCCGATCGCTTTGTCGTAGGCTTCGGCCTGATAGTAGCTGCGCGCGATCTGGTAGTGGAGGCCGATCTCCCACGGGTGATACGGGTTGTACTGGAGCGCGTGCTCGTAGGCCGCGCCGGCGGCGCCATGCTGGCCGAGATTGAAGTAGGCGCCGCCCAGCATCTCATAGACGCGCGACCAGGTGACGTCGATGCCGAGCGGCTTGCGGGCCGTCTGCAAGAACTGCTGCAGGTAGGTGATGACGTCGCGGTCGCGCCCACCGACCTGTGCCATCAGCTCGCCCGCCGTCAGCAGCGCGTCGGCCAGCGCCATGCGCGACTCGTCCGATTCCTGGGCGATGGCGATGGCCTGCTCGGCGGCTTCGAGCGCCGCTGGCACGTCGCCGAGTTCGCGCAGGACGCGGCTGCGCAGCGTTTGCACGCGCGCCAGCCAGACCGGGTCGGCGCTGGTGGGGTAGGTGAAGACCGCTTTCTCCAAAAAGGCGCGCGCCTTACGTGGATGACGCAGCTCGTAAAAGTGGGCGAAGCCGAGGCGCTCGAAACAGAAGGCGGTCAGTGTGGGCATCGGGCTGGGCGCCATCAGCGCGGACTCGAAGCAGGCAATCGCTTCATCCGTGCGCCCGTCGGTCAGGCAGACGCGGCCCATCTGGTAGTAGACCCAGCCGAGCTGGTCATCGTCGGGATGATCGCTCACGATCTGGCGGTAGGTTTCGTAGGCGCGCAGGGCGTGGGCGCGGTCGGCAAAACCGACGCTGGCGAGTTCGAAGCGGGCGAACCACGCATCCGCCGCGAGCACGTCGATTTGGACTTGCCGTTTGGGGTCCTTGGTCAGGGTACGGGCGACGTTCAGATCGTCGAGCGCGTCTTCTGGCCGTGCGCCGAGCAAACGCGCCCGCGCGCGCAGCAGATAGGTCTGCACCTGCGTCGCCGGGTCAAGCTCCGCGCGCATCAGCTTGGCGATTTGCACTTCCGCGCGCTTGAGGTCGCCCGCGCCGAGCAATTCATCGATCAGGACAAGCGCTTCTGCTGCCAAGGTGCGTCTCTCCGCCGTTAGGTCGTCTATCACCATCTTTGATTATAGACCAACGTCCGGCGGAGAGGCAGTTGAGCTCAGGCGTATGCTGGGATCGGATCTGCCTGCTCCAACAGCGCGGCGTAGTAGTTCAGCAGATTCTCCGCGCACTGATCCCACGTGAACAGGTCTTTGATGCGCGCTTGCGCGGCCTTGCCCAGGCGTTCGCCCAGCGCCGGGTCAGCGATCAGGCGTTCGAGAGCATCGGCCAGGGCGTCCGCGTTGTTGCGCTCGACCAGGAGGCCGGTTTCGCCGTCGACCATCAACTCCAGGTTGCCTCCGGCGCGGGTCGCGACCACCGGGACGCCGCTCGCCTGGCCCTCGATCAGCGCGATGCTGAACGGCTCTTCCCAGACCGACGGGAAGACGAAGGCCGTCGCTTTGCGCAGGTATTCTTCCAGCCGACTATTGGGAATCTGGCCGTGGAAATGGATGCGATCGCGGATGTGATCCGGCACAAGCTGATCGAGCGCGCCTTTGTAGCGGTCGCGCTTGGTCACGGGATGGTAGAAGGTCGACAGCGCCTGCACGTTGGGATCGTCTGACATTGGGATGATGTAGTGATAGCCGACACTTGAAATGCCGCCGACCAGATCGAGCTCGGCGCGCGGATGCTTCTCGGCAAGGCGTGCGAAGGCGTCGATCAAGACGTGGACCCCTTTTTCCGGCGAGATGCGTCCAACGAACAGCAGCCGCGGATATTCTGGATCGGGTTTGGCGTGATTGAGGTGCATGTCGCGGAAGCGGGCCGCATCGACGCCGTTATAGAGCGTCTCGCACCGATCCGCATATTCCGGGAAACGATCCCTCAGCGCCTGCGTAACCGACCGGGAGACGGCCAGGATCAGATCCGCTTCTTGAAGCTGCTCGTGCACGAGCGCGCGGTCATACTGCGCCAGCCGGTATTGATGATTGTGCAGGACGATCCTGGCATCCGGATTGTAGCGCTTGAGCACCGGCACGTATTGGGCCATCTCGGTGACGTGGATGATGTCCCAGTGCTCGCGGCTGAGATCGCGCGCGACTTTCTCGATGTAGTTCGGGTAGTAGCGCTGGGTCGCCAGGATCGGGCGCTTGGGCTGCGGGTAGCCCGCGATCGCTTCCGCATGCATCATGCCGTTGACGACGCGGCGTTCCCACTTGTGCTGCGTGACGTCCACATAACGATACTCGATGTCGCTATCGTAGACCGTGCCCTCAAAGGTGCCATCCCCTGGGGAATAAACCAGCACATGGTGCTCCCGCGCCAGCCTCTGAGCGATCTGGTTGGTCCAGACCATCAGCGATGCGGTTGTGCGCTTGGCGGAAAGGGGTGGGATTGTCTCGAATGGGGGGTGTACGAACGCTACGTTCAAGCGAGCCTCCTTGTCAAGCGACCTGGACGTCCTGCGGTTCTGCGTCGACCACCTTGTTCGCCCACGCATCTCATGGCCGCGGATGCGGGATGGCACGGGCAGGCTAGTCGGGTCGTGAATATCATAAATTGAGAATGATCGGTGATACATGGGCCATTTGACCCGGTTCCTTAATGGTTGATCAGGCAATGTGTCAGGGATCACCAGCGGCAATCCCTGACGTGCGCCGTCATTTGCGATGCCCAGCCGGCCTACATGCCCACGTCCATCAAAGCCAGATGAACGAACAAGTAGGTCTCGACGTCGGCGCGCAGTTCGGTGCAGGTTGGGTCTTCTCCGGGGACGTTTCCGGGCGCCAGCCGCGTCAGGATTTCGCCGTCCATCGAGGCTTCGGGTGTCGCCAGTTCGGCACCATCAACTGTGGCCTCTGGTGTGGACATGTCCGTACCTTCGGTTGTGGCTTCCATCGTCACGATGGCGGGCGTCGGCGCGATTGTGCCCTCGGCGGTGGGTTCGGTCGTCACCAACTCGGTGCTATCGACGGTCGCTTCGGGCGTCATCATATCCATACCTTCGGCGGTTGCCACCGGCGTGACGAGCGTCGACTCAGGTGTCGTCATGTCGGCGCTCTCGGTCGTGGCTTCGGGTGTGGTCATGCCCGCACACTCAATCGTGGCCGTGGGGGTTGCCATGTCCATGCTCTCGCTGGCGGCTTCGGGTGTGGTCGCAATGTCGCCCTCGCCCATGCCCATCATCGCGTCGTAGTAGGGGCTGTACTGGCCTTTCTCGAAGGTCGCGACGTCGAGCGACGACTGGTAGCCGTAATCACGTTCTGCCAGCAAGACGAGCAGGATCAGGGTCGAGTCGCAGGTGGTCGCGGCACCGGCTTCGACGACCTGGGCGGATGTGGCGGGGGCAAACGCAAACGGGATCAGGCATGCGAAGGCGGCGATCAGGATGAGCGCTGCGCGCTGCGTGGAAGTACGCATAACCGTGGACTCCTTGGTCTAATCGGGGACTTTGTTGGGTGGCGAAATGCCATGGTCTAGTTATGCGTGAATCGGCGCTCGCGGGACAGCATGGGGTGGCTGACACGGCGTTAGGTCAATGCGACCGACTTTTCCGGGTCATCAGTGCTAGGGCTGTTCAAGGTAAACAAAAGGGGCGTCACGCAGTCCGTCAGACGTGACAAAAGAGGGATAGTGGGCGGGGACTCGCGCGGACGCCAATTCGGCGCCCGCGGTAGGGGCTAGCGCACGAGGGCTTGATAGTATTGCAGCAGGGTCTCGGCGCACTTATCCCAGGTGAAGAGCGTCTTGACGCGCTCTTGCGCCGCCCGCCCGATGTCCGCCGCCAGATCCGGCTGCTCGATCAGCGCGAACATGGCATCGGCCAGGGCCTGCGCGTTGTTGCGCTCGACCAGCAGGCCGTTGACGCCATCCTCCAGGATTTCCAAAGGGCCACCGCCGCGCGTGGCGACGACGGGCGCGCCACTCGCCATGCCTTCGATTAGCGCGATGCCGAACGGCTCTTGCCAGACGGACGGAAAGGCGAAAACGGTCGCGCGGCGCAGGTAGTCGCGCACTTCCTGGTTGGAGATGCTGCCGCGAAAGACGATGCGTTTCTTTAGCTCCGCCGGGATCATCGCTTGCAGGTGCGCCAGATAGCGCCCGCGCTTGGTCACCGGGTGATAGAAGCGGGCCAGATCGCGCACGATGGGGTCGTCTTCCATCGGAATCAGGAAGTGATAGCCGATCGACGTGGTGCCGCCGACGACATTGAGCGTCGCTTCCGGGTAGCGCTCGGCGACGTGGGTGAAGGCCTCGATCAGCACGTGGACGCCTTTTTCTGGCGAGACGCGCCCGACGAACAGAATCTCCGGCTTATCCGGCGGGGCGGGCGCGCGGTGATCGGCCTGCAGGATGAACTGGTCGATGTCGATGCCGTTGTGGAGCGTGCGCGCGCGATCCGCGTATTGGGGCAGGCGCGTCAGCAGCGAGTCGGTGACGAAATCCGCGCAGGTGATGATCAAGTCGGTGGCGTCGAGCGATGCCCGCACAAGCGCCGGGTCGAACTGTGACAGCCACAACGCCTGGATCTCCATCGCGATTTTGGCGCCGGGGATGTAGCGTTTGATCACAGGTGCATACTGCGGAATGTGCGTGATGTGGATGACGTCCCACGCCTCGTGGCTGAGTTCCTGCGCGATGTGCTGGATGTAGCGCGGGAAGTACCAGTGCGTGGCGAAGATCGGGCGCTTGGGGCGCGGATAGTTGGCGAGGTATTCCAGGTTGATCATGGCGTTGACGACGGTGCGCTCGCGGCCATGCGTGGCCGGGTCGATGTAGCGATACTCGACGTCCTGATCGCGGATCACGCCGCTGTGCGCTTCATCGCCCGGAGAGTAGACGACGAGGGTGTGTTCCGGCGCCAGTCGCCGGGCGATTTCGTTGGTCCAGACCATGAGCGAGGCGCTCGAACGCTGCTCGGAGATGGTGGGCACGGTCTCGAAGGGTGGATGGATGATGGCAATGCGCAAGCGTCGTGCTCCTGCGTAGATGAGGTCACGTGCGAAAGCGAAACGATTGTCTGTTACCGGACGTCGTTCAAGATGAAGGCGCTCGTTGCTCCGCATCACACAGCCGCTTCGGCCAGATGCCGATCTGTGATGCGCGTTCCATTATAGGACGATTTGATTTGGGTGGGACATTTTGTTTGCGGGCGAATTTTCGGCGCGGGCGCTGAGATGCCCAGGAATCACAACGGACGCCGTGCTGGCGTCCGCTGCGCTGTGTGCCGCTGTTCGGCGCTGGAGGCTAGATTTTGCCGAGCACGATGCTGGCGTTCTGGCCGCCGAGACCGAAGCTGTTCGAGAGCACGTACTTGAGATTCTCGACCTGGCGGGCGACGTTCGGCACGTAGTCGAGGTCGCAATCGGGGTCGGGCGTCTCGTAGTTGATGGTCGGGTGGACGATCTGCTCGACGAGCGTCATGACGCTGGCGATGATTTCGAGCGTGCCCGCCGCGCCGAGCGCATGGCCGATCATGCTCTTGGTCGAGCTGATCATGAGGTTGTAAGCTTCTTCGCCGAAGACCTTCTTGATCGCGAGCGTTTCCATGGCATCGTTGGGCTGAGTCGAGGTGCCGTGCGCGTTGATGTAGCCGATGTCCTCGACGTTGACGTGCGCATCGTCGAGCGCCCAGCGCATGGCACGCGTGGCGCCGCCCGCGTTCGGATCGAGCGCGGCGATGTGGTAGGCATCCGACGACGAGGCGTGGCCGAGCACTTCGGCGTAGATGCGCGCGCCGCGCTTGAGCGCGTGAGCCAGGCTTTCGACGATGACGATGCCGCAGCCTTCCGCGAAGACGAAGCCGTTGCGATTCTTGTCGAATGGGCGGCTGGCGGCGGATGGGTTGTCGTTGTAGCCGGTCGCCAGTGTGTCCATCGCCTCGAAACCGGCGATGGCGTAATCCTGGAGCACGGCTTCGACGCCGCCGGTGACGACCATGTCCGAGCGGCCATTCTTGATCAGCTCGCTTGCTTCGCCGACGGACTGGGTGCCGGTCGCGCAGGCGGTCGAGGGCGCCAGCAGCGGGCCCAGCGTGCGCACGACTTTGCTGACGTAGTGGCCGGGCATGTTCGGCAGCGAATTGACCAGGCCGAGCGGATTGGGCTTGCGGCCTTCGGTGCGATACTTGGTCGTCGTCTGCTCGGACAGTTCCTGCGAGCCGAGCGATGAGCCGATGACTGTGCCGACGCGCTCACCCTGCGCTTCGATGTCGGCGATGGTCAGGCCTGCATCCGCAATCGCCATCTTGGCCGCGGCGATGGCGAACTGGCAGGCACGGCCCATGCGCCGCGCTTCCTTGCGGTCGATCTCGTAGTCTTCGGGGTCGAAGCCACGCACCTCACCCCCGATCTGCACCGGCACGTGATCGATCGGGATCGTCTCGATGCGACGGATGCCGGAGCGCCCGTTCTTGAGCGAATCCCACAGATCTTTGACGGGGCCGAGCGCGGATACCGAGCCCATTCCCGTAATCACCACGCGCGGTCGACCATTACGCAGCAATTCCATGATGTCCTGTCTCTCCCTGTTTGGCGCAATGCCACCAGTCTTCAGACGTTGAGCTTGCACAATTCATTACGTCGCGCGGTTCTGGACGCCTGGCGCTAGCCCTCTGGCTTGGGTTCGAGCGCCGCCAGACCTGCGCGGATGGCCTCGATGACGCCGCTGCTGACGGCAGCGCGCGCCTGGCGCACACCATTGCGGATCGCATTGGCATTGGAGCGCCCGTGACCGATTATGACAACACCGTTAATGCCCAAGAGTGGCGCGCCGCCGATCTCGAACGGATCGATGCGCTTGCGCACGCGGCGGAAGGCGGGCCGCGCCAGCGCGCCGCCGAGTGTGCCGATCAGGTTGGCGGTCAGCTCCTCGCGGATGACCTCCGTCAGCGTGCTGGTGCCCGCTTCGAGCGTCTTGATGAAGATGTTGCCGACGAAGCCATCACTGATGACGACATCCGCGCCACCTTTGAGCACGTCCTTCGGCTCGATGCTGCCGGAGAAATGAATCGGCAGCGCTTTGATCAGTTCAATCGCCTCGTGGATGAGTTCGGTGCCCTTGCTGGCTTCCTCGCCATTGCTGAGCACCGCCACACGCGGCCGGTCGATCTTGAGCGTCAGGCGCGTGTAGAGCGATCCCATCAGCGCAAACTGCGCCAGCCATTCGGCGCGGCAGTCGGCGTTGGCGCCCACGTCGAGCAGGACAGTCTGCCCCGTCTGGCCGAAGGGCAGGATGCCGGTCAGGGCCGGGCGCTTGACGCCGCGGATGCGCCCCAGCGTGTTGAGCAGGGCAATGCTGAGCGCCGCGCCGGTGTTGCCCATCGAGACGAAGGCATCCGCCTGGCCGGACTTGACCAGGTTCATGCCGACGTGCATCGACGACTCCGGCTTGGCCTTGCCGACGGTGGCGGGCTTGTCCTCCATCGTGACGACCTGCGCCGCGTGGACGACCTCGACCGGCAGTCCGGCGGTGGCGTGCTTGGCCAGCTCGGCTTTGATCAGCGCTTCGTCACCGACCAGGATGACGGGGTCGCCAAAGTCGCGCGCGGCGAGCAGCGCGCCCTCGACATCCGGGGCGGGGCAGTTATCGGTGCCCATGGCGTCGACGACGATGCGCATAGGGAGCCTTTCACGACGGCGGAACTAGAGGCGCGTCATTTTAGCGCAGGAATGGGCGGGGGTGAAGAGGGGCGTGGGGGATGTGCTCAGTGCTCGGTACTCGGTGCTCAGTTTTCGGGTTCACCGTTCACAGTGCACGGTGCGGGCAGATGGGTTCTTGGTTCAAGCTTCTGAGTTCTGGGTGGGGGAAGAGGGGCGCGCATGGATAGCCGTAGGGACGCGCAAACGAAGTCACCAGAGGTAATGGCGCGTCCGCCAGCTTCCTCACCTATATTCATCGTCCAGGTAATGGACGTAGTCCTGTTGAAGCTGATCAGCTGTGGGCACGTCGCCAGATGATTTCAACACGCCTAAGGTTGCTCCCGCGACTGTCTCGCGCAGGGCAATGCGGATACGGTGGGTAATGGCATCGACGAGTGGCAGATCGTCAATATGCGCAATCAGTGCCCGGGTTTGTCGTCAGTTGCGGCCATCGGACACTCACACTTGGTTTGCCGAGAACATGGGCGATTGCACCATGACGATCACCCATTGAAGTGGGGTGCGCACGTCACCTTACTGATACTCCGCCCAATGCGGATGCAGCAAGCTCCAGAGGAGAGCGACGCTGGTCAGAGGGAAGATCGCCATCAGAACGTCGACGCCGAGGGCGATGATGAGGAGCGTCAGGCCAATCGAGGTCAGTGCCAGGATGTACAGCCCGGCTTTGCGCCAGAACCAGAGCGCGACCAAGGCGCCGATGCTGAGCACGAGCAGGGCGATCAGGAGCGCGAGCACGGTCGGCTGGGTGCTGTCCTGGTCGGGGCCGATGGCGATGGTGATCAGCGCGACCGCCGTGGCCAGATAGAGCAGGCCGAGGAAGATCAACCAGAAGCTGGCGATGCGCCCTCGTTGGCGCGCGGGAGTGACCGTGGTCATCGTGTATCCCTCTGAACGACTGGGCACAGGATCGGATCAAGCTGGGGTGCAGCATGGCTGCCGCACCCCGTGGATGGTGAATTGAGGGGTGGTCATAAATCGTTATGAACCTTTGCTGCCCTTTTTACCCTCACCCTAAATCCCTCTCCCTTATGGAGAGGGACTTTCAGAGCCGATTTTTTTCCCGTTCTCCCTGATGGAGAAGGGGCCGGGGGTTGAGGGCAGGCAGCGACGAAACTGGATTATGACCATCCCTCAGTCAATTGTCAGAACCTCGCTACTTGGTGCGCTTCTGCGGGCCGCCAGGGGCGCGCTTGGGCCTGGGCGCGGAAGGTGGCGAGGTCTGCGGCCCGGCGCTCTTCACGGATGCGCGCGGATTCTGCACCGTGAGCTTGCCGCGCGTTTCGCCCGTCACCGTCGACTTGTCCGGCTCGACCAGTTCGACGCGGACGTGACCGGGCACGTTCATCTGGAAGACGAGCGACTGCCCGGCCAGGACGTTCGGCGTCCTGCTTCGGAAGCCGCCCTGGCCGACCTCGACCAGGTTCGCCTGACCACTGCTGTAGCCCGAACCGGCCTTGGGCAGGCTGACGCGGACTTCGCCGCTGGCATCGCCCGCGCTGACCTTATAGAGGCCAGGACGCACGAGCGTGACCGCAAACCAATCGCCCGCCGGGATGACCTTGCGGCTGTCGAGCAGGGTGCGCTTCTCGCGCTCGCCGATCTGCGTGACGGAGACGTTGTAGGCGCCGGTGCCGCGCGAGGCATGAAAGGTCATCACGCCGCCGGCATTGAGCACGTACTCGGTGTCGTCGTCGCAGCAGCAGTCGCCGCCGCCCGCCTCGTCCAGCGCCGACATGTCGACGTTGATCTGGTAGGTGGCGTCCGACTTGACGACGCGCACGGGCGCGCGGTGGATCAACTGGTCGCCGCGGCGGACGAAGACCTCGTAATCCCCCGGCTCCTGGAAGCGGTGGATCAGAGTGGAGAGCACGGTCAGCGTGCTGCTCTCCAGTGGCCGCGCGGTGAAGATGGCGCGGTTGAGGGTGACTTTCTTCTGGTTCATGGCTTAGCCTCCTACGTCCGCGGTAGCGACCATTTCGACGTCGTTGACGTTGATGGTCAGCGATGGAATCGGGATCGCGACCGGCACCAGAGTGACCGTCGCGCCGCTCAGCAGCACGCTCGTGCTGTCCTCCGCGGGCATGATCTCGAACGGATCGTCGATGCGCGCGATCGGCACGCAGTTGCCGAAGAAATCGAGCACCAGCGTCGTCAGGAAGTCGAGCAGGCCGAAGCTGATATTGAACAGGTCGCTCAACCACTCGTCGATCTCGTCCGGGATGTCGAGGACAAAGCGGATCAGATCCGCGATGCCGCCGATGATCGCCAGGATCAAGTCACGCACCCAGCCACCGGGGATGATGGCAGTGATGGCCGCGGTCAGGGCGTCTTCGATCAGATCGCCGACGATGTCCGGGAAATCGAACAGGTCGATGTCGACCGTCTGCGGGTTGATGAAGATCTGCCACTGGTTGTGATCCGGGACCGGCTCGATGATGCTGTTGTCAATCAGCACATCCTGGAGCAGTTGGCAGGGGTTGAAGCCGGGCGGGACGGGCAGCGACGCGTTGAAGTAGCGCGCGTCGATGCTGCCGGTGAAGCTGACTTCCTGGGCGACGAAGGCCGCGAAATCAAGCGCGATCGGGCCGATGTCCGGATCGTCGCTGAAGACGCAGACTTCCGGCAGACAGATGTCCGGGATCGGCCACGGCATGTTGATGCAGCCGCCGCCGACGCAAATCTCCGGAATATCCAGGCCGAGCGAGACTTCCAGCTTGTCCCACTTGATATCCAGCTCTTTGACGCGAATGGTGCCGTCATTGCGCAGGTCGACATCGCCACCTTCAAGATGGCCCTTGATGTGGTAGCCCGCCGTGAAGGGGCCGAAATCACCGGAGTCCTGCTTTTCCCAGGCGATGTTCGCCACCAGGACTTCGAAGGCCTTCTTGATCGCGCCTTCGGACACTGCAACGGTTAAGTGTGCCATGTTTGCGGGCCTCCTTAGCTGACGTTCAGGTTGATGAACGCGCGGATTTCGTTCTGTTCGATGGCCGGGTTGTTCGGCACATCGCCGGGGACGGCGGCCGGTTCCAGCGTGATCTGCTGGCCGACATTGAGGCCCTGTTCCTGCAGCATGGCCGTGACGTCGAGCACCATCTTCTCCATAGGCACGATCAGGCGCGGCAGGATGCCCAGGCGCAGCGTCGTCATGACGAAGCACTCGATGGCGTTCTCCATCGGCGTCGGCGCAATGTCGACGATCTCGATGCCGTCGACGCGCGGCTTCAGCCACTGGCCTTCAAAACCGGGGACGGTGCCCCACTCGAAGTGGGCCACGGCGTAGACTTCCAGGCAGAAGCACATCAGCTCGCGCGTCGGCAGCACGAAGACGTCGCGACCGCGCGGCGGCACGGTGGTGATGCCTGTCGTCACGTTGGGCGCTGCCACGGACACACGGCGCTGAATCGATGCGACCGGCGCATCCTGCGTGCCGGAGCTAATGCGCTGGGCGGCAGCGGCACGTTTCTCCTTATCGTCGCCGCCGATCTCGTCGACGAACAGCTTGCGCTGGGCGACGTTGAGCCGCTCGAGGATCGGCACCAGCTCGTCGATCAGTTCCTTCGGCGGGCAGTCCAGCCCGGCGCAGGCGCGCGCCCGGACGGCCATCCGCTGCGGTTGGAGCTTGCTGCCCAACTCCGGCGGCAGCTCGAACTGGTCGGTCGGGTGGAAATCGATCTGGAAGTCGGTGAACTGGACGCAGAAATTGAGGCCCATCGGCACGGGCGTGCCAAAGATGGGCAGCGGCTCTTGCTCGGTGAAGATCGGGTTGCCCGCTTTCGTGACTTTGTCGGCGACGTCGATCTTCTGGCAAAACAATTCGGGGCGTTGGTGAAAAACAGGTGTCGCATAGTTGAAAAGTGACGGTCGCTGTCTCATGATGTGGCGGACCACGCGGTTGATGCCCTCATCATGAACAGCGCCATACAGGTCGCTATGATCCGTAAATGGCATTTTCTGTCCTCCTTCTCATTTGTACAAGAACCTCGCAACCGCCGTACGCTTAACAATGTGGCTCAGCAAGAAAGTTCTACAAGTCTGGTGCTGACTCCGTCGACAAAGCGGCGGCGCGCTACCCCAGATCGTACGGGTTGAGCTTGCCGGAACCGTTACGGCCGTGTGTCAGGCCTGTGACACGAGAGTGCCCCGTATTTGCCCGTGTTGGCGCGGCGACTCAGCATTGACAGCCCCCATGTGCACCGATACAATGCGGCAAGATTGCGCTGGTGGCGGAATGGCAGACGCGCATGGTTGAGGGCCATGTCCCAGTAATGGGGTGGAGGTTCGACTCCTCTCCAGCGCACAAGAGGACTCGCAGACTTGTGGGTCTTTTTTGATCCCCGATGGAAATGGCGTGCTTTGCCACGCCCTGGCTCGCGAATCACGTATTTCCCGCCCACAAAACACATTTGCTATCAATTCATGGCTTGGTGTACACTCCGAACAACATGATAATCGGCTGACCGCACCAGCGGAGGCGAGATGAGCAGTACACCGATCAATTCCATTCTGTCCCAGGCCTATGCGTTGATCGAAGCCGATCAACATGAACAGGCCGCGGATCTTCTCAAGCCGCTGCTGGCGGAGCATTCCAACAACGCGGATGCCTGGTGGTTGTACGCGCACGCCGTCACGGATATCGACGACGCGCACGCTGCGCTGCAAACCGTCCTGCTGCTCGATCCGCAGTATCCTGCTGCGCAGAACCTGATGGAGCAGTTGGAAGAGGCGAGTCGCGGCGCGGGCAATCCGCTGGTCGACATGGAGTTGCAGCCGATCCGCGCGATCCCGGACGTGCCGGAGGCGCTGCCTGAAATCGAGCCGATGAGCGACATCGAACGCGAGATGGCCTACGGCGATGTGACCGAGCGGCGGCAGGGGATGCCCGACTGGCTGCGCATTGTCGGACTGGCGTTGATCTTCCTGGCCGCGATCGTCGGTGCGCTGCTGCTCAGCCAGAGCGCGCTCGCGCCGGGCAATGAGGGCACGCTATCGCAGGAAGACCTGGAACGGACGGCGACCCAGATCGTAGCCGAAGCGACCGGCACCGCCGTGGCGCTATCGCTGCCGCTGAGCGATGCCGACATCCAGGCAACCGCGACACAGATGGTGGCGGACGCGACCACGATGGCGGGGCAGGCGGGCATTGATCCCTTGCTGCTGACGGCGACCAAGATGGTGGCAGACGCGACGCTCACTGCCGAGGGAGTCAGCGGGCAGGGCGGCGGCGAGGATCTCGCACTGACGGCGACGGCGATCATGGCGCAGGCTCAGGGGCAGGTGCCGACGCAGGAGATCGACGAGGCGGCCCGCGCCGAAGCGCTGGCGCCGCTGCGTAGCGCGTTCCAGTCCGAATTTGGTGAGACGGCGGACGTCACGGTCGGCAACACCAAACGCGGCGACACGCTGATCATCCGTCTGTGCAGTGAAGAGCCGGGCGTACTGCTGCGCGCGACGCTCGAACGAGCGATGGACGTGCTCGCGAACCAGGGCAATCTGATGCAGTTCGGGGCCAACGCGCTCGGTATCCGCCTGGTTAGCTGCGCGGCACCGGATACCGAATACCGGCTGCTGACGGCGACCATGACCGACGTGCAGGGCTACATGAGCGGCATCTTCGACGCCGAGGTGTTCCAGGCGCGGCTGTCCGCCGAGTAAATCACTGGCGCCAATAAGCAGGACTCATCAATGAGGGGACAGGGCACTAAACGTGCCCTGTTTTCGTGACTGCGATCTGTCCGTTTTGCGATTCGTTGTGGATGGGCAGGCGGATGGTGAAGCGCGTGCCGTTGCCGGGCTGGCTGAGGACGTTGATGGTGCCGTTGTGGCTGCCGATGATGCCATAGGTGACGAATAAGCCGAGGCCGGTGCCATCGGGCTTGGTCGAGAAGAACGGGTCGAAGATGCGGTCAATGTGCTCCGGCGCGATGCCGACGCCGCTGTCCTCGAAATCGACCACGATCTCTTCGTCTTCCTGGCGCGCGCTGATGAAGATCTTGCCGCCTTTGGGCATGGCGGCCTGCGCATTGATGGTCAGGTTCATGAAGACCTGCTCAAGCTGATCTTTGCTGCCGTAGACGGGTGGCAGCTTGGGCAGATCGGTCTCGATCCTGATCTTGCTCTGTTCAAGCAGCTTGCGGTTGAGGTCGATGATGCTCTCGACGACCGGGCCGATCTCGACAAAGTGCAGATCCGGGCCCTCGGTGCGCCTGCCGGTGAAGTCGAGGAGTTGGCGTACGATCTTGCGGATGCGCTCCAGGCTGTCCTGGATGATCGTGATCGCCTTGGTGTCGATCTGAACTTCGCTCTCTTCCAGCTCCTCGATCAAGTCGTCCAGCAGGTTGCGGATCGGCATCAGCGGGTTGTTGATCTCGTGGGCGATGCTGGCGGCCAGATGCCCGAGCGAGGCCAGCTTTTCCTGGCGGATCAGCAGCTGCTGGGTCGATTGCAGTTCGCGTGTGCGTTCTTCGACGCGCATTTCCAGCTCGGTCGCGTAACGCGCCTTAATGTCGTAGAGTTCGGCGTTGCGCAGCGCCAGCGCTGCCTGACGCCCAATACCTTCGAACAGGCGCAGCCGGTGATCGTCGAACGGCGTCTGCGCGATCAGCATGAGCAGGCCGAGCGTGTTCTTGCCCTCGCTCAGGGGGGCGATCATGCCGTTCTCGAAGTTCGGCAGCAGCGCATCTTCCGCCGTCCATGTGCGCGCGGTCGGCGTCTCCAGCCAGCGCAGCGCCCGGCGCACGAACACCGGATCAGTCAGGGCATCCGGGTTGCTGAGCGTCTCACGCGTGTGCACGCGAGCGCCGGTCACGTTGCCGCTCTCGTCGAACAGGTAGATGACACCGGCCACCGCCGGGATCAGATCGAGCGCAAGGTCAGGGATCAGGTCGAGCAGTTCGTCCATCAGGATCGTCTGGTTGAACTTCTGGCTGACGCCGAGCAGCGCCTCGAGTTCACGTGTGCGCCGTTCGAGATCCTCTTCCAGCTTGCGCGCCTTGATCTTGCTCTGGGCGCGCGCGATCAATTCCTGCGGGTTGAACGGCTTGTAGAGATAGTCGTCCGCGCCCAGTTTCAGACCGCGCTCCAGATCTTCCGGCTGGCGCGCCTGGGCGGTGACGATGATGGTCGGGATGGTCTTGGTCGACGGATCGGCGCGCAGGGCGCTGAGCACCTCGAAACCGTTCATGCCCGGCATCATGTAGTCGAGCAGGATCAGGTCGGGCAGCAGCGTCTGCGCCTGGGCGAGCGCCGCGTTGCCGTTGGCAGCCTTGACGACCTGGAAGCCGACGCGCTTGAAGATCGTCTCCAGCATGTTGGCCGTATTTGGGTCGTCATCGACCGCCAGGACGAGCGGCGGATTGTGTGTAAACAGTGATGGGTCGAGGTCTATATTGATCATGGACGCCTGTCTTATTGTTGAGTTCGCGTTGTACAATAGGTGCATCGATTCATCGTTGAAGTAGATCTTAAACCCATGATCCACTCGAAAAAGCAAAACACTTTTGCACAACGCCATGAAATCTGGCGTTCCATCCTGATTGGCACGCTGATCGGGCTGGGGATTGCAGTCGTGTTCGCGGCGGGGTTCATGACGCGCGATCTGCTCGGTGGGCCGCTGCGCGTGGCCGCTCAGGACGGAACGACGACGGAAGACTACCCGCTGCTGATGGAAGTGCAGCGGCTGGTCGATCAGCATTTCTTGCGCGAACAGCCGTCTTTTGCCGAGCGTCAGGCGGCAGCCGTGCGTGGGATGCTGGCGACGCTGGCGGATCGCTATACCTTCCTGGTCGACCCGCCGGTGGCACGCAGTGAGAGCGACGTGCTGGCCGGTACCTACGGTGGCATCGGTGTGCAGCTTCAGCGCAATGAGGCGGGCGAATTCCTGATGTACCCGTTCGACGACAGTCCGGCGGCGCGCGCCGGGATCGAGACGGGCGACATCCTGCTGGCGGTCAACGGCATGACGATCGACCTGACGATGCAGCAAGATCAAATCGATCAACTGCTGCGCGGCGAGGTCAAGCCGGGCAGTGGGGTTGAGCTGACCTATCGCTCGCGCGACGACGACGAAGAGACGACGACTTTCATCGACTTCGACGTGATCAACGTACCATCGGTGATCTGGCGCGTACTGGAGGAAGATGAGCGCGTAGGGTATGTCCACGTGCTGCGCTTCACCAACCGCACGCCGGGCGAGGTGCGCGACGCACTTACCGATCTGAAGCAGCACGACATTACGGGCCTTGTGCTCGACTTGCGTGACAACTCCGGCGGCCTGCTGGCGGAATCGGTTCAGGTGGCGGACGAGTTTCTCGATACGGGCGAGCTGGCCTACCGGCGCAGTCGCACCGATCTGCAAGGGTTCGAAGGTGAAGCGGGCGGCGAGGGTCTCGGTTACCCGCTGGTAGTGATCGTCAACGGCGGGACGGCCAGCGGCGCCGAACTGCTGGCTGGCGCGATTCAAGATATGGCGCGCGGCATCCTGGTCGGCCAGAAGACCTACGGCAAAGGGACGATCCAGGAGATTTACCCGCTGTCGGATCAGTCCTCGCTGCACGTGACGTCGGCCGAGTGGCTGACGCCGGATCAGCGGGCGCTGGAGGGCATCGGCCTGACGCCGGACATCGAGATGATCCCGGACGCGAACGGGCGCGACGTCGAAATGGGCGAAGCGCTACGCTATCTGTCGTCCAAGCTGGACGATCAGACTGGGTGAGTCGCACGATTGCGTGTAAGCTGTATTGAGTCATCCGGTTGGCGGCACGGGCCGTGAGCCGATCATTGGAAAGCATATAAGGCCATGAGCGAAGGCAGAAAAATCATCACGCGCAACCGCAAGGCGGCGCATGATTATCATCTTGAGCAGCGATTCGAGGCGGGGCTGGTGTTGACCGGCTCCGAGATCAAGTCGATTCGCGAGCACAAGATCAACCTGCAGGATGGATTCGTGCAGGAGAAGAACGGCGAAATGTGGTTGTTGAACGTGCATATCACGCCGTACGATCGTTCGGGCACCTACGGCTACGTCGAGCCGGTGCGCCCGCGCAAGCTGCTGCTGAACAAGCGCGAAATCGCGACGATCATCACGCACATTCGTCAGAAAGGCTACACCGTCGTGCCGACGGAAGTTTATCTCAAGCGCGGGCTGGCCAAGGTCGAAATCGCCCTGGCGCGCGGCAAGAAGCTGTACGACAAGCGACAGGCAATTGCCAAGCGCGACAGCGAGCGTGAAGTCCGCCAGGCACTGAAAGAGCGGTATCGTTGAACCCACCATTCCCATCCTCGATCTTTTCGATCAACAAACTGGAAGAGGCCGAGAAGGCCGCCATCTACGGCACCTTGATCCCGGACTGGGTCTACGATCAATATGGCATCGACCGCGAAACGCTGACGGTCGAGGGCAAGCGCGTCGTCCGTTTTCGCTGTCCCGCGGGCAGCCGCGCGCTGGAGATCAGCGTCTGGCGACGGGCAGGCGAGCGCGACCCGATGTTGTATTTCAACATGGTCGACACGTTCAATTTCCAACTGCTGGTGCTGCTGGTCGTCATCAACGACCCGGATGCGCCGCGTTTCAACACCGACCGCGACGAGGATGGCAACGAGACGCAGTTGGGCACGATCGCGCGCAACGTGCACGCGGAAGAGCGAGCGATGAAGGCCGGGCTGGCGCCGGGGCAGGTACGCCCCGGGCTGCGCGTGTTCCGGCAGAGCGTGCCGGTGTTCGAGCAGTTCGTCGCCAACATGGGCCACGACATGTTCTTGATCGAACCGCTGGCTTATCACAACGCTATTGTCTTTGAGCGCTATGGTTTCAGCTACGTGCGCGGTCTGCGCGAGATGCAGCAGATCAACCAGGAGTTTCAGCCCGGCGGCGAGCTGCACGCGCAGTTGACGCCGGACAACCCATTTCGGCAGCCGGACGCCTGGCTGACCACTCGGGGTCGCTCATGGGCGATCCACGATGGCATCCTGGGTCACCCTTTCACTGGCTTTCAGATGTACAAACGGATTGGGATACATGCCGGCGTCTCCACATTCCCCGATGGCAAGTGGTGAGGTGCAGCCCTACATAAGCCCGGACGCAGTACACGCCTCACTCAAACGCATGGCATTCGGCGAACGTCAACGCGGCCAGGGAACACCGCTCGACCATCTGTACTTGGTTGAGCGGATGATTGAAGCACGCGATGCTCCGGCAGCCGAGACGCTGCGCGAGATCGCCGTCGCCCGCCTTCTTTCGCGCATGATACGCCGCTATCTCGATGGTTACTGTCATACCTTAAATCTGCCCCTATCGCCGCGCCACAGCGACCTCGCGACTGCGACGTGGGATCTGGGGCGGTTGGGTACGGTCGGTCATGCAGCGCTCAAACAATGGGCGCTGCTTTATTATCGCTATGTGCGCGCCGACCTCGAACTCGATCCGCCGGACATCTGCACACTGTTGAGCGTTGACCCGCGCACGGTGCGCCGCTACCAGCAGGCGGCGATCCACCGGCTGACGGTGGCGCTGACCAAGGCCGAGTGGCGTGCCCGGCGCCAGGCGCGCCAACGCCGTTTGATCGCCGCCTTGCCGGGCGAGACCGGTGCGCGGGTCATCGGGCGCGATGGGCAGATCGAGACGGCAGAAGCGTGGCTGCATGCCGCGCCGCAGAAGTTGCTCATCAGCGGCAGCCTGGGCGTCGGCAAGACGCGCTTCGCTCGCACGCTGGTCGAACGGCAGATCAAGGACGACGCCGTCGACGAGGTGTTGTGGCTCGACGCCCCGGCGACGACCGAGACGATCTACCTGCATCTGCGCGAGCATGCGGCGCTCCGCGGCGTGCGCGATTTCGACCTGCGCGAGCACCTGCTGGCCTGGCGCATGGTGATCGTGATCGACGACATCACGGCGCTGCTCCATGACGTGGGCGCGCTGGACATGCTGCTGCGCGATCTGGAAGCGGCGCACGTGATTCTGATCGCGGATCGCTACGTGCTGATCCCGTCGGTGACGGCCACGCTCACGCTCGACCCGCTGCCCTGGGTCGATACACTGGCGCTGGCCCGGCATTGGTGGCAGCCGCTGCAGGGCGATCCGGCGGTCAGCTCGACCGAACTGGAGGCGTTGGCTGCGGCCAGTCTCGGTAATCCGCACGCGCTGCACCTGATGATCAATGGCTACCGGCACATGGTCGACGAGACGCTCAATCTGGTCAGCACGCAGCCGCTGTATGAACAGACGATGGCGCGGCTGACCGACGAGGCGCGCTTGCTCTGGCATATCATGGCGCTGACGCCGCACGACGGGCTGTCGCTCGACTGGCTGCATCACCTATGGGGGAGTCGCGCCGATGCGTCTTTGGTGGACGAACTGCTGGCGAGCCACGTCATCACGACCAAGAACGGGCAGGTGTACCTGGTCGATCATGCGCGCGCCTGGATCGCCAAGGATTACGAGCGCGGCGGCAGCGCACGGCATCTGCTCGATGGGTTGGTCGGCGAGCTGGACAAGCCGATGCTGCGCGAAGATCCAGGCGCGCTGTGGCTGGCGGAGCATCTGCTGATCGAGCGTTGGCTCAACCTGACCGAGCCGCGGCGGATGTCCTGGATCGACTGCGCGTGGCGCACCGGCGTCCAGCACAATCACTGGGCCGTCTGGCTCGAACTGCTGCGTGATGCGCTGGCGAAGGACGACGAGATCATCGACTTCTGGATCGGGCGCGGGGTGTGCGCGCGCTGGCTTGGGCATCGCGGTGAGAGCGAGGGCGCGCTGCAGCAGGCGATTCAGGTCAGCGGCATCGCGGGTGGCCACGACGGCTTCATCCTGCAGGCCGAGGCCGAGATCGAATTGAGCGTGCTCTGGCGGCTGCAGGGGCAGTACGAGCGCGCGCTTTCGCTGCTGGAGCGGGCCGGTCAGCAGGCGCGGCGCTGGCGCTCGTCGCCGTTGGTCGAGCGCACGCTGCTCGAACGCGCACAGATTCTGGTCGATCATGGCAGCGCGGAGACGGCGCTAGGGCTGTTGGAGAACACGGAAGCGTCCGCACGGCGCTGGCTGCTCGAAGGCGAGGCGTGGTTGCAGTTGAATCAGCCTGCCCGCTGCCAGACGGCGGCCCTGAAGGCGCTGCCATTGCTGGAAGGCAACCAATCCGGCCTCGGCAAGGCTTATACACTGCTTGCACGCGCGGCACAGGCCGTCGGCGATCGCTCGCTGGCGCACGCGCGCTATACGCAGGCGGTCGCGCTGCTGGAGCAGGTGGGCGATCACTACAGCCTGGCGCGCGTCTACAACAATCAGGCGCTGCTGTGGATGGATGAGAAGCGCGATTTCCAGGCGTTGGAACTGTGGGAGCGCTGTGAAAACCTGCACCGACGGCTTGGGGATCGCGTGGCGTTGTTCGCGGCGCGGCATAACTTGCAGCTTGTGCGGCGGCGGATGACTCGCTAAGATACGTCGGGTATCCGCGCCCATAGCTCAGTGGATAGAGCAACGGTCTTCGGAACCGTCGGTCGGGGGTTCGAATCCCTCTGGGCGCGCAGTGCGGGCGATTTTACCTTGACCGGCGCCGCGCCTGCTGCTATAACTAACACCACTTCGCTCCATTCGTCTAGCGGTCCAGGACGTGGCCCTCTCAAGGCCAAAACACGGGTTCGAGTCCCGTATGGAGCATTCCTCTACCCATGCCTAGAGACCGTTCATCGGTCTCTTTTTGTTTGTCCTCGTGGTCGTACAGTGCTGCCCTGAGAACGATGAAGCGGTCAGCCCATGACTTGAGCCGGAAGCTCACAATCTGACGGCGATCAAGGTCGTAGATGATCTCCTCGAATAAGCTGCGGGCAAGTCCCTGCCGATCTTCATCAGAACTTGTTTCCCAGAGTTGGCCGAGTATGTCCACCACCTCAACGTGAACAACCCCCGTCGGGCTTGGATGCAGGCGGAGACCATGCAGACAAGCCCGACGGGGGTGTGCCGCGCCGAGCGGGGGTTAGCGTGCACAAAGTCGCCGAAAATGCCCGTATTCCGGGCAAATCGAGGCGCTTTGTCGCGGTGACCCTCCGAGAAGCGGCACGTGATTGGGGGCGGTTGGGTAGCATTGGTGTTCGCGCAAACTACGGTTGTGGTAACCGTAGGACGAACTGTAGTTTCTGGCTGTCAATGTGCGCGCTGTTTGTGTGCTTTCGAGCACGAAGTGTGCGCATCATGGCGGTGACTTGTCCAGCTCGGCGCGGGCGATGGCGGTGAACCAGGCGCCCTTGTTGCGCACGTTGCTATCCTGTTTCATCTCCGACAGCAGCTCGAACAGGCGGTGTTCCGGCAGCGCGTCGGCGATACGTGCAAAGCTGCCCCGGCTGTGCGTATCGCCGGTCTGCTTCTCGATTTCGCCCACCAGGTAGTCGACGTGTTCTTTCGGCTTCTGCCATTTTTTCCGTTTGTCGCCATCAACGTTGTATTTCATACTTGTCAAACTGTTTCTTGTTGGTGGTAAGGTTTTTTGACCAGGGGGTGGTAAACTTTCTTTGCCACCCCCTGGTAAAGTTTCTTGACCTCCCCTCTCTTCCAATTGTTCTTCTCTGGTGGGCGTCGTTGGGTTGGCCATGCGCAGGCTGTAGGCGGTTGGCAGATCGCCGCGCTTGTCGTCACTCCTGCGGACGCGCAGGATGATCGCCTGTTCTTCCAGTGAACGCAGCGCGCTCAGCAGTGTAGGTTTGCTCAGCCCAACGCCGCTGTCGAGGACAGACCCGTCTTGCCGCTGGATGCCGTGCAGCATCTGGTTGAGTGAAATGCTGTCCTGGGATTTCTTGAAGCCGAACGTCCGCCGGATGATGTAGAGCAGGGCTTTGAGTTCTCCCCCACTCAACCGCGTCAGCAGTTCGTCAAACAACTGGTCAGGCACCGGCGTTGTGTTCGGTGCGCTGAAGCCGGGAAATGCAGGGTCGGATCTCATGAGTCCATTTGAAGCATATGCCGAATGGCTTGTCAAATCCGTCTTTTCGACCGTTCGGAAATCCGTTCGCGCTCTCGTTCGGTGGTTCGTGCTTCCGTTCGAATGAACGTGCGGAAGATCGTTCGCAACTTCGTGCGCATTTCCGTTCGACCGTTCGGAAAAGCGTTCGATTGCTGATTATTGTTGTCGTTTCGATTGGAGATACAGGTCGAAAGCAGCGCGCGCCATATCCGACAGCGTCAACTGCTCGCCGCGATCTTCGGCAGCGCGTTTCAACTTTTTCAATGCGAAAATCTGGTCGTCGTAGAACTCGAAGCTGTAGCGCCGAGTGCGGCGGCGAACGGGGAGCATCTCCATCGTTCGTTCATCCGTGCGTACTTCCGAACGGATTACCGTTCGTTCGCTATTCCGTTCGGATTCCGGCGCACTTGAGGATGCCTGGGGCGGCTCAACAGGTTTGTCTTTCGGCACAGGCTTTGGTTGGAGAAGGCTGCTGTAAGTACCCATCAGATGTCATCGGCGGTCAATTCCGCTGCGGCGGCGTTGACCGTATCCCGATCCACTACATGACGTCCATCGACGGCGGTCTTGATCAGGGCTTCGTTCGCCAGCTTGACCACCGGGCGGGGGACACCGCCAGTGATACGGTAGACCTCTGCCAGCGCATCATCGTCAAAGGGCAAGTTTCTGCCACCCGCAACCGTCCAGCGAAACTGCATCATCTCGCGCGCCTGCTCCAGGTTAAAGGGCTTGAGTTTGGCGATGCTCATCCGGCTCTTGAGCGATTCCAACCGCTCCAGCCGGGGTTGTAGCTCTGGCTGTGCGAACAACGCAATCTGCACCAGGAACTCGGTGTTGGTGCTGAAGTTGAACAGGTGCTGGATCAGCAGCAACATGTCGCGGGTCATGTTCTGCGCCTCGTCGATCAAGAGAATGCAGGCGATACCGTTCTGGTACTGCTCGACCAGGAATTCCTGGAAGTTCTTGAGCGAGCGGGCGTAGGCTCGGTCGGTCTTGACCTCGAATTCATCCATCACGAAGCGGAGAAAGGCGTTGGTTGAAGTCAGCTTGGGGGAGGGGACAAACACCACCTTCTTGGTCGCGTCGGCGGAAAACTCCTCGGCGATCCTGCGGGCGATGGTCGTCTTGCCCGTGCCGACCTGCGCCAGAAGATAGATCGGTCCCGCGCTCTGGCTGACGTAATAGACGATCTTCTGTTTGGCTTCCTGATGCTGTTCCGAGTACCAGAGGAAACGCGGGTCGGGGGTGACCCTGAAGGGGATCTCTGCCAATCCGAAGTATTCTGCGTACATATGAATGCACTATGACAGATGGGGGATATGCGTGTCAAGAGTTGCACGAAATCGGAAGATGAAGTTGGTCTAATTCGCATCTATGGCGTGTGACGAAGCTAACAATCCTTCCCATCAAATCATTAAGTCAAATGAACTCTGTGTCGCGCCAAGCCGCCTCAAGGACCTTCCACGAGCGGCATGGAATTGTAAGGGTTCAGATTCAACTCAACGAGGAACTTGACTCGACGAAAGGCACCATACCGGTCGGTGGTTTCGCCAGTCTGAGGCTCAAGATTGCGCTTTGGTTTTGTTTGCGTTTTGTACACTCTTTAATCCATTTTCATTTTCTTGTCTATGTCGATGTCATGTTATTATTGGTCCGCTTGCATCTCCACAGGCGAGGCTATTTGGATGGCAGATATCGATTTTGTTGAATCATCAGAAGACGATGAATCCACAACGCTTGATGAGGGCCAACTTTTCGACCTAGTTTCGGGCAATCCTGTTAAAGATAACCCCAGAGAACGCACGCTTCAATCGGTAGCACATTCTCTGATAAACGAATATGGCTTTGATCTTGCGCAGATCGAACGCGACCACAGAATAGTCTATGAGGTGTACGTAGAGGATGGCAGAACCAAGAAGATTCGCCCCGTAGTGAGTATCGCAGTATTTCGGTCTGGCACTGAACATAGCGATTCTGCAAACATTGTCCGAGTTTGCATGGTACAAACCCCGAAAACGAAATCCTCGGACCGTAAGAACGGGATCTCTCAACTTGAGGAGATTATGGGCGCGCTTCCCAACTGTGAGTATGGGCTGTGGAGCAACGGGACAGATCTAGTTTTCAAGCAGAAACTCACAGGTGACGGACGCTTGCAGCCAGATTATGTAGATTTGTATGATCTTCCGGGCGAAGGTGAAAATGCGTCAGATCTGGACAATCCAGCCCGTCAGGTAGGCCGTATCGCAACAGGAGACAACTTGCAGCGCACCTTCGCACGTATCCACGATTACATATTCGGGAATCAGGGTCTCAAAAAGGATGTAGCATTCTGGCAAATCCTGAATCTGTTCTTCTGCAAGATCCATGATGAACGCACAACGGGTAGTCGTCGCTTCTGGGTGCGAGGGACAGAGCGCAATACCCGTGACGGACAGCGAGCGATTGCCGAACGGATCCGGTCGCTATTTGCAGAGGTAAAAGCTGATCACCGATATTCCAGAATTTTCACCGAACGGGATTCTATTGACCTTGATGACCGAGTGTTGGCGTTTGTTGTGGGCGAATTGAGCCGCTATAACCTGCTCGAGACTGACGTGGACATCAAGGGTGCTGCCTATGAGGAGATAACAGGAAGTGTGCTCAGGTCACAACGTGGACAATTCTTTACGCCCACCAATGTGATTCGCCTGATGGTTGAAATGATCGACCCAGGCGAGGGCAAAGATCTCAGAGTACCCGACAATTGGCCGCGTATTCTCGACCCTGCCTGTGGCTCGGGACGTTTCTTGACCTATGCACTCGATCACGTTCGCAAGAAGCTTGCAGATCAACTTTATCCTGATGAACACGAGCTTATGCGCATTCACCGGCTCAACGGCGACAAGAAAGCACTGAAGATCGTCAGCGACTTTGCTGAGCAGTGTCTTTACGGTATCGACTTTGATCCCGATCTACGCCGAGCCGCTCGCATGAATATGATTCTCAACAACGATGGACACGGCAATATCTTCTCATTCAATTCGCTGGAATATCCGTTGAATGTCCCAGGCAACAAAGTCCAACTGCAAAATGAGTATCGCCGTGTTGACAAGAAAGACTGGCCGGACATTGCTCGAATGAAGCTCGAAGGCGATCTGGGGGAGTTCGACATCGTGTTCACTAATCCCCCCTTCGGCACGAAAATCCCAATTGATGATCCTGAAATACTGGAGCAATATGAGCTTGCACATTCATGGAGCCAGCATGACGACGGAAGTTGGACCAAGGAAGCCTCAATTCAAAGCAACGTTGCCCCGGAAATCCTATTCGTCGAACGATGTGTGCGATGGGTTAAACCGGGCACAGGCTGCGTAGCTGTTGTCCTTCCAGACGGCATATTGAGCAATCCCAACACCGAATACATTCGATATTGGATACTGAAGAACTGCCAAGTCCTTGCGAGTGTTGATTTGCCTGTAGAAGCTTTTTTGCCACAGGTGGGTGTGCAATCCAGCCTACTATTTCTGAGAAGGAAAGCGCAGGAAGAGATCGATGCAGAAGCTTTGACGGTTATGCAGCCATATAGCGTCTTCATGGCTGTCGCAGAGACCGTAGGACATGATCGGCGAGGAAACGATCTTTACCAACGTGATCTGGATGGCAGTGAAATCGTGTTTGTCGAACAACGTGAAGTTTTGCGTCGTCGAAGATCCGATCTGGTTGTAGATACTATACATGTACAGGAAAAGAGACTCGATGATGATTTGCCGCGCATCGCTGAAGCATATGGCGATTACAGGAAGGGGCCTTCCTCTTGCGAGCTATAGCAACATCATCAGATGAAATGTATGCACGCGGACATAGACTAGACGGTTATTACCACACAAGCGAGGGTGTTCAAGCGCTACAGTTTCTAAGGACATTCCCCAGAGATGCTGGAACAACCCCGCACGTTAGAGAATTGAGCGAAATATGCGCGCCAGGTGGCATATTTATCCCGAGTCGCTTCAAACGAATATTCGTCGACGACGACCAGTTTGGGTTTCCCTACATAACTGGCAGTTCAATATTGCAGATTGATCCGCTTCGCGGATCCAAGATACTTTCAGAGCGCTTCACAAAAAGTCTGGACGAGTTAGCGCTGCAAGATGAAATGATCTTGGTAACCTGTTCCGGAACCATAGGTAACACGTGCTATGTTAATGCAACATTTCGAAATGCCGTAGGCTCGCCTGACATCCTGCGGATAGTAGCCAATGAAAGCGAAATTCCTCCTGGATACCTGTACATATTTCTCAACAGCCCACTTGGGAACGCACTGATCCAACAAAAAACCTACGGCGGTGTCATCCAACACATTGAGTCTCATCATGTCTTGGACTTACTAGTACCGCGCATCAGAAGTGATGTGGAAACGGCTATCCACAACCTAGCGAAGGAGGCTTCCAACCTTCGGGTGCGGGCCAATGACCTGGAAGACGCTGCAAGGAGAAGATTCCACGAAGAAGTTCTTGGTATCTCCTCGGATGACATTCATTGGGAACACAACAACGAACACGCTTTTGCGGTTGATGTGGCACAGCTTGAATTCAAACATCACCGGCTGGATGCGTTTCACTACATAGGCTACGTGGCGGATGCACGTCTTGAACATGTGGTGTGGGATCGTCTGGAAACACTTGTGACCCCCAGTCTACCAGGTATGTTCAAACGTCCCTATGTTGCTAAGGGCGGTGTCCCCCTTCTTAGCGGGATGGATATGTACAATGCATATCCCAAACCTAGGATTTTCATCTCCCCACAAATGCCCAATCTGGGAAAATACAGAGTACGGGCAGGTACAATACTCGTTCAGTGTAGCGGACAGAGATATGGATTGTTTGGGCGCCCCGTAATTCTTCCTACTCATCTTGACAATGTCGCCGTATCTCAACATATGGTTCGCATATATCCAAAGAACCCAAGTGATAGAGGATTCGTTTATATCTGGCTTTCGACTGGATTCGGAAGGCGGATGCTAATAAAGCAATCGTATGGTACCTCGATGGGTGAGCTATCAGAGCAGTCCATTCTTGATACGCTGGCGCCAGCGTGTTCAGAGGCTCTGCGTCACTCATTTGAGGTAGACGTTGCCGAGATCTGTGAGCTGCGCGAAAGAGCAAATGAATTCGAAGACGAGGCTCAACATATCTTGCTGGGGGAGCTTGGATGGCAGCCTGAAATGTAGGACGAAGCTGAAAGATCTATAAGGACTTTCCATGGCAAAACTCATCATGATTGGCGGCGCCCCTGTGAATGAAGGCGAGAAACTGGTTGTACAGCATCTTGAACAAGCGCTTCCGAATGCCTACACGCTCTTCCCGAATGTCGAGATCTATCAAAAGGGGAGTCCGCCATACGAGTATGATTTGATCGTCCTGGCTCCGCACGGAATCTACATCGTAGAAATCAAGTATTGGCGTGGTGGTATCCAAGGCGATGATCATTCCTGGCGTGTAGCTGGTCAGCATAATCGTCCCAATCCATTTGGTACTGCGAACAACAAAGCACGGGTGCTCAAATCGCGCCTACAGAGTGAATTACCGGCTCTTGCGGGAAATTTCTGGGTGCAAGCAGTCGTTGTCATTGCAGACGACCAAGGTATCCTTCAGATTAATGGCTCATCCAAAGATTGGATATGTCAGTTTCCGCAGGCGCCAGAGCTGCTCAAGGATGATCGGTTGATCAGAGGACGTGATTTGACGGCTTTTCGGCGTGCAATCGAAGCTGCCATCTCTAAGTTCGCCCAGGGGCGCCCGCTAGGTCCGCGCAAAATCGGCGACTATGAAATCATGGAGACGCTACTGCGCCGAGATCATGTCACAGAGTACCTGGCAAAGCACTCACTGATTCGAAATCAAAGACCAGTACGACTGCGTGTCTTCTCCTATAATCCGTATCTGCCAGAGGAACAACTCGACAAACGTTTGGAGATTATCCGACGGGAAGCCGAAGCCCTGCAGCGAATTGGTACCCATCCCAATCTGATCAACTTGCGCTCGTTTGCCACAGACCCCAATGACCCGAACTTGTTCTACTCGGTAACCGACTGGTCTGACGAAGGCACTTTGCGAGACATCATGAACGGAAGTGTGCCGCTCACCTTGGAGCGCAAGCTAGAAATCGCACATGGTATCGCTGCCGGTTTGAACTCTGCACATATGGCTGATGTGATTCACCGGGACATTCGTCCGGAGAACATCCTGATTTCAAAGACGGGGCAGCCGATCTTGATGAATTTCGACTACGCGCGTATCGCTGTCACCGGCACAACTACAGTTGGCCCGATAGAGCTAGACCCAGACGTTCCCAGGGCATATATGGCACCAGAGCTATTGAATCCAGCAGCCGAGCCGACGCAGGCGACGGACATCTACGGTCTCGGCGTTATTTTGTTTGAAATGTTAACGGGCACTACTTTGTACGACTCGCCAGAAGAGGCTTTGGAGGAAAATACTTCTGGTGGAGGACCTGGCGAGTTGGCCGATATTGACATCCCACAACGACTTAACGAACTTGTCCGTCTTATGACAAAGCCGTCTCAAAGCGACCGTATCCAATCGTCGCAAGAGGTATGGGAGGAATTGGTCGCGATTCAGGACCTACCATCAAGTTCGGTACAACCTGGGCAAGTGCAGGTATTAGAATCACCAAAGAGTCAAGACCGTGATCCTTTTGAGTTTGAAGTCGGCGAAATCATCAATCGCAAGTATCAGGTTCAAAAGAAGCTACCTTCCGGTGGTGCAGGACAGGTTTACCAGGTCTATGACGAATTGCGCGACGAGATATTCGCTCTGAAGATATTCTTCAGAGGCATCCAGGATCTTCAGCGAGAGTTCAATGCTCTATTCAGTATTCGCCACAGAAACATCGCCAGAGTACATGATTGGGGTGCGCTGCAACAAGATAGCCGGGTGTTTCTTGTGTCAGAATTCGTGGAGGGAGAGCCTATTAGCAACTTCACAAAGCCGGAGAGGCGGATCCCGGTGAGCGTAGTGGTTCAAATCATCGTTGATCTGCTCGACGCACTCGAGGCTATTCACCCTAAGGTTGATCGTATTGAGGAATTGCGGGCGCGTCAATATGACGGTGAAGTCACACAGGAAGAGTTCAATGAGCTAGGCAATTTACAGTATCAAGGCTGGCTACACCGTGACATAAAGCCCGCCAATCTGATTCTGTCACCCAACGGCGTCAAGCTGATTGATTTCAACGTGGCCAGAGAAGCTCGCGAAGCAAGTATCACTTACACAGGTACACCAGGATACATGTTGCCGGACATTGGCACAACGAAGTGGAGTACGGATGCTGATTTATTTGCGGTCGGCGTGGTATTTTATGAACTCATTACAGGGCATCACCCATATCCTGACCGGCAACCGAGCCCACACGTCGAGCCCACTGATCCTCGGAATTATGTACCCAATCTTGAAGAGGAATTGGTAGGAATCATCCTCAACGCAACTTCGTGTCATCCCAATCGTCGCTATCGCAGCGCTCACAAGTTCCGCGAAGATCTCGTTGCGCTTGGAGGTGTTTACCTGTATGCCAGTCCGACCTATGACGGGGTAGATGCGTCATTAAACCTCGAGCCATGGGAAATTGGAAAGCCCAACTACAATCCTTACGTTACGCGTTTGCTCACCCTCTACAGTCAAGCACGACGCGATAACAGTGGCACTCGTGGTTTCGCCGACATCTCCAAAAAGACATATGTGAAGACAGGACTAGACAACTATCTTCAGCCTGTTGTATTGGATGGTCAATTTAGATTGGTCATCATCACTGGCAATGCTGGCGATGGCAAGACCGCATTTATTAGGAATCTGGAACAGGTTGCGACCGAAGCTGGATCTGTGATTCTTTATCCAACTCTAAATTCCAGTCAGTTTACTTTGGGCGAATTCGATTTCATTACCAATTATGATGGTTCTCAAGATGAGGGCGATGGAAGAGCAAATGATGTAGTCTTGAAGGAGTTTTTTGAACATTTCTCTGACAGCCAAATTCTTGCACATCTAGATGGAAGTACCGTACATATTATTGCAATCAACAAGGGGCGTATCCTCGATTTCTTCATGGATGAGGACACAACAGCTGTCTTCGAAGAAATGTCCAGCGTCATCAGCGAGTATTTCGAGACAGGAGATGCAGAACAATTACCGGCCTGGATGACTGTGATTGACCTAAATCAGCGATCAGTTGTTGCGGGCGATCCAAAGCAAGAGATGAAATCGATTTTCGAACGTCAGCTGGAAGCTTTTTTGCAGCCAGAATTCTGGGAATCTTGCGAGGCCTGTGCAATTCGGAATAAGTGCTTCATAAAATACAATGTTGATACATTATCTGACTCTGCATCAGGTTATTCGGTACGAAAAAGAATTGAGACATTATTTGAAATAGTCCATCTTCGAAGGCAACTCCATATCACGATGCGGGATATGCGCTCTGCTCTCTCTTGGATGATATTTCGAGACCACGGCTGCGAAGATGTTGGCGAACTCATGAATCAAAAGACACGGATAGAGCACGAAGCATCACTTCTCTATCACAATGCATTTGCGATAGAGGCCGCACCACCAGCAGGAAGCAACGACGATAGACTGGTGAGGTTATTACGACAGATTGACCCTGCAGAAGTTTCAAATCCTGGAACCGATAGAGAGGTGAATTTTAAGCCAATCGAGAATATGAACCTGATGGGATTTGATAGGCGTAGTCGTCTCGTAGAAGCTGTATTGAATCGGTGGGAACTGCCAAAAGGATGGGAAGCTGCGCGGTCATCAGAGATCTTGCACAGATACAAGCTAAGACACTCTTTCCTGAGAAGGCTTCTATACTTCGAACGTCTTGACAGTGAGTGGGTTGACATGTTGCCATATGCGCAACTTGCTAACTTCAAGGCAATTGCCAACGGAAACAGCGAAGCCTTCGATATCGAAGCTCTGAAGACACTGATTGTTAAAGGTATATCTATTGCGGAAGGGGCACGAAATCTAGCGTATGCTTCCGACTACGTCGGATTGTCCACTGAACGCGATCGACACGTAAAGATAAAGACATTTCGATTGTTCCCAAAGAGTGATTTCAAGGTTCGTCTTCCATCGGTCGTTGAACATAGCTTCATCGAGTATTCCGCTGATCAAATCATCTTCTACCACGATCCGGTTGACTCGCTGCAGAGGATTCAGGGTGCCAGCCCGGCAGTATTACTTGTCTCGCTTGACTTACTTGAAATGCTGGATCAAATGACAAGGGGTTTTGTCCCTTCTCAAGATGACCTAAGTGGCGTCTTCGTGAACTTGACTATTTTCAAGAACGCTTTGGCGCATTTGCCGTTTAGACAGCTGCTTCTAACTCGTGATGATCGGAATTTCTATCAGATATTCCACACGGGCGTTGATACATTGAAGCTTGAGAAAATGGATGCGTGAAGGATCAGATACCAAATGAAATTGACGAAGAACGACTACACTTTCAACAACACAAAGTTATGCCAAATAATGCCGAAGCAGATTGAGCTTAATCGGTTATTGATCAATCTATATATGTTGTTGAAGTACGATGGACGTCGTCCTGTCGCTCGAACAGGCCGTGTGCAGGTCGACCTAGAGTGGATTGTTGATCAGCTTGTCTCCAATCACTCGAGCACACTTGAAGGGTTCGGTAACTACCGCGATGTTGTAGCAGATTGGATCTATAGCGATTTGCTAGATATTGCAAACCGGGGAAAACCTGACCAAGAGAAGGTTGCCGCTCCTTTGCCTCTACATCTAAATGCATACAAACTGAGGAATCCCAAGCAAGCCAATGATTACCGAGGCGCCGAACACATATATAGTATGTTGGAAGCAGGAGATAGGACCATTATCTCCAGATTGGCAGACTTTCTTGGGCAAGGAATGGAGGCGGATAAAGAAACCTACGATGGTGAGACAGCATTGGATTTGGACACATTGACAATTGTCAGAATGGTGGACAACGAAAATCTACGCGAGCGCCCAAGTAGCCGTGGCGAAGCACCTGACCCTCCGCTTTGTATCGGAAATTCACGCTTGTTTTGTGATGACTTGAGGCGATTGTTGGCATATGAGAATGTAGTCCCAAGATCCGTTCTTATTGATTACATCAGAACTGCCGTTGGCTTCCATCTCGGACTGTATCTAATAAGGATGTTCCACCAAGTCAGTGGGTGGGTTGCCAAGAAAACGGCAAATCATGATTGCCTGAACTGCCCTGTTCAGCCGATTCACGCTTCAACGCCGTATCAAACATGTCCATTTGCTTTCCAGAATCGATCGCGCGACGAATTCTACATGCCCGAAATCATTGTTGATATGGGCGAGGACTACACCAGCCACATGGCCAAACTGGCCAGAGAAAACTGTGGTAGACACTTCGCGGTAATCAGTCAGTATATCCGTTCCGTCTTCACTATTAACCAGGTGTTCAGGTTTTCTCAAAGCCAAACAGGTAGACGACAACTAAAATTCCAACCAGAAAGTGTTGCAGAGGTCTTGAATATTCTGAAAGACCCTCCCAGTGGGCTAGACTACTTCTTTGACGAACGAATAACAAACATTGCTCCAATAGAAGATGATGACGAGGAAAAAACAGAAATTTTATCGGTCAGAGATATGGAGACCCTTACCCCTTTAGAGAAATTTGTTGAACTCGTCTCTTTGGAAAGGACAAAGTACTACAGAAAATATCTGACGCAACAACTTGACTCTTTGCTAATGAAAAATACAGATACGGGATTAATGCGTCAAGGCAAAGGGGCGGGGAATCAACGTCGGTGGCACATCGGCAGTAGGTTACTCGAAATGTTTGTTCAAATTGCAGTGTTGGACACCAGGGCCACCGAGCACGGTCAGGAGCTATATTCTAGGCCGATACTGATAGATGAGTTTGTCGCCTGGCTGAAAGAACGATACGGAATAGTTGTTGTCCCAGATAGTGCGACCGCGACAATTAGGGATTATGAAGCCTTCAATTCAAATTATGGCAACCTGAAGAATCGTCTGCGAGAAATCGGTTTCTACATGGACCTAAGTGATGCATATAATGCACAGAAAATACGGCCTCGCTATGAAATTAGGTCGGGCGATAGAGAATAGGGCAGAGGTATGCTTCTACAGACTATTCGTGATGACGAGTTTTATGATGCCTTGGCTGATCAGGTGGGAAAGGTCGTATCGCGAACACTGAAGGCGAGCAAGCCCGGCCACTGCCTGAGAATAAGTACCTTACCCGTACAGATCATGCGTTCATTGTGCGAGCACTTCCACAATGAGGGCTTCGACTCCCATGTGGTGTTCCTCTCGGGGCATCGTCAGGAGGGTACCCAACCGTGGGAAGTCTCTCCAACGAAACTGATCGAACTAAGGAATGCAGAAAATAAGCCACTCCTTGCTTTTATTCCGCCTGGAGTAAAAGCCGCGGCTGAAGATTCTTTTGATGTAAGTACTTTCAGAGAACTGGATCTCAGTTCAATACCTTCACAGACATGCGATATCTTGAGAAGCCAGCTTCCAGAAGATATCCAAAGTCTGACGGACGAAGTTATTAACTATCTTCGGGATACGATCAAGAATATCTCTCACGACGATATCGTGAAATATTACTTAACAATCGCAAAGAATAACTCTACACTCGAGGCGGCGGGGGGGGCAATCTATCAGCTTGGTTTGGTGCCCGATGTCAGCCTACTGGATGTTCGCGATCGTGTACGGCAAAAACTGGATAGAAATTATGCTTGTATTGAAATACTCACTGACTCGACTGCGCCTCTGATGGCACGAATCCATAGTCTTAAACTTGAAAATAACACAATACAAGCATCGTTGTATGCATTCTTGAATAGCAGAATTCTCGGCGACAGCAGCGACTGGGCGATGCTTATTGCGGCAAATTCTGAATTCGTGCATTTGTCTTTTGACAAATGGCGTTTCCTCGGGGAAGGCATTAAGGAAAAATCACTACTGTACGTTCACGATCTCGCTTTGCCGGCGAGGAATTCTGACGAACCTTCAGGTCCAGAGAATCCACTTTACCTGGATGTCAATCATAGTAACTCAATTAGCATAAGGTGGGAAACTGATCCAAAGCCAGCAACGATCAATCAGCTAAGTCACTTCCGAATCGAACTGATAAACACGGATGAGGTAATTGTTTGGGAAAGCAGTAATGTTAAGAATACTAATAGTGCCCG
This sequence comes from Anaerolineae bacterium, assembly GCA_020849765.1. Lineage (GTDB taxonomy): Bacteria > Chloroflexota > Anaerolineae > Aggregatilineales > Phototrophicaceae > Flexifilum. The sequence continues at coordinate 98,961 of JADLAY010000024.1, forward strand.
TGCGTATCGAACTAAGACCGTAAACCTCAGAGATTTTCGAGACTTGGTAGAAGATGATATCTACTTCTTTAGAGTGCGGGCATATAACGAGGTTGGCGAGATAATCAATGCAGAGGATCCTGAATCGACGCCAGAAGTCCTGCGGAACCAGAATAACCCTAATGGCAAGCGAATAAATGAAAGTGAAGATATTTGGTTCTGGGTGGATGATGATGCTCCACCACCAATCGAACCTCAGAAGAACATTGGCGTTTCATCGTTGCTGGAGGCAAAACTCTGGGCACAGTTCAATATGCTAGATCGAGGTGAAGATCCAATCACCCGGCCGCTAAAACCACAGTCAGAGAAGAGTGGGTGGGCTTCGACGAGTCTAAAGAGAGCGGATGCTAATTACAATGTTGTATACGATGCTCAGACTAGATATACGATAACAGTGAACAACCTGTTGCGCAGAGTTGAACAGAATATTCTGCGTAACCCCGATGATTTGGGTAGACTGAGACTAGATTTTCGAAATGAACAAACGAAGTACGATAACGTCAGTATAGGCAAACGGAGCTTTCAAACGGATATGCTCTCAAAGGAGTTCTTGAGGGCAAGAACTGAACTGTTCACCGCAATTAGAGGCGAAAGGCACGACGAAATTGTCGCCACCAGAGATCTCTTGGAATTTGAGGAAATCATTGTCAATTATGCAAAAACCTATCTAGAGTGGTTGAAATCATCAACTAGATCCTTTCAGTACGCAAAGGAGAAATCTCCGACGTACTTGGACGTGGACACGATCGAAGTTCTGCTTCCAAACCAGGAACGAGCCTATCTACTAGCTCCAACACACCCCCTTCGCCTCTTGTGGCATTTGCAGCACTGCTGTATAGCGCGCGCTTGGTTGCAAGAGTCACAAAATGAAGATTCCCCTCGCGATTTCATGCGAGAGTCCGCAAGGAAGTACTTGCTGCATCGTTGCATTCCTGTGAATCTGCCACCAATCATCCGTCTTTCTCATTTGAACACTAACAATGCTTTGTCCCACTTTTACCTCGAACAAGGCCTCTTCTCAAAGCACTGGCCTTTGTATCTAAGTGAACATACTGATGACAAACAGTCACTACGTTCGATAGTGAGTAAGCTGTTTGGCATGAAATTATCTGCAATAGAGGGCAATTTGATAGAGGTAGACTATCAGATTGTTCTGCAGAAGATGCTCCGCTACTTGGTACTTCATCCGTATACACCCACCCTGAAGATAAATGTCTTTAATCCTGCTGAAGGTAATCTAGTTGTAAAAGCAATTCTGGGAATTGAAAAGGAACGGTCAAAAGCCAGAAAGCCGTCATTGCGATATGAGGTTCATCTGTTCACACGAAGCGCAGAACTAGACGAGACTGGTATATCGTTCCAGGAACTTATCGATCCAGAACGTCAAGTAAGTTCTGAAGCCGATGCATTTACTATTCCAAGCCAGAATCATCTCTTTCCAAAGTTGCGTCTCAGCAAGAATTCAGTTCATGATTTTATGAACAATCCGGAAGATTACGAGGCGCACATCAGCATTCTAGGAGACGCATTTCCCATAGAAGTAAATCCAGAGCCAGTGTTTAAAGGTCGATCGAGTTACAATTACGGACTGATTCAGCAACAATACATGCATTTCGCGGGCGAGGGTTCATATTTTGCTTGGAAGCGACAATTAATCCCATGGAAGGCAACGACACATACTGAAAAGAACCTAATATCACAACTGATTGGCGACATCCTCAATTACTTGAGCACTTTGCAATCATCGGTGGCAATTGGAGCACTGGCAAACGGTCTGATCCCTACGCTGAAGCTTGATCTGCCACTTCGGGAAAAGAACTTACTTTTCCAAGTGCACGCCTATTCAGACTGGGTTTTCATTTTGGACAAGCACTTAGGGCTAGAGTACTTCGATAGCGCTGTGAAAAACGATCGCCCTATGTACTTACTAGATTTCGTGCCAGACTTCTCCGGGATTGATTCTGAACATCTTATGTTGACAACCCGGGCCGTTGAGGAACTGTCGCGTATCATTCGTCCTGTGTTAGATTCTATGGATATATATCTTGAAGATGGGATCGAAGTGTTCTTTTTGGAACTTCTTAGGTCGCTCAGTGGGAAACTAGCTTTCAAACTGTTGTCTTCACCGAACCAGATAAATGAAGCGCTGGGACTAGCGTTCGCCCGCTTGTTTCTCGAACAGTACCGCATACTCGACAATGCGATAGTAATTCCTCTGGACGCACACATGGACCTGTTTTCAGAAGTGAGTCAAGAAAGCCTCCATGATGACACAAGTCTAAGCAGAAGCGATATGTTAGTCGTTGGATGTGACCCTACCAATCGTACATTGGGCTTTCATGTTGTAGAAGTGAAGTGGCGCAGTGCAATTGGCGACTCATTTTGGTATTTGGACACCAAGCGGAGAGTTGACGCGCAAATCAGCAATAGTCTTTCCGTGTTGCAAACGCACTTTGAGATTGACAATTACGTTCATGATCGTGTGGATCGACAATTGAAGAATAAGCAGTTGATCTCCCTCCTGGAATTCTACCTTGATCGATCCTATCGGTACGGTTTGATTAGCGAAGATAGCCTTGAGGTGTTCCGGGACTACATACATGGTCTAGATGATGGATACAGACTGATTTGTTCAGGCTCAGGGCTGATCTTTGATCTGTCGTTTGAAGGTGTCGCATCAGATTATGAGCATTCGGGATTATTTTTCCATCGTGTGGGCCGCGATTATCTCTACAAGCTATTACAGAATGGGTGGTTGCGCTATAGAGCCAATCAGCGTTCAGATGAGGAATTCGCCTCATTAGAGGAGGCTCTAGCCCACGAAGAGTCGGTTGCTCGAGTTCTTGAAGATACAACCATGCGAGATGATCCGAATTATGAAACGATTCGCGAAGTCTTTCCCAAGAGCTTCACAATTTCAACATCGGACAGTTATGACAGTGATCGGTCCTTCACAAACCGCGTAGAATTGCCACCGGCAACCGATTCTGACAACGCAGTTCTCTACTCGACCAATGCGCACCCGAGCGCTGATCCGAATTATCCGAGCATCGAAACAGAAACTCAACTGAAAAGTCCGAAGTATGACGTTCTCCTAGGAATCGATAGGCCTGAATCACCTCAATTTGGCATATTGGGAAAGGCTTCTGGCAGTATCGTTGCCCTTGACCTAAATGAAACTAGCACTATCAGTCTATTTGGTGTACAGGGTGGTGGAAAGTCATATACTCTCGGATCTATTGTCGAGATGGCCTCCCAACCGATAGATGCTATCAACCGATTGCCTGCTCCATTGGCTTCAGTCATATTTCACTTCCAGGAGAATCAAGACTATTCTCCAGAATTTGTGTCGATGAACACACCAAATGATGATGAGAAGCAACTTGAAACTTTGCAAGCTGTATATGGTGCCCAACCTCAGGCGTTGGCGGATGTCCTGCTACTGACATCTCGTGACAAGCTAGAAAAGCGTCAATTGGAGTTTCCCTCAATTGAAGTGGCGCCCATCTTGTTCAGTTCCAAAGAGCTAACAATTAAGGACTGGCGTTTCTTAATGGGGACATTCGGCAATCAGATGTATATGAAGCAGATCAATGTAATAATGAGGACTCTCCGAGAAAGCATTACGCTGACATCTCTTCGAAACGAGATTGAGGCCTCTGAATTGAGTGAAAATCAGAAAAGTATCGCAAGAATTCGCCTTAACTTTGCTTCTCAATTCATTGATGACAATTACAGTCTGGCAGATCTACTTCATCCTGGACGACTAATCATAGTGGATCTACGTGACGAATTCATTGACAAAGATGAGGCACTTGGCCTGTTTGTAGTAATGCTCAACATCTTTGCCAACGCTGGAATGCACCAGGAATTCAACAGGCTCATAGTTTTCGACGAGGCTCACAAGTACATGAGCAATCGGGACTTAACTACACACATAGTCGAAGTGATGCGCCAGATGCGCCATCAAGGAGTCTCACTACTTATCGCATCTCAAGATCCCCCTTCTTTACCGTCAGAAATCATTGAACTGTCGTCAGTTGTAATAATACACAGGTTTAATTCCCCTCAATGGTTACGTCATTTGCAGAGGTCGATCGCGGCCATATCGCAGTTGACTTCATCGCAATTGGCTAGCCTAAGACCCGGTGAAGCGTATGTGTGGTCAAGCAAGTCGTCAGACAAAATCTTTGCTCAGAAGGCAATTAAGGTGCAACTCCGTCCAAGAGTCACGAAGCATGGTGGTGGCACAAAAACGGCAAACTAGATATAGACGGCTCGTCCACATGCAGGACATGGTTCCCCATGTTTCCTACGGCGATCAGCATGAGCTGCACGATCTCTAGAATACTAAGTGGCAAATTCCTGAATTTGAAAATCAATGCGCGTTGTTGGTGCAATAATCGCGTGATGTTAGCTCAGTCGATAATTGGCAACTGTGATACATCATACCCTGTAGCGCGACAGTCTCAGCGTTGGGCGTGAGGATGCGGATATTGTGGTCTCTGGAGGGTAGGCCAACTTCACGCAACATCCTGAAGAGTATCTGTCGCACTTTGAGTCTAGTGGAGTCAGGAGTTTCATCAAGTTCTTCGTGGATGATACGCTTGGAACCATAGAAGGCATCGAAATCTGCTTGTTTCACTGATTGATCAGGTTGCGTTGATTTTCCCAGAGAACTTCAATCGTGAAATCACGTATGAATCTATATCGCCTGCAATTGGCAACCCAGAGCATTATTGATTTCTCTGATTCGGGGCATTCTGCCAGGTAGTTTATTTCAGCATCAGACAAATGTCGCAGGCGAGACGATAGCTCCTGAAAGAGCTTCTTGGAAGATGTTGTCGTGCGCTGCTGAAGGATGTTGCGCTCAATGACATCAGATCGAACCAATCTCCAATCCTTATACCGGATGTATAGAATGGCAAGCTTCAAAGATTCCTGCTGCCGTATGCTACTGGTCGTAAAGGAAAGACTGTAACGTTCATCCACCATCGATTGCCTCAACCTACACAAGTTAACGTACGCATGCCGCTTGTTCAGTAATGGAACCACGCGCTTTGATAATCACCACACATCGTCAAGCGTGTTCGCCGCCAAGAGACGTTCCAGGGTCGTATAACGGATGTTTTGAAGTGCCTTGACCCTGCTATTGGGCACAAGCCTGATTGGGCCGATTTCTGCCGCAGGCTCCGAGAAATTGACCACGAACTTGCCCGTATCACCCCAGGGTTCGGATGGCCCACGCTATTCGTCTATATGGTTGGGAAGTCTTACCCCTGTCATGTTGCTTCGAAAGCGAACCATTTGCACGCTTGCACCGAAGTGCTGCGCGATAGACACTGTGCCAAGTCCTTTCTTGACACACCATTGCAGTCCAAGCCGTGGGATTTGCAGACAGCTACCCAGATAGGTAGCCTCGTCTTCATAACGTGGATCACGTTTAGGCAACCCTGTTGATGGATCAAAGCCGACCATAGGGTGGTCAAGTAAAACGTGGCCGATTTCATGCATCAAATCTGACTGATGACGCGCGGGAGAATGAGTTGGATGGTAAACGATGAGTAACGGAACTACACGCACTATACCGGCTGACCAGTCTTCACTTCTTAGTAGGTGCTCTACAGCTTCGGGGGAGGCGGTCAGCAGTCTGTCTGGGGTAACAGCTTCACCACCTAACTCATGAAGAAGCAGTTCCGCAGTCATTGGATCGTGGACGCGTAGCCGTAAACGATAACGCCAATCAACCGCTATTGCCTCACACCGTTTCCTGAATGCTGCTTCGAGCTTCATACTGTGCCTGGTTTGGCAGTCTGCTCCAAAACCTGCTCATAAGCGGCACGAATGATTTCAGCGAAAGCCGTTGCGGTTTCGAGACTCATGTTCTTCGCTGCGCGTAGTTGAGTTGTTAGAGGATCGGTGGTGTCTTCATCGTTAATGATAAAGTACTCACCTGGATGGTCGCCCAACCAATGACATAGGACACCGAAATTATGATAATCAGGCAGCAACTTGGCATTCTCCACTCGTGATAGCACTGCTATTCCGATGTCGAGTTCTGCCGAAATCTCTCTGAGGCTTCGTTTGCCGCGCTTTTCCCTGACGCGTTTACCTAATAGCTCCAGATTTAATCTAAATCCAGGCGGTGCCGTCACAGCGTAAACTCCTCTTTGTTCCACCTATGGAACACCAGCTACAAAATCATTCCATTTCTCTCAGTTTGAGTATATCGTAAGTCTATGCGCGTTTTTGAGGAAGGAACCTTGATTGTACAGCCAGCCTGCTACCGATGAACTCTTCATGCATTTGGTGTTTGGTTTGCATGCATACTTAAAAGCTCAACATCTCACAATTCCAAATAGCTTGCGGCATACTCTCAACGCCATCAGCTTTTCATCTCAGACTAATTTCCCACGAACATTTAGGCAGTTTATTGGCATCTGCCATCAACCTGTAATGGATTGGTACCCGTTCAGTATTCCGGACAATTTCAACGGTGCTCAACCTCTCCTCTATGATGATGAACTGAGTGAGGAAGCAGAGGGATATTGCCTAGATGTATCAGACCAGTTAGGGTTGTCGGTACTCTCGCAAGGGGACATTCCCCAAACCGCACTAGACAATCTTAACATGGTTCGGTTACGCGAGCGGCTGAAAGGGGAAATTGATCAGATAGCAGCGCAACAGAGGTACAACGTAGTTCGTTCATTTCTGATCAGTTTTCCCTGGGTTACTCTGGATAAGCTACGAGAACAACCGCGGGCCGTAATGGAGGATCTTTCTCCATTTTATGAAGAGGTGCCGTATCGCCACATCGACCAACTCGCTGTATGTGATCGTTGTGGTATGTTGGAATTGCATGGCAATCAGTGGCGTGGCATCAAGCCGGGTTTCTGCGCCGATCATGGTAGCGGCTCCCCTCATGTTCACATGATTCGAAATGTGCCACAACTCTACCGTTTGAAGCTCGGAGTCCAGCTACGCACCTTTATTCCCGGACGTATCGAACTCGCACTGTTCACGTTTGCCGAAGAGCTGCACTACCAGTTCGACAACTTGCTGTTACCTCCTGAGCGTTACCCTGGATTGGATACCTATGACCTACGCCTTTCCTTCACTGACGGGGAAATATGGGCGGTCGATGCGAAAGATCATGCTCATCCTGAACAGCTTGCCAAAACGATTCATTTGCCTTACAGCGAGGGCGACCTTGCATTCGATCACTGCTATTACGTGATTCCTGATGAGCGCATGGTCGAAAACAATTATCGAAGTCGCCTTGGAAATGCTTTGGGAGAGCATCCTGCTAATTTGCACATGGCATCCCTGTCGGAATTTATGAACCGTGTTGAGAGCAAACTGAAATCTCTCGCGCGTCCTTCGAAAAAGCGAAAGTGAGTTTGCGAGTATGTATGCCGTGCCGCAGTCGTTCAAAAACCTCGTCCGTAACCTCACTGTTGACGCCGGATCTCCGGAGAACGCTCGGTTGCTAGCGTATGTCGAGATAACCCTAACGTTGGCAATGCAGCTTGGGCTGGAGAGTGAACCGCTGAGTGTCGGGTGGGTGCTGTTAAGCCGAATGCCGCTTCACCATGTTTTGCTCAAGCAGTTATCCTCGGATCAGGAGAGAATGCTTGCAAACGCCGCCATCATTATCCCACTTAGCTCACGTTTTGCTTGGGAAAGTGCACTTGTCCGATATATAAGGAACTGCCCGTCACATCTGCGCCTGTACGATGCGAGTCTGAGTGAACGCCTAGATCAGCAGTCAATCGCCTTGTGCCGCATAGACCCATCTCCTGATCCATTGCGCGAGGATCGTTACGTTGAAATTCTCATGTCGCAGCTTCCTTTCGAGCAGCGTAGTCGACGACTGACGAAGGCTGGGGAAACCTACCGAGTACGGGTTCGTGATACACACGGTGAAATGCATCACGGGCAAGTTACTATAACCGAGGCTATGCAACAGCATGAAGATCCTCAAGCTTGGTTTGAGCGGTACCGTCCGAGAACTGTCATCAGTTTGCGCCACGAGGAGTTGCTACCGACGGCTCAATACCTCGATCAACGTGAGTCAATTCTCGGCGGTCGCATCCATTGGGTGCATGATCTGCAACAAATCCGGTTTCGCCGAGCATCTCGCAGTGCTTTCGAAATCATGCTGGAGCCTGACAATGCCTACCCGTTGCATCTGGAAGGGTCAGTCCACATACCCGGAATGGTCTCTGCTGGGAAGACCACGCTTGCCAAGCTTATCATTGCTCATTGCATCCGAATGGGCTGGGATGCGCGGATTACACTCGTGGTTGGCGATAGTCACAGCGCCATCGAGATAGCAAATCAGGTCAATAACTGGTTCAATGAAGATCCTTCGAGCGAGGAGGTTTTTGCGGTTCCTCTCTTAGGGACTACCCAGCGGGAGACTCATCTCGGTCGGTTACTTGCGTCTCGTGAATACGCTCGCAGTCTAGAAAGTGGACATCCGCATTGGGGTGAGCGATGGCTAATGCCGGCTTGCCCGTTAGCTTCCCAGATCCGGTGGGATGCTGATGCGGACGTTACAATCCCCGCGGGGAATGAACCGTGTGAAGATCTCATGTCCGAGCCTCGCGCTGGACGAGGGCGACGGGAGCGACATGTTTGCCCTTTGTTTAGGGTATGCCCTTCCAAACAGATTTTCCGAGATATGCCGAATACACAGGTTTGGGTAACAACACCTGGTGCTCTTTCTCAAGCGTCATTACCTCTTCATCTTGACAGTCGTGTGATGACGATGGGGGATTTGGTCTATGAACAGTCGGATCTTGTGATCCTGGATGAGGTAGAGACTATAGTCGATTGGTTCGACCGGGCATTTGCTCTGAAGGAAGAGATAACCAATGGGCGGGATGGATTACTGGATCGACTCGATACGCAAATCACACGGTATTTTAATGAGAACAGGGTTCTGCCAGCAGATTATCGCCGATGGGTCATTACCGCACGCGAATCTCTTAAGGCTCTCAGCGGAGTCCTGACAGCTATTGCAGATCACAATCAAACGCGTACCGTCAGAAACTGGGTCAAACGAGGCTATTTCTCCCCAAATCAACTTGCTTACAGGTTTGCGCGACGACTGGCAGGCCTTAAGGAGTGGGACACTGCAAAAACTGCTCCTGGAGAAAAGGATGCAAACGAGCAGCGCACGAAGCCGATCTTCGACCCCTTCAACCAACTCCTAAATCGCATACCGGATGTCTTGCGCTATCAACTGCCGCCAAATCCAACAGACCTTGACCACTCGGTAGGGGGTTTAGCAGCAATAATGCAGACGCTCAACAATCTTGCGGATGACGCCACAGATCAGGATGTCCTATCGTTGTGCGTGAACTGGATACTGCGCTGGCACCCCGATATTGATACTCGATTGAATATCCTAAGGAAAAAGCTATCGCAAAGCAACGACGGTTATGATCAAGCTTACCTTGAACAGCAAATGGATCGTTCCGTTGATGAACTTGCACAACGATTACGGTTTCTTCTTACGGTCGCGCTTCTAGATAGGCACATCCATATTGTTATTGAGGAATGGCATAACAAACCTGAGACACTCGATGCGCAGCAACCATTCGGCAAAATGCCTAAAGGTATGAAAAACATACTACCGCTACCACTTACCGGACAACAGTACGGGTTCGCCATTGAACCGGCCGGAACAACGTCCAGTCCTGAAGCAGCAAATCGATTGTCGCTTTTTGCCTATACCAACATTGGACGTAGTTACTTGCTGAATTTCCATCGGCTGCGGATCGCCTTCGATGGTATGCCCGGTCCTCACGTGCTGGCACTTTCGGGCACCTCGTATTTACCTGACTCCACTGCATTCAACGTAACCATTCCGCTTGCAGGCGTCCTTATGGCACCTGAACCGACAGAGCAAGCCATCCAGGATAGTCGCTTCATTTGGCAATACTTCACTGATAAAGCTGGTAATCCAATAACAATTTCTGGTGCACAGGATAAGGAGCAACAATTCCGATTGCTGATGACCGCTATGCTTGATTTCTTAGGTGTTCCAGGCGGATTCCTCGGCAATCTACTTGAGTGGCTTGAACAACAAGGGACATCCAACCCTGATCAATGGGCAGATAGAGCACGAATTCTCTTGCTGACGAATTCATACCGTCAAGCACGTGTCGCAGCGCAGGTACTCCGCGATCGTTGGCGCGCTCAGGCACACACTATTTTTGACTTGAAGCGTGGTAGTAGTAGCGAAGATTTCCAGATTGAAATGCTGGAGCAGACTGGTGGTTTGCATCGCATTGATATTGAGCAATTTGCTAGCATGGGTGGTCGCATTCTCATTGCACCAATGCAGTCTATCGGGCGCGGCTTTAACATCTTGAATACGCAGTCCAAAGCTGCCTTTGGTGCTGTCTGTTTTCTAACTCGTCCAATGAGCCAGCCACATGATATGCAGGCCAAAGCACAAGAACTAAATCGATTTGCTCTTCAGTGGGCGAATGATCCAAGCTTTGAGGCGTGGAAACACGACACCTTGTATGTCCGCGCCATGAAGGCGCGCGAAATGGCGGTCGATCTGCGCCGAATGATCGAACAAAGGCATGGATACATCCACTTGCATGATAACTCGGATTTGAAAGTGAGGCCGCGCCGTGATTTGGCAGCGACGACCGCAGGGCGAATTGTGCAAGCTGTTGGACGCCTACTGCGCGGGGGAGTGCCGTTCCGCGCCTTCTTCGTCGATGCGGCGTGGTCACCGCAGTTGGCAAGATCCGGTGACACAGATGTGTCAGAGGAAGAAGCCACGAGTTTACTCACTGCAATGATAAATGTGTTGAGCGACTACTCCGAAGGCGACGAAATCGGTAAGCAACTCTATGGCGGCTTGAACGACGCGTTAACTGCCACAGACAATCGAGACGGCAACTGACCACCGGATAAGGACGTATAAGGACACGAAACATGGGTAACAAAAGGAATTCTCCGGAAGCGATTTTGCCCACAAGAATGACACTGCAAATTCCTGCTGAATCAGAGATTCGGTTTTCTGTCCTGGACTTCCCCTATGAGGAAGCACTGAGATCGTTTATGGATCGTTTCGCCGCAATATACAAACGGAAACACAACGTTGACGAGCTGCCTTACTCACTACGCCCTCCGCGAGGTCAGTTAAACGATGCCATTCTTGCCCTGGCACCGGGGCTGATTCAAGCGTTCGAGTATGTCAAAGATGGTGACGAGTATCATTCGCGCATGGTGACATTTACTCATTACCGTGAGGACGGCTTACCGCAGGATGTTCCTACTCTGGGGCAGTTGCGTAGCCTCATCCGGCATTGGCTAGAGCTTTGGGGAGAAAAGTCGGAGGTGAGGGAAATTATAGCGGGCGATGGAAAACAGGCATGGGAAACGCTACTGCGAACCGTTGAGGGGAATCCTGAAACGGAATGGCGGCACGGCATTACTCCTCTAAAGCTCGTATTCGAGCCAAATAGCGAGAGTGGACTAGCTTACGTTGCGCTGCCTGCGCTGCTTAGCGCACTTCTACATGGTAAGCAAATGGAACTCACCAGCGAGAAAGGCAGTTACCTCATCACTTGGCGTCGTGCAAACGACGGCGGTAAGAACGGACTGTATCTAGTTACCAACCCACTGCCTTACAACGACGACTACTTTGCCTACTGCCTTGACTTCAGTGTTCAAACTCAAGCTGGCTATGTCGACGAAAGGGGAGAATCCAGGCTATGGGTTTTCGCTCATCTGAGCATTCGGAGATACATCACTGAGACGCTGAACTACAAGGGCGAGGGTCGTACTGTCTCGGTGCTTGTTGGCTGCAACCGTAATCGCTTCTTTGGTGGATGGGAGCACGACACGACACTGATCAACCTCGGTGTCCAATCTGGTTCTCAGGGTTGGCAATGGGAGTCCGGTGTTGAAAGGCTGCTTGATAGTTTTTCGACTCGGAAGCTAATGTCCCCGAATGATCTCTTTAGTGAGCCTTTTCGATATGCGCACTACTTGAATACACAGGAACTCGAAAGCGACGAATACTATATCGTCTACGCGGAGGGTCGCAGATTTGGTTCCGAGCGCGAACGGAAGCACCAAGTGAAGACTGGGACGAGTCTTCGCGAGCGTAGTCAAATCATTGAGGGCGTATTGTCTCTTCTCGGGGGATGGCTATTGGCATCGCCTCCACTCAAAAAGGACGTACAGAATCCGGAGAATACCTTCGCGTTACGCGACTACGAATACATGGTCTCTGATCGGAAGGATCAGTCGAGGCAACGAGCATCGTGGCGTACGGCATTGGATACTGCGCTGGAGAGCAGCGGGCATTCCTATCTTCATATCGTTGTTCTCTACCGCACAGAGTTCTTGCGAGATTGGGCGAGGCAACAGATTGCCGAGACGCTAATGGGAGTTGATGAAGGAAATTACCCGCTCGTGACGGTAACCTGTGAGCAAGTTCAGCCTACTCTTTATCATCCCCTTGACACGGGTTATCTCCCCCCCGACTATATGTATTGGCCGCGAAGCAAGAAAACAAAAACCCAGACCGACAAATGGAATAAGCTCATGGTCGAGCAATATAGCGCGAAACGTGAGATATGGCGTGATTACATAAGACATCTGAACTGGCAGCCAAATGCGCGTCGGCTACTCCTTATCGAGTCAACTGGCGAAACGAAACAAGGTGACTTGAATATCCATCCGGATCGCAAGGTCAAGGGGGCAATTCGTGATGCTTGCCACCGCGAAGGAGTGCTGGCACAGTTCATTGTAGGTGAAAGGCTCAAGCTTGATACTGATTCCAAGCGCGCGGGCAAGCTGCATCCTGAATCAGATGGAAAACTACAAAATGCTGTATTGGATTTGATTGTGCGTCAACAGGGCATATTGTACGCCGCACCAAGTCAAATCTATGAACTCGCTGCCGAACTCAACCCAGAGATAGCAGAAAAGCTCGACGTAGTTGCTTTCTGTCGCGTAGAACGTAATTCCCCTGTTCGGTTGAGGTATGTATTGGCTGTTCGTTTACGTGCCAATGGGGAAGTCTCCGTAATCCTGCCGCACCAACTAGGTGAGTGGTTACCGTACACCATTGCCGCACATGAGATTGGTATTTTGTTCTCCAACGAGCGCAGCAAGCTCTTCAACCATAAGGCTCAATCCCTGCTTCGTTTGGGACATCAAGACATGCTGTACTTTGTCCATAATGTGCTTACAAAGCATTTGGAACGTCCAACTCTTGCGGTGATTGAGGCTGAGGGATGGCGTAACTCACGCGGGAAGGGGGAAAGCAGACAGTGCTGGACCCAACTCCAAAATGGCGCTCTCTATCAGCATCGCGATGTACTACGTTTTGATAACTCGCGAGTTTTTAGTCGCAATGCTCGTGGACTGGAGAATTTGCTCGGCGTTGTCCGTTTGCGCATGAATAGTGAGACGCCTCAATACGTGACCGCCGATAACTGGGCAGCAGAAGAGGTCATGCGAGATGTTCCTCATCTGACAGGTTATGTTGATACCGGCGTTTCCGATCTGCTCCATTTCTTCTCGCTTGCAGGGAAGCAAGACACTCAGAATGAGATGCAGATTGCCGAGTTGTTTAGGGGCGACATCAAACACCGTGCGCGCCATGACATCGCATACAGACACCCGCAACTAATCGAGATGGTGCCGTTTTTCGTTCATTCGGCTCTGGACAACGACGTGGGGAAACTCCAATTGTGCCGTTGTATCCATTTCTTAAGAATTTCACCTGCGTTCACAAACGGAGAGATAATTCAGCCTTATCCCATGCACCTAGGCGAAACCTTGATAGAGGATCAACTTGCAATAGTTAATGCAGATGCATAGCTCTACACTGTGTATTCTTGTTCCGGGAAAGCTTTGCTTCTAACCCACACCACCTTGCTCGCGGATCGTCTTCAACTAGGTGAAAGTCTTGTAGGGTAGGCTGCTGGCGAGAGCGCCTCATAAGTGCTGGCAGATGCACTTCAAAGGCGATGAGCGCTTGGGCAATACAGAGCGGGCAGATCTTTGCCTGCCCGCACAGATTCCTATTTCCTCTTGCGGTTCACAATCTGGTGCACGCGCTGTTTCGTGATGCCGTAGCGCGCAGCGAGTTCACCCAGCGATGTGCCCGCTTCATACGCTGCGATTATCTCGGCGTTACGGCTACTCTCCTTCGGCGTCTTATTGTTGACGGGAAACGCGGATTCTGGCTGCTCGGAGTAGAGCATGTCGACGAAGCGCAAAACGGCTGCATCCACATCGTGTACGGAGGTGAGCCATAGTCCCGTATGGAGCACATGCTGCCTCACCCTGCACAGGATGAGGCAGTTTTGCTTTCAGGGCAGGCGTACTGGGGATTACGTCCTAAGCGTTGGCCAACCCGGCACGGATGTCCGCCGTCATCCGGTCGGTGTAGACGATCATGTAGCTGAAGTCGCCGCCGACCTGCAACCACTGGACGCCGCGCCGCGCCATGCCGACCGCGTAACGCGCATCCGGCCCCATGCCCGCGCCGACGAACAGCCCTTTTGCGCGCGCCTTCGCGATAACCTGGTCGATGGCGCTCGCGACTTCCGGGTGATCCGGATCGCCTGTGTGGCCGAGCGAGGCCGATAGATCCGCCGGGCCGATCACGATCGAGTCGAGTCCGGGCACCGCGACGATCTCGTCAATTGCCTCGTAGCTCTCGCGGTTCTCAATCTGGACGGAGACAAAGATCGCTTCGTTGGCGCGGGCGATGTAATCCGCGCCGCCGCTGCGCCCGTAGTTGCCGGGCACGCGTGGACCGTAGCCGCGCCTGCCCAGCGGCGGGTAACGGCAGTCGTCGACGACGCGCCGCACCTCTTCGGCGCTGCGCACCTGGGGGACGATGATGCCGTCTGCGCCGCTATCGAGCACCGGCTTGATGAATGGCGTATCGCTGCCCGGCACGCGCACGAGCGACGGCACCTGCCGACTCTTGGCCGCCAGCAGATGCGCCTGGAGCGCTTCGGGACTCATGGCGCTGTGTTCGAGGTCGATCCAGAAGAAGTCGACCGAGTCGCCGAGCGCGTCGGTCACCAGCGGATCGGAGAAGGTGATGCTCGCGCCGACGCAGATGTTGCCGTCCGTCAGGCGCCGGCGGAAGCGAAGAATGGTCTCCATCATGAGTGTGTCAGCCTATCCGTGATGTAGTCTGCGAATTACCCTAAGCACCTATTCGAAAGCCCGCTCACTCTCACCTCACCCCTGTCTCGCTTTGCTTCGACGTCCCCACTCCACGCGCGGAGAGGGGGTTGGGGGTGAGGTTTATGGATAGGCTCTAAGCCAGGCCCGTGATGACGCGCGCCTCTTCCGGCGAGGCGATCTCACGCCCGACCTCGCGCGCGATGCGCACCGCCTTGTCGACCAATTCCGCGTTACTCTTGGCGAAGACGCCCGGCTCGATGTACGGGCAGTCCTCCATGCCGACGCGGACGTGCCCGCCGAGGCTGATGGCATGGGCGATGGTCGTCCAGTAGACGCTGGGGTCCATGCAGCTCATGCTCCAGTTGGCGCGCTCCGGCAGATGATCGACCATGAATTGCAGGCCTTTAGCCGTCGGCGGCATCCAACCCTGGCCGGGCCAGCCGAAGAACATCGTCAGCCACAGCGGATCGTCGAGCAGACCCGGCTCGTCCTGGCGCTGGCCGTCAACCCAGAACTCGCCCGCGCGCATCTTCTGGATGGCCCAGAAGGCGCCTGTGCTGAAGCACTCGATCTCGAGTTTGACGCCGTACTCCTTGGCAAGCTGAGAGTACTGGCGCAGTTCGGAAATCGGGTGGATCGAGTAGCAGTAGCCCGCGGGCGGGTAATCGGGGTCGGGCTGGAAGTATTCGTCGTGCGAATTGAAGTTGATCGAACTCATGTCCGGACGCAGCGTGCGCCAGAGTTCAAGCTTCTGCTCCAGGCGGATGCTGGCGAGGCCGAACTGGACAATCGCCGGGCCGGTCGCGCGGATGCGCTCGTTGATCTCCGCCCAGCCCTCCATGATCGGGATCTGTAATTGGCGGCCATCGGGCTGAATGACCGGATCACTGGTGTAGGAGCCATGGGTATGGCAAATCGCCGCGCCTGCACCGATGGCACGAACGTACTCGTCGGCAACCCCTGTCGGGTTGTCAGGCTTTGGCCCGTTCGGGTTCTGAGGATAGGTCAAGGTGGTATCGCAGGTCACGGTGATAATGAGCTTTTTCATGGAACATCCTTCATGTGATCGGTGATTGAATAAAGTTCTATGCTCAAGTCGAATAGGTCAGCACAATGCGCCCGATGGCCGTGCCAGAGCGCAGGTGCTTCAGGGCTTCGTTGACCTGCTCCAACGGATAACGATGGCGCACGATCGATTTCAACTGGCCGGTCGCCATCAGGTGGAGCGCGTCGATCAAATCCTGCCGGCGCCCGGCGCGCGTGCCAATGACTTCCAGCTCGTTTTGGGCGAGCTGTTTGCCGGGCAGAGGCAGATGCTCTGGCGTGTAGCCGACGACGATCATGCGCCCGCCGCGCTGCGCGCTGTTGAAACCGGCGCGCATGGTCGCTTCGGTGCCGACCACGTCGACGACGCAGTCGGCGCCCAGGCCGCCCGTCACGTCTTTCACGGCCTGCGGGATGTCGGGCGTCGTGCCAGAGTCGACGAACTGGTGCGCGCCATTCTCCAGCGCCCAATCGGCGCGCTGCGCAGCGCGATCGACGGCGATCACGCGGGCACCCGCTCGCCGGGCAAGCTGCACCAGCACGGAGCCGACGCCGCCAACGCCGATGATGACAACGGTTTCGCCCAGGCGCAGGCGCGACCGTTGCAAGGCATGATAGGCCGTCAGCGCGGCATCGCAGGCGGTGGCCGCATCTTCCCAGGCGACCGAATCCGGCAGGCGGATCAACTGCTGTGCCGGGACGCGGACGTACTCGGCATAGCCGCCGGGCCGCTGCAAGACGCCCATGACGCCGCGCATGTTGAGGCACAACTGCTCGCGATGCGTCAGGCAGTAGACGCACTGGCCGCAGATGAGGAAGTTGTAGACAGCGACGCGGTCACCCGGCTTGAAGTCGGCGACGCCGCGCCCGACCGCGCTGACCACACCCGCGATCTCATGGCCCATGATGAAGGGCAGTTCGGGCGTGTAGCCGAAGCCGTCCAGCAGCTTGAGATCGGTGCCGTCGATGCCGCAGGCCATCGTCTGAAGCACCACCTCGCCGTCTTCCGGCGTGACGCTGGGCACGTCTTCGATGATCAGCGGGTGGCCGAACGCGCGCAAGATCGCTGCCTTCATGGCGCCTATCCCTCAATCCCTAACGTTTCCAACGCGACCTGGAAGCGCGGCAGTCCCCAGCGGTAGCCCTGTTCCGGCAGCGGATAGCCGTACATATCGAGCGTGGCGCTGCCCTTGAAGCCGACGTCTTGCAGCGCCTTGTCCATCGCCGCCAGATCCAGCGTGCCTTTGCCGGGCGGGAAGTGCAGTTCAGACGAGACGCCGTCGCTATCCGAATAATGCAGGTGTTGAATGCGGTCGCCCAGCGTGTGGATCGCCTCGACGTAGCCGGTGGGCTTGCCGACGCCGAAGTGGCAGAAATCGAACAGGATGCCGAAGTGATCGCGGCCCAGGCGGTCGCACAGTTGGCACATGAAGTCGAGATCCATGCCGAGCGTGAACGGATGCGGCTCGGCCAGGAAGCGGACGCCTTTCGGGCGCGCGTAGTCGATGGCCTCCTGAAATAACTGCGTCAGCGTGTCGAGCATCGCCACCTGCGAAATCTTGATGCCGGGGTGGGTGCCCTCCCAAACCATGACCTCGCGCACGCCGAGTTCGAGCGCGTAGTCGACGTCTTGTTTCAGCCCGGCCAGCGTGCGCTCGTAGCTCGCGGCTGACTCGAACGGGTGGAAGTAATCGGCGCCGACGACGTTCAGTCCCCACAACGACAGGCCCAGGTCGGCGGCGAACTGGCGAAAGTGCGCCAGCAGGGCGGGGGTCTTGAACCCCAGCAGATGATCCTTCCACATCTCAACGCTGGTGCAGCCCGCGGCGGCCATGCGCTGGCACGCTTCCTCGGCTGGATAGGCGTCGAACGAGATCGAGTTGCCGCGCAAGTTAACCATGGCTAGAGCCTCACACTCAGAGCATCGGCCTGCGCCTGGATCTCGTCCCAGATGCTGGCCTCGACCTGGATGCCATCGCGAGAGCGCTGCTGCGCCGTGCGATATTCTGGCTCGCCGGGCAGCAGGATCTCTTCGACGCCGGGTCGGCGGCGCGACGTCTTGACGAAGCCGACCAGATTGCGCACGCGCTCCTGGAAGGCGTCCATCGTCGTGAAGGCCTTGATGTCGATCGCCTGGATGAAGAGGCCGTTGCCTTTGCTCTCGGTCGGTTCGCCACTGGCGCCCGCGCCGGACAGGATGCCGCCGAGCAGCTCCGTCATCATGATCAGGCCATAGCCCTTGTGGCCGAGCACGCCGCCGAGCGGCAACAATGCGCCCAAGGGCGGGCCGTAGAAAGCCGCGGGATCGGTCGTCGGGTTGCCGTCGGCGTCGATGATGCAGTCAGCGGGCAGCTGCTCGCCGCGATGGCGGGCGACGCGAACTTTGCCTTCGGGCACGCTCGACGTCGTGATGTCCATCAGGATCGGGTAGTCGAGGCCGCTCGGCGCTGCGAATGCGATCGGGTTGGGCGTGAAGCGGCGGTCGATGCCACCCCACGGCGCGACGGCTTCACCGCCGCCGTGCGAATTGACCACCGCCAGGCCGATCATGCCCTCGCGCGCGGCCATCTCGACGTACTCGCCGAGCCGCCCGATGTGCGGGCAGTTCTGGACGACGACCGCGCCCAGGCTGTGCTGCGACGCTTTGTCGATGGCGATGCGCATGGCTTCGCGCGCGGCGACCTGGCCCCAGCCGAGGTTGGCATTCAGCACGGCGGTCGTCGGCGTCTCGTGCTCAATCTTCATGTCCGCGCCGGGATGCACCTCGCCGTTACGCACATGATTGACGTACTGCGTGAAGCGGACGACGCCGTGCGAGTCGTGGCCGACGAGGTTGGCGCGCACGAGCGTTTCCGCCACCCAGGTCGACTCGTCGTGCGGCGAGCCGACCGCGTCAAACAGCGCCGTGCCGATCTCTTGTAACTGTTGTGCCGTAAGTACGGGCATCATGAGTTCCTTGTCTGCGAAAAAGGCCGGGCTATTGGTCGGACGTCGTTTCGGGATAGCCTTTCTTGAACGCGTCGTAGGCGTCGATCAGCCGCTCGATCGTGAAGTGCTGGCGATCGTGGCAGACCTCGATCAGCGGGCGCTCCATGGCGATGATCTGGCGGCAGGCATCTGCCAGTCTGGGCGCTGCCGCATGCGGAATGACGAGCACGCCGTGCATATCGCCGAAGATCAGGTCGCCGGAGCGCACGAGCACGCCGCCAACCTCGACCGGCAGATCGAAGTCGATGATGTGCGCCCACGAGTGGCCGACGACGACCTCACGGGCGAAGGAGGCGTAGCCCATCGCTTCCAGCGGCGGCAGATCGCGGATGCCGCCTTCGAGCACGACGCCGACGCAGCCGAGCGCCTGATGAATGCTGGCCTGGACTTCACCCCAGAGCGACCCGGCTGCGGGCGCCGGATCGATGTCCTGGCCGACAGTCACGCGCGGGCCGGGCACGCTGAGCACGTAGCGCCAGTAATCCGCGCGCTCGATGTGGAGCTTGCCACGGGCGGGTTGGCGCGCTTCGAAGATCAGCGTCGCCGCGTAGCCGATCATCGGCGGCATGTGCGGGAACTGCGCCTTGATGCGCGAGCTCATGATGCCGTCATTGCGATCCTGCTCGCGGAAGCCAAGCAGTTCGAGCGCGTTCGAGATGGTCGGCGCGTCGAACTGGCGCAGTTCTTCGAGCTGGGCGGCGGTCAATGGGGTGGCGGGGAGGTTGCTGGTGCTTGACATGGTGTTGGCTGCTCCGATTGATCAAGAATTCATAGCGCGAAGTTCGTCGTCGGTGGCGAGCGGCAGCGGGCGCAGATGCAAGCCGCCGTCGACCGTGAACTCGGCGCCGGTCGTGTATGGGCTGAGTTTATCCGATAGCAGCAAAACCGCCGTCGCGCCGAGTTCGTCCGTGCTGCCCAGGCGGCGCAGCGGGATCTGGCTCTTCATGATGGCTTCGGTCGCCGCCGGGATGCCCGCCGTCAGCGGGGTGACGAAGTGACCGGGCACGAGCAGATTGACGCGGATGCCGTACGGCGCCAGCTCCAGGGCGAGCGTATTCTTGTAGACGCGCAGGCCCGTCTTGGAGATGTGATAGGCCGCTTCCCGGTAAGCCTGCGTGTACTGCGCCGTCGAGCCGACGATCAGGATGCTGCCCCCGCCACGCGCGATCATGTGCTGGCCGATCTCGCGGCAGGCCCACATGCAGGCGGACAGGTTGGTGTGTAATGTCTCCAGCCAGGCTTCGGTCGTGAGCCGCGTGACCGGCTGGTGGCGGGCGATGGCCGCGTTGTTCACGTACAGGTCGACGTGGCCGAAATGGGCGATTGCCCCCTCGACCATGCGCACGACCTGCGCCTCGTCGCTCACGTCGGCCAGGATGTGCGTGGCCTCGACGCCCAGAGCGGCGATCTCACTGACGGCGGCGACTTCGGGCTGCCGGCTGGCGATGGCGATGTTGACGCCTTCGGCGGCCAGCGCCAGCGCGATCGCGCGTCCGATGCCGGTGCCGCCGCCAGTGATGAGCGCGGTCTTGCCGCGGAGCCCGGCGTCCATCAGTGCGGCTCGGCCAGTGATAGCCCGGTCTGCGCGTTAAACAGATGCGTCCCGCGATGATCGAAGCGCAGGTGCACGTTTTCGCCGACGCGCACGGGATGCAGGGCGTCGATCATGGCCGAAAAGAGCTTATCCGCCGCGCGGACGAAGACCTGTTGGCGGCTGCCGAGCGCCTCGATCAACTCAATCGTGCCGGGGACGTCGCCGGGCTGGCCGTCGTCGACCAGCTTGACCGACTCAGGACGGACGCCCCATTTGACCGGCATGCCGGTGCTGGCGCCGGGGAAGCGTTCCGGCAGCTTGAGTTCGATGCCAGCCAGATCGACGCACAACCCGCCGCCGTTGGGTTTGACCGTGCCGTCGAACATGTTCATGGTCGGCGTGCCGACGAAGTTGGCGACGAACACATTGCGCGGGTTGAAGAAGACCTCCTGCGGTGTGCCGACCTGCTGCACGTTGCCGTGATCCATGACGACGATCTTGTCGCCCAGGCTCATCGCCTCTTCCTGGTCGTGGGTGACGAAGACGATAGTCGTGCCCGTCTCCTGATGCAGCCGCTTGATCTCTGTGCGCATCTGAATGCGCAGCTTGGCGTCGAGGCTGCTCAACGGCTCGTCCATCAGGAAGACTTCCGGGCGGCGCACCATCGAGCGGGCCAGGGCGACGCGCTGGGCTTCGCCGCCGCTGACCTGGCGCGAGCTGCGCTGGAGCAGATGCCCGACGCCGACCAGCCCGGCAGCCTCTTTAACCTGGCGGTCGATCTCGTCCTTGCTCAGCTTGAGCACCTGCAGCGGGAAGGCGATGTTCTCGTAGACCGTCATACTGGGGTACATGCTGAAGTTCTGGAACACCATCGCCACGCGCCGGTCTTTGGAGGCCAGATCGGTGACGTCGCGCTCGCCGATGAAGACGTGACCGCTATCCGGCGTTTCCAGCCCGGCGATGATGCGCATGGTGGTCGTCTTGCCGCAGCCGGACGGCCCCAGGAAGACGGCCAGTTCGCCATTCTCAATCGTCAGGTTGACGTGATTGACGGCGATGGAACTCGACGACGGATATTGTTTGACCAGATCCTGTAACACAACTTTCATAACACGCCTTCTTCATTCCACCAGACCGAGCGCCAGGCCTTTGACCAACTGGCGACGGAGGATGATCGTCAAAATAATCACGGGCAGCATGATGATCAGGTTGACGGCGAACAGGTTGCCCCATTCGACGCGCGCGCGCCCGACGTAGGTTGCGGCGGCGACCGGCAGGGTGCTCGTATCGCGCCCGCCCAGGATCAGCGCCAGGAAGTACTCGTTCCAGGCAAAGATGAAGTTGAGCAGCGCCGTCGCGATGATGCCCGGCGTGACGACCGGCAGCACGACTTTGCGCAGCGCTTGCAGGCGGCTGTAGCCTTCGACCATGGCCGATTCTTCCATCGCGCTCGGAATCTCGACGAAGTAGCCGCGCATCATCCAGATCACGAGCGGAATCAGGAAGGTGAGGTAGGCCAGGATCAGGCCGAAGTGCGTGCCCCGCAGATCGAACGTCTGGAACAGGACGTAGAAGGGCAGCGCAACCACGATCGGTGGGATCATGCGCAGGGAGATCAGCCACTGGAGCAGGCCCTTGGAGCCGCGGAAGCGAAAGCGCGCCAGCGCATAGGCTGCCGGGACGCCGAGGATCAGCGCGATGGCGACCGAGCCGCTGGCGATGATCAGGCTGTTGCGCAGGTGAAGCAGATTCTGCCGCTGGATGAAGACGAACTCGAAGTTTTCCAGCGTTGGCTGGAAGACCCAGACGGGTGGGCTGGAGACCCAGATGATCTGCGGCTTGAAGGCCGTCAGCGCACCGGCGACCAGCGGGATCAGGATGAACAGCAGCAGGATGCCCATGATGACGTAGGCGCTCAAGCGCTGCCGTAGTGAAATCGCCATGCGCTAGTGCCTTTCCACGTCACGATAGAGATAGCGGAACATGATGGCCGAGATGACGCCGATGACGAGGAGCATGATCATCGATCCGGCTCCCGCGCGGCTGAGCTTGTTGAAATTGAAGGCCGTCCGGTAAAGGTAGAGACTCAGCGTTTCCGTCGTGTAGGCGGGGCCGCCGTCGGTCATCACGCGCACGAGATCGAACGTGCGGAAGGCGTCGACCGTGCGCAGCAGAAGCGCGACCAGGATGACCGGGCGCAGCAGCGGCAGCGTGATGCGGCGGAAGATCGTCCACTCGGAGGCGCCTTCCAGCCGCGCCGATTCATAGGGGGCGCGCGGCAGGCCGGATAGGCCCGCATCCATGATCAGGAAGATGAGCGGGTACCACTGCCAGATATCGACCAGCATGACGGCGATGCGCGCGGTGCTGGTCGAGGCCAGCCACGTTTGCGGTGGCAGCCCCAGGCCGGTGAGGATCCAGTTGATCAGGCCGAAGAGCGGGTCGAGCATCCAGTTCCACGTCAGACCGACGACGATCGGCGCGATCGTCAACGGCAGCAGCAGCACCAGGCGCAGCCAATTGCGGCCGACGGTGATCCGGCGCAAGAGCAGCGCCACGCCGAAGCCGAGGATGAAAGCGCCACTGACGGTCACGAAGACGTAGAGCAGCGTATTGCCGAAGGCAACTCGGTAATCCGTATCGTTGAGCACCCAGGCGAAGTTCTCGAACAGGACAAACGGGCGCTCGCGCGAGTCGAACGTCACGCGAAAGAACGACAGCCCGGTCGAGTAGACGATCGGGTAGATGGCGACCACCAGCACCGCGATCAGCGCAGGTGCGATGAAGAACCAGTGGACGTACTTCTGAGACATGCGGTAGAGCCACCTGCGGAACGCGCCAGTCTCGGTGGCTACCGGCTTCACTTCTGTAGATGCAGTCATAAGTCGCTCAAAAATAATCCTGAGTGGCGACCGAAGCCGCCACCCAGGGCGTAACAAAGGTGGGTCAGATCAGCATTCCGGGCTTTCGAGGCCGAGCTCGCCGAACAGCGTGCAGACGTACTGTTCGCGCTCCTCGACGCTCACGTAGTGCGCGCCGTTGTCATAGTAACCGGCGTCGCGGACGATGTTGATGACTTCGTCGTTGGCGGCCGTCATGACTTCCTCAACAGGCGAACCGGCGACCGCGGCCTGCAGGGCCTGGCCGAGCGCATTTTCCGCTTCCGGCCACCATGGCTCCGACGGGCGGCCGATGCCGACCTTCATCGCTTCCAGGTTAGCTGCCAGGTGCGGGTACTGCGCGACGAGGTCGGGGTCGCTCAGCGTGGAGATGCGGTGACCCGCGCCGTACTGTTCCGCCAGCAGGCGCTCGAACTGCTGCCCGTAAGCGAGCTGCAGGTAGTCCCAGGCCAGACGTTTGCGCTCAGGCGAAATGTTGGCGTTGATCATGTAGGCCGGGCCTGCCGAGAGCAGCGCACGATGGACTTCGCCGGTGTCGGGGTCACGCCAGCCGGGGATCGGCGCGAAGCCGGTCACATCGGCGACGGTCGAGGCTTCCGGATCGAGCAGCAGCGGAATCGCCCAGCTCTCGGTGCCGTACATGGCGACCTTGCCCTGGGTGAAGTTCTGCAGCACTTCGCCGAACTGGAACGACTCGCGTCCGGGCGGCTGCAGGCTCAGGAAGTCCTGGCCAGTGAAGAACGAGGCGGCATCGAAGGCGGCGTCCGTCGCGAACAGCGGGTTGAAGTCAGGGTCGAAGAAGTTGACGCCGCGCGAGAAACCGAAGTGGATCATATAGTCAAACAAGATGTTGTTTGGCGTGCCATAACGATAGTTGAAGCCGTACAGGTCTTCATCCGGACGGGTGAAGAACTCGCCGACTTCCTTCAGTTCATCCCAGGTCTGCGGGACGGTGAGTTCACGCCCGTACTGCTCCTGGAAGGCGGCCTGCTCGTCAGGATCGCTGAACAGGTCGGTGCGGTAGGCGAACATGCCGACGGCGATCAGCGTGGGCATGCCGTACCAGGTCTGGTTGTGCATGGCGACCGTGCCGAACGCGCGGATCGTGTAGTCTTCCGGATGCGAGTCGCCGGGGGCGGCCATGTAATAGGGCGCCAGCGGTTCCAGGCAGCCGAGTGCTTCGAGCGAGCCAGACCAACCATCTTCGACGAACATGATGTCATAGTCGTCGCCACCGGCTGCGCACATCGTTTGCAGCACGGGCAGCAGCGCGCCCTGATCGTAGTTTTCGTAGATCAGGTTGACGCCCGACGCCTCGACATAGGCGGCATCGAAAACTTCATGTTCATAGGCCAGAATCGGCACGACTTCGGTGTTGATGATGCGGAGTTCCTGGCCTTCAAAGGGGCGGGCGCCGGTGGCGGGGTCGGTCACCTCGAACGGTTCGACCTCAGATTGTGCCATCACACCCATGGGGACTAAGACCAAGAGCAACAAAGTGAAAACTGCCAGTCGAGTGGCTTTCATCGCTATTTCCCTCCCGAAATATTCTTAAAAGCATCTCATAGACCGCGATTGCCAGGATTTGCGCTGAGTGTTCCTCCTCTTCACTACGAACGGCCGGTGCCGCTTTCTCTGATCGGTAGCTCACGCCGTGCGCCAAGCGAGTACGAGAACTCGTCGGCGAGCGTGCGAACTCGTCCCCCAATCTCGGGGAAGCTCTCAATCGACACGCGCGAGCCAGGGCCGGAAATGCCCATCGCCGCGATGACGTGATTGCTGTTATCCCGAATGGGTGCGGCCACACAGCGAACGCCGATGAAGGTCTCTTCGTCGTCGGTCGCGTACCCCAATTCCTGCACACGAGCGAGTTCTTGCCGCAGAGTCTCTTTGCTCGTCAGAGTGTGGGGGGTCAGGGCCTTGAGTGTCAGATGATCGACTAAGTATTCGCGTTCGGCATCCGGCAGGAAGGCGACGATGGCCTTGCCGACCGCCGAGACGTAGACCGGACGGCGCAGACCCAGCAGCGGGCCGACCGTCAGCGCTTCCAGGCTGGGCAGGTGATTGACGTAGACGACTTCATCGCCCTGCAGGACGGCCAGACTGACCGCCTCGCCGAGGTCGTCACGCAGCTGCTTGAGCCAGGGGGTCGCGAGCGAGGGCCAGTGCAGACTGGCCTGGATCGTGCTTTCTAAGGCGTATATTTTGCGGCTGCTGAGGATGTACTGGTCGCTGAGCGGGTCGCGTTCGACAAAACCGTGCGCCGCCAACGTGGTCAGAATGCGGTATGCTGTGCTGCGATCGACATCGAGCGCATCCGCCAGCGCTTTGGGCGTCAATGAGTGTTTGGCGACCAGTTCGAGCGCCGCCAGACCGCGTGACAACGATTGGATGAGGTTAGGGTCTTGTTCTATCACTGTTGCAACTCGTGCCGCTTCGAGTTATGCTGTGCGCTATTCGCACAACGCTGTGCGTATTGTACAACGATTAATTGAGGCGTCAAGAAATTCGTTATTTGGCTCTTGAGCGTTTCTCTCTGCGGCAAGTGAGGGGAACGTGGCGCGGGACGAGCACGCGCAGGGGGCAATGTGAGCGAGAAGGTGCGGTTTGGGGTGATCGGCTGCGGCGTGGCGGCGTGGATGGGCCATTTGCCGTGGATCTGGAGTCACCCAGGAGCAGAGCTGGTCGCCGTCTGTGATACCGACATGGCGCGGGCACGCGGCGCGCAAGAGCGATACAACGCCCGGATTGCGACAACCGATCATCACGAGCTGCTGGCGCGCGAGGACATCGACGCGGTCTGTATTTGCACGCCGCCGGGGTCACACGCGCCGCTGACGATTGAGGCATTCGAGCACGACAAGCACGTGCTGCTGGAAAAGCCGATGGGCCGCAGCCTGGACGAATGCCGGACGATGATCGCGGCGGCACAGCGCAGCGGCAAGTTCCTGATGATGGGGCACGAGAAGCGCTTCAACCTGGCGTTCGAGCGCGTGCGCCAGATCATCGCGCAGGGGACGATCGGCGAGGTCTTCTATCTGGTCGTGCACTGGGGTGCGTCGGTCAAGCTGGCGCCCGAACGGATGATCCCGGCGGGCTACCGCGAGAACTACGAGTGGCGCTGGAAAGACCCGAACGTGGGCGGCGGCATCCTGCAGGATCATCTGCCGCACTACGTCGATCTGTGGCGCTGGTGGGTAGGCGCCGAGGTCGAGTCGGTCTACGCCGAAGTCCAGAACATCACGCGCGATTATCTCAACCGACCCGACATCGGCCTGTGGGAAGACTTCGGCACGGTCATGATGCGCTTCGGCAATGGGGCGGTCGGCGTCTTCAACACGGGCACGGTCGGCCGCGGGCTGTCGCCGATCCTGCACATCGGCTCGCAGGTCGGCGAATGGTCGGAGTTCGGCTACGTCTTCGGCACGCGCGGGCAGATCACGTTCGACATGCCGCCGTGGGATTCGCCGGAGAACGGGCGCATCATGGTCTGGTCGCTGGACGATGACGCGGGGCGCGGCTGGTATCAGGTCGAGATGCCCGACCCGCGCCGATCGCCGGGCGGCCCACTTTCCCCGGCCACCAACGAGAATTACATGTTCTACCGGCAGATCGATCACTTCGTGCGCGCCATCCAGAGCGGGACGCCGCCGGGCGTCAGCGGCGATGATGGCGTGGCGACGCTGGCGGTTGTCGACGCGGTCTACGAATCGCAGCGCGGCGGCCAGCGGGTGAACGTGCAGGGGCCCTCACCCTAGAAAAAACCTATCGATTTCGCCCCTGAGCAATTGTTTGAGGAGAAAAGTGGTTATGAATGTGCCTTATCTCACGCCGCTGCTGCAGGAGAAGCGCCCGATATGGATCATGGGTGTGCACGACGTCGTCTCGGCCAAGATTGCCGAGGCAGCGGGCTTCGATGCGGTCGGCGTTCAGTCACTGCAGATGGCGTTCGTCAACGGCCAGCCGGACATTGGCGTGATCACGCCGGATGAACTGGTGGCGACCTGCCGCAAAATCCGCCGCTCGGTCAACCTGCCGATCGTGGTCGATTTTGAGCAGGGCTTCGGCGAACCCTACGTATCCGTCTTCTGGATGAATGAACTCGAACGCGCCGGGGTCGCCGCCGTGCACATCGACGACTATGGGCTGCCGTACAAGTGTCCGTTCATCCCGCCGCACGTGATGGCGCTGGAGAGCATGGACGAGACGGCGGACAAGATCCGCGCCATGGCGGGCGAGAAGCTCAATCCCGAATTCATGGTCATCGGGCGACCGGGCACCTACGTGGCGAAGGTGCACCCCGACGAAGAATCGCGGCGGGCGGATTGGCTGCGCCGGGCGCATGCTTATCAGGACGCCGGGGCGGACGCGATCATGGCGATCTGCTGGACGGTCGAGCACGCGAAGTGGTTCCGCAGCCAGATCGACGGGCCGATGATGACGATCCGCACGCTGGGGACGGAGATCAACGTCGACCGCGTGCAGTACGACTCGAACATGATGGAACTCTCGGTCGACGAGTTGTACGACCTGGGCTACCAGCTTCAGATCGAGCCGACGACCATGCTCGGCGTGGCCGTCAACGCGATGGTGCAAGCGATGGCGCTCGAACGGCAGACGGGCAAGATCAGCAGCCTGCGCGAGCAGCACGGCAACCTGTACGACCTGCTCGAATCGTGGATGAACGTGGCGGAGGTGCGCCGCATCCGTGAGACCTACGTCAAGGGGGGATAGGGCGGGGGCGACGGACACAGAGGGTTTGGCAGCGCCAAACCCCTACGAAAATGTGACATTTCGTAGGGACGCCATTTTTGGCGTCCGTCCCTGCGCGAGCGCGATCGGGTTTTTCGAAAATTCTGTTCATTGGAATGAAGGAGCGGCTGTTATGTTGACCGGCATCTGGACGATTGGCATCAAGGTGCGCGATCTGGAGCAGGAGCTGGCGTTTCACCGCGCCATCGGCAACGAGATCGTGCTCGACGAGATGATCGAGTTCGAGGGCGCACAGTATCGCATCCCGCTGGTAAAGATGGGCGACAAGTATCTGCACATCATGGAGCAGATGGTCTACGAGAAATCGATCGGCGAGACGCGCCCGATTGGCTCGACGCATCTGGTCTACATGAGCGACGATTTCGACAACGACGTCGAGCGCATCCGGCGCGCTGGGGCGAGCGAACTGGCGCCGGTCTCGGATGTATCGGCGGGCTTCGGCGACCGGCGGGTAGCGTTCTTTCGTGCGCCGGGCGGCTGGTTTTTCGAAGTCATCCACGTCATCCGCCATCGCGTGCCGGAGGTCTAGCCCATGCGCATTGGTGAACATCTCTACCTGGTTGGCAGCGAGCAGTTCGGCCTGAGTCATCCGCTCGACTGCAACTGCTACCTGATCGATGGCGGCTCGGCGCTGGCGCTGGTCGATACCGGTTTCGGCCTGGGCGTCGACGACATCCTGGCCAACATGCAGGCGGACGGCTTCGACCCGGCGCGGCTGACGCACATACTGATCACGCACGCGCACTACGGGCACTTTGGCGGCGCGGCGGAACTTCGCGAGCGGACGGGCGCACAAATCGGCGGCCCGGCCCTGGGCGCGGACATCCTGCGCGACCCGTATCTCGAACCGGGGATGCGCTACAACATCAAGTTCGATCGCTATCCGCCGGGCTTCGAGGCGCACGCCTGCCCGCCGGATTTCGTCTTTGACGACGGCGACACATTCGCGGTCGGCGACATCAGCCTGAAGGTGATCGTGGTGCAGGGGCACACCAAGGATTCGACCTGCTTCCTGTTTGAGGATGGCGGCAAGCGCGGGTTGCTCACGGGCGACGTCGTCTTTTATGGCGGCAAGCTGGGCCTGCTCAATCTGGAGGGCTTCAGCATGGACGACTACCGGCGCGACATCCACAAGCTGACGGACCTGGGCGTCGACATGCTGCTGCCGGGGCACAGCGTGTTCGTGCTGCGCCGCGGGCAGAGTCACATCCGGCGGGCGGCGCACAAGCTGGGCGATTTCGTCATGCCGGAGACGTTCTTCGAGACGAACGAATTCATGTGGGAACGCGATTATCTCAAGGTGATGAGCGAATGATCGTCGATGCGCACGCGCACATCTTCCACGAGCTGCACGGCCTGACCGGGCAGGGGGCGACGCGCTCGCTGGCGTATGGCAAGGCGCTGCTCGGCGAGCAGACCTTCCAGATGACGCCGCCGATGATGGACAGGACGGCCTTCCCGCCGGAAGCGCTGCTCGCCAACATGGATTGGGCGGGCGTGGACAAGACCGTGCTGCTGCAAGGCTCGTACTACGGCGAGGCGAATGCGACCGTCGCCGAGGCCGTCCGCCGCTGGCCGGATCGCTTCGCCGGCGCGGCGTTCATCGATCCGCGTGCGAGCGATGCGCGTGAGACGTTCCTGCGCTGCGTCGAGGACTACGGCTTTCGCATCCTCAAGTTCGAGATCAGCGTCGGCACCGGGCTGGTTGGCCTGTATCCCGACCTGCGGCTCGACGAGGACTCGATGGCGTGGATCTGGGCCGAGGCAGAGCAGCGCGGGCTGGTGATGACGCTCGACCTGGGTGCGGTCGGCAGCGCGTCGTACCAGACGGAGGCCGTGCAGGCGATGCTGGCGCGTCATCCGCGGCTGAGGGTGGTCATCTGCCACCTGGCGCAGCCGCCGGTCGCGCGCGGCAGTGATGCCAAACTTGACCAACTCTGGGTGGAGCAGATCGGGCTGGGGATGCATCCCAACGTCTGGTTTGATCTATCGGCGCTGCCTGCCTACGCCGCCGCCGTCGAAGCCTACCCGTACCCGCGCGCATGTGAATACATCCGGCGGGCGGCGGAGTTGATTGGCGCGGGCAAGCTGATGTGGGGGACGGATGCGCCGGGCTTGCTGGCGCACGCGAACTATCCGCAGCTGCTCGCGTTCGTGCGCGATCACTTCAGCACGCTGGCGCCGAACGAGCTGGCGGGCGTGATGGGGGAGACAGCCGCGCGTGTCTATGGCTTGCCGCCGGGCTGATCTTCAAGCAATGCACCTAACTGCGTCCGCCCGCCCATGAAATGGGCCGGGCTACATTCCTCGCCCCCTGCGGGGGCTGGCCACACCTTCACCCTGGCTATTAGCTCTCGAAGAGGGCGCCCGATGTAGCCAGGGGATTTCATTCCCTGGCTACCGGGAAGACTAAGCCCAACTTCAATGCGTTTTCCGGTGTCTAGACCTTGAAATGCCTCTGAATTGAACAGCCTTGCTTGACAGTTCAATTGATTTGTGTTTAACTATTTTGAACCGGTTCAATTCGAGGTCATCGTGGCTACTATTCGTGATGTCGCCGAACATGCAAGGGTTTCCGTGGGGACGGTATCGCACGTGCTCAACGGCAGCACGCTCGTCCGCGAAGAGACTCGGCTGCGCGTGCTCCAGGCCATCGAAGCCCTGAACTATCATCCCAAGGCCGCCGCCCGCAGCCTGAGCACAAAGCGCACGGACACCATCGGCATGATCCGCACCGAACTGCGACCCGAAGCATCGTCGCAAGAGTCCGACCCGTTCATCCTCGAATTGATCGCGGGCATCAGCAGCGCGCTGGCGCAGGACTTCACAGGCCTGACGTTCTGGACGGTGCCGGTTGGCCCGTCGGAGATCGCGCTCTACCAGCGCGTCGTGCTGGGAGGGCAGGTGGATGGCCTGATCCTGTTCGCACCACGACGCAACGACCCGCGCATTGCCTTTCTCAAAGACAATCACTTCCCGTTCGTGCTTTTCGGCCAGGCAGATGACCAGCGCGACGTGCACTGGATCGATGTCGACGGCAGGCACGGCGTCGAGCTGGCGGTCGATCACCTGGCCACGCTCGGTCACAAGCGGATCGCCTATCTGGCGCCGCCCGCGGAACAGCAGCTTGCTCAACTCCGCTGGGAGGGCTTCATGGCCGGGATGCATAACCACCGCCTGAAGATCGAGCGCGAACTGATCGTTGAGGGCGACTTTAGCGAGGTGTCCGGCTACCGCTGCGCGCGCCTGCTGCTCGATCGTCCGCAGCCGCCGACCGCGATCGTGTGCAGCAACGATCGCATGGCCTTTGGGGCGATGCGCGCGATTCAGGAGTCCGGCCTCGACGTGGGCACGGACGTGTCGGTTGTCGGTTTCGACGACATCAACCTGGCGCGCCATGCGCACCCGCCGCTGACGACCGTCTACCAACCGATCCGCGAGATCGGCCACCTGCTGTATCAATTGTTGCAAGCCCTGATCGACGGCCAGAACGTCGATGGGATGTCCGGCCAGTTGATCAAGCCTGTCCTGCGTGTTCGCGAGTCGACGGGACGATCTCGTTAAAATTTCGTCGCAAATTGAACCGCTTCAAGAAAGGAGACGCACGATTTCCGACCCGAAAATACACCGCCCAATTCGCGCCGTCAGTCACCCATCCGGGGTCTATTGTTTGAGCTAAGGAGAGCCGAAAATGCGCCCAAAGAGATTGCTTCTTCTCGTACTCGTCATGCTGGTGCCGCTCAGCTTCGCTTATGCGCAGGATGAGCCGGTCACGATCAAGTTCTGGCACACCTACAACGAAGTCTCGCCGGAGAATCAGACGCTGGTCGACACGCTGATCCCGCTGTTTCAGGAATCGCACCCGAATATCACCGTCGAGTCTGTCCCCTATCCCTATGACGGCTTCCGCCAGGCACTGCTGACGGCAGCCGCGGGCGGCGAAGGGCCGGATCTTGTCCGTCTCGACATCATCTGGTCGCCGGAGTTCGCCGAGCAGGGCATTCTGGCCCAACTCGACACGGCCATGCCCGACTTCCAGGACTACGCCGACGCCGTTTTCCCCGGCCCGCTTTCGACCAACGGCTACGACGGCCACTACTACGGCCTGCCGCTGGATACGAACACGCGCGTGTTCATCTACAACCCCGGCCTGTATCAGACTGCCGGTATCGACGGCCCGCCCGCCACGATTGACGACCTGCGCGCGCAGTGCGACGCGATCAAGGCTGCCGGCGAGAGCAACTACGTCTTCAGCGACGGTGGCACGTCCGGCTGGAACCTGCTGCCCTGGATCTGGAGCTTCGGCGGCGACATCACCGACGCGGACATCACCACGTCGACCGGCTACGTCAACGGCGAGAAGACCGTTGCCGCGCTCGAATTCCTGCACGAGATGATTTCGAGCGGCTGTTTCTCGGATGGTTTCATCGGCAGCGGCATCGATACGTGGGGCGGCTTCTTCGGCAACACGATTGCCTCGATGCTGGAAGGTCCCTGGCTCTACCCGACCGTCGACAGCCAATATCCCGACTTCGAGGTCGGCGCGGCGCTGATGCCCGCGGGCGAGGGCGGTTCAATCTCGGTCGTCGGTGGCGAGAACGTCGTCATGATGGCGAACTCGGAGCATCCCGAAGAAGCGATGGAATTCCTGCGCTTCACCCAGTCGCCGGAATACCAGTTGGAGATGTCGAAGGTCGGCCAGTTGACGGTGCTGCCCGCACTGCTGGAAGACGACTACTTCGTCAACCATCCGTACTATCCCATCTTCCTTGAGCAGTTGCAGTCGGCGCGCGCGCGCACCCCGCATCCGCGCTACACGGACATCGAGACCGTGCTGAGCGATGCCGGACAGTTGATCCTGCGCGGCGAGATGTCGGCACAGGAAGCGCTGGACGCGGCGGCAGAGGAAATCGACAGCCTGCTGGCCGAATAGGATCGGGTTATAGTGAGGCAGGTGGATTTGCCACGGCAAGTCCGCCCGCCTCGTCTTGAAAAGTGTTCTTGAGAGAGTTTGTGGGATGCACACCGATCTGGCTCGACACTCGACACGCGCGGCGACGTCCGCCCGCCCGGCCCCCCGGCGCGGACGCCTCTACTATCGTTGGTATGTGCCTTACCTGTTCCTGCTGCCGGGTCTGGCGCTCTACCTGCTGTGGACGGTTTATCCGCTCGGCTACCAGCTCTTCATCAGCTTCTTCGACTGGCGCATCATTCCTGGCCAGACGAGCGAGTTCATCGGGCTGGCGAACTACCAGCGCGCATTCGGCGATAACACCTTCTGGCTGGCGATGCGCAACACGTTCGGCTACGTCATCGTCACCGTCATCGGCCAGATGCTGATCGGCCTGGCGCTGGCCTGGATGGTCAACCGCGTCTTCGTCGGCAGGCGCTTCTTCCGCGCCGTCTACTACCTGCCGGTCGTCACGTCGTGGGTCGTGGTCAGCTTCCTGTTTCAATATCTGTTCAGCCCGGACGCCTCCGGTTTGATCAATTTCGTGCTGGTCGACATTCTGCACGTGCTGCCGGAGCCTGTGTCGTGGATGGCGAACGCGAGCAGCGCCTGGATCGCGATCTACAGCCTCGGCATCTGGAAGGGGATTGGCTGGGCGATGGTGATCTTCCTGGCCGCGCTGCAAGGCATCCCGCCGGAGCTGTATGAGGCGGCGGCCATCGACGGCGCGGGCGAGTGGCAGCGCTTCGTCGGGCTGACGCTGCCGCTGATCCGGCGCACGGCGCTGTTCGTGCTGATCGCGCTGATCATCGGCGGCTTCCAGGTCTTCATCTCCGTGCTGCTGATCACCGGCGGCGGGCCGCTGCATCGCACGGAAGTCGCGCTGACTTACATGTACGACCAGGCCTTCGGCAGTCTGCGCTTCGGCTATGGCGCGGCGCTCAGCTACATCCTCACCATCGTCATCGTGGTGATCAGTTTCGTTCAGATGCGCTTCTTCGGGCGCCGGAACGACAGCGTGGAGTATTGATCATGCTCGCGACATCCCGCAGCCAACAGCGCACCTTCAATCTGGTCATCCTCGGCATCCTGCTGATCGGCATCGTCATCGTCGCCACGCCGATGCTGTACATGGTCTCGACCGCCTTCAAAGGCTCGGCCTACGTCCAGGAGTTCCCGCCGCAGTTCATCCCGAACAATCCAACGCTGGAGAACTTCCAGGTCGCCTTCAACAGCCGCAACTTCGGGCGCGCCTTCCTCAACAGCGCGTTCGTCGCGCTGAGCACGGCGCTGCTGGTCACGGTGCTGGCGTCGATGATGGCCTATTCGTTCGCGCGCTTCGACTTCGCAGGCAAGAACGCCATCTTCTATGTGCTGCTGGCGATGCTGATGGTGCCGGGTGTGGTGCTGATCATCCCGCAGTTCATCCTGGCGAAGAACCTCGGCCTGCTCAACAGCTTGCCGGGGCTGGTGCTCGTCTATTCCGCCGGGCCGCTCGCCTTCAACACGTTCCTCCTGCGCGGATTCTTCGAGAATCTGCCGCGTGAACTGGAAGAATCCGCCGTCATCGACGGCGCATCGCCGCTGACGATCTTCGTGCGCGTGATGATGCCGCTGGCACTGCCCGCCATCAGCACGGTCGCGGTCTTCAGC
The DNA here is from genome assembly GCA_020849765.1 of Anaerolineae bacterium. Taxonomy (GTDB): domain Bacteria; phylum Chloroflexota; class Anaerolineae; order Aggregatilineales; family Phototrophicaceae; genus Flexifilum. Next base: position 134,038 of record JADLAY010000024.1, read on the forward strand.
TTCCTGGGCGCCTGGGACGAGTACGTGCTGGCGCTCAACTTCCTGACCGATGAGTCGCTGCGCACGCTGCCGATCGCGATCGCCAACTTCCGCGGCCAGCACGCGACCAACTGGGGGTTGGTCTTCGCCGGGTCGTTGACCGCGGTGCTGCCGACGGTGCTGTTGTTCATCTTCTTCCAGCGCTATTTCATTCAAGGCCTGACCAGCGGCGCGGTGCGCGGATGAAACGACTCCTGCTGCTGCTCATCATCGTTTTGCTACGAGGAGAAATCGTGTACGGCATCAATGTGTCACTCGACGTTGCGCCCGACAAGAGCTTCTATCATCCGGGGGAGAGCGTCCGCCTGCAGGTGTCTGCGTCCGGCGGCGCGCAGGTCGCGGCGCAGATCACATATCTTGCCGATGTCGTCGCCGAGTTGACGGCCCCCGTCACCGACGGCAGCGCGGAACTGACGTGGACGCCGCCCGTGACGCCGATGCGCGGCTACGGCGTCGATCTGCGCCTGCTCGATGATGATGGCGCGACGCTGGCGTCGACCTCGACCGCCTTCGACGTGCTCGATCACTGGACGCAGGCGCCGCGCTACGGCTTCCTGACCGACTTCCTGCCCAGCCGCGCCGACCCAGCCGAGACGATGGCGCGCGCCGCACGCTATCACCTGAACGGCTTGCAGTTCTACGACTGGCAGTATCGGCACGAAACTTTGCTGCCGCCTGAAGGCGCGGATGTTTACGAGGATCTGTTGGGGCGCTCGATGTCGCTGGAGGTCGTGCGCAGCCTGATCGACGCGGCGCACGAATACAACATCGCCGCCATGCCCTATTCGGCCATCTACGGCGCGTCCGCCTCGTTCTACCGCGAGCACCCGGACTGGGCGCTGTTCCGCGCGCCGGATCAGCCGTACGAGTTCGGCGACAACTACCTGATGATCATGAACCCTGCGCCGGGGTCGCCGTGGACGGATCACCTCCAGGAAGAATATGCGCGCGTGCTCGACGAGACGGCCTTCGACGGCATCCACATCGACCAGTACGGCGCGCCGATGCGCGGGCGCGATGCCGACGGCCATCCCGTGCGCCTGGACGAAGCCTTCCCGGCCTTCATCAACACGACGGCGGCGCTCGTCGATGAGAAGCGCGGCGACGACGGGGCGACCATCTTCAACGCCGTGCGCAACTGGCCGGTTGGGACGGTCGCTTCTGCCGATCAGGACGCCGTCTACATCGAGGTCTGGGAGCCGTATCGCTACTTCCTCGACCTGTACCGGATCATCGCGCAGGCGCAGACGCTCGGCCACGGCAAGCCGGTCATCCTGGCGGCCTACATCGCGCCGGAACGAGCGGCCAACGTCCGCCTATCGACCGCGCTGATTTTCGCCTCCGGCGGGACGCAGATTCAACTGGGCGAGCCGGGCGCGATGCTGGCCGATCCGTACTTCCCCAACTACGGCAGGATGGACGAGGCGATGCAGGCGACGATGCAGCGCTACTATGACTTTCTGGTGCGTTACGAGAACGCACTCTCGCTCGGCATGCATGACGTGACGGCGCGCCGCGGTGACGACCTGATGATTGAGGGCATCGTCACGCAGACGACGCATTCGCGCGACCGGGTTGCGGTGATCGCCCGCGAAGGTGACAATCGGGAGACGTTCAGCCTGATCAATTTGCTTGGCATCGACGGCGAGTACTGGGATGCGCCGCTGGCACAGGCGCCGGTCGCGCAAGAGCATCTGCGCATCCGCCTGACGACGGAGCGCCCGGTCGCGCGCGTTTATGCCGCCACGCCGGATCAGGCGGACATCAGCGCGCAGGCCGTCCCGTTCACGACGACGGACGACGGGATTGCCTTCATGCTGGATCGCCTGGATTACTGGAGCATGATTGTCCTGGAGTATGCCTCGTGAGCACGACGACATTGAACCTGCACGACCGCAGCCTCGAGGTCATCCTCGAAAACCAGCAGCCGGGCGGCGCCTACCTGGCCTGCCCTGTGATGCCCGATTACCAGTTCTCCTGGTTTCGCGACGGCGCTTACATCGCCTACGCGCTCACGCTCGACGGCGCGCAGATCAGTGCTGCGCGCAACGGCAGCATGGCCGCGCAGTGGGAGAGCGCCTACCGCTTCTTCGCCTGGGGCGCGCGAGCGATCATCCAGCGCGAGGCGGCGCTCGAACGAGTGATGGCCGCCGTCAGCGCGGGGCAGCAGCCGGATATGCACGACGTGCTCAACGCGCGCTATCTGCCCGACGGCAGCGATGGGCCGGACGATTGGCCGGAGTTTCAGCTCGACGGCCCCGGCACCTGGCTGTGGTCGCTGCACGAATATGTGCGCGCGACCGGCTTCACGCCGCTTCCCGCCGAGTGGGAGCACGCCGTGCGCCTCGTCTCGCGCTACCTGGCGATCATGTGGCGGACGCCGTGCTACGACTGCTGGGAAGAGCGCGGCACCGACATCCACACGAGCACGCTGGCGGCGATCTGGGGCGGACTCAAGGCGGCGCAGGAATTGGTGCCCGCGCTCGACTATGAAGCCGTGCGCGACGAGATCAAGGCCTTCGTCCTGCAGAACTGCCTGACGCCGGGCGGCGAACTGGCCAAGTCGGTCGGCGTCGACATGGTCGATGCTAACCTGCTGACCGTGGCAGTGCCGCATGGCCTGTTCGAGGTGAACGATCCGCTGATGCTGCGCACGCTGGCGCGCATCGAGCACGATCTGGTGGCGCCGTCCGGCGGGGTGCATCGACACGCCGAAGACGTCTACTATGGCGGCGGCGCCTGGGTGCTGCTGGGGCTGCATCTGGGCTGGTACTACGCCGAGCTTGGCCAGCGCGCCAAAGCCCGCGAGATCCTGACCTGGGTCGAAACGCAGGCGGACGCGGCGGGCAATCTGCCGGAGCAGGTCAACACGAGCATGTTCGCGCCCGATCACTACGATCCGTGGGTGGCGCAGCGCGGGCCGATCGCCAATCCGCTGTTGTGGACGCACGCCGAGTACATGATCCTTCAGCACAAGTTGGGCGAATAGACAAGCTCCACACCTTCGGCGGCGCGTAGCAATTGACGGCCAAGTCGCAGTCACCGTAGGCCTCAGGCGCCTCACACTGCAATCGCATACTTCTATTCGAGCCTTGCCGTCGCGCGGATTGGCGGCTGAGTCGCGCAGAGGTGGCGTCCTGGCCGAGGACGTGCTACGTTATCCTGGGCTGATGCGCTCCTGTGGTGGGGCCGCGACCGATCCAACTTGATTCGATGTCAAACTGCGAGACGGATATGGCTAACCAAGATCACACGCAGCTTGCCGGGCTGACTGAAGCTGAAGTGCTCGACCGGCGGCGGCGCGGTCAGGGCAACAACGTTCGCCTGGATACCAGCCGCTCCTACGCAGACATCATCCGGCACAACGTCCTCAATCTGATTAACATCATCCTGTTCGTGATCGGCGGCGTCATGATCGCCATCGGGCGCGTCGGCGATGCCGTGACGACCGTCGGGCTGATCATCTTCAACGTCATCATCGGCGTCTACCAGGAAATTCGCGCCAAACGCCAGCTCGACCAGATCGCGCTGCTGACTCGGCCCAAGATCACCGTCATGCGCGAGGGGCACGAGAAGACGGTCGATCCCTCTGAGCTGGTCGTCGGCGATGTGATCGTCATGCGCGCCGGGGATCAGATGGTGGTCGATGGCGTCGTGATCGGCGGTGGCAAAGTCGAGGTCGACGAGTCGATGCTGACCGGCGAGTCGGACTCGATCATCAAGGCCGCCGGGGACGACATTCTGTCGGGCAGCTTTTGCATCGCCGGGTCTGCCCTTTACGAAGCGACGCGCGTCGGCGAGGAGAGTTTCGCCAACAAGCTGACGGCCAACGCGCGCAAATTCGCGATCGCCCACACGCCGCTTCAGCGCGAGATCAACTTCTTGCTCCGGCTGCTGCTGCTGTTGGCGATCTTCATCGGCTCGACCATGTTCGTCGGCGCCATCATCTCCGGGCTGCCATTCCTGCGCCAGGTGCAGATGGCGGCTGTCGTCGCCGGGCTGGTGCCGAACGGCCTGTTCTTCATGGTCATTCTCGCCTATGCCATGGGCGCACTGCGCATCGTCCAGCGCGGGGCGCTGGTGCAGCAGTCGAACGCCGTCGAGTCGCTCAGCAACGTCACGGTGCTGTGCACGGATAAGACCGGCACGCTGACGGCCAACAAGATCAACTACCACGACGTCTACCCGGTCGAGATCGAACCGGATCGGCTCAAGCACTTGATCGGCACTTTCGCGCGCAGTGCCAGCGCCACCAACAAGACGTCAGAGGCGCTGATCGCCGGTCTCGAAGGGGAGAAGCTGACGCCGGTCGACGAAGTGCCGTTCTCATCGGCGCTCAAGTGGAGTGCGCTGGCCTTCGACCAGGGCGACATGCGCGGCGTCTACGTGCTGGGCGCGCTGTCGATGCTGCAAGATAAGCTCGAAGTCAGCCAGGATGCCGTGGCGCAGATCGAGCAGTGGTCGGATGCCGGTCTGCGCGTGCTTGTGTTTGCGCATCACGCGGCGGACGTGCCGCTCCACAATGCCGCGGGCAAGCCGGAACTGCCCGCGCTGACGCTGCTCGGCGCCGTCAGCCTGAGCGACGAACTGCGCCCGTTTCTCAAAGAGACGATCGCCGGTTTCAGCGCCAACGGCATCGCCCTCAAGGTCATTTCCGGCGATAACCCGCAGACGGTGGCGGCGCTGGCGCGGCAGGCCGGTTTCGCGGGCGAACTCAAGTATGTCTCCGGCACCGATCTGGGGAAGATGGACGACGCCCAGTTCGCGCAGGTCGCCGCCGAGACGACGGTCTTCGGGCGCATCACGCCGGATCAGAAGGAGCGGCTGGTCGATACGCTGCAGCAGCAGGGTCACTACGTGGCCATGATCGGCGATGGCGTCAATGACGTGCTGTCGCTCAAGAAGGCCAACCTCGGCATCGCCATGGAGAGCGGCAGCGCGGCAACCCGCGGCGTGGCCGACATGATCCTGATCGGCGACTCGTTCAACGCGCTCCCGGCGGCCTTTAGCGAGGGCCAGCGCATCGTCAATGGCATGAAGGACATCCTGCGCCTGTTCCTGACGCGGGTGGCCTACGCCGCGCTGATGATCATCGCGATCGACTTGATCGGCCTCGGCTTCCCCTTCATTCCCAAGCAAAATTCGCTGCTGGTCGGCATCGGCGTCGGGCTGCCGACGCTGGGGCTGGCCGTATGGGCGCGGCCTGGGCCGGTGCCCAAGCGCGGGATGCTGCGCGAGATCGCGCGCTTCGTCGTGCCTGCCGCGATGTCGATCTCATTCTTCGGCGTGATCGTGTACGCGCTGGCCTTCACAGTCGGCATCATCAATGCGCTGGCGATCAACGTGACGCCGGATACCGTCTCCAGCTTTCAGGAGTACATCGGCATCGACTACACGCTGACCACCGTCACGGCCTATCAGGCGGAGGTGGCGCATCTGGTCGCGCAGACGGCGCTGACGAGTTTCACCGTCTTCGCCAGCCTGATCCTGGTCGTGTTTGTCGAGCCGCCGATCCAGTTCTTCGTCGCAGGGGACGAGTTCAGCGGGGACTGGCGCCCGACTCTGCTCGCCATCGGCCTGTTCGTCGTCTACATGATTATCGTCCTGGCCGAGCCGCTGCGCAGTTTCTTCGAGATGATCGACCTGCCACTGCTGGCTTACGTCGGCCTTGGGGCCATCACCTTGATCTGGATGCTGCTGCTGCGCCGTGCCTGGCGCCATAGCTGGCTCGAACGCTTCCTGCAGATCGACCGGATGTGAGGGCGGGCGTCAGCCGGGCTGATCGCGCCGCGACTCGATCTGGTCGGCGACGGCCGGGATCCGGAAGCTGTCGACCAGAGAATTGATGTGCGCGGCCAGGGCAGGGCGATCGTTTTCGAGCGTCTGCGCCAGATCGCGCACCGCTGGACCTGGCCGATCGGCCAGGCATGCGCTGACCGTTCTCCCGGTTCGCAGACCTGTAAACATCACTACAATGGGGCTTCTACAGGTTGATGCATGGTTGAATGCAGGTGACCTTTAGTTGCGGATCTGTTATAGTAAGTAATAACTTATGCGTGCGTATCGCTGCAATTTACGGCCAGGAAGTCCGTGGATATCTGGCTAGAGAATTCCTCCCCCCATTCACCGGTGTTGTGCCAGGGGACGCCGCACTGGTGAATGGGGATTTTTACGGTCGGCATCGGCGTTGTGGAATGGGAAGTCTGACATGATCAAACATCGGCTGCGGACCCTCATCTTCTTTGCTCTCCCTATGCTGCTGAGCGTGCCAGTGCTGGCGCAGGCGCAGACAATTGACCCTCGCCAATGTGCCGCGCAGACGACGGCGCCCGCGGAGGTCGAGAGCGCGCTCGACGACCTGCTGGCCCGGTTTATCGATCCGCAAGACGCCACAGCAGCATACTTTGGTTATGCGCCGGGGGCCGTCATGTTGATCGAGACGCCAGACTGGCGCTACTTCAAAGCGATGGGTGTGGCCGACATCGCGACCGGCGCGCCGATCAACTGCGCCATGCCATTCCAGATCGGCAGCAACACCAAGACGATGACGGCGGTCGTCTTGCTCCAATTGGAGGAGGAAGGGCTGCTCAGCCTGGACGACAAGCTGGCCGACTACCTGCCGGATTATGCCGCGGCGCTGCCGTATGGTGACGAGATGACGCTGCGCCAACTCGCCACGCACACGTCGGGCGTCTTCAGCTACACGGACACCGCCCCGAACGGCACGCCGGGCATCATGGAGGGCGACATCGAAAGCGCAGACAGCATGTCGCGCGGCTACACACCGGACGAACTGATCCAGTTCGTCATCGACAACGGCGAGCCGACATTCGAACCGGGGGCCGAGGGCGCCTGGGCGTACAGCAACACGGGTTACGTTCTGCTGGGAATCATCATCGAGCAGATCACGGGCAAGCCTCTAGCGGACGTCTACCAGGAGCGCATCTTCGTCCCGCTCGGCATGAACGACACATTCTTGTGGAACGACGTCCCGGCGCCGGATTTCGGACTGCCGTCGTCGTACTATCAGGCGCCGTTCGACGTCGAGGCGACGTTGTGGAACATGTCGCAGGGCTGGGCTGCCGGGGCGGTCATCTCGACGGCGGATGACATGAACACCTACGTGCGCGCCCTGTTCGCCGGTGAGTTGTTCCAGAAGCCGGAGACGCTGGCGCGCATGATGGACGGGGTGCCGACAGGCAGCGGGTCGTTTTTGCAGTATGGCATCGGCCTGGGCGAAAAGCTGCCCGGCGTCTGGGGTCACGGCGGGCAGACGCTCGGCTACGAGTCCGACCTGGGCTACGTCCTCGACGAGGGCGTGAGCGTCGTCGTCTGGACTAACGCGGCCAAAGATCTAGCGGTCGCTGGCGCGACGAGCGTCGATGCCGTGCTGGTCGCTGCTGGGGTCGTCGAAGATCCGAACGCGATCGCTACGGAGGCGATGGCAGCGCAGCTGGTTGGCGTCGAGTGGCACTGGCAGCAGCTGCAAGTGCTGGGCGAGAACGGCTCGTCCATGCCGGTGGCCGACCCCGCCCGCTACAGCATCCGCTTCAATGAGGACGGCAGCTACAACGTCGTGGCCGATTGCAACCGAGGCAGCGGCACGTATACGCGTGACGGGCTCGTGCTCTCGCTCCAATCGGGGCCGTTGACACGGGCCGCCTGCCCGCCGGACTCGCAGTCCGACCCATTCATCGAGATGCTTGGCTCGGTGACCAATTTCTCGACCAATGACGACGAACTCAACATGGCGCTAATGGTTGACGGAGAGGTGAATCTGATGCAATTCACGGCGGCAGGGGCCGGTGAGAACGATGTGGCGGTGGAACTCGTCGGTACGACGTGGCAGTGGCAGCAGCTGCAATCCATGGACGGCACGACCGTCACCGTGCCCAACCCGGAAAACTACACGCTGCTGTTCAACGACGACAGCTCGGTCAATCTGCGGGCGGATTGTAACCGGGGCCGGGGCGTCTACTCGCTCGATGGCAGCCAGTTGGCGATCGTCGTCGGTGCGATGACGCGCGCTGCCTGCCCACCCGATTCGCTCTCGAACGATTTCGTACAGTACCTGGGCTTCGTTGCCAGCTACGTCCTGGAAGATGACACGCTCTACCTGAGCCTGATGGCGGATGGCGGCATCATGGGCTTCAGTCCGGCGGGCGGCGGCTAGGTCGGCGGTGATCATGCGCAGGCGCACCACATAGCCGGACGCGACTGCCGCGGGCGCCTGCACGCGGTAGGCGATGGCTCTCGTGACCGGCTTCCATCTGGCGCTTCGCATGCTGGCCGGGCAGGGGGACGCCTTCTCGCTGATCGTAGGTTTGGTCGCGGGCGTCATCTTGTTCGTCGTCTTCTACCGGTTTCTTCACGACTTTGCCTTCTGGTTGCGGTGATCGGGCTGGGGATCATCGGCTTTCTCATCCAGCACCAGAACGCGCCGACGGCGACCTGACGCTCACCTGGGCGTGGGTCATTCATGAGGCAGCAAACGCCCGCCATGGATGACGTAGACGCGATCCATCCGGTCGAGCAGGACGTGGCGGTGCGTGAACATGAGCAGCCCGCGCCCCTCAGTGACGCGCAGGATCGTCTCCAATACGGCGCGCTCGGTAACCGGGTCGAGATTGGCGGTCGCTTCGTCCAGGATCAGGATCGGCGCGTCCTTGAGCAGGGCGCGCGCGAGGGCGATGCGCTGGCGCTCGCCGCCGCTGACCTGCGAGCCATCTTCGCCGACCAGTGAATCGTAGCCGTCGGGCAGCGACGTGATGAAGTCGTGGATCTGTGCCTGGCGGGCGGCGGCCTCGATGTATTCCTGCGAGGCGTCGCTGCGAGCGATGCGGATATTGTCGCGGATGGTCGTGTTGAACAGGTGTGTGCGCTGTGTCATCACGCCGAAGGTGTCGCGCACGTCAGTTTGCGTGTAGTCACGCAGTTCACGCCCGCCGAGCAGGATGTGTCCGCCGTCGTAGTCCCAGAAACGCAGCAAAAGGTTGACGAGCGTCGACTTGCCCGCGCCGCTCTCGCCGAGGATGGCGATGCGCTCGCCTGGCTGCAGACTGAGCGAGACGCGGTCGAGCACAGGCGGCGCGTCGCCGGCATAGCGGAAGGTCAGGTCGCGAATGTCCAACGCCGGGCTGATGGACGGCGGGGCGGGCAGTGCCGGATCGGCCACGACCGGTGACATGTCCGCGATCTCGAACAGGCGGCGGGCGGCCTGCGCATTGGCCCCCAGGTTGACCGCCGCTTGCGCCAATGGGCCGAAGGCTTCGAAGGCGGCGATGGTCGCCAGCGCGACCGTCGCCAGGTAGACGCCGTCGATGCGCGGGATGGCGACCGCGAGTACGGCCAGGGCGGCGGCGCTGGTGAGGAAGGTGCTCAGCGCCAACTGCAAAGCATCGCCGTGCGCGGCCTGCTCCTCTTCATTCGCAAGCTGTCGGCTGAGGGCATCAATGCGGCTCAGGTAGGTTTCGGCGCGCCCATAGACGAGCAGGTCGGCCATGCCCTGGATGTCGTCGAGCAGCGTGGCGTTGAGTTCGGCGCGGACGTCGACCGAGCGCGTCCCCGATCGCTGGCTGCTCGACCACGCGATCAGCGGCACGAGGATGCCCGCCGCCAGCATGAAGGCCAGGACGACGAGCGCGATCAGGGGGTCGAACAGCCCCAGGAACAGCGTTAGTCCGATGGCGATCACGAGCGCGACCAGTGGCGGGGCGACTGCGCGCAGATACAGATTTTGCAGGCTCTCGATGTCGTCGATGGCGCGGCTGAGCAGGTCGCCGCTCCGCAGCGAGGCGAGCCGCGCCGGGGCGAGCGGCTCCAGCGCTTTGTAGAACTCGACGCGCAGATGCGCTAACAGACGGAAGGTCGTCTCGTGCGAGACGAGGCGTTCGGCGTAGCGGAAGACGCCGCGGGCGATGCCGAAGAAGCGCACGCCGACGACGGCCACGCTCAGTTCCGCGATCGAGGGCCGCAAGGCGGCCTTCGAGATCAGCCAGGCCGAGGTCGCCATCAAGCTGACGCTGCTGGCGATCGTCAGCGCGCCGAGCAGGACGGCCAGCAGCATCCCGCGCCAGAAGGGCAGCGTCAGCCGTAGCACGCGGACGAGCGGACTACGCATCATCGGCGCCGCCTCCGTCGCTTTCGAGCAGGCGCGCGGTGTAGCCCTCGGCAGCGAGCATGTCGCTGGGTGTGCCATCCTCGATCAGTTTGCCATCTTTGATCAGCAAGACACGGTCGGCGCTCACGATCGTGCTCAGTCGGTGGGTGATGAGCAGCACCGTGCGCCCCTCCGCATGGCGGCGCAGGGCCTCGATGATGCCCGCCTCGCCGTCCGGGTCAAGCTGCGAGGTCGGCTCGTCCAGGATCAGCAGCGGCGCATCACGCAGGAGGGCGCGCGCCAGGGCGATGCGCTGGGCCTGCCCGCCGCTCAAGCGCAGACCGCGCTCACCGCATAGCGTGTTGTAGCCCTGCGGCAGTCGCGTGATGAAATCATGCGCGCCTGCGGATTGGGCCGCGGCGATCACCTGCGCCTCGGTTGCCTCCGGGCGGCTGAAGCGGATGTTGTCGGCAACGGTCGTGTTGAAGAGATAGGGCGACTGCGAGACCCAGGCGATCTGCGCGCGCCATGAGTCGGGCGAGATGCGGCGCAGGTCGTGCTCGCCGACGAGGATGCGCCCGCCATCCGGCTCGACGAAGCGCAGCAGCAGATTGGCGATGGTCGTCTTGCCGCTGCCGCTGGGGCCGATCAGGGCGACGAACTGGCCGGGGGTGATGTCGAAGCTGACGCCGTCGAGGGCCGGGCGCGCACCGTCGGCATAAGCCAGCCGGACGCCCTCGAAACGGATGTGCATCGACTCTGGCACGGGCAGTGCATCGGTCGTGGGTTGATCGGGCAGCGGGGTATCGAGCACTTCGTACAGTCGTTCGGCGGCGGCTTTGCCCTCGGTCGCGTTGTGGAACTTGGCTCCCAACGCGCGCAGCGGAAGGTAGAACTCCGGCGCGATCACGAGCAGGAACAGGGCTTGCTCAAAGGCGATGCCGCCGTGGAGCAGGCGCACGCCGATCTCGACGGCGACAATCGCCACGCTCAGCGTCGCCAGCATCTCCAGCGTGAAGGCGGACAGGAAGGCGACGCGCAGCACACGCATGGTCGCCGCGCGGAATTGCCCGGTAATCCGGCGGATCGTCTCGATCTGGTAGCGGCTGCGATTGAACAGCTTGAGCGTGGTCAGCCCTTGCATGACGTCGAGGAAGTGCGCGCCCAGATAGCGCATTTCGAGGAACTGGCGCTTTGCCAGCGCACCCGCCGCGATGCCGATCAGCGCCATGAAGAACGGGATCAGCGGGGCGGTCACGAGCAGCACGACGAACGTCAGTGCATCGAGCGGCAGCACGACCAGCAATATGACGACGGGCAGGAAAAGCGCCGCGAACAGGCCGGGCAGGTAGTCGCGGAAGTAGCCGTCGAGTTTGTCGATGCCCTCGGTCGCGCTCAGGATCAGATCACCGCTGCGTTCGGCGCGGCTGTAGGCGGGGCCAAGCGCATAGAGGTGAGCGACGAAGCGGCGGCGCAGGTCGTTCTTGACGGCGATGGCGAGCCGCGCGGAGGCTCTGGCGTTGGCGTAGATCAGCAGCGCGCGCAGGACGACGATGACGAGCAGCGTTACGAGCGATGCCGTGACCGCCGCCAGATCATCCCCACGCAGGAAGACGCGCGCGATCACGCCGCTCAGCAGAAAGGCTTGAGCGATGATGAGCAGGCCGAGCAGCGCGTGCGTCCCCAGACTTGCGGCGAGCGCGCGCGGGGCGGTGCGCGCCTCCATGAGCAGGCGTCGATCGAGACTTTGTTTGCGTGGTTGTGCTATGTCCGCTGGCGCCATCGCGTAAATGAGAAGTGCTGACGTGAGGAACCATTATCCCTGCCCGACGACTAATCGGACAGGGATAATGCGAGAATTCGGCCGGAGATCAGTATTCGAAGTGGCTCTTCAGGGTCAGGCGCTTGCGGAAGACCCAGTACGTCCACGCCTGATAGGCGAGCACGATCGGGACGACCGTAAGCGCGATCACGGTCATGACCTGGAGCGTGTACTGGCTCGACGAGGCGTTGTAGATCGTCAGGTCGAAGCCGAGCGTCGAGGGCATCACGCGCGGGAAGAGCGTGCCGAAGATCAGGGCGACGACGCCGACCACGGTCAGGCCGGTGCCGAAGAACGCGCGCCCGAAGCGCTGCTGGAAGATGCTGTAGCCCGTGAACAGCAGCGCGCCGACGGCGATCACCAGCCCGGCGACGTTGGCGACGTTCAGGTGTTCGAGGATGTCCGTCTCGAAGACGCTGAGGACGACGAACAGCACGGCCAGCAGCGTGACCGGCAGCCAGGCACGGCGGGCGATCTTGCTGACGCGCTCGCGGATGACACCGTCGGTCTTGAGTTCGAGGAACAGCGCGCCGTGCAGGATGAACAGGCTAAGCGTGACCAGCCCGCCGACCAGCGCGTACGGATTGAGCAGGTCGAAGAACGAGCCGACGTAGGTCATGCTCTCGTCGATGGCGACGCCGCGCAGGATGTTGCCGAAGGCGACGCCCCAGAGCAGGGCCGGGAGGAAGCTGCCGACGAAGATGGCGCCGTCCCACAGCGCACGCCAGCGCGGGGCATTGTCTTTGCTGCGGAATTCGAAGGCGACGCCGCGAATAATCAGGGCGAATAGAATCAGGAACAGCGCCAGATAGAAGCCGCTGAACAGAGTCGCGTACCAATTGGGGAAGGCGGCGAACATGGCGCCACCCGCCGTCAGCAGCCAGACTTCGTTGCCATCCCAGACGGGGCCGATGCTGTTGATCGTCAGCCGGCGCTCTTCATCGCTCTTGCCGACGAACGGCAGCAGAATGCCGACGCCGTAGTCGAAGCCTTCGAGGAAGAGGAAGCCGGTGAACAAGACGGCGATCAGGAAGAACCAGAGTGTTTGCAGATCCATGAGGTGTCCCCTTAGTACGCGCCTTCGAGGCGAGCGTTCTTCTTGTCCGACTCCGGCTCATCAGGGCCGAACCACGGGATTGGGCTGCCGCTGCCGTCGATGTCCTGGCGCGCGAATTTCTGCAGCAGATAGATGTCAGCGACCATCAGCACGCCGTAGACGAGCGTGAAGCCGATCAACGAAATGGCGAGCATTTCGACCGTGACGTTGGGCGAGACGGCCTGATCGATGGTCATCAGTCCCTGGACGATCCAAGGTTGGCGCCCGACCTCGGTCAGCAGCCAGCCGGTCGTGTTCGCTAGGTAGGGTAACAGGATCGCGACGATCAGAATCCGCAGCAACCACTTGGTCTTGCCCTCGCCCAGGCGGTTGCGATAGTAGAAGAACAGGCCGAGCAAGCCGAGCAGGAACATCAGGACGCCCGCGCCGACCATGGCACGGAAGCTCCAGTAGGTCAGCCAGATGGCCGGTGGGATGTAATCGCCGGGGCCGTACTGCTGCTCATACTGCGCCTGCAGGTCGTTCAACCCCTGCACCTCGCCGGTCGGCGTATTGTACGAGAGGAAGCTGAGCAGCGACGGGATGCGAATGTTGACCACGGACGTACGGTCGGCCTCGTTGCCGATCTGGAACATCGACAGGCCCGCCGGGTCTTCACTTTCCCACAGACCTTCGGCAGAGGCGAGCTTCATCGGCTGCGTGTCTGCCATGCGCTGGCCCTGCGCGTGGCCGAAGCCCATCGTCAGCAGCACGGCGACGGTGCCGACGAGCAGGCTGATGCGGGCCGAGGCGCGGAAGGCATCCAGATGGCCGGACTTATTGCGCAGCAGGTGGAAGGCGCTGATGCCGAGCACGAAGAAGGCAGCGGTCGTCAGGCCGCCAAGTGCCACATGCGGGAACTGGAGCCAGACGTTGGGGTTGCGGATCAATTCGAAGAAGTCGACCATCTCGGCCCGGCCACTCTCGGCGATGGTATAGCCAACCGGGTTCTGCATAAAGGAGTTGGCGACCAGAATCCAGAACGCGGAAATGTTGGCGGCCACGGCTACCAGCCAGATAGCGGCCAGATGCATGCGCTTGGGCAGCTTATCCCAACCGAAGATCCAGACGCCCAGGAAGGTCGACTCGATGAAGAAGGCGACCAGAGCTTCGACGGCCAGCGGCGCGCCGAAGATATCCCCGACGAAACGCGAATATTCCGACCAGTTCATGCCGAACTGGAATTCCTGCACGATGCCCGTTACCACGCCCATCGCGAAGTTGATCAGCAGCAGCTTGCCCCAGAACTTCGCCATCTGCTTATATTTCTCGTCACCCTTGGTGACGTAAATCGTTTGCATGACGGCGACGAGGATGGAGAGGCCCAGGCTGAGTGGGACGAAAAAGAAGTGATAGACGGTGGTAATGCCAAACTGCAATCGTGCCAGTGTCAAGGCATCCATAAGGCTCCTCACCTTTCCTAACCGAGAGTACCCCCAAGTATAGGAGGCGGGCTGACGTTGCCCTGAGTGTAACAAATCATTCAGGCTGAGGATTTTTGTCATGTCTTGCGGCCGGAAGATCTGGATCGCTTGCCGCGTCGACAATCATGAACAGCCCCAGCGCGAAGAGTGACCGTCCGGCGGTCCCAATCCATGTCTCTCGTTGGTCGAGAAATGTCAGCGGTGCTCTCAGCCGGGGATGCGCTCGATGGCGACGGCACGCGACCCTTCACAGCGGACGACGACCGCGCCGCATTCGACCGGGCCGCTTGCGAAGGCGAACGGCGACGAACCGGGCAGCCGGGCGCGCATCGTCTCGACGAACAGCTCCGGCGCATAGCCCTGCATGCCCTCGCCAGGGCCGGTCATGCCGACGTCGCTGACGTAGGCGGTGCCCTGGGGCAGGACGCGCATGTCGTTGGTCTGGACGTGCGTGTGCGTGCCGAGGACGGCGGCAGCGCGCCCATCGACGGCGTAGGCGAAGGTCAGCTTCTCCGAGACGGACTCGCCGTGAAAATCGACCAGCACCCGATCGACGCTCGTGCCCCAGGCGGCGACCTGCGCATCGAAGGCCGCCAGCGGCTCATCCGCCCAGCGCAGCGCCGTGCGGCTGGCGACGTTGATCACGCCCAGGCGCAGGCCGTCCTTTTCGAGCACGAGCGCGCCCTGGCCGGGGGCGGCGGTGCTGTAGTTGAGCGGGCGAATCACGCGCGGGTCGTCGTAGACGGTCTGGAAGTAAGGGCCATCCCACGAGTGATTGCCGCCGGTGATGGCGTCGACGCCGAGCGCGAACAGCCGCGCGACGCCCTGCGGCGACAGGCCGCAGTGACCCATCGAGCCGGGGTGGCGCGTGATCTCCATGTTTTCGGCGTTTGCGATCACGAAGTCCGGCTGGTGTTCCGCGCGCAGGCGGGGCAGGCGCTCTTCGAGATAGGCCAGCCCGGCCTCACCTACGATGTCGCCGACAAACAGCAGTGTGGTCATCCTTTGACAGCTCCCTCGGTGAATGTGCGCAGAATCCCTTTGCGCATGGCGAGATACATCAGAATGGTCGGCAGACTCGTCAGCACGGACGCAGCCATGATCGAACCCCAGACGTTGCCGCCTTCGGGGTTGGTGAAATACATCTGGACGCCGACGGTCAATGTGTACGACTCGACTCTACCGCCGCCGACCAGCAGCGGCCAGATGAATTGATTCCACGTGTTGATCAGGATGTAGACGGCCAGTGCGGCGATGGCCGAGCGGTTGGCCGGGGCGACGACGCGCGTCAGGATTTGCCACGAGCTGGCACCGTCGATCATGGCGGCTTCCAGGATGTCCTTCTGGAAGCTGACGAAGTGCTGGCGCAGCAGGAAAATGCCGAAGCCGAGCGAGACGCCGAGCATCGGCAGGATCAGGCCGGGCACGGTGTTGACCAGGCGCAGTTGAGCCAGCAGCAAGTAGTTGGGGATGTAGGTGACGACGAATGGCACCAGCAGGCTGAGCAGCACCAGTGCCAGCAGGAAGTTCTTGAAGCGGAAATCGTAGTAACTGAAGGCGAAGGCGGCGGGCAGCGCCAGCAAGATCTGGCCGAGGGTGACGCCCGCGGAGAAGGTCAGGCTGTTCCACAGGTACTGCACGATCGGCACTGTGCGCAGGACCATGGCGTAGTTTTCCAGCGTCGGCGTGGTCGTGAAGGGCGAGAGCACGTTCGTGAAGACCTGATCCGGCGGCTTAAAGCTGATGCCGAGCTGGAAGATCAGCGGCGTCACGACCAGCAGCATGGCGATGAAGAGGATGACTCGCGCCAACCGGGCGCTGGTGACGGCCTTAACGCTCATAGGTCACGTTCCGGTCGAACAGGCGGTACTGCCAGTAGATGAGACCGCCAAACAGGATGATGAGGATGATCGAGAGGGCGGACGCCTGGCCGGGCCGGAAGAAGCGGAAGCCTTCCGAGTAGATGGCGTACATCAGGTTGTTGGTCGCGTTGTTGGGGCCGCCTTCGGTCATGACGCGAATCGGCGTGAAGACGGCATCGAGCGCGCCGATCAGCGTGATGATCAGGATGAAGAGACCGGTCGGCGCGAACAGCGGCAGCACCACACGGCGGATCAGCGGCCAGCCGGAGGCGCCGTCGACATAGGCGGCTTCCAGGTATTCGCGCGGGATGGCGCGCAGGCCCGCGATCGCGAGCAGGAAGTGAAAGCCCATGACCTTCCAGTTGGCGATCAGGGCGATGCCGGGCAGCGCCAGCAGCGGATCTTTCATCCAGGCGCGCGGCTGCTGGCCGAAATAGCCGAGGATAGTGTTGAAGAGGCCGCCGGTCGTCGGCAGAAAGAAGAAGGCCCAGATCAAGACGACGACGTTGAAGGCGATCACGGTCGGCACGAACAGCAGCGACTGGTAAAAGTCGATCTCGCGCTCGGTCAGCGCCAGCGTCAGGAAGGCGAGCGAGACGGGCACCAGCACCGAGCCGATCAGCGCCAGGACGGTGTAGAGCAGGCTCTGCAGGATCAAGTCGCCGAACAGGCTGCTGCCGATCATTTCGGTGTAGTTGCCCAGGCCGACGTACGACCGGAAGGGATTGATCAGGTTGCCCTGATAGAAGCTGAGCTGGAAGGTGCGCGCCAGCGGCCAGTAGACGAACAGCAGGATGACGATGAGCGCGGGCGCGATGTAAAGATAAGGCACCAGCTTGCCCAGGCGGAGGCTCAGGCGGCGGGTTCCTTCCCGACTGTGTGCGGCGCTCATGGCGGCTGAAGAGGACTGCTGCATACGGTGTTTCACCCCGCGACGGCTCATCAATGCGAGATAGGCAACGGCAGGGGTACAGCGAAACTCTGCACCCCTGCACGACGAATGGTGATGGCTGGCGGACGGGGGGGCGGCGGGCTAACCCGCGCAGGCCTGGCCCGCGATCAGCGTGTTGATCTCTTCGGCGGCTGCGGCCAGTGCATCGGCTGCAGTCTGCTCGCCGCTGAGGGCGGCCTGCGTCGCACGGAAGGCAGCTTCACCGGCGGCCAGGCCGTTGGGGCCGGGGAACGACGTCCAGCGGACGACGCTGCCCAACTGATCGATGGCGACCTGCTCAATCGGGTTGGCGGCGACGAAGTCCGCCAGGTAGGCCGGGTCTTCGGTCAGGTTGGGCAGCAGCGGCACGTAGCCGAGACCTTCCGTCCAGGCGGTGAAACCTTCGGGCGAGGTCAGGAACTGAACCCACTTCCAGGCCGCTTCCTGCTGGGCCGGGTCGGTCGCGAAGACGGTCAGGAAGTTGCCGCCGCCGGGGATGCGTACCGGGTTTTCGCCGAACTGCGGGAAGGTGGTCGCGCGCAGGTCATAAGCGACCTGATCCTGAATGTTGCCGCGCCCGGCGATCGAGTAGGTGTAGGTGACGGTTTCGCCGGCGATGAAGGCCGGGGTCGCGTCATTGTAACCCGCGTTGATCGACTGGCCAGAGAGCACGGTATCCGCCCAGGCCTGAAGGCCAGCGGCCGCTTCCGCCGAGTCGAGACCTGTGCGGTATTCACCATTTTCGCAGACGAGCATGCGCCCGCCAGCGCTTTCGACAAACGCCTGCAGAATCCAGTTATCCGAGCCATAGCCGAAGTTGAAGACCGGCTTGCCGCCCGACGCCTCGCTCAGCGCCGGTTCGATCTCCTGCCAGCCTTCCCAGGTGGTCGGCGCGGCGCTGGGGTCGAGGCCCGCCGCGGTGAAGACGTCGGCGTTGTAATAGACGACCGGGTTGGAGAGCGAGTAGGCGATGCCGATCGGGCCGCTGCCGAGGTCGGTCAGGTCGATCACGTTCTGCGGGAAGGTCGCCAGGTAGTCCTCGCCGCCGTAGGCCGCGACCAGATCGCTGACGGGCACGTAGGGCAGGTTGTTGTAGACGTAATCGATGTAGGGCCAGCCGACCTGGACGACCGCCGGGGGATTGCCCGCGACGACCTGGGTTTAGACATTCTGCACCAGCGCCGGGTAGCTTTCCTGGACGCGAGCTTCGACCTGAATGCCGGGGTTGGCGGCTTCGAACTCTTCGATCAGCGCGTCGACGACAGCGCCGCCGAAGCCTTCGTTGTTGATGTTCCAGTACTCAATCACGACCTCATCCTGGGCGTGCAGGCTCGTCCCAGCCAACAACAGCACGAGCAGCAGACCGACCATTGCCTTGCGCATGTGACCTCCATCGAACGGGTGATTCTGCGAACGAGAAAGCGATGGCGGGGATCTTAACCAGCAAGGTTTAAGGTACTCTCGCGAATTGTTTAAGATTTCACAAACGGACGTTATGGCGCTTTGATCGTTCACCCGACGAGGCTTCATTATCCGCATCATTACCCGCCTGACCCACGCGGGCATAGGTCAAATAGAGTCCTTCGAACCCCTCTCCGCGCTCATGCGGGAGACGATCGTGCAGCCTAAGATGAAGACGTGGGAATCTTGCACATGGAGCGCATGGGAAACACGCTATGGCAGAGCACAAGCTAGGATCAGCCGTCGACTTGCTTCATGAAGGCGAGATGCGCGCTTTCGAGCTGGACGATCAAAAGATGCTGCTCACGCGGGTGGATGGCCAGTACTACGCACTGGGCGCCACCTGCACGCATTACGGTGGGCCATTGGCGGAGGGCGTCTTGAACGGCCACATCGTCATGTGCCCGTGGCACCATGCCTGTTTCGACGTGCGCAGCGGCCTGCGAACGGAACCCCCGGCGCTGGACAACGTGCCGCACTACGAAGTGCAGGTGCGCGAAGGCGAGGTCGTGATCAAGTTCCCGGCGGAGACAATCGACTCGAGCGAGTCGCAAATCGCCGATCGCACCGACGATCGCGTTTTCGTCATCGTCGGCGGCGGGGCGGCCGGGAATATGGCCGCCGAAGAACTGCGGCAGTCCGGCTTCCAGGGCGAAATCGTGCTGCTCAGCGCCGTGTCCAACGTGCCGATCGACCGGCCGAATCTATCGAAAGAATACCTGGCCGGAAAAGCAAAGCCGGAATGGATGCCCCTCCGCAGCAAGAGCTGGTACGACGAGCACAAGATCGACCTGCGCCTGGACACACGCGTGCAATCCATCGACACCGAGGCGCGCGCCGTGAAACTGAAGAAGGGCGATCCGGTTGGATACGATAAGCTGCTGCTGGCGACGGGCAGCACACCGCGCAAGCTGGATGTCCCCGGCCACGATCTGGAGGGGATTTTCGAACTGCGCACGCAGGACGACGCCGACGCGATCATCGCCGAGGCCGCATCCGGGCAGCGCGTGATCGTTATTGGCTCCAGCTTCATTGGCATGGAAGTGGCCGCCTCGTTGGGCAGTGACGAGCGCGGCCTGGACGTCATGGTCATTGGCCAGGAAACGACGCCGTTCGAGAAGACGCTTGGCCGCCGCGTCGGCCTGATCTTCCAGCAGACGCACGAGGCGAACGGTGTGCAGTTCAGGCTGGGGCGGCAGGTCGCACGGTTCATTGGCAAGGAGGGCCGCGTCGCCGGTGTTGAACTCAACAGCGGCGAAACGCTGTATGGGGATTTTGTGGTCGTCGGCATTGGCGTGACACCCGCGACGGACTTCCTGAGCAACTCCGGCCTGAAGATGGATGAGAAGAGCGGCGCCTTGCTGGTCGACGAGCATCTGCAGACGAGTGACCCGCACATCTACGCGGCGGGTGACATCGCCAGCTATCCGGCGCAGGGCGATGGGCGCGAGCGAATCGAACACTGGCGTGTCGCCGAACAGCAAGGCATGGTGGCGGCGCGTCACATGCTGGGGCTGGACGAGAGCGTGCAGCGGCACGTGCCGTTCTTCTGGACGAACCAGTGGGATTTACATCTGCGCTACGTCGGCCATGCGACGCATTGGGACGATGTGGTCTTCCGCGGGCGCCCGGAGGATAGGAACTTCATCGCTTTCTACCTGGCGGATGGTCGCCTGCTGGCCGCGGCCGGCTGCCAGCGCAATCGCGACATGGCGGCGCTCGAATTCATCCTGCGGCATGGCCTCGAGCTGACGCCCGACCAGATGCGCGACGAGGACTTCGACCTGCCGGAATTCGTGCAGAGCAGCACGATGCCCGCTTCAGCAGCACAGCACTAGAAACGAGGGGACGCAAGAACACGATCATGACAAACAAGACGAAACTCTATGAACTGGCGCGGCTGGGCCAATCGATCTGGCTCGACTACATCCGCCGCGACCTTATGACTTCGGGCGAACTGGACGAACGGATCGCGCAGGGGCTGAGCGGCATGACGTCGAACCCCAGCATCTTCGAGAAGGCAATTGCGAGCGGGCTTTACGACCAGTTTCTGGACTCCCTCTCGATTGCGGGCAACCAGCCCGAACTCATCTACGAGATGCTGGCCGTGCACGACATTCAATCGGCGGCGGATCACTTCCGAGGCGTTTACGATGCCACCGATGGCGCGGACGGTTACGTCAGCCTGGAGGCGAATCCTTATCTCGCGAACGACCGCGAAGGCACGGTCGAGGAGATCAAGAAGCTGCACCGGCTGGTCAACCGCCCGAACGTGATGTTCAAAGTCCCGGCGACGGACGCGGGCGTCGAGGCGGTCGCCGATTTGATCGGGGACGGCATCAACATCAATATCACGCTGATGTTCTCGCTCAGCCACTACAATGCGGTCGCACAGGCCTACCTCCGCGGGCTGGAGAGACTGCGTGAACACGGCGGCGATCTGCCGACGGTGGCGTCGGTGGCGTCGTTCTTCGTCAGCCGCGTCGACGTGATCCTGGAGCCGATGCTGGAAGAGGCTGGTGCGCCCGAACTCAAGGGCAAGATCGGCATCGCCAACGCCAAGCAGGTCTACAAGCGCTTCGACGAGATGTTCAGCGGGTTGCGCTGGCAGTCGCTGGCGTCGTCCGGCGCCCGCGTGCAGCGTCCGCTGTGGGCGAGCACGAGCACCAAGTCGCCGGACGAACCGGACACGATGTACGTCGACAGCCTGATCGGCCCGCACACGGTCAACACGCTGCCGCCCGCCACGCTCAACGCTTTTCTGGATCATGGCACCGTCGCGCGGACGCTCGACCGCAACCTGGACGAAGCGGATGCGCAGCTGGCGAAATTGGTCGCCCATGACATCAATCTGTTGGAAGTCGGCGAGACGCTCCAGCGTCAGGGCGTGGCGAAATTCCAGGAAGCCTTCGACTCGCTGCTGTTCGCGATCATCCGCCGGACGGAGCAGCCGACTCGCTAGGGCAGTCCGCGGCCAGCACATCGCCGACTGCGGCCAGCACATAATACATGGAAGTGGCGCCGGGGTCTTGCGTCCCGCGGCTCCGCTCGCCGAGGACGGACGCACGGCCACGGGTCGCGATCATATTGCGCGTGATCTCCATGCCGAGCCGGGCCGTCGGCAGCGCCTGAGCCCAGGCCGCACTGATGCTGGCACCGGTGGCGGCGGCATTGCCATAAGCCTCAGCAAACGGCGACAGCGTGTCGAGCATCGTCTTGTCGCCGACCCTGGTGTTGCCGAGCTGGGCGACGGCGATGGCGGCTTTGTCCAGCGCCGCGTGGACGGTGCTTGCGTCGAGTATCTCACCTTGAAGTGACATGCCGACCCGCATGATCCACGTGCCGACGAGCGCGCCGGATGCGCCGCCCGCCGCATTCGAGAACGCCATCCCGGCGTTGACCAGCACCTGGCTGGCCGTGCCGCTGCGTTCAACCGCTGCGGCCGCGCGAAAGCCGCGCACCATCCCCGCACCGTGATCGCCATCCCCAGCCACGGCATCCAGATCTCCCAGTTCGCGTTCTTTTTCTACAATGATCGCCAACGCAGCGTCGATGCACTTCGCGACGATGGCGGCATGATCGGTCATGTCTAGACTCCTGCCGGGCACATGCCAGAAACAGGCAGATTATACCGCGCGAGCGCCTGGCTGTTGGGGCGGTATGCTTGCTGGCCGGCAGCCCGGACGCGAACAATTCACCCGTCCCGACAATCAGATCGCCGCGGACAGCTCGAGCGAAGACTCGCGATTTGGCGAATGTCGGGTAGACTTAGCGCGCCGTTAGGCGGAAGACACGCCGCGATCCCCTGCGTGGGGGCATCCGGCTGAATACTCGGGAAAGATCCGGCATCTTCGGATCTCGCAGCTTGAATTCGCATCTTTCTCTGAACGAAAGGAGCGCGTGGATGGCAGATGACTTTTTCCTGACTGGTTATCGTTACGGGAACGGCGTCAGGCTGGCGCTGCACAAAGGCAATAAGCTATACGGGCTGCAAGAACGGATGATCCCCTCGTTCGACGCCATCCTGATGCACATCCCGGCATCCGAGTTGATCACGCGCCTATCGGCGGCGATCGCAGGCGCGTTGCCCGCAGACACGCGGACGACGCTCAAGGGCCTGCTCAACCAGCAGCCGATTTGGGCGGCGGGCGTGACGTACAAGACGAGCGAAGAAGCGCGCGAACGCGAATCCGCCAACAGCACGGTCTACACGCGCGTTTACGCGGCGGCGCGGCCTGAGGTGTTCTGGAAATCGGTCGGCTACGAGGCGGCGAGCTCCGACGATCCGGTCGGCATTCGCTACGATGCGACGTGGTCGGTGCCGGAGCCGGAGCTGACAGCCGTCTTCAACGCGCGCGGCGAAGCGATCGGCTTCACCATCGGCAACGACATGAGTTCGCGCGACATTGAAGGCGAGAATCCACTCTATCTGCCGCAGGCCAAGGTCTACGATGAATCATGCGCTCTGGGGCCGCGCATCTGGCTGCTCCCGGACGCGGAACGCTGGCCAGAGACGGACATCCACATTCGGATCGAGCGCGCTGGTGCGGAGGTTTTCTCCGGCGCGACATCGACGACCCGACTTAATCGAAAATTGCCGGAATTGGTGAATTTTCTCACGCGCTGCAAGAAATTTCCTTATGGTGTGTTACTGATGACCGGAACGGGCGTCGTGCCGCCGGATAGTTTCACATTGCAGGCGGGCGACGTCATCCGCATCCGCATCGACCCGATTGGCGAACTGGTCAATACGGTCAAGGTCGTCGGGAATGCACCGGCTCAGCCGGACGCCAGCGAGGAGGCATAGCTTGATCATCACGGGAAAGCACCTGATTGCGGGCGAATGGACGCAGGCGAATGCGCCGACGTTCGCGAGCGTCAACCCGCGGACGAAACTCCCCGGCGCGAACGTATTCGCGGAAGCCAGCGCCGACGAGATCGACCGCGCTGTGGAGGCTGCGGCAGCGGCCTTCACCGAAACGCGCAACTACGCACCGGAGCAGCGCGCGCAATTCTTGGAGGCGGTCGCGGCTGAGATCGAGGCGCTGGGCGACGAACTGTTGCAGGTGTGTGACGCCGAGACCGGCCTTGGCCTGCCACGCCTGACCGGTGAGCGCGGGCGTACGACCGGCCAACTGCGCGCCTTTGCAGAGCACGTCCGCGAAGGATCGTACGTCGAGGCGATCATCGACACGGCGCTGCCGGAGCGCCAGCCCGCGCCGCGCCCGGACATCCGCCGCATGTTGATCCCGATCGGGCCGGTGGCGGTCTTCTCGCCGAACAACTTCCCGCTCGCCTTCAGCGTCGCCGGGGGCGATAGCGCGTCCGCCTTCGCGGCGGGCTGCCCGGTGATCGTCAAGGGGCATCCGAGCCATCCGGCCACGTCGGAACTGGTCGCCGGGGCGATTGCGTGCGCGGTCGAGCAGTGCGGCTTCCCGGCGGGCTTCTTCTCGTTGTTGCAAGGGGCAGGTGTCGAGGTCGGGCAGGCGCTGGTCAAGCATCCCAGGCTGGCCGCCGTCGGCTTCACCGGCTCGTTTCGCGGCGGGCGCGCCATCTTCGACACGGCTGCCGCACGCCCGAAGCCGATCCCGGTCTACGCGGAGATGGGCAGCGTCAACCCGGTCGTCATCCTGCCGGACGCCGTGGCGACGAAGGGCGATGGCCTCGTGAGCGCGATCGCCGGGTCAGTGACGCTCGGCTCCGGCCAGTTCTGCACGAATCCCGGCCTGATCTTCATGGTCGACTCGGAAGCTTCGAGCGTATTCGTAGGTGACGTCGCCAAGGCGATGGCGGCGCAGGCGCCCGGCGTGCTGCTCAATGCGGGCGTCGAGGCGACGCTTGACCGGCAGGTGAGCCGGACGCTGGGCAAAGCGGCGGTCACCCTCGTCACCGGTGGGGCGGTTGCTCACAGCGACGGCTTTTGCTATGCCAACACCGTTATGCAGACGACCGGCGCGGCCTTCCTCGACGATCCCGGCCTGACCGACGAGCACTTCGGGCCGGTGACGCTGTTCGTCATGTGCGAGTCGCTCGACCAGATCAAGACGATCATCACGCGGCTCGATGGTAACCTGACGGCGACCGTCCACGCCAGTGACGCGGAACTGGCGACCGCCGGCGATCTGTTCGACCTGCTGCGCGAGATCTGCGGCCGGCTGATCCTGAACGGCGTGCCGACGGGCGTCGAGGTCGTCCACGCGATGGTGCACGGTGGGCCGTATCCGGCGACGAGCGCGCCCAATTCGACCTCGGTCGGGCGGACGGCGATCCAGCGCTT
Source organism: Anaerolineae bacterium (assembly GCA_020849765.1). Classification (GTDB taxonomy): domain Bacteria; phylum Chloroflexota; class Anaerolineae; order Aggregatilineales; family Phototrophicaceae; genus Flexifilum. Next base: position 159,049 of record JADLAY010000024.1, read on the forward strand.
CCTGCGTCCGGTCGCCTATCAGAATCTGCCGGATGCGCTGCTGCCCGACGCGTTGAAGGACGCCAACCCGCTCGGTATCTGGCGCATCGTCGATAACGCCCACACGCGCGATGCGATTGGGTAGGGTGCTCAGTTCTCAGTGCTCGGTGCTCAGTATTACGCTCATTGAGCGCCGGGCTGGCAACCGTACCTTGGACAGAGACGATGACACCTCCTCGTGCTTATGCCTGCGCTGATCGGCGCTGGATTTTGGCCAGGCGCGTGAAATCGGGCATCAGCTTGTCCGAGAGCGATAGATACAGCTCGAACATCTCCTCGTAGAGCGCGTGCCGCTTCGCGTCCGGCTCGTAGACAGTGCGCTGCGGCAGGCTGCGGTCGATGGCGTCGGCCAGGTCTTCGGCACCGCCTAGCGCACGCGCGACCATCAGGGCCAGCCCCAGCGTGTTATCACCTGCGCTGCCATCCTCACGTTTGGCGACGACGAACGGCCGGTTGGTGATGTCCGCCTTGATCTGGCACCAGACCGCGCTGCGGGCCGCGCCGCCGATGCCGATCCACTCCGAGATCGACGCGCCGCGCGCGTCGGCGACCTTGACGTTGTGATAGACGGCGAAGGCGCAGCCCTCCATTATCGCGCGCAGGATGTCGCCCCGCGTCGTCTGGTAGGAAAGCCCGAAGAAGACCCCGCGTGCATCACTGTTCCAGATCGGCGAACGCTCACCCGCCATGTAGGGCAGGAAGATCAGGCCATCCGCGCCGGGCTGTGCGCGCTCGACCTCACGGTTGATCACGTCGTAGGCGGAGGTGCCGAGCAGCTCCGCGGCATCGACCTCGATCTGGCCGAGCGTCTCGCGGAACCAGCCGAGCAGGCCGCCGCCGACGGTGCCGCCCTGGAGCAGATAGCAGCCGGGCACGACGTGATGCGAGAAGATCAGGCGCGGCTCGACGACCACCTGATCCGTACACAGCGAGAAGCCGAAAGCCGTGCCGCCCTGGTCGGCGGTTTGCCCGGCGCGCGCCACGCCCGATCCGAAAGCGCCCGCCGCCGCATCCAGGCATCCGGCGATGACAGGCGTACCCACCGCGAGGCCGGTCGCCTGCGCGGCCTCTGGGCTGACCTGGCCGACGATGTCACCCGACGCATGCAGCGGCGGCAGCTTTTCGAGCGGGATCTGCAACACGTCGGCAGCGCGTTCGTCCCAGCGCTCCTTGCGGATGTCAAAGCAGTGATAGCCATACGCCTGCGTGAAGTCGCACGAGAAGACGCCGGTCAAGCGATGCACGATGTAGCCGGTTGCATCCAGGAAGCGATGCGCCGCGCGGTAGACGTCCGGTTGCTGCTCGCGCAGCCAGATCAGCTTGGGCGTCAGGTAGGCGGCGTCGAGCGGGTTGGCGACCAGATCGACCAGCCGGTCGGCCTCCGGGAGCTGACGCAGCGTTCGCGCTTGATCGTCCGCGCGCCGGTCGAGCCAGATCGGGGCCGCGCACAGAGCCTGGCCGCGCGCATCGACCGGGACGAGCGTCCAGCCGATCGCGTCGACGCCGACCCCGGCGATCTCATGTGGAGCGACTCCGCTCTGTGCCAGGACGGCCTGCGTGGCAGAACAGATGGCCTGCCACCAATCGTTGGGATTCATCTCTGCCCAGGTCGGTTGGGGGCGGTGGAGCGGGTAACCGGTACTGGCCTGGGCGAGCAGGGTGCCGTCATCGCGCCAGAGGCCAACTTTCGTACTGGATGTGCCTAAATCAAGGCCGAGGAAACATGTCACCTGAAAATTCTTTCAATTTACGCAATATTTCTTGACAGGTTGCGTGCGCTGTATATACTATGCACTGTAACATTCGCTCAGAGTCTGGGCAAGTGCTCAAAATTGGTTTTCTCGTGAACGAAGATATTCGGTTACTAACGAAAGTTGCCACGCTCTATTATCAGGATCACCTCTCGCAACAAGAGGTGGCTTCCCGTTTGGGGCTGTCCCGGCAAACGGTGGGTCGACACTTGCGGCGTGCGTCCGAACTCGGCATCGTGCGCATCGAGATCTGCTCTGACCTGGCCTACGTCTCCGAACTGGAGATGGAACTTGAGCGCTTGTTTGGCCTGCTGGAAGTGATCGTGGTCTCCCCGGCGGCCGAAACTGACGATGCCATCAAGGCCGCGATTGGCGTGGCGACCGCGGAGTTCCTGGAGCGTCGGGTCAAAGATGGCGACACGGTCGGGATTGGCTCCGGCAGTTCGACGGTCTACCAGGGCGCTCTGCATCTGGCGCGAGCCTATATGCCGGACGTGACCGTCGTCAGCCTGACCGGCAGCGCGCCGCGTTCGCCGATGCCGTGGCATTCGGTCGTCTACGTCGTCGGCAAGGCCTGGCACGCGCGGACGATCATGCTCCCGGCGCCTGCCTTCGTCGACCGGCCCGAGATCAAGACCGCGCTCTTGAGCGACTCGAACATCGCCGCCGTCTTCGAACTCGCCGCGGCGGCCAACATCGTTGTCTACGGGATCGGCGTCGTTTCTGAAACGGCGTCGCCGTACCAGCAGGGACTGGTCGAACACGGCATGGTGCCGCTGATCAGCGCCAAGGGTGGGGTGGGTGAGATCATCGGCCACACCTTCACGCTGGAAGGCGAAGTCTGCTCGCCGGAGATGAGCGCGCGCACGATTGCCGTCGACCTGGAAAAACTACGCACGACCGAACTCTCGATTGCCGCCGCGGGCGGCCACTGGAAAGTCGACGCGATCTTCGGCGCACTGCGCGGTCGCTTCTGCAACGTCCTGATCACCGACGAGGATACCGCCCGTGCGTTGATCAAGCGCTGCAAGACTGGCATGAACGGGGCTGGCCCGGGCGCCTAAATATCTTGCGTTATCCCGCCCTGAAGGCGGATAACCTGAATCGGGAAACAAGCGAGACGAAAGGAGGTAGGCAGAAACCATTGCGCATGAGCTTGAACGTAGTGCTCGCTTTTGTCCAATTTGAGATGAGGAAAGACTGATCATGAAGAAATTGTCGCTTCTGTTGATCGTTATTGCCGTACTGCTCTCCGGCCTGAGCATTGTCAGCGCTCAGGACGACATGGGCATCGACTCGGCCTGGTGGCAGGCCGCCGGCGCACCGTACGCGGGGACAGTGCTCCATGGTGTGACCGAAAGCACGCCGCCGTCGAATTACGTGAAAGATGTGCTCGCCCCGATGTTCCAGGAAATGACCGGCATTCAGGTCGACCTGGAGACCACGTCGTGGGATCAGATGTACGACAAAGCCATCCGCGACATGGAAGCCGGTTCCGGCATCTATGACTTCGTCTACATCGAACAGGACATCATTTACGGCTATCTCGCGAATAATTACCTGGTCGACATGACCCAGGCGCTGTCGGAAAACCCCGACCTGGCCGCCCCGGGCTTCAGCTTTGATGATTTCACGTCGTTCCTGAATTACTTCAAGAACGCCGACGGCGACGTGTTCGGTATGCCGATGGAAGCCTTCGTCAAGGTTTACCTGTATCGGACCGACCTGTTCGAAAACGCGGACAATCAGGCCGCCTTCGAAGCTGAGTACGGCTACCCGCTGGCCCCCGCGACCACGCACCAGCAGTACACTGACATCGCCAAGTTCTTCACCGAATACGGCGAAGCGAACGACATGGATCTGTGGGGCACGACCGTTCAGGCCGCCTCCGGCCATCCCTCCTCGTTCTACGAGTTCTTCGAATCGGTTGCTCCGACGTTTGGTGTCTACAACTGGGGCATCAACATGGAGAACTGGAAAGCGACCGTCGAGAACGGTGGCGAGATGAACAGCGATGCCGCCAAGGAAGCACTGGCCTGGTGGCTGGGCAATTTGCAGTATGCACCGCCGGAATCGACGAGCAGCACCTGGGATGAGGTCGCCGCTTCGTTCGCCGCTGGCCGCGCTGCGCAGGGTCTGGTTTACGGTGAGAACGCCGCCTGGATCGCGACTGATCCTGAGCGTTCGACGGTCGTCGGCAACGTCGGCGTGGCACTCCCGCCGCTGTCCGATGGTGTCCTCGCCGCGGCAGAGGCCGGTGACGGCTACATCGGTTACTACGATGGTGGTGCGTTCGGTCTGCCCGTGTCGTCCCAGAACGTCGAAGCCACTCTGCTGTGGCTGCAGTTCGTCGGTCTGCCGCAGGTTCAGGAAGAGTGGGCGGCTACGTCCTCCCGCATCGTCATGGACTCGACCTACAGCACACCGATGGTGGTCGAAGTCGACGCCGCGACCAACGGTTACTTCAGCCTGATGAAGGACGAAGGTTACCTGTTCGCCGGTGCGCCGCCCTTCCCGTTCCACCCGCAGGTTCGCGAAGTCGTTGCGCCCTTCATCTATCAAGCAATTGGTGGTGAACTGACCGCAGCGGAAGCGCTGGATCAGGCGGCCGCCGCAGCCGACGCTGAGCTTGTCAGCCTGGGCTACGGAAGCTAAACATAGGGCGTAAACACGCCTGCCGATAATCGTGGTGCAGCGTGGGCGCGTGCGTGCGCGCTGCACCAGCCTCTTCACTTTCGGCGTCGCTCAGCGTTAGGAAGAAAGGATAACGGCGTGCGCAGAACAAGAACCGGGTGGCTGTTGCTTGCCCCCTCAATGATAATCTTGTTTGTGGTCGGCATCGTGCCGTTTATTTATGTACTTTACGTCGGCTTCTTCGACTGGAATCTTTTTTCTGCGTCGCGTGAGATGACCTTCAATGGCGTGAACAACTACCGCCAATTGGTTTTCGATCCACTCTTTCTCGACGCGATCTGGGTGACGATCCGCTTCACGTTCTTCGCCGTCGTCAGTCAGTTGATCATCGGGTTCTTCCTGGCGCAGCTTCTGCTCCGAGACTTTCCCGGCAAATCGTTCTTCCGCACGATCCACACCGTGCCGCTGATGATCGCGCCGATCGCCATCGGGGCCATCTGGCGCCTGCTGACGATCCCCGGCTTCGGGCCGATCCCGTATTTGCTCGACCGCTGGTTCGACTTCGAATTCAACATCGGCAACAATGCGACTCAGGCCTTTCTGGCCATCGTCATCATGGATATCTGGCATTGGACGCCGTTTGTGACGCTGACGATGCTGGCCGGTTTGTCGGCGCTGCCCGCGGAGCCGCGCGAGGCGGCACAGGTCGACGGCGCGAACAGCTGGCAGATTTTCCGCTTCATCACACTGCCGCAGATGCAGCCGGTCGTGCTGACGGTGCTCTTCATCCGCATCATGGATGGCTTACGCACGGTCGACGAGATCAACATGTTGACGAACGGCGGCGGGCCGGGTACGTCGACGCGAACGATTGGCATTCACATCTTCCGCGTGGTCTTCCCGCAAACGGACTACGGCTATGGTTCGGCCATGTCGCTGCTCACGCTTTACCTGACGATTGTGGCCTGCTGGTTCTTATTTGTTTCGCTCACGGCGGTGCGCAAGCGTTAACGACGCTCGCCTGACGTGCTTATCAAGGTGAAGCCAAGCTTATGAAAATCAATACGCGAAAAGTGCTCAGCTACGCGTTCACCTACGTGGTGTGGATCATCGTCACGATCGTCACGATCCTGCCCGTTTACTGGATGTTCGTCATTTCGGCGCGTAGCCGTGTCGAACTGTTCAACGCGCCTAATCTGATCATTTCTTCGTTCTACACGCAAAACTACACCAACGTCATCTATGACCGGACGTTTCAGTCGTACATGATGAACTCGGTCATCGTCTCAACCGGGAACGCCGTCCTCGTCACCGCGCTGGCGCTGCTGGCGACCTATGCCCTGTCACGTTACGACCTGGTCGGCAAAGACAACATCTTCTTCACGACGCTGACGCAGCGCATGGCGCCGCCTGCGGCGTTCTTGCTGCCGCTGTTCCTGCTCTACACGCAGGTGTTCGCGTTCGGCGAGGGCAGGGCGCGCTGGGATCTGTATGACACGCAAATCGGTTTGATCCTGCTCTACTGCGTCTTCAACCTGCCGTTCGCCATCTGGCTGCTCAAAGGCATCATCGACGGCATCCCGGTTGAGCTGGACGAAGCGGCTTACGTCGACGGCGCAACGACGTCGATGGTGATCCGGCGCATCATTCTGCCGTTGGCCGCGCCGGGCCTGGCGGTGACGTTGATCCTGAGTTGGGTCTTTGCCTGGAACGAGTACCTGCTGGCGGCGACGCTGACGAATTTCAACGCGCGCACGATCACGACCGGGTTGGCGGAGTTCGTCACGGTGACGGGCACCAACTGGGGCGAAATGGCCGCCGTCGCCATGCTGACGCTGGTGCCGTCGCTGATCGTGGTCGCATTTGCTCAGCGCTACCTCGTCGCCGGTTTGACGTTCGGCGCAGTCAAGAATTAGGCGCCCTGAGGAGTACCATTATGAGTGATCAGGATAGCATTCATCACCCTGTCGAGCATGAAGTCGAAGACGACCGGCCCCATCTGCTGCCGATCTACACCAACATGTTCGACCGTGTGTTCATCTCCGTCGTGATCATGGTTGCCATCCACTTGTTCTGGCTGCGCTTCCTGGAAGTGTATCTGTCACTGTATGTGGCAACCATCATCTCGCTCGTCGTGGGCTACATTATCATTCGGCGGGGCTGATTGACGCGTCGATGCGCGACGCATCGGCCAATCGCCGTAGAGGAGAGTGTCGGCATGGAAGCCGTCGTACTGGAAAGACAAAAAGAACTTACGATTCGCGACATTGAACTGGATGAACCGCTCGGCCCGCACGATGTGCGGGTCGCTCTGCGCACGGTCGGCGTGTGCGGCAGCGACGTGCACTACTACGAGTGGGGCGCCATCGGCCCCTACGTCGTGCGTGAGCCGATGGTGCTCGGCCACGAAGCCTCCGGCAGGGTGGTCGAGGTCGGCTCGGAAGTCACACACCTGAAGGTGGGCGACCGCGTCTGCATGGAGCCGGGCATCCCCGACCCGAACAGCCGGGCGACGCGCCTGGGCCTGTACAACCTCGACCCGGCCGTGCGCTTCTGGGCGACGCCGCCGGTGCATGGGATTCTGCGCCCGACAGTCGTGCATCCCGAAGCCTTCACGTTCAAACTGCCGGATAACGTCAGCTATGAAGAAGGCGCGATGGTCGAGCCGCTCGCTGTCGGCATGCACGGCGCCAACAAGGCGCGCATCCGGCCGGGCGACGTGGCCGTCGTCAGCGGCGCCGGGCCAATCGGCATGCTGCAGGCGCTGGCGGCGCTGGCCGGTGGCTGCAGCCAGGTGATCATGAGCGACGTGGTGCAGCCGAAGCTCGATCTGGCGGCGTCGCTTGGGCCGATCACGCCCGTCAACGCCGCGAAAGAGAGCCTCAAAGACGTCGTCATGGATTTGACCGACGGCTGGGGTGCCGACATCGTCTTCGAGTGCAGCGGCAATCAGAAGGCCGCCGAGAGCGTGTTTGAGCCGCTGTGCCCTGGCGGCTGCGTCGTGCTGGTCGGCATTCCGGGCCAGCCATTCGGTTTCGACGTGACCAAATCGCAGGCGAAAGAAGCGCGCGTCGAGAGCGTCTTCCGCTACGCGCACGTGTATCCACGCGCCATCGCCTTGATCGCCAGCGGCCAGCTCAACGTCAAGCCGCTGATCACCGATACGTTTAGCTTTGCTGAGAGCGTTCAGGCTTTCGAGTATGCGGCGCACATGCCGTCGACTTCGGTCAAGGTTCAGATTGAAGTCGCGAAAGACTGAGCGATAGTCGTCTGGGTAATTACTGGGGATTTTTCGCCACACTGGAGCAACGAAGATGGATGATCCCGTCCTTACCAGCAAACCTATTCTGGAGCGATTCAGCCTCGATGGCCGCGTCGCCTTAGTCACCGGCGGCGCGCAGGGCATCGGCAGGGCCTTTGCTCATGCGCTGGCCGAAGCGGGCGCCTCGGTCGCCCTGATTGATATACAGCTTGAAAAAGCCGAGACCGTGGCCGCTGAACTGGAGCAAAAGGGCGTCGAAGCCATTGCCGTCAAGGCCGACGTGACCAAGCGCGACCAGGTCGAAGCGGCGATCCAGACGGTCATGAAGAAGTGGTCGACGCTGACGATTGGCGTCAACAACGCCGGGATCGGGCAATGGGTGCCGAGCGAAGACATGAGCGAACTGGATTGGGATCAGATGCTGAATACCAACCTGAAGGGTGTGTTCCTCTGCGCCCAGGCCGAAGCGCGCGTGATGATGCCGCAGAAATATGGCAAGATCATCAACACGGCGTCGATGTCCGGCTCGATCGTCAACACGCCGCAGGATCAGGCGGCCTACAATACGAGCAAGGCGGGCGTCATTCACCTGACGAAGAGCCTGGCTGCGGAGTGGGCGCCGGATGGCATCCGCGTCAACTGCATCAGCCCTGGCTACACGCGGACGCAGCTCGTTTCGGACTTGCTGGAGACGCCGGTCGGGCAGAAGGTGCTGCCGACCTGGCTCGGCTTCACGCCGATGGCGCGCATGGCCGAAGTCACCGAATTGACCGGCGCAGTCGTCTACCTGGCGGCGGAAGTCAGCGACTTCGTGACCGGCAGTGACATCGTCATCGACGGCGGCTATTGCTGCTGGTGAGTTGAAAGCGAACTCTATGAAAGCGGCGTTCATCACTGCGCCCAACAATACGAGTGTCATCACCGCGCCGGAGCCGCACGTGGGCCCGACCGACGTGCTGATCAAGGTGCAGGCGGCGGGTATCTGCGGGACGGACGTGCACATCCTCAAGGGTGAGTACGAGGCCAAGTACCCGCTGATCCCCGGCCACGAATTCAGCGGGGAAGTCGCGGCGGTTGGTGACCAGGTCATCCACTTCAAGGTGGGCGACCGCGTGACCGCCGACCCGAATATCCCGTGCAACCGCTGCTATTTCTGCCAGCGCAACGAGCCGAATCAGTGCCGCGACCTGGGCGCGATCGGCGTCACGCGTAACGGCGCATTCGCGGAGTATGTCGTCGCACCGGAAGGCAACGTGTTCGCCATCGGCGACATGACGTACAAGGCGGCAGCGTTGATCGAGCCGCTGGCGTGCGTCGTCTGGGGGCTGAAGCAGGTCGAGATCCAGGCTGGTGACAGCGTGGTCATCTTCGGCGCGGGGCCGATGGGCTGCCTGCTGGTGCAGGCGGTCAAGGTCTCCGGGGCGGCGCGCATTGTCGTGGTCGATACCAACCAGTATCGCCTCGACCTGGCGGCGTCGTTGGGCGCGACCGAAACCGTGATCGCGGATGACAACCTGAAGAAGCGGCTGTTCGATCTCGAGGCGTTCGGCTACGACATCGTGGCTGACGCGACCGGCGTGCCCGCCGTCATCCAGGCGATGTTTGCCTACGCCAAGCCGCGCGCCAAGGTCTGGATCTTTGGCGTGGCGCCCGCGGGGGCCAAGATCGAGGCCGTGCCGTACGATATCTTCCGCAACGACATCAAGGTCATCGGGAGTTTCGCCGTCAACCGCACCTTCCCGCAAGCGATCGCGCTGATTCAGAACGGGGCGATCCAGGTCGAGCCGTTGGTGTCGCATCAACTGCCGCTGGACGACTTCTCGCGCGGGATGGATCTGGTACAGCATGACCCGGCCAGGATGAAGATTCAGTTCTCGCTGGCATGAAGATGCCCCGGCGGCAGCTCCCGATTGGGCGATGGTGCGGCCTCGGCTGGCTTGCCAGCATGGCCTTCATCACGCTTGGGCTGCTGCTGGGCGGCGCACGCCAGAACGCGGTGCTGGCCTACGTCGAGGCTTATGGCGAGACGTGGCAGCTGCGTATGACCGATGTCGACCGTCTGCTCGACCAGGGGCTGGCTCTGTACGTCGATTGCGACCTGAGCTGGCAACCGGACGGGTGGACGGTCTTTTTTACGAGCACGCGCCCCGGCCAGCCGCATCAAATCGTCCAGCTTGCCCCTTTCACTCATCGTGAACAGTCCCGATTGAGCGCTGAGTCGCACATCGAGGCGCCCGCCATCTCGCCGGACGGCAGCTTGCTCGCCTTCGCCGCCAATGCCGACGTTGCCAACGACGTTATGCTGCTGGATCGGGCGACGGGCGAGCAGCGCGTCGTGGCGCAGTTGCCGATCTGGATCTCGACGCAGCGCTGGCTGCCGGACGGGCAAGGCGTCGTCGTCCATGGCATCGAGGCCAACCGCTACGAGCGCACCTACATGGTCGACGTGGCGACGGGCGAGGCAACGCGCTTTGACGATCCGGACGCGGTCAACTGGTCGCCCGACCGCGAACGGCGGGCCTATGTTCAACTGGGCGCCGAAGATGGACTGTATGTGGCGAACGTGACCGGCGGCGATGCGCAGCGCGTGAGTGACGCGCTCGATAGGCTGCCGGTCTGGTCGCCGGATGGGCGCTCGCTCGTCTTCGTCGGCGGGACAGAGGCCGAGCAGCGGCTGGCGCTACTGGACGTGCCGAGCGGCGAGGTGCGTTGGCTGACCCCGCCGATGTTCCGCGATGTGAGCCTGATGGTCTGGTCGCCGGACGGCACGCAAATCGCCTTCGGCGCGCGCGATCAGGACGTGGAGCCGCGCCACCGCGCCATCGCACCCTATCACATCTACACGGTCAGCGCGTCCGGCGGCGACGTGCGCATGGTGCGCCACGGCTTCGGCGAGTACATCAACAATTTCAGCCGCTACTGCGCTTTCGCCTGGCGACCGTAGTCAACCCCCGACCTTTTCACTCCATACGAGCAAAAGCTGCGCTAGCCGACGCGACCGGTAGAACTTCGGATGATCAGTTCGGTCGGCAGTTCGCGGCGCAGCGTGAGCGGCGTGCGGCCTTCGAGGATGGTGGTCAGCATTTCGATTGCCGCTTCGCCCATGTCCGCCATCGGCTGGCGCACGGTCGTCAGCGCCGGGTAGACCTGTGACGCCATCGAAATGTCGTCGAAGCCGACGATCGAGATATCCGGGCCGATGGCGAGGCCGCTCGCCTTGGCCGCATCCATGACGCCGAAGGCCATCATATCGTTCGAGGCGACGATCGCCGTCGGCGGCTCGTGCATCTCCAGCAGCGCGCGCCCCAACTGGAAGCCGGTCGGCTGGGTGAAGTCGCCCTCCAGCACGAGTTCGGGGTCGTAGGGCAGGCCGACCTCGGCCAGGCCATCGCGATAGCCCTGGAGGCGGTCGTGCGAGCAGACGACATCCATGCGCCCGGTCATGAAGCCGATGCGCCGGTGGCCGAGCGCGAGCAGGTGACGCATCGCATCGTGGACACCCTTGCGGTTGGTGGCTGTGATGCTTGGCTCGTCGCCGGTGCCGTTGTGATGGTCGATGATGACGTAGGGCAGGTCGCGCCTGTCCAGATCCTTGACGATGACTTCGTAGTCGAGCGGGACGATCATCAGGACGCCCTCGACGAGGCTGGTCTTGAGCCGCGCCAGGTAGAAATTTGTGCGCTCGGTATGATCGACCGCGCCCTGCGTGTAGAGCATGAGGCCGTAGCCGAGCCGTTCGGCGGCGCTGGAAACGCCGCGCAGGATTTCGCCCATGTAGACGCTGCTGATGTTCGGGATCAGCAGGGCGATCAGCTTGGTGTTGGCACCGCGCAGGCGCGGGCTGGGATTGGGGACGTAGCCAAGCTGCTCGACAGCGTCGAGGATGCGCTTGCGCGTGGTGGGCGAGACGCCCGGCAGATCGTTGAGGACGCGCGAGACGCTCATCTTGGAGACGCGCGCGCGTTCGGCCACATCGGCCAGGGTGATGGTCGGTTTATCCATAGATTTGCTCGGTTGCGTTACGCAACGTTACTGTAACGTGATGCTATGCTATCCACAACTGGGCGGCATGTCAATCGGCTAGACGCTCAAGTCAGGCGCTGCCATGCGCAAGAATTCTTCTGAGTTACGAATTGCCACCCAAAGTTGCTTAGGGTTACAATCGTGTGAGCTTTCACATCGATTCGGATGTCCATCCGGCGCAGCAGATGCATATCTCTGTGTACGCAAATGCGAGGAGTATTTATGCGTTACGGCTTCTTTGACGACGACGCACGGGAGTATGTCATCACCCAGCCGGACACTCCCTTGCCCTGGATCAATTACCTGGGCAGTCAGACGTATTTCGGGATTATCTCGAACACGGCAGGGGGCTACTCGTTCTACCTCGATGCACGGCTGCGGCGGCTGCTGCGCTACCGCTACAACAACGTGCCATCCGACGAGGGCGGGCGCTATTTGTACCTGCGCGATAACGCGAGCGGCGCCTACTGGTCGCCGTCGTGGCAGCCAACGCGGACGCCGCTGGAGAACTACACCTGCCGCCACGGCATGGGCTACACGCGCATCGGCTCGACCCACGACGGAATCGAAGCGAGCACCTGCTACTTCGTGCCGCTGGATGAGACGCTGGAAGTTTGGCAGGTGACGCTGACCAATCACCGCGAGACGCCCGCCGACCTGTCGCTGTTCTCGCTGGCGGAGTTCTGCCTGTGGGATGCCTACGACGATTTCACCAACTACCAGCGCAACCTGAACATCGGCCAGGTCGAAGTCGAAGACGGCGTCATCTACCACAAGACCGAGTATCGCGAGCGGCGCAATCATTATGCCTATTTCGCCTGTTCGGAGCCGCTGACGGGGTTCGACACCCAGCGCGAGTCGTTCCTGGGCGCCTACCGTGGCTGGCATGAGCCGCAGGCGGTCGCGCAAGGGGAGTCGCGCAATTCGGTCGCGCACGGTTGGTCGCCGATCGGCTCGCATCACGTCAAGGTCGCATTGGCGCCCGGCGAAACGCGCCAGATCATCTTCGTGCTCGGCTACCACGAGAACCCCGACGATCAGAAGTTCGACCCGCCCGGCTCGCAGACGATCAACAAGCGGACGGCGATCCCGGTCATGCGCAAGTATCTCGACCCGGCGGCGGTCGACGCGGCCTTCGCCCGCCTGCGCGATTACTGGACGGGCTTGCTGAGCGGCTTCCAGGTCGAAACGCCGGACGAGCACACCAACCGCATGGTCAACATCTGGAACGCCTACCAGAACATGGTCACGTTCAACATGTCGCGCTCGGCGTCCGGCTACGAGACGGGCATTGGCCGTGGGATGGGCTTCCGCGATTCGAATCAGGACTTGCTCGGCTTCGTCCACATGATCCCGGAGCGCGCCCGCGAGCGCATCCTCGACATTGCGGCGACGCAGCTCGAAACGGGCGGCGCCTTCCACCAGTATCAGCCTCTGACCAAGCGCGGCAATGACGCCGTCGGCAGCAATTTCAACGACGATCCGCTGTGGCTGGTGCTCGGCGTGGTCGCCTACGTCAAGGAGACCGCGGATTTCAGCATCCTCGACGAGCGCGTGCCCTACGAGAACAAGGCAGGCAGCGAGCAGCCGCTGTACGAGCATCTCCAGCGCTGCATCCGCTACACGCTCGACCGGCTCGGCCAGCACGATCTGCCGTTGATCGGGCGCGCGGACTGGAACGACTGCCTCAACCTGAACACCTTCTCCAGCCAGCCGGGTGAATCGTTCCAGACGACGACCAACATGGACGGCAAGGTGGCGGAGTCCGTTTTCATCGCCGGGCTGTTCGTACTCGCCGCCAAAGAGATGGCGGAACTGGCGAGCGTCTATGCGCCGGGGGGGGACGAGGGGACCTACCTCGACGCCGCCGCGCAGATGGAAGCGGCGATCATGGCGCACGGCTGGGATGGCGACTGGTTCAAGCGCGCCTACGATCACTACGGCCGGGTGCTCGGCTCGAAAGACAATGACGAGGGGCGCATCTTCATCGAGCCGCAGGGCATCTGCGTCATGGCAGGCATTGGCCTCGACGATGGCGTGGCGGATAAGGCACTCGCGTCGGTCATGGAATACCTGGCGACGCCGCACGGGATTGTCATTCTGCAACCGGCTTTCGCGCAGTACTATCTGCACCTGGGCGAGGTCTCGTCCTACCCGCCGGGCTACAAGGAAAACGCGGGCATCTTCTGCCACACCAATCCGTGGATCATGATCGCAGAGGCGATGGCAGGGCACCCGGATCAGGCCTTCGACTACTACACGCGCATCAATCCGTCGGCGCGCGAGGCGATCAGCGACGTGCATCGCAGCGAGCCGTACGTCTACGCACAGATGATCGCCGGGCGCGACGCAGCCACCCATGGCGAGGCCAAGAACTCGTGGCTGACGGGCACGGCGTCGTGGAATTACGTCGCGATCACCCAGTGGATTCTCGGCATCCGGCCATCGTACACAGGTCTGATCGTCGCGCCTTCTATTCCATCAATCTGGGAGCGCTCCCAGATCGTGCGTAAGTTCCGCGGCGTCACCTATCACATCACGATCGAGCGCCAGGGCCCGGGCATCGACGTTTCGCTGGTGGTCGATGGCGCGCCGGTGGCGGGCAATCTGGTTCCTCACGTCGACGGCAAGACCGACGTTCATGTCGTCGCGACAGTCAGATAGGCAAGCTGATGAGATATGGCTATTTTGACGACGCCCGGCGTGAGTACGTCATCACCGACCCGAAGACGCCGACCAAATGGATCAACTACCTGGGCACGCTCGCGTTTGGCGGGCTGATCGACCACACCGGCGGCATGCTGATGTGCAAGGGCGATCCGGGGCTTAACCGCATCCTCAAGTACATCCCGCAGATGCCGGCGTCGGACTTCAAAGGTTCGACGCTCTACTTACGACTCAAAGCGGGGGAGGGGGAAGACTACAAGGTCTTCTCGCCCTACTTCGTGCCGACGCTGGATGCCTACAACCTGTATGAATGTCACGTTGGGCTGGGCTATACGCGCATCGTCAGCGTGATGCACGGCCTGCGCACGGAATCGACCTTTTTCGTGCCGCAGGGCGACGAGCGCGTGATCTGGGATACGACGGTCACCAACGTGAGCGATGCGCCGCTGGCGGTCGATCTGGTGCCGGTGGTCGAGTATTCGCACTTCGACGCGCTCAAACAGTTCAACAACGCGGACTGGGTGCCGCAGACGATGCAGAGCCGCGTCTCCGTTCACAAGGGCGTCACGGTGCTGCGCCAGTACGCATTCATGAACCGTGAGACGCGCATCAACTACCTGACCTCGAATCTGCCGGTCTCGTCGTTCGAGTCGGATCGCAAGGCGTTCCTGGGCGCGAACGAATACGGGGGTTGGGCGGCGCCCAAACGGCTGACGTGCGAGGACGAACTCGGCAATTCGCAGGCCAACCGCGGCGACAACATCGGCGCACTGATGCATCACCTGGGCGAGCTGAAGCCGGGCCAATCGCGGCGTGTCGTCGTCCAAATGGGGCAGGCGGCCAGCGTTGAGGCGGCGCTGCCGGGCATCCACGAGTATCTGGATGAGGAGGCAGTCGACGTGGCCTTCGGGGCGTTGGAGCGCTTCTGGGAGGATTACCTGGGCACACTCCAGGTATCGACGCCGGACGCGAGTATGAACAGCATGCTCAACATCCATCACCCGCGCCAATGTCACACGACCAAGAACTGGTCGCGCTACCTGTCGCTCTATCAGTTGGGTATGGGCTCGCGCGGGATCGGCTTCCGCGACAGCTCGCAGGACGTGCTCGGCGTGATCGCGCACATGCCGGACGAGAGCAAGGCGCTGATCGAGCAGCTGCTCAGCGTTCAACTCTCCGACGGCTCGGCTATGCATCAGTTCTTCCCGCTGACGATGGAGGCGACCCACGGCGATGCCGCCGAAATGCCGGATCGCCCGGACTTCTACAGCGACGATCACCTGTGGATCGTGCTGGCCGTCTGCGGCTACCTGGCCGAGACGGGCGACTTCGGCTTCCTCGACGAGATGATCCCGTTCTACGACGGCGACGCCGCGACGGTGCTCGATCATCTGCTGAGCGCGGTTGCCTTCACGCGGGCGACCGTCGGCCAGCATGGGCTGCCGCTGCTCGGCTTTGCTGATTGGAACGACACGATGAATCTGCCGACCGGGGCGGAGTCGCTGTTCACGGCCAATCTCTATGGCGCGGCGCTGCGCCATCTGATCGAACTGTTCGAATACCAGGGCGAAACTGCGCTGGCGTTGGAGCATCAGGCCGCCTACGACGAGATGCGCGCACGCGTCAACGAGTGCGCCTGGGACGGCGATTGGTACGTGCGCTACTTCACCGCCGACGGCAAGCCCATCGGCACGCACAGCAGCACTCACGGCCAGATCTTCATCAACGCGCAGTCGTGGGCGGTCATCTCTGGCTTCGCGCCGGACGAGCGGGCGGCCTCGGCGCTGGCGGCGGTCAACCGGCGGCTAAACACGGCCAACGGCATCAAGAAGATGACGCCCGGCTATGACGGCTACGATCCGATGATCGGCGGCGCGAGCACGTTCCCGCCCGGCGCGAAAGAGAACGGCGGCATCTTCCTGCACACCAATCCGTGGGTGATGATCGCTGAGACGATGCGCGGCAACGGTGACCTGGCCTACCAGTATTACGCGCAGATCAATCCCGCGGCCAAGAACGAGCGCATCGACGAGTACGAGATTGAACCCTATGCCTACGCGCAGAACATCCTAGCCGACGAGCATCCGCAGGCCGGGCTGGGGCGCAATAGCTGGCTTTCGGGCACGGCGGCCTGGGCCTACCGTGCGGCGACGCAGCACATGCTCGGCGTCGCGCCGTCGTATCAGGGCCTGCGCATCGACCCGTGCATTCCGCGGGCGTGGGACGGCTTCAGGATGACGCGCCGCTTCCGCGGGGCGACCTACGCCATCGACGTGCGCAATCCGCAACATGTCAGCCAAGGCGTGCAATCGATCACGGTTGACGGTGCGCCGCTTGACGGGGCGACGGTGCCCGCCTTTGAAGACGGTCAGCGTCACACGGTCGTGGTCGTGATGGGGTGATCGCCGGCTGCTGTGTCGCCTCTCTGAGCACGGAGAGGCGACACAGGTTCACGCGCTATTCGCCGCCTCTACGTTTTGCGACGAGGCGCGACACGATGTGTTTGCCGATTGGTGTTACGGTGAAGGTCTCGAAGTCCTCGGTCTGCACGTACTTGTCTCCCATCAAGGCGTTGCCGACTTCGACCAGAATCTCCTTGGGATAACCTTCGGCAAGGATTGACGCCTCGCTGAAAGTCTCCCGCTGCAGGATGTCTTCGAGCAGCGTGAGTTCGATTTCACCCGCGCTGGCAAGCATTTCTTCGGTGTGTGGGGAGACGAAGCGCCAGAAGCCATTCCTATCGGTGAAGCCGAGTTCATTCCACACGAGACGATCGGCGGTCTTGATTTCGTCAAATTCCACCGCGGTCGCAGCATCGGCCAGCAGCGCCGGTTTTAGCCCGCTCCAACCATAGATGACCCTCGATTTCAGATCTTTGAGGCGTTCCCTGTCCCGTGTGTACTTGTCTTCGCTGGGATAGGGCAGCGTATAGTCTGCCTCTGAAATGAAGTGCTTGATGGTCGCCGCGTAATCCTTCACCGCCTCGACGGTTTCATCCGCCAGCGAGCCTTGATTGCGCAGAATCGCCCCTTCAATCAAGCGATGCAGACGACTGATGCCGACCAGGATGCGGCGCATCTCGCCAAATGTGTGCCCAACATATTCCAGACTGGCAACGAGATCCGAGATCTCGTCGAGGATGGCGGCCAGACCCGCCACGGAAACGAGGGGACGCTGCGCAGGCGCCGACACAGCAGCCGCTGATGGCGTGAAGTCTGGCCGCGGGCCGATGGGCGGCGGTGTGGGCCGCGCATCGTGCAGCGTCGTCAGCAAATCCTGGTAGTTCGCTTCGGCATATGGCTGCCCGCGCAGATCGATGTAGTACTTGCCCTTGAGCCACGACGGGCTGGCCGTGTCCCAATCGCCGGAGCGCAGAATGGGCAGGAATTTGCGCTGGTTGTGCAGGATGAAGACCTCCGCCGTCATGATGTCGCCCTCGTAACCGACGCCACCATGTCGTGTGTTCGTCTTGCGCTGGAAGTTGGGCGTGCAGACGATCAGCACGAAGTCCGACTCGCGGACGGCCGTCTCCATGAACGTCGGCAGCTGATCGCCGGGTACGGCGTGCCACTGGTCGAGCGTGACGTCGACGCCGTCGCCGCGCAATCGCGTTGCCAGGTCGCGCACCCACACTTTGTGCGCGTCATCATCCCACGAATACGAGATGAATACTCTCGGTATCGACGCCATCCAGACTTCTCCTTCAGCGGGTAATCAACCATGCAAACGGCGACAACGGTGCTTTAGGACGAGCCTCAGTCTGTGTTTTCCCCGGCGGGCGGGTCATCGTCTCTTTCGTGGCGGACGAACTCGACCCTGGCCACACGCTTGTCGTCCATCTCCAGTACGCGCACATCGTAATCGGCGAACGGTACCTTGTCGCCCTCGACCGGGAAGCGAGCCAGGCGTTCGGTGATGTAGCCGCCGATGGTGGTCGAGACCGGCTCGAAGCCGGGGTCGCCGAAGCGCTCGACCGCCTCGTGAACGCTGAGCAGGCCATCGACGACCGTAACATTGCCCTTGATCACGATCGGGTTCTCTTCGGAGTCGAACTCGTCCTGGACTTCGCCAACCAGCTCTTCCAGGATGTCCTCCATGGTCGTCATGCCCGCCACGCCGCCGTATTCTTCGATGACGATGGCGATGTGAGTCTTGGTCTTCTGCATCCGTTCGAGCAGCTTGTCGACGGTCAGTGTGCCCGGCACGAACAGTGGTTTGCGCAGCAATGGGTGCAGGTCGACCGACTCCACCTGGAGCAGTTCCGGCTGGTCGGCGAGCAGGTCGAAGAGGTCTTTGATGTGAAGCACGCCGATGACGCGATCCAGCGCTTCTTCGTAGACGGGATAGCGCGAGTGATGGTGGGTACGCATGAACGCGAGCAGCTCGCGCAGGCTGATGTCTACCGGGATCGCGTGCATATCCATGCGCGGGTGCATGACCTCCTGCACGCGGACTTCACCGAAATCGAACACGCGGCGCAGGAGCAGTTCTTCGCTGGCCTGGAGCACGCCCGCCTCGCGGCTGGTGTGGACGAGCATCTCCAGTTCTTCCGCCGAGTGCACCTGCGCGTGGCCGCTGGCCGGTTCGAAGCCGAGCATGCGCACGAGCCGGTTGCCGACGCCGTTCATGATCCAGATGACCGGGCGGAACAGGCGCAGAAAGAGCGTCGTCGGCGTGACGACGATCAGCGCGGTACCTTCCGGGCGCTGCAAGGCGATCGATTTGGGCACCAGCTCGCCGAGGACGATGTGGAGCATGGTCACCAGGGCGAAGGCGATCGCGATGCTGATGGTTGCGCCTGCGGTCTCCAGCGCCTCTTGCGGCAGGAGCAGCTCAAGCAGGGGCTCGAACAGGTGCGCGATGGCGGGCTCGCCGATCCAACCGAGTCCGAGGCTCGCCAGCGTGATGCCGAGCTGGGTCGCGGCGATGTAGGAGTCGAGATGGTCGAACGCACTCTGCGTGACCTTGGCGCTGCCGTGGCCCTCTTCCGCCAGCTGGGCGATCCGCGTGCGCCGTGCGCCGACCAGGGCGAATTCTGCTGCCACAAAGAACCCATTGATGAAGACGAGTAGGAAGACCGCGAAAATTCCTACTATCGTGCTCATAGGACCTCACTTCGGGTATGCATCTTGCAGGTGGGTTTGATGCCAGAGTGGAGACATTATAAAACAATTTGTGATAAATGAACCCTCCACACCCATTCGCCTCGCGGTCAAAGGGCAAGGGATTCTGATGTCATGTCGGCAGCCGGGTATTCTCATGTATAGGCCTCCTTGTAGACGTTACGGCCCATATGCACATCAACAATTGAAAGTAGGCCAATGCACTTGACCTGGCGGGCAGAGATCGCGCTCGCGATGCGACCGGCGATCCGGAAAGGCGGTTCACATGTTGCCAGCCGTGCTCGACCGAACGCGAGTTGATCCTGGTGATCCGGATCTGCGAGGGCTGTTCACCAACCTTCAGGCCAACATTCTGAAGTCGCATGGACGCGATCACTCGGCCTGCCTGTTTCTGCGTTTCACTGCGCCACCTGGGCGTGTGAAGCGCTGGATCGCGCGCTTCGCCGCCGAAAAGGTCACGTCGTCCCACGAACAGTTCGAACAGTCTGTGCGTTTCAAGGCTGCCAGAGCTGAGGGAGTCATGCTCGACCAGGCCGTCACCTCATTCTTGCTTTCCGCGGATGGCTATCGCTACCTCGGCTTTGATCCCGCGCGCTTTGGGCAGCCCGGACGTGCCTTTCGACAAGGCATGAAGTATCGACCCTCACGTATCGAGGCTGTCGTCAGCCGCCTGTTAGGTACCGCCACGAACGATCCCGATCCCGGAGTGTGGGAAGCGCCTTACCAGGACGCGATCCACGCCATGATCTTGACTGCACGCGATGATCGCTTGCGCCTGGAAGAAGATGTGCAGAGTGTAACGGCACTGCTGAGCGAGGTCGCGGCAGTGCTCGCCGTCGAATACGGCGCCGTTCTGCGGACACCATCGCCGGTGGATGCTGCAGGGGAGTCGGTCGCCAAAGGCCGGACGATTGAACACTTTGGATTCGTCGATGGCCGCAGCAACCCCATCTTTCTGAAAGACGATTATGACCGTGAAGCACGAGCCGGAGTGACACATTACGATCCATCGGCACCGCTGCGGCTGGCTCTTGTGCAAGATCCATTTGCATCACGGGCGGATAGCTGCGGCAGCTATCTGGTCTTTCGTAAGCTCCAGCAAGACGTAATGCGTTTCCACCGCGATCTCGAAGGCTTGGCACAGGAACTCGGCGCCAGCGTCGAGTTGGCAGGCGCATGGCTTGTCGGGCGCTTTGCCGATGGCACACCTGTGACGCAGCATGGGCATGATGGACTGCCATCGGTTGTCAACGATTTCAACTACGCAGGCCGCGACGCGCAGGGCGCCTACTGTCCACCCCATGCCCACATTCGCAAGACGAACCCGCGCGGCTCCGCCCTGTTGGCACGTTTCGACGACGACCGCAAACGGCGTATCGTGCGCCGTGGCATCCCCTACGGGGCGCATGTGCACGGTACGCCTCACGATGAGGAAGCCGGGCTGCTCTTCATGTGCTATCAGGGCGACATCGGCCGCCAATTCGAGCACATCCAGCGGCGCTGGGCGGAGAATCGCGGCTTTCCTCATTCGATCATCCTGCCGCGCACGGGCGCAGACCCGCTCCTGGGCCAGCGACGCTACTCCAGGCCGACACAGCGTTGGGCCAGAGCCTGGGGCGAGCGCCGCAACGTGCGCCGTGATTTCGGTAATTATGTTGGCCTGCGCGGCGGTGAATACTTCTTCGCGCCAAGCCTGAGTTTCTTGCACGAGATCGATCGAGATGTGGAGGATGATGACGTGAGCACACCAACTGATCCGCGTTCAGCCACCGGAGAATGGCATTTGCTTCCCTATGGCTCTGAAGTCGAGGCCGTCCATATGTCGCTGCTGCACACCGGCAAAGTGCTTTATTATTCGGGCTTTCGCGTTGCCGAGTTAGTCAAGACGCAGACTCGCGTCTGGAATCCCAAGACTGGCGAAATCAAACAGCCAGACACCCCCAGCGATCTCTTTTGCGCCGCGCACGCCTTCATGCCGGATGGCCGCCTGCTCTCGACTGGCGGCACACTTGAGTATCGTAATCTTCCGGCGATTCCGCCCTTGGTCATTCGTAACACGCGCCGCATCGCGCCCTTCGTCACGCGCCTCTATCTGCGGCTGGCGAAGCTCATCCCGGCGTTGGCGAGCATCAGTCAGTTCACGCTCACCGGCTCGACACAACTCTATCTATTCAATCCGCTGACAGAGCAGTGGGAGTACGCCGGAGACATGCCAGAGGGGCGCTGGTACCCCACCAATACCCCCTTGCCGGATGGTCGTATGCTGCTGCTCTCTGGCACCAACGAAGGCGGCGCACGCGGCGAGAAGGCCGCCGCGCTCATCAACCGGCGAGTCGAAGTCTTCGACTCCCTGCGCGGTCTGGAACAGGTTGCGGTGATCCCGCAGGCCGCGGCGCCCCATCACGTCCCTGGTGGCAGTGGCGATCCGCACCTCGAGTCGTTCCCAACCGTCTACCCACGGATGCACGTCCTGCCTTTAAGCGAGGCGGACAAGGCCGCGTTTCCCGCGGGCAAAGCCTTTTGCGCCGGCTACGGTGCACAGAGCAAGATGCTCAACCTGAGTACGTGGGAGTGGACGGACGTCGCTCAGCTCAATTGGGCGCCGCGTGACGACGGCTGCTCGGTGCTATTGCCACTGCGCCCGCCGGATTACCGCGCGCGCGTGCTCAACTTCGGCGGCCATCGCCCGCTCGGTGGCGGCGACATCGAACCGACAGAGACCGCGGAGATGATCGATCTCTCGGTCGAAGATCCGGAATGGGTGCACGTCGAGCCGATGCAGCACCAGCGCTTGAATGCGTGTGCGGCCCTCTTGCCGGATGGAAAGGTCATGGTTATCGGCGGCAACAAAACCGGTCAATTCGATGATCCGGTCTTTGATATCCAGGTTTACGATCCCGATACCGGGCATTGGACAACTGTTGCGCCGATGACTGTGCCACGCCGCTACCACTCCACAGCCGTCCTGCTCCCGGATGGCCGCGTGCTCTCTGCCGGAACGACGCCGCTGGAGCGCATCGAAACGCGCATGGAGGTCTACTCGCCCTATTATCTCTTCCGGGGTCAACGCCCGGTCATTAATTCTTCACCGGACACGCTGGCTTATGGCGAAGCGTTCGAGGTCGGCTACACTTGCGAGGAGGGTGAGCTTGCCCGCGCGGTGCTCATCCGGCCCGGCTCTGCTACCCATGCCTTTGACATGAACCAGCGCTACGTCGAGGTCGAGATTACGGCGCGGGCGGATCACAGCCTGACGATAACCGCACCCAGAGATGTGCACGTCGCGCCACCCGGCTATTACATGTTGTTTTTGCTTAACGACCGTGATGTGCCCTCGGAAGCGAAATTCGTCCGATTGCCAGTCCCGGAATAAGCGGCGACATTCGTGTGGATAGGAGCATCGTTGCAGCCAGATATGACGTAAGCCACTAGGAGTTCCGCCTGCTCACCGCCTACGATTGAGATGGGCGTGCCTGTTCACGGCGCGCCTGTCTGAGCCGAATGCCGGGAGGATGCGGAACATGACCCCTTCACACGCCATCGCTTTCGTGAATTACAGGTACTTCCGCACCACCGATGACAACCGCAGCCGTTACGGGCGTGCCTACACCTACATTTCGAAGAAGCCGCGCATCTTGCAGTTGGTCAGCGATGGTGGCACGCTCTGGATTGCGACCAGTTTCCCGATCCGGCGCGGGCGACGCTACTCTCTTGCGTTCAAGCTGGTAGGCTGCGAACCGTTCGACGTACCGGAGCATCTGCGCAGGATGTTCGGCGCGTATGGCGTGATCGGTCGCTTCAGTGACTCGCGCCATTACCCGCGCAATGACCTGACCGACGTGCTCCTCTCGCTCGACTTCGCTCCCAAGAAGCCGATCCGCAATCCGTCGGTGATCGGCATGAGTCTGATGACGGCGCGCCAGCTTGCCGCCGCGGATATCGTGCAGCTGGAAGCCTACGAGGACAAGCTGCTGCATGGCCGCCACATCTTCATCAGCTATTCGTCGCAAGATCGGCGCCAGGCCGATTTGCTGCAGGATGCGCTGGAACTGCGCGGGCACCGCGTCTGGCGTGACGTGCGCTCGATTGCCTGCGGCGAAGAATGGGAACCGGCCATCTACCGCGCGATCGGCAATGCGGATGCTTTCCTGCTGCTCGTCAGTGACCGGTCGGCGCAGTCCGAGTGGGTGCGTGACGAGGTGCGCGCGGCGCTGTCACTCTATGAGCGGGCGGGGCGCATCCAGCGCATTGTGCCGCTGGTGCAATCGAGCGCAGCCTGGGATGCTTTCCCGGAGCTGCATCGTTTCCAGCGCTACGAATGGGCCGAAACGTCGCGGCGGGTGCCAAGCAAGCTGATCGAGGATTTGAAGGGGCTGGAGCGCTGAACGACTGCCCAGTGATGAGCGGTACGCTTTCGCTCGCTTCTGCAAGCGTGATCGCAGATCGGACCAGGCAAATCGTGCATTTGGAGAGCCTAAAGGTCACTTTTCCCGAAGAAAGTACGTGCACGAAACCGCATAATCGTATACGATTATACGCAACCTCAGTCATCTCCCCATAGCGCGGGCGGGAGTACGGTCATGAGCGCACACAAGCAGAGCATGAATACCGCAGCTTCGGTTTATGCGCGCATCCGCGACGCCATCGTCGACGGCCGGCTGCCGAGCGGCACCCCGCTCAAGCAGGATCAACTGGCGAGCGAATTCGGCGTCAGCAAGATCCCCGTGCGCGAGGCACTCGTGCTGCTGGAAGCGGATGGTTTTGTCGAGTCGTTTCCGGGGCGCGGCGCGATTGTCGCCAAGCTCTCGCGCGAGGAAGTCGAAGAGATCTACCTGATGCGCCGAGCGTTGGAACCGATCCTGCTCAACCGCTCGATCGGGCGGACGCCTGCCGTGACCTGGGGCCGCGCCGACGGGGTGCTGGCCGCACTGGCAACGGGCAAGCTGAGTTCGAGCGAGTGGCACGAACTCGATCAGGAGTTTCACTCGCTGCTCTACCAGCATGCCGGTCTACCGCGCATTCAGAAACTCGTCTCCAATTTGCACAGCAATCTGGCACGCTATTACGCCCTCTATCAAGCGCTCGGCTCGCCGTTCTACGACCTGGGCGAACACGAGCACCGCGAACTGTTGAATGCCTGCAAGGCGGGCAACGTGGTCGAAGCCGACGACATTCTGGCGCACCATCTTGAGCGCACGTCGAACGACGTCCTGGAGGCCCTGCAACCGACTACCGTCACGGAGGATGACGCCTGATGGCCGATGGCCGCTACCTGCTCGCCGTCGACATTGGCGGCACCTTCACCGACCTCGTCCTGCTCGATAAGGCGACCAACGCGATTGCTGTCGGCAAGGTGCTGACGACGTATCCCGATCCGTCGGAAGCCGTGCTGAGCGGCGTTCAACACCTGCTGACGGATCATAACGTCGCGCCGGGGAGTGTGCAGCGCGTCATCCATGGCACGACGCTGGTGACGAACACGATCATCGAGCGCAAGGGCGCGCAGACGGCACTGCTGACGACCGAGGGCTTCCGTGACGCGCTCGAAATCGGCAACGAAGGCCGCTATGACATCTACGACCTGGGGCTGATCAAGCCCGAGCCGCTGGTCGAGCGGCGTCTGCGCCTGGGCATCCCGGAGCGGATGACGGCAACGGGTGACGTGCTGAAGACGCTCGATTTCGAGGCGATGCGGGCGGCCTGTGACGCCATCCGGCGCGAGGGCGTGAGCGCGGTCGCCATCTGTTTCCTGCACGCCTACATGAATCCGGCGCACGAACTGCAGGCGGCGGAGATCGTGCAGGAGCTGCTGCCGGACGTCTCGCTGTCACTGTCGCATCAGGTGTCGCCCGCCATGCGCGAGTACCAGCGCACGTCGACGACGGTCGCCAATGCCTACGTGCAGCCGGTCGCCGAGCGCTATCTTGAGAATCTTGAACGCGGCCTGAACGACGCTGACGTGCGCGCGCCGCTCACGGTCATGTTGTCGAGCGGCGGCACGACCAACGTCGAAACCGCCACCGCTTTTCCGATCCGGCTGGTCGAGTCCGGGCCGTCGGGTGGGGCGCTGGCCGGGGTCTATTGGGGCAAGCAGCTTGGCTACGACGACATTCTCGCCTTCGACATGGGCGGCACGACGGCAAAGGCCGTGCTCACGCGCGACGGTGCGCTGACGGTCGCCTCCGAGGCCGAGGTTGCGCACGTGCATCGCTTCAAGCGCGGCAGCGGCCTGCCGCTGATGGTGCCGATGATCCAGATGATTGAGATCGGCGCGGGCGGCGGCAGCATCGCCCACCTGAATCACATGGGGCTGCCCGCCGTCGGGCCGGAGAGCGCCGGGTCGACGCCTGGCCCGGTCTGCTATGGACGAGGTGGAACCGAGCCGACCGTCACCGATGCCGATCTCACGCTTGGCTATCTCAACCCGGATTACTTTGCCAATGGCACCATTCCGCTGGATGATGCCGCGGCGCGCACCGCGTTCGAAGGATTAGCCGCATCGCTCGACGTGACGCCGGAGAAGGCCGCCTGGGGCATTCACCAACTGGTTAACGAGAACATGGCTGCGGCGGCGCGCGTCCATGCCGCCGAGCGCGGTCTCAACATCCGCCGCTATGCGCTGGTCGCGACCGGTGGGGCGGGTCCGGTGCATGCCTGCGGCGTGGCCGAACGGCTGCACGTCGACACGGTGATTGTGCCGCCGATTGCGGGCGTCGGCTCGGCCTTTGGCTTCTTGCTGGCGCCGATCTCGTTCGACTTCACGCGCAGCTACCTGGCCCGGCTCGACGCGCTCGACTTTGACAAGCTCAACGGCGTGCTGGGTACGCTGGAAGACGACGGCACGCGGATTGTGCTCGGCGCGGGCGTGCCTGCCGACCAGATCCGCGTGACGCGCAGCGTCGACATGCGCTACCTCGGCCAGGGCTACGAGATCCGCGTGCCGTTTGACGCGGGCGCGGTTGACGATGCGCTGCTGGAGCAAATTCTGCGCAACTTCGAGCAAGAGTACATCCGCTTCTATGGTCGCCTGTGCGACGGCGTGCCGGTCGAGACGGTTAACTGGCGCGTCGTCATCTCCGGCCCGCGGCTCGATCTGCACGATCTGAAGCCGCCGCGCTACCACGAGACGACGGCGCCGGATCAGCCGTATGCGCAGCGCCCGCTCCGTTTCGAGGCGGATGCACCCGCCCTGATGACGCCCGTTTTCCGCCGCGAAGACCTGACCGCTGCTTTCGAGGCCGATGGCCCGGCGGTGGTCGAAGAAGCCGAGTCGACCACGATCGTGCTGCCCGGCTGGGCGGCATCGCTGCACGCGAATGGCTGCCTGCTTCTCCAACGCAAACGCCCACCGATGACCGACGAGGAAGCCCTGTCATGATCGACCCGATCCTGCTCGAAGTCCTGTGGAACCGGCTGCTGTCGATCGTGGCCGAGCAGGCTGCCGCCTTGATGCATTCGTCGTTCACAACCGTCGTACGCGAGGCGGGCGATCTATCGGCGGGGGTGTTCGATACCCAGGGCCGCATGCTGGCGCAGGCGGTCACGGGCACGCCGGGGCACATCAACACGATGGCGAACTGCGTGCGCAATCACGTCGTGCCGCGCTTTCCGATCGACACGCTGCAGCCGGGCGACACGCTGATCACCAACGATCCGTGGGCGGCATCCGGCCACCTGTTCGATTTGACGGTCGTCACGCCGGTCTTCTACCAGGGCAGGGGCGTCGCCTGGTTTGCGAGCACCTGTCACGCGGTCGACATCGGCGGGCTGACCATCGGCGGTGATGCGACCGAAGTCTTTGAAGAGGGCCTCGCCATCCCGCTGATGAAGCTGTTCAAGGCGGGCGTCGCGAACGACGATCTGTTCGACATCATCCGCGCCAACGTGCGCGTGCCGGATCAAGTGGTTGGCGATCTGTACGCGCAGGAGGCAGGCAACAACGTCGGCGCGCGCAAGCTGATCGAGATGCTGGACGAGTACCACCTGCCCAACCTGAACGACCTTGCGCCGCTGATCCTCGACCGCACTGAGGCCGCGCTGCGCGACGCCATCGCCCAGATTCCGAACGGCGTCTATCGCAGCGCCGTCGTCATCGACGGCTTTGACGACCCGGTCACGATCCGGTGCGAAGTCACGATCAACGACCGCGACATCCGCGTCGATTACGCGGGCACCTCGCCGCAGATCAAGCGCGGCATCAACGTCGTCATGAACTACACCCACGCCTACACGACCTACACGCTGATGTGCGCCATAGCGCCGAACATCCCGAACAACGAAGGCGCCTTTCGCCCGATTGACGTGAGCGCGCCGGAGGGCAGCATCCTCAACTGCCGTCGCCCGGTGCCGGTGGGCGCGCGCCACATCATCGGCCATTTCGCGACGCAGCCGCTGCTCAACGCGTTGGGGCAGGCGCTGCCGGATCGCGTGATCGCGGACAGCTCGGCAGGTCTGTGGAACACGATGTTCGAGGGTGAGCGCGACGAAAGCGGCGCGCTGTTCGCCTACATCTTCTTCTCTGCCGGGGGGATGGGCGCGCGCCCGAACCGCGATGGCCTCTCGGCGACGGCGTTTCCGAGCGGCATCACCGGCGTGCCCGCCGAGGTGATCGAGTCCGTCGCGCCGGTGCTGATGCATAAACGCGAGCTGATCCCGGATTCGGGCGGGCCAGGGCGCTTCCGCGGTGGCCTGGGCCAGGAGATGCAGCTCGAAGTCACGACCGGGCTGCCCGCGACGCATTCGTGCATGTACGATCGCACGCGCTTCCCGGCGCAGGGCTTCCTCGGCGGTGAGGCGGGCCAGGCGGGCGAAGTCGTGCTCTCAGACGGCACACACCCGCATCCCAAAAGCAAATACACGCTCAAGCCGGGGCTGGTTGTCACGCTGCGCTTGCCCGGCGGCGGCGGCTTCTCATCACCGCTCGAACGCGAGCCCGCCCTGGTGCTGCAAGACGTGCGCCAGGGACTCGTCTCGCTCGAGGCGGCGCGCGAACGCTACGGCGTCGTCATCGACGCCGCGCACTGGATGATCGACGAGCGCGCTACAGCCGAACAGCGCGCATATCTAAAGCAGAACGGAGCGCAAATATGAGTCAGATGACTGCCGATGTCGTCATTTGTGGCGCAGGCATCGCCGGTGTGTCGACGGCCTATGAACTGGTCGTACGGCACGGCCTGCGCAATGTCGTCATCATCGATCCCCTACCGCCGCTGACACTGACGAGCGACAAATCCTTCGAAGGCTACCGCAACTGGTGGCCCGGCCCGGACGACGCCATGGTCAGCCTGATGAACCGCAGCATCGACCTGCTCGAGAAGCTGCTGCAGGAAGCGCCCGGACGCCTTCACATGAACCGCTCCGGCTACCTGTTCGCCACGGCTGACCCGGAGAAGGCGGGCCAACTGATCGCCAACGCGGAGGAGAGCACCAAGCTGGGCGCGGGGCCGCTGCGCATTTACCAGGGTGAGGGGAGCGACCCGGATTATATCCCGGCCAAAGCCCACGACGTGTTCGACGCGCCGACGGGCGCAGACATCTTCCTGAGCCAGAAGCTGATCCGCGAGCACTTCCCGTTCCTGACCGACCGCGCGATTGCGACCGTTCATGCGCGGCGCTGCGGCTGGTTCGGCGCGCAGCAGTTCGGCATGTACATGCTGGAACAGGCGCGCGAGCACGGCGCGAACCTGGTCGAAGGTTCGGTCGATGAGATCCTGCTGGAGAAGGGGCACGTGTGTGGGGTCAAGGTCAGCACACCGGGCGGGCCGCTGATGATTTCGACGCCGAAGTTCGTCAACGCCGCCGGGCCGATGCAGGCGGACATCGCGCGCAAGATCGGCGTCGAGCTGCCGGTCTTCCATGAGCTGCACATCAAGGTCACGATCAATGATCACAAGCGGGTCGTCCCGCGCGACATGCCTCTGCTGATCTGGCAGGACCCGATCTATCTGCCGTGGACGGACGAAGAGCGTGAGATGCTGGCTGAATCCGACGAGACGCGCTGGCTGACCGAAGAGATGCCCGCCGGTGTCCATGGCCGCCCGGAAGGCGCAGGCGACAGCGACACGCTGCTGATGCAGTATGGCTATCACACGCCGCCGGTCGAGGCCAAATACCCGTTTGACCTTGCCAGCGATCATCCTGAGATCGCGCTGCGCGGTCTGTCCGCCGTCATCCCCGGCCTGTCGGTCTATCTGGATCAGATCCCGAAGCCGTTCATGGACGGCGGCTACTATACGCGCACGCGTGAAAATCGCCCGCTGATCGGGCCGCTGCCGGTCGAAGGTGCCTATATCTTCGGCGGCATCGGCGGCTTCGGCATGCAGGTCGCCTGCGGCGGCGCCGAACTGCTGGCAACGCACGTCACGGCGAGCACGCACCCGCACTACGCGCCGGCCTTCCGGTTGGAGCGCTACGAGAACGCGGATTATCAGCGGCTGCTCGCGCACTGGGGCGCGACCGGACAGATCTAGGGACAGTCCAAGATGTGATTCGTGATTCGTGATGAGGCATGAGTAACGAGGTGATGAGGGAAGTGGTGCTCAGTGCTCGGTACTCGGTGCTCAGAGGGGTTCACAGTTCACTGTGCGCGGAGAGATGCTAAGGCGTAAGGTCGAGTGATGCATTGTCAAACACAACCCTATCCTGGGCATCGGGCAGAGCTTTTCGGCATGCACTAACGGGTATAGCGAGAAGGATAAGGAGCACGGCATGCGGTTGAAGGGGAAGGTCGCGGTGGTTACCGGAGCGGCGCAGGGCATCGGCGCGGGTATTGCGCTGCGCCTGGCGCAGGAAGGGGCGGCGGTCGTCATTGCCGACATCGACGAGGGCAAGGCGGCCAGGAGCGCGACCGAGATTGCGGGGTACGGCGCCGGGGCGGCCATCCCGGTCGTCTGCGACGTCTCGAACGCGGAGCAGGTCGACGCGCTGTTCCGGCAGGCGCTGGAGAATTTCGGCAGGGTCGACATCCTGGTCAACAACGCCGCGCTCGTCCACCATCCCGGCTCGAACGTGCACTTCCTCGAAGTGACGGACGAGACGTGGCAGCGCGCGCTCGCCATCAACCTGACCGGCCTGTTCTACTGCAGCCAGCGCGCCGCGCGGATCATGGTTCGGCAGACGGCTGCCGGGATGGGAACCGGCGGCGCGATCATCAACATCGGGTCGGGCGGTGGCAGCCGTGCGCACCGCCAGTTGATGGTCTACGACACGACCAAGGGCGGTCTTGAGGCGGCGACGCGTTCGATGGCGCTTGACCTGGCACCGTGGAAGATCCGTGTCAACACGCTCGTGCCCGGCAATACTGAGGTCGAGCACAGCCGGGGTGGGGCGATCGGCCCAGAATTTGCCGAGGCGACGATCCCGCTCGGCTACCCGGCGACGCCCGCGGATATCGGCGCGGCGGCGGCGTTTCTGGCTTCGGATGACGCCGCTTACATCACCGGCCAGCGCCTGATTGTCGACGGCGGCATGGACGCGCAACTGCGTTCGCCGGGCGTCGATACGAAGATCGATCCGGCCATCGCAGACCGCATCTGACTACGAGCACAGAAGGGCCTGAACCGGGCGACAAGTTTGTGGCATTTGACGAATCAAAGTGTCATTCAGGCATGATCTGATCGACGTCGTTCGTTACAATTAGAGCAATGGTGCATTGCAGTTTTAATGGAGGAACATCCATGCTCATCAGCGACGAGAATCTTCTGGCAGAAGCACGCGATCTTGTCCGCGCAGAAGGAACAGCCGTCGCACGGGTTGCCAAACATCTTGACGAGCAATTTGTTCGCGCGGTGCATATGGTGGCCGGTTGCTCTGGTCGCATCTACGTGACCGGCGCGGGCACGTCCGGCGCGATGGCGAAGCGCCTGGCGCATCTGCTCGCGACCTGCGGCATGGCCGCTTTTCATCTGACGCCCAGTGACGCACTCCATGGCGAGGCTGCCCTGGCCGCCCCCGGCGACGTGCTGATCGTGTTCTCGAAGGCGGGTAAAAGTTCAGACATCAACCAGTTCGCGCGCATCTGCCGCGACCGGGGTGCGGGCATCATGTGCGTGACTGCCGAGCCGGAGTCGGAACTGGCGCAGCTAAGCCATCTCGTCATCAATCTGCCGGTCGACGTCGCAGGTGAGGGCGAGGGCCTGCTGCCGTTTGGCAGCACGCTGGCGCATGGCGCTTTCGGCGATGCACTGACATTGATGGCGAAGCGGTTGCGTGGGTTCGATCTGGCGCAGATGCAGCAGACGCATCCGCTCGGCGGCGCGCAGGAACTCGCACGCAGTCTCCACGCCGCGGAAGAGTAGCACAGGCACTGATCGGAACGATCTCCGCCAGGGCATCAATGCCCTGGCTAAGGTTGCGCCCGGTGAACCGGGCTGCAAATACAAAACAAGTCTCGATTAGGCTATCTAGTAGAGCATCCGGTAGCCGATGCCGGTCAGCAGCGCATAAAGCACCCCATAGGCGAGCTCGCGGAAGCCGAGGATCTTCGCGGGGACGGTGTGCCGTCTCTCCGATAGGCCCTGCCACGCCCGCGCGGCCAGCACGAGGCCGCCGATCACCGGCAGCCACGGCGCCGCACCCAAGACAGCCAGCATGATCAGAACGACAACCCCGGCGGCATGCGCGCCGTTGACCAGCGCTTTGTCCGCGGGCTTTCCCTTTTCGAGGCGCAGCCGCTCGCGGATGTAGAGCACCGACGTGACCGCGCGGGCGATCAGGACGGCCCACAATGCCAACGCGGGAATCAGCGGCCATCCGGCTGCCAGGGCGCTGGCGGGTGCCAGTGCGGCGAAGGCAATCGTGCCGCACAACTCGGCAGGGAGTGAACGCGCCTCGTTGCGCAGGTCGTGCCAGAAGTAGACGAGCGCGAAGGGCAGGGCGATCACGAGGGCGGGCCAGAACGATGCCTCAGCCTGCGTGTGCGCCATCCAGAAGGCGGCGAGTGCGACAAATGCGTAGATAGCAGCCAGCAGCAGGGCGGTGCGCGTGCGGGCGAACGTCCTGCCGCGGCGCAGATCTTTGTAGGCGACCATCAGCGGGTGGTGGAGCAGCAACGCGCTCAACCCCGCCAGCACCAGCCACACACCCGCCGCCGACGGCGCGGCGATAAGACCTGCGAGCGCCGGTTCGAGCCAGAAGCCCCAGGCGCCGTGCTGCGCGGGCAGCGCAAGGCTAACCGACTGCGGGCGTGGTTGCTTCCGTGTGCGCGCCCCCGTTTCCGCCGTCATGATCTGTTCAGTTCACTTGATAGGTGGGATGAGAAGACAGGGGTCGGGCGAGCCGACCCCCGGTGATGCTTACTCGTTGGCGAGGGCTTCGATGTTGGCGATGTCTTTGCGCACGTTGTTGAAGCGCACGACCAGGCTGAGCAGGAAGCCGCCCAGGAGGATGGCGAAGACGACGAGGCCAAGGATCAGGTAGGAGGTTGTATCAGGCATGTTCGTGTTCCTGTTGTTGTCTAGCTTTTAGCTGTTTGCCATTAGCTCTTAGCTCTTAGCTTGTGGACAGGGGTGGCCTGATAAAGGCTAAAGGCAAAGGGCTAATGGCTATGCAATTCAGCTTTCGAGAGTCTGGATGCGCAGACGTTCGGCGTGTTCCTTCAGGTTCTCCAGGCGGATGCGCCACCAGACGAGCGCCGGTGTGATGAAGACCGTCCAGACCGTGCTGGCGACCGCCAGGGTCGTGATCATGCTGCTGCTCATGGCGAAGCCGCCCTGGGCGCTGGCCGACTCGGTGCCGATGACTGCCGGATGAATGGTGTCAGGGCGAATACGGATGACGATGAAGGTGAAGATGACCGTGCCCATCGCCAGGATGCCGTAGACGGAGGCGATGGCGCGGCGCTTCTCACCGCTCTCGATGCCCGCGCGCAGCATCAGGTAGGCCGCGTAGGTGAGCACCATGATCGTGATCGATGTCAGGCGCGGGTCCCACGTCCACCAGGTGTTCCAGGTCGGGCGTGACCAAATCGAGCCGGTCGCGGTCGTAATCAGCGACAGCGTGAAGCCGACTTCAACGCCTGCCAGCGCCAGCGTATCCCACTTGGTATTACGAGTGCGCAGGTAAAGGATGCCACCGATCACCGTCAGGGCGAAGGCCACAGCCGCGCCGGAGAAGGTCGAAACATGCGTGTAAAAAATGCGCTGCACGTTGCCTTGCGTCGTATCGGCGCCGACCCACACCAACGACATGTAGAGTGTGAGGACGAGGCCGAGCACGCTCAGGATCGTCAGGCCGTACAGGATGCGGGTGCGGGTGCTGCTCGGCTTGACAGCCTGCTCGCCGCCCGCCAGCGGCAGCGTGCGATTAATCGTTGCCATGAAATTGACTCCTTCAAAGTCAGGTGCGCCGTCTTCCCCCCAATATGCGACACCGGCGCAGCGCCGCAAGTTTTGGTCTGTGCCCATGGGGCCACGGTGCCGTGACCCCACATGACTACCGTGTGGTGTTAGCGCGCGTGTGCGGCGCGGCGGATGGCGGCTTCGATGGCGCGGTCGAGTTCGGTGTCGATGGTCGGGCCGCTCTTCGCTTCTGCCGGTTTTTCCGCTTCCAGCACCTGCAAAATCTGCACGCCGCGTTCGGCCAGCGCGTTGCGCTCGGTCGTGTAGTCTTCTTCAAGCAGTTTGCCGCTGGCGTAATCTTCATCCAGGTCGCGGATGCGAGCGACGACGCGTTCGTAAACGGCGACGAGCTGTTCCTGCGCTGTCACGGTTGCCGAGGGCAGGTTACGCCCACGGCGCAGCGGCGCAACGACCCAGATCACACCCAATGCGAGAATGATCAGTGAAATGACAATGCCTGTCGTGCTCATGCGCTTAGCTCTCCAGCAGCGGATTGATGACCTGGTTGAGATGCGCCTGAGTTACACCGGCATAGATGAACTCGACGATCTTGCCGTCCTTGCCGATGATGAAGCTTTCCGGTACGCCGCGAATGGCGTACATGTCGGAGATGCGCGTCCCCAGGTCGGGACCGTTCGGGTAAGTCAGGCCGAATTCATCCAGAAATTCCAGCGAGCGCTCGTCACGGTCGGCATAGGCGATGCCGATGAAAATGACGTCGTCACGATTCTTGTACTGTTCCCAGGCGGCGCGCAGTTCCGGCGCTTCGTCGCGACAGGGGCCGCACCAGCTCGCCCAGAAGTTGATGAAGACGACTTTGCCGCGCAGCTCGGCGAGTTGCAGTTCCTGGCCGTCAAAGGTCGTCAGCGAGAAATCCGGGGCGACGCCGCTGGTCGGCTGCCCGGCGCTCTGGCGCCCAAGCTGGACGGCGATGACGACGCCCACCACAACCAGCGAGAAGATGAGGAAGATCGAGCCGAAGCCCAGGCCGCGACGCCGTGGCTGCGCGGTTTCTTCCACGATTTCATCGACATTATCCAGGGCCTCTTCAGCGCCCAGGTTCAAATTCTTCAAGTTTTCGGCGGTACTCATAATCCTGTGCCTCCGGCTACGTCACGTTCAAGGCGAGCGCGCAGGCTGTCGCTTTCGGCCTCCGGCACCGGCGGTGTGGCCAGTTCCGGCACCCCGGCCGCGCTCGTTTTCACACCCATACGCCAGCGCATGACAGTCCATACGGCGGCGATCAAGGCCAGCCCGGCGAGCACATACGGCGTCACTACGGAGAGTGCGCGCAGCGTCGGGTCGAGCGGCGTGCCAACGACACGGTCACCAAAGCGGCGGACGAAATCCGCCTTCACCTCGTCCGACGAGTAGCCCTGGCCGAGCATGTCGCGGATTTCTTCGCGCCACTCGGTACAGGCTTGCGTGGCGCAGGCATCCAACGGGATGTTCTCGCACACGGGGCAGTACATTTCCGATGCCACGGCGTTGACCTGGTCGTCGGTGATGGCGGACTCCTGTGCCGACGCCGGCATCGCGAGGACGAAGGCGAAGGCGATCAGAAGCAACACACTACGACTAATAATCTCCCGGCTGACGCTTATCCGCGGCAGGGGGGCGGTGACCCGCACCCCCACCGACGGACACAAGCGTCTCAACAGGTACAGGGGGGGAGAGAAGACCTGTATCTGACGATTGTGCACACTCATGCGGTCGCTCCCACCATCAAACTCTTGCGACTGCGCGCGGGCAGGGTATCCCCGCTCCATGTGGCCGCCAGCGTACCGGCGATCAGCACGAAGCCACCCCACCAGATGAGATTGACGAGCGGATTGATATAGACCTTAAAGGTCGCGGCCTGCGCGCTTGGCGTCTGCTCCCAATCGACGAGGATGGTGTAGACGTCATCTTGCAACGTGCTGCGCGAGGCAGCGATCGTCATCGAATTCATGCCCTCGACGTTGGGGAAGAAGTCGCGGCGCGGGCGGAGCGTTTGCAGTTCCTGGCCGTCACGGAGGACGGTCAGCGTCGCAATGTCCATGATGCGCCCGTCTTCTGCCACCTGATTCGGGGCGAAGCCGTCATAACGGATGGTGTAGCCTGCGATCTCCATCGACTGGCCGACGCTCATCGTCTGCTGCGTTTCCTGCTGGAACAGGGTGCTGCCGAGCGCGCCGAGGCCGATGACGGTCACGCCCAGGTGGATCAAGTAGCCACCGTAGCGACGCGGGTTGCGCTGGAGCAGGGCGAAGAACGCCTGGAGCGGGTTCTCGCCGTGCTGGCGCACGCGTGCCATCAAGGCCCGGTAGGTCTCGTAGATGGCGACCCAGCCGGAGAAGCAGATGATGCCGTAGCCGATCAGTGCGATCGGTTCCGCCATGCCCATCAGGGCGAACACAATCAGCGAGGCGACCGCCAGGATGAGCGGCACGAGGGCCGACATGCCCAGGCGGCGCAGCGAGGTCGCGCCCCACGCCGAAAGCGGCGCGATGCCCATCAGGATGAAGAGCGCGGCGAACAACGGCGGCGTCACGCGCTGGAAGTATTCGGTGCCCAGCGTGATGTTCGAGTTCAGGAACAGCTCGGACACGATCGGCGCGCCGAAGCTGCCCCAGAAGATGGCGATGAACAGGGCGCCAAAGACCAGGTTGTTGAGCACGAACAGCGACTCGCGGCTGAAGATGTTGGCGAAGGCGTGTTCGTCGCGGAGTTCACCGCGATTGCGCCGCCACAGGATCAACCAGACGGAGACGATGGTCATGCCGAACCAGAAGGCGAACATCGGGAAGCCGATTTCGCTGCGCGCGAAGCTGTGGACGCTTTCGACCAGACCGCTGCGCGTAGCGAAGGTGCCGAAGATGACCGCGGAGAAGGTGCCGATGACGAGGAACATGTTCCACGTCTTGAGCATCCCTCGTTTCTCCTGGATCATGACGCTGTGCAAAAAGGCGGTACCCATCAGCCACGGCAGGAAGGCCGCGTTTTCGACCGGGTCCCAGCCCCAGTAGCCACCCCAACCGAGCACGTCGTAGGCCCAGCGCCCGCCGAGGATCAAGCCCAGGCTGAGGAAGAGCCACGCGGCGAGTGCCCAGCGGCGCGACGCGCGAATCCAGTTGGTGGACAGGTCGCCGGAGGCCAGGGCCGCCATCGCAAAGGCGAACGGCACCAGGAAGCCGACGAAGCCCAGGTAGAGCATCGGCGGGTGAATCGCCATGCCGAAGTGACGCAGCAGGGGATTCAGGCCGTTAGCGCTGTCACGGAGCAGCGCATCGCCTGGGGCGACGCCGCCCGCGGGGATGAGCGCCGTTTCCAGCGTCTCAGTGCCGACAAACCAGTAACGGTTGAACGGGTTTTCAATGAATATCGATAGGAACAGGAAGAAGGCCAGCGTCGCCATCGTGTACGCGATTACGTACGGCATCAGACGCCGGTTGTTGTGCCAATTCAGCCAGACCGCGCCGGCGGCGAAGGCCGAGAGCAGGAACGACCAGAAGAGGAGCGAGCCTGCCTGCGAACCCCAGAGCGCCGTGATGCGGAAGAACAAAGGCATCGACGGGTTGCTCACCGACCAGACGTAGCTGATCTGATAGTCTTCTCGCACGAGCGCGATCATGAGCACCACGCACGCAGTGAGCAGCAGCGCGAAGGCGAGGAAAACCGCGTTACGCGCGCTTAAGACCGTGCCTTCTGAGCGTGTGCGCGCGCCCCAGAGCGACGCGCCCAAT
Source organism: Anaerolineae bacterium (assembly GCA_020849765.1). Classification (GTDB taxonomy): domain Bacteria; phylum Chloroflexota; class Anaerolineae; order Aggregatilineales; family Phototrophicaceae; genus Flexifilum. The sequence continues at coordinate 196,609 of JADLAY010000024.1, forward strand.
GCGTAGAGAGCCGCGACGAAGGCGAGGAAAGTCGTTGTTACGCCAATTTCGGCCAGCATCGGGCTAGACCCCTTCTTCCACCTGTGCCGGGACGCTCTCTTCGTAGCGACTTGGGCACTTGAGCAGAAGTTCTGTGGCATGGAAGGTGCCATCCGTACCGAGCGTGCCGGTCAGGATCGCCTGCGCTTCATGCTGGAGCAGATCGGGCTTGACCTGATTCTCGATGTGAACCTGGAGGCGGCTGGCACTGGGGTCATTGACCGCATCGTGCAGCGCGACCGCGAGATCCTCAACCGAATCGGGCATGTTGGCGACAGTAAAGTCGATGATCAAATTCTGCGCATCGTAGACGATGGTGTCACCATCCACCGCACCGGTGATGCGCACGGTTTGACCGATATATTCGGGATTGCTGAGCAGGTCATCGATCGTGATGAAGTAGCGCGCACCGGCGCCAGTCCCCGCCACGATCAGATACACCACTGCAGCCAGCATCAGCACACCGCCGACCACAAACTTCCAGCGGTCTGCGCTTACGCCGCGGCGTTCAGTAGTGACCTGTCGCTTTTCCCAGGTGATCTCAGCCATGAATTCCCCCCGCTGTTTCACTATCTGCCGTCAAGCAGATTATGCACAGGTTATCAGTCCAAGGGCAAGTCTGACATTGATCTACGTCAAGAAATCCGGGTGACGGATGTCATGTGGGGTGACAGGGTATTGGCGGTTGGCGATTGGCTGTTGGCCGGATCAGGGTTTTGACCTCAATTTTCGGGCTAATTTGCTAATTTGCAGACCTGCTTCGCCGCTGGAATACACCCCCCAAATGCGCCCTTAACGCCACGACCGGGACGGTGCTCCCGGAATAACCTGACAAAAGTGTAATACCTGTGTAGCCAAAGGAAGGACATCATGACTCAGGTTTTGCGGCATCGAGAGCTCATCCACGAGACGCGGACGCCGGGGTGGCCGCGGTGCTGATCGGGCTGCTCAACATCTCGCTGATGATCTACGTGGCCGTCACGCCATTGGAGCAGCGCTACTTCGCCGAGAATCCGCTGCCGCTGACGATCACGTGGCTGGTCTTCATCATGATGACGTTCTTGCAGTACGCCGTCATCCCGGCCGTCGCCAACTGGGTGAGGGACGTCGACCGCGATTGGACGCGCTTCGGCTCGATTCTGGGCATCGTCGCAATGCTCACAGGCTCATACTGGCGGCCAGCAGCGTCTGGCGGTCGACCAGCCCGATGGCCTGACCGCCGTCGTTGACGACGACCAGCCGTTTGCGGCCCTCGCTCAGCAGCAGGGCGATGGCTTCGGCGACGGTCATCTGCGGCGGCGCGGTGACGACGTGCTCGGACATGAGTTCACCAGCCGTTGCCTCACCGCGCTTAACGTCGGTACCGAGCACACGGGCGGCAATGGCTTGCAGGACATTGCGGCGCATGACCGGGCCGACGCGGGCGACGATATCGCCGTCGGTGATGATGCCGACCGGATGCTCGTCGGCGTCGAGGACGATGACGCCTTTGATGGCGGAGTCGAGCAGACGTTGGAGCACATCGGCCAGATCGTCGTTGATGTGAACGGCGGGGATGGGCGTCGTCATCAGATCACCGAGCGTGCCGCCGGGCAGCACCTCCGGCGCTTGCTCCTGGGCTTCAGGCTGTTGACCGGTGACCGCGCGCAGCACATCCAGGCGGCTGACCATGCCGACCAGCTTGCCCGCCTCATCGACCACAGGCATGCGCTTGAGGTTGTGCCGCAGCAGGCGCTGGACGACGTAGCCGAGCGATTCGTCGCTCTTCACGGTGATAACGGGCTGCGTCATGATGTCGGCGGCGGTCTTGTCGTCGCGGACGGGCGCGAGGAAGGCCTGTAACTCGGCGGCACCCAGGCGCTCACCAATCGCGAGACGGACGGGCATCCCGGCGTTGCGCAGCAAATCGGTATCGGTGATGATGCCGACGACGCGGCGCTCAGCATCGACGACGGGCACGGCCTTGAACAGCTTACCGAGCAGCAGTGTGACGACCTGGCGCGCGGTTGCGTCCGGCGTCACGGTCGTGATCTGGCGAGTCATGATGTCGGAGACGGGCACGTCGGCGGGCAGCGGCTGCAGATGGCGATGCGTGTATTTGACGATGGTCACGTCCTCGACGGTGATCAGGCCTTCGCGCACCATCGGCGAGACGAGGTCGAGCGCTTTGTCGACGTTATCCGGCGTATCGACGACGGTGACGACGATCGGCAGGTCGACCGAGAGCACCTCGATCGTGTGCGTGCGGATGTGGCTGTGCGCGCCGAACCCGGCGATGGCGCGGGTGACGGTCGCTCCGGCGATGCCGCTCTTGCGCAGCGTCTCCAGAATGCTCATGTAGAGCGAATGCCCACGCCATTGGTCGCTTTCGCCCAGGTAAATCATCAGGCGCCGGGCCGGAATTGGGTGAGTCATCGTGCACGACCTTTGCTACAAGCGGCTGCCGAGGGCAAAACCGGCGATGGCACCCAGGATGCAAATCAGGTTGGTGCCGAGGATGTTGCCGAGCGCGCCGATCCAGCGCCCGGCTTGCAGCAGCGTCATGCTCTCGACGGCATAGGTCGAGAAGGTGGTGTAAGCGCCGAAGAAACCGACGGCCAGGAACAGACGCACGCGTGGGTCGACCGTCGTGTGCGATCCCAGCCAGGCGACCAGCGTCGCCAGCAAGAGCGAACCGGTGAAGTTGATCAGGATCGTGCCCCAGGGGAAGTCAGCGCCGAATTGTTCAGCCGCCCAGATCGAAATCAGGTAGCGGAGGTTGGCGCCGACGAAGCCGCCAAGGCCGATCAGCAAGAGGGTTTCCATCTTTCGCCTTGTCATCATACCGGGTTTTAACTCGTTCAGAGCTGCCGTCACACGAAAACAAAAACGCCCACCGCGGGGTGAGCGTGTTCTGGCATCTGTACACAACTCCCACCGCGCGCTGCATCCTGCGGTAGAAGTCATCAGCCCGTCAGGGCGGTTGTGGTGGACCTCATCACCATTGCCGGTGGATGTTACTCCCAGGGCTGGGATGTGTCAAGCAAGCGGGAATCCGTGAGAAAGTAAAAATGGTCGACGCTGGAAGCATTAATTTCAAAGTGTGAAACAACGCTCGGTCAACGTTTAAGACAACAACCCCGCATTTTTAGGGGATAAGGAATCCTCGTTGCCGTGTTAAGGTGCAAGCATAAACATCTCGTCGGGTTATCCCATTTACCTTAATGGCTTTGATCATCGTGCCGCAAGTCAGAATGACTTCGCGCACTCTGTTCACGCCTCTGGATGGAGACACTATGGCTGTAACTGTAAAATCCGGTGCAGAAACTTCGACTTCTCCCGGTTCAGGCCCCGTCTGGTACACGATTGGACCAGAGGAGACGCTTGGCCGTTTAGAGACCACGGTTGCGTCCGGGCTTTCGTCGGATGCGGTTGCCGAACGGCTCGAACAATATGGACCGAACGAACTGATCGACCGCGGCATTAAGAGCCCATGGGCGATCCTGTGGGAGCAGCTCACCAATCCGCTGGTGCTGCTGCTGCTCGGCGCGGCACTGGTTTCGATTTTCCTCGGCAAATTCGACAGCGTGATCGCGATCATGGCGATTGTTGTCATCAATGCGATCCTGGGCGTGTCTCAGGAATATCGCGCGGAGCAGGCGATTGCCGCGCTCAAGAAGATGGCCGCGCCGCTCGTGCGCGTGCGCCGTAACGGGGCGGTCGCCGACATTGAATCGCGCGATCTGGTGCCCGGCGACATCGTGCTGCTGGAGGCCGGGACGATCATCCCGGCGGATGCGCGATTGGTTGAAGCTGCGAACGTGCAGGTCGCCGAGGCGGCCTTGACCGGAGAATCGCAGCCGGTCGACAAGTCCATCCGCGCACTGGAGAGCGCAGACGTGCCAGTGGCGGATCGTACGAATATGGTCTACATGGGGACGGCGGTGACTTACGGTAGAGGCACCGCCGTCGTCGTAGATACGGGCATGAAGACTGAACTCGGCCGGATTGCCAATCTGATCCAATCGGTTGAAGAAGAAAAGACGCCCATGCAGAAGCGCATGGACGAGGTCGGTATTGCTCTGTTCCGGCTCGCCATCGGCGTCATGATCTTCGCCTTTATCGTCGGCGTGCTGACCGGCCAGCCGATATTGCCGCAGGGCGGCGCAGGCTCGGCAGAAGAGTCCGTTCTGCTGACGGCGGTCTCGATTGCGGTCGCCGTCGTGCCGGAAGGGCTGCCCGCGGTTGTGACCGTGGCGCTGGCTCTGGGCGCTCAGCGGATGCTGCGCAAGCGCGCGCTGATCCGCAAGCTGCCCGCGGTCGAAACGCTCGGCTCGGTGACGACGATTTGCTCCGACAAGACCGGCACGCTGACCGAGAACCGCATGACCGTCCGTTTGATCGACGTGGCGGGCAACGTGGCGTCACTCGAAGAAGTTGTCGACGATGGCCGCGCGACCTTCCTGTCGATGAACGGGTCGACGCCGCAGCCGAATGTCGCCCAGGCAATGCTGCTGACCGGCAACGCGCTCTGCAACGACGCCGTCCTGCAGGCCGACGATAACGGCACTTACATGGCGATTGGCGACCCGACCGAAGGCGCGCTGCTGGTCGCCGCCGCGCGCTACAACTTGTACAAGATGCATCTGGACGAGATGTTCCCACGCGTGGCAGAAGTGCCGTTCTCGTCCGAACGCAAGCGCATGTCGACCATCCATCGCAGTGCGCCGTTCGCGGGCAAGACTCAGGAAGAACAGACGGTCAACACCGTGATCGAGACGCTCATGTTGAGCACCGAGGCCGAATGGGTCGCGGTGACCAAGGGCGGTGTCGATAGCGTTCTTGAGGTGAGCGACCGTGTCTGGATGGAGGGGGCGCCGCATCCGCTTACCGACGAGGTGCGCGCTCGTATCCTCAAGTCCAACGACGAACTGGCGAGCAACGGCCTGCGCGTGCTCGGTATGGGCTTCCGTCGTTTGAAGCAGGTGCCGGACGAGCCAGGTGTCGAAGACGTCGAGCACAATCTGATCTTCCTGGGCATGGTCGGCATCATCGATCCGCCGCGCCCGGAGGTGAAGGTCGCCGTCCACACCGCGCGTGAGGCCGGCATCCGCCCGGTCATGATCACGGGCGATCATCCGATGACGGCCTTCAGCATCGCGCGTGAACTCAACATCGCGAAGGAAACCGACCGCGTCGTCACCGGCCAGGAATTGCAGAAAATGTCGCAGGAAGAGCTGGAATCGCTTGTCGAGACGGTGCCGGTCTTCGCCCGCGTCGCGCCGGAGCACAAGCTGCGCATCGTGACCGCGCTGCAGTCCAAGGGCCACATCGTCGCCATGACCGGCGACGGCGTCAATGACGCGCCCGCGCTCAAGAAGGCCGACATCGGCGTGGCGATGGGCATCACCGGCACGGCGGTCTCGAAAGAGGCGTCGAGCATGGTCATCCTGGACGATAACTTCGCGACCATCGTCGCCGCCGTCGAGGAAGGGCGCACGATCTTCGAGAACGTTCGCCGCTTCATCAAGTACCTGGTGGCGAGCAACACCGGCGAGCTGTTCGTGCTGATCATGACGCAGCTCATCAGCGGCATGACACTGCCCCTGACGACGCTGCAGATCCTGTGGATGAACCTGATCACCGACGGTGTACCCGCGCTGGCGCTTGGCGTCGAGCAGGGTGAACGCAACGCGATGAAGCGCCCGCCATACCCGCCGAACATGAGCATGTTCGGCATGGGCATGACGCGCCACATCGCCATCGTCGGCCTGACACTCGGTCTGACAGGTATCGCGCTCGGCTACTGGGCCTGGAGCACCAATGTGCTGGCCGCCAACGGCAACCCGGCCTGGAACACGATGGTCTTCATCTTCCTGACGATTGCGCAGATGGGGCACGCCTGGGGCCTGCGCTCGCATCGCGAGTCGACCTTCACGCTGCCGTTCTTCAGCAACCCGCTCTTGCTCGGCGCGGTCGTCTTCACGGTCGTCGTGCAGCTGCTGGTCGTCTACATGCCGTTCTTCAACAACATCTTCGGCACGAACCCGCTGACCGGTCCGCAGCTCCTGCTATGTATGCTGCTGAGCACGATCGTGTTCATCGTCGTCGAGCTGGAGAAGCTGCTCATCCGCCGCGGTGTATTGCACTAGAGGATGGTCGGCTGTCAGCTTTCAGCTGTCGGCAAGTGATCCCTGGATGGGGTAATCACAAGTGCGGGCGAGGCATCACTACCTCGCCCGCTTTGTTTATCGCTCATACGGCGCATTCGCCACCTTCTTGACACGAAATACGCCCGTCGCTACTCTAGAGGGCGGCGAGCGTCACCATCTCAATATCCTTCGCTGCTTCATTCCACACACCCCATTCAGATATCTGCGCTTACCCCGCTGCATCCGTAGCTTGATGCGGCGGAGTGCCCGGACGGTTCGTAGTCGTTGTTGAGCCTCATAGCAGGGGGAATTGCGCGATGAGCACGGTCATCATTGGCGGCGGTCAGGCGGGTCTTGCATTGAGCTACTTCCTATCGAAGCACGGTCACGAGCACGTCGTGCTGGAGCAGGCGGCTCAGATCGGCAATGCCTGGCGCAACTATCGCTGGGACTCGTTCACCTTCGTCACGCCGAATCAGATGTCCGAGCTGCCGGGGATGAAGTCACCCGGCGATCCGGATGGCTATCTCGGCCGCGATGAGATCGTCGCCTACTTCGAGCAATACGCCCGCGACTTCTCGGTGCCGGTGCGCTTCAACGTACAGGTGACGGCCGTCGAGCAGACCCCGACGGGTTATCTCGTACGCAGCGCCGACGGATCGACGCTGGAGGCGGCGAACGTGGTTGTCGCGACAGGCCTGTATCAGCGTCCCAGCTTTCCGGCATGCAGCACCCGGCTGCCCGCAGACATCGTCCTGCTTCACTCATGCGAATATCGCAATCCGGGCCAATTGCCCGATGGCGCAGTCCTGGTTGTTGGGGCGGGGCAGTCCGGCTGCCAGATCGCTGAGGAGCTGTACCAGAGCGGGCGGCGCGTTTATCTCTCAGCGAGCGTCATGGGGCGCGTGCCGCGTCGCTATCGGGGCTACGATGCGTTCTACTGGGCGGACAAGATCGGCATGCTCGATCGCACGCCGGACAAGCTGCCCTCGTCCAAGGCGCGCTTTGCCGGCAATCCGCAGGTATCCGGGGCGCGCGGCGGACACAACCTGAATCTGCACCAGTTCGCCCGCGATGGCGTGACGCTGCTCGGCCACGTGCAAGACGTTCGCGACGGCAAGCTGATCCTGGCGCCGGATCTGCATGAGAGCCTGACGAAGACGGACATGCTGGAAAAGCAGTTCCTGACGGCGGTCGATGCCTACATCGCGAACCACCAGCTCGACCTCCCGGCCGAGGCTGTGCCCGAACTGCGCGACGGCTACACGCAGCCGCAAATCCTCGAACTCGACCTGGCCGAGGCGGATATTCGCAGCGTCATCTGGGCGACGGGCTTCGCCTTCGATTACCGCCTGGTCAAGCTGCCCGTGACCGACGACGACGGCTTCCCGATCAGCCAGCGCGGCGTAACGGCGTACCCAGGACTGTATTTCCTGGGCATGCCGTATCTGCACAACCAGCGATCCGGGCTGCTGGGTGGCGTCGGCGAGGATGCGGCTTTCGTGGCGGCGCACATCGTCGCGCGGGCGATGTGAGTCGTAACCTGAAGCTTGTGACAGTCCCAATGAGGATGGACATGGTGCTGAAATGCGGAGAATCTGGGCTGACTTCAACTCAATGACTGCTGATCGGAGCCGCGTGTATAGCGCGAATCCGGAGGTCGTCAAAACACTGAGAGTGGGTGAGAGAGTTGTTTTGTTCGAGCCTGATGATATTGAAGTTGAAGCCACTCTTGAACTTCAGCGAGATGGTGCCAATCATGAATTCTGGTACGGTGTGATTCACTGGGACACGCTGCGTGATTTGTGTGTTGGCCAATGATCTGAGACGCCCGTTGGTGTTCGAACCCTTGTCGGCGAACCCGAATTCCCTGGGCTGTGGTCAACCGCAAGTTCTGGGAATCTGAGCAGGCGCGGGCCGGATGTATCCGGCCCGTACAGCGGTCATGCGTATTGGAAAATCTACACCCAGATGTGCGCGCTGCACTCTGAAGTGAAGCCGAAAGCCGACCGCCGAGTGCTAACAGCCGTTACGCTGCCGCGCGGGCGACGAGTTTGAAGATGCGCGTGTCCTTGGCACCCATGCGGTACTTGTATTCCTCGTTGCCGCGCAGAAAGTCGAACTGATGCCGCCCTTTTTCGATGGCATCGCGGATGTTGTAGGCGACGAGGACGATGCCGGGGCTGATGTGGCCGTATTTATCCGGCAGCAGGCCTGAGTTGTAGACCTGAATGTTATCGGCGTAATCGAAGTTGTAGTAGGTCGCCACGCGGACGCCGTCGGCGACCAGGAAGTTCAACTGGAGCCAGCCGCGCTCGTACATGCGGGCGGTCAACTGCTCGAAGAACTGGCGGTTGCGCGGGTCACTGAGGAACTCTTGTTTCGAGGGCTGGCTGGCGGCCATCAGTTCGAGGAAGGCTTCAAGCTCGGCGTCGATGTTGTGCTCTTCGCCGACGGTGTACCAGGTGAGCGTCTGGGTTTCGCCTTCTGCGCGGCGGATCTTGCGGCGCAGTTCGTGGCGATTCTTCTTGTCGAGCTGAGCGAGGTATTCGTCCCACGTCTCCGGCAGATCGATGACCGGACAGACTTCCTGAAATTCGAGCGCAGTCTCGAAGCCGCAGTTGCCGAGGCGTGCTGCGAAGTGATCCAGGGTCGGCGAGCCTTCTGGGATATTACACAAGTTAATGCGGTCGTAGCGCTCGTGCTGCTCGATCATCTGCGCGGCGAAGGTTTGCAGCACCGGCTCGATCCAGTCTTTGTCGACGATCAGGTCGACGTAATCCGTCACGTCGACACAGCCAATGCTGCGCACGACGCGTTCGTCCGGGCGCACCTGGATGAACCAGGGCGCGACGCCGATCAGGTTGTCGTCGCCATCACGGCAGGCGATGACCCAGATCTCATCCGGCTGGTAGGCTTCCAGCCAGGTGATTTGCCATTCAAAAGTGCTGAAGATACGGTTGGAGTAACTGCGTTCGAGCAGGGCGTTCCATTCGGGTTCGAGTTCGCGTAAAGCGTCAATGTTGTCGTATGTGGTCAGGCGCACCAGGATGTTCCTTCACAGGGTTCGTGTGTTCACGGATGGATTATATCAAGGGAAAAGGAACGCACTTGATGAAAGAAGGATGATAGTTCAGGTGAGTGGAGCTGCGGCTGCCGACCGATCAAACGCGGCGGCAGATATTCGATGTTGACACAATCGTAGCAAATAACAAGGGCCTGTGATTGGCAGGCCCTTGTTACGTCCGAAGTTATTTCGCCATAACTGGCGTGGATACTTTTTGTTTGCTTTCGTAGGCGAGCGATAGTTCCGACTGGGCATCAAACAGGTGCAGGTTGTCCAGGTTGAGCACGAAGCCCATCCGCTTGCCAACGGAGGCTTTGGTACGCGGATCGGTGCGGGCGATGTACGACTTGCCTTTGTCCTCCAGGTAGAGGATCATTTCGTTGCCCATCTGCTCGACCACTTCGACATTGGCTTCGACGTCCGCAGGCGTAATACCACTCGGCTTGTAGTCCGCATCGTGGATGTCTTCTGGGCGAATGCCGAGAGTCACGCGCTCGTTGTTGGCGGCGTGATAGAGAGCCGCCTTTGATGGCGGCAGCGTCAGGTTGAAGCTGCCCGTCTCAATTATCATCGCGCCGCCTTCCAGCTTGACCGTGCCGTCGAAGAAGTTCATCGACGGGCTGCCGATGAAACCAGCGACGAACAGATTGCGCGGGTTGTGATACAGATTGTAGGGCGTATCGACCTGCTGGATTTCACCGGCGCTCATGACGCAAATGCGGGTACCCATCGTCATGGCTTCCACCTGGTCGTGGGTCACGTAGACGAAGGTCGTGCCGAGGCGCTGGTGCAGCTTGCTGATGAAAGAACGCGCTTCCACGCGCAGCTTGGCGTCCAGGTTCGAGAGCGGCTCATCCATCAAGAAGACCTGCGGCTCGCGGACGATGGCGCGGCCCACCGCGACGCGCTGGCGCTGACCACCGGAAAGCTGACGCGGACGCCGGTCGAGCAGGTGCTCGATGCCGAGGCTCTTGGCCGCCTCACGCACGCGCTGGTCGATGACCTGCTTCGGGGTCTTGCGAAGGCGCAAACCAAAGGCCATATTTTCATAAACAGTCATATGGGGATAAAGAGCGTAGCTCTGGAACACCATGGCCACATCGCGGTCTTTCGGCGCGATGTTATTGACGACACGATCGCCGATCAGGATTTCACCTTCGGTAATTTCTTCCAGACCTGCAAGCATACGCAGGGTGGTCGACTTGCCGCAACCGGAAGGGCCGACGAGCACGAGGAACTCTTTGTCGGGGACTTCCATGTTGAAATCGCGGACGGCGACGACGTTGCCGGCATAACGCTTATATACATTACGAAAAGTCAGGCTTGCCACGAGAATGCCTCCGGAACAGAATAGGACGGTTATTGAGGAACAGATTCTAATAGAGCGTCTGTGTAACCTGCACAAAGATATTGCACTGACGCTGATTAAACCATTTGAGCGGATTATAGTGTGCCTGCACGTATTTGCAAGCAACTCGTTGTAATTCTAATGTAAAAGGGCGTAAATTCATGTCCAGTCAGATTAATGCCGAGATTATAGCGATCGGGACGGAGATTCTCCTGGGTGAGATCACCGATACCAACTCGGTCTACCTGGCCCAACAGCTGCGCGGCATCGGCATCAATCTCTATTATATGACGTCTGTCGGCGATAACGAGGCAAGAATTGCCGCAGTTATCGAAGATGCGCTGCAACGCGCGCAAGTCGTCATCACCTGCGGCGGCCTAGGGCCGACGGTGGACGATATGACGCGGCAGGCGGTGGCGCGCGCGACCGGGCGGACGCTGGTGTTTCATCAGGCGCTGCTGGACAAAATCGCCGAGCGCTTTGCGGGCTTCCGCTCACGCATGACCGACAACAACAAGCGCCAGGCCTTCCTGCCGGATCAGGCGATCCCGGTCGAGAACCCGGTCGGCACGGCGCCAGCCTTCATCGTCGAGCACGAGGGCCGGGTGGTCATCAGCCTGCCGGGAGTGCCGCGCGAGATGAAGTACCTGACCGAGCACGCGGTCATCCCGTTTCTGCGCGAGCGCTATGGCCTCGCCATCATTAAGGCGCACGTGCTGCGGACGGCGGGTCTGGGCGAGAGCACGCTCGACGACCGGTTGGGCAGCGAGATCCTGGAGATGATGAACCCGACGGTTGGGCTGGCGGCGCATTCGGGCCAGGTGGACGTCCGCATCACGGCCAAAGCCGAAAGCGAGACGGAAGCTGACGCCATGATCGCGGCGGTCGAACTGCGCGTGCGCGAGCGGATCGGCGACTTCATCTACGGCGCGGATGGCGACACACTGGAAGATGCGCTGGCCGAGGCGCTGAAGGCGCGCGGCTTGCAGCTTGCTATCGTCGAGGCGGGCGTGCCGGGGTCGATCCGCCAGCGAATGGAGCGCGCAGGTCACGTCGACGAGATCGCCTATGCCGAGCGCTATGCCCACCCCGATGAAGCCGAGCCGGGCGATGCGCCGCTGCGCATGCGCGCCGAGACGATTGCGCGCCGTCTGGCCAGCGCTGCGCCCGACCGCGTCGGCATCGCCGTGTTGAGCGACCCGACGCGCGAAGACGACCGCGCGGACAGTGACGAGGGCAGCGCCTTCGCCGTGTGTCTGGGCGATAACGTCCGTTCGCGCGCCTATGGCTTTGGCGGTGCGTCGGAGACGGCACAGACGTGGAGCGGCACCTGGGCGCTGAGCATGGCCTGGCAGATGACGCGCGGCGAACGCGGGGCGAGCTAGCACATCACCAGGATGAGAACACACGGGGACAACTGACATGTGTATCTTTTCGGATGGATTTGCTTGCTGCCTGCCGCCGCTGGCTGAAGCCAAACGGCTGACGAAATCAAGCCCACTAAAGGGGCTAGAAAAACCTGGAAGATATTGTGGAGCGCCTTCAGTGCGCTTGATGGATCATAGCCGGGCGTTTCAACGTCCTGCGACGGCGAAAAGGTTCTATGGTGCTTTGACCAAACCATTCCATAACTCTCTTGTACAGGGCGTTAGGTCAGGGTTGGCGAGGTACTAGGATGGACTTCTCCGCCCGGCTGACCGACATTCTGAGGACGAAGGATGCTCCGCGCGGGCTGCTGCTGCGGCCCCGGCTGGCGGCGATGCCCTTACCGATGCTGCGCTACGACGATCCGTTTCTGCCGTTCGGCAAGGAACTACTGGCGGCGACCCGCGATTTGCTCAGCATCGTCGCCTTCGATCTGGCGGCCTACATGGCGCTTGGCGCGGCGGGTGTCGTCGCACTGGAACGGACGATCCACTACGCGAGCGCGGGTGGCGACCTGCTGACGGTCTTGCACGGGCCATTCGCCTCGGCGGATTACCTCGTAGCAACGGCGGACAGCGCTTTCGCCGTCGATGGGCTGACGGTAAGCGATCCGGCGCTGGTTGATGCTTACGCGGCGCAGCACGAGGCGGGCGTTTTCTATGTCACGGACGCGGCGGACTGGGCTGGCTCACGCCTGTCATTTGCAGGCGGGCACGCTGCGCTGACGGTCGACGCGCAGGACATGCGAATGACGATTTCGCTGGCGGGTGAGGACGTCATCTACGCTGGGCATGACGAGGATTTCGCCCAGGTGGCGCGCCAAAGACTAATGGAGATGCAGCGTGATTGAACGGACGCACGTGACGACTTTGCTCGGCCTGTTCGCCGAGACGGGCCTGATCCAGTTCGGGGATTTCGACGCGGGCGACGGCAGGCGGCGCCCGTTCCTGACGCGCTTCGAGCTGCTGGCGTCATACCCGGATGTGCTGGCGGCATGCGTCGACGTGGCGGAGAGCGCCATACGCGCGGGTGATTACGTGCGCTTGCTGTGCGACGTATCCGCGCTGCCGTTGGGCACCGCACTGGCGCTGCGGACGGGCATCCCGCTCGTCTACAGCCGCGGCGGGCAGCTAGCACCGGTTGACGATCTGGTCGGCGCCTATGACATCGGCCACAAGACGCTGTTGATCGCGGGGCTGCTTGACGGCGATCCGCTGGCGCAGCCATGGGTGCAGGGCGCGCGGCGCGTGGGCCTGGAGACGGCAAGCGCACTGGGCATCCTCGACGCGCGCCCGGTGGGCCTGCTGTCGCCTGCCGACGATCACACTGCAGCGCTGTTGAGTCTGAGTGAGGCGGTCGAGGCTTACGCCGCGCAGGGCATCGTTCCGGCGGGGCAGGCGGCGGCGGTGCGCATGTGGCTCAGCCTTCAGTCGACGCCGTGAACGTCTTCTTCAGGAAGTAGCGCGTGTGACCCGGCGGTAAATCGTCAAGCTGGCCCCAGACGGCATAACCGAGCTTAAGATAAAAATCCAGCACCTGAAAATCCATCGTGTCGACGTGAGCATAGAGGCAGTCGCGGCGGATCGCCTCGGCCTCGGCCATGGCGATCATTTGCGTGCCGTAGCCGGAGCCGCGCGTGTTTTCATGCAGCCAGACGATGCTGATGGAAAGCCAGCGCCAGTAAGTGTTGCCAAGCAAGCCGCCAACGACGGTGCCGCCCTCGTCACGCAAGAAGATGCAGAGCGGCTCGTAGTGATCGTCCGACGCGTGCTGGGCGTTGAAGGTTTTCAACCCGGCCTCGACGGTACGCATATCGTCAGGGTCGGGGGTGTTGGTCAATTCGAGCTTGAGTGTGGACATGGCTGTCTGCTCCTGATCCGTGGCGGATTCAGGATAGATCGCGCGCACAAAAAAGGCGACTCACGCAGGAGTCGCCTTGTGCATTCCTGTGCGCGCATGCGCGCTGCAGGTGGGCTAGCCGGGAGCGATACCCATGTGGAAGACAAGGTTGTAGCGGCCCTGGGTTTCACGCTGGTAGCTCGTCATCAGGAAGTTGAGATAGGTGAATCCGGCATTGGCTGCCGCCTGTGGATTGATGCTGAGCATCGAGTCGTAGGCGTCGGCGGTGAAACCTCCGCCGCTCAGAGTAAGCCGCGCGCCGTTGAGCGCAATGCCCTGATCCCAACACAGTTCGGCGTCTCCGGCATCATCGCACTCAATCGCCAGGCCGTCGGTATCGGTGAGCGTGTTGTAGTCGGCGTCGATCAAGCGCATGAGCGGGTCGAGCGACGACTCTGCGCCGATCATGTAGACGCTCAGCGGTACACCAGAATCGATCAGGCTTGAGTTGAGCATGACCGCGAATGGATCACCCGCATTGTCGTCACTGCTGACGGCTACGCCCTCGAGGATGAGCAGGAACTCACCGCCGGAGCCTTCGTAGCCACCGACGATCAGATCGATGTCGCCCAGGTCGCCGCCCGTTTGCGAGAAGTCGATTTGCGGGGTGCCGCGGTTGGCGCGCACGTTGCCGATCCCCGGCAGATTGATGGCGAAGCTGGTCGGGACGCTGCTGTCATCCTGGCACAGGCCGCTGGAGCGATCCGGGCTGGCTACCACCAGGATCGGGTCGAAGTTGTTCAGGCCGAGGACGGTAGCGGTGTAAGTGAAGCCGCGGGGCATGCCAACGACCGTCACGCTGGCGCCGTTGCTGATGACTTCGCCGCTGTCACAGGTGATCGTGACCGGGGGGGCGATGCTGGTTTGCTGGCCCTGGCCTTGATTGGGCTCTTCCGTTTGCTGCGGGTTGGCCTGCGACTGGCCCTGGTTCTGATTCTGCATCTGGCTCAGGTTGATGGTCGTGGCCGTGCCAGATTCGATCATCGCGAGCAGCGCGCCAAAGGGCAGGATGCCACCCAGGCGCCCGCCGGTGCGTTCCTCACCGAAGACGCGCGTCGGAATACCGATCGGAACACCTTCGCTGTTGACCGCGAGACCGCCACTGTTGCCGGGCGAGATTTCGGCGTCGGTTGTCAGATTGACGGGCATACGAGTGCCGTTGACCTCGCCGTTTTCGACCGTCGAGATGGCGCCGCCTGTCAGCGCCAGGTAGCCGCCGCCGATGGTCGGATAGCCGAGAATCCAGATGGTGTCGCCGCGCGCGATGTCGAGCTTGGCGGCAGCGGCAAGCGGGTCGACGAAGGGCAGATTGATTGAACTGGGCAGGATAACGCCGCCGTTGGCGTTGCGGTTGATCTGCAGGATGGCGAAGTCGGCCTCGTTGAAGGCGGCGGTGACGGTGGCGAAATAAGTGAGCACGGGCAGCTCGTCAACATCTTCAAGAATCATAATCGCATAATCGTCGCCACCTTCGACCACATGGCGGTTGGTATAGATGACGCCGGTTCGATCCACGATTGTGCCCGAACCCGTGCTGACCGGTTCTCCGTTCGAGAGCGTGATGATTTGGACCACGCTCTGGCTCAGCAGATCCATGACGTCAGGGTCCAGGCGCTGGGCGGAAACAATGCTCCCACTAAAGAGAACGACGAGGATGATGAGCACCGCCGCCATTCCCAGTGGTCGGGGCAAACGCACTCGCAAAAACATTACTCCTCCTGGTCTTTATTCATAGATGAACGCGGTGGTTACATCCATTGTAAGGGGAGTTTGCGATTTGCGCATAAATAATGACGAGGCTCAGGACAGCTTCTTCTTGAGGAAGTAGCGCATATAGCCTTCGGGGATGCCGTCGAGCCGACCCCAGACAGTGTAGCCGAGCTTGTGGTAGAAGTTGAGCGATTGGAAGTCGTAGATGTCGAGGTGGACGTTATCGCAGCCGCGTCGTTTGGCTTCTTCTTCGGCGAGCGCCATCAGCTTTCCGCCGTAACCCTGGCCGCGCAGATTCTCGCGCACCCACAGGAAGCGGACGTAGAGCCAGCTCCAATAGGTGGCGCCAAGCACGCCGCCGACGATCTCGTCATTCTCGTCGCGCATGAGGATGTAAAGCGGCTTGTAATGCTCGTGACCGACAAACTGATCGTTGTACTCGTCGATGCCTTTACGGATGACGTCGCGGTCGCTGAGTGGTGCGTCGTCCGCCACGGAAAACTTGAAGTCTGCCGCCATGATGAATCCCTCCTCGATAAATCGTGCTCGGTGCTCGGTACTCAGTGCTCGGTTGTTGGCCCACGGATCACAATCGTGAAATGGTGACGAGGAACGAGGGGATGAGACATGAAATCGTAGGATGCCGCTCCACGACGTGCCTCCATCTACCCCAGATTTCTCCGCGTCCTTTGTATCCTTGTGGCTATGACAACGCTATTCCTCGTCGAGGCTGAGGAGGGCCATGAAGGCCTCCTGGGGCACCTCGACCGCGCCGACCATCTTCATGCGCCGCTTGCCCTTCTTCTGCTTTTCGAGCAGCTTGCGCTTACGCGTGACGTCACCGCCGTAGCACTTGGCGAGCACGTCCTTGCGCAGGGCTTTGACGTCGGCGCGCGAGATGATCTTCTTGCCGATGGCGGCCTGGATCGGCACCGAGAACTGTTGGCGCGGGATCAGCTCTTTGAGCTTGCTGACGAGGCGTTGACCCTTGTAGTAGGAGCCTTCGCGGTGGACGATGATGGCGAGGGCGTCAACCGGCTCGCCGTTGACCATGATGTCGAGCTTGACCAGATCGCCCGCGCGGTACTCGTCGAACTGGTAATCGAGGCTGGCGTAACCTTTGGTCGTGCTCTTGAGCTTGTCGTAGAAGTCGACGATCATCTCCGAGAGCGGGATCTTGTAGTGGAGGACGACGCGCGACTTGTCGAGATACTCCATGGTGACGTATTCGCCGCGCTTCTTCATGACCAGATCCATGAGCGCGCCGATGTAATCCTGCGGCGTGTAGACCTGGATCTTCATCCACGGTTCGCGGATCTCTTCGATAGTGCTCTCGTCGGGCAGGAAGGCCGGGCTGTCGATTTCGATCATGTCGCCGCTGCGCAGGATGACCTGATACTCCACGCTGGGGGCGGTCGCCAGGATGTCCAGCTCGTATTCGCGTTCGAGCCGCTCCTGGATGATCTCCATGTGGAAGAGACCGAGGAAGCCAACGCGGAAGCCGAAGTTGAGCGCCTGCGACGTCTCCGGCTCGTAGATGAGCGAGGCGTCGTTCAGTTGGAGCTTTTCGAGCGCGTCACGCAGTTCGCCGTAGTCGTCGTTATCGGTCGGGTAGAAACCGGCGAAGACCATCGGCTTGGCCGGGGCATAGCCGGGCAGGGGGGTCTCCGCGCCGTTGTGATAGGTCGTCAGCGTATCGCCGACGCGGCATTCGCGCACGGTCTTGAAGCCGGTGGCGACGTAGCCGACTTCGCCCGCTTCCAGGCCCTCGATCGGACGCATGGCCGGGGTGAAGACGCCGATCTCGACCGGTTCGAAGCGGGCCTCGGTCGACATCAGTTTGAACTGCGCTTTCGGATCAAGCACGCCGTCGAAGACACGGACGTAGGCGACAACGCCTTTGTACGAGTCATAGTGCGAGTCGAAGACGAGCGCGCGCAGCGGCGCCTCGTGATCGCCCTTGGGCGGCGGCACACGGCGGATGACCGCCTCCAACACATCCTGGACGCCGAGGCCGCTCTTGGCCGAGATGCGCAGGATGTCCTCTTCCGGCACGCCAAGCAGATCGCGAATCTCTTCGGCGATGGCGTCCGGGCTGGCCGCGGGCAGGTCGATCTTGTTGATGACCGGGATGATCTCCAGGTCTTGCTCCAGCGCCAGATAGACGTTGGCAAGCGTTTGCGCCTCGATGCCCTGGCTGGCATCGACGACCAGCACGGCGCCCTCGCACGATTGCAGCGCGCGGCTGACCTCGTAGGTGAAATCGACGTGGCCGGGGGTATCGATCAGGTTGATCTCGTAGGTCTCACCATCGCTGGCGGTGTAGTTCATGCGCACGGCGGAGGCTTTGATCGTGACGCCGCGCTCGCGCTCCAGATCCATGTCGTCGAGGACCTGCTCGTGCATGTTGCGCTCTTCGACGGTGTTGGTCAGTTGGAGCAGTCGATCGGCGAGTGTGCTCTTGCCGTGGTCGATATGGGCGATGATCGAGAAGTTGCGGATGTGCTGGCGATCCATAGGTGTGTGCTGGCACCATTCGTTGATATTGTGACCTGGACAGCAGTATAGCAGATGGGTGGCAATTGGGTATTGGCGGTTGGCAGTTAGCGGCTAGCGATTAGCTTTTAGCCTTTGGCTGTTAGCTTTCGGCTTAGGGGGAGGCAGGATGCAATGACAGGGCGGGGCGATCCTGTCGCTAGAGATGCTGATCGCGCATAGGGGACAGGGCTAATTCGCTAACATGCTAATGTGCTAATCTGCTTTTGTGTGAATCAAAACGGGGACGCTGAGCATCCCCGTTGACCTTGCAATGAGCGAAGGATCAGTGGCTGCAGGAGCCGCAACCGGCCGCATCGGCCTCACCGCTGTCCTTGGTCTTGAACGAGTGGCCGCAGCCGCAGGACGACACCGCGTTCGGGTTGTCGATGCGGAAGCCGCCGCCCATCAGGCTGTCGACGTAATCGATGACAGCGCCGCGCAGGTACATCAGGCTGGTCGGGTCGACGACGAGGCGGACGCCTTCGTTTTCGACGACGGCGTCGAATTCGCGCGGGCTCGGCTCGAAGGCCATGCCGTACTGCAGGCCGGAGCAGCCCCCGCCGCTGACGAAGACGCGCAGCGCGTGATCGGGAATACTGCGCTGGCTGAGCAGCGTCTTGATCATCTGGTTTGCCGCAGGCGTGACGGTGAGAACTACTTCTTCTTCAAACGTCTGTGGCTCAATGGTAATAGGCTCGTTAACCGCCATGTCCCGTCCCTTTTCTTTCGAATACCTCAGGTTTCGTTATCTTAGCACCAGAAAATGGGTGTGTCAATTTTCCTCATCTGCATATTGTTTATTCGCCGAACGACGGAATTAAGAACGAGCATTCGCGGTCGCCGTTGGATACGTGCGAGATCAGGCGCGGGACGACGCCGAGCAGCGACGACACCAGGCGCATATCCATGGCGCACAGGGCGCTGGTCGTCTCTGCAAGCGGGTGGTAGGGGCAGTTCCGCGTGTGCAGGATGAACCCTTCGTCGCAGGCTTCCCAATCGGCATTGTAGCCGTGCTCGCTCATATACTCGACGGCGGTCGTCAGGCGGTCTTCGAGAGTGGAGGACGGATCGTAGGGCACATCGTCAGCCATCTGATCGGCGACGCCTTCGAAGATGACATTGACCGTCTCGGCGGGGAACGTCTGCTCGATCTGGCGGACGAGACCGGTGATCAGGCGCTCGAAGTTATGTGGAAAGTGATCTCGGGCTTTGTCGGTCAGGGCGTAAACGTGCTGGGGTCTGCCGGGCGACGTGCGCCGGCGGAGTTCTGGCGAGGTGACCAGTTCTTCCGCCTGGAGCAGATTGATGTGGTGGCGTACGGTGACCGGCGTGATCAGCTTGCCCCGGCGTATGTGGAGTTCGGCGACGATTTCGTCGACCGTCGCTTCCCCGTTCTCGCTCAGGA
This sequence comes from Anaerolineae bacterium, assembly GCA_020849765.1. Lineage (GTDB taxonomy): Bacteria > Chloroflexota > Anaerolineae > Aggregatilineales > Phototrophicaceae > Flexifilum. The sequence continues at coordinate 216,171 of JADLAY010000024.1, forward strand.
TGTCGAGGATATATTGCCTCGTTTGCTGCATGTCATCACACTTCGAACCTATTTGATGAAAAAGTTTATCACCGTGAGCATAATTATGTCAATCAAATGATCATAGGAAATGCAGGGCGCTTGGCTGTTGGGTATTCGCTTTTGGCAGTAATGGCCGACTGCCGACCGCCTCCAGAGGCTTGCGGACTGGGCGGTAGGGCAGTAGGCTTATGCAATATCCGTATTGACGCCGACATGTCGTTATTCGACATATGCGCGCATGAATTTGTGGGCGTTAATGTTCTCGACCACACCGCTTTCCGAAGCGACGTTCTACATTCTGCTCAGCCTGGCGCCGGGGCCGAAGCATGGCTATGCCATCATTCAAGAGGTCGAGTCGTTGAGCAACCGGCGCATCCGCCTGAGCACGGGCACGCTGTTCGGCGCGATCAAGCGGCTGCTGGCCGACGGTTGGATTGAACCGGTCGAAGCAGAGCGCGCGCCGCGCGGGCGCAAGTCCTACCGGCTGACGGCGGACGGCCGCACGATGATGATGACGGAATACCGGCGTCTGCGCACGTTAGCCGACCTGGCGGCGCGGCATCTGAACGAAAGCCGTGACTGATGACGCGGGCGAGTACGAACGAGCGGCGGCTGCATCTGGCGGCGCTGGCGGCCTTCTGCGGCATGACAGTTATTCTGCTGCACCCGCTGTGGGCTTACAACGGCGTCCGCGTCGCCGGCTATGACTGGTTCAACTACAACTGGAACTTCTGGTGGATACGGCACGCGCTGGCGACGCCGGGCCTGAACGTCTACCTGAACGACTTCGCCATGTTCCCGGCCATGAGCAACTATGGCTATCACGCGCTGGCGGCCTTCTGGTATCCGCTGTGGGCGCTGATCGAGCCATGGGCGGGGACGCTGACGGCGGTCAACGTCATCATCACGCTCGCCTGCGTGCTCAACGGCTATCTGACGTTCGCCTGGCTGCGCGCTGAGGGCGTTCGCGCCGGAATGGCGCTGCTCGGCGGGCTGATGCTGCAAACGCTGCCGATCAGTCGCTACTTCTACTACAACACGCATCTCAACCTGACGGACTGGTTCTGGCTGCCGGGTCTGCTGCTGATGTGGCGACAGATCGTGCGGGCTGCGAGCGGATGGCGTCCGTGGGCGGCGTTAGGCTGGAGCGCCGTCTTCGGCGTCGCGCTCTGGGGGCTGCTGCTGACGGACTTGCAGTTCCCGATCTTTGCCGCGGCGGTCGTCGCGCCCTACGGCGCGCTGACGTTGATCGTCGGCGGGCTGCCGGGCGCGGAGGCCGCGGCACGGCTGCGGCGTAACACGCGCTTGTGGCTCGTCGGCTGCGGGGTCGTCGCGGTCGCCGTGGGGCTGAGCCTGATGTGGTTCGCCGGGCCGTTCCCGTACATCGCGCGCTTCCAGGGCGAACTGGTGCCCGGCCCGGCGGCGGATCGCCCCGGCATCCCGTTCCCGGCGGGCTTCTTGAGCATGGCGCAGGAATGGTGGCAGTGGGATCGTCCGTCGCTGGGGGCGTTCTTCCCGCTGTTGCTGCTGGCGACGACGATCTGGGCGCTGGTCTATCGCCGAGCTCCATCTGGCATAGGCGCGGGCTGGATGCGCTGGTTCTGGCTGTCGCTGGCACTGGTGCCGCTGATCTTCGCCATGGGGCCGTATCTGCACCTGGGCGAGACGCAGGTCGGGCTGCCCTACCTGTGGATCTACGATCTGACGGCGGGCATGTTCCGCATGCCGTGGCGGCTGGCGCCGATTGGCGTGATCGCCGGGGCGGCTTTTATCGGGCTGACATGGACGGCGATCCTCAAACGGCGGCGCATCTCACTGCCTGCGCGCGTCTGGGGCGGGGCGGCGGCGCTGCTGCTGCTCGCGATCAGCGTGCGCCTGTTCGAGACGCGCCCGCTCGACCCGGTGCTGCCGGATTACGACTTCTATAGGCAGATGGGCGCGGAGCAGGGCGCAGCCTATGACGACTACGTGGTGGTCGACGCGCCGACCGGCATGGGCACCGGCGAGGTGCTGATCGGCAATGCGCGGGCGATCCAGTACCAGTACTACGGCATGCTGCATCACAAGCGGATGGTCAACGGCTTCATCTCACGCGCACCAATCGACCAGTTCTATTACATCGAGACGGGCGATCCGCTTTTGAGCTGGCTGGGGCAGCGCGTCTTCCTCGACCCCGCCGCGGTCGAGCCGCTGCTGCGCGAGCGCATCTACGGTTGGCCGATTGGCTACATCGTGCTGCACACGGACGACATCGGGCGCAACTCGTCGACGCCGCAGGAGATCATCGGCTACTTCAACCAGCTGGACGATCTGCTGTGCCCGATGTGGATCGAGGGGGCGGCGGTGGTCTATCGCACGCGCTGGCATCCCGATGGCTGCCCGCCGCGGACGCCGCCGGAAAGCGCGCCGGGCATCTACACGATTGACCTGGGCGCGGCGGGCGATGAGCGTTACATCGGCTGGGGCTGGCACTGGCAGGAGGACGTCGGGGCGACGCGCTGGCGCTGGGCGGGCGAGTACCCGGAAGCGCGGCTGTACGTCGATCTGCCGCCGGGCGCCTACCGGCTGACGCTGGCGGCCCAGGCCTTCTGGGAGCCGCGGCAGCTTGAGTTGCGGGTCAATGGCGAGCCTGTCGGGGATGCGGTGGCCGTCGAGCCGGATGCTTTGCAGGAGTTCACGTTCGACGTGCCCGCGGAGGCGATCGGCGACGGCCAGCACATCGAGATCACGCTGGCCTATGACGGGGTGATCGTCCCGGCGGAGGTCGGCCAGAGCGGCGATCCGCGCAAGCTGTCGGTCGCCGTCGATTGGGTGCGGATTGAAGCAAGTGATGAGTAGTGCTCAGTCCTCGGTACTCGGTGCTCAGCAATGACAGGTTCACGGTGCATGGTTCACAGTTCATTGTTTGTCGAGAGGAATCTTGCAGGAGTAGAAACTGCCGTCGAGTGGGTGGTCAGAGCCTGTTTATGCAGATTAGTAAATCACCGGGTCATGAAGATACATCCAACGACCGCCGGATGGTCAACCATCCGGCTGAGGTTGCGTCCCGTGAACGGGACTAAATCTGCTTGAGCAGCCCGGTTCACCGGGCGCAAGTCTAGCCAGGGCATTGATGCCCTGGCGGAGTTCGTTCCGGATTAGTTGGTCAACCCGCATCAGCAGGCTTACCGCCCAAATCGGTAGTGCTGTGTGGCGCGGGATGTGCGGGACGTATGGGGAAATCGAATGCAGACAGAATTGACACGACTGACGATTACGGAAGCGGCGGCGCTGATCGAGGCCCGGAAGCTGTCGCCGGTGGAACTGACGCAAGCCCACCTCGACCGCATCGCCGAGATCGACCCGCTGTTGAATGCCTTCATCACGCTGACGCCAGACATCGCTTTGGAGGCGGCGCGGCAAGCGGAAGCCGAAATCGCGCGCGGGAAGTATCGCGGGCCGCTGCACGGCGTCCCGATGGCATTCAAGGACGTGTACGAGACGGCGGGCGTTCGCACGACGATGGGCGCGAAGTTTCTGGCCGACTACATCCCGGCACAAGATGCGTTCGTGATTGAGCGCCTGAAGGCGGCGGGCGTGGTCATGCTGGGCAAACTGAACCAGCACGAGATCGCGCTCGGCGTGACCAGCGACAACCCCTATTACGGCACCTGCCGCAACCCGTGGGATACGTCGCGCATCCCCGGCGGTTCGTCGGGCGGGAGCGCGGCGGCGCTGGCGGCAGGGCTGTGCATGGGCTCGCTCGGCAGCGATTCGCGTGGGTCGATCCGCACACCGGCATCGCTGTGCGGGGTAGTGGGGTTGAAGCCGACCTACGGTGCGGTGAGCACGCGCGGCGTGCTGCCGCTCGGCTGGTCGCTCGATCATGCGGGGCCGATGGCGCGCACGGCTGCGGACACCGACCTGTTGTTCGACGTGCTGTGCGCCCACGACCCGCACGATCCACTGATGGTGCGCTCGGGTGCCCCGGTGCTGCTGGATCGGCGCGACGATTTGCGCGGGGTGACGATCGGCGTGGCGCGCGACGCCTACTTCCGCGATGCATCGGATGACGTGCTGGCCGTGGTCGAGAAAGCCGTCGGCCTGCTGCGCCAGGCCGGGGCTGACGTGCGCGATGTCGACTTCGGTTTCCTGGCCGATGTGCGCCCGCACAGCCGTATCATCATGGAGGCCGAGGGTGCGGCGCTGTATGCCGAACGGCTGGCGACGACCCCGGAAGACTTCAGCGCGGACGTGCGCGTGCGGCTGTTCAATGGGCGAGGCTATACGGCGGTCGAGTATGCAAATGCGCGGCGGGTTCAGATATTGGCGACACGCCGACTGCACGATTTCATGGATGCGCAGGAATTGGACGCCTTCATCCTGCCGTCGACGCCGATGACCGCGCCGCGACTCAGTGATCCTGCGGAGATGGAGGCCGGGCGTGCATCGCTTTCGCGCTTCGCGGCTGCCTTCAACATGACCGGTTTTCCGGCGCTCAGCTTCCCCGGTGGGCGCGACCGCCACGGACTGCCGGTCGGCGTACAGATCGTCGCGCGGCCATTTTTTGATAAGATCACGTTGCAAGTCGCTCAAATCCTTGAAAAGATGGTAGTCTGGACATATCCTGAGCACATCACCAAGCGGGACGCTGACGATGACAGTGACGCAATTGCCAAATGAAGAAACGGATTGGGCTTCAGCGGTCGATTCGCTGGTGCAGCGCGGAGTCGCGACCTGGGGCCCGCTGGTCTTGAGCAAGGCGTTCGCGCGCTACGTCGTCGAGCATTACCCGCTGCTGCCCATGGGCGGGATCGATTGGGATCGGGTCGACGACGGCGTGCAGCGGCCGATTGACCACGCACCGGCGATTGAAGCGGCGACCTTCATGCTGGCGACGCGTGTCGCCTCGTTCTCGCGGCTGGCCGTGGTCACGGGCGCACGGCAGCCGCCGCTGATCCTGTCGTTCGCCAGCCTCATGCGCCACATCGAGCGGGTGACGGTGCCGCGCCTGACCTACTGCGTCGGGCTGCTGATCGATGGCGATGGCGAGCGGTTGGCGCTCGATCATTTCATCGAGCACCGGCGCGACAGCCACATCCTGATCGGCGGCTTTCCGCGCTAAGTGCTATCCACCGCCGTTGTTTCGCGTAGTCAAGCGTGTTCCGAGCCTATCCGCGACCCACACCATCAGCGTGATCGCGATCCCCGGCGCGATGCCGACCCAGGGCGCAATGCGGAAGGCCTGACGCCCGTCGTAGAGCATCGCTCCCCAATCGGGATCGCCCAGCGCACCCCCCAGGCCGAGAAAACTGAGCGCCGCACTATTGAGCAGGCTGTAGCTGAAGGCCAGCACGCTGGCCGCGGCGATCTGCCCGGCGATGTTGGGCAGCGCATGGCGAAAGAGCACGCGGGCTTCGTCGGCACCGATGGCGCGGGCCGCCTCGACGTAGGGCGAGATCAGTGCGCCGCGCCCGGCGACCTGAATTAAGCGCGCGACAGGCGCGATCTGGCTGATGCCCGCGGCGATGGCGACCGGCAGCGGGCCGCTGCCGATCAGCGTGATGGTGACGAGTCCGAGCAGCAGGCCGGGAATCGCGAACAGCGCCTCGATCAGGCTGTTGAGCAGGCTCGGCAGCCACGAGAGTGCCGCGCCGCGTCCGGACGCAGGCTGCCAGGCGGCCAGCAAACCGAGCGGGATGCCGACCGACAGGGCAAGCAGCGCGGCGATCAGGGCGATAGCGAGTGTGCGCTGCCCGCCATGGAGCAGGCGGCTCAAGACGTCACGGCCAAACTGATCGGTGCCGAGCCAGTGCGCCGCGCTTGGCGGGAGAAACTGGTCTGTGGGCGCGGTCGCCATCGGGTCGTAGGGCGCAAAGGCTGGGGCGATCACGAAGAGCACAATCAGCGCGAGGATAGTCAGCGCCCGCCAGGGCATTCTGCGTTGCGATATGAGGGCCAGTCCGCCGTTCATGCACCCTCACGCAGACGTGGATCGACCGCCGCGATCGTGAAATCGACGAGCAGGTTAGCGACGATGACGACCGTCGCCGCCCAGATGACGATGCCCTGGACGACCGGGTAATCCTGGCGCAGAGTCGCATCCAGCAGCAGACGGCCGATGCCAGGGCGCGAGAAGATCGACTCGGTGACGACGGCGCCACCGAGCAAGAAAGCCGCCTGAATGCCGATCTGGCCGATGATGGCGGGCAGGGCAGGGCGCGCGACGTGCTGCAGGAAGACGGTCGCTCTACGCAGACCCTTGGCGCGTGCGGTCTGAACATGAGGCTGGTAAATCGTCTCGGCGAGGGCGGCCTGCGTCACGCGGCCAATGCCGCCGGAAAGCTGTAAGCCGAGGACGAGCGCGGGCAGGATCAACTGGCTCAAGCGGCCGGCGCCGCCGCTCGGCAGCAGGCCAAGCTGGGCGGTGAAGACGAAGATGGCGAGCGTGCCTGTCCAGTAGACCGGCGCGCTGAGGACGAAGGCGAGCACGGCATCGGCCAATGAACGGACGAGGCCTGTGCCAAGAGCGGCCAATGCGCCGAGGGCGATGCCCGCTGTCACGGCGACGGCCAGGCTGGCGACGGCCAGCTCGACGGTGGCGCCGACCTGCTGAGCGACGATCTCGACGATCGGCTGGCCGGTCAGCAGCGACGAGCCGAGATCGCCCGTCAGCAGCGAGCCGAGGAAGCGGGCGTACTGCACCGCCGCCGGTTGATCCAGCCCCAGGGCTGCGCGGCGCTCGGCGATGGTTGCGGGCGAGGCGCCGCTCTCGATCAACTGCGTGAGCAGGCCATCGCCCGGCAGCAGGCGCAGGGCGAAGAAGACGAGTGTCGCCGCCAGCCAGAGCGTGAAGACAGCAGCCAGGGCGCGGCGCGCCAGTCCGTTCATCCGCCCACGTAGGTGGCGTTCGGCAGCAGCGGGAACCAGCCGTAGCGGTCGAAGCGCAGGTTTTGCACGCGCGTGCTCGCCCCGTTGAGATTGACGTAATCGCGCACAGGCAGGATGAGCGCGTCCTGCATGATGATCTGCTGGATTTGCGCGTAAAGCCCAGCGCGCGCGCCCGTATCGGTCGTGCTGGCGGCCTGGATCAGCAGGCCGTCGAGCGACGGATTGCTGTAGCCCGTCCAATTGAGCGTGCCATCACTCAGGAAGTACTGGTTGAGCAGGGCGGGGTCAGCGCCGAACTCGTACCAGGCGACGAGGTTGAAGTCGCCCGTGCCAATCGCTTCAAAGAGCGCACCACGCGTCGGCACCGAGACGAGTTCTGTGCGGATGCCGAGCTGGCGCCATTGATCTTCAAGCAGCTGTGCAACATCCGGGATCTGCCCCCAGGGCGGGACGATCACGCGGATGGTCATGTCGCCGCCTTCCGCGTCGAGATAGGTGTTCTCGTCCGCGTCGGTGAAGCCCGCCCCGGCCAGCAGATTGCGCGCCTCGTCCAGGCTGTAAGCGTAGACGCCCTGCAACTGGCTGAAATAGTACGGTGTCGTCGCCGAGATCGGCCCCCAGGCGGCGGGCGAGAAGCGCTGGAAGACGGCGGCGCTGATCGCCTCACGGTTGGCGCCGGTGATCAGCGCCTGGCGGACGGCGCGGTTGCCGGTTGGGAAGCGTGTGGTGTTCATCAGGAATTGCAGCGGCTGGCCAGGGATGCCGACCTGCAGCAGTTGAATGCCGCTCTCGGAGGCGAGGGCGCGCGCGTCGGTCGGCAGGATTTCGCCGACGACCTGGACGTCACCCGCTTCGAGCGCCAGGGCGCGGGCGCTGGCATCTGTCACGAAGCGGAACTCGACCTCGTCGATGCCGTTCTCGGCAGGCGGTTGATAAAACGCTGGCCCCCAGGTGTAATTCGGATTGCGGCGGATGACGATGCGGTCGCCGGGCACGTATTCGACGAACTCGTAGGGGCCGGTGCCGACCTGGTGGAACTGGTAGCGCTCGCGCGAGACGGCGGCGAGTGCGGTCGGGCTGGCGATGCCGAGGTAGACCTGGCTGAGCGAATCGAGCAGCGGCGCGTAGGGCTGCGCCAGGATCAGCGTAATCGTGTAGTCGTCCGCGACCTCGTAATCCGCGAACGGGCCGAGCATGAAGATGGCTTTTTGAGAGGCGGTGTCCGGGTCGAGGACGCGGTCGAGGTTGGCGGCGACCGCCTGCGCATTGAAGGGTGTGCCATCGTGAAAGCTGATGCCCTGCTTGAGATGGAAAGTGTAGCGCGTACCGTCGCTGGAAATCTCCCACGAGTCGGCCAGCCCTGGGACGTAATCGCCGGTGTTTGGATCGCGATAAACCAGCGTATCGTAGACCTGGCGCAGCGGAATGCCCAGCTCGGCGGAGGCGTTGACGTGCGGGTCGATGCCGCTCGGCTCCAGCGTCAGGCCGTAGACGATGCGATTGACCGCGCCGGATTGCGCACCGAGCGCCGGCGCACAGGCGACGAGCAGAAACAGACAGACTACCGGCAGTGCGATGAGACTGCGTTTGCTTGGCATAGCGATCCTGTGGGTGTGATTCAGACTCGTAACGATGCGACCTATCCGCTACGATGGGTGCGAGTATAACGGATGCCCATGCAGGAGTACACTGTCGAGTGCGCGCGACCGTCCCTCGCTTAATCACCCCGCCCGCCGATGAAACGCCGGTCTATCCGTATGCGCGAGTCTGGCGCGGTTTGCTGCTCCAATTGGGCGTTCTGGCCGCAGTCGCGCTGGCGCTGTTCGTGCTGCAACTGGTGGGCGTCGATGTGCCGGTGGGACTGCATGTGCCGGTGCACGTCGGGCTGGCGCTGCTGCCACTTCTGCTCTGGTTCATCTTTGCCTGGGCGCCGGAACTGCGGGCGATCGAGCCGCGGGCCGGGCTGGAGACTGTCGTCATCGTCACGGCGCTGGCGGCCAGCGGCGCAGCGCTGCCGGTGATCGAGCGGCTGTTCCAGGTCGAGCGCTGGCTGCCGATTGCCGACCCGACGACGCGCCTGGTCGGCTACACGGTGACGCTCGGCGCGCTGCAAGAGGTGATCAAGTACCTGGTCGTGCGCTCGCTGGCCTGGGAACAGCGGTTGCGCGTGCGCGCGGACGCGCTGGCGTACTGCGTCGCGGCGGCGGTCAGCTATGCGACCGTGATGGCCGTCAGCGAGATCCTGCGCGGGGCATCTGCACCATCCGCGGCCGCGTTCGAAGTCTTCAACTTTGTGGCGCTCAGCGTGGGGCCGAGCCTGATCGTCGCTTACGGGCTGGGCGAGGCGCGCCTGGGCACGCCGACCGCCTTCTTGCTCGTGCTGTCGGTCTCGTTGGCGGCGCTCATCTACGGCGTGACAACGACGCTGCGCGCGGCGCTGGTCAATGCCAAGCTGGGGCTTGAAACGAGCGCCCCGTCACCGATTGTCGGTTTCGCCATCGACGCCGGGGTGCTGGTGCTGATGAGCCTGATCGTCGCGCTGCTGATTGCGAACAGCGAACGGCGCGAGCGCGAACGCTTACTGCGGGAGTAGAAGATGTCGACGCCGACGATTGTCGAAGTTGGGCGCGTCGAAGAAGGCGGAACGCTGCGCCAGCGTTGGAGCCATTACTTCGTTCTGCTGTACGGGCTGCTGTGCGTTGTCATCGCCCTCAATCTGCGCGATAGCGTGCTTAACGCGACGACGAACTACAACGACGTGACCTCCGGCATCCGCGCGGCTTACCCGCAGAACTGGATCATCGACAACGACGGGCCGTACGTCTTCCGCGTGCGCGATCTGGCGCAGGTCGGCTTCAAGACGTCGATTGTGGTCGATACCCAGCCGGTGTCCCTGAGCACGACCACGCGCAACCTGGTCGATGCGCTGTCGCTGGATCGCGGTAACACGCTGACCGGCTACCGCATCCTGGAGATCGACGACTCGTACGCGCTGCCGGATGACACGCCCGCGACTGCCGTCACCTACACCTACGTCAACGTCGGCGTCAGCCCGGTCTTGCAGACGCTGCCATCGATCGTCGAAGGCTTCGACGTGATCGCGATTCGCCAGGGGCAGGCGGTCATCCTCTCGTTCCTGGCCGATGCCAACGTGTTCGAAGATCAACTGCCGATCATGGATCGGTTTTTGGAGAGTCTGGAATTTTAGGGAGTGCTCAGTGCTCGGTACTCAGTGCTCAGTGAATACGGTTCTGAGTTTGGGAATCTGGCTCACGGCGCTTGGCTCACAGTTCGCGATGACACGGGTATTCCCAGCCCGGTTCACCGGGCGCAACGGTAGCCGGGGCATTGATGCCCTGGCGATGATGGGTGTAACCCGTTATAGGATGTTCGTGAGTGTAGATGGTGTGCAGTATGCGGCGTAGGGTATGGTCGATCAGATGGGGTGTGCGGGGACTGCTGGCGGCCGTGCTGTGCATGGCGCTGGCCGCTTCCGGCGCGCTGGCGCAGGATCAGGAGCAGCCCGCGCCGACGAGCGGTATCGATCTGCAACGGATCGAGGAGGCGACGGTCTTCATCCTCCAAGCGCAGAACGTCGGCGATAACCTCAACATCACGTGCTTCAGCTCTGGCACCCTCGTCAGCCGCGACGGGTTGATCCTGACCAACGCTCACAGCACGGTCGCCAGCCCGAATTGCCCCGGCGAGACGTTGATCGTCGCGCTAACCGTGTCGCCGGATGCGCCGCCCGTGCCGCGTTACCGCGCCGAGATCGTGCAGAGCAACGCCGGTCTGGATCTGGCGCTGCTGCGCATCAACCGCGAGTACGATGGCCGCTTGATCGCCCGCGACACGCTGGCGCTGCCATTCGTGGAAGTGGCGGATTCGTCGTCGGTCAGCCTCGACGAGACGGTGACAATTGTCGGCTATCCAGGCGTCGGTAACGACCCGGTGGCGACAGAAATGGGCACGGTCGTCGCGTTCGTGGCCGAGCCGAGCGCAGGCGCACGGTCGTGGTTCAAGGCGAGCCTGAACATCCCGGCGACGATGAGCGGCGGCGGCGCCTACAACCGCAGCAGCCAGTTGATCGGCATCCCGACGACCGCGCCGATCGCGATTACGGCGCCCGGCTCGACCTGCGTCACGCTGCAAGACACCAACCGCGACGACCTGATCAACAGCAACGATCTGTGCATCCCGACCGGCGGCACCATCAACATGCTGCGCCCGTCGAACTTCGCCCGCCCGCTGATCCGCGCGGCGCAGCTCGGCCTGCAGCTTGAGAATCTGAGCGAGGTCGGAGCGACTGCCGTCAGCGCTAGCGAGCCGGATTCACCGGTATTCCGGCGTTTGTTCTTCGCGCCGTCCGTCAACGACGATGGGATGCCCGCGTCAGTCATTCGGGCGCTGCCGGCGGGCAGCACGAGCCTGTATTTGTTCTTCGACTACGACCACATGACGCCGAACACGGTCTACGAACTGCGCGTGACGACCGACGGCGTGCCCAATCAGATTTTCAGTCTGTCGCCGGTGCGCTGGAGCGGTGGCACCCGCGGCATGTGGTACATAGGCAGCAGCGGGCAGCCGCTCGCCAACGGCATCTACGAGTTCACGCTGCTGGCGGATAACATCCCGCTGGAGACGGCGCGTTTGAGCGTGGGCGGCGCCGCACAGGAGGAAGCACAGTTCAACGACGTGATCTTCGGGCTGGTCGATTCGCGCGGCAACGTCTCCGGCAACGGCTACGTGCTGCCGACGGGCAACATCGCCAACGCGACGTTCATCTACCGCAACATGCTCAACGAGACGCCGTGGGCGCAGATCTGGTACTACCAGGGCCGCGAGATCGCGCGCACGGAGACGGTGTGGACAGATGGGCCGAGCGGCGCAAAGAACATCAGCATTCAGGACGCCAACGGCCTGCTGCCGGGCGATTACCGGTTGGAGCTGTACATCGAAGGGCGGCTGAGCGCGACCTCGGACTTCACGATTGCCGGGGCATTCGAAGGCGTGCTGCCGCAGGCGTTCCTGGATGCGCACTTCAGCAGTGCGGAATCCCCGCAGGAGGCGGCCGCGGCACCCGCGGTCAACAGCATCACGGCGGGGGCGGAGGCGCTCTACGCGATGTTCGACTGGCAGAGCTTCGCACCGGGCACGCTGTGGACGCTGCGCTGGCTGGTCGATGGGAACGTCTTCTACGAGCAGACGCAGCCGTGGACACTCGATCAGAATGGGCAGAATTATCTGTTCCGGCTGACCAACCCGCAGGGCATCCCGGACGGGACGTATTCGTTCGAACTCTTGATCGGGCCGGTGAGGTTGGCGCAGGCGCAGACACGCGTCGGCATCGGCCAGCTGCCGATCGATCCGTTCGCGCAGGCCACGGGCGTGCAGATGCGCGGGCGTATACTCGACGCGGCGACCGACCAGGGCATCCCCGGCGTCAGCTTCATCCTGATCAGCGATCTGTACTCGGTGGCGGATTTCATGGCGACGCGCAGTATGGATCAGGTCTACGCCCTGGCGGTGACGGATAGGGAAGGGCGCTTCCAGATCGACCGCCCGCTGGCCTACGACGCGCCGTACAGTGTGATCATCGTGGCGGATGGCTACCTGCCAATCCAGGCGGACGGGGTCACGGTTGAGCGCGACACGCCGGTGCCGGTTGACATGACGATCTATCTCTCACGGGGATAGGTGATGAGTGACGAGGGGTGAGCTGTTTGGCTTGTCCTCGTGCTCAATGACATGGACTTTGTAATTACACATTTGGGAGATGCGGTGGCAAAGCAGAGGCTGGATATGCTCGTCCTGGAGCGCGGCTTGGCGCCGAGCCGGGAAAAGGCGCGCGCGATGATCATGGCGGGCGAGATCCTGGTCGATGGCGAACGCATCGACAAGCCGGGCACGCCCATACGCGAAGAATCGACGGTCGAGGCGATCAGCAAGCCGCGCTTCGTCAGCCGGGGTGGCGAGAAGCTGGCGGCGGCGCTGGATGCCTTTCCCGTAGTCATTGAGGGCAAAGTCGCAGCCGATGTCGGCGCAAGCACCGGCGGCTTCACCGACTGTCTGCTCCAACACAACGCGGCCAAGATCTATGCCATCGACGTCGGCTACGGCCAGATCGCGCTCAGCCTGCGCGACGATCCGCGCGTGATCGTGATGGAGCGCACCAACGCCCGCCACCTGGAGCAGCTCCCCGAAGCGATTGACTTCGCCAGCATCGATGCCTCGTTCATTTCTCTGCGCCTGCTGCTGCCTGTGATCAAGCACTGGCTCAAGCCGCAGGGGGACGTTGTCCCACTGATCAAGCCGCAGTTCGAGGCCGGGCCGCAGGACGTGGGCAAGGGCGGCGTCGTGCGCGATCACGATGTGCACCGCCGCGTGCTGCGCGAGGTTCTGAGCGCCGCACAGGCGATGGGCTTCTCCGTTGGCGGGTTGATCACGTCACCGCTGAAAGGCCCGGCGGGCAACATCGAGTTCCTCGCTTGGCTGCGCTGGGGGCAGGGGGATGGCGAGGATGTGGAGCGGCTGATCGAGGGGTTGGAATTGTAAGGGTTTGGCAGCGCCAAACCCCTACCGGCAATCTCAATCTGTGTATGATGACCCGCTACTTGCGGCGGCGGAAGGCGGAGACCATCAGGCCGAGCATGCCGAGGCTGCCCAGCGCCAGAATCGGGACGATGGGTGGGATGTTGCGCAGGTCGTCGCTGCTGAATTCGATGTTTTCGAGCAGCGGCGTATCGGTCGACACGGCGACTTCCGCGGGTTCCGTCGCGGCCATGACGATGCCGGGCGGGTAGGTGAAGGTCGGCAGCAGCTGCGTTTGCTCGCCGGTCGTCGCATCGGTTTGGGTACGCGGTGCACCGCTCACGCCGGGGATCTCCAGCGTGGCGACGATGCCGCGTGATGCCGCCGTCGCCGTCAAATCGCCGCCGGGAGTCAGCACGATGGCTTCGGCGGTCTGCGTCCCGGCAGCCTGCACGGGATCTTGCGTTGGCAGCGGTTCGAGCGTCACTTCCGGGATCGTGTTCGGGTCGCCGTCGATGCGCACGATCTGGCCGAAGACCCAGGCGCGCCCGGTCGGTGAGCCGTTGTACTGGAACTGATACCACTCGAAGTAGCGCCCGGTGACGGTGTAAACCTCGCCCGCGCGAATGACGCCAAGCTGTGCGCCGTTGACATCCGGTTCCGCACGGACGTTGGCCGAATCGAGTGGTTCGAGCACAGCCAGGCTGGCGGGCGTGGCCGTCCAGGTGGCGGTGGCCGCCGCACCGGCAGCCCCTGGTGCGACGGGCGGCGGCGTGGGCGTCTCCAGGTTAATCGGGATCGGCGTGGCGGCGGGTGGGTCTTGCGCGAGAGCCAATCGCGGTAGGGCGAGGCTGGCTGCCATCAGCAAGATAGGCGCTGCGCGCGTGATTTTGTTGTTCATGGGCTTCACCATGTCACTCTGTTATTCGGATTGGCGCGTCCCTGGTCGGCGACGCGCTCTTCGCCGCCGTTGACGGCGTAGCCCTGGTACTCCTGGTTGGCATAGCCGTAGAACGTCCAATCGCTCATAACGAAGTTGGGTGTCGCACGGTCGGTTGGGCAGTTGGAGCAGTCGACAGGAATCCATTCGCCGTTGTAGCGGCGCGCGATGTGCAAGTGCGTGCCATTCGAGACGCCACCCTCACACGAGGGACGCCCGATAGGGTCGCCAGGGCTGACGATCGCGCCGCCGGGGACACGATCCTGCGACGACATATGCAGGTACAGGATCGACCAGCCGGTCGCTTCGTCGCCGTCGCCATCCAGATCGAGGATGACGACGCCCTCGGCTGTGCGGGCGATGATGCCGGGCGCGACGGCGGTGGCAAAGTTCTGCGAGACGTAGCAGGCGGAACTGACGGTTTCGATATCGTCGGGCGGCGCGAAATCGACGGCTGACCAGGCGCTGCCGCTGCCCCATCCTCCATGCGGTCCGCTGGTGAAGAACCACTCGTCATTGGCGGGGAAGGGGAAGACGAGACTCGGCTGTGTCAGGCCCGCAGGCGTCAGTGTATCCATCGCGCCATCGAACGGGTCGCCAAAGAGCGAGAGGTAGGTGGCGTAGAGGCCGCTGGGGCTGACGTCACACAGCCAGGTCTGGTAATCGCTGTACTGGCCGAGCATGTATTGCAGGCCGATGGTGCCGAAGGGCAGACCATCCGCGAAACGGAGCGTGATGGCATCGTCGGCGAATTCGAGCGAGGTCAGGCGGCCATACTTGCGCCCGTAGTAGCCGGCGTTGAGTTGATCCGCCGCCCAGGCGAGCTGGCGATAGACGCCGTTGCGGTCGAAGCCGAACGGTGACGCGGGCGCGCCGAGCGGGTAAGCTTGCGTGTATTCGTCCGGCGTCGGGTTGGTCAGCCAACGTCCGCGGTATTCAAGCAATGCGAGCAGCAGGCGCGGATCGACGCTGTATTCGAGGGCGACGCGGTCGACGATGTCCGCCGCCGTCAGCACCTGGTTGTCGACCGTGTCGACGGCGGTGCGTACGAAGCCGGGCTGCTGGCTGATGAAGCCGCGGACGTCGAACTGTTTGCTGCCGGGGCCGCGCACGAGCCGGTTATCCGGCAGGATGCCGAAATCGCTGCCGATCAACGTCGGTCCTTCCGGGATGATCAGCTCCTGGCCGACTTCGAGGATATCGGGGTTGACGAGATTGTTGGCCTGGATCAGGAGTGTGACGCTGACGCCTTCGTTAGCGGCGATAATCGAGAGCGTATCGCCGGGGCGGACGATGTAGCGGCGTGTCGTGCCCGCGGACGCGACCTCGGTCGCCTGGCCGGGTAGGACGCTTGGCGTCGGTTGGAGCGTGCCAAGTTCCGCCTGCGGCCCTGGCTGGAAGGTCGCCGTGATCACGATCACGTCCGGCTGGTTGCGCACGCAGGAAGCCAACGCGAGCGGCAAGAGCGCCAATAAGAGCGCGGCGAATGACGCGCGCAAGCGAGTTCGGAATGTGGTCGGAGCAAAAGGCATGGGGTCTGTCGGGCTATTCTAATCGCGATTCGATTGTGCTACCATGGCAACGATTGTATACTATGCCCATTGTTGAAGACAGGCATAGAACCCGACGGCTTTACGACGACAGGAGTGAGAGCGTTATGGCGACAAGTGAGCAGATTAAAGATATTTTCAGCGAGATGGAGGGGCGCTTTGACCCGGACAAGGTCAAAGACATCAACGCGGCAATCCAGTTCGATCTCTCCGGCGACGGCGGCGGCCTTTACTGGCTGCGCATCGCGCCGGACGGCGTGCAAACCGGCGAAGGCAGCGTCGACAGCCCGAAGATGACCCTCAAGGCCTCCGCGGACGATTTCGCCACCATGATCGGCGGTGGCCTGAACCCGATGCAGGCATTCATGACCGGCAAGATCAAGATTCAGGGCGATACGGGTCTTGCTCTCAAGCTGATGCCGATGATCAACGGCTAACGCTGCTCGCAATCTGTCGATAAAAAAAGAGGCGTACCCCAGCGGTACGCCTCTTTTGGTTTCTAGTCGAGTTCGTCGTCATCGACGTCGACGTCGAGTTCGTCATCGTCGCCGAAGTCGAGCTCTTCATCATCATCGTCGTCGTAGAACGGGTCGTCGTCCAGCTCGAGCAATGCCATATCCGCCCCAGGCATCGCGGCGCTCAGGAGTGCATCTTCGAGCGCTTCCTGCAGATCTTCATCCTCCAGGAAGTCCGGGTCGGTCGTCAGGCGTTCGAGAGCATTGGTGGCTTCGTTGCCGCCGATCTCGCCGAGAGCCCAGATGCTGACCTCCTTGATCTCACGGTCGTTATCGTAGACCATGCGCGCCAGCTTGGGCACGGCGTTATCCAGGCCGATCTCCCCGGCAGCACGCACGGCTTCGTAGCGAAGTTCTGCGTCACCGCTGTTGAGTTCGCGCATGACGGTGTGCTCCCACTTGGGATCGCACGTGCGGCCCATGGCGAAGAGGGCACTGACGCGCAGCGGCTGTTCCATGCTGGCATAGGCCTCTTCGATCAGGTCGCTGACGGCGATATGGCTCGAATTGCCCAGCGATTCGAGCGCACGACGCCGGACTTCGATATCCTCGTCGTGATCGTTATAGATGCTGAGCGCCGCGTCAACCGCCGTATCGGTCTGGGTGGCGGGCAGTTCTTCGTACTCGCCGAGCAGAATGTAGCGCCCCAAGCTGCCCGCGGCGGCGGCGCGCACCGGCACCGAGTCGTCGTCCAACGCCAACTGGATCAGGCGGTTCATCGTCGGCAGCGTCTCGTCCGCCCACAGCAGTTCGATAGCGGCCGCTCGGACGTCCGGGTTCTCGTCGTCAAGGGAGAGATAGGCCAGAGCGTTATAGTCGAGGTCGAAGTTCATCTCCGAAATGTCGACCAACTGCTCCATTAACCGGCTGCGATAGGCGCTATCGAGCGATTCCCAGGCATCGCGAAGCTGCTCCACGCCCGCCGGCTTAAGATCGGACAAACCATAATAGACGGTGACACTCAGGCCGCCCGCTTCCGCATCACGGAGCGCCGCAATCGTCTCGTCGATCTCCGGGCGTGGGCGCTCGTCGCGCTCGTCTTCCTGCAGATCATCCCCGTTGCGTTCTGGATCGTAAATATCAGTCATGCGTTGCTCCTTCATCAGACATGCGGAAGGATTTCCCTCCGCACGACCTATGGCGTTGAGATCTGTATTGTAAATGGACGGTGGCGGCTGCTGCTCAGCGCAGCAGATCGGTGACAGGGTGCGCGATGTCGTTGATGAGTACGACGACCATCAGCGACAAGAGCAGCGCCAGACCCACCAGATGGACTAGTCCTTCACGTTCGGGCGAAATCGGTCGTCCACGGACGATTTCGATCAGGACGAACAGAATGCGCCCGCCATCCAGCGCCGGAATCGGCAGCAGGTTGGTCAGGCCGAGCGAGATGCTGACCAGGGCGATGAAGTTGAGGATGATCATTGGTCGGTTCTCAGACACGCTTTCGCGCAGCAATTCCGCACCCGCCTGGCTGACGCCGACAGGCCCGATGGGCCGCAGCATGTCCGGGTCTGCGGTGCCCTGGAAAATTTGCGCCGGGATGCTGACGATGATGTTGATCACCTGGCCGAATTGATCGAGGGCGTACGGTATCGCCACGCCGAGCGGCTGCGGCTGCATCACCTGCTGATCGGGGCCGGGCGAGAAGGCCAGGCCCACGGTCGTATCCAGCATGGCCGCGGCGTTCAGGCTGAAGGCGACGCCAATGGCGCCTTCGCCTTCCGGCGGGTTGGTGCGCGGGACGAGTGACGCTTCGATGGTTTCGCCGTCACGCCAGAGCGTGATGGTCGAGCGCGCGCCGAGGCTATCGGCGATCAACGTCTGCAGATCCTGGAAGACGTAGGTCGGGCTGCCGTTGAAGGAGAGTACGAGATCGCCCGCCTGCAAGCCCGCGCGGTCGGCAGGGGAGTTGGGCGCCACCTGGCCGATGACCGGGTGCGTCTTGACCTGCTCGTCCGGGGCGGCCAGCGGTGCCACGTCGAGTGTGAAAGGTTCGTCGGACGAATCGGGACGGACAACGGACAGCGTCAGTGGCGCGTCCGCGGTCGCAATCTGATTGTAGAAAGCGTCAAGATCGGTGAAGGTCTCACCGTCGACCTGCTCGATGAAGTCACCAGGGCGGAGGCCCGCCTCGTAGAGAGGCGATTCCGGCGCGACGTACAGGATGTGCGCGCGTGCGCCGATGATCTCCGGCAGGCCGATGAGCGCGACAATCGCGAACAGCGTGAGCGCCATCAGGAAGTTCGCCATCGCGCCCGCGATCATGAAGACGATCCGCTGCCACGGTTTGGCGTCGTAGACGGACTTGGCATTGGTGATGCCGCGCCGACGCGCTTCTTCGCGATCTTCGTCAGTGCCTTCCTCGCCCATCTGACTGACGACACCTTCACCGAGCGGGCGTACAAAGCCGCCGAGCGGCAGCCAGTTGATCGTGTAATCCGTGCCGCCCCAGGTGAAGAGCCTGGCTAAGCGCGGCGGCATCCCGATGCCGAATTCGAGGATGGTGATGCCGACGGCCTTGGCTGCGAGAAAGTGTCCCAGCTCGTGAATGATGACCGCAGGGATCAGCACCAGCAGGAAGGCGATCACGCCGGTGATGAAATCATTGCCAAGGAGGAAGTCAGTCATTGAAGATAGCCTTTAGCTGCTCGCTTCTGACGATCAATCATACATGGTTGAACGAGCAGAACATAGCCCGCAACCCGGACGATTAATTGCTACTCGCATTATAGGGGTAGATCGGACAAGGGTTCAAGCGATGCTTTGCTGGCGCTCATGTACCGGCGATGATTTGGACACCGCCGCCGACCGGGGCTGTGAGCGTTTCCATGACCTCTGACATGTCGGCCAGAGCGCCTATTACGTGCGAGGCGTCATCTCTAACACAAATACAATGCACGTTGGGCCCGGCATCGAGTGTATAGCAGACGCGGACGCCATCGGCGCGCAGATCGCGGATGCGCTCCATCAGGGCGAGCGAGGCGGGCTTCCAGTAGAAGAGCGGCGGCTGGCTGGTCATCATGACGGCGTGCATGAGGTTGCTGTCGTGTTCGACGACCTGGGCGAAGGCCTCGAAATCGCGGTCGCGGATGGCGTTCTTGCAGGCTTCGAGGCGCCCAGCGACCCCGGCGACGCGCGCCGCCTGCAGGTCGCTGGTATCGGCGGCACCGTGGCCTTCGGTCGAACCGCGCGCCTTGTGGGCGCTGCTGACGACGGCAATCACGTCGACCAGATTCCAGTGACTCGGTGGGAAGATACTCTCGGCGTAAGAGCCTTCGTGTGTATCAGCCGCGTGCCACTCGACATAACCGGCCGGCACTGAGCGTGCGGCCGACCCTGAGCCGAGGCGGGCGAGCGTGGTCAACTCGCGTTCGTCCAATTGACTGCCCGCGGCGGCGACGGCGGCGACGGTTAACGCGGCAAAAGCGGCCGCGGACGAGGCGACACCGGCGCCAGTGGGGAAGTTGTTGGCCGATTCGACGTGCGCTCGCGCCGACAGCCGGAGCCGCTTGCGCAGATGATCGAGATGGGTGCTGACGCGCGTGAGCGACGCGCCGGACTGCTCGCTGCCATTGAGCACGAACGTATCGGCGGGCTGGCGGTCGTTCCAGTTGACGGTCGTCTCGGCGAACAGGCCGTCCAGGTTCATACTGAGCGAGGAATTGGCGGGCAGACGCAGGGCTGCATTACGGTTGCCCCAGTACTTGATGAAGGCGATGTTGGGGTGCGCACGCGCGGTTGCCTGTTGCACGCCGTTAAGCTCCAGTGCGAAAAGATCAAGGCCACATTATACTGAGATTACGGTTTGAACGCACGATCTTGAGCCGTTGGCGCACGGATGCCCATCATGCGCAGATGGCCGCGCAAAACGGCGGCGCGACGATGGGCAGATAGGCGTTCCCATGAGGGCGAGTCATCGTGTATAGTCGCATGTTATCCGGCGTGCTTGCCGGGCGGGCCAGGGTTGAAAGACGACGGGTGAGATGGCTCACCAGTCGATCCGCCGGTGAACAAAACCTACGCGAACGGAGTCGAGGTTGCGAGTCCTCTCTGCGCTCTTGCGCACCATGCGTCCCCATCAGTGGACAAAGAATGTTTTTATCTATGCCGGGATTGTTTTCGACGGCCAATTGTTCCTCGTCGATTCATTCATTCGCGTCACCATTGCGTTCGTGCTGCTGTGCATGATCACGGGTTCGGTCTACATCATCAACGATCTGGTCGACGTGCGCGCCGACCGCCAGCATCCGAAGAAGAAGTTCAGGCCGATCGCCGCCGGGCAGCTGCCGATCCCGTTGGCGCGGGCGGCGGGCGTGATCTTGCCGTTGGTCGCGATTGCGCTGGCGATCCCGCTCAGCCGGTCGTTCGCGATCGTGCTCGGCGTCTACCTGGTGATGCAGCTGCTCTACTCGTTCCGGCTCAAGCACATTGTGCTGGTCGACCTGGTCGTGATCGTGCTGGGGTTCATCCTGCGCGTGGCGGCGGGCGTGCTGGTCGTGCAGGTGGCGGCGTTCTCGCCGTGGCTGTATGCGTGCATGGGAACGCTGGCGCTGTTCATGATCGTCGGCAAGCGGCGGCAGGAACTGTTGTTGATGGCGGAGAAGGCCGGGAATACGCGCGTGACGCTGCGTGAGTACAATCTGCCGCTGCTGGACGAATTGCTGCGTATCGCGGTCGTCAGTACGATGCTGACCTACATGTTCTACACGGTTGAGGCGCCGTCGATTCTGTTGGCGGGGACGAACCTGGCGTTGATCACGGTGCCGTTTGTCTGGTACGGCATCGCGCGCTATTTGTATCTGATCCACGTCAAGGGGGAGGGGAGCGCGCCCGACGAAGTCGTGCTGCGTGACCGCCCGTTGCAAATCTCGATCGTCCTCTGGGGGATCGTGTGTATCATCATCCTGTATCTCGCGCCGATTGCAGCAAGTCCAACCTGACCATGAGCATCTACAGCGCCCCGGCCAAGATTATCCTTTACGGTGAACATGCGGTCGTCTATGGCACGGCAGCCATCGCCGCGCCGATTCCTGATTTACGCGCCTTCGCGATTACTCGCAGCGGTGAGGCCGGGCAGGGCCTCGTCATCCGCGCCATCGATTCGGGCCATGAGCTGTCGGTCGACCTGGCAGCCGAAGTCGACGACGCGCTGGTTGAGATGGCCCAGCGTGTCCTCCGCCACTTGAACGTCGAACCGCCGGACGCGCTGATCGAGCTGCGTTCCGACATCCCGATTGCGAGCGGCCTGGGCAGCGGCGCGGCAATTTCGACGGCCTTAGCGCGCGCGCTGGCCGCCTGCTGCGGGCAGACGCTCAGCCGTGAAGAGCTGAACGGCCTCGTTTACGCGCTGGAACGACGCCATCACGGGACGCCGAGCGGCATCGACAACACGGTCGTCGTCTACGAGACGCCGATCCTGTTCCGCAACCGCGAGGATTTCGAGCCATTTCGCGCCAGGACGCCGCTGCGCATCGTCATCGGCGACACGGGCATCCACGCGCCGACCAAAGAATCGGTGGGTGATGTGCGCCGCCTGTACAACGCCGATCCGCAGGGTATTGAGCGAAAGCTGCGGGCGATCGGCGTCTGTGTCGAGTCGGCACGGCGCGCGCTGGAAATCGGCGATCTGGTCAGCGCGGGTCATCTGATGGTGGAAAATCACATGGTGCTGCGCGAACTGACCGTGTCGTCGATCGAACTCGATCGGCTGGTGGAGGCGGCGCTCGGCGCAGGCGCACTCGGCGCCAAGATGAGCGGCGGCGGGCGCGGCGGCAACATGATCGCGCTCGTCACCGCAGAGACCGAAGAGGGGGTGCGCGCGGCGCTGGAAGAAGCCGGAGCGGTGCGCGTGTGGGTCACGGAAGTGCGCTGAACGCGCGGCGATCTTCCCACATTTTCCAGTTGCGACGATCCCTCGTTTGCGCTTCAATCTGCGCATGATGGCTGCAGGAGACCGCGTATCGTGCTGACATTCGTCAAGCTGGGTGGATCGCTGATTACGGACAAGCGACGTGAGAACACATTCTTGCCGGATGTTGCCGCGCGGATTGCGGGCGAGGTCCACGCGGGGATGACGGCGCAGCCAGAGCGCGGCCTGCTGATCGGGCATGGCAGCGGCTCGTTCGGGCACGTCGCCGCGCAGCGCCACGGCACGATGCAGGGGGTGCAGACGGTGGAGCAGTGGCGCGGTTACGCCGAGGTGGCGAACACCGCCGCCGAGCTCAACTATCTGACAGCGAAGGCGCTGTGGACGGCGGGCGTGCCCGTCATTCGCATTCAACCGTCGGCGTCTTCGTGTAGTCAGGACGGCGTGATCGCCGAGATGGCGGTCGAACCCGTGCGTGCCGCCCTGGAGCATGGATTGGTGCCACTCGTCTATGGCGACGTCTCGCTAGATGAGACGCGCGGCGGAACGATCATCTCGACGGAGACGATCTTCTTCTACCTGGCGCAGCATCTACCCGTCGATGAGATCTTGCTGCTCGGCAACACGGACGGCGTCTACGCGACCGATGCCAGCCTGATCGAGACGATCACGCCGGCGAATCTGGCCGATGTAGAAGCCGCACTCGGCGGATCGGCAGGCACCGACGTGACCGGCGGCATGGAAACCAAGGTGCGCGATATGGTGGCGCTGGTGCAAAAGCGGTCAGGACTCCACATCCGCATCATGAGCGGGGTCACGCCGGGGCTGTTGGAGGCAACTCTGAGTGGCAAAGCGCTGCCAGGGACGCTGATCCAGGCGTAATTTCGCGCGTAGGGGCAGATCGGCAGGTAGGGCAGGGGGAGAGCACGTCGCGTACAGCCGCGCCAGTAGAGCCGCAGAGGTCGTGGGCTTGCCTGAAATGCGGAGTGATTGAGCGAACGGGAGGCAGAGACGAGGGATTATGCAGTGCCATCATTCTTGCAGGTTCAGTAATTTCGCATAGTCATGAGAAAAATAACCCCACAGCACAGATCCCAACTCCAACACATACTCCCAACAATACTCTTCCTCACGTACGCGACCTTACAACTTTCCAACCCCCTATTCCACCTGAAGACCCATATCCCCGGCGACCCCGGCCAACCCGTCACCACCGACTACTACCATTTCCACTGGAACTTCTGGTGGATCGATCACCAACTCGCTCAGCAAGACACCATCTACCAGACCCACTATCTCCTCAATCCCTTCGAAAATAACCTGAGTCTGCACACCCTTAGCACAGCCTGGTTCCCAGTCTGGCGCGCCGCAGGCGACTCCACACAAACATCAACCGGCATGGCCCTCATCATGATCGCCGGACACGCACTCCTCGGACTCAGCACCTACGCGCTCCTCAGGCATTTCAAGACAAAGACAAGCCTCGCCATCACAGGCGGCCTGATCACACAAAGCAGCGCATTGATGTTCTGGAGCACGAAGTGGACGACGATCAACCTGATGGGGTGGTGGTGGCTGCCTGTGATCCTGCTCATCTGGCAGCAAATTGCACAAAGCAATCAGCGCGGCGCAGCCACGAAGACTCTCATTTGGGCACTTTTACTAAGTGCGGCGCTCTGGGGCATGATCCTGACCGATCTCCAATACCCGTTGTTCCTCGCCTTCTTAATCCTTCCTTACGGCACCTGGACACTACTGCAGGCAGCAAATCGGCGCAAAAGGCTACTCCTGGCCAGCTATGGCGCACTCTCAATTTCGCTGGCCTGCATCCTGTTGTGGATCGCCGGGCCACTGCCATATCTGCTCAGCTATGACCAAAGCGTGCTGGCAACAACGCCCGCCGAACGCGCGCCGAGTATCCCGTTTCCAGGGGGCTATCTGTGGCGGCTAGATGGCGGCAGCATCTCACTTGGCGCAATCCTGGTGCCCGCGTTCCTGCTCGCGCTGATCGTCAGTCTGCGCAGGCGAGGACAAACCCCAACCAGCCACAACGGCGACCCGTCACGATGGTTCTGGTTCTGGGTGGCGCTCCCGCCGCTGATCCTGTCCGCGGGGGCAAGCATCACCATCTTTGGCGCGACCATTCCGATGCCGTACGTCTGGCTGCACGCGTTATTCGGCGGCATGTTTCGCTATCCAGAGCGGCTCGCCAGCGTATTCATGTTTCCCGCGCTGCTGTTCATCGGCCTCAGCCTGTCTCGTTATGTGCCCAAACGGCCGCGCTATAGCTATTTGTTCGCCAGCGCGCTGATCCTGCTCGTCATGATCGACTCGCGGACATTGCAGCCTGTGCCGCTGCAACCGATCCCGCCAAGTTATGACTTCTACGAGGCGATGGGCCAGGAAGACTACGATTACGTCGTCGTCGAAATCCCGACGGCGGGGTCGAGCGGCGAGGGCATCGTCGGCAGGAGCGAGTGGGTCGCGCTTCAGTGGTACGGCATCATCCACGGCAAGCGAATGGTCAACAGCCACATTTCGCGCGTCGACCCCTGGCATTACCTGTGGATGGAGACTGACGACGCGATGATGGCCTGGCTCGGCCAGCGGCGGCTGATCGAACCGGAGACGGTGCGCGCGCAGATGCAAGAACGCATCGCCTCGTGGCCGATTGGCTACTTCGTCATCCACACGCAGTTCATCCCGGGCCCTGGGCCAACGCTGCAAGAGATCGTCGGCTTCTTCAACGCGCAGGGCGATCTGGTGTGTCCATACGCCATCGAGCGCGATACCATCGTCTACCGGACGACGTGGCACCCGGATGGCTGCCCACCGCGAACACCGCCGGAGATCGAGCCGGGCGTTTACGAGATCGATCTGGGCGTCAGCGGCGACGAGCGTTACATCGGCTGGGGCTGGCACTGGCAGGAAGATATCGGCGCGACCCGCTGGCGCTGGACGGGCGAGTACCCGACGAGCAATCTGTACGTCGATCTGCCGCCGGATAGGTATACGCTCTCGCTGGCGGCGCAGTCCTTCTGGGAGCCGCGGCAACTGAGCATTACCGTCAATGGCGAGCGGCTGGCCGAGACTGCGACGGTCGAGCCGAATACGCTCGGCATCTACAGCTTCTCGATCCCCGCCGATCTGATCGGCGACGGGCAGCACGTCGAGATTGAGCTGATCTACGACGACACGCTTGTGCCCGCGGAGATCGGCCAGAGCGGCGATCCGCGCAGGCTGGCAATAGCGGTCGATTGGGTGCGCTTTGGGAAGGGCGATTCAGGCGCATCCTGATGTCAACCAAATCACGAAACCACTCGCCAGATTCTTAAATCTCGCCCAATTCACGATCGCCAGTTTTCCTCACTATCCCACATTTCCTGAACTCAATCTCATGCGTTCGCCGTGCTTTGAGTCATGAGTCAGTTGATGTCAATTTACATTACGAATTCATGTTATACTAGCTACCTGTAGGTGTAAATTTAACAAAAGAAGGAATAACACTATGAATCCGATCGAGAAAGCTCGCAGGATAAAACAGTTAGTTCAAATGATCGCCGATTTGACCGCAGAAATCGCTAAGGCAGACCCAACGGCGGGATGGCGAGATGCAGCCGGTAACTGGGTCAATCGGTTGACTCAGCTTCAGAGCCAGCTGGCGGCCGCTGAAGCTGAATTGGCATCCTTGGGAGGGCCCGCCGCTGGGGCTGCAGCAGGGGAGACAAGCCTGGTCGCACGGGCCGCACAGGCTGCGTCCAGAACTGGCCGAGCCATTATCAACGTAGCGCGAGCAGCCCTGGGTAAACCCCCTTTGCCACCCCTGGCTGCAGGTGGGGCTGCCACTGCGCTGGGTGTTGCGGTGGCGGTGGCTGTCGTGGCTGGTGCGACTTATGGCGCGGCCAGGCTGGCTGGATCATATTCTGCCGATGATCCCATCCAAGCGGGGGCAGCGATGGATCGCCCAGTCGCGACGAGTGTGGGTGTGCCGGGCGCAAACGACGCCGGCAAGTTTGCTATTTTCGTTTTGACCCAGAATTCCGATGGAACTATCTGGATTGGTGACGAACAGAGCCTGAAAAGCCTGCGCGCCTGCGATACGCCAAATGGCGGATTATGCGATCCGGACATTGAGTACCCACCCGTTGCCTATGAGCGGAAATCACAAGACTTTGATACGTACGAGGAAGCGCTGGCGGAATTTTGTGCGTCTACCGTTCAAAGGCCGGGCTATTGGGGAAATAAAGCCGAGGGCTACGGAGGAACTTTCTGGTCGGAGTATCCTTGCGCCAGCCAATAATCGTTGAAACAGTTTGATACTCTTCAATCTGGAGTTGCCTCCGTCCAAATTGAGGGGTATTTTTCTAGCTGCATCGGTTTCTTCGGGTGGATGCACACTGCTTCGAACTCAAAAGTATGCATTATCGGGCGAGCGTGCATGAAGACTTTCTCCTGGAAGTTGTGCGAGCTTAAGCCTTTTTCATGCGTTCGCCCAGGTTATACGGTGCTAAAATCGCATCTGTTCTGACTTTCACAATATCATCGGGAATGGGGGCATTCATGCCACTGCGCAAACTTGTCATCCGCTTGCTGCCACTCGTGACGACGCTCGCGATGTTCGCGGGCGGGTTCATCGCGCTGAGCGCGATTCCATCGGGCACCGCAGAAGCGTGTAATCCGTGCGACTGCCCAGGCGACCGTCGCATCAACTGCCAGGGGATTCAGTTCTACGGTGTGTACACCTACGAGCGTGGGGGCGTGTGCTACATCGACGCCTACCGGATGGAGAGCAACGGCAGTCCTGGTCGGCGCGCATGGCGTGTGACGTCAAACGATCTGGCAGAGCTGCCGGAAGCGCCCGCCAACAACACGCTGATCACATCCGGTGACGCGATCTTCTTGTACCAGTTGACGACAGGGGAGTTACAAGTCAACGCAGGGCCTGCCGAGGACGGCAAGTTCTACGTGACGATCTGGCGCGGCTGCCCGGCGGAAGATCGCACGGAGACGTCGTTCGTCCCTGGCGAGTAAACGACACTACATCTACAGACTGACGAAAAGGGGCCGTTGCGCCCCTTTTTCGATCCTGCTTACCCGGCGCCGACCACGCTCGACGCCCAGGCGACCGTCCGCCGCATGCCTTCGTCGAGGCTGATCTGAGGCTGCCAGCCGAGCAATTCGCCTGCTTGCGTGATGTCGGCGCTCGATTGGCGCAGGTCGCCCAACTGCGCTTCGGTGTGGCGCACAGGATAGCTCGCGCGCGATTGGCCCCTGGCGCCGAGGACAGCATCACACAGCCGGTTAACGCTGGTGGGCGTGCCGGTGCCCAGATTGATGACCTGGCCGTAGGTTGCGGGCGCGTCAATCGCGTCGACCCAGGCGCGTGCGACGTCGCCGATGTAGACGAAATCGCGCGACTGCTCGCCATCGGAGTGAATGACGATCTCCTGGCCGCGCAGCACGCGCCCGATGAAGATCGCCAGCACGCCTTGATACGGGTTATCCAGGCTCTGAAGCTCACCGTAGACGTTGAACATGCGGAACGACGTGACATTCAGCGGCGTTGCCAGGTCACGGCGGGCGGCGGTCAGATGGACGTAGCGTTCGGCGGCGTATTTGGTCACACCGTAATAGGAGACGGGATCGGCAGGCATCGTCTCCGGCGTCGGCACCACCGACGGATTGCCGTAGACGGTCATCGAGCTGGCGAAGAGGAAGCGCGGGACACTGTGGGCGACGCTGGCCTGGAGCATGTTGATCGTGCCGAGCGTATTGACGGTCAGGTCATTCGACGGATTCTGGAACGACAGGCTGATCGAGGCCTGCCCGGCGATGTGGATGACCGCGTCGATGCCGGGTTCGAAGGCGTGGGCGACATCGTCCGGGTTGCGCACGTCGCCAAGGACGAACTGCGCACGCGGGTCGACGCGATCTTTACTGCCCGTGCTCAGGTTATCGAGCGCGACGACCTGATAGCCGCGCTCCAGGAGCAGTTCGACGACGTGACTGCCGATGAACCCGGCAGCCCCGGTGACAAGCACTGTGGTCATAAACAGTAGACTTCC
Source organism: Anaerolineae bacterium (assembly GCA_020849765.1). Classification (GTDB taxonomy): domain Bacteria; phylum Chloroflexota; class Anaerolineae; order Aggregatilineales; family Phototrophicaceae; genus Flexifilum. The sequence continues at coordinate 244,532 of JADLAY010000024.1, forward strand.
TTCTAGCGGTCAATTGGCTGCACGCGCGTCGACCATCTCGCGCACAATCGGCTCCAGCGCGTCCGCCGTGAGCTGGTGTGTGAAGATGCTCGGATGCGCATCGAAGCGGTTGACGACGAGCTGGCCGAGCGGGTACTGGCTCAGAATCGGCGACATATCGACCACCGGCACCTCGCGCGCCTCGAAGACTTCTTTGACTTTGGTCACGGCGGGCTGCGAATAATCGATCGCCGTGATGTGCGGCCAGATGAGCAGGATCATGCGGATGTCGCGCGCGTCGGCCCAATCAATGAACTGGTTGAGGCGGAAGCGCTGCTCGTCCCAGAACTGCTCGTTGTCATAAGCGCCCGCCAGCGCGCCGACAAAGCCCTGCGCGCGCGTCTGCGAGGTGAACTGGAGCAGGTTGTAATACAGGTAGTTGGGGACGAAGAAGTTGAGCACGAACCAGCTCAACTGTGGGTTGGCGACGAAGGCGAAGTTGGCGTTCGGGTCTTCGGCCGTATCCGTCAGCAGATAGTCGATGTCGTTCAGGTAGTAGCTGAGGATGATGATGTTCGGTTGATAGGGATACTGCTCGACATAGGGCAGTTCGAGGTCGGTATCCCAGCCGGACTCGGCCAGCAGGTCGACGTCGCAGCATGAGCCGAGACGCTGTTCGAGCCGCTGGGCAAAGGTGTCATCCAGATTGTTGATGCCATGGCCCATGGCGAATGAATCGCCGACGACGGCGATGCGCGTCAGGCCGGGTGTATCCGGCAGCGGCTCGTGGTCGCGGTAGCCGAGCGAATTATCCTGCGCCCAGCCGTAGTTCTTGTACCAGTGATAGTTCATGGCCGTGAAGCCGTAGCCATCGGTCGTGATGTAGAACAGGCGCAGGTACGCCTCGGCCAGGAAGAAGATGACGAGCACTGTCGTCAGCGTGATGAGGATGCCGGTGAAGCGGCTTTTGCCGAGCTTGCGTGCCATCTCACGAGCCTGCCCGGCGGCAGAACCGTAGGCGAGCATGAACAGCAGCCCCCAGAGGCCGATGAAGAAGTAGACATACTCGACAGCGGAGATCCACCAACCGCTGGTCGGCTGATACTCGACCAGCCAGCGCGAGATCCAGACCACGAGGTAGACGAGCAGCAGCAGCCAGTAGAGCGCCGGAGCGCCTCGCAGCCGGGTCATCAGCTGGGTGAGCCAGCGGCGCGCAGTGGGCACGAAGACCGCGGCCAGCGTCGCCAGGACGACGGCGGACAGCACGAGCCAGGCGGGCAGACTGAGGCCGAACTGAACGTGCACGTAAACGCCAAAGGCGACCGCCAGCGCGGCCAGCAGCATCCACAGACTGATCAAGAAACGTCCGGGCATAGCGCTAGGTTCCTGGTTGTGCGTCACTGGCACAGCGGAAGCCGATGAACCAATCGCGATCGCCGGGCGCGCGGCGCACGCGGAAGGGCAGGCTGCCACTGAAATCGACGTAGGCGCCGAGCGGCCCGCGCGTCACACGCGGCGTCTCCTCGTCATCGTGGTTTTCGCGCCCATCGCTCGCGTCGTAGGGATACGACTCGTAGAGCGATGACGTCCATTCGGCGACGTTCCCGGCCATGTCAAAAGCGCCGACCCAGGACACGCCCGACGGGATGCTGCCGACATCCGCCGTCTGCGCATTGTTGTTGCGCTCGAAGACGAGGTTGTCGTCAATCAGATCGTTCCCCCAGGGATAGAGCAGGCTATCCGGGCCGCGGGCGGCGTATTCCCACTCGGCCTCGGTCGGCAAGCGCAGACCTTGCGCGACGCAGAAATCGCGCGCCTCGAACCAGGTCAGGTTCTCACGCGGGCGATTATCGCCCTCGAAAGCGCCTACGCTGCCATACTGCGTGTTGGTGACTTCATAGCGCCCGATCCAGAAGGGCTGGTCGAAGCAGAGCTCGTGCTCCGGGCGCTGATCGCGGCGGCCTTCGTCGTGGCCCATGGTGAAGCAGCCCGCAGGCACGAGCGCCATCTCAAGATCGCCGAGCGTGGCAAAGACCGGTGTCCAGGCAGTATTGGACGCGACAGGCGTGGGTAACGGAATGCTGGTCGCCGTCGGCGGCGGGGGAGTCGCGGTCGGCGCGGACTCGGCCGCGCAGCCGGTCGCAAAGACTGCCAGCAGCAGGCCGAGCCATCGGATATTCAGAGGCATTTTGCGTCGCACAAAAGGTTCCTTGCAATGTCAAATCGAGTGCACGCTTGGCAATTCTAATCCCGTTGATAGAATCCCACCAATACCGTTCACTTACTCAGACGAGGGAAAGCTCCGAGAACGAGCCATGTTTGACAATGAAAATGATGCCCAGGATTTCACCTGGGCCAGCGGGTGCATCGCGATTGGCGTCACGATGTTCGTGCTTGCGCTGCTTGGCGGCCTGTTTGGCCTCTGGTTCTTGATCGCACCGGCGACGAGCACGCCAGGTCAAGCCGAAGTCGCGACAGCCGCGCCAACGCCGGAACCGACCGCGGTCGCCATCCTGAGCCACGATCAGCCGCCCGCAAGCGACGCCCACGAATGGACACTGTTCGCCGATGGCTTCGACAATCCGCTCTACCTGACCCATGCAGGCGATGGCAGCGGGCGCATGTTTGTGGTCGAGCAGACCGGGTTGATCTGGGTGGTCGAGAGCGATGGCACCACGCTCAACGATCCGTTCCTCGATATTTCGCTGATGCTGCCGGACAAGCTGTTCGAGGGCGGCTACAGCGAGCAGGGTCTGCTGGGGCTGGCCTTCCACCCGGATTACGAGCACAACGGTTACTTTTTCATCAATTACACCGACAAGGCCGGAGACACCGTGATCTCGCGTTACAGCGTCAGCGCGGATGATCCGAATGTGGCGGATGAAGACTCGGAAGAATTGGTGCTAACGTTCGACCAGCCGTTTGAAGATCACAACGGCGGCGACATGGTCTTTGGCCCGGACGGCTACCTGTACATCAGCGTCGGCGATGGCGGCAACGTCAACGAGTTCAACGCGCGCTCGCAGCAGCCAGATCTGTTCCTGGGCAAGCTGCTGCGCATCAATGTCGACACGCTGCCGTACACCGTGCCGGAAGACAACCTCTATGCGACCGACCCGACCTTCCTGCCGGAGATCTGGGTGCTCGGCCTGCGCAACCCATGGCGCTTCAGCTTCGACCGCGCGACCAACGACCTGTTCATCGGCGACGTGGGGCAGTGGGATTGGGAAGAGATCGACTTCCTGCCCGCCGGGACCGGCGTCGGTTCCAACTTCGGTTGGAGCAGCTACGAAGGCATGCATCGCCGCCCGGATACGCCGCCGCTCGACGCCTACGTCACGATGCCGATCCTGGAGTATCCACACAGCGACGGCTGCTCGGTGACGGGCGGTTATGTCTATCGTGGCGCAGAACTGCCGGAACTGAACGGTTACTACTTCTACAGCGATTACTGCAATGGCAAGGTGTGGGCGGCCTACAGTAATGCCGTCGGGCGCTGGCAGTCCACGCTGTGGATGCAAACCGAACGCCAGGTCACATCGTTTGGCGAAGACGAGGCGGGCGAGCTGTACCTGATCGACTACAAGGGTGAAATTCTGCGCCTGACGCGCATCGGTGGCTGAGTCGCAGGCTTGAGAATTCGCCGCGCTGCCATTAACATCATCTCAAATCCACTTGATGAGGGGGTTCGACAGCCTTAATGAGTATTCTCCAGCTTGCCTGGCAGCGATTCAACGTGATGGCGCGCGCCCTCGGCGACATGCAGGGGCGAGTCATCGCGACAATCCTGTATTTCAGCGCCATTCTGCCATTTGGTTTATTGATGCAGCTCTCCGATCATCCGTTCAAGAATGCGACCAAAGCGCCGCATTGGGACAAGCGCGAGCCGGTCGAACATCAACTAGAAGCAGCGAAACGGCAAGGATAGGGCAAATGTATATTCTCGGCATTTCGTGCTTCTATCATGACGCGGCGGCGGCGCTGCTCAAGGACGGTGTCCTGGTCGCAGCGGCGATGGAAGAACGCTTCTCACGCAAGAAGCATGACAACAGCTTCCCGAAACAGGCGATTGAGTTCTGTCTGAGCGAGGCGGGTATCCAGGGTGGCGACATCGAGTACGCGGTCTTCTACGAGAAGCCGCTGGTCAAGCTCGAACGCATCCTCCTGAGTGTGCTCGGCACGTACCCGAAATCTGCCGGGGCCTGGCGCGAGGCGCTGACGAACTGGGTGCGCGACAAGCTGTGGATCAAGAGCGTGATCGGCAAGGAAGTCGGCATCGACTACAACAAGATCCTGTTCTGCGATCATCACATGAGCCACGCGGCCAGCGCTTTCTTCGCCAGTCCCTTCCGCGATGCCGCGGTGCTGACCATCGACGGTGTGGGCGAATGGACGACGACGACGCTCGGCAAGGCGAGCAGCTACTGGGTGGGCGAAGAGGGCGTCAACGATGTATCGTTGTTCGCCGAGCAGCGCTTCCCGCAAAGCCTCGGCCTGCTCTATTCCGCCTTCACGGCCTATCTGGGCTTCCACGTCAACAACGGCGAATACAAGGTCATGGGCATGGCGCCCTATGGCGAGGCGCGCTATGTCGACAAGGTGCAGAAGCTGTACACGCTCAACCCTGAAGACGGCAGCTTCAGCCTGAACCTGGATTATTTCGCCTTCCCATACTCGGCAGAGAACACCTTCAACCAGCGCTTCATCGACCTGTTCGGGCCGGTGCGCCCGGCGGAAGACGACTTCTTCACCATGAAGACGAACCCGGAGCGCAGCGCCGAACGCGAGGCGATGGAACGTAACCAACGCTACGCGGACATCGCCGCCAGCATCCAGCAGGTGACGGAAGACTCGCTGATCGCGATGGCGAATTACCTGCACCGCGAGACGGGCCTCAAGCACCTGGTCATGGCGGGCGGTGTGGCGCTCAATACCAAGGCCAACTACCGCATCCTCAACGAGACGCCGTTCGACGAGATCTACATCCAGCCCGCCGCCGGTGACGATGGTGGGGCGCTCGGGGCGGCTTTGTGGGCCTGGCACGTCGTGCTCGGCAAGCCGCGCGAGTGGGTGATGCCGCACGCGTATTGGGGCAAGGGTTATAGCGACGCCGAGATCGTCGACTTCCTGCGCTCGAAAGACGCCCAGTTCGAACGTTATGACGACGACGACAGCAAGATGCTCGACCGGCTGGCCGACGACATGACGCAAGAGAAGGTGATCGGCTTCTTCCAGGGGCGTTTCGAGTGGGGCCCGCGCGCGCTGGGCAACCGCAGCATCCTGGCCGACCCGCGCTTCGAGCGCATGAAAGAGGTCGTCAACACCAAGATCAAGTTCCGCGAGCCGTTCCGCCCGTTCGCGCCGGTCATCCTGCGCGACCGTGCGCCGGAGTACTTCGATTATCCGGGCGTGGCCGAGCATGAGGCACCGCGTTACATGCTGATGGTGGCGCCGGTCAAGGAAGACAAGTGGGATCAGATTCAGGCCGTGTGCCACATGGGCACGGGACGTTTGCAGGCTATTGAGCGTGAGACCAATCCCCGCTATTATGGCCTGATTGAGCGGTTTGGCGAGTTGACGGGCGTCCCGGTCATCCTGAATACCTCGTTCAACCTGCGTGGCGAACCGATCGTCAACACGCCACAGGACGCCTGGAACACATTCCAGAACAGCGATATCGACATTCTGGCGTTGGGCCCGTTCGTGGTGAGAAAATAGACTTGCACGCGGTCGGCGGCGAAACTGCCGCACCATCGTTGTGTTGGGGATTTGAGGAGACAAACGACATGCGGGATTTGATGGCACGCCTCGGCATCTGGGGCGAACTGATGCAGTTCCTGTGGCGGCGCAAGCTGTACTGGCTGGTGCCGATGATCATCCTGATCGGCATCTTCGCGCTGCTGCTGATCCTGGGCAGCAATCCTGTGACCGCGCCGTTCCTGTACCCACTGTTCTAGGATTGGCGTGATGGACTCGATCTGGATTGCAGTCGCCGTCGGCATCGCCTTCGGCCTGTTCGTCGGCAGCCGCATCGCGAAACGCTCGGAACAAGATGACGCGATTTATGGCGGCGACAGTGCAAAGACACTGCACCGGCTGGCGTCGATCGCGCTCGGCGGCGCTTTTCCCGCCGGGCTGCTGACGATCTTCCTGGCGCACAGCGTCGTCAGCGGCATCGTGATGGGCTTCGCCTTTGTCGGGACGGCCTTCGTGCTGCTGATCCTGTTCGCGCTGGTCGAGAATGGGCCGCGCGCGATCGCGCTCGAAGACGACCAGGGTTGGACGGAAGAAAAGGCTCGCTCGTCGGGCCTGTGAGTTTGATTTGACCAGGAGATGACTGCTTCATCTCCTCTATTGAGTTTCTGCGCAGACGGGAGCGATTGTCTTGGCGACCACGGTAGCATTCCAGGGGATTAAGGGCGCGAATTCTGAGTTGGCGATCCGGCAGCATCTCGGCGATAAGGTCGAAACGCTGCCGTGCGAATCACTGGCGGACTTGTTTGAGGCGCTCAATACCCAGCAGGTCGAGTACGCGCTGCTGCCGATTGAAAACGCGCTGGCGGGCGCGGTCGCCCAGGCGTATGAGTTATTGATGGATTCGGATCTGCGCATTCAGGCGGACGTGATCCTGCACGTGCATCATGCGCTGCTGGCGCCAAGCGGCGTCAAGCTCAAGGATTTGAAGGTCGTGCGCTCGCACCCGCAGGCACTGGCGCAGTGTGAGCAGTTCCTGCGCCGCCACAAGCTGCAGCCGATTGCCTGGTACGATACCGCCGGGGCGGCCCACGACCTGGCGCAAGAAGCGATCCGAGATGGCGTCGGCGTGCTGGCGACTGAACTGGCAGGCGAGTTATATGGGCTGGACGTGCTGGAGAGTCAGGTCGAAGACGTTCCGTTCAACTTCACACGCTTTTTTCTGCTAGGCCACGATGAGCCTCAAAGAGCTGAGTACAACAAGACGTCGATCGTGTTCGCGACGCGCCATCATCCGGGCGCGCTCTATGAATGCCTGGGCGAATTCGCCACGCGCGGCATCAACCTGACCAAGCTGGAATCGCGCCCGCGCCGCAATCGCCCGTGGGAGCCGGTCTTCTTCGCCGACTTCGAAGGGCATTGGCAAGATCCGGTGTGTATGGAAGCCGTGGCTCGCTTGCTACAGCGGGCGTCATTTGTCAAAATGTTGGGGTCATACCCGGCCTCGAAGACACAGTGGGTCGGAGACTGAGGATGATGCTCAGTGCTCAGTGCTCAGTTGTTGAGGTTCGGGATTACAGTTGCCTGTGTCTACTTGATAAGAATGCCAAGTAGATAATGGATTGAGGTTGACAGTGTGGGTGGCCTCGACTTGAGGCGGAAAACAACGGGCAGAGAAGCAAAGGCAGAACGATGCGCAAGATCAAAGTCGCTATCCTGGGCGCAACGGGGGCAGTCGGACAACGTTTCATCCAACTGCTCGAAAACCATCCCTGGTTCGAAATCCACGAGCTGATTGGCAGCGACCGCAGCGCTGGCCGCACTTATGCCGAGGCGGCGCGCTGGGTGCTGGATGGTTCACCGCCGTCGACTGTGCGCGACAAGACCGTGCTGCCTTTGGATGCCGACTTTGAATCGCCGCTGGTGTTCTCCGCGCTGCCGAAGGAACCCGCCGTCGAGCGCGAACCGGCGCTGGCCGCTGCCGGGCACATCGTCTGCACGAATGCATCCGCGCATCGTATGGAAACGGACGTGCCGCTGCTGCTGCCGGAAGTCAACGCCGACCACGTCGGCCTGATCGAGGTGCAGCGGCGCAAGCGCGGTTGGACGACCGGCGCGTTGATCGCCAACTCCAACTGCACGGTGATGCCCGCGGTCATGTCGCTGGCGCCTTTGCGCGTCTTCGGCGTGGAGAAGGTGCATGCCGTCAGCATGCAGGCGATCAGCGGGGCAGGCTATCCCGGCGTCCCTTCGTTGGACATTCTGGATAACGTCATCCCATACATCGGCGGCAGCGAAGAAGAGAAGTTCCAGGAAGAAGCCCACAAAATGCTGGGCAGCCTGGAAGGTGACGAGGTGGTCGAGTTCCCGGCGATGGTCGGGGCGGCCTGCAATCGCGTACCGGTCGTCGATGGGCATCTGGTCGTCATCTCGGTCGGGCTGCGCGACAAGCCGTCGATGGACGAGATCATCGACGCCTGGGACAGCTACCGCGGCTCGTCGGACGTGATCGGGCTGCCGAGCGCGCCCGAACAGCCGTTGTATTACCTGCACGAGCACGACCGGCCGCAGCCGCGGCGCGACCGCAACGCGGGCAAAGGCATGAGCACGAGCATCGGACGCCTGCGCCCGTGCCCGATCCTGGATTACAAGTACGCCGCCCTGTCGCACAACACGATCCGCGGCGCGGCGGGCTGCAGCATCTTGAACGCGGAATTGCTCGCATCCAAGGGCTATTTCGACGTCTTCGAGTCGACTGTCACCGAAGCCGCAGGCATGAGCGCGGGCGATTAGTCATCCGGCGCGACGTGTCGGCAGGCGACACATCAACTGAAGCATTATCGCGTGATAAACAGAACCCGCGTAGCCAAATGAGCAGGCGCGGGTTTTGAACTGAAGAACCAACAACCGAAAGCGGAGGTAGGGATGCGTGTATTTATCGCCGGTATTGATGGATACCTGGGCTGGGCACTGGCACAGTATTTGACCGCGCGCGGTCATGAGGTCGCGGGCACGGACCGCTTCCTGCGGCGTGCGTGGGTCGAAGAGATGGGCAGCGCAAGTGCCATCCCGGTTTACAGCATGGAAGAACGCTTACGCGCATTTGAAGAACATTATGGCAAACCCCTGAATTTCCGCGAGGGCGACCTGCTCGATTACCCATTCCTGCGCGGTTACCTGGAAGAGTTCCAGCCGGATGCGATCGTGCACCTGGGCGAGATGCCGTCGGCGCCGTACTCGATGATCGATCAGGAGCACTCCGTCTTCACGCAGCATAACAACGTCATCGGCAGCCTGAATCTGCTGTGGGCGATGCGTGAAGTCTGCCCGGATGCGCACCTGGTCAAACTCGGCACGATGGGCGAATATGGCACGCCGAACGTCGATATCCCTGAAGGCTTCTTCGAGGTCGAATATCGCGGGCGCAAAGATCGCCTGCCGTTCCCGCGCCAGGCGGGCAGCTTCTATCACTGGAGCAAGGTCCACGACAGCGGCAACACGATGTTCGCCTGCCGCATCTGGGGCCTGCGCTCGACCGACATCATGCAGGGCGTCGTCTTCGGCACGCGCATCGACGAAATGGGCGACGATCCGCGCCTGCGCAGCCGTCTCGATTTTGACCAGTGTTTCGGCACCGCGATCAACCGCTTCTGCTGCCAGGCCGCCATCGGCCACCCGCTGACGGTTTACGGGCGCGGCGGACAGACGCGCGGCTTCCTGCCACTGCGCGACTCGATGCAGTGCCTGACAATCGCGATTGAGAACCCGCCGGAGCGCGGCGAGTACCGCGTCTTCAACCAGTTCGAAGAGTGCTACACGATCGAAGGGCTGGCGGAAAAAACGCGCGAAGCGGGGGCCGCCATCGGCCTCGACGTGCAGATCGAGCACTACGAGAACCCGCGCACGGAGATGGACGAACACTACTACAACCCCGACCGCGAGCACCTGATCCGGCTCGGCTACAAGCCGACCCACGACGTGGTCGCCGAGATGAAGATCATGCTCAAGGATTTGCTGGAGCACCGGGAACACCTGCTGAAATACAAGGACATCCTGGTGCCGGATATTCGCTGGGACGGTTCGCGCCGCCGGTCACAGGTGATCGCGTCCGAAGCCGCCGTAAAATAACCCGCAAGAGTCGGCCAACACGCTGCGAACAGGGGCACGACCATCGTGCCTCTTTCACCCCTTTTTATTCTCCATACTCGCGAATGAGGACAGCGCCGAGATGACCGCGATCCAATTTATGCAATGGAACAAGCTCACCGCAGATGAGCGAGCACGCATCCTGCGCCGGGCAGAATCAGACATCACCAATCTGCTGCCGCTGGCCCAGGACGTGATCAACAAGGTGCGCACGAAGGGCAACAAGGCTGTCGTCGGCTATGCCCGCAAGTTCGATGCGCCGAATTTCCGCGCCAGCATGCTGCGCGCCAAACCGGCGGATTTCAAGGCCGCGCGCAAGGCGTTGAGCGCCGAAGTGATCGCGGCGATCGAGGCGGCACACGAGAACATCCAGCGCTTCCACGAAGAGCAGATGCCAGAGCCGATGTGGTTCACGCAGGTGAAGCCGGGCATGATGGCAGGCGAGAAGGTCTCACCGGTGACGAGCGCCGCGCTCTACGTGCCGCGTGGCAAAGGCGCCTTCCCGTCGGTCATGTTGATGCTGGCAACCCCGGCCAAGGTCGCGGGCGTGCCGCGTGTGGTCGTGGCGACGCCGCCGACGCCGGAGGGCAAAGCGGATGCCGCCTCGCTGGTCGCGGCGGAAGTATGCGGCATCGACGAGGTTTACGTGGTCGGCGGCATGCAGGCGATTGCGGCGCTCGCCTACGGCACCGAGACGATCCCGAAGGTGACGAAGATCATCGGGCCGGGGAGCAGTTACGTGAGCGCGGCCAAACGCGTCCTCTATGGCACGGTCGACGTCGGGCTGCCCGCCGGGCCGAGCGAGTCGATCATCCTGGCCGACGAGACGGCCGACCCGCGACTGGCGGCGCTCGATCTGCTGGTCGAGGCCGAGCACGGGCCGGACAGCGCGGCCATCTTCGTCACACACGATGAAGCGCTGGCGCACAAGGTGCATGAACTGCTGCCCGGTTACATCGCCGAACTGCCGGAGTGGCGGCGCAAATTCGTCGAGACGGTGCTCTCGAATTACGGCGGCGTCATGCTGACCGGCAGCCTGGAAGAATCGATCCAGTTCGTCAACGACTACGCGCCGGAGCATCTCGAAGTGCTGACGGCGGAGCCGTTCGTGACACTGCAAAGCCTGCGCAACGCGGGTGAAATCCTGCTCGGCCACTACACACCGATCCCGACGGCCAACTATGCGCTCGGCCTGAACGCGATCCTGCCGACCGGCGGCTTCGCGCGCAGCTTCTCGTCGGTCAGCGTGTGGGACTTTCTCAAGCGCAGCGGCGTCGGCTACATGTCGCGCGAAGGTTATACGAATTTGCAGGGCACCGTCGCCACGCTGGCCGATTACGAGGACTTCCCGGCGCACGCGATGGCAATCCGCAAGCGCAACGAAGTGCTGGGCGTCTAGCGACGACGTCGATCTAATACACCGTCACCTCACCCCTGGCCCCCTCTCCGCACGCAGAGAGGTGGAAGCACGAAGCAAGACAGGGTTGAGGATAGAGATGCCAAGTCAGACACAATGGCAACCGATTTACTCGACCGGATACAGCACCTGCAATTTGACGATCGGGCGGCAGCGGAAGCGCTGCTGCTCGATTTTGTGCGCGGCCAGTTCACGCTCGACGTCGAACAGGTCGAACTGCGCCCGCTGGCGGTATCGCTCAACTCGTTCAACGGCTTTCTATATCTGCGCGGCGGCGAGCGGCTGTTCTTCAAGACGCACACCGAGCCGGACACCATCATCGGCGAATACTACAATGCCGAACAACTGGCCGAGGCGGGCTACCCGATCCTGCGGCCCAAGATGCAATCGACCGAGGCGGGTAAGCAGCTCTTGATCTACGACTATGTCGACGCGCCGTCGGTGTTCGACGTGGCCTGGACGATAGAGCAGGGCGACGATCGTGAATCGGGGGCGTTGAGTGCGGCCCACGAAGCGCTGGACGATGCGCTGCTTGCGATCTACGAGCGGACGCTGGCGGAGCAGAGCGCCGACGAGGCCGCGCGCGCGCCCGTGCACCAGTTGTTCTATCACCGGCTGACGGGCGGACGGCTCGAACGTTTCTACGGCCCGGACGCGCCGCCGCTCACGATCGACGGCGGGGCAGTCGCCTTCGCCGACGTGCGCCACCTCAAATGGACGATCAACGGCCAGCGTTACGACCTGTCGCTGGACGACATCATCGCGCGCGCCGTCGACTTGCTGCAACCGGCGCAGCCCGGCCCCAGCATTGCCGGGCATGGCGATGCGCACAACGGCAACCTGTTCTATCACGCCGATGGGGCAGGCAGGGCGCACCTGACATACTTCGATCCGGCCTTTGCGGGGCGACATCATCCGCTGCTCGACCTGACGAAGCCGCTGTTTCACAATGTGTTCGCCATGTGGATGTATCACCCGGCGGACAAGGCGGCGCGGACGCAGGTGGCTGCCCAAGTGAACGGCGACCGCATCATGGTGACTCATGACTACGCGCTGCATCCGATCCGGCGGATGTTCTGGCGCAGCAAGGTCGAGCGCGTCCTCATCCCGACGCTCAAACGGCTGAATGTCGATGGGCAGCTGCGGGCGGATTGGCGGGCATACCTGAAATCGGCGCTGTTCTGCTGCCCGCTGCTGACCAAGAATCTGCTTGACGCGGACACCTATCCAACGGAGATCGCGCTGCTCGGCCTGGCACAGGCGGTCGAGATGGGCGCCGAGAGTGCAGGCATCCGCAGTCTGGTCGATGCGACGCTGGACGAGGTCGAGCAGGTGATTTAGCTCGCGCGTGCATCTCTCCTGACCCATCAAAAACCTCAAAGCTCTCACTTGACACGCTAATTTCGCAGGACTATGCTTTCCTCGAAACTACCAGACGCGCCACAACGCGTCCTTACGAATCGAGATGGAGCTTGATGCCATGATCTCGAAGACCGCACAGCAGATCGCAATCCGCAACTTTCGCTGGGAAGATCTCCCCGCCGCGACCGAGGCGCGCCGTCAAACCACACTCCACGACAACGACGACCGCCTGGTCAGCCAAGACGAGTTCCGCCACGAACTGGAAACGCCCGACTACGATCCTCTACACGACGCGTTTGTGGCCGTGGCACCGAGTGGAGAAATCGCCGGTTTCTGCGACGGCGAGGTCGACATGGACAACCGGCGCGCCTACGGCTATGGCTTTGTGGTGCCGGATCAGCGCCGCCAGGGCATCGGCGCGCACCTGCTTGAGGCGAGCGATGCGCGATTGACAGAGCAGATCGTCGCGACTGGCGACTTGACCGGCGCATTCATCCAGCGCAACGCCAACGCGGTCAACGAGGGCGCCAATGTGCTGTTGATCGCCTCCGGCTACCAGGTGACGCGCTATTTCTATCGCATGTTCATCGACCTTGACGGCGCGCCCGGCCCTACTCCGCTGCCGGAAGGTATCGTGCTGCGCGATGTCGATGGTGAGCGCGATCTTGAGACGGTCTACCGGGCGGATCAGGAAGCATTTGCCGATCACTGGGGCTTTACACCGGCGCCGTATTCCGAGTGGAAGCACTATCTGGTCGACGATGGTCATTTCGATCCGGCGCTGTGGCGGATTGCCTGGGATGGCGACCAGATCGCGGGCGTCTGCCTGGCGCACGTGATCGCCGTGCCCGATGAGACCGGCTGGGTGCGGCATCTGGCGGTGCGCCGTCCGTGGCGCAAGCGTGGTCTGGGCCTAGCACTGCTGACGGATATGTTCGCCATCTTCAAGGGGCGTGGATTGGCGCGCGCCGGGTTGGGCGTCGATGCGGCCAGCACGACCAACGCGGTCGGTCTCTACGAGCGCGCGGGCATGCACGTCGGGCTAAAGTTCGTCAGTTACCGGAAGCCGCTCGCAAATCTGTAACCTTTTGCGCCCCTCCGTATCTAAAGGGCATAGGCACTTTTGAGCAGGAGGTTAAGGCTCATGGGATTTGCGAAGTTCATGGCAGGTACGGCAGGGCGTCTGATTCGGATTATCGCGGGTATCGTCCTGATTCTGGTCGGTTTGCTGGTCGTCAAGGATACCGGCGGCATCATCCTCGCCATCGTCGGCGTGCTGCCGATCCTGGCGGGCGTCCTCAACGTCTGCTTGATCGCACCGATCATCGGCGCGCCGTTCTCCGGTAAAGAGGCCGCCAGCCGCTAGGCCCCATGCTCACCGAGGGCGGCACACAATCGCTCGAACGTGGGCGAACGATCCAGAAACAGATAACGCACGGGCGCGACGACCACATCCGTCGCGCCGTGCTCGCGCAGCACGTTGATGCCCACCAGCAGCGACTTATTCGACAAAATGAGCGTGATCGTGAACCACTGGTCGCCATCGCCGTCGCGAACGCCGTAGATCGGCGAGATGGTCGGCCCCTGCAAGCCGCGCGTGATCGGGTTGGCGGCAAGACGGCGGGCGATGTCGTCGATATTCGCGGCGCGCATGTTGACCGTCACCTGCGAGTAATGTTTCCCCTGCAGCGAGGCGTCGACGTACTCCAGCATCGTGTGCACGGCGTCCAACGCCGCACCGCCCGCGCGCAATGCTCCCCGATTGCCAATCAGACACGCCTGTGATTCCAGAATGATGCCATCGCTGATCGGCTTGAGATGATTCTCGCGCAGGGTCGTGCCCGTCTGCGTCAGATCGACCACGGCGTCGGCGTAGCCAATCGTCGGCGCCGCCTCGATGGCGCCCTCCGCATTGACGATCGTGAAGTGATGAATGCCCAGACCATGGAGAAATTTGCGCGCCATGTGCGGGTAGGTCGTGGCGATGCGGATGTTGCGCCGCTGGTATTCGCGGAAGTCGAGCGCGACGTCGGCGAAGTCGGCCATGGTCGAGACGTCGATCCACGACTCCGGCACGGCGACGAGTAGCTTGCACTCGCCGAAGCCCAGATCCTCGTGGATGACCATCACGTCGTCGTGCGGATACTCGTGGACGACGTCCAGCCCGGTAACACCGAGCTGGGCCGTGCCGTCGGCGACTTTGTACAGGATGTCGATCACGCGCTGGAACAGCACGTCGAGATGCGGCACGGCAGGAATGGCGCCGGTGTATTGGCGCGGATTGGGCTTATCGACGCGCAGGCCGCAGTCACGCAGAAAGTTCAGCGTCGGGTCGGCGATGGCGCCCTTGCTGGGCAGCGCGAGGGTGACACGGTCGTTCATTGTGAGGCTCGCTTCAGTGCTTCGACCAGCGCCGCGATCTTGCCCGGCGCGTAATTCGTTCCGTCATAGCGCAAGGCGTCGTCCGTGGTCAGCGTCAGGTCGCAACCGGCGGCGTCGACGCTGTTCGAGGGCAGCAGGCGTACGGCGATCCCGTGCTCGCGCAAGGACTGCGCCCAATGCACGACCACTGGCGTATCGATCTGCGCGCTGCACAGTGTGAAGACGGGCGTGTTCGCATCGTCCGCGCCCGAAAGCGCCCGGCGCAGCGCGTCCACGTAATAGACAAAGCCGACCGCCGGAACTTCGTGCTGAGCGCCGATCAGTCGCGCCAGTTCGTCGTAGCGACCGCCACCGGCGATGTGCAGCGCATCTCCCGCATACAGTTCGAAGACGACGCCCGTGTAGTAATCCCAGTCGCGGACAAGGCCAGGCTGAATCTCAATCTGATCGGCACTCACGCCGTAATGCGTCAGCGTTTCGATCAGCAGCGCCAGCGTGCTGACGTGCGCACGGCCACGCTGGGCCAGCGGTGCGAACGCGTGCATCGCAGCCAGTGCATCCGGGTAATGGCCGCCCAGGTATATCCAATCGGTCAGCACGTCGAGCACCTGCACGATCTGATCGCGCTGTGCGGCATGGCGATACTTGCGCAGCAAACGTCGGGAGATGTCCTGCTGGCTGCGGCCGCCCATGGTGACGCCGCGCTCGGTCGCGTCGAGCAGCGTGTTCAGGATCTCCTGAATCTGGCCGCTGTTCGAAGGATCGGGCATGTCGCCGCTGTTGGCGAGCGCGCCGTCCGCGATCAGGAAGGCGTCGTACTGGTCGAGCACATAGGTCTTGCCGAGCGCAGGGTCGCCGAGCGGCTCGATGTGGCGCAGCAGAAAGCTCTGTGTACGCGGATCGAGACCGAACGAGTCGATCAACTGGCGCGTCAGTTGGACGTCGCCGATCACCAGCCGCAGATCCTGTGCTCCAGCGGCGGCAGCGCCGTTGACGGCCATGGCGATGATCTCGGCGTCCGCACCCAGCCGCGACTCGGCATCGGCGCCCAGACCGATCAGCTCGGCACCGATGCTCAGACGCTCGTAGTCGATCTGGCTCGAAGCAGGATCATCTTCGAAGATGGTACCGCTGAACTGCCAGCGCGCGACGTGGCCCTCGCCAAGCTCCTGCATGTAGCGATGCAGCGCCGGCGTCGTGAATTCCGGGCGCAGCGCCAGTTGAATGCCGTAGCGCTCGAAGGTGAAGAGCCGGTGCAGGATTTGATCCCCGGCGCGCGACAGAAAGAGTTCGGCGCGTTCGAGCATCGGCGCATCGGCTGGCAGGTAGCCATAGAGCGCCATGTGGCTGCGCAGGCGTGTGGCTAAGCTGCGCACGCTCTCAGCGGTTTGATCGCGGAGAATACTGTTCGACACAATGCTTGTTACCGTATGCGGTCGTGTTAGCTGGAAAGAAGCTCATGATAGCGCGGGGGGGAGGGGGAAGCAATGCAAGAATCGCGGGGAATGTGCGGTTCGCGTAGGGGTTTGGCGCCGCCAAACCCCTCCAATGCGGTCGTTCCAGGTGATAACTAGCGATAATCGCCGCTGCTGTAGACGTAGACGGCCGGGCCGAGGTCGTTATCGACGCTGAAGTCGAACTCGTCCGAGGCCCAGCTGTAGAGCCAGGCTGCATCTGTGATCGAGAGGTTGACACAGCCATGGCTGCGACGGTAGCCAAAACCGTCATGCCAGTAGGCGCCGTGGAGCGCGATATCGCCGTCGAAGTACATCGTCCACGGCACTTCTTCCAGGAAGTAGAAGTCCGGCTTGCCCTCGGCGCCGCTCATCAGCGTGCGCGGATAGCGGACGTAAACGTGGAAGAAGCCCTCGTTGGTCGGCCAATCGCTCATGCCGGACGAGACGAGCGACGTGTAGACCGGCGTATTGCCTTCGTAGGCGATCATGACCTGCTCGTAGAGGTCGACGCTGACCCAGCGCTCGGTGTCAATTTCGGCGGGACGTTCGACCGGCAGGAACTTGGCGATCTGCGTCTGGATGATCCACTGGTCGATGCCGACCTGATACCAGCGCCAGCCGTCGACCTCGACCGAGTCGTAGATGTTGACGACCTGGTAGCGCAGATAAAGCGGATCGGTTGTCAGCGGTTCGGCGCCCGGTGTTTGACTGGCGCGCGTGTGGACGAGCACCCAGGCGAACGGATATTGCAGTGACTCTTCGGGATTCTCAGGCAGGCGCACCCCGGCGAAACGTGAGACGGCCGCATCCTGCAAGACGGCGTTCGGCACCCATTGGCTGTCGTTGATCATCGTCCAATCGCCTTCGACAGCATGGACGGTGACGAAATTGAAGCCCGCGTCGAGCGTGCCGACCGGCTGGCCGCCCGGTGCATCGAGGATTGCCGTGGTGCCATTGACGCGGCGGTACACGCGGTCGTAAAGCAACTGCTCATTTGGCAGCATCTGCGTGACCGCCGGGCTTGGATAGGCATTGATCAGCTCGTCGGCGATGCCGTGCGACGAGTCCTCGCAGGCTGCGTCGAGGCAGTTATCATCCGCGTGAACGGCGGCGGGCAGCAAGGTCAGGCTGGCCAGCAGGCCGAGTGTCAATAGGCGTCGAAGCGGCTTCACGGCAGTTCCCTCTAGATCAGGTGTGTTCACGTCGGTTGATTTCAGCATATCATCGTTGCCAGAATCGTTTCAACTGCGGTCAACCTACGCGCAAGCGCCGGGCAGGCAACGCTCACGGAGTTGTAGACATATCACTAGGTGGGACGTGAGATTAATTGCTCCATAACGGGATAGGCTTTATACTCTGAAAAGATAAGTTTCGTTTTGTCTTGGCAATAGAACCATCACGCTGCGACACTGCTCATGAGGAGGTTCGCATGAAGTTATTCTCTGGCAAACGGCGAGCGCTGGTATTGCTGCTTGCACTCTTGCTGCTGCCGATGTCGTTTCAGGCCGCCCTGGCACAACCGCAGTACGAGATTCCGCTGCTGGTCACCAACACCAGCTTCCTGAACGTTCGCACCGGCCCCGGCGTGCAGTACACCACGCTGGTGACGGTCGTCGGCGGGAGCGAGCTTCCTGTGCTGGCCATAGGCAGCGATAGCGTCTGGTATCTCGTTTCGACACCTGTGGGCGTCGGCTGGGTCAACGTCGACTTCACACTGCCGCGCGGGAACTTCACCGTCGTCCCGACGATCAACGTGAATGCGATCGGTGCGACCCTGTTTGCGCCGGTGACGGTGCCGACGCTGAGCATCGGCCTGGATGCCGGGCAAGGCGGCGGCCAGGCGGCAGCGCCGACCTCGACCGTCGAGCGCTTCCGCGCACAGATCAATGTGGAAGCGGTCAACCTGCGCCGCGAGCCGTTGGATAACTCCGCGCCGATCGCGATCGTGGGCGTGGATAAGACCGGCGTCAGCGATTACTCGATTGTCGGTCGCAGTGTCGACAGCCGCGGCGTCGAATGGCTGCAAATCGACATGCCCGGCATTGGCACCGGCTGGATCGAAGCGCCGAAGCTGACCCTGCGCCTGTCAGCGCGCTATCGCACGGTGCTGCAGGTCGTGGCGGATATCGTCGGCATGGTCGCCGACCCGGTCAGCAACGAGGGGATCGGGATGCCCGTCCTCCAGCGCAACCAGGAGATCTTCCTGCTCGACATCACGCCGAACGGCCTATTCGTCAAGGTTGAGACGGGCGACGGCATCGTCGGCTGGCTGCCATTCAACAGCGTGCAGACGCGCACCGGCACCACATCCGACGATCTGGCTGCGCAGGCAGCCTCCAACCCGCCAGCCGCGCAATTTGTGGACGGCCAGGGTGGCGGTGGCCCATCGCCCGTGCTGTTCCCGCAGTTGGAGCTGGCACACCTGATCGTCAATACCAGCTATCTGAACGTCCGCAGCGGCCCCGGCCCGCAGTTCGCCAGCATCGCCACCGTCAGCGGCGGCACGTCGCTCGATGTCCTGGGCGTCGTCGAGGATGGCAGCTGGTTCTACGTGCGCGGCACGTTCGGCACCGGCTGGGTCTTCAACGAATTCACGCTCTTCCGCGGCGTCTACGACAACGTCCCGGTGATCACGGGCAACGCGGCAGCCTCGCTGGCCGTCGTCCAAACGCCAGTCGCCATCTTCAGCACCGCGCTGACGCTGTATGCGGCGCCGGGTGTGAATTTCGGCGCCGTGGCCTTCATCAACGGCCCCGGCGAACTGCCGGTCGTGGCACGGACGGCCGATGGGACGTGGGTGCAGGTCAATTCATCCGCCGGGTTCGGCTGGGTGCTGGCGTCGCAGGTGATTGTCCGCGGCGACCCGAACCTAATCCCGGTCGTCGGCTAACGCTCAAAGCACTTCACAAGCAAAGGCAGCCGCTGGAAATCGACGGCTGCCTTTTTGTTTGCCTCCGCTCAAGCGGTGCTTGCTCCACGCGCGCAAAATCGGCGTCATAATCGTGAACATCGTCGACATCATCGTTCAAGGACTGCGAATCGTGCTGGCTCCGCTGCGCAGAAGCGCTCTCGTCACACTTGTAATAATCGTAACATTTTCGGGCGCGGCACAGGCGCAAGATCCAACGCCATCCCCGGACGCCATCCCAGAACCCGTGCCGATGCTGCAGACGGACGGCGACATCCTCAACGTCATGCTGCTCGGGAGTGATACGGATAACCCGCGCAACAGTGGGCGCACGGACGTGATCGTGATCGTCTCGATCAACTACTCGGCGGGCACGGCGGCGCTGCTCTCGATCCCGCGCGACTTCTACGCCTATATTCCCGAACACGGCATGCAGCGGATCAACACCGCTTATGGCTATGGCGAGCAGGTGCGTGAGGGTGGGGGGCCGGAACTGCTGGCTGAGACGATCGCCTACAATCTCGGGCTCAAAGTCGACCGCTACGCGCGGGTCGACTTCAACGGCTTTCGCCGCCTGATCGACGACCTGGGCGGCGTCGAGGTCGCGGTCGACTGCGCGATTCAGGACTGGCGCCTGCGTGAGCCGACACTCGACCCGCAGATCGAGGAAAACTGGGAGTTGTTCACACTGCCGATCGGCGTCCAGCAGATGGATGGCAACCTGGCGCTGTGGTATGCGCGCAGCCGGCGCACGAGCAGCGATTTCGACCGCGGACGGCGCCATCAGGTCATCCTGCGCGCGATGCTGGCGCGGCTGCGCTCGTTGGGTTTGCTAGAGCAATACACGGACATCTGGGGGCAGATCCCGGAAGTGGTCGAGACGGATGTCACGCTTCAGGACATCGCCCGCATGATCCCGCTGGCGCTGCAAATGCAGGCCGATCAGATGTCGTCGTACACGTTCCGCCCAAACATCGAGCTGCGCTCATGGAGCACGCCGGAGGGTGCCAGCGTGCAGGTGCCGCAGCGCGAGGCCGTGCACAGCCTGATGCAGCAGTTTCTGACGCCGCCGACGGATTTGCAGGTCGCGCGTGAACATCCGCGCGTCGAGATCGTCAACGCGAGCGGTTTCGCCGACCTGTCGCGGGTAGCGGCGGATCGGCTGGCCTGGGAGGGTTTCGACGTCACCATCTCCAACGAACGAGCGCCGTATCAATATGCCACGTCGCTGGTCGATTTCTCCGGGCAGGCGAAGGGCAGCAGCCTGGGTGTGCTGGAGCACGTGATGCGCGTCGACGATGGCAGCGTCACGATTGCGCCGGATGCGGCGCGCGCGGTCGATTTCCGCGTCACGCTGGGCGGCAATTACTACGCCTGCACCTACAACGTCATGGTGCCGGTTGAAGTCGTGACCAACGCGGAGAGCGACGGATCGTAAGGTTAGGTATTGCCCGGCAGGACTTCTGCCTGGACGCGACCCGCGCTCAATTCTTGTAACTCGGATTGAAATAAATCGAGGTTTCGCTCCGGCAGCACGACCGTCAGTGCCACGTCCGTGGCAAAAGCGGTCGTTTCGATCGCGCCTTCTTGCGCCGCCACCAGCCGCGTGACTCGCTCGTACAGGGGATAGGGCAGATTGATCGCCAGGCGCACGCGTGGAATGCGTTCCTCAGTCGTGACACCTGCCAGGGCCGCGCGCGCCGCATCCGAATACGAACGAACCAGGCCGCCGACGCCGAGCTTGGTGCCGCCGAAGTAGCGCGTGACGACAATCAGCGTGTCACCGAGCTTGCTGCCGCGCAGGACGGCCATCACCGGCGGCCCGGCAGAACCGGACGGTTCACCGGCATCACTCATGCCCTCGATGACGCTGCTGCCGTGGCCGACGACGTAAGCGTAGACGTGGTGATTGGCATCTGGCATTTCGGCCTGGATGGCGGCGAGGAAGGCTTTGGCCTGGTCGACCGTCTCCACCGGCGTGATGGTGGCGATGAAGCGCGAGCGGGCGACGACATTCTCCGTGCGGAAAGTCGCCGCCGGGCGCCGGTAACCGCTGTGTTCCGCCATCTACGAGTCGTCCCGGTTGGCGAGCACGTAGAGCTTGAACAGCGGCGGATGGATCTCAAGCTGCTGGGTCAGCTTATCCAGGCGCACGATGCGCTTCTGGATCAACTGGTTGAGCGCCTGTTCGGTCTCGGCGTTGATCTCGTAAGTGGCGAGGCGCGCAATCGCCTTGAGCAGATAATGCTCCGCCTGCGTCAGGCTCGACCAGATGACCTTGCACTCGGCGCGAATGGGGGACTTGGCCGCCAGGAATTGGGCGACCGCCGTCGCCGATTCCTCGTTGGCCGGTACGTGCGAGACCGGGTCGATGATGCTGAAGGCCGAACGGAGCAGCCCCGCGTAGCCGCCCGTCAGGCGCACGAGCAGCTGCGCCAGAGTGTCCGGCAGATACTTGCCACTGCGATTGCTCAGTTCGTTCAACATGCGCATCGCGTCGTTCTCGTCATACGGGCCGACGAAGTAGACGTTGTCGCTGAAGAGTTCCTCGAACGGCTCGAACTCGAGCTGCGGGATGCCATACTGGGCTGCGAGCACCTTGAGCGGCGCGCGCGTGAACGTCAGGTAAGCGAACTGGCTCTTATTGGCGTCGCGCAGGCCGCGCAGATTGTGGAACCACGTGATCGGCATCTGGCGCATGAGCGACTCGAACTCGTCGAACATGAAGACGATCTTGATGCCGCGGCGCATGAAGAATTGCAGGCCCAACTCAAAATAGCGCACCGCCATGTAGGCATAGAGGGGGTTAGTGCCATCTTGCAGCGCCTGATACGTATCGAAGAAGCGGCGTGCATCCTCCGGGCCAAGCACTTCGCTCAACGGATAGAAGGCGAGATACATCCGGTGCATCAGCAGTTCGTAACCGGCCCAGGCGCGGAGAGGGAGGTCGGCTTCGGCTGTCGTGGGCAGCGTGCCGAGCATGTTCGGGTCGATGATGATCGTCTTGAGCAGTTCGGCGTTCTGTTTGCCCAGGTAATGCGCCTGCACGTCAGGATTGGACAGGTGGCGCAGCAGGTTCGATTTGCCGACGCTGCCGATGCCGACCAGCGCGCACGATTGCGACGCCAGCCAGCGTTCCATCACGTAACGGGTTTCTTCACTGCGAAAGTCGAGCGCGTATTTGCGAGCGGAAGCCATGCGCGTTCCTTGCAGGTAATCATATTCATCCTTGTCATATTGTACCGTCATTCGATAATGATCGCTGACTCTGGCGGGGGAGACGCACAAAAGCCATGAAGACCCAATATCGCTACTACGATTTCATCGTCGCCCTGTTCGTCTGCGTGCTCATGCTGAGCAATCTGCTGAGCAGCGCACGCCTGATCGACACCGGCTTGTCGATAGGGGGGTTCGCCTTCGCCTTCGACGCGGGCACGCTCGTCTTCCCGATCTCGTACATCTTCGGCGATATCCTGACCGAGATCTACGGCTACAAGCGCTCACGGCGCGTCATCTGGGCCGGGTTTGGCACAACGGCGCTGATGGCGTTCTTCATCTGGCTGGCGCGCCAGTTCCCACCGGAAGCCGGTTGGGCGAGCACGGTCGGCGACAATGCATACGATGCCATCCTTGGGGGTATCGGCGCGCTGGTCGTCGCCAGCTTGATCGCGTATCTGGCCGGGGAATTCGCCAACAGCTACGTACTGGCGCGCATGAAGGTGATGACCGAAGGGCGCTGGCTATGGGCGCGCACCATCGGCAGCACGCTGGTGGGGGAGGGGATCGATACGCTGCTGTTCTTCCTCGTCTCAGGCGCACTAGGGGCGTTCCCGTGGGACATCATTCCATCGCTGATGGTGACGAATTACATCCTCAAGGTCGGCATCGAGGTCGTCTTCACACCGGTCACGATCCGCGTCGTCCACGCGCTCAAACGGGCCGAAAACGAAGACGTCTACGACATCCACACCGACTTCAACCCGTTCCGATTGGACGCCTGAGCCTCATTTGAGCGGCAGAACCAGCCGAACACAAGTACCGTCGCCTTCTGCCGAGGTGACCTGAATGGTGCCGCCGTGCAGTTCCGCGCGCCGCCGGATATTCGCCAGCCCCAGGCCCGTGCGCTTGAGATGCTCTTGATCAAAGCCGATGCCGTTATCCTCGACTTCCATCGTGAAATTGCGTCCATCACGGAAGACGCTGACCTGAATCCGGGTCGCTTTGGCGTGGCGAATGGCGTTACTGGCGACTTCCGACAGGATGAGACAGACGGCGTCGAAGGTGGGTGTGTCGAGCGGTGGATACTCGTCCGCGACGTCGATTTCGACGGTCAAGTCCGGCGGGATATGGAGCCGGTCGAGCACGGCGGTCAGCCCCTGGCGGATCGTCAGGCGCTGCGCATCCGCCGATTTGAGGTTCATAATGTAGCGCCGGATGTCGCCAATGACGGCATCGAGCGCGCGCAGCGGGTTATCGAGCTGCTCCGGCGTGTCCGAATCGAGCCGGATCAACTGCAATTCCATGCCGACGGCATAGAGCGACTGAATCACGCTGTCGTGCAGCTCCATGCCGATGCGCTCGCGCTCCTCAAGAATGGATAGGCGAGACTGCTGCTCGCTGAGCTGGACACCGGCAATCGCCAGGGCCGCGTAGCTGGCCAAGGTCTCGATCAGGCGTTGATCCGCTTCCGTGAATGGCTCGCCGTTGTACTTATCCGACAGATAAAGCAGGCCGAACAGATGCTGGCCGATCTCGATGGGGACGCCGAGCAGGGTGGTCATGTCAGGGTGATTGGGCGGAAAGCCGGCGCTGCGCGGGTGCGAATTAATCTCTTCGACGCGGATTGACGTACGATCGCGCATGATGGCGCCTAGCAGGCCTTTGCCCTGTGGGGGATGCGGCACAGCCTTGAATTCATCTTCGGTGACGCCGTTGACCAGGAAATGGCGAAAGCCGCCGTAACCATCCGGGATGCCGAGCGCAGAATAACGAGCACCAACGAGGACACTGGCCGTATGCGCAATTTCCTGCAGAACACTGCGCAAACCGCCGTGCTGCGATGCCTTGACGACCGCCGCCGCTATGTTCTGCAGCGACGAGACGACGAGTGACATATTGGCGTCATGATCATCATTACTTGTGATCATGGCGTTTCGAATTAGAATAGTCGGGGGCCATGTATGCTATATCCATATAAGGTTCCTTTTCACTTCTGATTATACACAGTCTCGCGACTGGGGGCAGCATATGTCAAAAACCGTTCGTATCCTCATCGCCGACGACCATGCTGTCGTGAGAGCGGGATTACGGGCGCTCCTGGAACGCCGCGCAGGTTTCCAGGTCATTGCCGAGGCGGATACCGGCGAAGAAGCCGTCGCCAAGGCGGTTGAGTTCAAGCCCGACGTGGCGGTGCTCGACGTGCGCATGCCGGGACTGTCCGGCATCGAAGCGTGCCGTAAGATCACAGAGCAACTGCCGGATTGCCGTGTGGTCATCCTGACGTCGTACGCGGAGGATGAATTGTTGTTCGCCGCTATCCGTGCCGGTGCCGCCGGTTACGTCTTGAAGCGGATCGGCGATAACGATCTGATCCAGGCAGTGGAGCGCGTCAGCAGTGGCGAGAACATGCTCGACCCGGCCATGACCAGTGTCGTCTTCACAGAGATGCGCAAACAATCGATGGCGCAGCAGGGGTCGGTCTTTTCTGGTCTGACACCGCAAGAGCTCGCTGTGCTAGCTTACGTGGCGCAAGGTCTGACAAATCGACAGATCGCGGTCAAGCTGTATTTGGGCGAAGGCACAGTACGCAATTACGTCAGCAGCATACTGAGCAAGATCGGCGTATCGAACCGAGCAGAGGCTGCGGCGTTCGCGGTGAAGCACAACATACACGAACTGGTGCCGCCGGACGAAGAAGGTTCGCACAGTTCGAACTAGGATGCGAAAGGGGTCTGTTCATTCGGCCCCTTTCTTGTTTTGTGTGATTACTTCATGATAAGTAACATTATCACAAGTAATATCTACTCCTGAAAATGCGTGTCGCCACAGGCACTCAGGACCACTTTCAGATATTCAATCGCGACGGTTTGGTCGGCCAGCTCTGTGACAGGCGTTTCTGCGTTTCGTCCCAGGTGCGAATACCGCTGGTCGCATCTGCTGCTTCGACATTGCACGCGCCGACCGCCGACGCCACGCGTACAACGTCTTCCGGCTCCATGCCTTTCAGGATCGCCGCCAGCGCGCCTGCATAAGCTGAATCTCCGGCGCCCGTCGTGCCGACCAGATTGACCTCGAATGCAGGATGCCACACGCTGCAATCGTTCCATGACTCGCTCAACGGTAAGACATCACGGAGCGTGTCGAGTGCTGCCTTATCAGCCGCTTGCAGCCAGATGCCATCGACGCCGAGCTTGACACCGGCGATCTTGCAGCCCAGCGCGAGCATTTCGTTCGTCAGGTCGGCCACGTAATCCCTGGTGATGAGCACGTGCGCACGATGGCCATACTCCCGGAAGTCGTCCGGACGCATCATGTAGAGGATTTCTTCGAGACTGGGCACGAAAATATCGACATACGGCAGTGTATTACGTAATATTTCGTACCATTTCGCCCGTCCTGAGTGACCCGTCGCGTCCGGCATCGCCATATCCAGCGACGTGATGACCCCGCGCTCCTTCAATGGGCGCAGAATCTTGAGAATTTCTTCGCCTTCCCCGGCGTACATGCGTGGCAGCAGCGGCGGATAGCCAAAATGGACGATTTTCGCCCGCGCAGCCACGTCAAAATCGACGTTTTCGGCCCCAAATTGGTCATTTGTGCCCGCACAATGCAGGAAAATGCGGTCAGAACGCTCCGGCGAGAGCACGATCGTGTAGGAACTGGCGGCGCCAGGCAGTTTGGTGATGTGTTCGGCCAGCGCAGGGTCACGCGCAGCCAGAAAGCCTGTGATCATCTGCCCGATGGCGTCGTCGCCCACCAGCGACATGAGCCTGACATCCGTCCCAAGGCGATGCAGCGCCAACCCCGTGTTGGAAACCGCCCCACCTGTCGAAATCTGCATGGCGTCGACCTCGTACAGGCGGCCCGGCTGGATCAATGCCTTCGGCGGCACGTGATCCATGCCCGGAATCAGATCCACGCACAGATGTCCCACGACCAGAATGTCGAAGCCTGAACCCTCGTGAACTGCCATACACCACCCTGACCATTCATCGCACGATCCCCCTGCCCTATCTGTCGATCTTGAGGGGTTCTCGTGAACACATCAATCTGTTTGAGAGGCACGCACTCCATCTTGAGCGCGCAACCTGCCGACGATTGTAACGAGAGCAGCGCGCGTCCTCCAAATGAAATCCGGCGATGGAGCGCATGTCCACCCCACTCCCTCCTTCAAGGCGAGATCCCCCCACCCCATCTTGCCTGACTGCCCACTCTGCGCGCGCAAAACAAAATTACTTCATGATAATGAAAGCCAAGATCGGGCGTTTGGTGCTATGGCGTCCCAGGACTTTCGAGAAAGAGTGCCCCACGCTAAAATGAAGCCGATCCAGCCGATTGATGGAGCCCATTCTTCAAATCATGGAACGACTCCCGCTTTTTCCCTTGAATACCGTCCTTTTCCCAGGGATGCCGATTCACTTACACATTTTTGAAGATCGCTACAAACTGATGATTGCCCGCTGCATGGAGACTCACGCGCCGTTCGGCGTCGTGCTGCTGCAATCCGGCTCGGAAGTGGCTGGAGAAGGGTCAGAGCCAGAACCCTATGCGATTGGCTGCACGGCGCACATCACGCAGCTTCAGCCGCTGGGCGATGGCCGCATGAATCTGGTCGCCATGGGCCACGAACGCTTTCGCATCCTCGCCCGGCACAATGACGAGCCGTACATGACCGGCGATGTCGAAATCATGTCGCTCCAGGATCACGATGCCGAGACACTCAGCAGCGACGCGCCGGAACTCCATCTGTGGATCAAGCGCTATCTGCAACTGCTCGAACGCGTCGAGAATGCCGAGTTCAGCATTGCGCAGCTCCCGCGCGACACGCTGTCGTTGATGTATCTGGCGGCGACCATCCTGCGCATCACGCCCGCGGAAAAACAGGAACTCCTGACCGAGGACGATCCGTTACATCTGGCAGCCTCGATCAAGGACTTGATGCGGCGCGAGGTCACGCTGCTGGAGATTATGGCCGCTCCAGTCACGACAGCGCCGTTCGTTGGCAATTTCTCAATTAACTAGATCGACTCAAATGCGCAAGGATGAATGAGCAGCCTTGCGTATTTGTCTGCCTGAACCTTGATAGTGAGTCGTATGATAGATCCACAATACGCTGACCACCTGACTCCCGGCCAATCCCTCTACCTGGATAGCCTGCTGGCCCTTGTGCGCGCGGTCGTGCCCGAAGACGTAGAGACATTTGAACAACGCCTACGAGAGCAGTTTCCGCGCTTGTTCGCCCTGCTCAGACGACTTTATGGCGGACGACCGGACTTCGACGATCACGTGGCGCACATTGTCGTGACGGCGGCGCGCATGTTCGCCGACCGCCCTGCCGAGCTCAAGCTGCTCGACAAAGCACGCGAACAGACGCCCAACTGGTTCCAGAGTGAAACAATGATGGGTGCCGTTTGCTACGTCGACCGCTTCGCCGGCACGCTGCGCGGGATGGCCGAGCACCTGGATTACCTGGACGAGCTGGGTGTCACCTACTTGCATCTGATGCCGCTGTTCAAATGCCCGGCAGAACAGAACGACGGCGGTTATGCCGTGAGCAGCTTCCGTGAAGTGCGCGCCGACATGGGCACGATGGACGAACTGGCTGCGCTGGCGACCACGCTGCGCGAGCGCGGCATCAGCCTCGTGCTCGACTTCGTCTTCAATCACACCAGCGACGAACATGACTGGGCATTGCAGGCGCGTAGCGGCGATCCAAAGTATCAGGCCTACTACCGGATGTTCGACGACCGGACACAGCCAGATGCGTACGAGCGCCATCTGCGCCCGATCTTCCCCGCGCAGCGACCCGGCAGCTTCACCTACGACGCCGAGATGCAGAAGTGGATCTGGACGACGTTCTTCAGCTTCCAGTGGGACCTCAACTATGCCAATCCAGAGGTGTTCCGCGCGATGCTGGAAGAAATGCTGTTCCTCGCCAACGTCGGCGTCGAAGTGCTGCGCCTGGACGCCGTGCCTTTCATCTGGAAGCAGCTCGGCACGGACTGTGAGAATCTGCCTGAAGCGCATATGCTGATTCAGGCGTTCAATGCGCTGGTGCGCGTCGCCGCCCCGGCCATGCTGTTCAAGTCAGAAGCCATCGTCCACCCGCGTAACGTCAAGAGCTACATCAGTTGGGAAGAATGCCCGCTGTCGTATAACCCGATCCTGATGGTCTCCATCTGGGAAGCGCTCGCGACTCAGGACGTGACGCTGCTGCGCACGACGATGGACAAGCGGTTTGCGCTGCCCGCAGACACCGCCTGGATCAACTACCTGCGCTCGCACGACGACATCGGCTGGGGCTTTGCCGATGAAGATGCGGCAGATATTGGCATCAACGGCGAGGATCACCGCTGGTTTCTCAACCTGTACTACATGGGGCGCTACACGGGCAGCAATGCCGTAGGCGAGCCGTTCCAATTTCAGGTCGATCCACGCTCGCACAAGCCGGACATCCGTATCTCCGGCACGCTGGCCTCGTTGATCGGGCTGGAAAAAGCCATGGCCGAGCGAGACAACGCCAAAGTCGAGCAAGCCATTCGCCGTATCATCCTGGCGCAGGGCTTGATCATGGCCGCGGGAGGCATCCCGCTCATCTACCTGGGCGACGAGATCGCGACACTCAACGACTACAGCTACCGGAAGCATCCGAAACACGCGCACGACAGCCGCTGGCTGCATCGCCCTAAGATGGATTGGGCGCGGGCCGGGCAGCGCAGCCACCCGGCGACGGTTGAGGGACGCGTCTTCCAGGCGCTGCGCACGCTGATCCAGATCCGCAAGCAGACGCCCGCCTTTGCCAATGGGGATACGCAGTGGCTCGACACAGGCAGCCGGCACGTGCTCGGTTTCATCCGGCAGCGAGAGCTGCTGGTGCTTGCCAATTTCTCTGGTCAACCGCAGTCGTTGGGGACTGAGTCGGGTCGATGGCACGTCGCGCCCGAAGCGCAGTGGACGAATCTGATCGATGGCCGCACTATCCACGGCGACGACCTCACGCTTGCGCCCTACGAACTGCTGTGGTTGCTAGCCGCGCCGCAGGACCCTAGTCCCGCACAAGGCGATAGATACACGGATGCAGACCGCGCAGATTGATGCGCAGTTGATCTTCAAGTCGCCAACCAATTGACGCTGCCAGGACGCGCTCCATCAGCCGGATTTCGTGCGTGATCAGCACGAAGCGCGCGCCCGGCGCAGCGATACGAGCCGCCTCGTCGAACAGCAGCGGATACATGCGCTCGTTTTCGGCATGACTGCTCACGCGCTGGCCAAACGGTAGATCCGCCGTCAGAACATTGGCACAGGCGTCCGGCAGCGGCAGTTGAGTCACGTCGCCACGGACGAGATCGATCCGGCTGCGCCGGCGGGCTGCCTCCGCATTGGCGGCGCACACGCGCAGCGCGATCGCGTCGATGTCGACGCCGATCGTACGCTGTGCGCCCATCCCGTCGAGTCGCTCGATCATGAGACTGCCCGATCCGCAGCCGAGGTTGACGTAGATGTCATCTGAGCCGGGATTCGTCATCCAATTCATGGCGCGGGCGACCGTGGCATTGAGCGCGCCTTCAAAGTCGCGCACGCGCCAGGGACGCGTCGCCAGCGGCCGCGGCGAAATGCGGATCAGGCACTCCCAGCCCTTGTGATCCGGCGTCGGGCGAATGCGCACGAGCAAGTCGCCACGGTCGTCTGCGGGAGTCAGCTTGACCTGATCGGCCAGTGATTGCTTGATCCGCTGCATGACGCTCGACTGCGCACCGGCGGCGGCGATGCCGAGCGAGTGAAATGTACCCGCAGGATGCGCATCAACGATGGCTTTGACAGTGGCGGTGAGCGTCTTGAAGTTCTGGTCGCCGAGCAGCGCTTTGGGCCGTGGAACAGCAAAGGTCAGCACCCGATAGACCGCCTGTGTCATCCTCAGTCGCAGCAGCGGGCTCAGGCTGCCACTGTAGGTGAAGCGCACGCCGTCCGCGCGCGGATAGCCGGGGGCAACGTCTTTGACGCCGGTCACACCTTCTGTCAGCTCGTCGGCGGCGATGCGCGCCAGGCCTTCAACCACCTCGAGTTCGTACAAATTGCCGACCACGTTCACCGCCGCACCCCTCGCACAACTATGGTAAGATTCGCGCGTTTGCGATTCAGAAGTTTAGGAGACGTCTCGCCTATGCGAGTCAAAGTTACGAGCATTATACTGGCGATCTGCCTCATGTTCTGGGGCGCCATCAGCGCCTCGGCGCAGGATGCCGATGCGGATACGGAAGATACGACAGAAGAAGTGACGGTTCAGGCCTACCGGGCCGTCAACGTGCGCAGTGCGCCGTCGGTGGGCAGCAGCATCCTCGCCCAGCTCAATCCGGGTGACAACGCGCCCGTGCTGGCGCGCAGCAGCGAAGGCAGTGACTGGCTGTTGATCCAGGTCGACGATCAACAGGGTTGGGTCGCCTTCTTCGTGGTCGTCGTCAGCGGCGATCTTTCCACGCTCCCGATCGAAGAAGTCGAACTCACGCCGGAAGCCAGCGCGGACATCCTCGACGAAGATGCCGCGCTAGCACTAGCGCCGAGCGGCGTCAGCGCGATCGCCTTTCGCCGGGCGAATGTCCGCTTGCTGCCCAGCACCAACTCCGAGGTCGTCACCATCCTGGAGCGAGGCACAGTGGCCCCGGTGCTGGCACGCAGCGATGAGGATAACGGGTGGGTTCAGGTCGAAACAGAGCAAGGCGTTGGCTGGGTCGCATACTATCTGGTGACGATCAACGGCGACCTGGACGACCTGCCGATCATCGAACACGAACCGATCCCGGCGCCCACAGCGACACCGGCCCTGGTCAACGCACTCACCGTTGCAGCACGTTACAACATCAACCTGCGCACCGAACCAACGTTAGCATCCGACACGATCATGGTCGTCCCGTTCGAAAGCGAGATCATCGCCGACGGGCGGGACGAAGATGCCCGCTGGATACGCGTAAGCTACGAGGATCAGGTCGGCTGGCTGCTAGCCGCGCTGGTCACGACACAGGACGACGTTGATTTCAGCGCGCTGCCGGTCGTCAATTAGGCGCTCAGCTGTGCCGCATCAGCCGCCGTAGGCGTTCGGGATATCGGACACCTGCGCGGCGATGTAGGGTTCCTGTTCCTGGATCTTCAGAGCCGCATCTTCACTCAGAAGCACTTGCCCCTTGAAGTAGAGCACGTCGTTGAAGCTGTCGTAGCGATAACGCCGGCTGACCCAGCCGTACAGGTTGTGCTGAAAAACCGCCTCGAACTGAACCGCCTCATCCTCCGCGATGATGGTTTCATTGACGATCCAGACCGGCGCATACTGGGTCAAATGAGATTTCGCTTTTGCGTCGCGTCGCTGCAAAATGGTTTCCGCGCTCGTCATCCGGGCTGTCCTTGTGACCAGTGAGTTCATATCAATAGTCCCTATTGTAGCGACGGTTTGAGGTTTCTCACAAGGGATGTATGCGCCGCGCGCCGACGTTATAATCTAGCCCATTCCGTTACGCATGAGGGGAATAGCCATGCCGCGCGCGCTTTTGAGTGTCTCTGACAAGACAGGATTGATCGATTTTGCATCCCAGCTGAGCTATCTCGGCTTCGAGATCGTCGCCAGCGGGGGCACGGCGCAGACATTACAGGATGCGGGCCTCAAGGTCACCTCGGTTGAGAAGCTGACCGGCGCCCAAGAGATGCTGGGAGGCCGCGTCAAAACGCTGCATCCGGCCGTCCATGCGGGCATCCTCTCACGCCGCACGCCGCAAGATAACGCCGAGCTAGAAAGCGCCGGTTATGAGGACATCGAGCTGGTCATCTGCAACCTGTATCCATTCCAGCAGACGATTGCCAAGCCGGGCATCACGCTGCAGGATGCCATCGAGCAGATCGACATCGGCGGTGTGGCGCTGCTGCGCGCTGCGGCCAAGAATTTCCTCAACGTGACGGTCGTTTGTGACCCGGCGGATTACGACCGGGTGGCCGCCGCGCTCGCCTACAGCAACGAGGCTGATCTGGCGCTGCGCCGCGACCTCGCGATCAAGGCCTTCGCCCACACCCGCGACTACGACACGGCGATTCACGCGTTTCTCTCGCGCGACCTGGCGCCGAACATGGCCGCGAGCGATGCGCTGCCGCCGCAGCTTTCAATCGCCGCGCATCAAGTGGAGACGCTGCGCTACGGCGAGAACCCGCATCAGAGCGCGGCCTATTACAGCCAGGATGGGCGCGGCGGCCCGCTCGGCGGGACGGTGCTCGGCGGCAAGCAGCTTTCGTACAACAACATCCTCGACCTCGACGCGGCGTGGCGCGCGGTCAGCAGCTACGACGTGCCTGCGGTCGTAATTGTCAAGCATCTGAACCCGACCGGCATCGCTACCGGCGCGACCATCGCCGATGCATACCCGGCGGCGCTGGCATCGGACTCGCTGTCCGCGTTCGGCGGCGTCATCGCCGTCAATCAGACTGTGGATGAAGCCTTTGTCAGCGCACTCGGCTCGCTCTTCATCGAGGCAATTGCCGCGCCGTCGTTCAGGGACGAAGCTGTGGCGCAGCTGAGCGCCGGACGCAAGAACTGCCGTTTGCTGCAAGTGCCGCAGCCGTTCGACGGCACCGGGATCGAGATTCGCACGGTGCATCGCGGGCTGCTGGTGCAGCGCTCCGACATGGGCGATCCCGATCACACGCTGCTCAAGACAGTAACGCTGCGCACGCCGACCGGCGAAGAAATGACCGCGCTGCGCTTCGGCTGGAAGGCCGTCCAACACGTCAAATCGAACGCGATCGTCATCGCCGGGGCGAATACGACCTATGGCATCGGCGGTGGCCTGTCGAGCCGCGTCGATTCGGTCAAGCTGGCGGTCGAGAAAGCCGGTGAGCGTGCCCAGGGTGCCGTGCTGGCTTCGGACGCCTTTTTCCCATTTCCCGACGGTATCGAGACGGCGGGCGCGGCGGGCATCACAGCCATCATCCAGCCCGGCGGCTCTATTCGCGACTCGGAAGTGATCGAGACCGCCAACCGACTGGGCATGGCGATGATCTTCACGGGCACGCGCCATTTCCGCCATTGATCGAAGGCGAACACAGGCTTGTCACGCGTTTTCGGCTTTGCTATACTGAATCGCGCAACGCCACTCTAGCTCAACGGCAGAGCAAACGCTTCGTAAGCGTTAGGTTGTGGGTTCAAATCCCACGAGTGGCTATTCCTACTTGCCCGCACCCTTCCACCCAGGAATGCGGGCATTTTTGTGCCTGTCGGAGGGCAGATGACCCTAAACCCCCGTCCCGTCACGATCGCTGTCGCCGGTGGCTCCGGTTCCGGCAAGACCACCGTCTCCAATGCCATCCTCGACCGCGTCGGCAGCCACAACATCGCTTACCTGCCGCATGATGCCTACTACAAAGATTTGCGCGATCTTTCGCACGAGCAGCGCCTCGCGATCAACTTCGATCATCCGGACTCGCTGGATACGCAGTTGATGGTCGAGCACATTCGCCGCCTTCAGGACGGCCAGCCGATCGAGATCCCGATCTACGACTTCACACGTCACACGCGAACTGAAGAGCGAATCCCAATAGCCCCCCACCCCATCATCATGGTCGAGGGCATCCTGGTGCTGGCAGAGGCCGCCCTGCGCGAAGTGTTCGACGTCAAGATCTTCGTCGATACTGACGCCGACCTGCGCTTCATCCGCCGCCTTCAGCGCGACATCGTCGAGCGCGGACGTTCGGTCGACTCGGTGATCAAGCAGTACCTGGCGACGGTTCGCCCGATGCACCTGGAGTTCGTCGAGCCGAGCAAGCGCTACGCCCACGTGATCATCCCCGAAGGTGGCTTCAACGAAGTCGCCATCGACATGGTGGCTGACCGCATTCGGAGCCTGCTGCGAGAGCGTGCCGACAGGGATTGACAGTAAGAGACAGACACTGCTACACTAACCGCAACCCTATATCGAACAACGATGACCAGGATGTGCGCTTCATCCGCTGACGCAAGAGAGTGCGGGTCACAGGCTGCAAGCCCGCTCGCCAAGAGAAGCGCCGGTCACCTGCGAGTTGCATCGCCGAAGGTTTGATCAGTAAGCGGTGCCGGGAGATGCCCGTTATAGCGAAAACGAGCGCGCTGCGCGGCCTTTAAGCCACCAGCGAAGCAAGGTGGTACCACGGAAGTAAGCCCCTTTCGTCCTTGTGTGATGGAAGGGGCTTTTTGATTGCGAGCGCGACGCCATGTTCACACTCAGCAACGACACAAGCGGGTTTTACGACGCTATTGCGGAGTATTACACCTATTTCTATCGCGACTGGGAGACGCAGCTCCAGCGCGAAGGACTGGGATTGAAGGCGATTTTTCGCAATCGAGGCGTCAACTCCGTGCTGGATGCATCGTGCCGCGCAGGCGCGCAAACGATCCCGTTGGCGATGCTCGGCTATGAAGTCTGCGCGACCGACCCCAGCGCCGGGATGCTGCGCAAACTGGAAGAGATCGCGCACGGCTACGGTGTGCTGCGTAAGATCCGCCACGCCCAGGCGGATTTCGCCAGCTTGCCGATCGTCTTCCAGGGGCCGTTCGACGCCGTGATCAGCAAGAACAACGCGCTGCCGCACCTGCTGCGCGACGTCGAGATCGAGGGCGCGCTGCGCAATCTGTACGATCTGCTGCGTCCCGGCGGCACGCTCGTCATCGGCATGCGCGATTTTGCGCCGCTGATGGAGATGCGTCCGCGTTTCATCCCCGGCTTCGTCCACGAACTGGATGAGGGCGGCGAACTGATCACGTTCGACGTCTGGGATTGGCAGGATGGTCCGCCGGTCATCGCTACGCAGAGCCTGTACATCGTCCATGGCGACGGGCAGGACTACAAGACGATCAAGCGGCGGGTCATGTATCGCCCGTTGTCGACCGACGAGGTCAAAGTCGCGCTGCTGGAGACGGGCTTCGAAGACGTGATCGATCAGCCAGACCGCGCTGAACGCGTGCTGGTGGCGCGCAAACCATTGACCGCAGAGAAATAAGCAAGCACGAAACACGAGCAGTCATAAGGTAGAGGAACGTATGACACAAGGAATGCCCAAGAATTTCGACTTCGCCGAGGCTGAAGCGCGCATCTACCAATGGTGGGAGAAGAACGGCTGGTTCAAGCCGGAAGTCGCGCCGCCGGACGCCGAGACGTTTGTCATCAGTATGCCGCCGCCCAACGTCACCGGTGCGCTGCATATCGGGCACGCATTGTTCGTGACGCTCGAAGATCTGATGGTGCGCTTCGCGCGCATGCAGGGCAAGGCCGCGCTCTGGGTGCCGGGCACCGATCATGCTGGGATTGCCACGCAGCTTCAGGTCGAGAAGATGCTGCGCGACGAAGGCACGAGCCGCCGCGAGATCGGCTACGAGGCATTCCTGGATCGCACCTGGGAGTGGAAGCGCAAGTACGAAGGCACGATCAAGAGCCAGCTCCGGCGCATCGGCGCGAGCTGCGATTGGGATCGCGAGCGCTTCACGCTTGATGACGGCCTATCGGCGGCGGTGCAAGAGGTGTTCGTCACGCTCTACGAGCAGGGGCTGATCTACCGCGGGCCACGACTTGTCAACTGGTCGCCCGGCTTGCAGACCGCCGTCTCGGATCTCGAAGTGGTGCGTGAGGAAGAAGAGGGGCAACTGTTCTTCTTCAACTATCCGCTTGAAAACGGTGGTTTCATCCCGGTGGCGACGACGCGCCCGGAGACGATCCTGGGCGATACCGCCGTCTGCGTGCATCCCGAGGACGACCGCTACCGCCACCTGATCGGCCAGTATGCGCTGGTGCCGATGCTCAACCGGCGCATCCCGGTGATCGCCGACGACTACGTCGATCGTGAGTTCGGCACCGGCGCGCTCAAGATCACACCGGCGCACGACTTCAACGACTACGAGATCTACAAGCGTCACGGGCTGGAGATCATCAACGTG
Organism: Anaerolineae bacterium; assembly: GCA_020849765.1. Taxonomy (GTDB): domain Bacteria; phylum Chloroflexota; class Anaerolineae; order Aggregatilineales; family Phototrophicaceae; genus Flexifilum. The sequence goes on from JADLAY010000024.1 coordinate 281,032, forward strand.
ATGAACCCCGACGCGACCATGAACCAGAACGCCGGGCCTTATGCCGGGATGGATCGCTTCGAGTGCCGCAAGAAGCTGTGGGCGGACATGGAAGCCGCCGGGATGACCGTGCGCGTGCAGCCGCATCGCTACGTCGTGCCGCGCGCCTTCCGTGGCAACGAGGTGATCGAGCCGCTCTTGAGCGAGCAGTGGTTCGTGCGCATCCAGCCGCTGGCCGAAAAGGCCGTCCAGGCTGTGCGCGATGGCCGCATCAAGATCGTGCCGGAACATTTCGAGAAGGTCTACTATCACTGGCTCGAAAACATCGAGGATTGGTGCGTCAGCCGCCAGTTGTGGTGGGGCCACAGGATTCCCGCCTGGTACGGCCCGGATGGCGAGATCTACGTCGGCAAGCAGGCGCCAACCGATGGCCGCGAATGGACGCCGGAACTCGACGTGCTCGACACGTGGTTCAGCAGCGGCCTGTGGCCGTTCAGCACACTCGGTTGGCCGGATAAGACCGCCGATCTCGAACGCTACTACCCGACGCAGATGATGGAGACCGGCTACGACATCCTGTTCTTCTGGGTGGCGCGCATGATCATGATGGGCCTCTGGTTCACCGACGAGGTGCCGTTCTCGACCGTCTATCTGCACGGGCTGGTGCGCGATAAGGATGGTCGCAAAATCAGCAAGACGCTCGGCAACGTGATCGATCCGCTGGACTTGATCGAGAAGTACGGTGCCGATCCGCTGCGCTTCACGCTGGCGACCGGCAGCACGCCCGGCAACGACATCAATCTCGACCCGGCGCGCGTGGAACGCAACTGGAAGTTCGTCAACAAGATCTGGCAGATGGCGAACTTCATCACGTCGAACCTGGGTGAAGATGAGCGCGCGCCGCTGCCTGCGCATGACCAGCTCGATCTGCCGTCGCAGTGGATTGTCAGCCGCCTGAACAGCCTGATCGGCCTGGTTTCGCGCCTGTTCGAGAACTACCAATATGGCGAGGCCGGACGGCAGATTGACGACTTCCTGTGGGGCGATTTCGCCGACTGGTACATCGAGATCAGCAAGCACGCGCTCTACAACGGCACGCCGGAGGAGAAACGGGCAGCCCTCGCCGTTCTGCTCCACGTGCTCGATACTGGCCTGCGCCTGCTGCACCCGTTCATGCCATTCATGACGGAGGAGATCTGGCGCTTCCTGCCGACGGACAGCGAGGCGCTGATCCTGGCATCTTGGCCGCAGGTGGACGAGGCGCGCATCGACGCCGAAGCCGAGCGCAAAATGACGATGATGATGGATCTCGTGCGCGGCGTGCGCCTGGCGCGTGAGCAGTACAACGTCGAGCCGGGCCGCAAGATCGGCATCCTGGTCAGCCCTGGCGAGCAGCGCGCGGCGCTTCAGGATTACAGCTATCTGTTCAATCGGCTGGCCAACGTCGGCGAGGTCAAGCTGCTGGATACGAACGCCGCCGTGCCGGAGAAGGCGGCCACCGTGGTCGCCAGCGACGTCACGGTCTACATCCCGCTGGCGGATCTGATCGACATCGACGCCGAACGCGAACGGCTGGCCAAAGAGCACGAGAAGCTCCAGGACATGATCAGCCGCTCGCAGGCGATGCTCGGCAACGAGCAATTCGTCCAGCGCGCGCGCCCGGACGTCGTCGAACGCGAACGCACCAAACTCAACGATCTTCAGGCGTCGCTGGCCCAGGTCAGCGAGCGGCTGGAGACGCTGCAAACGATTGACTGACGCACGTATCGCTGGGGGCGAGTGACGCTCGTCCCCAGGGCTATCTCCTCACTCCCCACTTCAACCCCGCTGCAACACCCGCTATACTACGCCCGTTACGAAGGTGCGACGGACTGAGGACGAACTGTTGTCACAGGTCTACAAAACGTGTCCGATTTGTGGAGCGACCGCCCATCACAACGCGGTGATCTGCCCGACGTGCGGGACGACACTGACCGATGTGAACGTCGTCACCAATGAACCCCAGGCGAAAAAAGGCTCGTCTTCCGCTGCACGCTACGACTACCGCTACGGCGAAACCGACCTTTACGAAGGTTCGCTGCGCCGCCGCGGCGAGATGTTCATCTTCGGCGGCATGATGGCGCTGGCCGCCGTCATCTGCATTGGCGCGGTCGTGCTGTTGGCGCTCCGTTTCCTGGGCGCAGACATCCTGCCGACCACCGCGCAAACCACCGATACGCCTACGCCTGTGGCGACTATCGGCGGCGTCAGCGTCGACTTCGTCACGAGGACTGCGCTGCCGATCCAGACCAACACCGCGCGTCCGCTGCCCAGCCTGATCACCGTCACACCCGCGCCGCCGACAGCGCCACCCACTTCGACACCGGCCCCGTGCATCCGCCAGGTGGCGGCGGGCGATAGTCTGCTCGGCCTCGCGCTGAGCTGTGGGCATCGCGATCTCGACGTGATCGATCTGATTGTCGCCACCAATCAGCTAAGCGCACCAGAAGCGATCCAGGTCGGTCAGGAGTTGATTATCCCATGGCCGACGCCGACGCTCGATCCGAGCCAGCCGACTCCCCCACCCGACTCTGGAAATACCAGCACCGATGGCGGTGGTGGCGGTGCTAGCGATACCGGTGCGTCCGCAGGAGACACGGCGGCGATTGCGTTCGCGACGGAGACGCTGCAGCCAGGCGTCGCCTGGCACACCGTGATCAAAGACGAAACGATGCTGTCCATCGCTGTGCAGTACGGCGCGAATGCGGAAATCCTGTCTCAGTTGAACCCTGAGGTCGAGTTCTCGCAGTGCGATTTCGGCATGGATAGCGGCGGCCCGCGCTGCATCGTCACCTTGATCGAGGGCCAACAGATCCGCGTGCCCGCGCCGACACCGACGCCGACCATTCCGCCGACGCCATCCGGCAGCGAAACGCCGACGCCGACAGCCACGCCGACCTTCAACGCGCCTGCGTCACTCAGCCCCGGTGACCGCGCCCTGTTCCAGCAAGATGAGCTTGTCACCCTGCGCTGGGTCACGACCGGGACGCTCGGCCCGAACGAGGTCTATCGCATCCAGGCGCGTGATACGACCCTCGGCGTCGATCACACGGACGATACACACGAGTTATTCTACGTCGTGCCGGTTGAGTGGCAGGGCACCGATGGCCGCCGCCACGAATTCGCATGGTCGGTCAGCGTCATCAACCTGGACGCGCCGGACACGCCGATCTTCACGACTGAGACACGCACTTTTATCTGGGAAAGCCGAGCAGGAACCGCTTGATGAAATCGATCATTCGCGCCGCGCTCATCTTCGTCCTGGTCGCAGCGATGGCAGGCTGCGCCAATCCGCCAGAGATTCCGACACCGACGCCGATCCTCGAAGCGCTGGCGACCGCGACTGAGACACCACAGCCGACGGCAAGTCTGACACCCACACCGACCGCCGCTCTGGAAGTTGCGCCGCCGACCGAGATGCCGACGCAGCCCGTGACGAACGAACCGGCGGCCACGCCGACGCCGTCGGTCGTCGAGTACGTGATTCAGCCCGACGACACGCTGATCTTCATCATCCAGCAGTTCGGCTACCGCGATTTGAGCGTGCTCAACGAGATTGTGCGCATTAACCCGAACCTGCCGAGTGCGGATCGACTGCCGGGGCCGGGCAGCACAATTCTGATCCCGCTGCCGACACTCGCGCCGACGCTGCCCGCCGATGTTCAAACGGCGACGGCGCAGTCTGGCGTGCCGCAGATTTCCCTGGCCATCGAGACGACCATCGTGCCGCACGTGGTGCGCGAGGGCGAGACGATCCTGGGCATCGCTGAGCAGTACCGGACGACCCTGCGCGTCCTCCGTGACCTCAACCCGCAGATCGGCTTCTTCAACTGTGACCTGAGCAACCCCAGCGGCGGCCCGGACTGCCGTGTCCTGCTGGATACCGGCGCGGCGGTCAACGTGCCCGCGCCGACCACCACACCGACGCTTTCGCCGACACCGTCCGGCAACGAGACGGCCACGCCGACGCCGACGTTTGCGGCACCGCGCGTCAGCTTCCCGCCGGTTGATGCCATCATCAACGCGGCTTCGACGTTTACGCTGCAATGGGTCAGCGCCGGTGTACTGGAAGCCCAGCAGGTCTATCTGGTGCAGATCGAGAACCAGACGACCGGCACCACCTTCAACGACATCACGCGCGCCACGTCCTACCGCCTGCCATCGGACATCGCGCCGACGGGCGGCGAGCGTCAGCAGTATCGCTGGCGCGTGTCCGTGGCGCAGCAAAACGCCGACGGGCGTTATGCCGTGGTCGGTGCCGAGGGTGAATGGCGTCCGTTCACGTGGGGTACGGGCGGCTGATCGTTAAGCTCCGGCGCGCCCGAATTCGCGTTCGAGCTGCTCGCTGCTCATGTGGATCATGGTCGGGCGACCATGCGGGCACGTTAGCGGCGAGTCGCAGCGCTCAAGCTGGCGGATCAAGCCCTGCATCTGCTCCAGGCTGAGGATCTGACCGGCTTTGACGGCGGCCTGCTTGCACACGCGCAGGACGATCTTGTCCTCGATGCGCGCCTGGCCTGGCTTGTTGCCCTGATACAGGTCTTCCAGAATGCCGCTGATGACCGCCGCCGGTTCGCGATCGGCCAGCATGGCCGGGACGCTGCGCACGACGAACGTGTTCTGGCCGAACGGCTCGACGTCGAAGCCGAACGCCTGCAGCGCCGTCAGATTGTCTTCGAGCAGGCGTGCCTCGTCGGGCGACAGATGCAGCGTCTGTGCCGCCAGCGCAAACTGCGCGATCATGCCTTGCTGCTCGTGCTCATCCATGAACTGCTCGTAGAGGATGCGCTCGTGCGCCGCGTGCTGATCGACCAGATACAAGCCCGCTGGCCCCTCGGCGACGATGTAGCTGGCGGCCACCTGGCCGATGACGCGCAGCAGCGGCAGCGTGCGCGGTTTCGCCGGGGCACCGGGGCCATAGGGAACGGCCGTGGGATCGTTCTCGTCGTAAGCGACATCCTGGTGCTGTTTGCGCGCATGCTGCCCTGGATCGGCCAGGTCGAGCGAGAGATCGAGCTGCGCGGCTTCGTAGCGATCGGCCCAGGCGCGGCTCGGCTCGCCGGGAGCGCTGAAGCGCCCGGCAAAGATGCCCGGCGTCTGCGCCTGCTCGATCACAGCGCGTCGCACGGCCTTCTGAATCGCCGAAAAGACCGCGTCGCCATTGCGGAAGCGGACTTCAGCCTTGGTCGGGTGGACGTTGACGTCGATCTCTTCCGGTGGGATTTCGATCATGAGCACGGCCACGGGATAGCGCCCGGTCATCAGCAGGGTGTGATAAGCCTGGATGACGGCGTAGGTCAGGCTGTTGTCGACGATCCAGCGCCCGTTGACGAACAACGTGATGCGCGAGCGGTCGGCGCGATTGAGGCTCGGCGCCGACGTGTAGCCGTAGACGCGAATGCGCTCGCTCTCGCCGTTGTCGACCTCGATCATTTGCTTGCCGTGTTCGAGACCCAGGGCCGCGGTGATGACGTCGCCTAGAAAGCCGCTGCCGTGCGTACGGAAGATCTCGCGGCCATCCTGCTCCAGGATGAAACGCACGCTGGGATAAGCCATTGCGTAGCGCGTGATCACGGCGGCGATCTGGCGCTTTTCGGTGTTCTCGGTCTTGAGGAATTTGAGGCGCGCGGGCGTGTTGTAAAACAGATTCTCGATCGTCAGCACGGTACCCGATGGCGCGCCGATGCTTTTACGATCGCGCAGGTGGCCGCCCTCGATCAGCATCCGTGTTCCCGCCTGCTCGTCGATGTGGCGCGTCGCCAGCGTGACGCGGCTGACGGCGGCGATGCTGGCCAGCGCTTCGCCGCGAAAGCCGAGCGTATGCAGCCGCGACAGGTCGTCCAGCGCGCGCAGTTTGCTGGTGGCATGGCGCATGAAGGCCGTCTCGACCTCGTCGGTGTGAATGCCGCTGCCGTCGTCGGCGACGACAATACGTTGGCGCCCGTCGCCCTCAATCGAGATTCTGACCTGCCGTGCTTGAGCATCAAGCGCGTTTTCGAGCAGCTCTTTGACGACCGAAGCCGGGCGTTCCACCACTTCGCCGGCGGCGATCTGGGCGACGACTTCTTCCGGCAGCACCGCGATGCGCATTAGCCAATGCCTCAACCTTCACGAACAGACGTGCGGATCATAGCCCAGGGGCGCCGCATTTTCAATCTTGGCGTGCGGCGCGTCCGACAATCGGCAGCGACATGTAGAAGCAGCTCCCCTGGCCCAGCTCGCTTTCGACCCAGGCGCGTCCGCCATGATGGAGCGCCACGCTGCGCACGATGAACAGGCCCAGCCCCGTGCCTTTGACCTTCTTTGTCTCCTGGCGCACGATGCGCGAGTGTCGCTGGAACAGGCGCTGCTGATCCTCAGGGCTGATGCCGAGGCCACTGTCGCAGACGGCGATAATGACTTCGTCGCCCATGCGCTGCACTTCGACGTTGATGTCGCGGCCATTCGGCGTGTACTTGACTGCGTTGTCGAACAGATTACTGACCGCCCGTTCCAGCATGTTGGCGTCCGCAGAAAAGATCGGCACGTCTTCACCGATGGTCAGGTGTACGTGCAGATCGGGCTTGTCGGCGGGCATCGGATAGCTTTTGACAATGCGCCGGACGATCTCGCCGGGGTCGCACGGCTGGCGGCTCATCTCGTAGAACCCGGTCTCCGGGTCGAAACGGCCCGCGTCCTGGATATTTTCGAGCAGCCCCGTGAGCACGGTCAGGCCGGACTGAATCTTGCCCAGGAAGGTGCGCTGCTGCGGGTTATCCGGGGCCAGCGTCTGCTGGAGCATGCTGGTGAAACCGACGACGGACGTCAACGGTGTGCGCAGATCGTGGGAGATCAATCGGATGTATTCCGCCTGGCTGCGCACTAGGCGGTGCGTCTCGCTCACATCGCGCAGGAAGATCACCCAGCCGTGGGGCGCATCTGCGCCACCAATCAGCTCGATGTACGGTCGAAAGCGTCTATCCTCGGCGGGCGTCCACTCGGCCAGACCGTGGTCGTCCTTCAGCCACTGCGCCAGGTACTCGCCGCCGGGCAGTTCGATCAGGTAAGGTGGCGCGGCCTCGTCCAGATGGAACAAGGCTTGCGCGGCCTCGTTCCACGCAACCAGTTGTTGATCGAGATTTACGAACAGCACCGGGTATGGCGTCGCGTGCAGCAGTGCTTCCAGCATCACTGCCGCGTCACCGAAGGCCGTAAGTTGCCGCATATTCATCGGAACCGACTTTCTTTGGCGTCAGGCATTTATCCCACTATACACGCATACCCGTTGCTGCGGCGCAGTGGGATTCTGATCCGATCCTTTCAGGCTCATTTTGGCAATGGGCTTGTCACAAGTCAATTCTCTGCTGCACTCCGTTATATGCTATACTGCGACTCATAGAGTGACAATTAATAAGACCCCAGTGCAACTTGACAAAGAGGTCTCATGGCAGAGCGCATACTGGTCGTAGATGATGACCTGGACAGTTTAAAACTCATCGGCCTCATGCTCCAGAGGAATGGCTACGAGGTATCGGCGGCCAACACCGGTTCACAAGCACTGACAAAAGCGATGGCTGAACACCCGGATCTGATCATCCTCGACGTGATGATGCCGGACATGAATGGCTACGAGGTCTGCCGCCGCCTGCGCCTCAACGTGGACACCAAGACCATTCCGATCATTATGTTCACGGCCAAGACTCTCATCGACGACAAGGTTGCCGGTTTCGAAGCGGGCGCGGATGACTACCTGACCAAGCCGACGCACCCCGCGGAACTCGCCTCGCGCGTCAAAGCCATCCTCCAGCGCACCGCACAGCGCCGCCAGCAAGCCAATATGTCCCCGGCCATCGGCATCGTCGGGGCCAAAGGCGGCGTCGGCACGACGACTCTGGCGCTCAATCTGGCGGCAGCCCGAGTCATGGCGGGCGATACCGCGATCGTGGTCGACTACCGGCCCGGCGCGGGCACGATCGGCCTGTCGCTCGGCTTCCCCCAGGCGCATGGCGTCGCCAGTGTGCTGCAGCGGCCGCCCGGTGAGATTACGCCGCGGCTGGTCGAAGCGGAACTGACCACCCACGCGTCCGGTCTGCGCGCGCTCCTCTCGTCGGCCCAGGCGCAAGAGCGCCAGTTGACCATCAACACCGACGCTGTTATCGCCACGACGCGCGCGCTGCGTCAGCTTGGACGCCCGGTGTTCGTCGACCTGGGCGCCGGTTACACCTCGCTGGTGAGCAACCTCCAGCGCGAACTCGATCACATCATGGTCGTCATCGATACCAACCCGATCTCGTCGATGATGGCGCGCGAACTGCTCAACGAGATGCACAATTGGAGCGGTAACGAACCTCATCGCACGAGCGTGGTCGCCGTGCAGCACGTGGCTCAGGCGAAACAGCTCACCTGGCAGGATTTCGAGCGCATCGTCGGCCAACCTATCCGTTCCGTAATTCCCCCGGGTTCTGATATTATCTTGCAGGCGGTGCAGGCGCGCGTGCCACCTGTGACGCTCCAGCCCGCAGTGATGTTTTCGAATCAAGTGATTAAATTGGCAGAGGACATTCACGTCAAGGTACAGCTCGCGGCGCAGCAAGCCATCCCTGAGTGAGAAGAACCGACGCAACTTAATCTTAGTCGCGGTTAAGTATTTGAATGAATACTGAGATTGCCATCGCTCAAGTAGCGAGTCTTATTCGCGACTCACGAGCGACCGTAGCCTTCACCGGCGCAGGGATTAGCACCCCGTCCGGCATCCCTGATTTTCGCAGCCGCACCTGCGGTATGTGGGAAAAAGTCAATCCGATGGAGGTCGCCAGCCTGTTTGGATTTCGCCAGAATCCCCGTGCCTTCTACGACTGGGTTCACCCGCTCGCGCGGCTCACCCTGGACGCGCAGCCGAATGCAGCGCACAACGTCCTCGCTCGCCTCGAAAAGATGGGGCACCTTATCGCCATCATCACGCAGAACATCGACATGCTGCACCAGCGCGCCGGGAGTTCGCTCGTCTACGAACTGCACGGCCACTTCCGTGAAGCCACCTGCACGCATTGTTTCACCACATACCCCGGCCTGCCGCTCCTGGAGCAGTTTCTCGCCGACAGCCAGATCCCGCGCTGCCCACGTTGTGGCGGAGTGATCAAGCCTAATGTAATCTTGTTTGGTGAGCAGTTGCCGCTGCAAGTGCTCCGTGCGGCGCAGGATGCTGCGCGGCGGGCGGATGTCATGCTGATCGTCGGCTCATCACTTGAGGTGGCACCGGCGAGCGACATCCCCATCATTGCAACGCGTTGTGGAGCCAAGCTGGTCATCATCAACCTTGAGCCGACCGACTTCGACCAGCGGGCCGATGTCGTCATTCACGAAGATGCGGCGGTCGTGCTCCCCAAAATCATGCGTTACGTGGAGGAGCAACTTTGACGGATCGGGATAGGAGCGGTGATGCGTCGACCTGGGATCAGGTGCAGCAGCGCCTGTATCGCTATGAACGCATCCTCGAAATCAGCCAGGAGCTCGCGGTCACGTTCGATCATCAGGCTCTCCTTCGCCTGATCGTGAATGCCGCCAGCGAACTGACCAACTCCCAGGCCTCGTCGATCCTGCTGCTGGATACCGTCTCCGGCGAACTGCGTTTCGAGATGGCATCCAACATGACCTCCCGCGATTTCGAAAACATTGTCGTGCCGATCGACGGCAGCATTGCCGGCTGGGTCGTCACGCATGGCGAGGCGCGCGTCGTCCGCGATATCGCCGCCGATCCGGGCTTTTCGCAGCAGGTAGAGGATGCGACGCAGGTGCGGACGCAGAACTTGCTCGCGGTGCCGCTCAAGTCGCGCCGTGGGCAGGTCATTGGCGTGCTGGAAGCGCTCAACAAGCGCGAGCGCGCGACTTACGAGGATGACGACATCAAGATGCTGACGCTGCTGGCGCTGCACGCCGCCACGGCGATTGAGAATGCGCGGTTGTTCCAGCAGAGCGACTTCATGGCCGAGATGGTGCACGAACTGCGCACGCCGCTGGTCGCGCTCAAGACGAGCACGGCGCTGCTCTCGCGCCCGGATCTCCCGGCAGAACGACACGCCGACATCATCGAGACTCTGCAATCGGAGACCGAGCGGCTGGTGCGCCTCACGTCGGAATATCTCGACCTGGCACGCCTGGAGAGTGGACGCGCCCAGCTCGAAATCAGCGAGGTGCCGCTCAGTAAGCTGCTTTACGAGTGCGTCGACATCGTGCGTCCGCAGGCCAGCGAGCGCGGCATTCAGATTCAGGATGCGATCTCGGATTTTGCCGTGCGCGCGGATCGAGGCAAGGTCAAGCAGGTGCTGCTCAACCTGCTCAGCAATGCCGTCAAGTACAACCGGGATCACGGCGTCATCGACATCCGCGTCACCCCGCGCGAGGACAATGCGACCGCCTTCGCGCAGATCGCCGTCGCCGACACCGGCTACGGCATCCCTTACGAGTCGCAGCGCCATCTGTTTGAGAAGTTCTACCGGGTGGCGGATACGGCCGGGTTCACACAGGGTACCGGTCTCGGTCTGACGATCGCGCGTCACATCATCGAGGCACACGGTGGCAACATCTGGCTCGAGAGCGAGCCGGGCAGCGGCAGTACCTTCTTCTTCACATTACCGGCGGTCAACCGACTGCTGGCGTAAGCAGGACCTTCAGCGCGCCGGGCTGTGCCGCCCGATCGAAGGCGTCTAGCGCCCGATCGAGCGGGTAGACGGCGTCGATCATCGATTCGACCTCAATCAGCCCTTGCGCCAGCAGACGCAGCGCCGCGTCGAATGGCCCACAACGACTGCCGATGACTTTGATCTCGTGGACGACGACATGCGAAATATCGAGCGCGGGGTTGTGCGCATAGGTGCTCTTGAGCACAATCGCTCCCCGCGGGCGCACCATCTTGAGCGCCTCGGCAAAGCCCGATTCGTCGCCGGTGCACTCGACCACGACGTCGATGCTCTTGTCGGCAATCGCCTCTCGCTCCACGGCGGGAACGCCCCACCCTGCCAGCAGTTCCGCCTGCCGATTGCGACGAACGATAACTTGCACGTCCGCACCGGTCAAACGGAGCACCTGTGCCGCCAGCAGCCCCATCTTGCCAGCGCCGATCACGACGACGCGGTCGCGGGGTGAAATGTGCACCGCTTCGAGGATTTGCAGGCAGGCCGCCAGCGGCTCGACAAACGTCGCCGCACGATCCGGAATGGAATCGTCGACCATGTACAGATTGGCGACTGGCAGTTTGAAGTAATCCGCAAACACACCCGCGTAGTCAGAAATGCCGAGTGTCTTGCGGTGGCGGCACTGGCTTGGGATGTCACGTCGACAGAAGTCGCATTCACCGCAAGCGATGTTGATCTCGCCGACGACGCGGCGCCCCAACCAATTGTTGTCACCCTCAACGACTTCGCCGACAAACTCGTGACCGAGAATGCCGGAGAAGTCTTTGTAACCGCGCGTCAGTTCCAGATCCGTATTGCAGATGCCGGCCAGAAGAGGCCGAATGATGACCTCATCGTCAGCACGGGCAGGCTCAGCCGCATCCGTCGCCAGCCTGAGCGCTCCATTGAACGTCACAGCCCGCATCAGGCTACCCCGCTGCGCTGGGCTGCGCGGCGACCGCCGGATGAGTAAACGGCAGCTCGCCTTTTTCCCAGGCGACCAGCAGCGGCACCGCGATGAAGATTGACGAGTACGTGCCGGTCAGCAGGCCGATGAACAGGATAGTGATGAACTGGCGGATGCTTTCACCGCCGAACAACATGATCGCGATCATGATGAAGAAGGCGTTCAACTGGGTCGCCAGCGACCGGTGCATCGTCTCCAGAATGCTGCGGTTAACGATGGCCTCGTAGGGTTCACCGAGATGGCGCGGGATATTCTCACGGATACGGTCGAACATGACGATCGTGTCCTGGATCGAGAAGCCGACGACCGTCAGCAAGGCCGTCAGAAACAACGCATCGACCTCCCAGCCGAGCAGCAGGCCCAACAAGGACATAACCCCGGCTACGACGAGCACGTCGTGTAACATGGCGACAATCGCGCAGATGCCGTAGCGCAGTGCTTTCGGCACAGTGCGGAAGGCGAGCACGATGAAGCCGGTCACGACCACCGCCGCCGCCGCAACGGCGAAGAAGGCCGCCTGTGTCGCTTCTTGCCCGACCGTCTCGGACAGCGTCTCGACCCGGATGCTGCCGGTATCGACCGGCGCGATCTCATTGAGCGCCGCCACGATCTGGTTGGTCACGGCCTGTTCTTGAAACTGCGCGCGGATTGACCAGTGGTTCTGATCCGGGTCGCCCAGGCGTTGGATCAGCGGGTTGGAATTGCCGAAGCTGGTGAAGACGTCGCGGATGTTGCTCTCGTCGGCGCCGCTTTCGAGAAACGTCACGTCGTACAAACTACCGCCCTCAAAGTCGATGCTCAGGCGCATCAACGCGCCGGTCGTCGCCAGCGAATAGAGCATGATCAAGATGCCCGGTATGATGACTGCGGCGGAGACCAGAAAATACAGACGCCGCTTTTGCACAATGCTGAACATTGATTGCCTCTTTTCGAATCAGACGCCGAGCAGCCACTGGCGCTCGTGCACCGGCTTTTCGAACAGCTTGACGAGTACATGCAGGAAGGTGCGCGTGACGAGCACTGCGGTGAACAGGTTGAGTACGAGGCCGAGGGCCAGCGTAATCGCGAAGCCGCTGACGATGCTCGCGCCCGGCGTTTGCCCGAACAGGAAGAGGACGAAACAGATGATGATCGTCGAGATGTTCGAGTCGCGGATGGACTGCCACGCGCGGTCGAAACCGGCGTCGAGTGCGTCATCGACCTCACGTCCGGCGCGTAGTTCCTCTTTGATACGCTCGAAGATCAGGATGTTGCCATCGACTGCCGTACCAATCGAGATCAAGAAGCCTGTGATGGCGGGCAACGTCAATGTCACCGGGATCAGCTTGAAGGCAGCAAGGTTGAGCAGGACGAACACCAGCAGTGCCATATCCGCCGCGATGCCGGGCACACGGTAGTAGATGAGCATGAAGGCGAGCACGACGAGCACGCCGATGATGCCCGCGCGGATACTCAGGTTAACGGACTCCTGGCCGAGCGTCGCGCCCACGCGCTCGCTTGATTCGACGCGCAGCGGGATCGGCAGTGCACCGGAACGAAGCTGCAGCGCCAGCTGCTGGGCTGATTCCTGGTCGAAGTTGCCCGTGATCTGACCGTTGGTCGAGATGCGGCTCTGGATAGTCGGCGCCGACAGGACGACCCCATCGAGCACAATTGCCATGGCGCTGCCGGTATTGGCCTGCGTGTAGTCGCCGAAGATCTGGGCGCCCTCTTCCGTGGTCTCAAAAACGATGACCCAGCTCCCATCCTGCTGGACGCCTGCTGAAGCGGCCTGCAAGCCAGAACCGGTCATGACGGTTTCAAACGGCAGCCCTGTACGCGGGTTAACCAGCGGTGCCGGGCCATTGTCTGTCGTGTCCACGTCTTCCAGACTGCGCGCTTCCTGTATGCGAAGCTGCTCAGTCGTCATGATCTTTTTGCCTTCGAGTTCGCGCACTTCCGCGCCGGTCAGGCCGCTGAAATTGACGAATTCGAGCAGCGCCGTTTGTCGGATGGTGTCGATAGCCTGCTGCGGGTCGGAAATGCCCGGCAGCTCGACCAGAATGCGGCTGCTGCCCTGCACCTGGATGGCGGGTTCGTTCACGCCGAGCGCGTTCACGCGCCGAGCGACGTTGTTGGCCGCCTCACGCAGATCGTCGATATTGTACGAGCCGGGCGGCAGTTCCGACTGGAGCAGCACGCGCAGGCCGCCGACGAGATCCAGGCCGAGGCTCTGGCGCACGTCCAGCCGCAGTTCCTGGGTGCAGTCGCCGTTCAAGTCGATATGCAAGCCTTCCTGAGGAATGTCAGCCGGGTTCTCGTAACACGAGTCAGGCACGTTGGTGATCAGGGTACCCGGCAGCGCCACCCACAGCGAAAACAGCGTGAGCGCGACGATGACGAGAAACCAGCGCATGTGTGTACTCATAGGATGTCCTCATGGACACGGGGCGTGTGCTCGCCCCGTGCTATCGACGTGGAATGGGTCATATTGTTCCCTGTGGTGGCCTATACCGCAAGGCCGGAGTTAGGCTTGCCCTTTGCGCGCGCTCTCTGCGACCTTGTCCGGCTCGTATGGCTGGACGAGTGCGACGGAGATCATGCGAACGACGACGCCGGGTGCGATCTCGACATGCGCAATGCCCTGATCCGCCTCGACGCTGACGACGCGGCCAATGATGCCGCCATACGTGATCATCTCGTCGCCCTCTTGTAGTTGGCGCACGTACTGCTGGCGCTTCTGAAAGTCGCGCTGGCGCGGGAAGATTACGAGTGACCAGTAAGCGCCAATCCCAAGCAGCAAGACGACGGCAAACAATAATGTCTGTTCCATGCGGGAATGCCCTATCTATGCGTAATTCGAATGAAATGCGATTATAGCCCCCCACCCTACCCGCGTAAACGCGGTCTCTGCCCATGCCTGACGTATGACTTTGTGACCATCTCGCATCCCGCACGTTGCCTGCTACGAGAGGACGGACTACAATACGGGGCCGGTCGGCGATGGAACAGACACATCGTGGCCGCATGTGATCAGGTTCGAAAGGCATGTCATGAGAGCACGTATTTCCCGCGGGGCCCTGCTCTGCGTCTTCATCGCCTTACTGTTGGTCCCGCTGGCCGTCAGCGCCGGTGAGCAAACCATCAGCATCAATGGTGACGGTAGTGCGGTCTGGTTTGTCAGCGGCGAGCAAACGTTGGTCATGAATGGCTTTGATCTGCTGTCCTTCAACGTCGCCCTGCCGGCCACGATCGACCGCGTCAGCCTCGCGGTGGATACGCCCGTGCCCGGCAGCGCTGTCGAGGTTGTGATCTACGAAGACGCGAACGGCGGCTCGCCCGTCGATGCGACTCTGGTGGGACGGACCACCGTCGACATCCAGCAGGCGGGCACCTTCACAGCCACCTTCCCCACGCCGGTCACGGTGACCCAGCGCGCGCTTTGGGTCGGCTTCTATCTGCCGGTCAACTTCCGCTTCCTCGCGGATACATCGGGCACATCGGTGCTGACTTATTGGGCCTGGACGCCGAGCAGCACGTTCGACCTGGCGAACCTCAGTTCAGCGGGCGTCCTCGGCCCTGCCGACGGCACCGCGCCGGTCAACATCAATCTGAACGGCAAGGCGCGTATTTCATTCGAGGTTACCTCCTCGCCGAATGCGACGCCTGGCACGCCGGTCGCCGTTCCGACTCAGCAGACTGGCCCCGCCGGTAGCGATCTGTCGGTGATGCAGACGTTCCCCAACTGCGGGCAGGTCCTCTGGGATACCGCCGACGAGTTCGTCACCTTCAGGAACGATCTGGATGCCTACTGCACGATCGAGGCGAGCTGGAAGTCTCCCGCCTCGCCGCAGGGATACGACCGCCGCGGCGACCTGTATGACATTCTGTTCTTCCGCAGCGGTGGCAACGTGCTTTCCGATCGCCTGGAGAATCAGGTGACCTTCTGCATTCGTCCGGCCGCCGCCGACCTGCCGACCGCAGTCATCGGCGTCGCCTGGGGTTCGCCGCGTCGTTGGCGCATTCAGCCAACGCTGCGCTTCGGCGACCTGATCTGTGCGGACATCCGCCGCGGTGGCAGTCTGTCGTACTTCGTGCCGAACGGACTGCCCACGGCCACACCGCAGAACTTTTAGTCTGTGATTTTGACTCGCTAGCGCATCAAGAAGGGCTTGTACTGTGCGCATCGTTACCGATGAGAAACTGGTCAGCCGCAATCGCAAACTGGCACAGTATTTGTTCTTCATCAGCTTTGGCTTGCTCGGCATCGGCTTGTTCGTCGCCGGGCGACAGATCCAACCGGAAAACGAAATTGACGTCGCTCTCGGCCTGATCCTGCCGCCGCTGATCCTGGTTCTGGCCTATGGGCTAACGTACTTCTCCGTGCGGACAACCAATCTGTGGGTGCGCCAGCCGCGCCCGGAGACGGCCATCGCCGAGGGCTTGAAGGGCCTCAGCTCAAAGTCTGTCCTCTACAACTACTACCACTTCCCCGCCCGCCACGTGCTGATCTGCCCGCAGGGCATCTTCGCCATGGTCACGCGGTATCAGGATGGGCGCTTCGTCAATCAGGGTGATAAGTGGCAGAAGCAGAGCGGCATCGGTGGCAAAATTGCCAGCCTGTTCCGCTTTGACTCAATTGGCAACCCGACGGCGGATGCGTATCGTGCAGCTCAGCACGTTCAGGGGATCTTCAAGAGTATGGGCAAGGATGTTGAAGTACAGCCATTGGTTGTCTTTGTCGATCCTCGTGTCAATCTGGTAGTGAATGATCCTGTTGTACCCGTGTGTCATACCAACGTGAAACACGAGTTAAGTCTGAAACAGTACATCTACGATCTGGGGAAACCTCAGGCAATGCCGCTTACCCAGGAGGAACTCGACTCCTTTGAGGAACAGAGTGTGAAAGCGTAAGGTGTTGAACCGTTGTGAGGACGAAAACCAGATGCTATTAGCCTCACTTTGGTCATGACTACGCGAAGCAACTGAGGATCAGGCATCAAAAAACGGAGGGCGAACATCCCTCCGTTTTCAATTCTCTCGTGAACGTCATTCAATGATGACTACACGAAGTCTATTCCATTTCGGACAGCCGCTGCTGCCACTTCTCAACCAGACGGTTGTAGACCGCCTCCGAAATCTCGCCGTTTGCCAGCTTCATGTCGAGCGAGTCGAGCATCGCCTGGACTTCGGCTTTGGTCTGCGGTGAGGCGCTTGCAGCAGGCGAACTCTCAGTCTGCTGAGGCTGATTCTGGCCCTGATTCTGCGCGGCCATGTTGGTCATCATCTGCTGCATCATTAGCTGCTGCTGCATCAACTGGCGCTGCATCTCGGCCATATCCGGGTTGAGCGCCGCGCCGATCTGCTGGCCGACGCCCAGGCCGACACCCGCGCCTGCCAGCGCGCCGCCCATACCTTCGTTTTCCGCCGCTTTCTGGGCGATATTGAGCCGCTGCACGCGCTCCCAGACGTCCAGGCTGACGTAATTGCGCAGTTCATCCAGCGACACATCGCCCTTCGCCTGGAACGGATTGGCTTCGAACGCCTTGATGCGCAGGCCCATGGCAGCGAACTTCTCGTTAACACGCGAAAGCAGCGCACCCTCGAGGTCGTTGAGCAGCCTGTTGGCATCGGGCACGCTCGCCGCGCCGGACTTCAGGATCAGATCGCTGATCTCGCCGAGCAGCATACTCTGGATGCGATCCTTGATGTCACGCAGGCGCACGACCGGCTTCCCAACGCCGTACTGCTTGACGAAGCGCATCGCTTCGTCGACGCCGATGTCGATCACGCCGTGGGTGATCAGCAGGACGACGCCCATACCACGCCCTGGCGTCTCCATCACAATCGGCGGGTTCGTCCCCCACCCTACCTGCGGCATGTCCTTCAGATTGACGAAATACAGATCCGCCGTGAACGGGGTGCGCCCGCTCGTCGCCAGGCCGATCAGGCCCGACAGGATCGGCAGGTTGGCGGTCGACAGTGTGTGCCTGCCCGGCCCCAGCACGTCGAGGGCTTCCCCACCCCGGACGAAGACCGCCGCCTGGCTTTCGCCCACGATCACCTGCGACCCCATGCGCCAGTCGCCGCTGCCTTCCTGCGGCTCACGATAGGCCAGTTCGTCGTCCAATACGTTGACGTGATCGATGACGTCGATAATACGCGGCATTGAAACCCCCTTGCGTTTCAGAATGATTGGTTCATGACTACGCGAAACTTATTTATCCTGAGCGATCTGCGTGATGACGTCGTCACGCAGCTTGAAGGCTTCATTCGCCTCGACGGCCAGTTGATCGAGCGAGTCGATGGCGTCGGTCACGCCGCTATTCTCGCGCACAGCGCTGTCGAGCGCGGTCAGTGCTTCGTCCAACCGGTCGACGAACCGAAGCTGCGCCTCGTCGAAGCTGTAGAGATGCTCCAGCGCCATGGCGTCGACCTTCTTCAGCTCGAAGAAGCCCTGGTAACCCGGCGCAGCCGCCTTGACCCGGTCGTGATACGTCTGCCACTTGGTGCGCGCACTTTCGAAATCACTCATCTTCGAGAGGCCACCCTCGGTATCCACCAGACGCTTGCCGATTTGCGCCATCCGTGCCAGCCGCGTCGCCACTTCCGCTGATACGTGATCGCGGATCATGCGGTCGGCAGCGCGCCGCGCTGTCAGGTCGAGATAGCCGGTGAAACCGGGTATCCGCTTCATCAGACCGGGCAACGCATCGCGCTGGCTGACGATCCGCTCGTAGAGGTCACTCATGCACAAAACTCCTTTGAGAACAGAAGCAGATTCATTTTACCCCGGAAAGCATGCATCGAATCCCCCTTAAACATGGGGAATCCACCTCAGCCGACGAAGTACTCCGTCCCGCAGAAGCGGCAGGTGACGACACCCTTACCGGAGATCTTGAGTTCGCCGCCGCAGTTCTTGCATTTATCGAGCTTGCGCAGCTCCTGGGCTTGCATCGAATACAACGTGCCCTCGTCCCAGTTGATGTAACCACTGAAGACTTGCAGGCCGACGAGCTGGTGCACGAGATCCTTGATTTCGGTGACGGGCACGCTCAATTCCATGGCGACGTCGGCAATATCGACCTGGCCGCGGCTGCGCACGATGTCCATCAGCCGCCGCTGCTTGCGCATGACCGTCTCCTGCTGCGATTCGGTACCGCCGCGCACGTACAGGAAGATGCCCACGCCGACCAGAATCGCAACCGGGATGAAGGCGATCCCGGCGCCGAGCACCGCCCCATCCGCTTCCAGCGCGCCCGCCTGCG
Organism: Anaerolineae bacterium; assembly: GCA_020849765.1. Taxonomy (GTDB): domain Bacteria; phylum Chloroflexota; class Anaerolineae; order Aggregatilineales; family Phototrophicaceae; genus Flexifilum. Next base: position 299,913 of record JADLAY010000024.1, read on the forward strand.
TTTGCGTCGCCAACCACAGCCCGGCGATCACTGCGATGCCGAGACCGGCCACGGAAAGTATGACGCCGAACAGACGATTACCATTCATTCACTGCCTCCACATTATTGTCGAAGTGCATCATCCAAAGCCACGGCTGCCGCCACCACTGCCACCGCCGCCGCTGAAGCCGCCGCCGCTCCAACTGCTGCCACCGCTGCTCCAGCGACCGCTGCCGCCGGATTGCTGTGGTCGGCTCGTCATCACGCGCGAAGCAGAATTGAGCATCGTCGTCAGGCTGGACGACATCTCGCTCAGCCCGCGCGCCATCTGACCGGACAGATCGCCGAGCGAGCCATCACCGGCCCGCGCCAGATCGCCGGGCAGGCCGCCTCGACTGCTCAGATCACGCGGGAAAGCACTGCCGGGGATGTAGCCACGGCTGTAGGGGCCACCCCAATGACGCGGAAAATACCAGGGCGGCAGCGGCGCGTACGTCACTTCGTTGAAGTGGCGGAACCAGGTCTGCTCGATGCCGAACGCGACAGCGTACGGGATGTACTCCGCCAGCCGATCCGCCGCGTTCTGCACGTCGTCATAAGATTCCAGATTGCGCAGATACTGGCGGAAGGCGTTCCACTTGGCCGCTTCCTCCGCGCCCTTGCGTGTCTTGGCAGGCATGACCGAACTAAGCACCAGCATGACGACACCGACGATGCCGATCGCGATTGGTAGTGCAACTAGGGCCTCGCTGACGCGACTGGCGCTGCTCACGAAGAAAAAGATGAGCAGGAAAGCCAGTACGACCACAGCGCCACCGCCCATGCCCCAGGCCGTGCGCACACTCTGCGGCGAGCGCTCGAAGAACCCCTCCTTGACTGCCTCGTCGTAGAGGCTGTTCTGGATCTTCGGGATGACGGTGTAGAAGCGGTTGCGCAGCGAGTCCATCGTCCGTTCCATGCGGCTGCCGGTAAACAGATGCTCCAGCAGTTCCGCCTCGTATTCACGCAGGCCGGTCGGCGGCTTGTCCGTCCGCTTGAAGGTAAAGGTGCTCTTCGAGCCGATGCCGAGGAAGCCCTCGGTCTGATCTTCCTCGATCACGAGATAGCCGCGCTGCCCGAGATCGAGAATCGTCGACAGCACATCGCGCACGTCCGCGCGCTCATCCACCAACGTGCCCGCGACCGCCGCAGGCAAATCCGACGGCGGCTCGCTCAGGTATTCCGGCACGACGCCGATTTCCGGGTCGCGCCCATGGGTCCGATAGCGCACGATCATCCATAGCGAACCGCCGAGGCTGATCAGCAGCGAGCCTGCGCAGACGGCCAGCGTCACCAGCGGGCGTGTTTGCTCGTCGTAGGTACGCTGTACGTCGAACTGGCTCTGCCAGGAGGGCGCGTTCGCCTCCGGATTGTGCGGGTACTGCACACGGATGCCGAACGATTCGTACGGCCCCACCCCATTAATTGCTGATGCCGTGACGACACTGCCCTTCACGTCAACTTCGCCGGCCGCACCATACGTCTCGACTGGATCAACGCCCTCGCGCGGCGCATAGGCCTGTGGCAGTTCGACCGTGATCGATGCACTGCCGATGCCAAAGCCAAAGTGCTCGTCGGGGATGGCATCCCACCACAGTTGGTCGCCACCGTTGTAGATGCGCAGCGCGCCGTTGACCGTGTAACTGATCTCGAAGTGCCGGGTGGTGTTGTAGACCGGCTGCGTGAAGTAGTACGTGATCGAAAGCTCGCCGCTCGATCGTTCGACGCAATAGGTGCCTGCGCGCTCGGCGCACTGCTGGCTGAGCGGCGTCTCGCCGTCGTAGACTTGAATATTGGCGATCGAGTCGAGCCGGTCGGTCGGGATGACCGCCGAGCCAAAGGTAAATCGTCCATCAAAACGCACGTCGTAGATCTCGCGCACATCGAATTGATTGCGCGCGGTATCGACGTTATCAATCATCACATCCCAGCGATTCCAGAACACTGAGCGCGTCTGCGCCTGGGCCGGTGCGACCAGCACCAGCGCACACACTGCAAAGACACATGCGCTCAGCAGGCGCTTCATCATTGCATTCCTCCGTAGGTAAACCCCACAACAATCATCATAGTCCCGGTCAGGATGCGGAGCAACATTGTTTGCCCGCGCAGATGCCTGTAGGATAATGTGTACAGCCTCATCGCGCCGCGCACGTTCAGGAGCTTTTGTCCCATGCGCAAGACGCTCAGCCGGAACAGTCTCTCCAGCCTCATCACTCTCGCCATGCTCTTCAGCTTCGCTTTGCTGCCCGCCGCCGCTCAATCGACACCGACGAATGAGCCGGGCACGCCAGCGCCACAAGCAACCGATGCGCCGACGCCCGCACCCACCGAAGCCCAGACGACCTACACCGTCCAGCGCGGCGACACGCTCAACCGCATCGCCACACGCTTCGGGACGACCGTCAGTGCGCTGATTGAGGCTAACAAGCTCACGAATGCCAATCTCATCCATCCCGGTCTAGAGCTTGTCATCCCAGGGGCACCTGCGCCAACCCAAATTCCTGGGGTAACCCCCGCCCCGGCGGCCAGCGTCACGACCGGCATCGCAGCGTATTTTGCCGGTCAGGACGCAGCCGATGTCGTCACTCAAATCGAGCGTCTGAACGTGTCGTGGGTCAAAGTCGAGGTGTTGTGGCATGACGTCGAGCCTGAGCCAGGCGAATATGCCTTTGACCAGCTTGACGCAGTTGTCGACGCGCTGGCGCAATCCGAATTACACATCCTGTTCACCGTCTGGGCGGCGCCGGATTGGGCGCGCAGCAGCGCCGAAGAAAATGGCCCACCGGATGATTTCAGCGCTTACGCAGGCTTTGTCCGTCTGCTGGCGGATCGCTATTCTGGCCGGGTGGATGCTTACGAGATCTGGAGCGAGCCGAATTTGCGCCGCCAGTGGAACAACCCGACGCATGGCATCAGCGCGGCCAGCTATGCTGACCTGCTGCGCCCGGCCTACGCCGCGATCAAAGCCGGTGATCCGGACGCCCTCGTCATCAGCGCCGGGCTGGCGCCAACCGGTTTCAACGACGGCGTCAACGCTATCGACGACCGTCTCTTCTTGCGCGATCTGTACGTGAGTGGGCTGGCAGATATCAGCGACGCGGTCGGTGCGCATCCGGGCGGCTGGGCCAACCCGCCGGACGCCCGCTGCTGCGATCAACCGGAAGGCGTCGACACGCACTATGACAGCCGCAGCTTCTTCTTCCTGGATACGCTGGCCGATTACCATCAGATCATGGTCGAGAGCGGCGACGCGGCAACGCCGATCTGGGTGACGCGCTTCGGCTGGGGATCGAGCGAGGACACGACCCCGCCGCCGGCGATCAACATTTTCTACAGCTACACCAGCCTGAGCGAACAGGCCACTTACACGCCGCGCGCGCTCGAACTCGGTGCGGAACTCGGCTACGTCGGCGCCATGTTCGTCGACAACCTGAACGGCTGCATCGCTGTACCGGATGACGCCGAAGCCTGCTACACCAGCCTGCTCGATCCGTCCGGGCAGCCGCGACCAGTCTACGACGCGCTCGCCAACCGCGTCGTAGCAGAGGGATAGCGCCAAACCTGCGATCGACGAACTGTGTCGTTATTGCTCAGCCCAGATACGCCTGGAGTACAGCAATATACAGTGGGATCAGGCAGGCGACGGCGAAAAAAGCCAGGATCGCCAGCGCGATGGTAACCAGATCGAGCACTGGCGGCAAATCGCCCTGGCGGTCGTTCGGCGGCGGGTAGAGCGGCTGGCTGCCCGTCTGCAAGCGCCGCGAGTCCGACGTGGCCGGTTCGTACGGTGTCGGGATGACGGTCGGCAGTGGCTGAGGTTGCGCCTGCGCACGGTTGTACAGCGGTGATGACGGCGCGTTCGGCGCCAGTTCGAAGCGCTGGGTCGGCAGCGGCTCCACACCCTGCGGCAGCGATTGCTGCGACTGCGGCGTCACCGGCGGCAGATTCTGCTGCGTGGGCACGGCATAGGGCGGCGGCGTCTGGCCGGTGGGATAGCCCGTGACCGGCTGTTGATTCTGGATCGTCGGTGCGGCGGGCGGCGGCGTACTCACCTGCGCGATGTTCGGCTGCGTGTACTGGCGCCCGCGATCGCGATAGCTTTCCAGGATGCGGCCCAGCTGATCCGCCATGCGGTAGCGCATGCCCGGCTCTTTGCTCATCACCTTGTGCACGATCTGGACGATGTTCTCCGGCACCGCCGGGTTGAACTCAGAAACGAGCGGCGCAGGTTCGCGAATGTGCGCCAGCGCCAGTTCTTGCTGGTTGTTGCCCATGAACGGCAGGCGCCCCGTCAGCATCTCGAACAGCACGATGCCGATCGAGTAGACATCCGATGCGGGCGTCGGCTTCTCGCCGCGAGCTTGCTCCGGCGCGAAATAATGCGGACTCCCCCACACGATCTGTTGGCGCTCGCCGGGTGCGGCCTCACTGAACGCCTGCGCGATGCCGAAGTCGGTCACTTTGATCAGGTCGTCCTTAGTGACGAGCATGTTCTGCGGCTTCACGTCCGCGTGCACGATTCCCGCACGATGCGCAAAGCCGATGCCCGCGCAGATCTGAATGCCGAGGCTGAGCGCCCGTTCGACCGGCAAGGCCCCATTGGCCTTGATGATCTTCTTGAGATCCTGGCCCTCGATGAACTCCATGACGATGTAGTGCGTCGCGCCCTCATTGCCAACGTCATGAACGGTCACAATGTTGGGGTGCTGCAGATTGGCGACGCTGCGTGCTTCGTTGCGGAAGCGCGCCAGGAACGCCGGATCGTTGGTCAGGCTGGGTCGCAGGATCTTGATCGCGACCGTCCGCCCCAGCACCTGGTCGATGGCCTTGTAGATGACGGCCATGCCGCCCGACCCCTGCTGGGCAACAAGGCGATAGCGATTGTTGAGGATGGTCTCACTTGACATGGACTGCTCGCTTCAGGTTTTGCGTCTCAAGGGCGCACGGTTGGGTCGAACAACTGACGATATTCCTGGATCGCGCTTCTGTCGGTCATGCTGGCGATGTAATCGGCAATCGTTCGTTCAAGACCACGGGCTTCCACATGCGCCTGATAATCGTCCGGCATCTGACGCGGCTCTGCTCTCAGCGCTTCGAACAACTCACGGATGAATCGTGCCGCGCGCTGCTGCATTCGGATCACGCGGTAATGGCTGTACATCCGCGCGTACAGGAACTTGCGCAGTTCGAGCCGCATCGTGTCCATTGTATCACTGTAGGCGACGACGTTAACCGTGTGGTTTTGGATATCTTCCGGCGTCGTCGGCTTGAGCGCTTCCAGATTGGCATTCGTCCGCGCGAGCACGTCATTCACCAGCAGACCGACCAGCTCGCGGATCAGGCTGTGCCGTGTCACTTCGTCGAGCGCGCCGCCGCGCCAACCGACCCGGTCGCAGATCAGCCGCCAGATCTCAAGCGCCTCCAGCTCGTGCGTGGAGAGCACGCCCGCCATCAGTCCGTCGTCAAGGTCGTGCGCGGTGTAGGCCAGCGCATCGGTGATGTCCGCAATCTGCGCTTCAAGGCTGCCGCGCATTGACGGGTCAAGGCCGACGGCTTCGCTGAGGCCGAAGTTCGTCTCGTGCTTCGCCAGCCCCCACAACGTCTCGAGTGTGAGGTTGAGGCCGCGCCAATTCGCGTAGCGCTTCTCAAGCTCGGTGACGACGCGATAGCTCTGATAATTGTGGTTGAAGCCGCCGTGATCGCGCATCAACGCATCCAGTTCCCACTCACCTGCGTGGCCGAACGGCGGATGCCCCAGATCGTGCGCCAGGCAGATCGCCTCGACCAGATCTTCGTTAGCGCCGAGCGTACGCGCCAGAGTGCGGCCAATCTGCGTAACTTCCAGCGTATGCGTCAAGCGCGTGCGGTAGTAATCGCCCTCGTCGTTGACGAAGACCTGCGTCTTGTATTCCAGGCGACGAAAGGCCGCCGAGTGCAGGATGCGGTCGCGATCGCGCTGAAAAGCCGTGCGGTATTCCGGCTCGCTGTCCGGGTAGATACGGCCCTTGCTCTCGCCACTCTTGAGCGCGAACGGAGCGAGACTCTGCATTTCGAGTTGTTCCAGGTCGTGTCGCGTGAATGCCATCAGAATCACTCCCCGTAGCAGGGCGCTTTCGCCTATTCTACCGCGCCCGGCAGTCGACGCTGCAAATCCGGTAGACATGTTATAATGCGCTCAACGAAGTCACCCTAGCGGGATGTACTGTATGGATACTCAACAAATCGCGAAGATGATCGAATGGCTGGACGAAGAACGCCGCCGCGATAAAGCCTTGATCGCCACGCTGCAGGAACGTCTTGCAGCCCAACAGCAAACCATCGACTCGCTGAGCCGCCGCCTGAACAGCATCGAATCCGACCAGAGCGTCATGCAGGTGCAGTCGAATGGCGTCGGCACGTCGCTCGACGTGGTCGAACAGATCCGCCGCGATTTGCAGACCGCGATGGAAAGCCTGGAAAACAAGCGCGCCGCCGCCGAACGCGAACTGGAACGACGCGCCGAACTCGCCCGCGAGCCGATCTCGCGCTCCGTGCGCGAACTCACGGACAAAATGAGCCGTTACGAGCGCCAGGCGACCGAACTCCCGGCCATGGGCGTCGAGCGTGACCGCGTGGCTTCGGTCGTGGCTGAGCTGCAGCAGCGCTTCGACGACCTGACCAAACGCCTGGAAGAGCCGGAACGCCGCATCACCTTCCTCGAAGAACAGCGCAGGCAGGATACGCGCCGCCTGTCCGAGACCGAGTCCGAAATGCCGGAACTGCGCAAAGCCATCGACCAGATCCGACCGAAGTTGACGCTGCTGGAAGATCTGGCGCTGCGCAACGAGCGCAAAGTGCAGGACGTGCTCAATGGCGACCGTGATCGCCGGGAGCAGATGCAGCAGTTCCTCGACCAGCAGAACCTGATCCTGCAGCAGCGTGACCAGCAGATTCAGGACATCACCCGGCGCTTTGGCGAGCAGGACAGCGTCATGCAGCGTAACCTGGAGCGCTTCGAGACGTGGGCCGAAGCCTACCGCGACATGAAGCGCATCGTCGACGACTTCGAACGCATCGGCGATCGACTCGAACGACGCATCAACGAGGTCGCCGAAATGCAGCGCCTGAGCGAGAACCGCTTCCGCGAGGAATGGGTCGAATGGACGGATAACGACCAGAAGCGCTGGAAACAGTTCACGCTCTCCAACGACGAGGTCTGGCGCCTGCACGATAAGGAGTTCGAACGCTTCGTCCAGCGCATCGCCGAGGTCGAGCAGAAGCTCGAACCGCTCGACGACAGCATCAGCCGCCTGTGGGCCCTGGAACGTGAGCGCGCCCAGCTTTACCGCGAGCGCTATCAGGCCCTGCTGCTGGAGTACGACTCGGCAGCGAGCAGCGTCCCGCCGCAGCGCGTGGTCACCCAGGAAGCCAACAATGGCGCAGCGACGTCATAGCGCGCGGCGCCTGCTCTTGCAGCTTCAACGACACGATAGACACTAGATCATGCGCGTCATAGGCACCGCAGGCCACGTCGATCACGGCAAGTCAACGCTCGTGCGACGCCTCACCAATATCGATCCGGATCGTCTCGCCGAGGAAAAAGCACGCGAGATGACCATTGACCTCGGCTTCGCCTGGCTGCCGCTGGCCGACGGCGAGCTGCTCGGCATCGTCGACGTGCCCGGACACCGCGATTTTATCGAGAACATGCTGGCCGGGGTCGGCGGCATCGACGCCGCGCTGCTCGTGATTGCCGCAGACGAGGGCATCATGCCGCAGACGCGCGAGCACCTGGCGATCCTCGACCTGCTCGGCATCACGCGCGGCCTCGTCGTGCTGACCAAGATCGACCTGGTCGACGATGCCGAATGGCTCACACTCATAGAGAGCGATATCTACGATGCGTTGAGCGGCACGGCGCTGGCCGATGCACCCATCGTGCGCGTCTCGGCTTTTTCGGGCGACGGCATCCCCGAACTCGTCGCGGCCATCGAGCATCTGGTCACGGATCTGCCGCCGCGCCCGGACTACGGCTCACCGCTGCTGCCTGTCGATCGCGTCTTCACGATGACCGGCTTCGGCACGGTCGTCACCGGCACGCTGACGAGCGGCGCTTTTCGCGTCGGCGACGAGGTCGAGATCCAGCCGAACGCGCGGCGCTCGCGCATCCGCACCCTGCAAAGCTATAAGCAATCCGTTCAGGTCGCGCTGCCGGGCAGCCGTGTTGCCGTCAATCTGGCGGGCGTCGACAAAGACGAGCTTGCCCGCGGCGACGTGCTGGCCCTGCCCGGTCGCCTGCAGCCGACGTACTTGATTGACGTGCATTTCCGCCATCTGCCGGATGCGGCACACGCGCTGCGTCACAACGCTCAGGTCAAGATCTTCACCGGCGCGGCGGAGGCAACCGCGCACGTGCGCCTGCTCGACGCTGAGATGCTCGCACCCGGCGCGGAAGGCTGGCTGCAACTGCGGCTCGACATGCCGCTGGCCGTCTCGCGCGGCGATCGCTTCATCCTGCGCCGTCCCTCCCCGGCGGAAACCATCGGCGGCGGAGTCATCGCCGACCCGCATCCTGCCCGGCGCTGGCGGCGCTTCCAACCGGCCGTGATCGAGCAGATCGAGCTGCGGCTCCTCGGCAGCCCGGCGGAGCGGCTGGCCCAGCTTGCGGGCGGTGGCGAACCGGTCAAACGCGCGGCGCTCCAGCAGGCGGCTGGCATGAATCAGGCGGAGTTCGATGCGGCGTTGGATGAGTCGCTGACGACTAACTTGATGATTGCCCTGCCGGGCGACGTTTACCTGAGCGGCGAACGCGCCCGCGGTTTGCACAACACCATGCTGAGCGAATTGGGTATCTTCCATCGCGATAACCCGCTGCGGGTCGGCATGGCGCGTGAGGCGCTGCGCAGCCGCCTCGGCGTCAAACAGGCGACGCTCACCGCCCTGCTGGCGCTGCAAACGGATATCGTCGCCCAAGACTCACTGCTGCTCCTGGCCGATCATCAGGTCAACTTCACGAACGCCCAACTCAGCCAGATCGAACGACTGCGCGCAGCCTTCGACAGCGCACCCTTCACCCCGCCTTCGTTTGACGAGGCGGCACAGATCGTCGGCGAGGATGTGCTGCTGGCTTTGATCGAGTTGGGTGACGTCGTCCGTGTCCAGGTGGATGTGATCTTCGCCCGCGCGGCCTTTGAGGAGTTGGTCGCGGGCGTACTGGCGCTGATTGACGAGGCAGGTTCGGTGACGGCGGCCATGGTGCGCGATGCTTTCGGCACCTCGCGCAAGTATGCGATCGGACTGCTCGAGCACCTGGATGCGCAGGCCATCACCAAACGCGTCGGCGATGCGCGCGTCCGCCGTTAGTGCGGGATGTGCAGGCCGTCGCCCTCTTTGGCCGTACTTTCGACTTCGACACGCTCAATCTGAGCGCCGAGCGCGCGCAACTTCTGCTCGACGTTGGCATAGCCCTTGTCGATCTGGTGCACGTTGGAAATGCGCGTCTCGCCCTTGGCCGCCAATGCCGCCAGCAGCAGCGCCATCCCCGCGCGAATGTCCGGGCTGCTGATGTGTGCCACGCCGCGCAGCGCCGACGGCCCCTGCACCAGCACACGATGCGGATCACACAGCGTGATCCGTGCGCCCATCTGCACCAGCTTGTCGGTGAAGAAGAAGCGGCTCTCGTACATCCAATCGTGAAAGAGCACCGTGCCTGCGCACTGCGTCGCCATCACCAGCGCGATACTCATCAGATCCGGCGGGAAGGCGGGCCACGGCTGCGCCTTGATGATCGGGATACGATTGCCGAGATCGGCCTGAATCATCATCGCCTGGCCGGGCGGCACGTAAATGTCGCTGCCACGCGTCTCCCAGACGACGCCCAGCCGCTCGTAGACCAGCGCAATCATATCCAGATACTGTGGGTCGGCACTTTCGAGCGTGATCGCCCCGCCGGTCATGGCCGCCGCGCCGATGAAGCTGCCGACCTCCATGAAGTCCGCGCCGATGCGGGCCTCGCCGCCGTGCAGCCGCTCGACGCCCTGGATCGTCAGCCGGTTGGAGCCGATGCCCTCAATCTGCCCACCAAGCGCGTTCAACATGCGACACAAGTCCTGCACGTGCGGCTCACTGGCGGCATTGTTGATGACCGTCGTGCCCTTCGCGAGCACCGCCGCCATGAGGGCGTTCTCGGTCGCCGTCACGCTCGCTTCAGGCAGCAGAATCGTCGCGCCGTGTAATTCCGACGCGCGCATTGTGAAAACGCCGTCGTAGTCGATGTCCGCGCCGAGCTTGCGCAGCGCCACCACGTGGCTATCCAGGCGCCGTTCGCCGATGGCATCCCCACCCGGCGGTGGCAGAATAATCTCGCCCATCCGGCCCAGCAGCGGCCCGGCGAAGATAATGCTTGAGCGCATCTTGCCAGCCAGCTGCTTATCGACCTGCGACGTCGTGATGTTCTGAGCATGTACCCGCAGCGTGTCGGCATTCAGCCATTCGACCGCCGCGCCCAGTTGGCGCATGATCTCGATGCCCGTGCGCATGTCCAGGATGTCCGGCACGTTGGTCAGGATGACCGGCTCGTCGGTCAGCAAACAGGCGGCCAGCATCTTAAGCGCCGCATTCTTGTTGCCGCCGGGCTTGATCGTTCCGTTGAGCGGCTCACCGCCGCGGATGATGAACTGCTGCATAAGCAACCAATCTCTATCGCGCGCCTACTCGATGCGCACTTCGACCACGTCGCCCAGGTGCACGCCGAGGCGTTCGGCGGCGCTGCCGTGATTGACCGAAATCTCCAGAAAGCCGCTGCTGCCGATTAACGCGACCAGCTCGCCCTGCCCGACCTGCGCATAGGTTCGAGAGACGCCGTCGATCTTCGCACTGCCCATGTGGCAGGACGCTTTGCTCGCGCTGAAGCGCTGCGGCTTGCGCACACTGCCGAAGGCCGGAGTCAGGACGAGATCATCGCCGCTCGCCCAGGCCAACGCCCCCAGGCTCGTCACGATATTACCGTAGTGATCGATATGCAGCACTTCACCCGTCAAACGATTCGCCTCCAGAGCCAGGGTTGGCTGCGGCAGCTTCTGCGGATCGCGCACGCGCCCGCCCAACCGATCCAGCGACTCCCCTGCCGCCAGATAAGCCGCGGCCGGTGCAAACACGTCGCGCCCGTGAAACGTGCTGCTGACCTGCGCCAGTTGGTGCGCCGGGCTCGTCAACTCGTTGATCACGGCGTAAGGATAGCGGCGCAGGACGTAGCTCAAGACGCCGTTGTCCGGCGCGACGAAGAAGTAATCCCCCGCCCGCGCGGCGATCGCGCGCCGCTGGCTGCCGACACCCGGATCGACCACCACCAGGAAGACCGTCCCTTTCGGGAAGTAGCCGAAGGCAGTCATCAGCACGAAGGCGCCCTGGCGCACATTCTGCGGCTCGATGGCGTGCGTCAGGTCCACAAACTGCGCATCCGGGCAGATCCCGGCCATCACGCCTTTCATCACGCCGACGTAGGCATCCTGAGTCCCGAAATCGGTCAACAAAGCGATCAACGGCATCGGCATTTCGACCTTTACAGCTTGGCGCTCGTACGCCTTTGTGGTTCAATTCTGCCATAGCAATCATCCGAAATGAACGCGCAACCCATGCAGCAGCCTCAATTCGTCACCCTGGAACGCGCAGCCGACCTGATTGAGGACGGCATGACAATCGCCCTCGGCGGCATGACGGTCTACCGGCGGCCCGTCGGCTTCGTGCGAGCGCTGCTCCGCCGTCCAACGCCAGTGAAAGACCTGACGCTGTTGTGCTTCACAGCGGGCTTCGAGTCGGATCTGCTCGTCGGCGCAGGCTGCGTCAAGTCCGTGCGCTCGGTCTATTTCGGGCTGGAGTCGTTCGGGCTGGCGCCAATGTTCACCGAGGCCGCCGCCCGCGAAACCATCGACATCATCGAGGAAACCGAACTCAGCCTGTCGATGGGGATGCGAGCACGGATGCACAACGTCGGCTTCATGCCCTCGCGCGCCTGGATCGGCACCGACCTGCCCCGACTGCGCCCGGATGTCAAGACGGTCACCGACCCGTACAGTGGCGAACAACTGACCGCCTTCCCGTCGATCTCGTGTGACGTTGCGGTCATCCACGGGTTGGAAGCCGACCGTGAGGGCAACGTCAAACTCAATAACAATCTGGGCGTCGATCTTGAACTGGTCTACATCAGCGACATCGTGATCGCGACCGTCGAGCGCATCGTCGACCGGCTGGAACGCAGCGTCGACGGCTTCCTGATCCCCTCGACCGGCATCAACACTATCGTTCATGCGCCCGGCGGCGCGCGCCCCACGAGCTGCTATCCGCTCTATCCCGTTGCAGGTGGCGTGTTCCTTGATTACGTCGACGCCTGCAATAATGGCCGCTTTCGGGCCTTCCTGGACGAATTTCTCGCCGGCGGCGAATAAGCGTTGCCATCTGCGCGCCGATGATTTATCATAGGGTCATCGAATTTCACCAGGGGAGTTCGCGCAAGCGGGCTGAGAGGGTGCGTAATGCCGCACCGACCCTCTAACCTGATCCGGCTCATACCGGCGTAGGGAGTGTTGCATGATCAACCACCAACCAACCCCTGCGACCCTTCGTAGGGGTCTTTTTTTGGGCTTCCCTGGTCTATGGAACAGGAGGCACAACGTATGCGCATCTTGATGATGCTGCTCATGCTGCTGTTGCTGGCCGTGCCTGCACAGGCGCAGCCGCAGCCGACGCTGACCGTGATTGCTCACGACAGCTTTAACTACACCCAGGAAGTGATGGACGCGTTCACCGAGGAGACGGGCATCGCGGTGGAAGTCCTCCGCCTCGGTGACGCCGGTCTGCTCGTCAACCAGTCGATTCTCAACAAGGAGAATCCGCTCGGCGACGTGATGTACGGCATCGACAACACATTCCTGGGCCGCGCCTTCAACGCGGATCTGTTCGTCCCCTATGAGTCGCCGCTGCTCGACAAAGTCGACGAGCAATTCGTCGTCGACCCGGAAAACCGCGTCACGCCGATCGATTACGGCGACGTCTGCCTGAACTACGACGTGGCCTACTTCGAAGAGCACGACGTGCCGCTGCCGGAATCGCTGGCCGACCTGGCCGACCCGGCCTACGACGGCCTGTTGACTGTCGAGAACCCGGCGACGTCTTCGCCTGGTCTGGCCTTCCTGCTGACGACGGTCGCCGCTTTCGGCGAAGAGGGTGACTACACCTACCTCGATTACTGGCAGGATCTGGTCGCCAACGATGTTTACATCTCGGATGACTGGTCGGATGCTTACTACAACCAGTTCAGCGGCAGCCAGGGCAGCCTGGGTGTGCGTCCGCTGGTCGTCAGCTACGCCAGCAGCCCGCCGGTCGAAATGCTCTATGCCGATCCGCAGCCGGAGACGGCGCCGACCGGCTCGATCATCGCCGACGACACCTGCTTCCGGCAGATCGAGTTCGCCGGTATCCTGAACGGCACGGACATGGAAGCCGAAGCGCAGCAGTTCATCGACTTCCTGCTCAGCCGGCCGTTCCAGGAAGACATGCCGCTCAATATGTTCGTCTTCCCGGTCAACGCGGATGCCACCCTGCCGGATCTGTTCACCGAGTACGCGGCCATCGCCGACAATCCGGTCGTGCTGACGCCGGAACAGATTGACGCCGGTCGCGAAGCATGGCTGCAGGCGTGGACCGAAACGGTTCTGCGTTGAGTTGGCTCATGCGCGTCGGGCGGCACGGACTCTGGTTCGTGCCGCTCGTCTTCCTGCTGATCTTCTTCGCCTACCCGCTGGTGAGCATCCTCAGCCTGGGCTTCGCGCCGGAGGGCCAGCTCGACCTGAGCGGTCTGCTGGAGATCGCCTCGTCGTCGTACTACCTGCAAACGCTCGGCTTCACCCTGGGGCAGGCCGTGCTCTCGACGGTGCTGACGCTCGCTCTGGCCGTGCCGGGCGCGTTCGTCTTCACGCATTATCGCTTTCCCGGTCGCGGGGTTTTCTCGGCGCTGGCGGCGCTGCCGTTCGTGCTGCCGACGGTCGTCGTCGCGGCAGCCTTCCTCGCTTTGATCGGCCCGCGTGGGCTGATCAACCAGGCGCTGATGAGCGCGTTCAATCTTGAGCAGGCGCCGATTCAGCTCGAACGCACGCTGACGATCATCCTGCTCGCCCACGTCTTCTACAACTATGGTGTCGCCTTCCGCCTGATCAGCGCCTTCTGGGCCAACCGCTCGCTGCGCATCGAGGAAGCTGCACGCATGCTCGGCGCACGCGGCTGGCGCCTATGGTGGACCATCCGCCTGCCGATCCTGCGCCCGGCCCTGATCGCCGCGGCGACGCTCGTCTTCATCTACACCTTCACCAGCTTCGGCGTGATCGTTATCCTCGGTGGCCCGCGCTTCGCCACACTTGAGGTCGAGATCTACCGGCAGGTCGCCAACCTGTTCGATCTCCCCGTCGCGGCGGCGCTGTCCGTCGTCCAGATCGCGTTCATGTTCGTCGCGATTGCCGTCTACAACCGGCTGGAAAAGCGCGCCGGCCTGGCATTGGCGCAGGGCGCGCCGCCCGGACGCCCGCCGCGCACTCCTGGCGAATGGCTCATGATCATCGCCAATCAGAGCATCGTCGCTTTGTTCCTGATCGCCCCGCTGCTGTCGTTGGTCGCGCGCTCGCTGACCACCCCACAGGGCGATTTCACCCTCAGCTACTACACCGGCCTGGGCAACAATCTGCGCGGGTCAGTCTTGAGTGTGCCGCCGCTGCAAGCCGTGGGCACCTCGCTCGCAATTGCCGTGGCCGCGACGGCGCTGTCGTTAATCCTCGGCCTGATGGCCGCGCGCGCCCTGACGCAGCGCTCCGGCGCCCCGGCCTGGCTGGAGACGTTCTTCATGCTGCCGCTGGCGACAAGCGCCGTCGTGCTCGGCTTCGGCTTCAACATCGCCCTCGATTCGCCGCCGCTCAACCTGCGCACGTCGGTCGTGCTGCTGCCGATCGCGCACACGTTGGTCGCGCTGCCGTTCGTCCTGCGCAGCATCGTCCCGGCGCTGCGCAGCCTGCCGCGCCATGTCGAGGAAGCCGCGCAGGTGCTCGGCGCCAACGCGCTGATGACATTCTGGCACGTCCAACTGCCGCTGATCAGCCGGGCGCTGGCGGTGGCCGCCGTCTTCGCCTTCACCATGAGCATGGGCGAGTTCGGCGCGTCGCTGTTCGTCGCACGCCCGAATAACCCGACGCTGCCCATCGCCATCTTCCGCTTGCTCGGCCAGCCGGGCGAGGCCAACTACGGGCGGGCGCTCGCTCTGAGCAGTATCCTGCTGCTCGTCTGCGCCATCGGCTTCGCTTTGATCGAGCGCACGCAGCCAGACTCCGATCGGATGCCCTGATGCTATCGATACGTTCGCTCGCCTTCGCCGTCGGCGATCGCACCATCCTCCACGACATCGACCTGGAGATCGACCGCGGCGAGATCGTCGCCCTGATCGGCCCCAGCGGCAGCGGCAAGAGCACACTCCTGCGCCTGATCGCCGGGCTGGAACGCCCGACGGCGGGCGACATCCTGCTTGACGGCCAATCACTGGCCGGGGTGCCGCCGCACGCGCGCAACATCGGGCTGATGTTCCAGGATTATGCGCTGTTTCCGCATCTGACGGTGGCACAGAACATCCTGTTTGGGCTCAAGATGCGTGGCACGCCGCAGGCGGATAAGCAGGAACGGCTGGAAGAACTGTTGGCACTGGTCAATCTGCGCGGCTTCGAGCGGCGGCGTGTGACGCATCTCTCCGGCGGTGAGCAGCAGCGCGTCGCCCTGGCGCGCAGCCTGGCGCCACAGCCGCGCCTGCTCATGCTCGACGAACCGCTCGGCGCGCTCGACGCCGCCCTGCGCCAGCGCCTGCTGAGCGAGCTGAAGACGATCCTGCGCAGCCTGGGCCTGACGACGCTCTACGTCACGCACGACCAGTCCGAAGCCTTCGACATCGCCGACCGCATCGCCGTCATCAACGCGGGCAAGATCGAGCAGTCCGGCACGCCGGAAGCGATCTACAAGCAGCCGCGGACGGTCTTTATCGCCCGCTTCCTCGGCTTCACCAACATCCTGCCGGTCGAGCGCATCGAGGGCGGGCATGCGGTCACTGCGCTCGGCAGCTATCCGGTCGAGGGACAACCGACTGCCCTGCTGTTAGCGCCGGGCAGCATCACTCTCGTGAATGCTGCTGATGCTACGGCCACCATGCGCGTGACCGACCGCATATTCGAGGGCGAAACCTACCGCCTGCGCCTGAACGACGCCAACGGCCTCGCATTCGAACTGTCCATGCCCGCGGACGACACGGGCAAGCAGATCGAGGTCGGTGAGACGATTGGCTTACAGATTGACGCGGCGAAGTTGGTCGAGCTTGAGGGATAGAAACAACAACGGCCAGCCCCGATAAAACCGGAAGGCTGGCCGCTGTTTGAGAGTCATGTAGCGGGTCTAGATATCCAGGTTGCGGACGCTCTTGGCGTGCGTCTGGATGAACTTGCGGCGCGGCGGCACCGCGCTGCCCATCAGCATGTCAAAGACGCGATCCGCCTCGACGGCATCTTCCACCGTCACCTGGAGCAGCGTACGCGTCTCCGGGTCCATCGTCGTCTCCCACAGTTGATCCGGGTTCATCTCGCCCAGACCTTTGTAGCGGCTGACCTTGACGCGATCCGGCTCTTTGTAGTCCTTCAGCGCCTTCGCCAGCAGCTCGTTCTCGTTCAGCCCCGCTTCGGGATAAACGTAGCGAATGTCTTTGCTCTGCTGCAAGCGGAAGATCGGCGGCTGCGCGATGTAGAGGTGTCCCTCCTGGATCAGCGCCTGCATGTGGCGGAAGAAGAAGGTCAGCAGCAGCGTGCGGATGTGAGAGCCATCGACGTCCGCGTCGGTCATGACGATCACGCGGCCATAGCGCAGATTCTCGACGTTGAAATCCTCGCTCACGCCGGTGCCCAAGGCACTGATCAACGCCTTGATCTCGTTGTTGTCGAGCATCTTGTCCAGGCGCGCGCGCTCCGTGTTCAAGATCTTGCCACGCAGCGGCAGGATCGCCTGGAAATGGCGGTCACGGCCCTGCTTGGCTGAGCCACCGGCGCTGTCACCCTCGACGATGTAGATTTCGGCCGTTTCGCCGCGCTGAGAGCAATCCGCCAACTTACCCGGCAGCGACGTGCTTTCCAGCAGGCTGGGGCCGCCGCGCACGAGATCGCGCGCCTTACGCGCCGCCTCACGAGCGCGCATGCTCGTCATGCATTTCTCGACGATCTTGCGCGCATCACGCGGGTTCAGCTCCAGAAATTCGTTGAACGACTCGGTCACGACTTGCGAAACCGCGCCCTGCACTTCCGGATTGATCAGCTTGACTTTCGTCTGGCTCTCGAACGCCGGGTTCGGGTGCTTGACGCTGACGATCGCCGTCAGGCCTTCGAGCGTATCCGTGCCGGAGAAGTTGTTGTCCTTGTCCTTGAGATAGCCCGCTTTGCGCGCGTAACGGTTAATCACGCCCGTAATGGCCGCACGCAGGCCGGTCAGGTGCGTACCACCGTCCGGCGTATTGATGGTGTTGGCAAAAGCCAGCTCCGTCACGTTGGCCGTGTCGCTGTACTGGAAGGCGATCTCGATACCGATCGTGAACGGGGCCTTGCCTTCGGGCGTGATCTGCACGTCGCGCTCGGCATAGATGACCGGGTGCAGCGCATCACGATTCAGGTTGAGGTAGCGCGCAAATGCTCGCAGACCACCTTCGAAGTAGAAGGTGATCTCGCGCGCCATCGGCTTGACGCGCTCGTCGCGCAGCGTCAGCCAGACCTTGCGCGTGACGAACGCCATCTCGCGGAAGCGCGTCATCAAGATATCGTAGCTGAAGGCGTTCGGCTCCAGCACCGTGAAATCCGGCTTGAAGGAGATGACTGTTCCCGTGCCCTCTTCAGGCTTGAGCTTACGCACTTTCTCGACAGGCCCGACGGGCTCGCCTTCGTGGTAAGTCTGCTGCCAGACGTAGTTATCGCGATAAACGGTCGCCGTCAGTTCCGCCGACAGCGCATTGACCGCCGCCGCCCCCACGCCGTGCAAACCACCGCTGACCTTATAGGCCTGGTTGTTGAACTTACCGCCGGTGCCAACCTCGGTCAGCACCATTTCCAGCGTCGATTTGCCGGTGTCGCGATGCACGCCGACCGGAATACCGACGCCGTTATCGAAAACGGTCACTCGATTGTCATCTTGAAGGGTTACGACGATTTGATCGCAGCGCCCAGCCAGGGCCTCATCGATCGCATTGTCAACAATTTCGTAGACGAGATGATGCATCGCTCGCACATCCGTCCCGCCGACGTACATACCCGGTCGCAAACGAATGTGTTCCCTGGGATTGAGACGCTGAATACTGCTCTCATCATAGACAGGGGCCGCACTATTCTTCGCCATCTGGTCTCCTCAGCATCCCATTTGATGTTTACAGCACAACAAAAGCGCGCTAGCGCGCACTTCAGACAGCCCATTTATCGAGCCTAAAATGTATGCTCAAATGGTGTCTACCGCTTCATTAATTTTACCTCATATCAGCGCGATTTACAATGCACAGAATAGAACTAATGTGCGTCACGAACGCGGCTTGACACAAACGTGTACGGTTCATACAATCCAGGCAAGCCAACTGCCCCCGTAGTTCAGTGGATAGAACGACGGTCTTCTAAACCGTGTGTCGGGAGTTCAATTCTCTCCGGGGGCGCCAAACGAAAATCGCCCCGTGTATGGGGCGATTTTCGTTGTTGTCTCTTCTGGGCTGAATGCTAGCGGTTCATGATCTCCTGGAAGGTCGCCTGCGTCTCGTCGCTCAGGGACGTTTTGCTCTTCTTGAAGGTCGCCGCCAACCGCTGATAATAAGCCGCTGCCTCGCTCCTCCGCCCCAGGTTGTCGTACAGGCGAATGATCTGCCGGTGCAAATCCTCGCGTGACGGATCTTCCTCCGCGCCACGCAGCAGGAAGCCGAGCGCGTGTTCAGGCCGATCCGCATCCAGGCGTATCTGTGCGAGATGGGATAACGCTTCGATAAACCCGGCGCGATAATCATGCCGGCGCGCCAGGATCCAGGGGTCGTCATGGCCCTGGAGATACGGCCCCTGATACATATCGACGACGCGCTGCCATTTTTCGAACGGCTTCTCGTCGGCATGGGAGCGTGCATCCATCAACGCTGCGACGAAGCGCATCACGTCGTAATCGAGGCTCAGGGCCGGATTGATGTAGTAGTAGCCGTCGTCGTGCACCAGAATGTCCATCTCGAATTGGAGTGCCTTATGGAGACGCCGTTTCGTCACGTGGAAGACATTGACTGCCTGATCCACGTCCAGATCCGGCCAGAAGGCGCGGCAAATCTCCGAGCGGGTGACGACCGGTTTCTCTAGCGCGAAAAAGAACAGGAGGCGCGGGAGGTGCCCTTCCCAGGCGTCAATCGGCTGACCGTTGTACAAGACGAAGCCGGGGCCGAGGCCGAACACTTCCAGGTCGTAATCCGCTTCCGGCAGCGCGCCATAGAAGTCTTGCCGGATAATCGAGTCGTCCTGAAGCAGCATCGCGCGCTGCTGAGCAATCATCGAGACCCAGGGCAGCCGTGGCATCGTCCGGCTATTAATCACGATCCGGCTGTGATCGGGCAGCTGATTACTAAGCGCCTCAACAAACACCTGTACGTCGTCCGCTTCGTCGGAGCGATCGTACTCATCAAGAATCAGGAGGACGGGTTTATCCTGAATATCGTCAAACTCACGAACGAGGGCGGATATTAGCATGCCGGTATCGGCCTGTTCCCGCGCATTCAACACATTCAAATGCCGTCCGAACAAGCGGCTCTGGTCGGCAATATCATGAGTCATCCCGCCAATCACCGATTCGACCGATACATCATCAGGTCCCATCGCGTAGTAAAGGACGTGATAATCTTGCGAATCGAGCAACCGAGCCACCAGTGGCGAACGCAGTCTGCTCTCCGGGTGCAACAGAATCACGCTAGAGGATTGTGCAGCTTCCCTAAAGCGTTCGTATTGGTGTTCGATTGTTTCCTGTAGTTTCATGACCGCCAACCTTTAAAGATTGAAGAGACAACGTTGCTATTGTGATTTTACATCTTTTGTAAGTGCGATGCTACGTATAAAGATGTTGACCATCTAATAGGACGAGTTCTCAGGGAGATTTTGTTCGTGAAAAAGCCCCAACGCACGCTCGGAATTTCAATCGCCATCGTGGCGAGCGTCTGCCTGTTTTCATGTTTGCCATTGCTGCAAGTGGTGATGTTACTGCTGGTGCGTGGGCATCTGGAGACGGAACTGGTCCCCCTGGAAACCGGTGGTACAGCCGCATTCGGCGGAAATATCCTGAATACGGACACAACGCGTTTGCTCGTGCAGGCAGGGTTGGCGCTGGTGTTTCTCGTCATTGCTGCGCTAGCGTGGCGTGGAAAACCGCCCGCCGTACGCTTTGTGCTGATCGCCGCAGTGCTCGTATTATCGGCAGGCAACATCGTTCTCCTGATAAACACGTTGCTTGCTGCGCAGACCCTTCAGACCGGCATCGATTCGGGAGAAGCGGTGACGCGCTCGTTCGTCACGCTCCAACTCTGTGGCACCATCCTCATCCCACTCTACGTCGTCTGGTACATGAACCGTGGCCCTGCCAGAGCATTCTTCCGTGGGTACTTCCTGAAAGAGCCTGCCAGAACCACGCTCGCCAACGAGACGGATGAGGGCGTGGATTAGTCGCCGTCGCCGGTCAACATGCTTTCCCGTTCCGCCAATTCCATCTGCACCAGTTCGCGCCGGAGCGTCTTGCCGACGGTCGTCTTCGGCAGGGAATCGACGAAGGCAAAGCGCGTCGGGATTTCATAGCGCGCAAGCTGCTGTTCGGCATGCTTGATCAACTCGTCTGCGGTCACCGACATGCCGGGACGGACGACGACCCACGCCTTGAGCGCTTCTTGTCCCTCTTTTTCCGGATGGGGTACCGCTGCGACGCCGACTTCCAGTACGGCGGGGTGATCGGCGATCACCTTCTCGATATTGTTGGGATACACGTTGTATCCACCAATGAGCGCCATGTCCTTCTTACGATCGACGATGTAGAAGTACCCATCATCATCCATGCGCGCGATGTCGCCCGTATACAGCCAGCGTTTGCCGTCCTTTTCGCGCAGTGTGTTAGCCGTCTCGGTCGGCATGCCGTGATAGCCCACGAACAACTGCGGCCCGGCCATGACCAACTCCCCCACCTCGCCGACCGGCAGATCGGTTTCGCCATCGTCAAGGCTGACGATCCGCATGTCCATATCCGGGAATGGCAGCCCGATCGAACCTTCGCGGTTCTCGCCGTTGATCGGGTTACAGTGTGTGGCCGTCGGCGCTTCACTCATGCCGAAGCCTTCCATCAGGCGCCCGCCACTCAAGCGCTCGAAATCGCGCTTGGTCGCCGGGGGCAGCGGGGCCGATCCGCTCAGGCAGTACTTGATTGTGCGCAGGCTGATCTTGCCGGATTGCACGTCCGGGTGATTGTTGATGGCGTTGTAGAGTGCCGGAACGCCCATGAACATCGTCGGGCCGTACTTTTCGATCGTGCCGAGCACGTCGTTGATGTCGCGCGCATTGGGGACGAGCGCAATGCGCGACCCCATGCCCACGGCAAAACTGAGTACGGCCACCATACCGAAAACGTGGAACATCGGGATGGCGCCGAGGAAAACTTCCTCCGGCGCGTGCTGCTTCTCTGCGCCGATGAAGTACGTCTTGCACTGGAGCGTATTCGCCACCAGCGCGCTGTGGGTGGACATGGCCGCCTTGCTGACGCCGGTCGTGCCACCGGTGTACTGGAACAGCGCCAGATCCGACGGCTGCACGTCGACGTTCGGCTTCTTGCCCGCGTAGCGCGCCAGCACGTCCTGCAGCCAGACATCGCCTTCTTTCAGCGACTCGATGTAATGCCCGTCTTTCTTCTCGCGCGCGAGGGTGAAGAGGAACTTGGCCGGGCCGGGCAAATACTCTTTGACGTTGGTGACAATGACTTTCTTGACCTTCGTCCGCGGCTGAATCTTCTTGACCAGGTCATAGAAGAGCGAGAGGCTGATCACGACCTCGGCGTCGCAGTCATTGACCTGGAACTGCATCTTCTCCGGCGGATAAGTTGGGTTCGTCGCGGCGACGACGCCGCCCGCCTTGAGGATGGCGTAGAAGGCGACGACAAACTGCACGCAGTTCGGCATGACGATGACGACGCGGTCGCCCTTCTTGACGCCCATGTCGACCAGCCCTGCCGCCAGCGCGTCTGAGAGCGAATCGAGCTGCGCATATGTGATGAGGTTGCCGACGCGCCCCAGCAACGGCAGATGCGCGCTCGCAATCAGCGCCGGGCTTTCAGCGTGTTCACGCGCAGCTTTACGGAGAAACTCATACAGGGGAAAGTCAGGATAAGGTTCCAGGCTTGCAGGCACAAAAGCGTCGTAATGTTTGGTCCACGGACGCTCGACATAGGTGACCATTAGGATCTCTCCGCATAAATCAAACTGAACTCTAATTCAAATAGATGCGCCGAGTATAGTCTACGAACAACGCAACCGCAATTAATAGAAGATCAACTTTCCCAGGCGCGCCAGGCGTCCGGCAGCGGTGCCACGTGTCCGTCGTGTGTGATGCAGATGTGCCGGGTCGAGCCAGTCACGCAGATATCGCCCGTCGCCGCGTTCACGATCTCGTAACCGAACGTTAACGCGCGCGATTGCATCGTTTCAATCCAGCAGCGCACGGTCACACGCGTGCCATAGGTCATCGGCTTCAGATAGCGCGCGTTGACTTCGGCGACGGTCAGGTAATGACCGCCGCGCTCGAAATCTGCATAATCGCTGCCGCGCAGGCGGGCATAATTGCTGCGCCCCTCTTCGAACCAGACGATGTAGCTGGCGTGATGGACAATGCCCATCGCATCCGTTTCGGCGTAGCGAGCATAGAAACTCGTCTCGGCGACAAACCGCCCTTCACTCGACATCGCTCACTCCTGCCCTGACGTCCGAACCGCGTGACGCCGGGCCAGCTCATCGCCAACGTCATCCAACTGGATCTCAAGCTGCGCCATCAGCACGAGCGTGTGATAAAACAAATCGGCCAGTTCGCCGATCTGTTCCGCCCTTCCCTGCCCCAAAGCCGCCACGACGACCTCGACCGCTTCCTCGCCCACCTTCTGCGCGATCTTGTTCGCGCCGCTCTCAAACAGGCGATTGGTGTAGCTGCCCGGCTGGGGATGATTTTTGCGTTCGCTGATGATGCCTTCAAGCTCGTGCAGCATGTCAGTCACGATTTGCCTCCAGATTGCGGTAAAAACACGATACCTCGCCAGTGTGACAGGCTGGCCCGGCCGGATCGACGAGGACGAGCAGCGTATCGCCGTCGCAATCGACGAAGATCTCACGCACGCGCTGGATATTGCCCGACGTCTCCCCTTTGTGCCAGAGTTTAGCTCGGCTGCGGCTCCAGAAGACGGTCTCGCCGATTTCAAGCGTCTTCTCCAACGACTCGCGGCTCATGTAAGCGACCATCAGCACCTGGCGTGTCGTCGCGTCCTGGACGACGGTCGCCACCAGCCCGCGCTCATCCCACAGCACAAGATCGAGATTCATGCGTCACTCTCCCAACCATCCATGCGGATGGAAACGCCGCGCTCGTGGAGATAACGTTTGAGATCCGGCACGCGCAGCTCGCTGTAGTGAAAGAGCGAGGCCGCCAGGGCAGCATCCGCGCCGCCGCTCGTCAGCGCCTCGTAGAAGTGATCGACCGTGCCTGCGCCGCCGGATGCGATGACCGGGATCGACACGGCGTCGCTGACAGCGCGTGTCAGTTCGATGTTGTAGCCCGCCTTGGTGCCGTCGCGATCCATACTCGTGAGCAGGATTTCGCCCGCGCCGCGCCGCTCGACTTCACGCGCCCATTCGAGCGCATCCAGGCCGGTTGGCAAGCGTCCGCCGTTGATGTAGACCTCCCAGTGCGTGCCCGTCCACTTCGGATCGATGGCGACGACGATGCACTGACTGCCGAAGCCCCAGGCGCCCTCCGCGATCAACTGCGGATTCTTGACCGCCGCGCTGTTGATCGAAACCTTGTCCGCCCCGGCCAGCAGCGTCGCCCGGATGTCCTCGATCGTGCGGATGCCGCCGCCGACGCAGAACGGGATGAAGATCGTGTCCGCGACGCGCCTTACCATGTCGAGCATCGTGTTGCGATTCTCGTGCGAGGCGGTGATGTCAAGGAAGACCAGTTCATCGGCGCCCTCGCGATCGTAGATCGCCGCCTGCTCGACCGGGTCGCCCGCGTCGCGCAAATTGACGAAGTTGATCCCTTTGACCACCCGCCCTTCCATCACGTCCAGGCAGGGAATGATTCGTTTAGCCAGCATCGCCGTCTCCCGCAGCCTCAAGGGCCTGTGCCAGTTCGATCTTTCCTTCGTAGAGCGCCATGCCGATGATCGCCCCGGCGACCACCCCGCTCGCCGCCAGTGCGCGCACGTCGTCGAGCGAACTGACGCCGCCAGACGCGATCACGTGCAAGCCGGTCGCGCGAGCCAACTCAATCGTCGCCTCGCGGTTGACGCCTTCCAGGCCGCCATCGCGCGCGACGTCCGTGTACAGGCAGTGAATGACGCCGCGCCCGGCCATCTGCTCGCCGAGCGCGACCGTGGTCAAGGCCGTCGCCTGCTGCCAGCCGTGGGTCGTCACGTAGCCATCGCGCGAATCGAGCGCGACGCAGATGCTGTCGGCGCCATAGAGAGCGAGAGCCTGATCGACCACGTCGGGCTGTTGCACGGCAATCGTGCCCAGTATCACGCGTGTGGCGCCAGCGTCCTTGGCCGCGGTGATGTCCTCCAACGAGCGCAGGCCGCCGCCAAATTGCACCGGGACACCCAGAGCGGCGATTTCCCGCAGGATGGCGCTGTTGTCATTGGCCGCCGCGAACGCCCCGTCGAGATTGACCACGTGCAGCCATTGCGCCCCCTGGTCAATCCAGTGGCGCGCCATCGCCACCGGGTCGTCGCTGAAGACAGTCTGCCGCGTGGGATCGCCCTCACGCAGTCGCACGACTCTTCCGCCGCGCAAATCAATCGCCGGATAAATGATCATGCAGGCATCTCCAGGAAGTTGGTCAGGATCTTCAGCCCGGCGCGCTGGCTCTTCTCCGGGTGAAATTGCACACCGTGGATGTTATCGCGATGCACGACCGCCGTGAACGGGATACCGTAATCGACGACCGCCGCCACGTCACCCGCTTCCGCCGGGACGCAGTAGTAGCTGTGCACGAAATAGGTGTAGCCCGCGCCGGGCAAATCCTGCAGCAGCGGCGTCGGGCGCACGGTGCGCAGCGCATTCCAGCCCATGTGCGGCACTTTGTAGCCGGGCATCTCCGGGAAGCGCGTCACGCGACCCGGCAGCAGCCCGAAACCCTGGTGCTCGCCCATCTCGTCGCTGTACTCGAACAAGAACTGCATCCCCAGGCAGATGCCCAGGTAGGGGACACCCGCGTGCACGGCATCGCTTATCGGCTTGACCAGGTCTTGCTCGTGGAGCTTCTGCATGCCCGCGCCAAACGCACCCACGCCCGGTAGAATGATTTTCTCCGCGCCCTTGAGTTCGTGCGGTGCGCGGACGAGACGAATGCTCTCCGCGCCCAGGTGCGTCAGCGCATGGAGCACACTCCGAAGATTACCTGCGCCATAGTCGATGACTGCCAGCATCGCGCAACCTCCCCATAAACAAAAAACCCCGCCTGGTGCGGGGACTTTCGATGCAAAACCACAATGCGTGTTCAGCCGAAAACCGACACCAGGGACAGAGTAGTTCCACAATGATGATGGTGGGCAAAAGTGAACACGCGCATACCTCCGAAGGAATGCGCGCAGTATAACCCCGCGGGGGGTCGATGTCAAAAATCAGCTTGCCCGAATCGCATCCGCTGTGAGCACATCATCCGGGCTGGTGATGGGCGCGCCCGGCGCCTTGCGGCCAAACTCGGCCAGGATCGTTTCGAGCAGCGGCAAGAGCTGCGTCGCGCGCTTCATGCGGATGACGAGATCCCACATCGGCTCGAACTTCTTCCAGCCCCCGGCGTAAGCGACGTGGCGCATCGAGCCCGTCCAGGTTGGCTTGGTCGAGGCGCCGCGCAAAATCGATCCCCAACGGTAGAACTCGCGGTAGGCGTGCCAGTAGCCGGCTTCGAGCGTTTCCGGCTTGAGCTTCTTCGGTTGATAGACGACGTGCCGTGTATCGTAAAGATCCCAGTTGCTCGTCGTCAGGCGGCCCTCGGCCTGCATCCGCTGGTAGAGCGCCGTATCCGGGTACGGCGTCAGGATGTGGAAGGTGGCCGTTTCGATGCCATTGTCGATGGCCCAGGCCACCGTGCGGTCGAACACGTCGTCCTCGTCGTCATCCATGCCGAAGACGAAGCTGCCGTTGACCATCACACCCAGGCTATGCAGACGGCGAATGGCCGCGCCGTAATCGCGGTTGAGATTCTGGTACTTGTTCTGCTCACGCAGGCTGTTCGGGTTGAGCGTCTCGAAGCCGACGAACAGGCTGCGCAGCCCGGCCTCGACCGCCTTCTCCAGCAGACCGGGTTTGAGCACCGACTGCACCGTGCCCGCCGCCTGCCACAAACGTCCCATGCCCTTCATGCCGTCGAACAAGGCCGAAGCGAAGCGCGCATTGCCAAACAGATGATCGTCGAGAAAGTACAGATGGCGCCCTGGCAGCCGCTCGATCTCGGCCAGCGCATCGTCGATCGTCTGCGTGTAGTAACCCTTGCCACCTTTGAAGAAGGCTTCTTTGTAGCAGAAGTCGCAGGCGTGCGGGCAGCCGCGCGAAACGACGATCGAGTTCGGCACGAGGTAGAGATGCCGCTTGATCAGATCGCGGCGGATTGGCGGCAGACCGATCAGCGTGCGGATGCTGGACTCGTACACCGGCGCCGGGTGCCCCTGGCGGAAGTCGCGCAGAAACTGTGGCCACGTGTCCTCGCCCGGCCCCAGGAAGATGCTGTCGGCATGCGGTGCCGCTTCGTTCGGCAGCGACGTCACATGTAAGCCGCCGAGCGCGACGTAAGCACCTTTCGCCCGGTAATGATCCGCGATCTGGTAGGCGCGGTAGGCTGACGTGATGTAGACCTGGATCACGACCAGATCCGGCTCGTCGCTCAGGTCGAGGACTTCGACGTGCTCGTCCTGGATCACGATCTCGTCGTCCAGGTCGAGGTATCCGGCCAGCGTCGCCAGCCCCAACGGCGGAAACAACGAGTACTTGATCGGTCGGAAGAACGGGCTTTTGGCTTCGGTCAGCGCGGGCAGGATCATTTTGACTTTCACGACGAACGCTCCTTGCTTCGTGTGTCGCATTGTGCCCCGGCGATCCAGGGACTCTCACATGATGAGGCAAGCTGTCCGGGCGCTCCACCGCTCAAGGCGCACAGCTTGCGCACCTGAGTGCTTGACCGGCCAGGCAACCGGCCTTAGCCTTCAAGGAGGAGGATGTGCCGATGCTGCAATTGATGCTGGTGGAAGATCACGCACGGCTGCGCGAAGGGCTGGCGAAAGGGTTGGAGGCGACCGGCAAGGTCAAGATCACGGCGCAGACGGATAGCGGCGAACAAGCGCTCGAACTTTGCCTGGGCGGCGCGCAGGTGCAGGTGATCCTGATGGATGTGGCGCTGGCAGGGGCGATTAACGGCATCGAAGCCGCGGTCGCCATCCGCCGTGAATTCCCGCGCATGCCCGTGGTCTTCTACTCGATCCAGGACGACGACAGCTATTACCGTTCGTTCCGGCAAGCGGGCATCCTCAGCCACTACGCCTACGTGCGCAAATCGAATTACCTGCTGCCGGACATGATCGTCCCGCTGCTCGAAGATGCCGTGGGCGGGCGCAGCTTCATCGACCCCGACATCGAGACGCGCGTCCACGAAGTCACACAGCGCGATCAAAACGACCCGCTGGCGCTGCTCGAACCCAATGAGCAGACGGTGATCCGCTTGATCGGCCAGGGGCTGACCAACGAACAGATCGCCGCGCGCATGGGCTTTCGCGACAAGCGCACCATCAGCCGCACCAACGGCGAAATCTATGCCGCCTGGGGTCTGGTCGATAGCAACACTGACGAGAAGATCGCCCGCACGCGCGCGATCATCATCTACCAGCGCGGCGAGCTGCTGCGCTGGGATGCGGAAGGTGCGCTCTATCGACTGGACGAGCGCGGCGACTGGATTGAAGCCGTGCTATGACCGGTTACCCCCTGCTCGACTGGGCGATCATCGGCGTTTCGCTCTTCAACACCATCGTCCTGCTCTGGCTAGGGCTGATCGTGCTTCTGAACGCCGACCGGCGCAATGGCGGCGTGATTCTGATGGGCGGCGGGCTGCTGCTCGGCGGGACGTTTTTCGTCACCCACACGGCCATCCTTGGGCAGTCGCTGACGCTCAACAACGACGGTCTCAACTTCTGGTGGCAGTTCGGCTGGATTCCGGTGACCGCCGCACCCTACATCTGGTACGTCGTCATCCTCTGGTTCAGCGGCTTCTGGAGTCGACCGCGCCCACGGCTGTTCAACCGCCATCGCCCGTGGCTGATGCTGACCACGGTCGTCGGCGCGGGCCTGCTCGTGTGGATGCTGGTCGCTAACCCGATTCCCAACTTCGAGAGCATCATCACCCTGGACACAGCCAAAACGCCAAACCTGTACGGCGTTCCGCTCGTCTTCATCATCGCCCCACCGCTGATGGTCATCTGCATCGGCCTGTCGATTGACGTGCTGCTGCATCCCGCGCCCGCCGAACAGGTCGCCGTCGCCATCGGTCGGCAGCGCGCACGTCCGTGGCTGCTGGGCACGTCGGGGCTGCTGCTGGCTGTTAGTTTGCTGGTGTGCGCGTTCGTGCTCTGGGTCTTCAGCAAGGCTGAGTTCGGCGGGCTGTTCGGCATTCGCACAGATGCCATCGGCTGGTTCGACCTGGCGCTCTCGCTCCTGATCGCGGTCGGCAACCTGTCGCTCGGCCAGGCCATCGTCGCCCATGAGGTCTTCACCGGGCGCATCCTGCCGCGACAACGCCTCAACCGGCAGTGGCGCATCGTCCTGCTGATCGCGCTGATCCTGGCCGCCATCGTCAGTTGGAGTCTGCTGCTGCAACTGCGCCCGATCTACGGACTCTTGCTGACCGTCGTGCTGATGGTCGGCCTGATCGCCGTCTATAGCTGGCGCACGTTCGAGCAGCACGAAGCGCTGATCCGCGCGCTGCGGCCATTCGTCAGCAGCCACCAGACGTTCGCGCACGCCCTGCGCCCGCGTGCTGATGGTGCATCCCGCGCGCAAGAGCTGCTTGACGCCACCTGCACGGACGTCCTCAACAGCCAGCGAGCGCTGCTCGTCCCGCTCGGCCCATTCGCGGCCCTGGCAGGCGACGCGCTGGCATCGCCCATATCACCGGCGACAGCCGCACTTTCCCCGCCGCCAGAGCTGCGCGACGGCCCCGTGCTGCTGGCCCCAGATGCCTATCCGGGCTACCAGTGGGCGATCCCGCTGTGGGCGGAGCGCGGCCTGATCGGCGGCCTGTTGCTTGGCCCCAAGCTGGATGGCGGCCTCTACAGCCAGGAAGAAATCGACATCGCCCAGGCCAGCGGCGAACGGATCATCGACATGCTCGTCAGCGAGACGATGACCGAACGGCTGCTCAAGCTCCAGCGCAAACGGACGGCGACCAACCGCGTCATCGACCTGGCGACGCGGCGTACGCTGCACGACGAAGTCCTGCCCGCGCTGCATCATGCCATCCTGCAGATCAGCGCCCTGCCCGACAGCGGCGACGCCCTGGCTTCGCTCACTAGCGCGCACCAGCAGATCTCGAATCTGATCCGGATCGCGTTGGTCACGCTCGACGATGAGCGGCGCGTCGGCCTGGTCGATGCCCTGCGCGCGCTGGTCGATCAGGAATTCGGGGCGGCTTTCGAACGCATTGATTGGCGCATTACCGAGCGCGCGCTGCAGCCGCTCGATTCGTTGACACTGGATGTCGTGCTGAACGCCGTCCGTGAGTTCGTGCGCAATGCCGCGCTCCACGCGCGCGACGGCAAAAGTGGCGCGCCGCTCCATCTCGCCATTGAGATCCAATCGACGGACGCGCTCTACATCATTATTCGCGACGACGGCGTTGGCATCGATCGCGAGCAAGCCGCCGAACCATCCGGCCATAACGGCCTGGCGCTGCATCGGACGCTGCTCAATATCGTGGGTGGGGAGTGTTACGTCGAGCCGTGCGCGGAGGGCGGCACCCAGGTGACGATTGTGCTGCCCTGGCAGTATCTGCCCGATCCGGAGTAAGTGCCCTAGCCTTCGTCCCTGATCGCTTTGCGCTGTGCCCGCGTCAGCCCGTCGAAGACGCGCGCGTACGAGTGCTCGATCATGTCGACAATCTCATCCGATGGGATGCTGCCGTCGACGGTCACGGTGTTCCAATGCCGCTTGTTCAGGTGATAACCCGGCTGCACACCGGGATAGGTGTCGCGCAGGATCTTCGCCAGTGTCGGCTCGCACTTGAGCGAAATCGTCGGCGGCTTGGCGAACGGCAGCAGCGCGAACATCTTGCCGCCCACTTTGTAAACGGCCACGTCGTCGCCAAACGGGAAATCCTCGATCGCGCCAGGATGCCCCAGGCAGCGATCCCGCAGTTGATTTCGTGTCAGGCTCACAGGCTATCGCTATCCCGGCTGTGTCAGCCAACGGACTTATAGAGCGCAAAGGGTGCGCTTAGCTATCACTCAATTTTGCGCTGGCGCACACGCGTATAATATCAGAGAACAATCGTTGTGGAGCAATTCCGATTATGAACTCTTCGTCCACATTTCCAGGCAGATTCCTGCCGACCGCCATCCTCATCGGCTTCGTCTTCGCCCTGGGGGTCTTCGTCGGCAGTCAACATGAGATCACATTCGCGCAGGGCAGCGGCGCACCGACCGAAGAGGCGCGCGAAGCGTTCCAGGCCTTCTGGCAGGCATATAACCTGATTCACAGTGACTACATCGATCGGGATCAGGTGGACGACGCGACGCTCGTCAACGGCGCCATCGACGGCATGATGAACGCGCTCGGCGACGAATTCAGCGGCTACATGGACCCGGACACCTTCGAGATGATGAATGACGATCTCGACGGTGAGATCACCGGCATCGGCGTCGTCATTCGCACCAATGAAGACGAGCAAATCGAGGTCGTCAGCGTGCTCGAAGGCACGCCCGCGCAAGCTGCCGGCATTCTGCCCGGCGACATTTTCGTCGCGGTCGACGGCCAGGATATGACCGGCGTTTCGCAGCTCGAACTCGCGCTGGTCGTGCGCGGGCAGGTGGGCACGACGGTCGATATCACCATGCTGCGCGACGATCAACTGGTCGAATTCGAGATCGAGCGCCAATTGATCCAGATCCAGAACGTCGAAAGCGAACGTCTGGACGGAGACATCGGTTATGTCCGCCTGAATGAATTCAGCCCGGACGCACGCGCGGAAATGGACGCCGCGCTCGACGACCTGCAGCCGGACACGCTCGAAGGCCTGATCATCGACTTCCGCGGCAACCTGGGCGGCCTGCTGAACAGCGCCATCGATGTCGGCAGCCTGCTCGTCAATGAGGGCACGCTCGTCACCGAAGATTTCGGCGATCAGCAAGATGCGCTCACCGCCGAGGGCAATGCCCTCTCGCTGGACATCCCAATCGTCCTGCTGGTCGACGAATCGAGCGCCAGCGCGTCGGAACTGGTGGCAGGCGCCTGGCAGGATTACGGCGTCGTGACCGTCATCGGCGAGACGACCTTCGGCAAGGGCACGGTGCAAACGTGGCACTCGCTCATCAACGGCGGCGGTGCGCGCATCACGATTGCGCGCTGGCTGACGCCGGACGGCCAGTGGATTCACCGGCAGGGCATCACGCCGGATATCGTCGTCGAGTGGTCGCCGATGACCGCCGAGGAGTTCGCCGACGACATCCAGCTGGACGCGGCCCTCGACTACCTGCACTCGGAGACGGTCGCGCTGCCGCAGAATTGAGCCCAGTCCCGGACTTTGCGCTGCTGCGCGGACATGATATACTGCTGCCATTGCGTCCATAAGTGAGTCAGGGAGTGCATGCGCAAATGAGTGTCGCGCTAGAAATCGCTTCGATCATTCTGTCGATCGCGTTAATCGTCATCATTCTGCTTCAGGTCAAGGGCAGCGGGCTGGGCAGCTTGCTCGGCGGCGAAGCGATGGGCGGCATCTCGCGTACGCGTCGCGGTCTCGAAAAGACGTTGTTCCAGGTCACGATTGTCCTGGCCTTCGCCTTCGTGACCGTGTCGATCCTGGCAGTGACTTTCAGTCGCTGATCGCCCCTGTTTCGGTCATTCCCACGGTTCTAACGATAAGCAATGTCAAGAGGTGTTCGGAGTGATCCAGCACCTCTTTTCTGTTTAGGATGAGATGACCCATGCTGCGTGGTTTTCGTTGGCAACTCCTGGCCCTGTTCCTGGCCGTAATTCTGTTCGCCGCCAGTCTGATCTTCCGGTCGCAGATCGCACCCGCGCCTTCGACGCCGGAGAACGCCCCGACCGTCGACGTGACGGCGGCTCCAACGGAGATCGTGGTTGCACTGGAGCCGACGCCAACGGTACCCACGGCGACCCCGCCGCCCGCGGGCACGATCAGCACCTTCCGCGAGGGGTTGGTCGGGTCGATCCAGCGCCTCAATCCCGTGTTCGCCGATCTCAACCCGGTCGATCGTGACATCACGTCGCTGATCTTCGAAGGGCTGACGCGCACGAATGCCTACGGCGAATCCGAACCCGCGCTGGCGCAAAGCTGGATCACCTCGTCGGATGGGCTGGAGTACGTCTTCACGCTGCGTGACGACGTGTTGTGGCAGGATGGCATCCCGTTCTCCGCCGTCGACGTCGCCTACACGATGAGCATCCTGCGCGCGCCGGACTTTCCCGGCTCGCCGGAACTGCATGATTTCTGGCGCACGGTCGAAACGGAAGTCATCGGCGAACGGCTCGTCCGCTTCCGTCTGACGCAGCCGCTCGGCACCTTCCCGGACATGCTCCAGATCGGCATCCTGCCGGAGCATGCGCTGCGCGGCACCAACGGCGCCCAGCTGGCCAGCCATCCGTTCAACCTGGCGCCCATCGGCACCGGCCCCTACCAACTCGAACAGATCCAGGTCAACGATCAGGGTGAGCCGACGCAGCTCGACCTGCGCGCCGCGCCCGTCTACCGCCAGCGCCGCGAAGCGACCGAGCGCTACAGCATCGAACGCGTCAGCTTCGCGTTCTACGACACGTTCGATAGCGCGTTAGGCGCGCTCTCCAGTGGGACGATTGATGGGCTGGCTGCGCAAACCGCGCAGGAACGCCGCCAACTGTTCGATCTCGCCAACGGCAACGCGAGCGTGACGCTCAACACGCAGTTGGAGCCAGTGCTGGGCGCGTTGATCTTCAACTGGCAGCGCGAATCGACGCGCTTCTTCCGCGAGCAGCGCATCCGCGTCGCGCTGCAAACCGGCCTCGACCGCTCGTCGGTCATCGAGCGCAACCTGTCGAATATCGCCGTCGAAGCCAACAGCCCGCTGATGCCGAACTCGTGGGCTTACGTGCCGGATCTGCCGTGGCCCGCCTACGCGCCGGACACCGCCCGCGCCGAACTCCAACTGGCGAGCGAGCGCCTGGCCGCCGCAGCCGCGCGCAATGCCGATGATGAGTCAACCGACGACACGACCGACGCCACAGCGGAAACGGCCACCGAAGCCGCCCCGAGCGAAAACAGCGCCTTCTTCCACTTCAACATTCTCGTGCCGGATGAGCCGTCGTTGGTCAGCCTGGCGCAGGAGATCGCCGCGCAGTGGGCGCAGCTCAATTTGACGGTCGCCATCGAAACTGCCGACCTGGCGACATACCGCGCGCGCCTGGAAGCGGGCGACTTCGACACCGCCGTGGTCGAGTATGCGCTCGGCGCCAGCACCGACCCGGACGTGTATACGTTCTGGCATCAGGGACAGTTCGCGCCGGACGGTCTGAACTACGGTGGCGCGGACGACCGCACGATCAGCCAGCTGCTCGAACGCGCACGCCGCGATCCGAATGGCATCAACCGCATCGAGTTCTACCAGGAGTTCCAGCAGGAATTCGCCGAGCGCGCCATCGCCATCCCGCTCTACTACCCGCTGTTCACCTACGCGACCAGCGCCCACGTGAGCAATGTCCAGTTGGGCACCATCGGCGCAGCATCCGACCGTTTCCGCAACCTCGGCGACTGGCGCGTCAACTAGAGCGCGCCTTCCGCCGCCAGAATCTGGCGCAGCAGGTCTTTGCGCGCGCTGCCGCCGAGCGTCTCCAGCCGGCGCACGCCCAACGGATCGATCACGTCGCGCAGCAGCCGCAGTTCTTCGGTGCTGGGCGGCGTCGTCTCGCTGACGTCCGGAGCCACGTCGAGCGCGAAGCCTGTCTTTTTCTGGATGTGCTCGAGGGTGACGCCCGGAAAGCCCCGGATCAGCCGCATGCGCCCGTCATGCCAGTCGAACTCGCCCAGATCGCTGACGAGATAGCGCGGGCCGAATCCGCCCTGGCGATGCGGTGCGTAGCCCATGCCGCTGACGTAATCGACCGCCTCGACAAAGACGACGCGCGAGTGGCGTGGCACGTACAGGTAGATGTGTTCGGACGTCGGCGTGACATCGGGGATGCCGCCGGTGCCGGGCAGCCGCATGCGCGGGCGCTTGATGGCGATGTTGTTGAAGTTGCCTTGCACATCGACCTGCGCCGGGCGGAAGAATTCCTTAGGGTTGTACTTGGGCAGCAGATCCGCCGCCGCGCTGACGAAACCGACGTGCATCAGCGCCTTGCCGAGCCAGAAATCCTCAATCCGTCCGACGCCGAGCGTGCCCCATTCGCGGCACATGCTCTGGCCGATGGCGGAAGCGAAACGCACGTTGGGTGCGTTTGTGCACTGCGCCAGGATGAAACCGGCCATCACCAGCGGCGTGTTGATGCCCTGGGCCAGCACTTCGCCATCGACGACCTGGCGTGCGACGCACACGGCGATCAATTCATCGACGGTGTACTCAACGCTCATCAGCCTTCGTCCTTTCCGTCGCTGGCCATGCGCACCATGATCGGCATGAACTTGCCCGCGATGTCGATCAGATCCGCCTGCGCGTCGATGATGTCGTCGATGCGCTTGTAGGCCTGCGGACTCTCGTCCAGCCCACCGCCGATCAGCGTGACGCCGCGCTCCTTGAGATAACGGTCGCGCTCGGTACGCGTGATCGACTCGATCGCTTTGCGGCGGCTCATCTGCCGCCCTGCCCCATGTGACGCCGAATTGAGCGCCTGCACGCTGCCGCGCCCACGCACGAGATAGCCCGCGTCGCCCATCGAGCCAGGGATGATGCCGTAGACGTCCTTCCCCGCTGGGGTCGCGCCCTTGCGATGGACGATCACTTCGCGTTCGCCGCCCTGGAACCCGGCAGGCGCGGGCAGCAGCTCTTTCCAGGCGAAGTTGTGATGATTCTCGACCGACAGGAGCGGCTTGTAGCCGATGGCTTTGGCGATGCGTCGGTGGATGACTTCATGATTGGCGGCGGCGAAACGCCCGGCCAACTCCATCGACAGCCAGTATTCCTGACCGTAGTGGCTGTCCATCGCGAACCAGGCCAGATGACGCACCGCCGGGTCGAGATAAGGATGAAACTCCTGCGCCAACTTCGAGTAGAAGTTAGCGATCTTGAAGCCGACCCCGCGCGAACCGCTGTGCGAGAGCAGCGCCAGGTACTGTCCAGCATCGAGATCTTCCGTCGCCTGGTCACGCCCGACCTCGAACGCGCCCCACTCGACAAAGTGATTGCCCGTGCCACTGGTGCCCAGTTGGCGATAAGCCGTGCTCTTGAGCGAGCGCAGCAAGTCAGTCGCCGCCCAGTCGGGATCGTCCAGGATTTCGTGCTCGACCTGCTCGTTCGGTTTCCACTCGACGCCCGCGCCAAACCGCGTCTGCTCGACGAGCGCTTTCTTGAACTGGCCGACCTTCTGCTTGATCGTGATCGGCGAGATCGGGAAGATCGTCAGCCGCATGCGGCAGGCGATGTCGACGTCGACCGCGTAGGGGATGACGGCGTTGTCCGTCGCCAGCACGCCGCCAATCGGCAGCCCGTAACCGACGTGCGCGTCCGGCATTAAGGCCCCGGCCACGCTGACGGGCAGCCGCATGGCATTGTCCATCTGCTTGCGCGCCTCGTCGTCGATGTAGGCCGCGCCCCACACGTCATAGCTCAGCGGCTGGTCGCGCAGTTCGAACTCGTCTAGCGTTGGCTGTGGATGTTTGTGCTTCTTCTTGGCCATGTGTCGCTCATCGCTCGCTTTGCGTTATCATACACGACCGAATCCAGCGGCGGAAGCAACACTGAAAGCCACTCCGAATGCCGAATAACCCCGTGCTCGTGCTCATTGTCGTCATCGTCTGCATCATCATCGGTCTGTCCAAAGGCGGCCTCGGCGCCGCGCTCGTCGTCCTCTGCATCCCGCTCCTCAGCCTGGTCATGCCGGTGACGCAAGCGATCAGCCTGACGCTGCCCTTGCTGATCTTCGCCGATGTGTTCGCGCTGGTCGCCTTCTGGAAGCTGTGGGATATGCACTACGTCAAGCTGCTGCTGCCGCCCGCCATCGTCGGCATCCTCGTCGGCACCTATTTGCTGGCCACGCTCGATGAGCTGACGCTGCGGCGCGTCGTAGGGGGTTTTGTGCTCTTCTTCGTCATCTACAAGGTCGCGATCGAGCCGCGACTGGCCAACGTCACCTACCATCCGAAGGACTGGCATGGCACGATCGTCGGCGCGATTGCCGGTTTTGGCTCGGCGCTCGCCAACGTCGGCGGGCCGCCGTTCACGATCTACATGCTGTTTCAGCAGGATGTCACACCGGTCGCCTTCGCCGGTACGGCAACGCTCTTGTTTGCCATCGTCAATGCGCTTAAACTGCCGGGCCTGATCGCGGCGCAGAAATTCGACCTGAACGACCTGCTCAGCGTGCTGTGGGCGCTGCCGGTGATCCCGATCGCGGTCTTCGTCGGGCGCTGGGCGGTCAAACGGCTCGACCGCCGGCGCTTTGACCAGATCATGCTGGCCGTGCTGACGATCAACGCGATTATTCTGCTGGCCGTGGTGCCGAGCTAGGGACTCGTCAACTCGTGATCGTGGCGTTCGCCGTTCGTGAGCGCCGCGTCGAAAGCATCGCCCTCGCTGACGACCCAGCCGCGCCAGCCAACGACTTCGCGCGCCCCATCCTGCTCGCGCATCAGCAGAACGACGCTGACCGGCGCCTCAAGCGAGTCGAAATCCAGGTGATAGAGTTCGCCGGAAGTGATCTCGTCCTGTGGCGCCTGGCTGACGAGGACGATCTCGCCCACGGTGCCCCACTCGGCGGGCACCCGATCTTCCAGGCAGCCGGTCAGCCCACCGCGCGTGCAGTTGAGGCGCACCGTGTCCAGAAAACCCGAACTGACGTATTCCTGAGCCGCTTCTTCATTGCCCTGGAACAGCTGGCGCAGGAAGTTGTAGCCCTTGCTGCTGCCGGAAACCAACGGACTGACGACGAGCACCGAGAGCAGCATCACGACCGTGATCACGACCGAGCCGATCAGGATGAGCTGCTTGCCGGTGATCGATCTTTTTTCCTTCACTTATTCATGTCCAATGTTTGTGTGCTTCAATGGAATCGACGATCTCATACTCAAATACAGGAGGTGAGCTCATGCGTGACTTCCAGAGCGAGATCGAACGGACTGACGACATCCACCAGTTGCGCGCCATTATCGCTGAGTTGAACGAGGTCATCAATGACCTGCTTGCGATGTCCTACGAGGGCGACGAAGCGGAAGAGCGCGCCAACAGCCTGGAACTAATCCGCCGCTACGGCGAACAAAAGCTGGAGCGGTTGCTGGCCTGATGATCCGATCAGCCACTCGCGAACTGCTTGGCTGGCAGAACCCATCCAGAAACCTCACCCCCAACCCCCTCTCCGCGCGCGGAGAGGGGACGTCGAAGCGTAGCGAGACAGGGGTGAGGTGAAAGCAGGATTCCAGCTATGCGCTAGTCCGCCGCCACCAGCTTGACAAACTTACGCTTGCCGACCTGGAGCACCGCCGGGAGCTGCACCGGCGTGATGACGGCGTGCACATCGTCGATGGCATCGCCGTTGAGGCGGATGCCGCTCTGCTCGATCAGGCGGCGGGCTTCCCCACCACTGCTGACCATGTTGAGACGGCGCAGGATGTCGACCACGCGCTCTTCTTCCATAATCGTCGCTTCCGGCATATCTTCCGGCAGCCCCGTGCCGCCGCGATGCACTTGATCCCAATTGGCCTGCGCCTGCTCCGCTGCTTCCGGGCTGTGGAAGACGGCGATGATCTCGCGCGCCAGCCGCATCTTGGCATCGTTCGGATGCACAGTGCCATCCGCAAGCTGCTGCGTGAACTCCGTCATCTGCGCCGGTGTCCAGCCCAGGATCAGCTTGTAGTAGATCGGCATCGCCTTGTCCGGGACGCTCATCACCTTGCCGAACATGTCGTCCGGCGTCGCCATGATCGGGATGTGATTGCCCAGGCTCTTGCTCATCTTGATCTCGCCGTCGGTGCCCGGCAGGCTCTCACCCATGATGATGGCGATCTGCGGGCGCTGGCCAAGCGCCTGCTGCAGCTTGCGCCCAGCGACGACGATGTTGAACAACTGATCCTGCCCACCGACCTGAACGTCGGCTTCCTGCGCCACGGCGTCATAGGCCTGCATCAGTGCGTAGAAGAACTCGTGCAGGTAGATCGGCGTGCCCGCCTCGACGCGCTTGGCGAAGTTTTCGCGCACGAGGAACTGCTGCACGGTGAAGTTGCTCGCCAGCCGGATGATGTCAGCGAAGTCGAGCGTCGACAGCCACTCGTCGTTACGGCGCACGCGCGTCAGCTCCGGATCGAGGATCTTGAACGCCTGTGCGGCGTAGGTCATGGCGTTGTCTTCGACCTGCTCGCGCGTCAATTGTTCGCGCTCTTTGTCCTTGTCGGACGGGTCGCCGATCAGGCTGGTGAACGTGCCGACGAGGAAAGTCACGTCGTGGCCGAACTCCTGGAACTGGCGCAGCTTGCGCATCGTGATCGTGTGCCCCAGGTGCAGGTCGGACGTGCGCGGATCGTAGCCGCAGTAGACGCGCAACATGCGCCCCTGCTTCTCCGCCTCGGTCAGCCGTTCGCGCAGTTCGCGCGTCATGACCTCTTTCGTTTGCGGGTCGCCGTATTCCACACCCGACATCAAAATTTCGACTTGTTCGTCAATCGTGGGCATCTGAACCCTTCCTGCTCATCACTGCTGCGCAATCTGGCTTCAAATTACACCACAAAGCGGCGCGTGAGACAAAGGGGAGTTTGGAAACTAAACAGTGATGACAGGATTTGTTGAAACTACAGTTACGGATCTTGCGCCGCGAGTGAGTGCCACATAAAGGTGATGTTTGTTGAATTTCTCGATATCGCTAACTACAGCGTGGTCAAACTGCAATCCTTTTACCAACAGAGTTCGAGATATAGTTCGTCGATCTAGACTGCGCCCAATCACGCTCGTTTGGTTCCGAGTATGTCTTGCGGACTCTGCAAGTGTCGACGAACTGCCATTTGGATAATTTCCAAGCGCCCTTTTCATCTCTCGTAGGAGATCGCGTCTGTAAATCCTAACTTCTGGAAGCTTTGAGATAACGCTTATCGCACTCAAAATCGGAGTGAACTCGTCGCTGTCTGCTACGGCTTCTAAGACGGAGATAAGTGGTTGATTTCTCATTCGGCTAAAACTACGAGAATTGTTCGAGAACCGTTCCTTGATGGATTTTAACGTCGTTGAGACTCCTGTCATACACGTGCTGCAAAAATCGATGACAGCAACGGCCCTTTGGTTCCCTTCGTTTGCTTCTAGAGCCGTGGCCCACTTAGTCAAGTCCTTGGCTTCCATCTCTTCTATCGATGTGTAGCCCCATTTCGCCAGATTCTGCGCAAGCTTGTGACACGTGTTTGCCTGTTCTCGTATCACGATAACTGTATGCTCTTGAGCGAAGCCTTGTGT
Source organism: Anaerolineae bacterium (assembly GCA_020849765.1). GTDB lineage: Bacteria > Chloroflexota > Anaerolineae > Aggregatilineales > Phototrophicaceae > Flexifilum. Next base: position 340,092 of record JADLAY010000024.1, read on the forward strand.
ACAGGCATCGAGAATGCTTTGATAGCCATCATACTTACGCCAATAAACACCTCGATCTTCTTGTCCCCGCAGATCTATCCCGCTTCCATCCAGCAAGGCAAACCGCAATTGAATGAGCCATTGTCCAAGCCGAGGATTAGCGCCCTCCCATCTCCATGGTGTTCGTAATTCAGGAAGTTCCTGGAAATTACTCGCAACATGTTCTTGCCAATCTATCGCTTCTCCAGAAAAATCAAACAAACTTTGGAGCGGGTCGCCAACTACCCTACAGGGAATTAGCTCCGCCAGTTGCAATATCAAATCGTGCTGCGAAATAGTACAGTCTTGATATTCATCAACATAAACTCCCGCGTATGACGCCTGCACGACACTTCGGATCGCCCTGTTCTCGCCCACAAGTCTTGCTGCTGCTCGATAACAACTTCTCCATTCGTCATTGTTGATTGGTGTATATCCCGCTTGAATACCTGACAATTGGGGATAAGCGTTGACATATTGCAGTGCCCATCCAGCTATTGTGTTGACGCGGAAATACCGCCCGGAGACACCTAGCTTTTTCAACCGCGTTTTGAGTGAGTGAACTCCTGCGTGAGTATGCGTAAGGATGAGCTGTCTTCTCTCTTGCTCAAGAGAAACAGCCCGTGCAATGATCTCAGTTTTACCGTAACCCGCAGCTGCTACCAGATATGCGCGTGCTGATTGAGCAAGTTGTTCAGGTGTGGTTTCCATATGCCCACGTCTTTAGGTGTTCAATCTTTATCGCCAAATCTGTATGGCTGATCTCCGACAGGTAATTAGCAACAAGCTCGCCAAGCAATTGCCCTTTTTGTACATCTTTAAACCATCCCCCTTTACTTGCTGCACTGCCGACAGCGTCTCGGATTTCTTCTTCTGTTTTGTGATGCAGCCAAGTATCAATGCTCATGTCGATTGCCTTGATGCCCAGTTGTGTCTCCACACTGTTCTGTATGGCTTGTTCGCCGCGAATTCGAATAGCCAAGTCGATTACTTCCTGCAGCCCTCGCCATGGAAGGTCGTTGCAAACCCGTTTCTCTATGTTTAGGCTGTCATCCCACTTCACGATAGTCACTTGTTTTTCTAGCTCTCTCTCATCAGGAATACTCCTATCTCCATCGATGAAAAGCGCTACATCATAATCAAGCTGACAAAATTGGCTGGCTAACTTGGGACTTGCTCCACCCCCGCCTTTCTGATGAACAACAGAAACAAGCCCAAGGTAACAGAATCCTCTACCATCTAGTTGATTTTCCCAAAAAGCATCGAGTGCGCGGCAGAATCCTTGTTCGGTGTCACCCTCGCACACCAGAATCTTGGAAGACAGAGGTGCCTCGGGGGCGCTCTTCAGTGTCGTGCCTAAAGATTCAGGTACCTGATCAACAGTTGTTACCCCACCACGATTTCGGGCAACAAACAGTTCGTTCCCCGCAAGCTCATCAATAGCAACTGGAGAATGAGTAGTCATGAAAACTTGCCCTTGACCGGAGTTTTCTCTAAGTTTGCGAAGCAAGTTACGCAGTCGATACGGTTCCAATCCCTGCTCCACCTCATCCAACAATAGAATCGCTCCGTCCGGAATGCTTGCCGCTTGAATACCTACCGAGAGCAATCTCTTGCTGCCCAAGCCAAGCATTCGAATCGGAATGTCGCCATCATGGAGGGTAAGTGCAGTCAGCCCATTGATAATTCCTGAATCTAAAGCGGGTTTGTATGCGTCGTGTTGAGGAGCGAGTCCATAGCCAGCAGCAAGATCTTGAATTTGCTTGGCAGTCATTTCCAGAGAAGGCATATTGGCGCTTTTCATATTGCGTCGCGCTGCCCGGCGCGCGTCGGTAATGGCTTGAGATGCATGGCTAGTATCTGATGTGAGTCGCGAAAGAGAGGACCCTCTTCCCCAAGAGAAGTCTCTATCCGCATAGTTTCGAACTGAAATTACGCCAAGCATTTCCCTCTCTTTCGATGAGATTCGTCGTTCGGGTTGGCCCGTGGGTTTATAAAAGTACCATTCAGGCTCCAAACTGCTGTTTATCGTCAGCTTGATGGTCACCACGGGTTCGCTCTCATCCTGCGGTTCATCTTCAATTCGCCCCGCTCGCCATCCTCGTAGGTAAAGACCAGCCCTCTCATCCGGCAGCAGCGCAGTTGGCAAACAACCAACCGTCACATATATTTCAATTGGTTCTTCTGTATTGCACTGATAGAAATCAGCATCGGTGATCGAAATTCTCCAACGCGGTGATAGTGCATATTCAATGGCATCGAGAATCGTTGACTTCGTAGAATCCCCTTTACCAATAACGCATACCGAGCTTAGTGCGGGTACTATCCAGTTCAATTCTTTGATACCGCGAAACCGTCTGATTACGACTTGTCGAATCTGCATATTGTTTTCCAGATACCTAGGGATTGTTGCTACTTCTAGATTAGAAGTAAGTTCTATAACTACTTATTATATATAGATTGTCCCATCGGATCTGATATTCGAATCTTGGAAGTCCCATAGGAATTTAGAGTCTTCCCTCCCAACACAAAACGAGGGCATCGCTGCCCTCGTTCCCTCTCTCGCCCGCTCACTCTCCTATCCCATACCGCCGAGCACCTGGACGTAGCCCTCGCCGACGCCGACCAGCGCGTAGACGAACGCCTGCCCATTGACATCGACCACACCAGCGTAGACGACCTTCGCCACGGAGACGGGCTGCATCGTCGCCGCGTCGTAGCCCATGCTCGCCGCCGTCGCGGTGAAGGCCAGCCCGCCGTCCACGTCGGTGACCTGGGCAAAGGCCAGCCCATCCAGCTTGGGATAGACGGTCGTGATCAGGTCGAGCGCATCGCCAGGTGTGGCGGGCATCGCCCCCGTCGTCAGCAGGCCATACGCGCCCGCCGCCGCACTCGTGAGCTGTGTGCTCAGGTTGTCCGTGCTGATCGTGCAGTTCGCGCTGTTCGCCGCGCAGTCACCGACCATCACCCCGCCGACGCCGCCATTGAGCAAGCCCCAGTAGGCCGCGCCACTGATCGACGTGGCATTGCTCAGGTAGGCTTGCAGTTCAGCGGGCAAATAGCTGAATGTCGCCAGGACAGCGTCGGTCGCCTCCCCGGCATACAACGGCTCGATGACCGCGCCCAGTTGATCGTTAGCGAAGACGACCAGCGCTTCATAGGCTTCGGCGGAGGGCGTTGGCGTCGCCGCGGCGTTGATCGACACGCTGGTCGTCACATCACCGACGGTCACCGTCCCGACCGGCTCGTCGCTGATGTCGCCGACGTAGACGTAGGTGTTGTAGGTCGCGTCATAGACGTAGCTGTAGCAATCCCACGGATAGGCGGCGCAGTAATTGACATACTGCTCGGCATAGGCCAGGTAGTAATCGACCGAGGCCGTCGTGTAGTTGACCGCCTGCTCATACGTTTGCAGCAGATAATCCGCCGATGCGCTGACCGTGTTGTAGTAGGTATTCGCGGTGTAGTTCACCGCCGAGTAGTAATCATTCCAGAACTGGTCGTAGGCTTGCTGTGCCGCCGCCGTCGCCTGTTGAGCGGCCTGCTGCGCCGAGTCGCTTGCGTCTTGCAGAGCCCCCTCGACCGCGGCCTGCGCATCCGCCTGCACCTGAGCGATTCCCGTCAGATCGCTGTATGCGCCGGGCGTCTCCGGCACCGTACCTTCGAGCGCGTCCGGCTGCCAACCCGCCTCTTGCAGCGCTGTGCCGATGTTCCCACCCGCGCCCTCGTCCTCACCGCGCTGGCTGCGCGTGCCAAAGCCGCCGAAGCCGCTGAACGACGGATCATCACCGAACAATGCGGACAGATCGAGCGGGATACTGCCCGTCCCACGCTCGCTGAAACGCCCGGAAGGATCAAAACCGCCGCCGCGCCCTTGCAGCGATTGGCGGATCTGATCCATGGACTCGGTCGTCAGGCCGCCGCTGGTGCGAGCGCCCGCACCACCACGCCCCGCCTGGCTGCGATCGATGCCGCTGCCACTCCATCCGCTGCCAACCTCACCACTCGGCATCTGAACGCTCGAAAAACCCGCGCTCATGGCTGAGCCGCCGATGCCGGGGCCGCCCGCCCCACCGCCACCGCTCGGCGCAGGCCGCGTGCCCGCGCTCGGCTGCGCAAACGCCAGCGCCGCCGTCGCCAATAACCAGACTGCGCAAAGAACCAACAGCTTGAACGTCTTCATCTTCCAATCCCCTGAATCGATCCCGATTACGACTATTTCTCATCCAATGCGCACGTTCAGCGCCCGAATAACGTTTGACTCAGTATGTGATTGAACATATTGCGAAACGATAAAGAATGTTTAAGCAGTCTGTAAAACGGCGAATACGAGACTATCACTTGACCAAATGAGCACCGCTCCACCAAAAACGCTGCTACAAAAGTGCGCCCGCCTTCACTATAATCGTGAGCAGTGACGACATCAGCACGGGCAGAGAGAAGTATCTTTATGCGATCGATGACCAGCGCGGAAGCGCGTCAGGCATTCTTAGATTTCTTTGAGGAGATGGGGCACAAAAAGGTCGCCTCGTCCTCGCTTGTGCCGGGCAACGACCCCACCCTGCTCTTCACCAACGCGGGCATGGTGCAGTTCAAGGACGTCTTCCTGGGGCTGGACAAGCGCGACTACAAACGCGCCACGACCTCGCAGAAGTGCATGCGCGTCTCCGGCAAGCACAACGACATCGAAGAAGTCGGCCCATCGCCGCGCCATCACACCTTCTTCGAGATGCTGGGCAACTTCAGCTTCGGCGATTACTTCAAGCGCGACGCCATCAAGTACGCCTACACGCTGCTGACCGAGGTCTACGGCCTGCCGCCGGAACGCCTGGCCTTCACCGTCTACCAGAACGACGACGAAGCCTACGATCTATGGGTTAACGAGATGGGCGTCGATCCCAAGCGCGTCGCCCGCCTGGGGCCAAAGACCAACTTCTGGCAGATGGCGGAGACCGGCCCCTGCGGCCCGACCAGCGAACTGCACTGGGATAAGTACCCGGAGCGTGGCATCGACGACATCATCCCGTCGCTCGAAGCCGAAGACGACCGCTTCCTTGAACTGTGGAACCTCGTTTTCATGCAGTTCAACCGCACGCAGCCGGATGAGCAGCACACCGGCCAGTTCGACGTGCCGCTGCCCGCGCCCGGCGTCGACACGGGTATGGGCCTGGAGCGCATCCTGAGCGTCGTCAACGGCGTCAAGGCCAATTACGACACGGATCTGTTCACGCCGATCATCCGCAAGACGCAGGAACTGACCGGCCACAGTGACGAAGAACGCGACGCCAACATCGTTCCCTACCGCGTCATCGCCGACCATGCGCGCGCGGCGGTCTTCCTGATCGCGGACGGCGTCATGCCCGGCGCCAAGGGGCGCGACGCCATCTGCCGTCTCGTCATCCGCCGTGCCGCACGCTTCGGCGCCAAGATCGGCTTCAACGCGCCGTTCCTGGCCGAGATCGCCGACAGCGTGATCGACATCATGGGCGGCCACTACACCGAGCTGGTCGAGCGCGCCGCGGCGATCAAGCGCGTCATCACACTGGAAGAAGAACGCTTCCTGCGCACGATGGAGCGCGGCCTGGGCGAACTCGACCTGATGCTGATGGAGATCAGCGGCAATGGCGGGCGCGTGCTGCCCGGCGACAAGGCCTTCTACCTCAAGGCGACGCTCGGTCTGCCGATCCAGGTCACGAAAGACATCGTCGAAGAGCGCGGCTTCACGGTCGATATGCAGGGCTTCCAGGCGGCAGAGGACGAGCACGCCCTCGCCAGCGGCGGCGATAGGCCGATGGGCACCATCGAGGCCGCGGAGGTTTACGCCGCAGTGCTGGAAGATCTGCAGAACGCGGGCAAACTCGGCGCGAGCGGCGTCACCTACGAGCCGTACAATCACCTGCGCGTCGACGATCGTGTGCTGGCGCTGCTGGTCGATGGCCAACCGGTCGAGCGCGCCATCGCCGGTGATCGCGTCGAGGTCGTCCTCGGCACGACCGGCTTCTACGTCGAGAGCGGCGGCCAGGTCAGCGACACGGGTATCATTCACGGCGACGGCTGGCTGATCGAGATCGAAGACATGAAGCGCCCGGTCGGCGGGCTGATCACGCACGTCGGCGAAGTCGTCGAAGGCAGGCCGCAGGTCGGCGATATGGCGACCGCCGAGGTCGATGTCGAGCGCCGCGATGCTATCACGCGCAATCACACGGCGACTCACCTGCTCCACGCTGCCCTGCGCAATCGCCTGGGCGATCACGTGCAGCAGCGCGGTTCGCTCGTCGCGCCAGATCGTTTGCGCTTTGACTTTGTGCATGACAGCAAGATCGACTCGAACACGCTGCGCGCGATCGAGGACGAGATCAACGGCATCATCCTACATAACTATGACGTCAAGCCGGTCGAGAAGAGCCTGCAAGAAGCGCGCAAAGAAGGCGCGATGGCGCTCTTCGGCGAGAAATATGGCGACCGCGTGCGCACGATCAGCATCATCGATCACGATGGTTCACGCCGCTACAGCTATGAGCTGTGCGGTGGCTGCCACGTCCCGGAGACGGCAACGATCGGCTCGTTCCTGATAGTCAGCGAAGGCAGTGTCAGTGCGGGCGTCCGCCGCATCGAGGCTCTGACGGGCCTCGGCGCGACCCATTACGCCCAGCGCAACCTGATGCTCACAGATCACGTGGCGCAGGCGCTCGGCACCACGCCAGACATGATCGACACGCGCGTCGCCAGCCTGATGACGGAGTTGAGCGGCGCCTACAAGCAGATCGAAGCTCTGCAGCGGCGCGTCGCACGCCAACAGTTCGAAGCGCTGCTCGGCGGGCTGGAACAGGTCGACGGCGTGCAGGCGCTGATCGCCCAGGTCGACAACATCCCGGTCGAGACCCTGCGTGAGATGGCGGACTGGTTCCGCGGCGCGGTCAACGAGCGCGGAGTGGTCGTGCTCGGCAGCGTCACCGACGGCCGCCCGCAGCTCCTGGTCGCCGTCACAGACGACATGACCAAGCAGGGGCTGCACGCGGGCAACCTGATCAAACAGATTGCGCCGATTGTCGGCGGCGGCGGCGGCGGGCGTCCCAATATGGCGCAGGCGGGCGGCAAAGATGCCAGCCAGCTCCCGGCGGCGCTGGCCGAGGCGCGCAAGCTCATTGCCAGCCGGTCATCCTAACGACAACACTTATGGGTGCTGCTGCATACGACCGCATACGACGAGCGGCAGCACTCACCCTGCAGTCCGATTAAGATCCGCCAAGGCTATTTCAGGAGACGTGCTTGATTACCTCGTTCGTCAAGTGCCAGCAAAAGCTTGCCCCAGATACGGCGGATCTGGGCTGTAGTCTCGTCGTCACAAAGAAAGCCCGGATTACACCTCCAACTCCGACACTGATATGACCAGATTGCAGACAATGCCAGGCATCATCCTTTTGAGAAACCATCGCTACCTGGTGTTGGGCTGCGTTTTGTTTCTGATCAGCATCGTCTATGTCAACCCGCTGCGCGAATTCGCAACCGGCGATGAATGGGCCTACGCGCGTACGGTCAAAGTCCTTGCGGAGACGGGCACCTACCGTCTGGACGCGTGGTTGGCTCCCAACCCACCCTTTCTGATCTACTGGGGACTAGCCTTCTCGAAAGCCTTTGGCTACTCCCTGACGACACTCCATCTATCGATGCTCTTCACGATTCCATTGGCGCTGATGGGCTGCTACGGACTCTGCAAACTGCATGACTTCAGCAACACTGAAGCGGGCCTCCTGACGCTCGTACTGCTCGCAAGTCCTCTGATCCTGCGCTTGAGTTACAGCTTCATGACGGATGTGCCGTTCGTGGCCTTCTTGCTTGTTGCCCTCTATTGCTATACGCGCGCCCAAAAACATCACGACCTGCGTTTCGCGATCGCCGCCGCCGTCGCCACGCTCGCCGCAATCCTGATCCGCCAGACGGGCGTGGTGCTACTGCTCGGCTGGGGCGTGTGCTGGATGCTCGATCGGCAGCGCTGGCGCTCGTGGCCGTTGTATCTCGCTGGGAGTTCGCTACCCGCGATTGCCCTGGTGTGGCAGCTTTACGTCGGTACCGCCCAGGCGAATCCGGTAACACAATGGGTCTTGTCGGCTCAGAACCAGTATTTCGCGCGGCCACCTTTCGCTTTAGCTTCGGAAACGATATTCCGCACAGGCATGACGAGTCTTTATCTCGCCTTATTTGTTACGCCGCTGATCATTCCCGTTTTAGCCCTCTACACGAGCTCACTGCGTCGCCGCGTACTCCGCCGCCAGACAATCGTCGCCTTATGCTTATCTGTAGGAATCGTCATCGCCATAGTCCTGGTGGCAAGGCAGCACTCAGGAGGAAGATTCCTGATGCCGTATCTGCCCTGGTATTTTAATCTACCGGGCGATGTTCCCAAGCTTATCCTGACGATTGTGCTGTTGATTGCGAGTGTTCTGCTGCTGCCGCTGTTCGCAAAGCACATACGAAACTTCTTCAGCTTGAAGTCGTACGAGCAACTGCTTGACTTGGTCGCCCTCTTTTCGCTGCTGACCATTCTGGCGTTCTACAAGATAGGCGACAAATATCTGCTGATACTGCTGCCGTTCGCCCTGATCGCTGTGGGGAAGGGTCTCAAAGAGACTTTGGCCGCTCACAGACGGGCATTGGTCATCGCGTGCATCGCCAGCCTTCTGATCACGATGGCATGGACGCGCCAGGACTTATCAGTTGCAGCCGCACGATGGCGGGCGGCCGAGTATGTCCGTGCACAGGATGTCCCCGCGGACGAGATCGCGGCCACCTGGGAGTGGAACGGCTACTACGGGACGTTCGACGAGTTCATTGCCTCCAATGGCGGTCAACTCCCCGCTGCCTATGGCGACCAGTTCTTCTATACATGGATTCCTGAGCAGAATAGCAGCGCGCGCTACGTCGTGATGACCTCTCCAATCAATCCTGCGGAAAACATTGTCTATAATAGTCAGTATCGCGACGCATTCTTTCAGCCTCAGCCGATCTCTGTCGTCAGAAGATCTGGCGAGTAGGCGCTAGCAGGTCATTGTTCTTATGAGGCGTGATGATCCGCCTCTTGCGAAAGATTTCTGCAGAACCTAACCACGATGGTCAGTCCTGTGCTGGCTGTCGGCGTTGATGTCTGAGAGCGCAGTCTATGCCGACGAGACCCGAATACTTACAGCTTGAAGCGGGCGACGATCCTGCCGTCGTCCGCGATCGCCTTGCCTTCATGCGTGGCCGTCGCGTGCTGCTCGTGTGGCCGGAATCCGGCGCGGCGCTGAATCGCAAGCTGGATCTGGTGCTGGTGCAGCGCGAGGCTGCTCGCCTGTCGATCCGGCTGGGCATCGTCACCCACGATGCCGAAGTGGCGCGCAACGCCAACGAACTCAACATCAGCGTCTTCGAGACAATCGGTGAGAGTGAGCGCAAACGCTGGAAGCGCCCGCGCGCCAATATCTTCGCCGATCGCGCGCGCAAGCCGGACGAAGAACCAAGCGCGGGCGAACTCATGCCGGTCGCCAGCCGCGTGCGCAGCGATGCTCTGCTGCCTGCTCGCACACGGCCCTTGATCCAGGTGGCGACGCTGCTCCTGATCGTCGCCGTCATTGCGGCGGCGACCTACGTCATCATGCCGAGCGCCACAGTTAGCATCGTCCCCGCTCAGGAACGGCTGCAAGTGCAAACGCCCATCGTCGCCGACCCTGACCCGGCGGTGACGACGGTCGACATTGATGCCGGGATGATCCCGGCCCTGATCGTGCAGGTGCCGCTCGAAGACAGCGCGACCATCCCGACGACGGGCACGCGCGAAGTCGAAGACCGGCGCGCAGCCGGTGCGGTCGTCTTCATCAACCAGACCGACAACCCGCTCGACATCCCGGCGGGCACCATCGTCGCCACCAGCGCCGGGACGCCGATCATGTTCCAGACCACCGACACCGTGCTGCTCGGCGGCGGCATCGGCTTACAGGCGGAAGCCCCGGTTGAGGCGCTGCCTGAATATGCGGGCAGCCTCGGCAACGTCGACACCGGTCTGATCAACACCGTCACCGGCGACCTCGCCGACCGAATCAGCGTGCGCAACATCTCGCCGACGACCGGCGGCGAAGACCGCATCCTGCGCACCGTCACCGAAGCCGATCAGGATCGCCTGATCTTCACGCTGCGCCAGCAGATGCAAGCACGCGCCTGCGACGAGATGACGGCACGCGTCACCGCCACGCAGCTTGTCCTCTGCGATACCGTGCGTATCATTGAGGAACGTTCCGACCTGACGCAGTTCAGCGCGCAGCCGGGCGACGTCGCCGACGACCTCAGCCTGTCCATGCGTCTCGTGGTCGAAGCGACGGCCATCGAGCAGCTCAACGGCCAACAGATCGCGCTCGCCCGATTGTCGGCGCAAATTCCACGCGGGCGAACGCTGCTGCCGGAAACGCTGGAATATGACCCCAGTGGCGTCGCCATCGACAACGAGGGTCGCGTCGGCTTCGTCATGACGGCCAGCGGCATCGTTACTGCACAGATCAACACTGAAACCCTGCGCGATCATCTGGCCGGGCGCTCGCTCGACGATGCGCAGACCTACCTGATGACCGAGCTCGACCTGCAGCCGGACACCGCGCCGCAGATCAGCGTGTCCCCCGCCTGGCTGCCGCATCTGCCGCTGCTGCCCATGCGCATCAACGTCCGCGTCGGAACCACCGCCCCATGAGCAACGATCGGCGCGTGCACGGCCGCCTGCTCGGCATCGATCACGGCCTGGTGCGGATCGGCCTCGCGGTCAGCGACGAGACCGGCCTGGTTGCGCGCGAACTGAGCATCATCCGGCGCACGTCGAAACGCGAAGACTTCGCTAAAATCAATCACATTGCCGCCGAACAACGCGCTGTCGCTTTGATCGTAGGCATCCCGACGGATTACGCACGCGCCGAACAGGGTTTATACTCGCAGGCAGATCGGGTGCGCACGTGGGTCGAGGCGCTGCGCGAAGCGACGACACTGCCAATCGTGCTCTGGGACGAGACGATGAGCAGCCACGAGGCGCAAGAACTGGCGCGAAAACAGCGGCGCAAACGTGAGGCGCCGGTGGACGACTTGGCCGCGCGCGTGATCTTGCAGAGTTATCTCGATGCGCTGCGCGATGGGTTGGCCGAGCCGCCCACCTGAGTTTGATCGACGGTAGAAAGGCCAAGGCTTTGAATCGGTTCTGGCGCGCAGTTTTGGTGATTGGTGGCATGCTCCTGATCGGCGGGCTCATCTGCGCCGCCACAATCTTCTTGCTCTCCGGCGGGCGCCTGGGCGAGCTTGTCCAGGATCAACTGGCACGGATTCGCCTGGCCTCGCGCGAGGCCGATCTCAACCGCCCGATAGGCAGCGAGACGATGCCGATCCGCTTCACCATCGACCCTGGAGATACCCCGCGCACGGTCGCGCAGAATCTCGTCTACGAGGGGCTGATCGCCGATGCGGATCTGTTCGTCGATTACGCGCGCGCCTACGACATCGACACCCAGCTTGAGGCGGGCGTCTTCTTCCTTTATCGCACGGAGACGCTGGCGGAGATCGCCCACGCGCTGACTGATTCGGCCAGCAGCCAGTTCGTCTTCCGCATCCTCGAAGGCCAGCGCCTGGAAGAAGTCGCCTACGAACTGATCGATAGCAACCCCTTCTTTGGCTTCAGCGGTGCGGAGTTCTTCGCCCTGGTCGGCCCTGGCTCCCAGCAGGATTCGGGCCTCACCCAATTCATCGGGCTGCCCGCGGGCGCATCGCTCGAAGGCTTCTTGTTCCCGGATACGTACCAGCTGCCCGCCGCGGTGACGCCCATCCAATTACGCCAGATCATGACCCAGGAATTCGTCAGCCGCATGGGCAGCGACCTCCCGGCGCAAGCGCGCGCCCAGGGTTTCACCCTGTACGAGATTGTCACATTGGCGTCGATCATCCAGCGCGAGGCCGTGCGCGTCGACGAAATGCCGCTCATCAGCAGCGTCTATCGCAACCGTCTGCGCCAGGGTATGCGCCTGGATGCCGACCCGACCGTGCAGTATGGCATCGGTTTTCGTGGCGGCTCCTGGTGGCCGCAGATCACACGCGACGACTATCAAAACGCGCGATCCGCTTATAACACCTATCTGAATGAGGGGCTGCCGCCCGGCCCGATCGCCAGCCCTGGCATGTCCGCCATTCAGGCCGCACTTAATCCCGAAGTGAGCGATTACCTGTTCTTCCGCGCGCGCTGTGATGGCAGTGGCTATCACGACTTCGCCGTCACCTATGCGGAGCATCTGGCGAATGGCTGCTAGCGATCTCCGGCGCCGCCTGCTGCGCTGGAGTCTGCCTCTGTTGCTGATCGCGCTGGCGACTGCCTGCGCCATCCAGCGGACGCCGACAGTGCGCAAGATCGCCCTGCTCGCGCCGTTCGAGGGCCGTTATCGCGACGTCGGCTACGATGCCCTCTATGCCGCGCGGATGGCGCTGAGCGACGCCAATCTGCCCCAGATCGAACTGCTGGCGGTCGACGACGGGGGCACGCAAGCGCGCGCTGCGGACCGCGCGGCAGCCATCGCCAACGATCCCGGCGTGATCGCCGCGCTGGCCGTCGGTTTCGCCGCCGCTGGCGAAGATGCGCTGGTCGCCTTCGCTGACGTGCCGGTGTTGGTGGCCGGAAACTGGGGTGCGCAGCCCATCGGCGACGAAACGTTCATCCTGTCGAGCGCAGCCGAGGACGTCCAGAGCGATGCCCTGTTCTACGCCGGGTTGCGCGTCCTCAGCGATGCGACGCCATCCGAATGGACGTCCAGCGCCGCGCCGCCGGATGCCGATTTCATCGCTCGCTATCAGGCTTCCGATGCCTTCGCGCCCCCGCCGACGCCCGTGGCGACGCTCGTTTACGACGCGCTGCGCATGGCTGCGCTGGCCGCCGCTAACAGCCCGGCGCGAGCCGACGTCGCCCACTATCTCAACCAGATCGACTACACAGGAATCAACGGCGAAATCCGTTTTGGAGCGCATACCTGGGCAGGCGCGCCCGCGATTCCCTACACGCTGGTGGATGGCCAGCCGGTCGCCGCACGCCAGCCGGAGTAGCCGCAAGCGGTGACAAATGTAATCAGATCTCGATACAACCCTGCCGGATTGTGTAAAAGAAATGTAAACTTTGTGGACTCGATTGTTGAGACCACAGTCCGCTTAGGCTAGAATTTCTTACGATCGATGTACAGGAATCAGATTAAGGACGGTTTACGTGAGTGTTGCAACATCTACCAAGGGGACGCCCCAGAACAAGCGCCAACAGCAGACGTTGATTCTGGGCGTAATCGCTGTCGTTGCGGTTATCGCCGTCGTTGCCGCCATTCTTCTTTCTGGTCAAACCACAACCAGCGGCATCGACTTCGCTGCCATTCCTCAGTCACGAACGGCGGATGGCGGCTTCGTGCTTGGCAATCCTGACGCGCCCATTACGATTGTTGAATTTGCAGATTATGCCTGCCCGGCGTGCCAGCAATATGAACCGAACATCACGCGCTTCCTGGAAGAATACGTGGCGACGGGCAAAGCCAAGTTCGAGTACCGCGTCTTTGCGACGGCAGGCGGCCAGCAGACCGTCTTTGCAGGTGGCATCGCCGAGTGCCTGACCAACTATCAGGCCGATGGCTTCTGGGTCGCGCGCGAGCGCTTCTCCCAGCTTGCGCAGCAGGGTCTGTATCAGGATGCGCCGCGTACGCTCGCCAGCGAATTGAACGTCCCCTATAGTGAGCTCCTCACGTGTCAGCAGAATTCGAACCGTGTGCGCGTCGATATGGCGCTCGGTCAGCAGCTCGGCATTCAGGGTACGCCCGCCATCGGCGTCCGCTATTCTGATGCTGCCGCGCCGCAGTTTATCACCTACGGAGGCCAGGTCTACAATCGTGGCGGCGTGCCGTTTGATGTGCTGGCGGCAGTGACTGATGCGGCCAATGCAAACAGTTAGGATCTTTCATGCGAACTGTAGATTGGCACGATTGTAAGGTGAGGATGATTGACCAGAAGCGCATCCCCTGGGAGCTGGTTCTGGTCGAGTTCGATAACTATCAGGCGGTCGCCAACGCCATCTTCGACATGACAGTGCGTGGCGCGCCCGCCATCGGGGCGGCGGCGGGCTTCGGCCTGGCGCTGGCCGCCCAACAGAGCCGCGCGGAAACGCTGGAGCAGCTCTTGAGCGACCTCGAGGTCGCCGCCAAGACGCTCAAGGATGCGCGCCCGACGGCGGTCAACCTGGCCTGGGCGGTCGATCGCTTGATGGCAGTCGCTTGCAGCGGCACCTATCGCCACCCCGATAAGCTGCGGGATGTGCTCCTGGTCGAAGCCCAGCGCATCGCCGACGAAGACGTCGAGATCAACAAGCGTATGGGGGCCAACGGCGCGGATCTGATCCACGACGGCGACACGGTGCTCCATCACTGCAACACCGGCGCGCTGGCGACGGTCGATTACGGCACCGCCATCGGCGTCATCCGGACAGCCTTCGAACAGGGCAAGAAGTTCCACGTGCTGCTGGACGAGACCCGGCCACGTTTGCAGGGCGCCCGCCTGAGCGCCTGGGAAATGGAGCAGATGGGCATCCCCTACGACATCCTGCCGGATACCGCAGCGGGCTACTACATGCGCCGTGGCGAGATCAAGGTGGTGCTGCTGGGGGCGGATCGGATTGCCGCTAACGGCGACTTCGCCAACAAGATCGGCACCTATCAGGTCGCGATCATGGCGAAGGAGCACGGCATCCCGTTCTATTCCGTCGCACCGACCTCGACCGTCGACCTCTCGCTCAAGAGTGGCGATGAGATCCCGATTGAAGAGCGCGACAAGAGCGAAGTGCTGGCCCCATTCGGCCATCCGATCACGCCGCCGCACTTCAAAGCGCGCAACCCGGCCTTCGACGTGACGCCAAACAAGTACCTGAGCGGCATCGTCACCGAGAACGGCATCGCGCGCCCACCCTTCACCGAAAGCCTGCGCAAACTGGTCGAGATGAGCAACTAGCGCGCATCCGTAGAGGCGGCCAACGCTGCCTCTACTTCTCCTTCATCCCCCACAGTCTCTTCATCACGCGTCCAACCAACGCGCCAGTGTTTTGCCGGTCGGGCGCGAGCCACCGTCGTGATACTGCATCAGCATGACGTAATCCGGATAATCGCTGTCGACGCGCGACTGCCACTCGGCGATGCTGAACAGCTTGAGCTTGCCCTGGATATTATGGACCGTCAGCACGAACGGCAGCCGGTCGTAGAGCGCCATCACCATGTCCTCGCTGCGGCTCATGTCTGCCCGGCGCGCGAGCATGCCCATGCTGCTTTGCAGCCGTTTGGCATCCGGCACACCGCGCACCGTCCAGATCTGGCGCGGCGGATCGTCATTCGCCAGCAGCGGCAGGATCATGAGCGGCTCGTCCGAGCGGATCTCGTCCAGGATCAGCACGTCGGGCCGTTCTACCAACGCAGATTCGATCTGTTGGCCGAAGGTCGTACCGGACGCTCCATCGACCGACCAGCGCGGGGTCAGGCGTGTCATGCCTTCCGGCAGGCGCAGCTCTCCCGCCCGCTCGACCGCAATCACCTGCCCCGGTGGCAGCAGCTGCACCAGCGCATTGAGCAGGGTCGTCTTGCCGCTCTCCGATTCGCCGACAATCGTGAAACCATAACCCGAACGGACGATCTGGCGCACGAGCGCGGCGGCTTCCTCGAACATGAAGCCATCCGCGACCAGATCATCAAGCGTCGGTGCCTGCGCCGGATGCAGACGGATGTCGACGTGGACGTAGGGGCTGATCGGCGGCGCGGCCATGCTCAGCGACAGCGGACGCCCGGCGACGACCAGGCCGGTCTCGATGATCGGCGCGTCGTCGCTCGCTTGCGCCCCGGCATCGCGCAGCAAACGGCTCACGATCGTGCGCAGTTGATCTTCATCCTCGAACATCACGTCCGTTCGCTCAAGCTCGCCGTGCCCATAGCGCACCGAAACGTGCGCCGCGCCGTGGATGTCAATCGTCGTCACGCGCTCGTCCGTCAGGTAGGGATCGAGCACGCCGTAGCCGAACAGATTGCTGTGGATGCGCTCGATCAGGTCGGCTTTGGCTTCCGCATCGATGACGACCGACTCGACGCCGAGCACGTAGTTGACCGTCTCCAGCACCAGCTTGATGCGCTTGGTCGGCGTGTCCGCCTCACGCAAAGCCGGGGACTCCGCGCCGTATTCTTCGATGAACTCCGACTCGATCCGCTCCTGGAGCGCAGCCAGCGAATACATGCGCGTGCCCTGGCGTGCGGGCACCAGCTGCGGCTCACGGCCCTGGTCAGCATCGCGCCGAAATGCGCTCACCTGGAGGTCTTCCGGTAGGTTGTTTTCGCCGCGCTGCATGTCGATTTGCCTCATAGAACTATGCTCACAAACCCTCACACTCGGATTATAACCGTATTAGTATCTCAATCAGGGTGAAACTTCTGACCTACGCCTCACAATGCCGCACTAATCGTGCTATACTCCGCCTTTGTCTCGCCGGATAGAACGTCATTTGGATGTGGGATGTGACATGCGGGAAATCGTCATCACAGGTTCGATTGCCTACGACTATCTGATGCGCTTCCCAGGGCGCTTCACGGAATACCTGATTCCGGAACAACTTCACCAGGTCAGCCTCAGCTTCCTGGTCGAAGATATGACCAAACACTGGGGTGGCGTTGCCGCCAATATTGCTTACACCATGGCCTTGCTCGGCACGAGGCCAAAACTCATGGGCACCGTCGGACGTGACTTCGGCGATTACCGCATGTGGCTGGAGCAGGCCGGCGTCGATTGCAGCACTGTGCGCGAAATTCCAGAGGTCTTCACGGCCTCGTTTTTTGTGAACACCGACCTGGATAACAATCAGATCGCTTCGTTTTACAGCGGCGCCATGCTGCGCGCACGCGATTTCAAGCTGGCCGACGTCTATGACGGCGCGCCGGATCTGGTCGTCATCTCTCCCAATGATCCCGTTGCCATGATGAATCTGGCCGAGGAGTGCCGTGAGCGCGGCATTCGCTTTATTTACGATCCCAGCCAGCAGGTGCCACGCCTGGATGGTGCCGCCCTGCGTACCGGCATGGAAGGCGCTTACCTGATGACGGTCAACGCCTACGAATCGGAGTTGATCTGCGAAAAGACCGGCATGAAGCTGGACGATCTGCGCCGCGAAATCGACGTCCTCGTCATCACGCGCGGCAAGCACGGGTCAGAAATCTACATGAACGGCGACATCATGCACGTGCCTGCCTTCCCGGCCAAGAACATCAAAGATCCGACCGGCGGCGGCGATGCCTACCGGGCCGGGCTGCTCTGCGGCATGCTCTACGATCTCCCGATCGAGGTCGCCGGGCTGATGGGGTCGTTGTGCGCCACCTACGTGCTCGAAAACAACGGCACCCAGAGTCACCGTTTC
The DNA here is from genome assembly GCA_020849765.1 of Anaerolineae bacterium. Taxonomy (GTDB): domain Bacteria; phylum Chloroflexota; class Anaerolineae; order Aggregatilineales; family Phototrophicaceae; genus Flexifilum. The sequence continues at coordinate 357,565 of JADLAY010000024.1, forward strand.
AACGTGGATGAATTCATCACGCGCTATCGTGCCAACTTCGACGACCGCGGCATGCTGGATTGCCTGAAACAAGGCGCCGGTCACAGCGCATAGCCGGTGTGCTAAAATGCGCCCAGCTACATCATCATTACCCTTAGGACGGGAGTACCTATGACGATCGAACATGATGTCAAGAGTCTTGACCTTGCCACCGGTGGACGCTACCGCATCGACTGGGCGGAGCAGGAAATGCCGGTGCTGCGCGCCATCCGCGAACGTTTCGTCCGCGAGAAGCCGCTGCAAGGCGTGCGCGTTTCGGCGTGCCTGCACGTGACGACCGAGACCGCCAATCTGATGCATACACTCCAGGCGGGCGGTGCTGACGTGGTGCTCTGCGCATCGAACCCGCTTTCGACCCAGGACGACGTCGCAGCGGCGCTGGTTGCTCACTACGAAATCCCCGTGTTCGCCATCAAGGGCGAAGACAACGACACCTACTACGAACACATCAAAGCAGCGCTCGATCACCAACCTAATATCACGATGGACGACGGGGCAGACCTGGTCGGCACGATTCACAAGCGCCGCCGCGAGCTGCTGGATGACATCATCGGCGGCACCGAAGAGACGACCACCGGCGTCATTCGCCTGCGCGCGATGGCGAAAGACGGCGCGCTGGCCTTCCCGGTCATCGCCGTCAACGACAGCGACACCAAGCACATGTTCGACAATCGCTACGGCACCGGGCAGAGCACGCTTGACGGCGTCATCCGCTCGACCAATATCCTGCTCGCCGGGCGCACGCTCGTCGTCGCGGGTTACGGCTGGTGCGGCAAGGGCCTGGCCCAGCGCGCGCGCGGCATGGGCGCCAACGTGATCGTGACCGAGGTCGAGCCGCTCAACGCCCTGGAAGCGGTCATGGATGGCTTCCGCGTCATGACGATGAACGAGGCCGCCGAAGTCGGCGACATCTTCATCACCGTGACCGGCGATGTCAACGTGATCGACGTCGGCCACTTCGAGCGCATGAAGAGCGGCGCCATCGTCGCCAACTCCGGTCACTTCAACGTCGAGCTGAACCTCAAGGGCCTGCGCGGCATGAGCGAAGGTGATCCCAGGCTGGTGCGCCCGTTCGTCGAAGAATATCGCGTCAAGGGCCGCCCGATTTACGTGCTCGGCGAAGGCCGCCTGATCAACCTGGCCGCCGCAGAAGGTCACCCGGCCAGCGTAATGGACATGAGCTTTGCCAACCAGGCGCTGGCGGCAGAGCACATGCTGCGCAACGGCTCGGACATGTCACCGCAGGTTTATCGTATTCCTGAGGATGTTGACAAAGAAATCGCCCGAATTAAGCTTGAGGCGATGGGCATCCACATTGACAAATTGACGTCGGAGCAAGAAACGTACCTCAACCAGTGGGAAGAGGGCACCTAAATTAGTCTCTGGCGCAGTGCGCCCTCGTGAGTAAGGAGCATCACATGCGTAAAACCGCAAAACTCGCAGTCGCCATCGCGCTCATCTTAGGGGTTACTGTACTCCTGTCCGGCACGGTCATGGCCCAAACGAGCGACGCGCTTGTTCGTTTCGTCCATGCGCTGCCGGGCGCGGGTGCCGTCGACGTCTACGTCGATGCGGCGCCTGCCGTGCGCTCGCTCGCATTCGGCGAAGCGACCACCTATCTGCGCATGCCCGCGGGCACGCAGCACATTGTGACGACTCAGGCCGGTGCGACCACCCCGCTGTGGGAGCAGGATTTCGCGCCGACTGCCGGGCAGGCGTACACGCTGATCGTGTCCTCGACCAGCCCACTGACTTACGCGGCCTTCCCGGATGATCTGAACGCCCTACCGCTCGGCAGCTCGCGCATCACGGCTGTCCATGCCATCGCTGATGCGCCTGCCGTCGACGTCGTGCTGGCGGATGGTCGCGCGGTGGTCGCCGGGCTGAACTACAACCAGCCCTACGGCACGCTCGACATCCCGGCACTCTCGTACGAGTTGGGCGTCGTACCCACCGGCGCGAGCGTCGCCGATGCGTTGATCGCCCCGATGCCATTCGCGCTCAACGGCGGCACCTCCTACGCACTCGTCGCCTATGGCACCGCGGCCAATCCGCAGGCGCTGGCCCTCAGTGCACCGACCAATGCGGATGCGGGAGCCAGCGGCTACGTACGCTTCGCGCACGGCGTGCCCGGCGGCCCGGCAGTCGATATCTATGCCAACGACACGCTTGTCGTCCCGGCCCTGAGTGAGGGCGCAGCAACCGATTACATCGCCGTTCCGGAAGGCGACTACGCTATCAGCCTGCGCGCGGCAGGCACCAGCGAACCTATCGCCGATACCTCGCTCAGCGTCGGCGCGGAAGAACGCATCACCGCCGCGGCCCTGCTCGATGGCGAGGCCGTGATCGTCCAGCCGTTCGTCGATGACACCGCCGCCGTCGATCAATTGACCGCGGGCTTCAACGTCATCAACGGCGTGCTCGGTGCCAGCCCGGTCAATCTGACCCTGCAAGGCGCCGATGGTACGACGCTTACCGAGGCGATCGCGGGCGGCACCGAAGAGACCGCTGCCCTGGCCGCGACCGAAGACAGCCCGACGCTGATCGTCAACTATGGCGGCAGCACCAGCGACGACTTCGCCCTCGATACATCCGTCATTTACGGCGGTGCCTATTACACTGTGCTGGCCGTCTCCGCTGAAAGCGGCATCGAGTTGATCGAGTTCCCGCCCGTCAGTCTGGCGCAGACTGTCGGCAGCGCGCCGGGCACCAGCCTGCCCACCGCCGTCGCTGTGGAGCCGACCGCGGTCGTGGTCGAACAGCCCACGGCAGAACCGCAGATCGTCGAGGCGGTCACGCCCGAGCCGCAGGTCGTCCAACCGACGCTGCCACCGGCTACCACCGCTCCGAGCGGCCCGACTGCACGCATCATTCTCGATCCTGGCGCCAATCTGCAGCTGCGCCAGTATCCCGACCGGGACGCCTTCTCGCTCGGCCTGGCACCCTCCGGCACCGTGCTCGCGGTCAATGGCCGTGTCGGTGCGCCGGCCTTCCTGCCTGACGTCGCCACGCCCACGCTGGCGCCGGAAGCGACCGAATACGTCGATCCCGTGACGCTCCTGGGCGAAGATGAAGATCTTGTGGCCGCGGACACCTGGCTCAACGTCGATTACATCACGCCTGACGGCGGTGTCATCAACGCCTGGGTCAACGCCCAGTTCCTGGATCTGCGCGATCCGCGCGGCCTGCGCCAGCGCCTGGCCGATCTGCCGACGGTGCCCAGCAATCAGGCTGGCGAGGCACGCGACACGGCGGTCACCCCGCCCCCACTGCCCGAAAACATCGTCGAAGCCATCGTCGTCGGGCTGGATGCGGGTGTGAATCTGCAAATCCGCCGCACGCCGGATACCAGCGGTGAATCGCTCGCCCTGGTGCCGAATGATACGGCGCTGGAACTGCTCGGCGTCAACGAGACGCGCGAATGGGCTTACATCCGCTACGTGCAGCCGGAAGGCGGCATCGTCCGCGGTTGGGTCAGCACGCGCTTCCTGCGCTACAGCTTCCGCGACCGCAGCATCGACTACGACGAGATGGAACAGCGCGAGCTGCTCAACATCATCCCTGACGAACAGCGTGGGGATATGAGCAGTGGCGCCGCCGGCCCTGTCGCGCCGACGCAGAACCCGCTGCGCAACGTCGTGGTCGGCACGATCGCCCTCAACGAAGGGGCAAACCTGCATCTGCGCCGCAACCCGAACTCGAATTCGGAGTCGCTCGTGCTGATGCCGAACGGCACCCAGTTGATCGTGAGCGGGCGCACGGATACGTCCGAATGGGTGCAGGTCGAGTTCGAAGGTCAGGTCGGATGGACGTCGAGCCAGTATCTGGTCTACACGTTCAACGGCGCGCCCTATGAACTCGCCGATATTCCCGTTACGGCCACCCTGGACATCACAGCTACTGCTACGCCGGAAGGGACGCCCAGCAGCTGAGCGTGCCCGGCAGCGAAGATGACGAAAGTCCTGCGGACACCTCAATCCGCAGGACTTTTCATTTATGCTATTGTGAATTACTGACGTGCAGCGGTTGTTTTCGACCGCGTCGGGAGGAGTAAGAGATGCGCCGCTACCCACGCATCGTGGTCTTGTTTGCGCTTATGGCTGCGATACTGACGGCTTGCGCGCCTTCGACGCCACCGCCACCGGAATTCCCGACCAAAACCCCGACTATGACGCCGGAGCCGACCGCCACGGCCACCCCGGCCTTCATCCCGCGCACGTTCACCACTAGCGAAGAAGAACAGATCGGCCTGCGCACCGTGAACGCCGTGCAAGGGCTGGAAGCGGTCGACATTTACGCCGAGCTGTCCGCCATTTCCCTCAATCTGGGCTTTGGTACGTCCAGCTCAGGGGACAGCCGTCTCGCCGCAGGGAACTACACCTTCCGGGTGGTCCCGGCGGGCGGCAGCATCGACGACACCCCGATTCTTCAGCAGGCGATTGACCTGCCCGGCGGCACCAGCTACACGCTGCTGCTGTCAGGCGCCGCCGATGCGCCGACGCTCACCGCCATCCCGGATGATAGCAGCCCGCTCGAGGCCGGGCGCAGTCGCTTGCTCGTCATCAACGCTGCTGCCGACGTGCCGAGTGTCCAGATCGCCAACGAAGATGGCGGCCTCTTGATCGATGGGTTGGCGTACGGCCATTCGTCCGCGCCGATCACGGTCGAAGCCGGGCGCTACAATCTGCAGACGCTCGTCGGCGGCAGCCCGTGGTTCGACCTCAGAGTCGACCTGCGCGAATCGCGCCAGATCACCGTCATCATCATGGGCACGCGCGAGCAATGGTCGACCTCTCAGACGGAGACCAACGTGCCCGGCCTGGCCGAGGTGCGCTTCGTCAACGCTATCGTCCCGGACGCGGGCGCGGTCGACGTCTATCTTGACGAGACGTTGCTGGCTACCGATCTTACGTTCGGCAGTGCGACCGACCTGAGCGAACAGCCGACGACTCCGGCCAGCCTGCGCGTCGTCCCGGCGGGCCAGCCTGCGGATGCGACTCCCCTGCTCGCAGCGAGCATCGCCCCCAACCCCGGGGACCGGCTGACTCTGATCGCGACCGGTGACGCCGTCAACAACCGCCTCGTCACCTTCGACGAGGGCCAGACCCGCCTGAACGACGGCGAAGTGAGCCTCACCTTCATCCAACTGATCCCCGGCGTCGACACGATCCGCAGCGGCGGCACTGACGGCGTGCTCCAGGAGCCGGTCGAGCTGGACTACGCCATCCCGACCACGGTCGTCACCACCGCCGGCGATCAGAGTTTCGTCTGGCAGCAGGCGTTCGGCGATAACTCCGGCGATCCGCTGTTCGATAGCGCGCTCACCATGCAGCCAAACACGGCCTATCTGTACCTGATCACCAATCGGACGGATGCCCCGGCGCTGGTGTTCGACCACCCTGTCGAAGGTGAGTCGACTACCGTGCAGCCGGAAACGACCACCCTCGTGCGCTGGATCAACGCCATTCCAGACACCCCGCTCAGCTTCTCGCTCGACGATACCGTCCAGGTCACCAATCTGGCCTACGCGACGAGCAGCGATCTTCAGGCGATCGTCCCTAACGACTACGGCCTCGTGCTGAGCAACGCGGAGGGCAGCAGCTCGACGCCCGTCACGCTCGAAGCCTACAAACGCTACAGCATCTATGCCTTTGGCAGCGCCGCCGATCCGCAGGTCGCCATCATCGAGGACGCAGACGTGACGTTCCCGGTCGAGACGGGGCGCATCCGGCTGGTCAATATCGGCAGCAGGAACGAGGATGATGCGCTCAGCCTGTGGTTCGCTGAAGCATCCGGTGATGAGGTCAACGCGGCCTATGCGCTGACGCCCGTCCCCGACGCGGCAAACAATCCGGTCAACCTGCCCTTTGGCGTGCGCCAACTGGTCGTCGCCGTGGCAGGTCGGGCTTCGCTGGCGGGCCAGCTGCACATCGGTCGCTATGACTTCTTTGTCGTCGACAATGCCAACGACGGCATCATTGCGCGGCTGCCCGCCATGCCGCTCGAAGACGGCGCCGCTTATGAAGTGGTCGCCGTCAGAGCGCAGGGCGCGCCCAGTCCGTTGTTCTTTGTGCTCGATTATCCGCCAGCCTCGGACTAGAACGGGCGCTAATTCTGCTATAATGCAGCGCCATTAGTGACCTGCTGCATTCTGGGCGGAGAGTTGTTTTGCGCATACTCGTCACGGGCGCGACTGGCTTTGTCGGGCGCCATCTGATACGACACCTGCATGAGCACAATCCAGACGATCGGTTGTATGGCACGATTAAGCCGGATTCCGACGATGCGACGCAGCTCCCCGGCCTGACGACTCGCGAAGTCGACCTGCGCGACCGCGATCAGGTCATGGATTTGCTGGACACGACGCGCCCGGATCATATTTACCATCTGGCAGCGCAGGCGGCGGTTGGCGTCTCCTTCAGCGACCCATGGGATACGCTGGAAACCAACATCCGCTCGCAACTCAACCTGTTCGAAGCCTGCCTGGCCCACAACCTGAGGCCGCGCGTGCTGGTGATCAGCAGCGGCGAGATCTACGCCAATGCCAACCGCGAGGATCGCCCGACCGACGAGACGTTCCTGCCGCAGCCGACCAGCCCGTACAGCGTCAGCAAAGTCACCCAGGAAGCGCTGGGGATGCAGTATTTCTACAGCCGCCAGATCCCGGTCGTGATCGTGCGCCCGTTCAACCAGATCGGGCCGGGCCAGCGCCTGGGCTTCGTCGCGCCGGACTTCGCCAGCCAGATCGCGCGCATCGAGGCGGGCGAGCAGCCACCGATCATGCGCGTGGGCAACCTGGAAGCACGCCGTGATTTCACCGACGTGCGCGACGTCGTTCGCGCGCTGCGCCTGCTCATGGCGCACGGCGAGCCGGGCGAGCTCTACAATGTCGCCTCCGGTGTCGCGCGCCCGATTCAGCAGGTGCTGGATATCCTGCTCGGCCTGAGCCAGACGCCGATCGAGGTCGAACCAGACCCGGCGCGAATGCGCCCGTCGCGCGTGCCGCTCGTCTGGGGCGACGCCAGCAAGCTGCGCGCACTTACCGGCTGGCAGCCGAATATTCCATTTGAGCAATCGCTGCGTGAGATTTTAGATGACTATCGCAGCAACTTCTCTGCGACCAACGCACCAAACTAACGTGGAGTGAACATGGACAGTACTCGCAAACGCGCGCTCATCACGGGCATAACCGGTCAGGATGGCTCGTATCTGGCAGAACTGCTGCTGGAAAATGGCTACGAGGTTTACGGGCTGGTGCGCAGGCTGAGCACGCCGAACTACGGCCGCATCGAGCATATCCTGGACAAGATCCATCTCCGTGATGGCGACCTGCACGATCAGTCCAGCCTGCTGGCGGCCCTGCGCGACATTCAACCCGTGGAAGTCTACAACCTGGCCGCGCAGAGCTTCGTCGCCACCTCGTGGACGCAAGCCGTCCTGACCGGCGAGTCCGCCGCCCTCGGTGTCACCCGCCTGCTGGATGCCATCCGCCTGACCAACCCGGAAATCCGCTTCTATCAGGCCTCGAGCAGTGAGATGTTCGGCAAGGTGGTCGAAACGCCGCAGCGCGAGACCACGCCGTTCTATCCGCGCAGTCCGTATGCTGTCGCCAAGGTCTACGGCCACTGGATCACCGTCAACTATCGCGAGAGCTACGGCATGCACACGACGTCGGGCATCCTGTTCAATCACGAGAGTGAGCGCCGCGGGCTGGAATTCGTCACGCGTAAAGTGACTCACAATGTCGCCAAAATCAAGCTCGGCCTGGCTAACGAACTGCGCATCGGCAACCTGGACGCCAGGCGCGACTGGGGCTACGCGCCGGATTACGTGCGCGCCATGTGGATGATGCTGCAGCAGGACACGCCGGACGATTTCGTCATCGCGACCGGCGAGCAGCATACGGTCGAAACGCTGGTCGATACGGCCTTCAACTGCGTCGACCTCGACTGGAAGAATTACGTCGTCCAGGACCCGCGCTACATGCGCCCCGCCGAAGTCGACGCGCTGCTGGGCGACGCCAGCAAAGCCGGGCGCATCCTCGGTTGGGAGCCGCAGGTCGCCTTCTCCGAGATGATCCAGCGCATGGTCGAAAATGATCTGCGCCTGCTCAAGGATCAGCACCGGCTGTGATCGATAGCCACTGCCATCTCGACTTCGAGGCGTTCGACGATGACCGCGCTGCGGTCGTCCAGCGAGCGGCGGCGGCGGGCGTCACGCGTATCGTCAACCCGGCGGTCGATCTGGGCGCGTGCGAGGCGGCGCTGCGCCTGACCGCCGAGTACGACGGTGTCTACGCCGCCATCGGCATTCACCCGAACAGCACGGTCGATTTCTCGCCCGAACACATGGCCGCGGTCGAAAACTATGCGCGCCGTCCCAAAGTCGTCGCCATCGGCGAGATCGGGCTCGATTATCACTGGGACAGCAGCCCGCCTTCGACGCAGAAGGCCGCCTTTGAAGCGCAGTTAGCGCTGGCGGCTCGCCTCGGCCTGCCGGTGATCATCCACAATCGTGAGGCGAGCGACGACGTGATGGCGATCCTGGAGGCATGGGCAGCAACGCTGCCAGAGGCCATGCGCGATCGTCCGGGCGTGCTCCACTCTTTCTCCGGCGACATGGCGATTGCGGAACGCGCCCTGGCCGCGGGCTTCTATCTGGGTTTCACCGGGCCGATCACGTTCAAGAATGCCGACGAAACCCGCCGCATCGCCGCGACTGTGCCGCTCGACCGCCTGCTGGTCGAGACCGACGCGCCCTATTTGACGCCAGTGCCGTATCGCGGCAAGCGCAACGAACCGGCCTACATCCCCTACATGGTCGAACGGCTGGCAGCGCTCAAGCTGGTCACGACCGAGGAAATGGCGCAAGCCACCACGCAAAACGCCGAGCGGCTGTTTCGCCTGCCCTGACTCCACAAAAAAGGGGCGCTCGATCCTGAGCGCCCCACGACCCCTCACTTCATGGACTTCAACATCAAATGCCGACAGCCCGCGCCTGATTGATCCGTTCGGTCAGGCGCGTCTGAAACTGCGCCAGCAGTTCGTCCGCGCGCTCCTGCGACATACGCCCATCGACCACCATGACGTTGAGCCGGGCCTCGGCGCGCGCTGTCATGTCCGCGATGAAGCCATCCACAGCCACGCCATGCGTCTCCAGCACCTGCGCCAGCGTCGAGCCACCTTGAAGCTCTTCGCGCAGTTCGCGCGGCGTCAGATCCGTTTGTTCCAGCACCTGGCGCAGCACACCCGCCGCGGCCAGCGCGCCGCTCTCACGCGCCCAGACATCGCCGTTCATCAGTTCGATCAGGCCCATGTCGATCGCCCCGCGCAGTTCATCCGCCTGGGCCTGGGTGATGCGCCCGTTCGCCAGCGCCTGATCGATGTGCTCGTTGAGGGCGGCGCTCGCCTCGGCGATCACAGCGTCGACGTCACCGCCGCTGGCCTCGACCAGTTCGGCCATCGTCGTGCCCTCGCGCAGTTGATCCAGGATCTCGCGTCCGCTCAGCCCGGTCGCATTCGACACAGCATCCGCCAGTGCGCGCTCACCCTGACGGCGTACCTGGCCGCGATCGAGGTCGATCTGCCCGCGTTCGCCCAGGTCGATCTCACCGTTGAGCGCCCCCTCGATGGCCGTCTGCACATTGGCGAAGATCTCATCGGCGCGTTCCTGCGTCAGAAAACCGTCGGCAACCGCGTTGTCGAGCCGTTCGGCCACGTTGGCGGTTGCGGCGTCGATGACGGTCTGGACGTCGCCACCGTTAGCCGTAATGATGTCGGCCAGCGTACTGCCCTGGGCGACCTGTTGGACGATCTCGCGCGGCGCCAGCCCGGTTTCGTCGCCGATCACATTCAACAGCGCCCGTATCGCATCAAATGCCGGGCGTTCCCCGCCCTGACGCGGACGCTCACGCTGGAGCGATTCGCCGGGCGGCGGGGGTGGCGCGAGCGGCGGCGGCGCGTCCTGCGCCCCGACCACACCGACAGCAGTGACGGTCACCATAACTGCAAGAACTATCATCAGGAGTTTTGTGCGTTTCATGATTTCATTTCTCTCCATTCGCTCCATGTCATAAGTGGATCATGCGGTGCAAATGTAATGAAAGTATGTTTGGCATCACGGCAAGTGCTAAATTCTGGTAAAATCGCGCCCCCGGAAAGGGTGACTATGCGCGATCTCTCGATCATCATCGTCAGTTGGAATGTGGCGGATTTGCTGGCGGCCTGCCTCGACAGCATTCTGCGCAGTGAGGCGACCTTCGCCGACGACGATGGACGCCTGAGCATCGAGATCATCGTCGTCGATTCCGCCAGCAGCGATCACTCCGTCGCCATGCTGCGCGAGCGCTATCCGCAGGTACGGCTGTCCGCGCAGACGGAGAACGTCGGCTTCACGCGCGGCAACAACCTCGGCCTGGCCATGGCCCAGGGGCGCTACGTCTTCCTGCTCAACCCGGACACCGAGATCATCGGCGATGCCCTCCAGCGGATGATCGCCTTCATGGATGCGCACACCGATGTCGGCATCCTCGGCCCACAGACACACAACAGCGATGGCAGCGTCCAATCAAGCCGCCGCCGCTTCCCGACGCTGGCGACCGGCTTTTTCGAAAGCACCTGGCTGCAGCCGTTCGCGCCTAAAAGCCTGCTCGACCACTTCTACGCCCGCGACATCGCCGACGACGCCACCGCCGACGTCGATTGGGTGCAGGGTTCGGCACTGCTGGCCCGGCGCGAGGTCTACGAGCAGATTGGCGGGCTGGACACCGGCTACGTCATGTTCTCGGAAGAGCTGGACTGGTGCAAGCGGGCCAGGCTGGCGGGTTGGCGCGTCGTTTATCTGGGCAGTGCGCACGTCACCCATCACGGCGGCAAGAGCACGGAGCAGGTCGTCGCCCGCAAGCACATCCACTTCCAGGAGAGCAAGCTGCGTTACTATCGCAAGTATCACGGTGCCTTCGTCGCACACATTTTGCGCGCATTCCTGCTGCTCAACTACGGCTGGCAGATCGTGCTCGAAGCGGTCAAGGCGATCCTTGGCCACAAGGTGGCGCTGCGCCGTGAGCGCATCGACGCCTACTGGCGCGTGCTCCGTTCCGGTTTGAGGGTGCATTGATGCACATTGGCCTCGTCACAGGCGAATTCCCGCCGATGCAGGGCGGAATCGGCGCCTACAGCCGCATCCTGGCCGAGCATCTGGCCGATCTGGGTCACAACGTCTCGATCCTGACCGGCGAACGCGCGCGATATGAAAGCAACCGCATCCACCTGGCGAACGTCATCCACCATTGGGACGCCCGTGCGTGGATGCAGGCGCGGGCATGGGTGCGCGACCAGCAGCTCGATCTCGCATGCATCCAGTACCAGACCGCCGCCTACGCCATGTCGCCCTGGATTCACTTCCTGCCGGACATCCTGCGCCCGCTCCCGGTCGTGACCACTTTCCACGATCTGCGCGTGCCCTACCTTTTCCCTAAAGCGGGTCCGCTGCGGACGTGGATCGTCAGGCGACTGGCGCGCTTCTCGGCGGGCGTGATCGCGACCAATCACGAGGACATGAACGCGCTCGCCTTTCACGACTGCCGCAAGCTGATCCCGATCGGCAGCAACATCACGACCGCCCTGCCGGAGTCGTTCGATGCAGGCGAGTGGCGCGCGCGCGCTAGGGCAGCCCAAGGCGACTTCCTGATCGCGCACTTCGGCCTGATCAACCGCAGCAAAGGGCTGGACGTCTTGCTGCGCGCCCTGGCGACCCTGCGCGGAGATGGCGTCCCGGCGCGTCTGTTGATCGTCGGTGGCACCTCCGGCGACAACGACCCGACCAATCTTGACTATGCGAAAGAAATTGAGGCACTGATCGAATCGCTGGAACTACGCCCGTACATCCACCAGACGGGCTACCTGGACGAGCGCGACGTCGGTGCCTATCTGCGCGCCGCCGATGCCGTCGCCCTGCCCTTCCACGACGGAGCATCGTACCGCCGCGGCAGCCTGATGGCCGCCCTGCGTTACGCCTGCCCGATCGTCACGACGACTCCCGCCGTCGCCATTCCAGCGTTCGTGGATGGCGACAACCTGCTCTGCGTCGCGCCCGAGGATGCATCCGCGCTGGCCGCCGCGCTGCGCCGCCTGCACGATGATCCGGAACTACGGCACAAACTCAGCCAGGGCGCGGCGGCGCTTGCCCCGACCTTCGATTGGGCGCAGATCGCGCGCGAGCACGTCGATTTCTTCGGCCACGTGCTGGAGACGTGCGCATGACTCGCATCTGGCGCGAACACCGCGCGGCCGTCCTGATCGTCGCCGCCTACCTGATCCTAGCGACGATTTACAGCCTCGTCACGCCACCGTTCGAGGCGTCCGACGAGTTGTGGCACTACCCGATGATCGCCTACATCGCGGACAACGGCCTGGGGCTGCCGGTGCAAGATCCCGCCGTCAGCGCCGCATGGCGCCAGGAAGGCAGCCAGCCGCCGCTCTATTATATGATGGCCGGGGCGCTCACCTCGTGGATCGACACATCGGATCTGGATCACTGGCGGCGCATCAACCCGCACGCGGATATCGGCATCGTGCGCCCGGACGGCAATGCCAACATGATCGTCCACCGCCCGGACGAAAGCGATCATCGCTTCGGCGGCGCGCTGCTCGCATTACAGATCTCGCGCTGGCTCTCGGTCGCCCTCAGCGCGGGCACTGTTGTCGTCACTTATTTGCTTGGTCGCGCGCTGTTCCCGGCCCAGCGCCTGGTCGCGCCGCTCGCGATGGCCTTCAACGCCTGCCTGCCGATGTTCCTCTTCATAAGCGGATCGGCCAACAACGATAACCTATCGAATCTGCTCGGCAATTTGCTCACGCTGCTGGTCGCTCGCCTGCTCATGAGCCAGGAAGCGCCGCGCACCCGCGATTACGTGGTCCTCGGCCTGGTGACCGGCGCCGGCCTGTTGGCGAAGTTCAATCTCGGCTTCTTCATCCCGATCATCGCGCTGAGTCTGCTCTGGATCAGCCTGCGCCGCCGCGATTGGCGCCCACTCGTGATCGGCGGCGCGGTCAGCGGCGCTCTGACTATCGTCGTCGCGGGCTGGTGGTATCTGCGCAATGCGCAGTTGTATGGCGATCCGACCGGCCTCAACGTCTTCCTCGACATCGTCGGGCGGCGCGCCATCCCGGCCAATGCCGCACAGTTGTGGTCAGAGCGCGACAGCTTCCTGCAAGCCTTCTGGGGCTTCTTCGGCGGCATGAACGTCCCGCTGCCGACGGACATCTACACGATCTACAACCTCCTGGCAGGCATCGGCCTCGTCGGCGCGCTGGCCTACGTCGTCTGGCGCACCGTAGGGCGGCGCGTCGAGTCGCGGCTGAGCATCGCCCATTGGATGACGCTGCTTTGGATCGCAATCACGTTCGTCTCCTATCTGCGCTGGACGGCGGAGACGCCCGCCAGCCAGGGCCGCCTCGTCTTCGGCGCGCTATCGGCGATCTGCGTCTGGCTGGCGCTCGGCTGGTCATGGTGGCTGCCACGGCGCGGGCGCTTCCTGGCCGCGCTGCCGGTTGCCTTCACCGCGGTCGTCGCCGTGTTCGCCGCGCTCCTGATCCTGCCGCTGACACCGGTGGAGTACACGTTCGCCGCCGACGAGCAGCTCGCGACCTTCACCGAGCCGGACGGCGATGGCGCCATCGTCATCCAGGCGCTGGATCGCCTGCCGCCGACCGTGCGGCCAGAAGAATACGTCAATTTCACGCTGATCAACCGCTTCGAAGGTGCACTCACGCACGATTGGAGCCTGTTCGTCCATCTGGTCACGCCGGATGGCGTCATCATCGGCCAGCGCGACGTTTATCCCGCCGGAGGATTGATCGCGACTTCCGACCCGGCAAACGACGAGGCGTGGCTGAATCCGGTCGCCGTCTGGGTGCCGGATAATGCCTATGCCCCGCAGACTCTCGACGTCGTCATCGGCTTCTACGATCTACAAACGGGCGAACGCATGATGCTGCCGGATGGCGAGGAGACGTTCACCCTCGGCCAGGTCGATCTGCTGCCGCGCTTCAGCGATCTCGACGTGCCCAACCCCATTACCATCAACTTTGCCCATCAGGTCGAACTCGTCGGCTACGCGCTGAGCGATCTCAGCCCGGCGCAAGGTGACGAGGTGACGCTGACACTCTACTGGCGCGGGCTGGCGCCGCTGCAGACGGATTACGTCGTCTTCGCGCAGATCATTGACCCGATCACGACGACCATCTACGCGGCATCCGACGCGATGCCCGCCGCCTGGGAGCGCCCGACCACGACCTGGGTGCCGGGCGAGATCGTCGAAGATGCGCACACGCTGACGGTCAGCACCGACGCGCCGCCCGGCATCTACGAGATCTACGTCGGGCTGTACACGCGCGGCGAAGATGGCAGCTTCAACCGCCTGCGCGTCGTCACAGCGGACGGCGGCCAAGCCTTTGACTACACGCAGCTTTCGCGCGTGCGCATCGTGCCGGAGGGATCATGAGCGAGCAGCCGCAAACACGCGCCTACGGTCTTCCAGGCGTCGTCGTGCGCCATCCCGACGCGTGGGCTGTCGCCCTGCTGATCGCGCTCTGGCTGCTGTTCTTCTGGCGCCTGTTCACGCCCGTCGCCGCCGATCAGGCTTCGCTCAAGCTCGGTGATTTCAGCGGCCAGTTCGTCGCTTTCGGCGGCTACCAGTACGCGCGCTGGACGGCGGGCGAAGTCCCTCTCTGGAATCCGTACAACAACGGTGGGCTGCCCTTCATCGCCGATACTCAGGCGGCGGTCTTCTACCCACCGCGGCTGGCGACCATCTCCCTCGCGCATCTGTTGGGCGGCTGGTCGTATCACGCGCTCGAACTGGAGATGACCGTCCACGTCCTCGCCTATGCGCTGATGCTCTACGCGCTCATCCGGCGCATGACGTTGCGGCGTCCGGGCACTCATCTGGCCGGGCTGACCGCAGCCCTCGTCGGCGGCTACGGCGGCTTCCTCAGCGGTTATGCCCCGCTGCAACTCGCCATTCTGGAGGCCGCGACCTGGCTACCGCTCGCTTTGCTCGGCATCCACGAAGCAACACAGAAATCAGTTCTGAGTACTGAGTACCGAGTACTGAGTACCCAGAACTCAGAACTCAGAACGACCCAAAATCGCTGGCTGCTGCTGACCGGCCTCGCTTACGGGCTGTCGTGGCTGGCCGGGCATCCACAGACAACCTTCTTCACGACCTATCTGCTGCTGGCGTATCTCGGCTACCGCATTTACATCAACCGCTGGCGCTGGACGACCTTCGTCGGCGGCGCGGCGCTGTTCGGCGTTCTCGGTGTGGCGCTGGCCGCCGTGCAGTTGCTGCCCGGCTTCGAGTACCTGTCGCTGACGACGCGCACGGGCTTCGGCTTCGATGCCAAGGGCAACGGCTTCCCGCTGCAAGATGTCGTCCAGTTGGTCATTCCCGGCGTCGTCAGCCTCTACTCGCCGCTCTACGTCGGTGTCGCCGGGCTGCTGCTGGCGTTGATCGCCGTCTGGCGGCGGGCGGCGGGCGCGCTCTTCTGGTTAGCGGTTGCCCTCGTCGCCCTGGCCTGGAGCTTCGGCGCCAACAGCGTGCTCTACCCGGCGCTTTATTATCTGCTGCCCGGTCTCAACCCGTTCCGCGGGCAGGAACGCGCCGCCTTCGTCGTCGTCAATGCGCTTGCGATTCTTACGGGCCTCGGCGTCGTGCAGATCGCTGCGTGGCGAAATGATACCGACCTTAGCGCGCTGCGCCGCCGCCTGCGCTGGATCTTCATCGCCATCGCCATCGCCGCGACTATGATCGTCGTCGCCTGGCTCGGCTTTCCAGAGCAGTATGCGGCCTTCGTCGGTTACGCGGTGCTGTCGGCGGCCGTCGCGGGCATCGCCGCCCTGCTCATCCCGGCGCTGGCCGCGCAGCCTGCGCAGATGTGGCCGCGCGCCTTGCTGCTGATCCTGATCGTGTTCGAACTGTTCACCGTCAACATGAACGCCGCGGGCACTTACGACTCGGTACCACCGGGCGATCAACTCAGCCTGACACCCCCGCCGCTGGTCGCGCAGGCGCTGGCCGACGACGACGGGCCGTTCCGCGTCGACGGCGTCCGCGGGCTGACGGCCAACTATGGCAGCCTCTACGGCCTGGCCGATATTCGCGGCATCAGTCCCCTGTGGTTGGGGCGCGCCTACGCACTGATCGAACCCGACTTCCCCAACCCGCTGGCCTGGGAACTGTTCGCGGTACGCTACGTCTTCACCGACTGGAACGAACTGCCGATGCCCAGCGAGATTGTCGGCCAGGGGACGGATGCCTACGGTGACATCAACCTCCACCGCCTCGACGATCCACGCCCGTATGCGCTGCTCTTGAGCCAGTTCGAGGTGATCGAAGATGATGAGGCGGCGCTGGCCCGCATCAAAGCGCCGGACTTCAACCCACGCACGACGCTGCTCTTGAACGCTGATCCCGCCCTGGAGAGCCAGGCAACGGCGCCAGCAGGCAGTGCGCGCGTCGTCACCTTTGCGCCGGAAGCGCTGACCATCGAGGTCGAGGGCGAACGCCCGGCCATCCTCTCGATCGCCCAGGTCGATTATCCCGGCTGGCATGCGACGCTCGACGGTGCCGACATCCCCATCCTGCGCGCGTACAGCGCCTTGATGGCCGTCGTCGTGCCCGAAGGGGCGCATACCGTGCGCCTGACCTACGATCCGCTCTCGTATCGCGCTGGCGCGCTGATCAGTCTGGTCGCCTGGGGTGGGCTTGGTATACTGAGCCTCGCGTTATGGTTCAGGCAGCGGAAAGCGGATCGCAACTAGGCGGCAATGCTCACCTTTAATCCCGTTCAGGAATGGATCGCGCGGCTGGATCGCCGTACCTACGCCCTGCTCGTCGGCCTGCTGCTCGGCCTCGTCGGCGGCGGCGCCGGTCTGCTGATCGTCGTCGCGGAGCCGCTGCTGGCCTTCGGCGCCGTCTTTGGGCTGATGGCCGGGCTGTTCATCATCACCAACATCCAGGCCGCACTCTACGGCATGATCGCCGTGCTGGCGCTGCTGCCCTTCGGCACCTTCCCGATCAAGATCGGCTTCACGCCGACGCTGCTCGACGGCGCAATGGGCGCTTTCCTGCTCGTCTATCTGCTGCAGTGGGTACGCGGCAAACGCACGAACTTCCAGACCACGCCCGTCCACTTCTTCATCCTGATCTACATGGGCTGGCTGATCCTGACGTTCGTGCTCGGCCTGCGTTACGCCTCGCCGACCAGCACCGATCTGCGCGGCTTTGCCGAAACGCTCCTGAGCATCGGCATGGTCTTCATCCTGGTCGATTTCCTGCGCGACCCAGACGCACTCCGGCGCCTGGTCATCGCTATTCTGGTGTTCGTCGGTTTGCAGGCGCTGGTCACACTCGTGCTCTACCTCCTGCCGGATGCGACGGCAGAAGCGATCCTCGTGCGTTTGTCACGCCTCGGCTACCCGGATGGCGGCGTCATCCGCTATATCGAAGACAACCGCGAGCTGGCCGAGCGCGCCATCGGCACCTGGGTCGACCCGAATGCACTCGGCGGCGTGCTGGCGATCGCCTCGACCATCGTCGCGCCGCAGATTTTCGCCGCCAGGCCCGTGCTGCGCTCACGTTGGCTGACGTTCGTCGTCTTCGGAATTCTGGCGCTGGCGCTGTTCCTAACCTATTCGCGCGCTTCACTGCTCGCCTTCGGCGCCGGATTGGTCGTCATCGGCGCCTTCCGCTACCGCAAGATCCTGCTGGTGATGGCGCTGGTCGTCGTCCTCGTGCTGCTGCTGCCACAGACACAGCCGCTGGTCGAACGCTTCGTCGACGCCTTCACCGCGCAGGACCTGGCGACGCAGATGCGCATCGGCGAATACACCGATTCGTTCCGGCTGATCAGCCGCTACCCCGTCTTCGGCGTCGGCTTCACCGGCACGCCCGATATCGACCTGTATACCGACGTCGCCAGCATGTACCTGATCATGGCAAACCAGATCGGTCTGGTCGGCGTCGCCATCTTCGCCATCGCCATGTTGAGCGTATTTGGCTACGGCCTGTCCGCCTGGAAGCACGTCAAACACAATCCGCAGCTGGACTCGATCTTCCTCGGCTATTACGCCGCGCTGGTCGCCGCGCTGGTGAATGCGGTCGCGGATCTGTATTTCTTCCGCCTCGATTTCCACGCCTCAATCACGCTGTTCTGGTCGGTCGTCGCGTTGGCGCTGGCGAGTGCGCACCTGGCGCTGGCCGAGCACGAATCGACCGTTGCGAAAACACGCCCGCGATTGTAATATGCGACCGGCTGATCATCCCCAATATCAGCCAGAACGATACTTTCCGCTCTGCGCCGGCTTTTGTGCCGTGGACCAGGGCAATCCCGGGGGAAGGAGTAATTGAACCCCTATGAAACGAGCCTACGAGGTTACTTTTATCGTGCGTATTGATGTCGACGAGGCCACGCTGAACGGCACCGTCGATCAGGTGCGCAATTGGATCGAAGCCGAAGAGCTGGGTCAGGTCATGAAGATCGACCGTTGGGGTCGGCGCAAGCTGGCCTACGAGATCGACAAGCAGCGCGAAGGCTACTTCGTATTGATGGAAAGCCAGATTGAGCCGCAGGCGATCAAGGAACTGGAGCGCAACATCAACCTGTCCCAGAACATCCTGCGCTATCTGGTCGTGCGCAACGAGGAATAGCGCGCCGCGCACCTCGTCCGCCCCGAGAGTTTGAGGTCGAATTCGATGGGACGTGGTCTGAACAAAGTCATCATCATCGGCTATGTCGGGCGCGACCCGGAAATGCGGTACACACCCAGTGGTCGCCCCGTTACGAGCTTCAGCGTCGCCACCGCGCGCACCTGGGTCTCTGCCGAGGGCGAACGTCGTGAAGAAACCGAATGGTTCAACGTCGTCGCCTGGGGTAACCTCGCCGAGATATGCAAAGCGCATTTGACCAAGAACCAGCAAGTTTACGTCGAAGGACGACTGCAAACGCGCGGCTGGGAAGACGAGCAGGGCAAAAAACATTTCCGCACCGAACTTGTGGCCCAGGAAATGATCTTGCTCGGCGACCGGCGCACTCACAATGGCGATATCGATTTCATCGAAGACGATGATAACAACAGCGATTACGCCTTCTAGCCATCAGAAATGTGATGAGTTTTCCAGGAGATAACTCTGTGACTGACGAAATCAAAGACATCGAAAACGAAGCCGAAGACGTCGACACTGAAAACGGCGATTCCGGCCAGGAAGAATCTTCGCGGTCAGACCGCCCGCGACGCTACAGCCGCTCTGACCGTGGCCCGCGCCCGATGCGTGGCCGTGGACGCAATCAGGTTTACTGCCCGCCCGGCAAGTGCTTCGACTACAAAGACGTGGACACGCTGCGGCGCTACATCACGGAAACCGGCAAAATCAAGCCGCGCCGCCAGACGGGCAACTGCTCGCGCTGCCAGCGCGAACTGGCGCGTGAAATCAAGCGCGCACGCCATCTGGCACTGCTGCCGTTCGTCAGCCTGTCGGATTATTAGGATGGGTGGCGCCACGTGCGCTGCCCCATCAACATGATCGCGTCCATCTCCCCCGTCGAGAGCACAGTCGGTCGACACTGTGCTTTCGTGCTTGCCCAGGAGCAACTCTATGTCGAAACGCAGTGAGCAAACGACCGGCCTCCCCAAGCGACCTACGCCGAAGTCGGATAAAGAGACCGGCGAAAGCGCGAAGCGGTCATCCCGTTTGCTGGGCGAATATCGAACCCGTCACGAGCGCGAAGCCGCCATGCAACGCCTCATCCTGACCGTGGTGGGCATCGTCGGTGCAATCGCAATCCTGCTGGTCGCCTTCGCACTCATCAACGACCAGATCCTTGCGCCGCGCCAGGCTGTCGCCAATGTCAATGGCGATACGATCACGGTCGGTGAATTCGAGCGCCGTGTTCGCCTGGAACGCACGTTACTGAACGAGCAACTGACCAACGCTTATTACACCTACCTGTCGTTCGGTGCGAGCGAAAGCGACGCTCAGCAAGCGCTGACGCAGAATTCTTACACAAGCAACATTATCAGCGAAATGCAGGTGCCTGATCAACTGGGCAACCGCGTGCTCAACGACATGATCGACGACACGCTGATCCGCCAGCAGGCCGAAGCCTTGGGCGTCTCGGTCAGCGACGAGAAGGTGCAGGAGCGTATCCAGCAGTTCTTCGGTTACGACCCGAACGCCGGATTGTTCACGGCGACGCCCTCGCCCTCGCCGACGGTCAGCCCGACGCCGTTCATCACGGCCACACCGTCGCCCGTCCCGACGGAAACGTCGACGCCGACGACCACGCCGACGCCGGAAATCACTGAGACTCCGTCGGTGACGCCGCAGGCCACCGCAACGGCGACCTCGACGCCGGACGCGGCAACGCGCGAAGCGACCTTCAATTCGACGCGCGATGACTTCTTCCAGTACGTCACCACGACGAGCCAGCTCAATGATGGCGATGTGCAAGCCTACTTCGCAGCCCAGGCCCTGCGCGAAGCCGTGATGGAACAGGTCACCGCCGATATGTCGCACACGGCGACCTACGCCAACATCCGCCACATCCTGGTGGCGACCGAGGCCGAGGCGCAGGATGTGCTCGAAGCGCTCCAGTCTGGCGAGCCGTTCGCGAGCCTGGCCGCCGCCGTCTCGACGGATACGTCGAACGCCGGCAACGGCGGTGAACTCGGTTGGCAGCCGCTCTCGGTTTACGTCACGCCGTTTGCCGACGCCGCGCGCGATGCGGAAATCGGCACCTTTGTCGGGCCAGTGGAAACCGAATTTGGCTACCACATCCTGCAGGTGCGCGCCCGCGAAGAGCGTGAGATGGATCAAAGCGATTTCGAGCAGGCGCAGGCGCGCGCGTTCCAGGATTGGCTGGATGGCCTCCGCGCAGACGAAAGCCAGAGCATCCAGACGTTCGACACCTGGATCGACAACGTCCCGACCGATCCGCCGCTTGGTCTTCGTGCACTCAGCTAAATCAGTGGGTCTTAATTCCCCCGAGGGCAGGTCAATCACCTGCCCTTTTTGATTCCGAGCGTCGGGCAGTAGCATTGCTCATGCACAAAACGGTGGCTATAATGCGTTCCATGGCTAATCAACACTTGGCGCGCATTGAAGCGCAACTGGAACGGGTGATCGAGGGCGCATTTGCGCAGCTCTTTCGCCACCGTGTGAGTGCGCAGGACATCTTGCTGCATCTCTCCAGGGCATTCGAGGAAAACGTCGAACGCCCGGAGCGGGATGGTCAGCGCCCAATTGCGCCTGACCGCTTCAAGATCTATCTGCACCCCGACATCCGGCAGCGGTTCACCGAACACCAGCCGCAGTTGATCGCGCTGCTCTCCGAGCACCTGTCGGAATTGGGCAGCAGCATGGATCTGCAAATGCTGAACGTGCCGACCATCGAGTTGGCGGAAGATCCCCAATTGGGATTGACCCAGGTCGTCGTCGAGGCCGAGCATCAGGCGCGGCGCAAGCTGGCGACTGCTGCCCTGGAGCGCGTCGAGATCAAATCCAACGAGCGGCACGTCAATAATCCACAGTTGATCATCGACGGACACGAGCCGGTCGTGCTGACCGCCGACGTCCTCAACCTTGGCCGCAGCCGCGACAACACGATCGTGCTCAACGACCCGTACGTCTCGCGCCATCACGCGCAGATACGCATGCGCTTCGGCACCTACACGCTGTTCGATAACGACAGCCAGGGTGGCGTCTTCGTGAACGATGTGCGCGTGCGTGAGCATCGTCTGCAACCGGGCGACGTGATCGTCATGGGGCGCACGCGGCTGCTGTACATCGAAGACACCGAATCCGGCTGGAACACCCAGACCGACATTTATCCCCTCAAGAAACACTGACAGGGCAGCATTTGAGTACGCCGGTCGCTTTCTTCATCCTTCGGATCGCGTCTGCCTTGACGCTGCTGGTGTTGCTGGGCGCGCTGTTCTGGGTCATGTGGCGGGACTTCGCAACCGCGAGCGAGGAGGTCGACGCCAACCGTCGCGTGCATGGCCGCCTCGTGCGCCTGCAGGAGATCGATGGGCGCTACGTTGCCTCGCCGGAGGCGTTCCCGCTGCTGACGCTGACGAGCATGGGCCGCGGCCCAACCAACGTCGTACCGGTTGAGGATACCTTCGCCAGCACCGATCACGCGCTGATTGCTCTGCGCGGCGGGCGCTGGTGGCTGGAAGACCGCGAGAGCACCAACGGCACCTCACTCAACGGTATTGCCATCGATCAGCCGATCATCGTGACCGACGGCGACATCATCAGCATTGGACAATCACACTACCGCCTGGAACTGGAGTAACCCGCATGGAAAGCGTCCGCATCGCCGTGATCGGCGGCTCTGGCCTGTACAACATGCCCGAAATCGCCGACATCAAGCGCTATGAAGTCGATACGCCGTTCGGCCAGCCGAGCGCGCCGATCGTCGTCGGGACGCTGCGCGGCAAGCGCGTCGCGTTCCTGCCGCGCCACGGCATCGGCCACGTCTTCACGCCCAGCACCGTGCCCTACCGCGCCAACATCTTCGCCCTCAAGCAGCTTGGCGTGCGCCAGATCATCGCCGTCAATGCCTGCGGCTCGCTGCGTGAAGATTACGCGCCGGGCGACATCGTCATGCCACATCAACTGGTCGACTATACCAAAGCGGAGCGCGGCGGGCGCAGCTTCTTCGATACCGGCCTCGTCGGGCACGTCTCGGTCGCCGATCCGTTCTGCGCCACGCTGCGCGAAGACGCGTATGAGGCTGTCCAACGCGCGGGCGGCAAGGCCCATGCTGACGGCACGTTCGTCATCGTCGAAGGGCCACGCTTCAGCACACGCGGCGAAAGCCAGATCTTCCGCCAACTCGGCTGCGACATCATCGGCATGACGACCTGTCCAGAGGCATTCCTTGCGCGTGAAGCCGAAATCTGCTATGCCACCATGGCGCATATCACCGACTACGACGTCTGGCATCATAGCGAAGCACCGGTCACCGTCGACATGGTCGTCGAAACGCTGCATCGCAATGTCGAGACAGCACAACAGGCGATCGCCAACTGCGTCCAAGCGCTCGACAGCGAGCGCGACTGCGAGTGCCATCACGCGCTCGACAACGCCATCATGACCAGCCACCAGCACGTGTCGGCGGAGGCCGTCGAGCGGCTGCGCCCACTCGTGGGCCGTTTCTTTGACTAAGGACAGGAGTTCGCGTTGAGCGCGACGTCCATACCGCAGTCCGCCGAGCACAACCCGCTGATTCCCGCGCAGGCCGAGCGCATCCTGCTCGTCGTCGCGGGCGTCTTCCTGACGATCAACACGCTGGCGCTCGTCCTCCGCGGCGCGGCGGGTCGAGATTGGCTGCCGCTGCTCATCTGGGTGATTTGCGCGACTGCCGGGCACTGGTGGCTCAATCGCCGCTTTCCCTGGCGCGACCCGCTGCTCTTCCCGTTGGCGATGTTCCTCGGCGGTTGGGGCATCGTCATCATCGAGCGGTTAGCGCCGCTGTTCGCTGAGCGCCAGATGATCTGGCTGGTCGTCGGTGTCGTGGCGCTGGGGATCGTCACTGCGGTGCCGCAGCTGCTGCGCCTCCTGCGCGATTACCGCTATACGCTGCTGCTGATCGGGCTGGCCCTGCTGCTGGCGACGATCATCTTCGGCACCAACCCATCCGGGCAGGCGAGCGCGCCGCAGTTGTGGCTCGGCTTCGATACGATCTTCTTCCAGCCCTCAGAAGTGCTCAAGATCATCCTGGTCGTCTTCCTGGCCAGCTACCTGGCCGAGCAGTACCCGATGCTGCGCGCCCTGCAAACACCGACCGGCCGCCGCAACGCCGGACTGTCGCCGCGCATCATCGGCCCGATGCTGCTCATGTGGGGACTGTCGGTCGTCGTGCTCATCTGGCAGCGCGACCTCGGCACCGCCACATTGTTTTTCATCGTCTTTCTGCTGCTGCTTTACGTCGCCAGCGGCTTCACCTGGCTGCTCGTCGGCGGTGCGCTCTTGATCGTGGCGGCGGGGGTCGTCGCCTACGCGCTGTTCGACGTCGTCCAACTGCGCGTCGATATCTGGCTCAACCCCTGGATCGACGCCGACAACCGCGCCTTCCAGATCGTGCAGAGCCTGTTCGCCTTTGCTCAGGGCAGCGTCTTCGGCCAGGGCATCGGCGGTGGATCGCCCGGTTACATCCCGGTCGTCCATTCAGATTTCGTCTTCGCGGCCATCGCCGAAGAATGGGGTCTGCTGGGCGTGATCGCCATGCTCACGAGCATCGCCGTCCTGGTGGCGCGCGGGATGCGCACGGCGGCGCGCCTCAATCGCCGCGCCTACCTGAGCCTGCTGGCGGCGGGCCTGAGTCTGCTGATCGGCGTCCAGAGCCTGCTCATCACCGGCGGCGTACTCAAGCTGATCCCGCTGACCGGCGTGACGCTGCCCTTCATGAGCTATGGCGGCAGCTCGCTCGTCGCCAACTTCATCATCGTCGGGCTGCTGCTGCGCCTGTCCACCGAGGACGTCGACCGTGGGGCTTAATCGCGAACTGCGGCGGCTGCTGGCCGGGATGCTGGCCGCATTCCTGATTGTGGCGCTCGCCGCCGCCTACTGGGGCGTCATCGAGCGTGACCGGCTGCTGGCGCGCGAGGATAACCCTCGACTGCTCGAAGCGCGTGGCGCGATTGTGCGCGGTTCGATCTACGATCGTCATGGCGAGCCACTGGCCGTCAGCGAGCCGACCGAGACACGCTTCAACGCGCGCCATTATCTGCACGAAGAAGCCTACAGCGCTATCGGTTATGCCAGCCTGCGCTATGGCACGGCGGGCGTCGAAGCGCTGTTCGACGAGACACTCAACGGCGACGACCGCGAGCGCACCTTCGCCGAGCTGCTGCTCGGCAGTCCGCAGGTCGGCAGTGATTTGCAGATCACGCTGGACATGGAGGTGCAGCGGACGGCGGCCAATGCGCTCCAGGGTCTGCACGGCGCCATCATTGTCCTCAGCGTGCCGGATGGGCAGGTGCTGGCGCTTCTTAGCCTGCCAACCTACGATCCGAACACGCTCGACGACGATTGGGAACGCTTGCTGACCGACGAGGGCAATCCCTTCTTCAACCGCGCCCTGCAGGGCCTGTACCAACCCGGCAGCGCGCTGCAGACACCGCTCATGATCAAGCTGCTGCTCAATGGTCAGGCCGTCGACCAGGAATTCGACGCGGCCACCGCGCCGGTCGCGCTCCACGACCTGACGCTCGGCTGCAGCGTGCGGCTGCCTGTGCAGGCGCTGACTCTGCGCGACGCCTACGCGTTCGGCTGTCCGGCGCCGTTCGCGCAACTGGCCGAGGGTGACTCACCCGGATTCGTCAATGAAGCCATCGACATGATGCGCACGCTTGAGGATTATTCACTGGAGCCGTCGACGGCCGATGGCGATGGTCTGGACGTGCTGCCGCCACCTGCCAATGACACAGTGCTCGATAACGTGCTCGGCCAGGGCCAATTGACGGTCAATCCGTTGAGCATGGCGCTGCTGACCGCGGCCATCGTCAATGACGGCAACGCGCCGCAGCCGCAGATTCTGCTGGCGACGCACGCGCCCGATGCGACCTGGGCGCGCTACGTGCCGAACGCCCCGTCGATCCCGCTGATGACGCAGACGAACGCCCGCCGCCTGCAAGACCTGATGCGCAATGCCATCGCCAACGGTGCCGCTCTCAATGCGGGCCGCCCCAGCATCGACATGGGCGGTCATGCCGCAGTCGCCTATGCTGGCGATGATGCACTCGCGTGGTTCGTCGGTTTTAGCACGTTGGGTGGGCGCCGCGGCGTGGTGACGGCGGTCGTCATCGAACAGAGTGCCGATGCCTCGCTGGCCGCGGATATCGGCGGCACAACCCTGCTGGCGGCTCAGAGCGCGCTGGGGGCCGAAAACGGCGCACTAACCCCCTTCCCACAGACGGGGTCGTAGACCAAGCTTACGCGACCACTTGGCGGTCGTGCTGTTGCCATGCACCCAGGCCGGGCTGTAACGTTCGATGTACTCCGCGTTATCGAGCGCGCTGATGAACTCCGCCGGGGTCGTGAAGGGCGCGAGCAGTGTCAGCGCACGGCCATATTCGGGCCGCGAGTGCGCATCCGACCCGGCAGTGCCGCGCAAGCCGAGCGTTTTGGCAAAGGCCTGTGCGCGATGATTGTCCTCGGCATACAGGCAGCGCGCGTTGAACGTCTCGATCGCGTCAACCTGATCGACGATCGCGCGCAGCTCGTGCTCGTGCCAGGCGCCTTTGCGCAGCCGGTCGAACGGATGCGACACGCTGATGACCGCGCCCTGCGCTCGCAGTTCGTCGATCGTCGCCTGAGGCGTCAGCCCGGCCGGGATCGACTCCTGGACGAAGTAGGCCAGCAGTTCACCCTGCGTCGTCATGATCTCTTCGCCGACGATGATGCGATCCGGCGCCATCCGTTGCAGCAGCAGCGCACCCTCCGCGGTGTTGTGGTCGGTCAGCGCCAGCTTATCAATCCCTCGCTTGTCGCATAAGCGCAGAATCGTCTCGAAGGTGACGATGCAGTCTTTCGACCACAGACTGTGGCAGTGGAGTTCGACACGCCAGGGTTGGGACATGGGTTTTTTCGCTCGTGGACATCCGTTTCGCGGCGCTTATTCTAGCAGCGGGGTTCGCCCACGACTATGCTATAATGCGCCGAACGTCGGGCAAGCGCCGGGTGTCGGCGCTTAACACCGGCATCGTCAGCGTTAAAATACTCGCGCACCGGCGAATGAATCCGGTGCTCGTGTGTCCTTGGAGTATCGGTATTGTGATGGAAGATAAACGAGACGTCACCCAGCAGAGTCTGCGCGCCGCTCGGCCCATGAGCGCGCCGCCGCAGTTCCTGTTCTGGTGGGTCGTGGGATTGTTCGTCATCGCCGTCATCGCAGCTATTACGGGCTATCTCGCCTACCGCAATGAAGGGCGGCTGGTCGCCCTCGCGCCCGTCGCGATGGCCGTGGTCATCCTCGTGCCAGTGCTGACCCTCGCGCTGGCCATCGTCTTTCGGCGGTCGCTGCCGCGCGCCTTCGCGCTCTGGCTGCTGCTCGCCTTCGCGATCATCGCCGCCATCGGCGGCTTCGTCGGCATCGGTTACTATCGCGATCAACTGCCACCGCGCTATCAAACGGAGTTGATCACCCCGCTGCCGTTTCTGCGTTCGTTCCTGCCGCCGACGCCAATTGGCGGGTCTGTGCCGACCGTGATCGCGCCGACCGGCGGCCCATCCGCGCTCGATCTGCTACTGGGCGATCCGACTGCCACGCCGGAAGAAGTGATTGAGCCGTCTGCGACGCCGACGGAAGCACCCGCCAGCCCGACGCCTACCAACGAAGCGACGGCCACACTTGAGCCCGAAGCGACCGGGACGCTCACCCCGCCGACCGAGCAGCCGACCGAAGTCTCGATCGTGC
Source organism: Anaerolineae bacterium (assembly GCA_020849765.1). Classification (GTDB taxonomy): domain Bacteria; phylum Chloroflexota; class Anaerolineae; order Aggregatilineales; family Phototrophicaceae; genus Flexifilum. Next base: position 385,092 of record JADLAY010000024.1, read on the forward strand.
CGACTCAGGCACCGCCGCCGACGGACGTCCCCGCTCAAACAAGCGTAGCCCTCAATCTGCCGGTCTCGGCCTACAACGGCGGCTTCCGCTACGAGCGCCAGGGCTGGAACAACTGCGGCCCGGCCAACGCCGCCATGGTCTTGAGCTATTACGGCTGGCAAGGCGACCAGGACGTCGCCGCTACCTATCTGAAGCCGGATCGCGAAGACAAGAATGTCTCGCCCGGTGAGATTGTGCGCTTCATCAACGATCAATCGTTCGTGCGTGCATTGACGCGCGTGGGCGGCGACCTGACGCTGATCAAGGCCTTCGTCGCCGCGGGTTTCCCCGTGATCACCGAGGTTGGCGGGCTGCTCTACGAGGGCGATAATTGGGTCGGTCACTACCGCACGATCGTCGGCTATGATGACTCACAGCAAGTGCTGCGCGTCTATGATACGTGGCTCGGCATTGGCGATGGTGATGGAATCACCATCCCCTACGATGAGTTCGATACGACCTGGCAGACATTCAACCGCATCTTCATCGTCGTCTATGAACCCGATCGCGAGAGCAACGTGGTCAGCATCCTCGGCAATCTGGCGGATGTCAACCTGGCGGCGGAGCACGCCCTGGACGTGGCGCGCCAGGAAGCCCGCACAGACCCGCAGAATCCGTTCGTCTGGTTCAACGTCGGCGCATCGCTGGCACGGCTGGAGCGTTATGATGAAGCCCAGCATGCCTTCGACGAAGCGACGCGTCTGCGCCTGCCCTTCCGCATGTTGTGGTACCAGTTCTACTCGTTCGAGACGTACTTCAACGTCGGGCGTTACGACGACGTGCTGGGCCTGGTCAACAGCAACCTGACCAACGGCGGCAACTACGTCGAAGAGACCTACTACTGGCAGGGGCGCGTCTTCGCGGCGCGCGGCCAGACGAGTGATGCGCGCGCGGCCTTCCAGCGCGCAATTGGGCGCAATCCGAGCTTCGCCGCCGCTCAGGACGCCTTGAACGAACTCGGCGGCGCATAAGGACGACTATGGCAGTTGAAACCGTCGCCAGCGAACGCACCCTGACGCGCTCGACGCTCATCGTCTTCGTCGGCTTCGCCATCGCTATGGTGGTCAGCCTGGCGCAGACGTTCCTGATCGCCAACGTGTTTGGCGTCGGCGAACAGTGGGATGCCTTCATCGCCGCCAACCAGATCCCGGACGCCATCGTGCGCCTGATCTCCGGCGGCGCGCTGACGACGGCGTTGATCCCGATCTTCAGCGGCCTGCTCGCGCGTGATGCACGGGCCGACGCCTGGAAGCTGGCGAGCCACGTACTGAACACGATTCTGATCGCCAGCCTGATCGCGAGCGTTGTGGCCTTCATCGCCGCGCCGACACTGGTACGCCTCTGGGCCGCGCCGGGTTTGCCGCCGGAAGCGCAGGTCGAGACCGTCTCGCTCATGCGCACCCTGCTGATCGCGACCGTCATCTTTGCCGTCAGCGGCACGGCAATGGGCTTGCTTCAGAGCCACAACCGCTTCCTCGCACCGGCCATCGCGCCAGTCCTGTTCGACCTGGGCATCCTGTTCGGAGCAGGCTTTCTGGTCAAGCCGTTCGGCGTCTATGGCATCGCCTTTGGCTCGGTCATCGGCGCGGTGCTTCATCTTGCGGTGCAAATCCCGGCGCTGATCCGCGTCGGCGCGCGCTGGACGCCCGGCTTCGGTTGGAGCGATCCCCAGGTGCGGCGAGTCTTCCTGCTCATGGCGCCGCGCATCGTCGACCTGGGAGTCTTCACCTTCAACATGAATCTGGCGGTCAATCTGGCCTCGCGGCTGGGCGAAGGCGCCATCAGCGCCTTTAGCTGGAGCTATCGCCTGATGCAGATCCCGCAGACGCTCATCGGTACAGCGATGGGCATCGTCATCTTCCCGACGCTGGCCGCGCTGAGCGAACTCAATGACGTCGACGGCAAACGCAGCGCCATGGCGGGTGCGCTCAAGTTCATCCTGATCGGCACGATTCCCTCCGCCATCGGCCTGATCTTGATCGGGCGACCGGCCATCAGCCTGCTCGAAGGCGGCGCCTTCGATGCCGCCGCGACCGACCTCGTTTACATCGCCCTGCGCGGCTTTGCGCTTGGCGTCGTCGTCCAGTCGATCGTCGAGGTCGGCGCGCGCAGCTTCTTCGCCGATAAGGACACACTGACTCCCCTGCTGATCGCCGCCGGTGGCGCGGTCATCAACACGACGGTAGCGCTGATCGCGACCGGCATCCCGCTGGCCGCGCTGTTCGATCCGAACGTCGCCACGCCTAATCTCGACCCGGCCAGCGTCGGCGGCATCACCTGGGCCAACACGCTCGGCGTCTGCTTCGAAGTGACGATGCTGCTGCTCGTCCTGCGCCGGCGCTGGCATGGCATCCAGGAGAATGCGCTCGCGCGCACGGTCTTCAAGACGCTGGCCGCCAGCCTCGTCATGGGCGCGGCAGTCGTCGCCTTCGAGGCCCTGTGGCAGAGCCTGGGCCTGGCAGGCCAGGGGCGGCTGATGACCATCGTCCAGGTCGCCGTGGAGGGCTTGATCGGCGCGGTCGTCTTCATCGGCTGTGCTCTGCTCTTGCGCATGGACGAAATCCGCACGATACTCTCACGCTTGCTCCGGCGCAACAAACTCGCGGAGGCCATGGCATGACCATTCAGATCCGAATGCTGACGCTCGGCCCCGTCGCCACCAACTGCTACATCGTCGGCGATACGGATGTGCACGAGGCGCTCGTCATCGACCCGGTCGACGACGCGACGACGATCCAGCGCACGGCTGAGCAAGCAGGCTGGACGATCAAGCTGATCCTGGCGACTCATGCGCACTTCGATCACATCATCGCCAGCAAGGCGCTCAAAGAAATGACCGGTGCACCCTTCTGGCTGCACGAAGAGTGTGTGCCCTTCCTGCAGACGCTGCCACAGCAGGGGATGATGTTCTTCGGGCAGCAGTATCCGGAAGCTGCAGAGCCGGACCGCCTATTGACCAGCGATGGCGAGACGCTGTCACTTGGCCCAATCGTCCTGCGCACGATCTACACGCCCGGTCACGCGCCGGGGCATCTCAGCTTTTACATGCAGGAGCAGAACATCGTCTTCTGTGGCGACGCCTTGTTTCAGGGCAGCATCGGGCGCACGGATCTGCCGGGCGGCAACTACGAGCTGCTCATGCACAGCATCTTCGATCACCTGCTGCCGCTGGGCGACGCGACGATCGCCCTGCCCGGTCACGGCGGGCGCACCACCATCGGCGCCGAACGGCGCGGCAACCCCTTCCTGCTCGATTGGATCGAGCGTCATAGCTGAACGACCTCGCGACGACAAATCTGCCGATATGAGCCAGAGTGATGGACGTATGAAGCACATCTTGATGATCTTCCTCGATGGCGTTGGCCTGGGTGTGGATGACCCGGCGGTCAACCCGTTTGCGGCGGCCAACACGCCGACGCTCGACGCGCTGGCGAACGGTCAGCGCTGGCTGGCCGTGACCGGGCGCCAACAAAGCGCGCGCGCCGTCTTCGTGCCGACCGACCCACGTATGGGCATCCCTGGCAGGCCACAGAGCGGCTCCGGACAGGCGACGATCCTGACCGGGCGCAACATCCCTGAGCTGATCGGCGAGCACTATGGGCCACGGCCCAACCCGGCCATCCGCAAACTGCTGGCGGAGGACAACTTCTACCTGCAGGTCGTCGCCCATGGCATGAGTGCGGCGCTGCTCGAGGCCTACCCGCCCGGCTGGCATCAGGCGGTCGACCGCGGCAAGCGTCTGCGCGCCAGCTATCAGGAAGCGCCACACGTCGCCGGGCTGCCGACGTTCACCGAGCGCGAGATCTACAGTGGGGATGCGTTGGCGGTCGACTGGACGGGCGAAGGCTGGCGTTCGCAGCTTGGCTATACCGACAGCCCGGTCTACACGCCTTACGACGCAGGCGTCAAGATGGTCGAGCTATCGCGCCGCTACAATTTCGCCTTCTTCGCCAATTGGGTGACGGATACCATCGGCCACCGGGGCACGGTCGACGACGGCGCGCGCATGCTCGAATTGTTCGACGGCGTCATGCGCGGCGCACTCGATGTCTGGCGTGACGACGAAGGGCTGATCATCATCACCAGCGACCACGGCAACATGGAAGATCTGAGCCACGGCAAGCACACCGAAAACGACGTGCCGACCGTGATCGTCGGCGACGGCAAGGAGGCATTTGCCGACGGCTTGCACACGCTGGCGGACATCACACCCCACATGGCGGCCTACCTGTTTGATGCGGTATAAGTAAGAGTCGCGCATATATCCGGCTCTAATAAGCACGGGGTTTATTGTTCGGTGCGTGAAACGTATCGGTAGAATCGAGGAGTTAATGGCTGATCATGTGGGCCCAGAGGACATGCGTGACACGCTGCGTCTCTGGGCAAGTGGGGTATCGGTAGTGACCTCTGCGGCGGGCGACGAGCGCAATGGTCTGACTGTCAGTGCCTTCAATTCGCTCTCGCTGGAACCGCCGCTGATTCTGGTCTGTCTGCATAAAGACTCGAATACGATCCCGATGATCGAAGAGTCGGGCGTCTTCGCGGTCTCGATCTTGAATTCCGATCAGGCCTATCTGTCCGACCGCTTCGCCGGGCGCGTCGATCTTGACGAGGATGAAGATCGCTTCACCGGCGTCGAGACGTTCACGGCGCTGACCGGCTCGCCGCTGATCAAGGACGCGGTCGGCTGGCTCGACTGCCGCGTGCATACGCGTCATGACGGCAGCACCCACTGGATCTACATCGGCGAGGTCGTAGCGACGGGACACAGCAGCACGACCGAAGATCCGCTGCTCTATTTCGACCGCAACTACCGGATGGTCGCGCGCGAAGTGATTGGCGAATAACGCCCGCACATCAGCGCGACAAAACGAGAGGCCCAGCGAACTGAGCCTCTCGTTTTGTGTTCGGTATCGTGTTGTTCGCCCGGCCTAGAGTTTGAGCAGGGCGTCCTCTGCGACATTCAGGTAGACCGCATCTTCCGTCACGTTGGCGATCTGATCCGGCGTGGCCACCACGTCGCTCTTGATCAGACCGCGGTCGATGCGGACAAACCCGGAGCGCAGCAGGCGCTCGCGCATCTCTTCGGGGAGCCGCGGCCAGTCGGTGAAGACCTCGGCGATGTCTTCGATGAACGAGTCGTTCTGATCGTCAATCGCGCCGGGCGTCGCCGTCTCCGGATAGTCGGTGCTGGCGAGTTCGTCGCTCAGCCGCACGAATTCCACCGTGCCGACCTTATCGCCGTTCAGGTCAAAGACTTCCATCTCCTCATGAACGTTGGTCGTCAAGTTCTGCGGTTGCTTGTCTGTTGCGTACATTGCGTACTCTCCTTCTCAAATTCAGGCGCTCATGGCAGCCTGGTTAGCGCCGTTGGCGATCTGGGACAGCTTCTTGTCCGTGATCTCTTCCTCGTCCAGCGTCTGCTGCAGAAGCTGAGCCACCTCGGCATGGCCGAGCAGATGCGCATAGGTGCGCAGCGTGCCGTAGCCCGCCATCTCGTAGTGCTCGACGCGCTGGGCCGCGGCGATCAGCGCTGCATCGCGCACGTCATCGCTCATATCTTCTTCGAGCACCTTCTCGCCTTCGCTGATGATGCCCTGCATACCAGCACACGATTCGCGCGCGGGCTTACGGCTGAGCAGGTCGAAAACCTGCTTCAGGCGGTCAATGTGCCCCTTGCTCTGCTCGAGGTGATCTTCGAAGGCGGCCTGGAGGTCGCTCGATGTCGCCGCCTTTGCCATCTTCGGCAGTGCCTTGACCACCTGATGCTCAGCGTCGTAAACATCTTTGAGCTCGTGCACAAACAAGTCGTCCAGTGATTGCATAGCCATTGGGCTACCCTCCCTTGCAGTCTGATGCTTTCAGACTACCTGGAAGCGCGCCATCGGGCATGCTGTGAGAAGCCTAATTTTGGATAGGACAGATGGCCCGTTCGGGGATGTACAGGCGGCGGACAACGATCAATCGCGCAGAAAGCACATACATGCGCCGACTGCCAGATGGTCAACCATCCGGCTGGGGTTGGGTCCCGTCAACGGGACTGAATACTGGTCAGGGTGATACATGCAAAGCCCGGTTTACCGGGCGCAATCTTCGCCAGGGCATTGATGCCCTGGCGGCTGTTTCACTTCCCTGCGAAGCGTGCGACCGACTCCATCAGCGCTTCCGGCGTGTTGTGGATCTCCGTCGTCGGCACTTCGAGGAATGGGCTGCGCTTGCCGGAAAACACCATGAAGACGGGCTTCTGGTTGCGATGCGCGTAGAGCACCTCGGAGATGACGCCCGGCGATAGCTTCTCCGTCATGTAGAAGACGACCACCGCGTCCGATTGGTCGATGAACTGGTAATCGCGCTCGACGGTGCGCTTCTTGATCTGGTCGATGGCGCGGTCGGTGATCTGGCTGATGTCGGTCGGCAGATCGTCGGCGGAGATCATGGCGCCCTTTTCGGTCAGGCTCATGTCTTCGATCGTGAGCGGGTTGAAGACGACGAACAGCTTCTCCAACTCGGCCAGGATCGGCCCCTGGATCTGTTCGAGCATCTCCGGCTGCTCGTCCTCGACGGCAGTGATCGGGTAGCTCAGGTAGATGCGCTTCTTATCGGTGAAGAACAGATCGGCCAGGTTGTGCGTCGTGTGGCGGCGCGCGATGATGAACACCGGCACGTTCATGACCTCGGCCAGGATGCCGGTGACGAACTCCTCTTCCAGCATCCAGTCGAGCGTCTCCTGAGTCGTCGGCACCGTCGAGTCATCCCACTTGGGATTGCGCCGGTTGATCTCGAAGATGCTCTGCACGTCGTTGACGACGTTGATCAGGGCGTCCGGCTTGAGCGCGAGCACGTCGGCGTAAGAAATGCCCTGGATCAGGCGGCCCTTCCAGCGGAAGGTCGCGTGCACGGCGATGAAATGATGCTGGATTTCGGGGTGGCGCAGAATGTCCATCTCGACAGTTTGCAGCGCGGACGTGCACAGCAGCCGCAGCTCGCGCTTGTCGATGTCGAGAAAGCGCTCGTCGACGACCTGCATCTGGTGCCGCTCCGCCTGGCGCTTGATGATCGCGCCCAGGTCGTGGATCATCATGCTGATGCCGCGCTTGTCGGCCTCGGCTTTGACTTCGTTGAGGACGTTGATGCGCTCACTGCCGGAGACGCCGGTCACAAGCCACTTTTTCACAATACTGCTCTCCTAATACGTCGCCCAAACAATATCCGCACGAGATAAATTCGATTTGCAATAGAATAATTATAGAACACTCCCCCTACCCTTGCTTACAGGCACCCGATCCCCTACAATGACACGCTACTTGTGGATGGATAACAACACGCACCACGCATGTTTGAGCAACTGACGAACCGCCTGCAAAATACGTTCGACAACCTGGGTCGCGTCGGCAAACTGACCGAGCGCGACGTCGATACGGCCATGCGCGAAGTGCGTATGGCACTGCTCGAAGCCGACGTATCGCTGCCGGTCGTCAAGGATTTCGTGCGCCGCGTCAAAGAGCGCGCGGTCGGCGCGGAAGTCGCCAAGAGCCTCAAGCCCGGCCAGATGGTCGTCAAGATCGTCCACGAGGAACTGCTGGAAACGCTCGGCGAGCCAGGCCGTCTCGATTTCGCGGGCAGCTTCAAGCCGCACGTGATCATGCTGATCGGCTTGCAAGGCTCCGGTAAAACGACGACCGCCGCCAAGCTGGCCCTGCACCTGCGCCGCGCCGGACGCCAGCCGTTCATGATCGCAGCGGATACCTATCGCCCGGCAGCCGTCGACCAGCTCGTCACGCTCGCCAAGCAGATCCAGGTGCCCTACTACGAAGAAGGCGTCAACGCCGCCCCGCCGGATATCTGCGTGCGCGGCTTGAAAGTGGCGCGCGAAGCCAATGCCGCCGTCGCCATCCTGGATACGGCGGGCCGCCTGCAAATCGACGACACGCTCATGGCCGAGCTGGAAGAGATCAAGAAGCGGACGACACCGGCAGAGATCCTGCTCGTCGCCGACTCGATGACCGGCCAGGAAGCGGTCAACATCGCGCAGGGCTTCAACGATCGCCTGGGCATCACCGGCCTGATCTTGACCAAGATCGACGGCGATGCGCGCGGCGGCGCGGCCTTGTCGATGCGTGCCGTCACCGGCGTGCCGATCAAGTTCCTGGGCACGGGCGAAAAGCTCGACGGCTTCGAGGAATTCCACCCGGATCGTCTGGCCTCGCGTATTCTCGGCATGGGCGACGTGCTCACGTTGATCGAGAAGGCGCAGGAAGAATTCGACGAGCGCGAGGCGCTCAAACTTCAGAAGAAACTGCTGGAAAACCAGTTCACGCTGCAAGACTTTCTGGATCAACTCCAGAAGATCAAGCGCATGGGGTCAATCACGCAGCTCATGAGCATGATCCCTGGCATGGGGCGTCTGGCCGACCAGATTGACGAGCGCGACGTCGACGTGCGCATCACCCGCGTCGAAGCGATCATCCATTCGATGACCGTCAAAGAGCGGGAGAACCCGAAGATTCTCAACGCCAGCCGCCGCAAACGAATTGCAGCAGGCAGCGGCGTCGAGGTGCGTGATGTCAACGACGTGCTCAAGCAGTTTCAGGATATGCAGAAACTCATGGGTCAGGTTCGCAAAGGGCGCTTCCCCGGCATGCGGGGGCTCCCGCCTGGCTTGATGCGCTAGGGAGACAACCACCCTACCGCAACTGAGTCACATTTTTCGTGCCAGTGGCTCCCCGCTCGTGTGAGTGAAGAGGAGCGCAAACTCTATAAGGAGAGTTCGAGAATGGTTCGTATTCGTTTTCGTCGTATGGGCCTTAAGGGCCAACCCAGCTACCGTATCGTTGTGACCGACAAGCGCAGTCCGCGTGATGGCCGCTTCATCGAGATCATCGGTTTCCACAACCCGCGCACCGAGCCTGCAACCGACACGATCAAGGAAGAACGTGCGCTGCACTGGCTCAACGTCGGCGCGCAGCCGAGTGAGGCCGTCATGCTGTTGATGAAGCGTACCGGCACCTGGGCGCGCTTCGAGCGCCTGCGCAAGGGCGAGAGCATGGAAACGCTGGTGGCTGAAGCTCAGGCACAGTATGCCCAGATCGAGGTCAGCCCGAAGACGCGTTATCCGGCGCCTGCCGACGGTCAATCCAAGTGGAAAGCCGCCGAGCGTGCTGCCGCCGCCAGCGCCGCAGCCGAAGCGGAAGCCGCGGCTAAGGACACCGGTGATGCGGTCGACGCCCTGGAAGCAGACGCGAAGAAAGTCGCCAAAACGGTCGAGGGCGAAGCTGCCGACGCCGAATAATCCCGTCGCTGTAAAACAGGGTGCGCTGCCGAGTGTGCCCTGATTTATTTCTAGCCTCAGGCAGGAGCCTGCCATGCAAGACTTGATTGAATACATCGCCACCAGCCTGGTCGATGACCCCGCCGCCGTCAAGGTAAGAAAACGCGAGGCCGGGTCGACCATCATTATCGAGCTGCGCGTCGCCCAGCAAGATGCGGGGCGCATCATCGGCAAGAATGGCCGTGTCGCCAACGCCATGCGCGCGCTGCTCAAAGTGACCGAAGCCGATCAACGAGGCAAACGGGTCATCCTCAAGATCGTCTAGTATGCCCGACGAACGCTCAACGCCAGCCTATCTCGTGCTCGGAAAGATCCTGCGGCCCCATGGGGTACGTGGTGAAATTCGCATGCACGTGATGACCGACTACCCCGAACGGCTCTCCGAACTAGAGCAGGTCTACCTCAGCAAGGATGAGGCCGGGACGCACGTCAAAGCGTATGATCTGGAGCACGTGCGCTTGCACCAGGGCTATGCGCTGCTGACGCTGGGCGGCATCGAAGATCGTGACGAGGCCGAACCGCTGCGCCAATTGTTCGTGCTGATCGACCTGGAAAACGCCGTGCCGCTCGAAGAGGGTGAGTTCTATCTCTACGAATTGATCGGCATCGAAGTCTACACGGTCGATGATGAGCATCTCGGCCGGTTGGTCGACGTGATCGAGACCGGCGCCAACGACGTCTACGTCGTCGAGGGCGAGAGCTACGGCGAAGTGCTGATCCCGGCTACTGACGAGGTGATCGTCAAGACGGACATCGACGCGGGTCGCATGACCGTTCAGCTTCCCGAAGGCCTGCTGCCGCCGCGCTGATCCGTGCACAGGGCGCAGATTTGCCGCTTGACGCGCCGCCGCCGCGATTGATACCCTGAAAGATCGATGGTGATGCTGCCTCTGGGGAATCGCGGTTGACAGAGTCACGTTTCTGGCTGGGCTTCAGCCTCATCCCGGAAATCGGCCCCAAACGCATCGCGCTCCTGCGCGAGCAGTTTCAGACGCTGGGTGATGCCTGGCACGCGCCGGAAGCCGCCCTCCGCCATGCGGGACTGAGCGATCTACCGCTGCGTAACCTGCTCAAGCGACGCAGCGAACTCGACCTTGACGCCGAAATGCAGCGCATCCGCCGCGTCGGGGCGCATATCATCACGCAGGCGGATGACAGCTACCCGGAGCTTTTGCAGCGTATCCCGGATGCGCCCCCGGTGCTCTACGTGCGCGGGGCGCTGGCGGAGATGGATAACGTGGCCCTGGCTGTTGTCGGGACGCGCAAGCCCGGCCCATACGGCCAGAAAGCTGCCCACGACCTGGCAAAGGCCGTCGCCGGGCAGAATGTAACGATTGTCAGCGGACTGGCGCAGGGTATCGATGCGGAAGCGCACACTGGCGCACTCGAAGGCGGTGGACGTACCATCGCCGTGCTCGGCAGCGGCATCGACCGCATTTATCCCCGTGCCAATGCTGAATTAGCCCAGGCGATCATGCGCCAGGGCGCGATTGTGAGTGAGTTTCCGCTCGGCACGCCGCCGGAGAAGCGCAACTTCCCCCGGCGCAACCGCATCATCAGCGGGTTGGCGCTCGGCGTACTGGTGGTGGAAGCGCCGGAACAGAGCGGCGCATTGATCACGGCGGTTCACGCGCTGGAACAAGGGCGCGAGGTCTTCGCCGTGCCGGGCAACATTTTCAACCTGTCGAGTGTGGGCACAAACCGCCTGATCCAGGACGGCGCGAAGCTGGTCACGGGGGCGGAGGACATTTTGAACGAGCTGAACGTCGCCTATTCGACCGCCCAAACCCAGCGGATTGCCGAACGCATCCAACCGGCCAACGCGGAAGAAGCGCAGCTGCTCGAACATCTGGGAACGGAACCGCTGCACATTGACGACCTGGCCCGCCTGTCCGGCCTGCCGATGGCGTTCGTGAGCAGCATGTTGACGATGTTAGAGCTAAAGGGGCTTGCGCAGAACGTCGGTCACATGCAATATTGCCGAATGACCTAGCTATCATTTCCCAAAGCACCCTAGAGGTTATGAGCGGATGGAACACTTCTACGCGCTGATCATGGCGGGCGGTGGCGGCACGCGCCTGTGGCCAATGAGTCGCAAGCAAACGCCGAAACAGTTTCTGCCACTCGTCGAGGACGAGTCCATGTTCCGCGTCAGTGTGACCCGTCTCTCTCCGCTGTTTTCGCCGGATCACATTTACATCGTTGCCGGCGAACGTTACGCGGACGAGGTAAAGAAACAGGCGCCGGAGATCCCGGAGCAGAACTTCATTTTGGAGCCTTCCGCACGAGACAGCGGCCCGGCGGCAGCGCTCGGCGTCGCCGTCATTCATCAGCGCGACCCGGAGGCGACCATCGCGATCTTGACCGCGGATCATCACATCGCGGATAAGGCGGGCTTTCGCGATGCTCTCGCCTCAGCGTACGATGTTGCCCAGCAAGGCTACATCGTCACGTTCGGCATTTCGCCGTCGCTGCCTTCGACCGCCTACGGCTACATCCGGCGCGGGCAGCCTCTGACCCAGGCGAGAGGCCTGCAAGCCTATCACGCCGCTAAGTTCGAGGAGAAGCCGCCACTGGATGTGGCCATCCAGTTTTTGACTTCCGGCGAGTACTCGTGGAATTCCGGCATGTTCATCTGGCGTGCCGATCAGGCAATGGCGGAGTTCAAACGCCAGCGCCCGGACTATTATCAACAGATGACGCGCATCGCGGCCGCGGTCGATACCCCGGCTTACCAGGGGACGCTGCGCGCCGCCTGGGAAGGCTTTGAGCGGAAGTCGCTCGACTATGCCGTGATGGAACACGCAGAAAGAATTGCGGTGATCCCGGTTGACATAGGCTGGAGCGATGTGGGAAGCTGGAGTACGTTGTATGATGTGCTGAGCACCGACGACAGCGGCAACTGCGCACGAGGCAATGCCGCGGGTTGGATCGCCATCGATACACACAACACGCTCGTATACTCTGGTAAGCTCGTCGCCACCATCGGCGTCAATGACCTTGTGGTCGTCGAAACGGACGATGCACTATTGATCTGCACCCGCGAGCGTGCACAAGATGTCAAGACCGTCGTCGAACATCTGAAGGCGACGAATCAGCATGACCTTGTCTGAACTGTCAACAAAGTAGGTGTGAATCAAGTCACATGAGTTTTGAAGCATATTGCGTCAAGTGCAAGACCAAGCGCGAGATAGCCAATCCGCAGGCCACCTTCACGGCCAAAGGCACCCCCGGAACCAAGGGGCAGTGCCCGGTTTGCGGCACGACGCTGTTTCGTATGGGGGCGACCGAAGCACATGAAGGTCTGCCCAAGCCAGTAATCGAACACCAGCCCAGGGCCAAAACGAAGACCACGGCCAAAAAGACAACCAAGGCCAGCAAGGGCAAGAAGAAGACCAGCACGCGCTCGACAAGCCGCGCCAACGGCAAGATCGGTAAGCTGGTGATCGTCGAATCCCCGGCCAAGGCGCGCAGCGTCGGCGGCTACCTGGGCAACGGCTACACCGTCAAAGCGAGTAAGGGCCACGTCCGTGACCTGTTGGTGTCGCAGCTTTCGGTCGATGTCGAGCACGAGTTCGAGCCGAAATATCGCGTGCCAAACGACAAGCGCGCCATCGTCAAGGAATTGAAGGCGGCCGTGGAGGCGGCGGACGAAGTCTACCTGGCGACCGACCCCGACCGCGAAGGCGAGGCGATTGCCTGGCACTTGATCGCCGCTACCGATGCGGACGGCGGCAAGATGAAGCGCGTCGTCTTCCACGAGATCACGCCGCAGGCGGTACGCGAGGCGTTCCATCACCCGCGCCACATCGATATCAATCTCGTCAATGCGCAGCAGGCCCGCCGCATCCTGGATCGGCTGGTCGGCTACACCATCAGCGAGCTGCTGTGGAACAAAGTGCGCAATGGCCTTTCCGCCGGGCGCGTGCAGAGCATCGCCGTGCGCCTGATCGTGGATCGCGAGCGCGAGATCGAAGCCTTCGTGACGCAGGAATACTGGACGCTCGACGCGCGCCTGCAAAAGCATCATCGCCCGGACACACGTCCGTTCGTCGCCCGCCTGATCAAGATTGGCAAGCACGATGCTGACCTCAAGGTCGAAGGTGACGTGACGCCGCATCTGGACGTGCTCAAGCGCTGCGACTACACCGTGGTCGACGTTAAGCGCGGTGAACGCCAGCGCAAACCGTCCGCCCCGTTCACGACCAGCACGCTGCAGCAGGAAGCGTCACGCCGCCTCGGCTTCAACGCCCGGCGGACGATGACGATCGCTCAGCAGCTTTACGAAGGCATCGACCTGGGCAAGGACGGCGCCGTCGGTCTGATCACCTACATGCGTACCGACAGCATGCACGTATCGCCGCAGGCGAAGACGGAAGCGCGCGAGTACATCGAGAAACGCTTCGGCAAAGAGTTCATGCCGGAGAAGGCACCGACCTACCGCACGCGGGCCAAGAATGCACAGGAAGCGCACGAGGCCATCCGCCCGACATCCGTCATGCGCGAACCCGACAAGATGAAGTCGTTCTTCCGCAACAACGATCAGTTCCGGCTCTACACGCTGATCTGGCAGCGCTTCGTCGCCAGCCAGATGGAGAATGCCGTTTACAACACGCAGCGCGTCGAAATCGAGGCGCGCGAAGACAAGAGCGCCGTGTATCTGTTCCGCGTCTCTGGCAGCACGCTCAAGTTCCAGGGCTTCCTCGTGCTCTATGAGGATGCGCGGGACGAGGATGAGACCGCCGACGAGGACGAAGGACGCGTGCTGCCCGACCTGAGCGTGGGCGAGGCGATCGATCTGCTCGAACTGCTGCCGGAGCAGCACTTCACGCAGCCGCCGCCGCGCTACACGGAAGCGAGCCTCGTGCGCACACTGGAAGAATACGGCATTGGCCGCCCCAGCACCTACGCGCCGACGGTGAGCGTGATTCAGGATCGCGAGTACGTGACCAAGCACGACAAGCGTCTGCTGCCGACCGAGACCGGCAAGGTCGTCAATGACCTGCTGGTCGGCTACTTCCCGGACGTGATGGATGTCCAGTTCACGGCCAAGATGGAAGATCAACTGGACGAGATCGCCGAGGGTGACCGCACCTGGCGGCCCATGCTCGGCGACTTCTACACGCCATTCGAGGAGCAGCTTGGCAATGCGCGCAAGCATATGCCGCGCGTCAGCCAGGAAGAACCGGTCGGGCGCGACTGCCCCGTCTGCGGCAATCCGCTCGTGATCCGCTACGGGCGCTTCGGTAAGTTCATCGGCTGTTCGACCTACCCGGAGTGCACGCACACCGAGCCCTACCTGGAGCGGATGGGCATCGCCTGCCCGACCTGCGGCAAAGAGCACGGCGGCGAGTTGGTCGTGCGCCGCTCAAAGCGAGGGCGCACGTTCTACGGCTGCTCACGTTACCCGGACTGCGATTTCACGAGCTGGAAGCGCCCACTGGCGAAGCCCTGCCCGAACTGCGGCGGCCTCCTGGTCGAGCAAAACCGCACGACGGCGGTCTGCATCCAGTGCGGCCAGACTCAGCCGCTCGAAAAACAGGCGGAAGCCAGCCCCGAATCGGCCTAGGGCCGATTCGATCATCGCCCAAGATCGAGAGCACGCCAGCCGGTTCGACCCCGCGCTTCAGCCCATCGGCGAGAAGCGCATGAACACGGCAAACTTGCCGATGTCCATCAGGTCGACGACTGGCGTGCCTGCTGCATAGTTGAAGAAATCCTCGAACAAGCCGGGCCGTTCGTGCTCATACACATCAAGCACGCGCCTGAGCTGTTCAGGCGTATCGACCGGCACCGGCTCCGCACAGGCCTGGATGACTTTCCCGCCAATTTCCACCGTCACAATCGGATTCGCGAGCGCATTCCGGTACCAATTGGAATGGCCGCCCATGTTGAATGCCAGGTAAGCGCTGCCGTCGAGGACGTAGTCAATCGGCACGGAGCGCTTTTGCCCTGTTTTGCGCCCGGTGGTCGTAATGACCATGAACCGCTTGCTCTTGAAGAGGCGCAGCAGGCCTACCTGCAACTGCAATATCCACTTGGGTTGATACGGGGGTGCGGTAAACTTCGATTTCATCATGACTCCCTGCCAGAGAGGCAGCCTGAACGCGTCAATCCGCCATAGACTCTATATACCTATTGCGGTTGCACAGCCAGTGAGGAAGATCACCTGTTCGGGCAGAAATGCGGGCGGATTTGGCGGGATGTGAGCGCTTGCGTTTGTGCAATTGGCGATTGGCATTATATTATAATGGTTGAGATTTGATTTGTATGTTTGCGTGGTGGGTAATAACCACGGATACTACGCTGTAGACCTACACAGACGAAAGGCGGCGGCATGATCAAATGGCTGCAAGATAGTTACAACGGCCTGTACAAAGTACTGCTGGAGCCCGTCACGCCGCGCCGCCGGACGGTTCTGGCGTTGGTCGTCGGCGTACTGTTGGGGCTCATGTGGGCCTATTTGATTGCGCCGGTCGTCTTCTATGACGCCGATCCCAACAGCCTGCATCAAAGCTGGCAGGACGAGTGGGTCAAGCTGCTCGCCGACCGCAATGCCGCCGCCAATGCGGACATCAGCCAGGAAATCACGCTGATGCTGCGTCAGGTCGATGATCCGGTAGGGATCGTCAACCGCCTGCTTAACGACCCGGCCGAAGCCGAACGCGCCTCGCGCCTGAACGCGATCCTGCCGTTCGCCGAGGTCGCGCAAAATACCGCCGCGACCGCCCCGCAGCCGAATCTCGTTGGCAGCATTTTGCCGTGGATCGTCGCGCCGCTGGTGATCGCCATCATCTTCGTGATCGTCGCCTGGCTGTGGAATCTGTTCATCTACCCCAACCTGATCGAACCGATCAGACGTCGCCGCGCGAACAGCGGTGCCCCCGCGGACGAAGGCGCCGCGCGCGCCCGCCAGGAAGCGGAGATGCGCCGCCAGGCGGAAGCCACGCAGAAGACGGACTTCAGCGTCTCGCAGTATGGCAAGCCGCTCATGCAGCGCATGTCGGTCTACATTCCGGGGCGCGGCCAGTTCGACGACTCGTTCAGCATCGAGGATGAGGAAGAGAAGTTCCTGGGCGAATGCGGCGCAGGCATCTCCGAGGTCATCGGCACGGGCGACCCGGCTAACGTGACCGCGATCGAGGCCTGGCTGTTCGACAAGGACGATTTCGTGCGCACGATCACGCACGTGTTCGCTTCGGAGCACGCTTACAACGACCCCGGCCTGCGTGCCAAGCTGGAGCCGAAAGGCCCGGTCGTGCTGGCGCGGCCCGGCGCGATCACGACGCTGGAAACCGCTTCGTTGCGTCTGCAGGCGCGCATCGTCGAGCTTGAGTACGGTGATGGCCCGCTGCCGCCGAACAGCTATTTCCGCAAGCTGACGGTCGAGCTGGCGGCCTGGCGCAAAGTCGCGGGCGGTCAACCGGCCGTGACAGCGCCCGCCCCTGTGCCAGTCGCCGCGGCCAGCGTGCCCACACCGTCGTTCACGCCGGTCAGCACGCCCGCACCGATCATGCCGCCACCGGTGTCGGCGCCGCCGGTCACGACCGTCTCGTCACCGCTGCCGCAAGACCCAACCTTCGGCGCGGTGCAGCCGCAGCGCCCGCTGACGCCTCCTCCGGTGATCTCGCCCCCACCGCGTCCAACGGTCGAAGATGACGATCCGTTCGGCGGCACCGGCGATTTCGACCCGGTGCACTAGACTGACCAGAATGAAAAAGCCGGAGTGTTTCGCTCCGGCTTTTTGATCTCTGTGTGTGACGTCAGGCGGCAGGCGTTTAGTCAAGCGCCTTGATCTTGAAGACCATCGCGCCGGAAGGCGTGTTGACCTTGACCTTGTCGCCCTTCTTGTGCCCTAACAAGGCGCTGCCGACCGGGCTCTCGTTCGAGATCTTGCGCTCGCCGGGGTTGGCTTCCGCCGCGCCGACGATGGTGTAGGTCTCTTCTTCGTCGACGCCATCTTCAACGATGGTGACGCGCGTGCCCAGGCCGACGACGCCGCTGGCGCCGTCATTCTCGATCAGCACCGCCGACCGGAGCAGATTCTCCAGGTACTTGATACGGCCCTCGATGAATGCCTGCTGCTCCTTGGCATCGTGATAATCGGCATTCTCTTTGAGATCGCCCTGGGCAACCGCCTCGGCCAACTTCTGCGCCAGCTCCGGACGCCGGACGCTGACCAGCGTGTTCAGTTCACGCTCAAGTTCCTGCTTACCTTCGACAGTCAAATACGTGACGTCGGCCATGATGCTTCCCTCGTCTCAAACAGTCATGCGATTAACTCGGCTGCCCAAAGCAGCGATGCGTTGTGCGCTGATTCTACGCTCTAATAACAGTAAAAGTACAGGCAGAAATGTGATTGATCATGGACTAAGCGTGATATCGAGCCAGGTCGTCCGGTTTGGATAGATGTAAACGATCTGGCGGAAGCGCACGCGCCCGTTATCGCTGACCGTCACCTGATAGTAATTGGCGGGCAAATCACCGAGCACGAAGTTCTCGTTGAAGACGGAATCGGGATTTACGGTGTCGTTGATGTAGCTGAAAGCGAAGCGCGAGATGTCCGTCGATTCGATGCGCAGCGGCGCTTCCGCAAGCAGCGTCCCGTTGGCATCCCTGATCACGCCCGCGAGCGTGCCGAAGGTCGGATACGGACGAATCCACAACTCGGGGTTGCGCGTTGAACCATAGTCGTGCGGATCGCCGACGCGCACCTCGAAATGCAGATGCGGCCCCAGCGCGATACCCGTCCCACCCACGGTGCCGATCTGCGTGCCGGTCGTCACCGACTGCCCTGTCTCGACGCGAAAGGTGTCCATGTGCCCATAGAGCGTGAAGACGGGCTGCCCATCCGGCGTCGTGATGTTGTGCTGAATGACGACGACGCGGCCGTAGAAGTCCGGCTGCGGGCCGAACAGCGTGTCGATATCTGGCCCGGCGTAATAGACGACGCCATCGCCTGCGGCCAGGATCGGCGTCCCAACCGGGTTTTCGAGGTCGATGCCATGATGCGGGCGGAATCGTCCTCCGGCCGTCGCGCCATACGGATAGACACGGTTGGCCCAGTTCACACCGCCTTCACCAATGGGACGGGCGAATACGTAGTGATCGGCCAACTGCGCCGCAGGATTGGCTGGGGGCGGCGTCCAGGTCGGCTCGGGCGTATTGTTCGGGTCATCCGCCGGGTCGGTCGGCGTGGCCGAAGCGATCGGCGTGGTCGTCGGCGGGATGGGCGTCGCCGTCAGGGTCGGTGTGATCGTCGGCGAGGGCGTGATGGTCGGCGTATTGGATGGCGTTAGTGTCGGCGTTGGCGGCAGTGTGGGCGTCCGGCTCGGCTGCAGATTGGCCGTCGGGATCGGCGTGTTCTGTTGTAGGACACGCGTGGCAGCCGCGGTCGAAGGCAGCGTGGCAGCAAACGGGGTTTGCTCAGCGGTCGTCTGGCAGCCCGCGATCGTGAGCAGCACAGCGACAAAAGCGAGGCGAAACTTGGTTGTCATTCGAATTCCAAAGGCCGATAATCGCCGGTGACACTGCCCAACCGGGCTTCCAATACCTGTGAACGGGTTGTGAGAGGAAGTTGCAGACTCTCCAGCGCATAGTCTAGCAGAGCCGCCTGAGGGATCAAGCCGATTAATTCCGTGCGCGTGATCTGAACGCCAAAGAGGGCGGCCGCCGCGCGCAGTTCACGCATGGCCGTGTAGAGCGAGGTCTGCTGGAAGTCGACCACGTTCATCGACACCTGCGCGACTCCACCGACCATGACGCCGATCGCTTTCACGAACGGCAGCCCACCACCCGACGCGCGGATCTTGTAGGCGATGGCCTGCGCAATCTGAACGTCGGTCGTGTCGAGATAGGCGTTGAAGGCGATCAGGATCTTGCGCACGCCGATGACCGCCGCGCCCGCTGTACCCAGCTGCGACGGACCGTAATCCGGCTGCCATTCAGGCAGCCCGATGCGCTCGCCGAGACCTTCGTAGCCACCGCGCCGAATGTACGACAGGTCACGCCGATCCTGGTGAACGGCGGCTTCCTCATACAGGAAGACCGGCACGCTCAACGACTCTCCCACTCGCTGCCCCAGGTTGCGCACCAGGGCCACGCACTCCGTCACCGAGTAATCACGCAGCGGTACGAACGGCACCACGTCCGCAGCGCCGACGCGTGGATGCACGCCCGCATGCTGGGTCAGGTCGATCTCGCGCGTCGCGACCTCGATTCCGCGGAAGGCCGCTTCCGCCACCGCTTCCGGCTCGCCGACGAAGGTGACCACGGTGCGGTTGTGGTCGACATCGCTGCTGGCGTCGAGCACGTCGACCGGCGCGGACGCAATTGCGCTGACAATAGCGTCAATCACCGGTTGGCGGCGTCCTTCGCTGAAATTGGGGATGCACTCGACCAGCGCCATCTAGCCCGGTTCCTCGTCGTCGACAAAGGCTGGTGGCTCGGTTGGCGGGCGTGGCGTCAGATCGACGTTAGCATCCTGCGGCTCGGTCTCAAGCGCAATCAATGTGCTCTCGTCCAGGATCTTGCCGTTGAGACGGTTGTAGAGCCCGGGATTATCCAGCCGATCGACCGCGTAGCGCCAGCGACGTTCGCCCGCCTCGCGCAGCACCGAGCGGCAGTTGGTGCAGTGGACCGTCCGCCGCGGGCGCGGGATGCCCAGGAAGCGCTCGTTACGACTGACGACGACCAGATGCCCCTGCTTGCAGACCGGGCATGCGTCGATAACAAAGCCATTCTTGTAGCGATCCGTCGCCTGCAAGCCGCGCCAATAGAGACCGGCATAAGCGCCGACAACTGCCAGCCCGGCGATGCCTGCGATCAACTCAACCGGCAGGCGCGGGCCGGGCGTCTCGCCGGAGGGTGTCGGCGTCGTCACTTCCAGGCCGGGGCGCGTCGGGATGATGGCGACCTCGGTCGCCGCGCTGGTCGCGGTCGACGTGACCGTCGCCGTCGGCGCAGGTGTGAGCGCGTGGGTCGCACTCGGCATAACCGTCGGCGGCAGATCGGTTGGTACAGCCGCACCGAGTGACTCGGTCGCTGTCGGTGCTCTGGTCTGCGTCGCCACGGTCGGTACCAGCGTATTCGTCCACGAAGGCGTCGCGCTCGGCGCAGGTGTCTCTGTCGCCGTGGAGGTCGGTACCGGCGTGTTCGTCGCCGTGGCCGTAGGCGCTGGCGTATTGGATGCCGTCGCGCTCGGACGCGGTGACGACGTAGCCGCCAACTGTGCAGCCAGCTCGGTTGGTTCGGGCGTCGACGTCTCTGTTGGCGCGAGTGTCGAAGTATCCGTGGGAGCAGGCGTATTCGAAGGCGCCGGTGTACGAGTTGCTGTCGGGCGCCGTGTAGGCGTGTCGGTCAGCGCCAGTGTGGGCGTATCTGTGGGTGGCGCTGTGTCGGTCGCCGTTGCCGTGGGCCGTGGCGTGGATGTCGCCGTCGACGTATTCGTCGCCGACGGTGTAGATGTTGCCGTCTCGGTGGGCGACGCTGTATTGGTCGCAGTTGCCGTGGGCGCTTCCGTCTGTGTCGGCGTATCCGTTGGAACTGACGTCTCAGTGGATGACGCTGTCGCTGTCGGTGTTGCCGTCGCCGTCGATGTGCTGGTTGCGCTCGGCGCGGATGTCGGCGTGTCGGTCGGCGCTGGAGTCTCTGTCGCAGTGACCAACGGACGCGCCGTAGACGCCGAGCGAGGCGTATTCGTCGCAAATGACGCGGAAGTTGCCGTCAGAGTCGGCGTATCCGATGGCACCGGAGTCTGTGTCACGGTCGCGGTTGGAGTTCGCGTTGCGGTGGCCGACGGGCGCGGCGTCAGCGTGGCGGTATCGGTCGGCGTCGGGGTGTCCGTGTTGGTCGGCGTTGGAGTCGGTGTCGAGGTCGCCGTATTGGTGAAGGTCGCGCTCGGCGTCAGATTACTGCGCAGCAGCGACGGCAGCGTGTTCAGATCGACATCCCAGTGCACGAGCGGTCGCGCTATCCATGCAAAGTCATCTTCGAAGCGGATCAGAATCCAGTCATTCTCCGGCATGCGTCCGACCGGCTCCACCTGCGTGCCATTGGCGAGCACGCCCAAAGACCGGTAGGTGATGCCCGGCCCGATGCGCACGTAGGCGCCATTCCCGCCCACATCGACCCAACTACCCTCCGGCGTCGGAGTCGCCAACGTGAACGGCTCACTGCTGACACCGGTCGGCGTCAGGTTCGCCTCGTCGACGACCGGCAGCGTCTCAAGTTCGATGGCCCATTGCGCCAGATCACGGCGAATCCAGCCGAAGCCAAGACCATAACGCAGCATGACCCAGGTCGAGGCCTCATTGCGCCCGACCGGGACGACCTGCGCGCCACGCACGAGCCGCCCCACAGGAAGATACGTCCCGGCAGGGCCGCCACGGACGTAGATATCATCGCGAATGACGAAGCTGCCGCGCGGCGTCGCTGTCGGCGTGGTCTGGGCGTGCAGCGACGACGGGACGAATGCCCACATCAGGCACAGCGCAAGGGCTGCCAGCGCCAGAAGGATATGCACTCGTCGACGGTTCACATCATCGCCTTGTTCGTCATTTGCGCCCTACATCGCCTCGACAATCCTGAAGTTCGCCGGTGCCGGGAGCGGCGCCCCGTTTGCCAGCATGCGCACCGACCAATCACCAGGGGTGAACGGTGCATCCTCCGGCGTGATTGAAAACCACAGGCAGTAATCCGCATCTTCGATATCGACGGTGAACTGCCACGAATAAACGACCTGGCCACCGAACGACCATTCGACGCCCATCTCGGTTCCGGCGTGCATATTCAATGCCCGCGCTGTCGCGTAGATGATCGGCGAGTCGACCGTGAATTCCGTCGTCACCACGTCGGCGCAGCCATCGGACGACCGCACGGACGAGGCCGTCTGAACCGGCTGGAACTCCGTGATCCCGCTTGATTCGGTGCTCGCGCCAGCGCCTGCCCCAGCACCGGCACCGGAGGCATCCGTACTGCCGGGTAAATCCTCTTGCGGCACGCCTTCCACACCGCTGATCAGCGGCTGGCTCGTGTCACGCTCCTGCACAACCTGCTGTGTCGGCGGCACGGCTGCCCTCAGCGTCGCGACCATCTGACGGTTGATGCCGTCCATCTGCGTGACGTAGGTTTGAGCATAGACCGCCGTCGTCTGGATGGCCGTCCCCTGCGCCTGGAGATCGCGCGCCATCGTGGTGGCCTCATCCGCGAAGGCGGTGCTCTCAACGGCCATGGTTCCCGGAATGTCCTCGCCGCCGAGGGCGCTACAGCCCACCGCGGTTAGAAGGATCAAACCAGCCATAAAGATGCGCTTTGACAACCGAATAATCCCACGCTTTCAACAAGCCTGCCAGACGCGCTAATCATAACGAACACGCCCCGAAACGCAAGCCCAGGGCGATTTCGGCGCTTGCCTGCCCCATAGTTCTTTGCTACACTGACGATCAGTAGAAGCCCCCGTAGCTCAGAGGATAGAGCGTTGCCCTCCGGAGGCAAAAGCACAGGTTCGAGTCCTGTCGGGGGCGCATTTCGACCTTCGGTTTCCAACTTCGTAGAGTTGTCCGCGCAGTGTGAGAAACTGTTCTGCCCAGGCTTTGAGTCTGAAACTGACTATTTGCTGCAAGTCGAGATCGTAAACGATTTCCTCAAACAGACTGTGGGCTAGACTATAACGATTCTCATCATCCGTACTGCCCCATATGCCTGCAATCTTTGTGATTGCGTCTACACAGCGAGCCAGTTGCTCATTGATCTTGTCGGTTTCGGTTGTCGCATTTTGCCAATGCGCCAGTTCGCGATCTATTCGCTCTTTACGCCGATGATATTCCTCACGATCAATATCACCCTCTTCAAAGAGATGACGAGCGGCAACAAACTTGCGTTTACATTTGCTTATAGCGGCAGCCTTTTTCTCAGCAAAGCCAGCTTCGTTTTCATCAAGTTCATTTATCATTTCTATTGCGAGATTTTGGAGAGAGGCGAATGCTTGCTCATCAACACTGAGAAGCTGGCACAATCGAAAGAAATCATGCTCAATTGTTTCCCCGAATACCTGCTTTCGATTGCATCCGCACTCCAGCCCCGGACGATGGCGATAGCTTCCGTTTGACGTTTCGGTTTTTGCTCGTCCCATCAGGCGTGTCCGAAGCTTCGGATTATTCATTTTCATTGCCATTCGATCACAATGCGCACAATAGACCAGTCCTGACAACGGATACGTGTTGTCGATCATTTTGCGGCCACGATGAGGCTGCCTGAACGATCTTTCTGTTGACACTTGTCCGACACGCCGTAGCAAGGCGATGTCGAACACTGCCCTCTCCTCATTCAGAGGAATCTCATCTGGATTCATCGAGTATGCTGCCCTGTCCTTAGCGCGACTTCCAACAACTGTACCCCCATACTCGACCCAGTTCTTGGTTACCCGAACAATGTCGTCGTTTTCCAGTGGGACAGGCAGTCCGTATCGACTTCGAAAGACCCAACCCTCATCGCGCATTATTTTGCAGACTGTTGCTCGCCCGTTACCCAAGACATAAAGTTCGAGTATCCGCTGTGCGCAATCGTAATAACCGCGCCAGAGCGCTCCTTCGACCGGTGGTTCATCACCCACCTTCCCCGGTTGCCAGGTTCCGTCCGGTAGTAACCAGGCCCCCTCATCAGTTGGCATGAGATAACCATCAGCATCACGTTTTGTTCCAAAGGGCGGAATACCGACGGTCTTATTCTGAGATTTCTTAAACGCGATGTTCGCCTTTCGGCGCATGGAAATGTCAATCGCATAGTATTCATCAAATATGGCTGCCAACTGAGCCATCAAACGGCCTTGTGGTGTTGAGAAATCAATACTCTTATTCGGATCAGCAAGCACCAAGCGAATATTGTGGTTGTCTACGAAATCCAGCAGATCACCAACGCGCCAACCGCGCCGATGCAGGCGGGACAAATCATAAGCGACAATTGCCACCACATCCGGATCGCCCATTCTGGCTTTTAGCGCTAGCCAGCCTGGACGGTTTTTTTCGTGCATTCCCGACTTATGACCTTCAGCATCTTCGTACCACTCCATAGTCCAGCCGTGCGCATTGCAGACTCGCTGAATGTGTTGGCGCTGCATTGCGGGGCTTGCTAAGTCCTTGTCCCCTTTCACCCAGGAGCGTCGCACATAGCATAGGGCCACTGTCCGTTGAACCTGGTTCGTGTGGATGCTTTTCTTCAGCATGGTCTTCTCTCGTTTCTTCGGCTATTTGTGACGCTCCGCAAGCTTAGGCTTTGGATGCGTTCGTATCGTCTGCAATACACTGCCGAGAAAGGTTGCCAGCCCGTACACCACTTCTGAACTCATAGCGTTCTGTCCACGTTGTTTGGCTATATCTTGGCAAACCTGTCTGCTGAGTTCCTCTAGCACACGAAACGTTTGCGTATCGAGTGCGCTGTTTTGTTTGAGTGCTAATTGGTTATCTCTTCCATCCATAAAACTAAAAAGCCGCCAACTGCTGAAATGAGCAATTGACGGCTTGACTGGCAATAGATAAAGTTGCCTTAGCCTCCATGCTGCTCTGCTCAGCGTGGTTGGTTAGCCCTCGCGCGGTGTTTCCAGCACCGTTCGGGGGCGTTTTGTTTATGTGATTTGTAAAGCACTATAGGGCATTCTATGAGTCTGCGTCAAGTTACAACGTCTGTACTTTGAGGCTCTGCCTTTTGCGTAGTAGCCCGGCTTTAGCATCATGGTGTCGTAGACGGAGTAAACGAAACGCAGAATCTGTGTTAGCCAGGGGTTCTGAAGCGCGTATCGAAACAACCGACGCTCTTCGTCTGCCAGGCGGTTCTCGTATGCTTTCCGTACACCCGTAAGCCGCTTGTAGTCAGCCCATCCTACAAGTTCGCGCAACTCTTGGCGGCGCTGGAATGCCCTTAGGATTTGGGTGGATTGGTGCAACGAAATCGGACGATTAACAACGTATTTCATAACATCTTTATAGTTACTATGAGTCTATCAGGTCCGATGTTCCAGAGTCAAGCGGCAGCGAGAACGGAAAGCTACAAGAAGTGCATGACATAACAATATAGATGCAAGGTGGGTTTGTCGGCCATGAACGTGCAATCGCCTTTACATTAAGCACAAACAGGATGAAATAGCGATATTATTGAAATGTAACACGATGTCCCATCTTGGTTTTGGGTAGCAGCTATGAGTCGAGATGAATCTCCCAATCAACCGGCGAAAACTACCAAAGAGTTGGAGACAATATCTGAACTGCTGGTCAGCATCGTGGAGCGGGTGAACGATGGTTTCGTAGCGCTGGATAAAAACTGGCGCTATGTCTATGTCAATAGGACAGCCGCTCAGATGCTGAACCGTGAAAAACCGGAAGACTTGATCGGCAAACACATCTGGACAGAATATCCCGAAGGGGTCGGCCAACCCTTTTATCATGCCTACTACAAGGCCGCAGAAACACAGGAAACGGTCTATCTAGAGGAGTATTACGAGCCGTGGGATCGCTGGTTTGAGAACCGGATTTATCCTTCCCCCGATGGATTGACGATTTACTTCACTGAGATAACGGAGCGCAAACGTGCGGAAAGAACGCGTTTCGTAGCAGAGGAAAGGCTGCGCCTGGCGGTAAAAGCTGCCAACGTCGGATTGTGGGACTGGGATCTACGCACCAACCAGGTTTATTTCTCGTCGGAGTGGAAAAGGCAGATTGGTTACGAGGATCACGAAATTTCCAATGACTTTAGTGAGTGGCAGAGCCGCGTCCATCCTGAAGATCTCGAATCTGCACTTCGGACAATACAGGAATTCATTGCTCATCCCTACCCTAACTATCAGAACGAATTTCGCTTCCGTCATAAGGACGGCAGTTACCGCTGGATAATGGCGCAGGCTGACCTGCTATTTGATGAGACGGGCAAAGCCATACGGATGCTCGGCTCGCATATTGATGTTACCGCGCGCAAGCAGGCTGACGAAACTCTGCGGGAAAACCAACGCCAGCTTGATGCCTTAATGGATAACCTTCCGGGGTTGGTATATCGCTGTAGTAATGATCCAGATTGGACAACAAGGTTCGTCAGTGATGGTTGTCGCCAACTGACAGGATATGCCCCGGAGGACTTCACCGACAACGCGCAGCTGGCATTTGCCAACATCATCCATCCTGATGACCGTGAGCGGGTGTGGGCTGAAGTACAAGACACCCTTGCCAACGATGCAACC
The DNA here is from genome assembly GCA_020849765.1 of Anaerolineae bacterium. Taxonomy (GTDB): domain Bacteria; phylum Chloroflexota; class Anaerolineae; order Aggregatilineales; family Phototrophicaceae; genus Flexifilum. The sequence continues at coordinate 411,680 of JADLAY010000024.1, forward strand.
TACCAGATCACCTATCGCATCACGACTGCTGACGGGGAGGTAAAGTGGGTCTGGGAACATGGGACAGGGGTCTGGAACGCTGCTGGCGAACTGCTTTTCCTTGAGGGTTTGGTTCTGGATGTAACCGAGCGCAAGCGTGCAGAGGAAAAGTTACACGAGAGTGAGCAGCGGTTTTCTCGTATCTTCCACGCCAGTCCAGTGGCGATAGCCCTATCTCGCCCAGCGGATGCACGGTTGGTGGATGTCAATGAAGCGATGGAGGTACTGACCGGTTATTCGCGCAGTGAATTGTTAGGGCATACGTCACATGAACTCAACCTTTATGGCAAACCGCAGATAAGGCAGTCTAACATACAAGAAATACATCGGAGAGGGAGATTTAATAACGTCGAGCTTCAGTTGCGGCGCAAATCTGGCGAGATTCGGGACGTTTTACTATCCAGCGAACTGATAGAACTCGGCGGCGAAAAGACTGTGCTCTCGATGGTCATCGACATCACCGAACGCAAACAGATCCAAGCAGCGCTTCAGGAAAGCGAGGAGAGACTGCGGCTGTTCATCGAACATGCGCCGGCTTCCCTCGCTATGTTTGACCGTGAGATGCGTTACCTGGCTGCCAGTCACCGCTGGCTGATGGACTACAACCTCGGAGAGTGTGACATTATTGGACGATCTCACTACGAGATTTTTCCCGAAATTCCAGATCGTTGGAGGGAAGTGCATCGACGCGGGCTGGCAGGCGAGGTTCAAAAGGTTGATGAGGATGATTTCTTGCGGGCAGATGGTACTGTTCAATGGTTACGATGGGAGGTGCGTCCATGGTACAGAGCCGATGGCGTTATCGGCGGTATTGTCATCTTTACCGAAGACGTCACCGAACGAAAACAGGCAGTAGAAGAAATCCGCCAACTCAATGCTGATCTGGAACAACGTGTAGCCGAACGCACGGTCGAGTTGGAAGCCAAAAACCGTGAGCTGGAAACCTTCACCTACTCTGTTTCGCATGATTTGAAAGCGCCTCTGCGTGGCATTGATGGCTACAGCCGCCTGCTGCTGGAAGATTATCTGGATCAAGTGGATGAAGAGGGGCGTTCGTTTCTGCAAAATATCCGCATTGCCGCTGACCAGATGAACCAGTTAATTGATGACCTGCTGGCTTACTCTCGGCTGGAACGGCGACCGCTTCAATCTGAACGGGTCAACCCACAAAAGTTGACTCAATCCCTGGTGGCAGAGCGCGCCGCTGAGATAAAGGCGCGTGAGGTAACTGTAACCCTGTCGATACCCGACACAACTGTCACTGCCGACCCCAATGGACTGGCAATGGCTCTGCGTAACTTGCTGGATAATGCCCTGAAGTTTACCAAACAGGCGGAAAAGGCAGTCATTGAATTCGGCGGACGCGAAGCTGATAGCTCTTGTATTCTATGGGTACGCGATAACGGCATCGGTTTTGATATGAAATATCATGATCGTATTCTCGAAATGTTTCAGCGTTTGCACCGCGCTGAAGACTACCCTGGCACCGGTATTGGGCTGGCAATTGTGCATAAAGCCATGCAGCGGATGGGCGGTCGGGTCTGGGCGGAAAGTGAAGCGGGCCAAGGTGCGACCTTTTATCTGGAGGTTCCAAAATGAATGCGACGCTGAATCGTTCCATTCTGCTCGTCGAGGACAACCCGATGGATGTAGACCTGACGAAGAAAGCTTTCACCCGGCGCAATCTGAATAATCCCATTGAAGTCGCCCGTGACGGTGAAGAAGCTCTGGCTTGGATTCCACGCTGGGAAGCAGGTGAGCGGACACCAGGCATTATTTTGCTCGATTTGAAGTTGCCAAGAGTCGATGGCTTAGAAGTTCTGCGCCAGATTAAAGCACACCCAACTTTCCGCATCATTCCCGTTGTGATTCTGACCACCTCCGCTGAAGACAGCGATATTCAGACTGCTTACCAACTGGGGGCGAATTCCTACATTATCAAGCCGGTAGATTTTGCCAAGTTCATGGACGTTGCCGAACAGATTGACAGCTATTGGACGCTTCTCAACAAACCTTCACCGTAGAATTGCGCAACCGCTTCTTCAGTCAGTATTGTGAAGGACGTAGAATGAAAATCCTTTATGTAGAAGATGACCCCCGCGATGCCGACCTCGTTCGTCGTGAGTTATCGCGTGCTGCTCCCCATATCCGGCTGGATATAGCCCCCACGCTGGGTGAGGCACGCAGCCGCCTTGCCGAACCCAACGCGGCTTATGATCTTGTACTGGCGGACCTGCGGCTGCCGGATGGAACAGGGCTGGAACTGCTGGAGGAACTTCGTAAGCGCGGGAAGGCTCTGGCGGTGGTTATCCTGACCGGGGTTGGCGACGAAGAAACAGCCGTAGCCGCGCTCAAAGCTGGCGCCGACGATTATGTGACAAAACGCAAAGACTATCATGTTCGGCTGCTGCCCGCACTAGAAACAGCTCTCGGGCGATTTCGTGCTGAAGCCGCTCGTCGGGCGCGCCCCTTGCGAGTGCTCTATGCCGAGCATAACGCTGCGGATATTGACCTTACGCAGCGCCACTTTGCCCGCTACGCACTACATATTCATTTGGATGAGGTTTATACCGCGGTTGAAGCTCTGCACCGCCTGCTCGATACTGCCGAGAAAACCAACCCCTATGATGTATTGCTGCTGGATTATCAAATGCCCGGCATGAACGCACTCGAAATGCTCAAGACGCTTTATCAGGAGCATCGATTGGATCTGCCAACGGTGCTGGTGACTGGCCGCGGAGATGAAGAAATAGCAGCACAGGCCTTACGCCTCGGAGCGGCAAACTATCTGGTCAAGAATCCTGGCTATCTGTTTAAGCTGCCGGCCATACTGGAGAACGCCTACTATAACGTAGAGTTAGAGCGTGAGCGTGCAAGATTGGCGGAGAGCGAAGAACGTTTCCGCGTTCTTTCCGAGAATGCCAGAGATCTTATTTTCCGCTTCCGATTTAAGCCCACGCCAGCATTTGAATATGTCAGCCCTTCAGCGACCGCCATTACGGGATATACGCCAGCAGAGCACTATGCTGACCCAGAGCTTGGCTTCAAACTGGTTCATCCCGATGATCGTCCACTGCTGGCGCAGGTGGCAGCAGGCGAGAATCTTGAACACGCGTTGATCTTGCGCTGGGTGCGCAAAGACGGCACGATCATTTGGACCGAACAGCGCAACACCCCGGTTTATGATGAAAATGGAGAACTCGTCGCTCTTGAAGGGATTGCCCGCGACATCACTCAACGCCAACAAGCACTCGACGCCCTGCGTGTCTCGGAAGGGGCCGAACGCGAACAGCGCCAGTTAGCGGAAGCACTGCGAGATACGGCGGCTGCATTGATTAGTGCTGTGGACTTCGATATGGTAATGAGCATCATCCTGGAGAATGTTGCCCGCGTGGTGCCCCACGACGGCACCAACATCATGTTAATTGAACAGGAGTATGCGCGTCCAGTATATTGGCGCGGCTATCAGCCCGAACTCACCTCTTTGTTCGAAGAATTTCGTGTTTCAGTCGTAGATACGCCTAATCTTCACCAGATGGTTGCGACGGGATCTCCCTTCCTGGCATCGCACACTGATCTATACCCCGATTGGATCAACCAGCCGCATACGGAATGGGTAAAATCCTACGTGGCAGCCCCGATTCGATCCCATGGCACCGTGATCGGCTTTTTGAACCTGGATAGTAGTATCCCTGGATTCTTTACTGAAACGGATATGCACCGTTTGCAGGCCTTCGCAGACCAGGCGTCTCTTGCTATTGAGCACGCCCAGCTTTATGAGCGCATTCAACATTACGCTACTGAACTCGAACAACGGGTTGTGGAGCGCACTACTGAATTGCAGCGAAGTGAGGCACGGTATCGTGGAATCATCGAAGACCAGCTCGACCTGGTGTGCCGGTTTGTGGAAGGGGGAGTTCTGACCTTTGTCAATCAGACCTACTGCGAGTATTTCAACCAGGCGCCAGAGGAACTCCTGAAAAAGAGTTTCTTCCGTCTTGTTCCAGACACTGACCGCAATCTAATAGAACGACACATCGCTTCTCTCAACCGTGAAAGTCCCGTGGCGTCAATCGAAGTGGCGGACCCCCTCGCCGATGGGCAGACACGATGGGTTCAATGGAGCACGCGCATGTTGTTTGATGAAGCAGGTAACTTTGTGGAGTATCAAGGGGTCGGGCATGACATCACGGAGCAGAAGCGTGCGGAAGAACAACTGCGCCAGATGCTTGAGCACGCCATGACATTGAGTGACATGAAATCGCGCTATGTGTCGATGGCCGCCCATGATTTGCGCAATCCTCTGGCTGCGATCAAAACGTCAGTCGACATAATCTGGCAGTACAGTGCCAGGATGACGGGCGAGCAGAAAGAAGCAAAAATCGCCAACATTCAGAACAGCATTCGCGCCATGATCGACATACTTAATGATATTCTTACGCTGGGAGAATCCGAAGGCGGCGGGCTAAAATTCAATCCTGCCTCTCTGCATCTCGCAGCATTCTGTCAAAATCTGATTGATGAGATGAAACTTACCACTGGCAGTACGCGGCAAATCGAATTTTCCAGCCACGGAGATTGCGGTACGGAATACATGGACGCCAAATTGCTGCGGCATATCTTGAGCAATTTACTTTCGAATGCCACGAAATATTCCTCCGACGAAAGCGTCATAAGGTTCACACTAGACTGCAAATCCGATCAGATTACACTTCAAATCCAGGATAATGGCATCGGCATTCCGCTAGCTGATCAGGCGCGTTTGTTCGAAGCCTTCCACCGAGCCAGCAATGCCAAAGATGTGCATGGAACTGGCCTGGGTCTGGCAATCGTGAAGCAGTCCGTTGATCTACACGGCGGTACAATCACATTTGACAGTCGCGAAGGGGTCGGGACAACATTTACTGTAACCATCCCTCGTGCAGTAGGAGAGACGTGAAGTGCTGCCAATGAAAAAGGTACTGGTAATCGAAGATAACGATGCGCTCCGTCGCGATCTGCTGGAAATACTCTCTCTTGAAGCCTATGAAGTTATCGGAGCTACCAATGGTCGAGACGGGATCCTGCTGGCGGAAAAGCATGAGCCCCACTTGATCATTTGCGATGTGAATATGCCCGTATTGAATGGTTTTGGCGTAATTGCAGCACTCCAGCAGAACCGGCAAACCGCCAGCATACCTGTTATTTTTCTGTCCGCACGATACGAGCAGGATACCGTTAACCGTGGGGTACAACTAGGAGCAATCGCTTACCTTACCAAACCTTTTATCCTGAGCGAACTATTAGAGACCATCGGAATTCACATCAGGGACTGAAACCCAACAATTGGACATTGCCAGGTGCACTGAAAATCATCACGTTCCACAGTGGGATGAGTTCATACACCTTGGTCTTCCCCCGGTTTGGTGGAGTCAGGGAAAAGGTAGAACGAATAGTTGCTCAAACTGCTCAGGACTGCGATAGCCCAGAGACGAATGCAACCGCTGACGATTGTAAACACCTCAGTGAATTCGAACACGGCTGTCCGCGCTGCCTGGCGCGTGGGAAACCGCTCCAGGTCGGCCAATTCCGCCCCCAGCGTACTGAAAAAGCTCTCCACCATGACATTGTCATACGGGTCGCCCTTGTTACCCATGCTGACCTGAATGTCATACAACCCGCGCCAGCGATACAGATTGTTGTCGTTGATCCCCAACTTACGCACAATCTCGGTGATGGGTTTCCCGCTGGTTTCCATCAGCCGTACTGCTTCGCGTTTGAACACTTCTGTGTAGCTTCTTCGATCTGTTGCCATTGTCCTCTGCTCCTTACTTCAGTCTACCTGTCTCTTGTATTTTCCTCCACTGAATTGGCAAGTCCAAAGCCAGTTTGTCGAAGTGTGAAAGACGTCCTGAGAATGTTTTGATCCTGCCCGCAGAACCCTCAATCAAATGCCGCTCTCACGGTAACCCTCAGTTCCCGGTTCATAGAGTCACGTGACTTAGGTCACTGCATTGTTTCATGATGTCTGCATACGCTGTCGTTCATACAGAGCAGCTAGCTGATATCGGCCCCTTTTTCGCATCCACCAGCTGAATGGTTTGCCCCGGCGCACCTGATGCTCCGTCTGGCACAAAGCCATCATTGTAGTAACGATTGCTCTGACTGCCGTCTAATTAAGCCGCATTATTGGTTGTCCGCTTTTTTCGCCCACAGGGTACGTAAGAATAGGACATTCTTTTCTACGGCTTAATTAGCTGCGTAACGTCACTTACGATAATAGGTTGAGATGGTCGGGATTCCTATAAGGAGTGGAAGAGCTTGCTGTCATCTTCTCATCACCCTCTGACAGAAGCATAATTGTCCTCCTGTTGAGATATTTTCTTGACATGAAAGGATAGGAAGAGATGTTTTCCTACAAGTATCGCCTCCCTATCGATTCTCGATATATTTCACAAACCGCATCCCAAATGATACGAGCACTTCTCGTTTTGGTGCTCACAGGTGTTCTTTCCGTTGATGCTCTCTCCGCACCGCCCGCAGCAGTTGCTCAGGAAACGCAAGAAGACCGAAATAGTTTGGTGACTCGCATAGAAATTGTGCCTGGCGACGTGGCCCTACCCCGAGGAGAAACGGTCTTTTTCGCAGTCATTGCATATGACATAAGTGATACTCCCGTAAATGGCGTCTCTGTAAACTGGCGTGCCGAGAATAGTGAGGGATTGCAGGAGGGGGGCATTACCCAGGACGGTAGCTTCACACCTCATCTACCTGGAACATACATAATTTCTGCCACTATAGGTACGCTACTGGCACAGACCACAGTGGCCGTTAACGAGCAGCCACTGATGGCCCTAGCGGCGCGCATACAGGGTGGCGCGCGTTGGGATGATACAAACTTTGAATCAGCCTTTGGAGCGAGCAATCAGCGGGGACGCCTAACCAGTGCATTACGCGGCGGTTTTGGCGATGGGGTCTTTTCATCGTCTACGGCAGTGGTCTCACTGCCCGGCAGTGGCAATTTTTCATTCACCGTTCCCATTATTAATGCTCAGGGGCGAGGTCAGCATCTCTCCTTGAACCTTGTCTACAATTCTCGCCTTTGGTACAAGAGCGGATTTGATAACCTCATCTTTGACATCGATGGTGATTGGCCTGCGCCAGGATGGTCACTTGGCTTTGGTAAGATAGTGGCGACCCGAAACGGAGAGGGGATGCTCATCGGTCCGGATGGCTCGCGACACTCGTATAGGACCGTTTCACAGACGCTTGGCGAGTTTACAGGACGAACCGATGATGGAACCTTCATTGACTATGAAATTCAAATATCTGAGAACCGCTTTCGCTCTGCACGCGCCTGGTATCCAAATGGCTTAATCATGGATTACACGGCGTTAAGTGCAAATCACCGCGAGCTTTTCCCGACCCGTATTACCGACGCACACGGCAATCTCATCACAATTACGTACCGTAATAACATCGGTCCGCAGCTACATACGATCACCGATACCTTGGGACGGACTATCGTCTTCCATTACGATGCGAATGAGCTGTTGACTGCCATTACTGCACCAGAATACTTGGGTGGTACACGACAGCTTATCCGGTTGCATTACCAGCGGATGCAGGTGCAGTACGGTTTCTTCGGGTCAATCCTGACAGAAGCTACCCTCCCGATGATTGAGGCGATCTACTATCCCGGTACAGGCAGCGGCTACTGGTTTGGCGACGCGGACTCTTACTCTACCTATGGGATGTTGGTAAAGATTAGCCAGCAGCGGGGTCTTGCCTTCAGTTCAGCGTCGCTGAATGAGCAAGGAACGGTTACGCGCGGGACAGTCACACGGCAATGGGTCTACAACTACCCCCTGCAACCAGACAGTTCACTTGAAGACGCACCCATGTTCACCACTATGACCGAAACTTGGGAAGGGATGACAACGTCGCCTGCCGTGACTACATACCATGTGGGACGGACACCGAATGGAAGCCCCTTGTCTTTATCGATTAGGTATCCAGATGGGACATCCCAGTTTCAGAACCAATATCTATCTAGCAACATCCGCGACCGATGGCGCGAAGGCTTGGTTTATCGTTATCGCAGATACGAAGGCAGCGAATTAGTAGAGGATACGAATGTGGCGTGGGAGCGGGGTTATCTGGGAATTCCACGACAGTGGCGACTGGAAGTGACAGACGCCTCGAGACAAACAACAGCCACAGAATTCAGCTATGGTACGCTCAATCAAATTGAAGAAGTGCGTGAGTACGATTACGATGGCAAAACCGTACTGCGGAGGGTGACCACCGAATATGTGCGTGACCCACGCTATATTGAACGCCGCTTCTTTAGCCTTCCGCGTGCGATTACGATCTATGAGCGAGACTCGACCATTCCCGCGGCACGCACCGAATTCTACTACGATGAGTATTCTCTACAGCCGCTTCGTGATAATCCTGGAGTTGTACAATACGATCAAACCTATAACACCAACGCTCCGCCGATCTGGATTCCAGAGGAGTGTGAAGAAATTTGCCAAGACGAGGATCGTCCCCCTTGCGAGCGAATATGTTATGGGGATTATTGGGAGCCGGGATTCGATGAGCGAACACGGTTTCGCGGGAATGCCACACGGATACTAACGTTTGTATACACCGGCGCCGCATACCCTGATGACGTCATTAACCAAGTACGGCACTATGACATAACCGGGAATTTGATCGGCTTAATAGACAATTGCTGTCAACAGAGGGAGTTCGAATATACCTCAGCGACACAGTATGCATACCCCACGACGGTCACACGTGGTGCAGCGGATACCTTGTCGCTCGCACGCCTTACAACGACCGCCACATACGACTTCAACACTGGGCTACAATTAACGGCGACAAGTGCCAGCCAGCGTACCACAACGTTTCGCCACACCCCAGGTTCACTAGAGCTATCAGCAGTATTCCTCTCAACGGGAGCATGGGCCAGTTACGATTACAATTATGAGGCACTCTCGATTGACGAGACCGTTCATTTACCTGACGGCACATCACTGGGCCACTATAGACGGTCATTTAACGGTTTGGGGCTGCTTCGGCGCGTGCAACAACAAGTTGGGACTACACTATGGGACGTGGCCGAAGTTCAGTTTGACGCCAGGGGAAGACTTTGGAAAGAGGGGCGTCCGTTCCAGGGTGGCGAGAGCGATCAGACGCAATATTGGAGTATTTTCGCATATGATGCGTTAGGTAGGATAAAACAGGTCGTTGCGCCAGACGGCAGTCTGAGCAGTCGTTACTACAATGATGGCTTTGTGCCAGACGGAGCATCAGGTGCGCCGGGGCAAACCATTCGGCAGGTAGATGCCTGGGGCCGCCAGCGGTGGCTTCGCTTGAACGCCCTCGGTCAACTTGTCGAGGTCATTGAGCCCCGACCGGAAGGCGATGGTGATTTCGCGATAGAGGGCAATCTAGGGACGCAATACGCTTATGATGCGCTCGATCAACTTATTCGTGTTCAGCAAGGACTACAGATTCGCGAATTCCGTTATGATTCGCTGGGTCGACTGACGCACCAATACTTGCCAGAACGAGCGCACACACTTAACGATCAGGGACAATATGTGGGTACAGCCCGCTGGAGTGATGTATACCGATATGACCTATATTCCAATCTGATTTCGCATACCGACGCACGTGGCGTCCGCACGATTTATGACTATGGTAATGACCCACTCAATCGATTGCAGCGGACATATCACGATCTCTCTAACGCAGCGACCTCTGTGTTATCGACCCCTGAGGTGCAATATGAATACATGAACCATGGCGACCTGACGCGCTTGTGGCGCGTGACCACGCAAGGTGTAAACACCACGGAATACACTTACGATGGAGAAGCACGACTGAGCGCGGAGAGACAAACCCTGGCACTTCACCCAAATCATCCGATGGTGATCCAATATACTTATGATTCGCTGAGTCGATTAGAGAGTATTACTTATCCAGCGGAATATGGTTATCTCCAGACAGGGCAATCTGAGATAATGAACCGAAACCTACATCATGAGTATGACGGAGCGGGCAGGCTCGGCGCAATCGTCGAGCAAATTCCGGATGAACCAATCCGCTGGAATTTTGCCTCTGCACTGAATTACAACGCGTCTGGACAGTTACAATCGCTGGTCATTGGCAACGATTTATCCGTTTCTGGGTTGTTCGAGGTGTACAATTTTGATCCGGCGACCGGTTTACTGGCAAACCAACAAATCACACACTATGGGACTCATAGGATAGATCTCCTGAATATTACATACGACTATCTTCGTGGTGGGTCAGGGCGCACTGGGCAGTTACTTAGGGTCTTTAACCACCTTGATCCAGAGAAAAATCGTTATTACGAGTACGACGCAGTGGGTCGGCTACTAGCAGAGTATGGCGGTAACCTTGTCCTTGGCCCAGATCTATCTCGCCATCGCTGGTCATACCGTTATTCTTATGACCGGTTTGGAAATCGTACAGGCACATCTGTTGAAGGAAGGATGCCTGACGGCTCCGAGTTGCCTCCCGACGGACTTTCGTCATTAGAATTCGACCAGTGGACAAACCACATCACGAATGATGGCTTTCAGTACGATTTGGCTGGTAACTTGATCCGTGCCCAGCGCGCCGACGGCCAGTGGCAGGTTTATGAGTACGACGCTGCTGGACGGCTAGTGACCGTCAGTCTTGAGGAAGGAAGGCGACAGGAGCGTTACACCTATGGAGCGGATAACCGTCGATTGGCGACGACCTATTCTGACTTCCGTTCGAATGGCCGCATCAGTGCGATCAGCTCGACGTATTATGTATGGAGTGGCGCACACGTCTTGGCGGAGTATGCCAGCAATGGGCTGCCAAGTCCAGAAGGGCTTGTGATGACGAACCCAAACTGGTTGAGGAGTAATGTCTATTTAGGGGAAAGGTTGCTCGCGACCCTCTCGCGGGGTTCGCCACGTCCTCACGTACAGTATCTGCATCCCGATCGGCTCAATATACGGCTGATAACAACTGAGCAAAATACAGGCGCTGTGGAGCAAATGGTGCTGCCATTTGGCACTGAGTTTGTCCCTCGATCCTCAGGCGGTACTACTCGTCGCTTCACCAGTTATGATCGCAGTGAGGGAACTGGGCTGGATTATGCGGTTAACCGATTCTACGATCCGCAGCAAGGCCGGTTTCTTCAAGTGGATCCGATAGGGATGGAGGCAAATAATATCGAGAATCCCCAGAGCTTAAATCTCTACACCTATGTTATAAACGATCCAGCAAATGGGGTTGATCCATTAGGATTGAAATGTGTAGACGGGCGGGACACCGAAACTGGAGTGGGTTGTTCCGTAGTAATAGGTGAACGCATTCCCCCCAATCCACCGATTATAGTGGGAGATAGGACTTGGGATCTCAGGTCGATAAGCGCAGGTAGCACTCGTGCTCCGGTAATCCCTCCTGAACGGGACCGGAATGAGCAGCACAACAATGTATGCAGTGCCGCTACGGCGTCAGTATCGCCTGAGGACCCTTCACATGCGGCTATGGGCTATCAGATCGATGCTTCCGGTTTTAGTTGCTTAGGAGCATGTTTCGGAGCATTCGATGTGGCTCTAGGAATTTACACAAACTCCGAAGGGTTGCGAGGATATATGACCCTCGGCGGAGCTTTTTGGGGTATGACTCCTGGCCCAAACGGTGTCGAAGCTTCTGGGGGAGTTGGCGCAGGTGTTGGTGTGTCGCTGCAGGGCTTCATGGGTAACGCCAATGCTGATCAAACTAAAGGTTGGGGGCGCGCATTTTCAAGTGGTGTTGGCCCCATTAGTGGCAGTTATGTACGCAGTTCTGGAGCGCATACCGTCTATCTGGGTCCGGGAATAGGTACAAGTGCAGTGACAGTAACGCCAGGGGTGGCGACCTATAATACTTACACATTCATGACACCTGCAGTGTCATTCTCCGATTTGCTACCTAAACTACCACCAGACTTTTATATGCCTTGTAAGCTGTGATATCAGCGCATTGGAGACAAAAAGGAGCGTGTTGAAAACTCCGGTTGACACGCTGTTCGTCGCAAAAACCATCATCCCGTTGAAAAAGTCAGACTTTGGGCTGAGTGAGTTGGTGCTGCTTCATCCACCGGCTCAGATTCGCGTCGGTCGTCCCGTACCGCTTCGCGATGTACACTTGAGTTGACCCCTTCGCGAGTAGTGCCTCAATCTCTGGGCGAAATTGATCGGGCTTGCTCTTGCCTGTGCCTCGTAGTCTGCCGACGGGCTTAGCCGCGCGCCGACATGTTGTGAGAGTCTCCTTCGTGCGATGCGATATATGGGGAGTATGTCGCACATTCGACCAGGGCGTTGAAAAAGTCCTCAATGGTTAGTCAAGGCAATGGTTCAATCCTCTGCGTTAACCGGGTGAGATCGGGAAAAACACGGGGAGTGCTATCACTCCCGCCGGATCGGGCCTGGGTTTCCA
>JADLAY010000025.1 GCA_020849765.1 Anaerolineae bacterium
GCATCCACATCCACGAGTCGGACACGCGCCGCGAGGAAGCGGACGGCGTCGTGCGCTATATCAATCTGCTTAGCCCGTGCAGCTTCGTCCTCTACATGGATGTGCCCGATGAGGCCATCGACGGCACTATCGACCGCCAGATCGCCTACTTCGACAGCATGGGCCATGACTTCGAGTGGAAGGTCTTCAGCCACGACCGCCCGTCGGATCTGGCCGACCGGCTCGCTGAGCGCGGCTTCTCACGTGGCGAGCTTGAGACGATCATGGCGCTCGACCTGAGCCATCTGCCGGAGGCGCTGGCCAGGCCGGTGACGCATGACGTGCGCCGCATCACCGATCCGGGGCTTGTGCGCGGCATCCTCGCCATCCAGCGCGAGGTCTTCGAAGATGACGACGATGCCTACATCGTCAGCTATTTGGAGACGACGCTGCGCGATCACCCGCACGAGGTCAGCTTCTACGCCGCCTACGTCGATGATATCCCCGTGTCGGCGGCCTGGCTGCGCATGCCCGCGCACAGCCCGTTCGCCAGCCTGTGGGGCGGCGCAACGCTCGAAGCCTATCGCGGGCGCGGGCTCTACACGGCGCTGGTCGCCGTGCGCACTCAGGAAGCCAAAACGCGCGGCTACCAGTTCCTGACCATCGACGCCAGCGACATGAGCCGCCCAATCTGCGAGAAGCAGGGCTTCGTCAAACTGTGTACGACGCGGGAATGCGAATGGAAGCGCCCCGACGCCGACTGAGCACTGCCCCTGGTATAATCTAGGCATGATATTGAATGAGGCAGCATGATGGTCGCGCGACGCCAGTCACACATGCCGATTGATGAATATCTCGACTTCGAGCGCAATAGCGATACGAAGCATGAATATCTCGACGGAGAAGTCTTCGCGATGGCGGGGGCCAGCCCCAATCACAATATCATCACCAGCAACACGATTACGCATCTCAACAACCAGATCGGTGAGCGCAATTGTGTTGTCTTCGCCAGCGACCAGATGATCAAGACGCCGAGTGGATTGTATGCTTATCCCGACATTTCGGTCGTCTGTGGCGGGCCTCACTACGATGAAACCGCCAGTGAAATTCTTCTGAATCCAACTCTGATTGTCGAAGTGTTGTCACCATCGACGGAGAATTACGACCGTGGTGAAAAGTTCAGGCACTTCAAAACGATCAGCACTTTGCGCGAGTACGTTTTGATTGCGCAGGATACCTACCGCATCGAACGCTATGCTTATCAGGCCGGTTCCGATTGGTTGTTTGCAAACGCGATGGGGTTGAATGGCGAGATCGTGCTCAAGTCACTTGACATCACGCTTGAGTTGGCCCGTCTCTATCGCAATGTCGATTTGCCGACCAGACCACCACAGCCTCATCACCCATAAGAGAAGATACGCATGACCCCGATCAAGATCAATCACGTCGCCGTTGTCGTCGAAGATGTCCAGGCCGCCATCGGCTTCTGGCGTGACGCGCTCGGCCTGCCGCTGCAACACACCGAGCGCAACGAAGCTGAAGCCGTCGAGATCGCCTTTCTGCCCGTCGGCGAGGGCGAGATCGAGCTGATCCAGCCGATCACGGAGGAGAGCGGCGTCGCGCGTTACCTGGCCAAGAAGGGCGCCGGTCTGCATCACCTGTGCATCGAGGTCGAGGACATCGCGGCAGCCCTGGAACGGATCGCCGCCAGCGGCGCGGAGCTGATCAACGACACGCCGCGTTCGCGCCCGGATGGCACGCTGTATGCTTTCGTGCATCCCAAGAGCACCGGCGGCGTCCTGCTCGAACTCTACCAACTGCCCGCCAAATAGGTTGCGTTAGCCATCCCTCGTGATTGGCCCTAGGCCGATCTGCGTATCCTCGCCGCCGTCCGTGCGCACGTTCAGGCGGCCTTCGGGCTGCGCCGGATCGCCGAAAGCGGCCAGGCTGACCCACCACGTCTCGGCCTGATGGCCATCGAGCGGAATCGTGATCTCATCGCCGATGACGCTGCCGGCGCGCCAGCAGGTCGTCGGGTAGCGTGATGCGCCGCCGGGCTGCCAGGCGTCGACCGGGATCGTCTCGCTCCCATCGCCGACCAGGACAGCCCCGAACCACAGCGGCGTGGTCGACGGCGTGACGCCCTGCCAGTTCAGGCGCAGGATCAGCGAGTCATCCGTCAGCGACGCGTCCCAGCCGATCAACCGGAATGACTCCGTCTCGGCCTGGTTGACGAACAGCGCATCGACGTCGTGACTCGTCGTCACCTGCGGCGCGGTCGGCGGCGGCCTGAAATCCGCGCTGACGGCGGGGATGCTTGTGATCAATGCCGCCAGCAGCGCGGCCTGCGGGATGCCGAGCCACAGCCACTCGCGCTTCGTCAGCGGCTGCCCGGATGTACGCGGGCTTTCGGCGGCGGCGATCAGCAGGAAGGGGGCGAAGAAGAGCCAGACGCGCCCGGTTTCACCCCTGGCCGTGCCGCTGAAGACCATGATCATCATCGTAAGCGCCAGCACGAGGCTCATCGACGGCAGCGTCGCCAGCGACCGATCCTTCGCGGCCAGCCAGCGCCCCAGGTTGGCGATCAGCACGACGGCGAACGCCAACCCGCCCCACAGCAGCCAGTCCCACGTGTGCATGATCGCCCAGAACCCGTAGGGCCGGTCGATCCCCAGGTGGAATGACATGGCGGTCGACAGCAGATCGAACGGCGTATTGTGCACGCTGGCGATCCAGAAGCCGATCCAGACCGTCACTAACCCCAACGTGTAGTAGATGCCAATCAGGATGACCTGGACGATGCGCCGCCGCTTGATCACGATCTGGCGCCACAGCACCCAGAGGCCGAGCAGCAGCCCCAGAGGGACGAGCGCAAAATTGATGAAGATGCCGATCCCGGTCAGCAGGCCGCTCACGAAGATGGCGAGCGGCCGCGGCGACTCGCGCTGGCAGCCGACGATCAGTAGGAGCAGCGCGCAGACGGCGATCAGCGGGTAGAGCGTGTTCCAGGTGCCCGCGAACGCGGCCAGCCCAGGGATGAGCGGATACCAGAGGACGACGGCGCGCGCATTGGCTGGAGCTGTGCGCTTGGCCAACGCAAACAGCGCGACCGGCGTCAGCGCCGCCCAGATGGGCATCAGGATGCCAAAGATGGTCGACGTCCACTGGCCGGGCGTGTCGTAGATCAGATCGTAGTTGTTGCATTGCAGCGGCATCAGCGCCTGCTGGCCCGCGCGTGCCAGAGCCGGGATGCCGTCGAGTACATCGGTGAGCCAGGCATACCAGAGCACCGAGCCGGGCGGCAGATTGTTGAGATGGCCGCCGAAGCGCACCATCTCCGCCGCCCAGTTGCGCCACTCGCCGCTCGCCCAGTCGATGTGCGTCGCCACCCAGTGCGGGCCGGTGCCTAACTGGGAGGCTGTCCGCGCGAACAGTTCGAACAGCGGGTCGCCGTCACGGATGGCGATCGCGACGAGCGTCACGAACAGTGTGCCGAGCATACTCCAGACGACGGCGAGGCGCCCGCCGTTCGCCCGCTTGAGCAATGCGTACGCTCCGGCCACGTAGACGAGTAGCACCGCCAGCAGCGGCAGACTCCGCAGTAGATCGAGCGGCACGTATTCCCAGCGCCAGCCGAAACCGCCGCGCAGCCACTCTGAGACGTCGATGCGAATCGCGAGTGCCGCGATCAACGTCACGACCCCGGCGAGGATGAAGATGCGCGTATGGCGTGGGATATTCAAAGCGAGGACTCGATTTCTCTGCGGCAAGACTCACGTTCCGGCGACCAGGCGGTCTATTGTAGCGGACGACTAGGATCTGCGGATGGTGAAGATCCAACTCAATCCATAGACCGCGCCGATGGCCAGCAGCGGCGTCAACATCGTGCGCCCGCGCGTATCAATGCCGGACGTTTGCACGATGATCGTCCCGGCGATGTAGTAGGCGCAGACGAGCAGGATCAGCCAGAAGAGGCTGTACTGCTTGTGCCGGAACAGGGCGATGAGGCCACCGGCGGCTGCCAGCACGAGGCCCAGATTCCAGACGGCCAGCACGATCATCAGGCCGCCGGGCACATTCTGCGTCCAGCCCAGAATGCGCCACAGGCCAATCGGGATCGTGAGCAGGTAGACGACGGGGTAAGTCGTGAAGACGTCGAGGGCGACGCCGGTCATCGCCGTCTGCAGATCAGCCGTGGCGGCGTAGTGCCCGTGCCGCGTCGCGCCGTCAACGGTTGACGTGTCGTGCCCCAGACGCGCCTCGACCCGGCGGCTGAGTTCGACGTAAGTGTCCTCTATCGGCAGGTTCGCGCCGCGCGATTCGACCGAGGCTGCGCGGTAGTAGAGCAGATTGTAGACGCCGATGGTCGAGAAGGTCGGGTTGCCGAACACGCTGCCATTATGTGCAATCCACGTGCCGATGCCTCCGGCGCAGATCAGCGCGAACAGGGCGACGGCGACCCACTGCTTCCGGTAGCTGAGCAAGCCCCAGACGACCAGCACGATCCAGACCAGAAATGACGCCGGGCGCGCCAGCAACGAAACGACCAGAGCGAGGGCGGCCAGCGCCGCCCAGGGCAGCGCTCGCGGCCTCGTTCGGCTTCTGACGCTCGTGATCAAGAGCATCAGCGCGGCCAGCAGCGTCAGATTCGCCAGCGACTCCGAGCCGAGGTAGGCCGAGTAGATGATGCTCGTCGGATCGAGCGCCGCGATCAGACCGGCGGCCAGACTCAGGTTCGCCGCCAGTCCCCACTGTCGAGCGAGGACATAAGTCAGCGGGGCGATGAGTGCCCCCATGATCACGTTGGCAATCAACACGGCGGTGCCGTTGAGCCCGAGCAGGTAGATCAGGATCGGGAAAGCGGGCGGGCGCACGAGGAACAGGCTGTTATCGAAGCGACCATACTGCTCGATGTGCTCCGCGCCAATCTCGTAGAGCCGGTAGTCGCCATCCTGAAAGCTGCTCAGGTCGGGCGTGTAGCGCGCGCCGACGTAGGCAAGGCGCACCGCGCAGGCGACGACGAAAATGACGACGAGCACTGCCGGATAGCGCCAGAGATTCTTGACATACTCCATCGTTCGTAGACCGTGTTCCTCAAAGTGGCGCCGTCCCCTCACTGTCTACCTCGACCAGTAAGTGGAGCATTCGCGATGCGCCTAAGACTTTACATCGAGCGCGATGCGTCGCGCAAATGGATGCATGGCCATGCCATCCGCGCCTGAGCGTGCCACATCCACCAGGGTAAACGCATCAAAATTCTTACGGAGTTCTCAATGGTTCATAGCGTTTCGTAAAGGATGGTTTGTTGGTAGGGGCGCATCATGATGCGCCCCTAAAGACACCCAGAGACCCCTTACAACCCGTATCTTATGTTTCATGCGATTGCCCCGCCACGTCCATCCCTTAATTTGGCATTTACTGCAAAGTCCGCTATCCTCCCGCAAACGAACCCTGTGTACAGCGTAACGTCACACTCTCGTCGCACGCGATCGATCCTTTCTTTTTGCGACAGTTGGCCCAGCCCTGCGGGTTGATGGCGGCTCTCGCAACCGTCAAACAAAATCTGCGCTTCACTTCGACGGCAGTCTCCCGCGGTTCCAAGTGGAACCTATCCAGTCTTTGTTGTGTCGCATCAGGTCACCTTCCAGGTTGAGGGTGGGCCTGATTTATTCATTGAGAAGGAGAGAGCATTGAAGAAGAAAATAGCAAGCCTCATAGCACTCGGCTGCTTGATCATGTTGATGGTGGGCAGCGGTTATGCTCAGGACATGGAACCGACCATGGGTGGCACGTTGCGCGCCGCCTGGCAGTCCGGATGGGAAACGCTCGACCCCCATGTCGCCACGTCCGAAGCGACCAATCAGGTCCTCAACAACGTCATGGACACGCTGACGTTCTTCGACGACACCATGAATCTGATCCCCTGGCTGGCGGAATCGTGGGAACAATCCGAAGACGGGTTGACCTGGACCTTCCATCTGCGTCAGGATGTCATGTTCAGCAATGGACGCGGGATGATGGCTGACGACATCGTCTGGTCATTGAACCGTCTGATCGACCCGGACGTCGCCTCCGGCAGCGCCTGGCGCATCGGCGCGGATAGCACCATCAGCGCCATCGACGACTACACCGTCGAGATCACGACGTCAGCGCCGAACGCGACGCTGCCGCAAGCCCTGGGCGCCAACAAGTTCGTCGGCATCCTGGCGCCGGAAAGCGAAAACGAAGACGGCACGATTGATGTCCCGATCGGCACCGGCCCGTTCGTCATCAGCGAGGTCGAAGGCACGACGCGCATCGTGCTGACGCCCAACGAGTACTACTGGCAGGACGGCCCCTACCTGGACTCGGTCGAGATCGTGCCCTACGAGGACGACGCTGCGCGTGAGCTGGCGCTGACCGGCGGCGAGGTCGATTGGATCATCACGATTTCGCCGCAGAACCTGGAACAGCTTCAGGCCGATCCGGACGTGGTGGTCGAGCTGTCGCCGCGCCTGTCTTATGATTACTTCGGTTTGAACCTGACCCGCGAACCCTTCAACAACCGCGACGTGCGTCAGGCGATTGCCTATGCAATCGACCGTGCGCAGATCTGCGCCTTCGCTTTCTTCAACATCTGCGAGCCCGTGCAAGGCCCGACGGCCAGCGGTTCGCCCTGGTACTTCCCGTATGCACCATACGATCGCAACGTCGATATGGCGCGCGAGCTGCTGGCAGGGGCCGGTTATGGCGATGGCTTCTCGTTTGTGATGAACACCGTCGTCGGTTTTGAAGAGACGCAGCGCGCCGCGCAGGTCGTCCAACAGCAGTTGGCCGAGGTCGGCATCACGATGGAGATCCAGCCGGAAGAGTCGGCGGTCATCATCGAAAAAGAGGGCACCGGCGAATTCGATGCCATCATGTGGAGCTGGCTGGGCCTGACCGACGCGGCGGATTACTTCTACCTGCAGCATCACACGGGCGAAGTCTTCAACTTCACCGGCTACAGCAATCCCGATTTTGACGCCCTGGTCGAATCCGGCAGCCAGGTCGGTGATTTCGACGAGCGCTACGGCATTTATGAGCAGGCCAACCAGATCCTCGTCGATGACGCGCCTTACATCTACATGTTCGCCAAGTCCGAGGTCAAGGCGTGGTCGCCGTCGGTGAACGGCTTCGTCGTACGCCCGGATTCCGCCGTCAACTTCTGGACGGTCTGGCTCGATCAATAACGCAATGTCTGTCGGGGCAGAGGGCCACGTGCACTCTGCCTCGCTGACTCTGATCTCGTACGGAGCGCGATGAACTATCAATACGTCCTCCAACGACTGCTGCTGGCTGCCGTGGTCGTGCTCGGCGTGACGCTGGTCGTCTTCCTGATCGTCCAATTGATCCCCGGTGACCCGGCGCGCGTCTCGCTGGGAATGCAGACGACGGAAGAACTGGTCGAGGCCCGGCGCGAGCGCATGGGGCTCAATCGTCCGCTGCTGGAGCAGTACGGCTCGTGGCTGGTCAATGCCGCGCACGGCGATTTCGGCGACAGCCTGATCACCGGCCAGCCGGTCGCGGATCAGATCGTGCGCCGTCTCCCTGCGACGCTGCAACTCGCCGTGCTGGCGATCGTGATCGGCATGCTGATCGCGTTTCCGCTCGGCATCCTGTCCGCCATGCGCCCGAACAGCGCGCTCGACGTGTTCGCCTCGGTCATCAGCCAGTTGGGCGTGGCCGTGCCCGATTTCTGGATGGCGATCCTGCTCGTGCTGTTGTTTTCGTCCGGGCTGGGATGGCTGCCGCCGAGCGGCTACACGCCGATTCAGGATGACTTCTCCGGCTGGCTCGCGCATATGATCCTGCCCGCGCTGACGGCCGGGCTGATCAGCGCGTCGATTCAAACGCGCTTCATCCGCAGCGCCATGCTCGAAGTGCTCCACCAGAACTACATCAAGACGGCCCACGCCAAGGGCCTGAGCGAGCGCGTCGTCATCTCGCGCCACGCGCTGCGCAACGCCCTGATCACGATCGTCACCGTCGTCGGCCTGCAGGTGACGGCCCTGCTCAGCGCTGTCGTCGTCATCGAGATCGTCTTCAATCTGCCGGGGCTGGGGCGACTGGCGCTGGACGCCGTGCTCGACCGCGATTACACGCTCTTGCAGGGATCGGTTTTCGTCATGGCCTTCATGGTCTCGCTCGTCAACCTGGCCGTCGATTTCACCTATTTCCTGCTCGATCCGCGCATCGAGTTCGCCTGATGGAGAATCGTAGAGAACTGCCATGACTGCCAACCAGAGCGTCGCTCAACTCGATCTCCAACTCGGTTTGCCGCCGCGCCGCAGCCTGTTTCAGGATGTGGTGCACCGGTTCGTGCGCCATCGCGTCGGCATGATCGGTCTGGTTATCACGCTGCTGGTGGTCTTCGTGGCCATCTTCGGCCCGGTGCTCGCCCCCGCGCCGCCTAACTACATGTCGTTCACCGAGGCGTTCGCTGCGCCGTCGCTGGCGCATCCCTTCGGCACCGATGATTTCGGCCGCGACATCCTCAGCCGCATCATGTACGGCGCGCGCGTCTCGCTGATGGTCGGCGTCATCTCGGTCGGCATCGCGGCCACCACCGGGACGCTGTTGGGCATGATCGCGGGCTACGGTGGGCGCATCGTCGACGAGGTGATCATGCGCATCATGGACGTGCTGTTCGCTTTCCCGACGATCTTGCTGGCGCTGGCTGTCATGGCGATCCTGGGCAAGGGCATCAACAACGCCATGATCGCGATCGGCGTTGTCTACCTGCCGATCTTCGCCCGCATCGCCCGCAGCTCGACGCTCAAGGTCAAGCACGAGGAATTCGTGCAGGTCGCTCATGCGCTCGGCGCCAGCGGCCCGCACATCATGCTCCATCACATCTTCCCCAACATCCTGGCGCCGATCATCGTTGAGACGTCGCTCAGCCTGTCGTTCGCCATCCTGGCGGAAGCGGCGCTCAGCTTCTTCGGCCTGGGCACGCCGCCGCCCGATCCGAGTTGGGGGCGGATGCTGTCCGATGGCCGTGAGTTCTTCAACCAGTCGGTCTGGATCGGCATCTTCCCCGGCCTGGCGATCATGTTCACCGTCATGGGCTTCAACTTCCTCGGCGACGGCCTGCGCGATGCCCTCGACCCCAGCATGGCCCGGCATTAGGGCGGGCACGAAAATGTGCCACAAGGCTTCTCCATCTGATTGATAGTCCGCGAGGACACATCCGGTGTAGGGGCGAGGCGCTGCCTCGCCCACAAGGGCGACCCACCGGGTCGCCCCTACACGGGGTATTAAATCCACAGATGTGGGTTATGCGCCGTTTGCGGTTTCGCCTGCATCCTCATAGTGCTGTACCGCGGCCTTCAGTTGATCGGTGTAATGATAGATATCGTCAAGGGACTCAAGCGGGAGAATCTCTTCCTGCTTGTCGCCATTGATGATGCCGATTTGCATGCGGGACTTCGAGAAGCGGAGTCGGCAGATGGATTTGCGATTGTTGTCGTCAAGGAGGATGGCGCAGTAACTCTGCGCATCCCGCATGACGATCCTTTTCGCGTCCACGACCTCGCGCAGGATCGCTCGTACGATGCGATGGGCTTCCATTTCATCTTCAGTCGTCTCGACTTGTTTGCCGTTTTGCGGTGTGAGTTCCGGTTCGGCTTTCGAGAGTTCTTTCTGCTCGGCTATCGAAGTTTCCGTTTCCTGTTGCAGAGCGTTCTTCAATCTGTTTTCAACTTGTTCGCTGATAAATTGTTTAAACGCCTGTTTCGTGATGTCGGTAAACTCGCTGACCACAGCTTGCTTGAGGCGCCCAGAATACACTCTGCTGGCAAATAGCCGAACGAATTCCTCGCTTGGATCGGCCAATTCTGCTGCCAGAATCTGTTTGATTGCCCCTTTGTATTTGAGTTCTGCCGCCGAACTGAGGATGCGCTCAACGTCAAACGCTGACTTCGTGAATCTTTTGAGTTCATCGATGTCGCGATCTTTGGCCTCGCTGATGTCTACCACGAAAAAGGGTTTCGGGTCCATCCTGTTCGGTTGTTCGAGATCTGTGTAGAACTGATAGACAGCACCATCCGTCAGAATACCGAAACGCGCTTCGGTGACGGAAAAATACCGATACAACTGAGAAGCTTGAACTTTGCTGAGATCAGTTCCATAGCTTTTGCACTCGAACAGCATGATCGGTTTGCCATCTTTGAGGATTGCGTAGTCGACCTTCTCGCCCTTTTTGATGCCCACGTCAGCAATAAGTTCAGGCGTGACCTCTAGCGGGTTGAATGGGTCGTATCCCAGCGCTTTGATGAAAGGCATGACCAGGGCATTTTTCGTAGCCTCCTCGGTCTTGATCAGTTTTTGCTGTTTGAGAGTGGGTATCCTTGATGCCAGTTCGCGTACCAGATCGCTAAAATCCATCATGAGGTCTCCTGCATTATAGTTTTGATAATCATCTGTATTGATTTGAATTAATTATACCGACAGTTTCTTAAACTTGCCGTAAAAAATCTCAGCGTAATCCCCTCCCCCCAATTCATTGCCTTGCCACCCTATTCCACGATAGAATAGGGGTCATCATGAGTGACTTGACCCCTGACGACACCCTCCTCGGCCTGATCGCCATTCGCGACTGCCACGGCTATGAATTGATCGAGGCGTTTCGCGATTCGTCGGCGTTGGGCGACATCTGGAAGATGAGCACCAGCCAGATCTACGCGGTACTCAAGCGCCTGGAAGGGCAGGGCCTGATCGCGGGTCGCGTCGTCGAGTCCGCCAACGCCCCTAACCGCACCGAATACTATCTGACGCCCGCTGGCAAGGGGCGGCTCGACGCCTGGCTTGACGATCCAGCGCCGTCGGCCAGCATCCGCCGTGTGCGCGTCGAATTCCTGAGCCGCCTCTTCATCGCCCGGCAGTTGAACGTGCCGACGATCCCGATCGCACAGCGGCAGCGCCGCACCTGCGAGGCCGAGCGCGAGCGGCTCCTGGGAGAACTGAGCAGCAAAAGCGCCGGGATGAGTTTTCTCGCTCAAGAGCTGGTGATCGCCCAGCTCGACGCCGTCTTGCGCTGGATTGAACGTTGCGAAATGGTGCCCAAGGATAGGGAGGATTGAGATGAAACGCCGCCTGATGTTACTTCTGGTCGTGGTACTGCTGTTGGGGAGTGTCAGCGCTGTGATGGCGCAAGACCAGGGGGAACTGACGGTATTCGCCGCCGCGTCGCTGACCGACGCCTATGAATCCATTGCGGATGCCTTCGAGGCGGCCAACCCCGGCGTGAGCATCCTCTACAACTTCGGCGGATCGTCGACGCTGGCGACGCAGTTGGTGCAGGGCGCGCCGGCGGATGTCTTCGCCAGCGCCAACAACGCGCAGATGGCCGTCGCCCAGGAGGGCGGGCGCATCGCCGGGGCACCGCGCACCTTCGCCAAGAACCGCCTCGTGCTGATCGTCCCGGCCAGCAACCCGGCGAACATCCTCTCCCTGCGCGACCTGGCGAACCCCGGCATCAACCTGATCCTGGCGGCGCCGGATGTGCCCGTGCGCTCGTACACGGACACGATGCTGGAGCGCATGGCCGCCGACCCGGCCTACGGCCCTGATTATCGCGACGCCGTGCTCGCCAACCTCGTCTCGGAAGAACCGAACGTGCGCCAGGTCTCGGCCAAGGTCGCGCTCGGCGAGGCCGATGCCGGTGTCGTCTATCTGTCCGACGTGACGCCGGACATCGCCGCCGACGTGCTCGCGCTGCCGATCCCGGATGCCTTCAACACGATCGCGACCTATCCGATCGCCGTGACTGACGACAGTGCTCTGCCGGAACTGGCGCAGCGCTATGTCGATTTCATCCTGTCGGATGCCGGGCAGGACATTCTGGTCGAGTGGGGCTTCGTCTCGGTGCGCATTCCGGCGCTGCCGGATACGGTGACGCTGCCGACCGATGGTTCGCTGCTGGTCGATGGGCAGGTCTTGAACCCGCTGTCGCTGACCGCAGACAGCCTGCGTGCCGACTATGCCGCGCAAACCGTCGACGTCAGCTACGTGAGCGGTGAGGAGACCGTGACAGCCTCGTTCACCGGCGCGCTGCTCTGGGATGTGATCAACGCCGCGCAGCCCAACCTGAACGCCGACCTGAACAACGACAAGCTGAGCATGTTCATCGTGGTGACCGGCGCGGACGGCTACCAGGCCGTGATCGCCTGGGCCGAGATCGACCCCGCTTATGGCAACCAGCCGGTCTTGATCGCTTACGATCAGGACGGGGGGCCGCTGGCGGACGATCTCGGCTCGCTGCGGTTGGTCGTGGCGGGGGATGCGCGTGGCGGGCGCTACGTGCGCGGCGTCGTCAACGTGAGTCTGCGGGATGCGCCGGCGCCGTCGAGCGACTGATGCGGCAGGCGCATAGATGGTGTTGAAACGCTCGGCTTTTGCGTTCGTCGGGGTGGTCGGGATGCTCTTCCTGAGCGTCCCGATTGGGGTGCTCGCTCTACACTCGGTGGAAACCGGCGCCTGGCAGTCACTCGAAGGCTCGCTCGTCCCGGACGCGGTCTATCTCAGCCTGGTCACGACCGCGATCACCACCGTCCTCACGCTCGTCTTCGGCACGCCGCTGGCCTACATCCTGGCACGCTGGCGTTTTCGCGCCCGCCGCGTCATCAACGTGCTGGTCGAGCTGCCGATCGTGCTGCCGCCCGCCGTCGCCGGGCTGGCGCTGCTGCTGACGTTAGGGCGGCGCGGTGTCTTCGGCCCGCTGCTCGAACGCTTTGATATCGTGCTGCCCTTCTCGATGATGGCGGTCGTCATCGCGCAGGCGTTCGTCTCGGCGCCGTTCTACATCCGCGCGGCGCAGGTCGGCTTCCAGGGCATCCCGCGCGATATCGAGGACGCCGCGCGCGTCGATGGCGCGGGCAGCATCCGGCTGTTCTTCTTCGTCACGGTGCCGCTGGCGGCGCGCTCGCTCGGCGCCGGGCTGGTGCTCAGTTGGGCGCGGGCGCTGGGCGAATTCGGCGCGACGATCCTGTTCGCGGGCAGCCTGCAAGGGCGCACGCAGACGATGCCGCTGATGATCTATAACATCCTGGAGCGCGACATCGACGCGGCGGTCACGACCGGGCTGCTGCTGGTCGGCTTCGCGCTGGTGGCGCTGCTGCTGGCGCAGACCTTCAACCGCCGCCCCGGCGATTTCGATCCGCTGTCCGGGGCGTATTGAGACAAAGGGTTTGGCGCCGCCAAACCCCTACGATCGCATTTTCATTCGCCGGATGACCTATGGGTCATCCGTACGTCTAAGACCCCCGCACCTCGTGGGCGATGGCGACGCTCTCGCGAGCGAGGCGCGCGATCTCGTCGAACTTGCCCGCGGCGATCTGCGCCTTGCTGGCGATCCAACTGCCGCCGACGGCATGGATGGCGGGCACGCGCAGGAATTCGGCCAGCGTCTCCAGGTTGACCCCGCCTGTCGGCATGAACTTCATGTCGGCGAAGGGTGAACTGAGCGCCTTGATCGCCTTGACGCCGCCGTAGACATCCGCCGGGAAGAATTTGACCACGCGCAGCCCCTGCTTGCGTGCCGCCATGATCTCCGACGGCGTGACCGCGCCGGGCAGCACCGGCACCCCGCGCTCCAGGCACCACGCCACGAACTCCGGATCGTAACCGGGCGAGACGAGGAAGCGCGCCCCGGCGGCCAGCGCCTGCTCCGCCTGATCGATGGTGATGACGGTGCCCGCGCCGAGCAGCATGTCCGGCACTTCGTCGCGGATGGCGGTCATGGCGTCGAGCGCCGGCGCCGTGCGCATGGTGATCTCGATGCAGTCGATCCCGCCTTCGAGCAGTGCCTGGGCGAGCGGCACGGCATCCGCTGCATTGTCGATGACGATGACCGGGACGATGCCGATGGCGCCAACCTGAGCGAGTACGGCGGTGTTCATTTGGGCGGCAGACATGAGTCCTCCTGGGCAGGGGCGTCCTGCGCATTTTTCTAAGTGTCTCTATTGTACTGCGGGCAATCGGTGTGGGGGATGCAGAAGGTCGATTGCACCGCAAAAGGCGGTCTTGGTGGTGCTTGATCGCGATTCAGCGGCGTGCTACGGTTGAGCCTATCGCAACCCAGGGGGACCGAAACATGGCAATCGACCGGGGATTTGTCGAGCGCAATCGTGCGCAAACGGAGCGCATACGAGCGCTGGTGGCCGGGCTGAGCGACGCCGATCTGCTGCGGCCTGTCGGCGAGCACTGGACGGTCGGCGTGGCGCTGGCCCACATCGCCTTCTGGGATGGGCGCGTGTTGGCCGTGCTCGATGCATCCGAACGCAAGGGTGAGGTCTCCGCGCAGCAAATCGACATCATCGTCAACGACATCTCGCTGCCGCTGTGGGCGGCCATCCCGCCGCGCGAGGCCGGGCGCATCGCCATCGCCAACGCCGAGATGCTCGACCAGCGGCTGGAAGCGCTGGCGCCGGAACTGCTGGAGCAGATCGCCGTCTACAACGTGCGCTACGTCGAACGCGCGCGCCATCGCGGCGAACATCTGGATGAGATCGATGCGGCGCTGGCGGCGGCGCTCAAGGGCTGATCGCTAGCTTTCGGTCGGTGGCGGCACCGTCGGCGGCACGGGCAGCGTCGGCGTCGACAGCGATTCCAGTAGTTTTTCGGCGTTAGGATCGTGATTCTCGATGTCGTTCAGCGCCTGGTCGAGTTCGACGGCCACCGCTTCGAATGCCTCTTCGGAGATGATGCCGCTGGCACGCAGTTCGTTGAGCGCGCTGCGCCGCGCGCGCAGCATCTCCAGGCGCGCGGTCTCCAGGTTCTCGTCAGCCAGCTGTGGATCGGAACGCAGCAGTTCGCGCAGGCTGGCGGACATGCTGGTGATATCTTCCGAAAGCTGCGGCTTGAGTTCGTCCCAGGTGTAGGACGAGATCAGCCCCTTGCGCTGGAGCATGTGCAAGTGCGTTTCGGCGGCCTGCATGGTGACCAGACGGGCGTGACGCGTCTCGTACTCCGTCTCCGCTTCCGTGTTGCGCTTGAGCAGCCCCAACCGCCGCAGCAGCAGCCGAATCGTCGTACCCTGAACGAACAGCGTGAACAGCACGACGCCGAACGTCATCGACGTCAGCAGGCTGCGATCTTCACCGATGGTGAACGGCAGGCTGAGCACGAGCGCCAGGCTAATGGCACCGCGCAGACCGCCCCAGGCCAACACGTGGCTGAAGCTGCGCGGGATCGGCTCGCCCAGCCGATTCGCCAGCAGCCCCAGGCCGTAGATAACGACGAAGCGCGCTACCAGCACTGCGATGATCGCCAGCAGGATCGGCTGCCAGACGGTCGCCAGATGCGGCAGATTCACGTCCAGGCCGATGAGCAGGAAGACGAACGAGTTCGCCAGGAAGGCGACGTACTCCCAGAAGTGATTGAGGATGATGCGGGTCGTCGGGCTCATGCCGCGGATGCCGACGTTGCCATTGAGCAGCCCGGCAGCGACGACGGCCAGCACACCGCTCGCATGCAGGTTTTCCGCCAGCAGATACGAGCCGAAGGCGACGACGGTCGTCAGCGTGATCTCGATCAGGTGATCGTCGACGCGCGCGATCAGCCAGGCGACCGCGTAGCCGAAGACGATGCCGACGGCGATGCCGCCCGCCGCCACGCGCACGAAGTCGAAGATGCCCGTGAACAGGTCCGCCTCGCCGGTCAGCGCCATGCCGAGCATGAGGTCGAAGACGACGATGGCCGTGCCATCATTGAACAGGCTTTCGCCCTCGACGATGACGCCCAGCCGCTTAGGCACGCCGAGCGTACGGAACAGGGCGATGATCGCGACCGGGTCGGTCGCTGCGATCAGCGCGCCGAAGACGAGCGCCATCCGCAGCTCCAAGGCGCCGATCAGCGTCAGCAGGCCGCCGACGAGGAAGGTCGTCACCAACACGCCGGGTACAGCAAAGACGAGGATGCCGGGCAGATTGCGCTTGAGTTCGCCCAGGTCGAGATGGAAGGCCGCCTCGAAGACGAGCGGCGGCACGAAGATCGCCAGGATCAGATCCGGCGTCAGATCGATTTGAAATGGCTGCAGCAGGCTGACGAGCAGGCCGACTGCCACCAGCGCCACGGTATACGGCAGCCGCAGCCGCTGGATGGCAATCGCCACCAGGGAGATGATAAGCAGGAGTTCGATAACGATCGTTTCGACCTGGAATATCTGCATGGCATCTCAGTTGGCTTTGTGGACGACTCTGGGACACGAGTATAACGCACACGCGCGAAGATGGCAGAACGGGGCATGCCCTGTCCCTCCAACACACCCGTTGGGACGGCATGAATGCCGTTCGCCTTCCCTCATCTCGGCCTATATCAGATTCATCCCTGATTCGATACCCGGCGAAAGTCTATAATGGGCGTCTACACCGTATCGGGAACAGCGTGAGGATGTGAGGGAATGACCGACAAATTGAACACGATGCGCATCTTGGAGCAGCAGAAGATCCCTTACGAGGCGCTGCACTACCCGGATACGCTGCGCGATGCGGAGGAGATCGCCGAGGTGCTCGGCCTGCCGCCGTACCTCGTCTACAAGACGCTGGTCACGCAGCCGGAGCAGGGCAGCAAGCCGATCCTGGTCATGCTGGCGTCGGATCGCGCGCTCGACCTGAAAAAGCTGGCGGCGGTCGCCGGGCTGAAGAAGGTGCGCATGGCGGCGCACAAAGACGCCGAGGCGCTGACCGGACTCAAAGTTGGCGGCATCAGCGCGCTGGCGTTGATCCAGAAGAACTGGACGGTCTTCCTCGACCAACCGGCGACCGAACACGAGCACATCCTGATCAGCGCTGGGCAGCGCGGCACGCAGCTGCGCGTGCCGACGATGGCGCTCGTGCGCCTGGTGCGCGCGCGCATCGCCGACGTCAGCACGGAGAAAGAGTAGCGGTTGGCTGTTGGCCCTTCAGCTGATTGAGGCGTGACCTTAATTCAGTTTCGCTGTTGCTTACCCTCAACCCCCGGCCCCTTCTCCCTAAGGGCGAAGGGGAGAAAAACCGGCTCTGAAAGTCCCTCTCCTACGGGAGAGGGATTTAGGGTGAGGGCCTTACAATCCGCTCGCGTCCTAGCGCGAGAGGAAATGCTGCATGTCGAAATACGACTCGCTGAGCGGGCGCAGTTGGCTGACAGCCTCTTCAATCGGAATCGCTTCCATCTTGCGCCCCTGCTGCGCGGTCATGACGCCGGTCTTGCCGTCGAGCAGCATCTTGATCGCGTGGACGCCCATGCGCGTCGCCAACAGGCGGTCGAACGCGCTCGGACTGCCGCCGCGCTGGATGTGGCCGAGGATCGTCAGCCGCACTTCGAAGCCGACCGTCTTGTGCTTGCTCAGATAATCCATGTAGTCGGTCGTCCGCACTGGCGCGCCCTCAGCGATGACGGCGATGGCGTGCGTCTTGCCGCGCAGGTAAGCATCTTCGAGCGCGGCGGCGACCTCTTCCTCGGTCTTCGGCTTCTCCGGCGTGACGACGATCTCCGCGCCGCCCAGGATCGCGCCCATCAGGGCGAGGTAGCCGCAGTTGCGCCCCATCGTCTCGATCAAGAAGGCGCGCTGATGCGACGTGGCCGTATCGCGCAGCCGGTCGAGCGCGTCCAGGATGATGTTGAGCGCCGAATCGACGCCGATACTCATGTCCGTGCCGTAGATGTCGTTATCGATGCTGCCCGGTATGCCGATGACCGGCACGCCGAGTTCGTGCAGTTTGAGCGCGCCGGTCAGGCTGCCATTGCCGCCGATGACGACCAGCGCATCGATGCCCTTCTCGTTGAGGCGTCGCAGTCCCTTCTTCTGTCCCAATTCGGTCTTGAATTCTTCACAGCGCGCGGTCTGTAAGATGGTGCCGCCGCGTTGGAGAATACCACTGACTTCCATGCTGGTGAGCTGTTCGAAATCCCCGTTGAGCAGCCCACTGTAGGCCTGTCGTATGCCATATACCTCAAGATCTTGTTCCATGGCAGTACGCACCACCGCGCGGATCGCCGCGTTCATGCCTGGTGCGTCGCCGCCGCTTGTCATGACGGCTATGCGCTTCATTGCGTATCCCTGTGACTCAGTTCCCGCGCCAGCCATATTGTAGTATTTCGTGGGCGAAACGTCACTGAATTGAGGCTTACGTTAATAAAAGACACAAGTTCGCGAATGCCGTGGACAATGGATTGACCAGCGCCGCCATGATGGAGCGCCAGGGTTTGGAGAGCGTCGACCGTCCGTACAAAAGGCTCCCCTTCCCCTCCTGACGCCCCATTTCTACAGCATTCTCCACAAGAGACGCGCCCAAAACTTCGTACAGCAGACTTTGCGACGCCCGAACAAGCGCGCTATGCTCATCACTCGTGCACAGCATGGTGGCGTAACGGCTGTGTTTTTCTTTCTAGCTTTGAGGTGAACCATGAAGAAGGTACTGCTTGTCCTGTTCGTGCTCACGATTCTCCTCACCGGTGTCACTCAGGCGCAGGATACGGTCCAGCTGGTGATCGAAAGCTGGCGCAACGACGACCTGACGATCTGGGAAGACACAATCCTGCCTGTCTTTGAGGCACAGTATCCGAATATCGACGTGGTCTTCAGCCCGACCGCGCCAACCGAATACAACGCCGCTCTGAATGCCAAGCTGGAAGGCGGCACGGCGGGCGATTTGATCACATGCCGTCCGTTCGACGTTTCGCTCGGTCTGTTTGACGCGGGCTACCTGGCGTCGCTCAACGATCTGGCGGGCATGGAAAACTTCGGCGACGTGGCCAAGAGCGCCTGGATCACCGACGACGGCTCGGACGTCTTCTGCGTGCCGATGGCGTCGGTCATCCACGGCTTCATCTATAACGCGGACATCTTCGCCGAGCTGGGCCTGGAAGAGCCGACGACCGTCTCGGAATTCTACGCCGTGCTCGATGCGATCAAGGCGAGTGGCATGTACACGCCGCTGGTGATGGGCACCAACGACCAGTGGGAAGCGGCGACGATGGGCTACCAGAACATCGGCCCCAACTACTGGAAGGGTGAAGAAGGCCGTCTCGGTTTGATCGACGGCACGGCCAAGTACAACGAGGGCGGCTTCCTGCAGGCCTTCGAAGCGCTGGCCGCGTGGCAGCCCTACCTGGGCGATGGCTATCAGGCGCAGACGTATGCGGACTCGCAGAATGCCTTCACGCTCGGCCTGGGTGCGATTTACCCGGCAGGCTCATGGGATATCTCGGTCTTCCGCGCCAATGCCGACTTCGAACTCGGCGCTTTCAAGCCGCCGGTGCCGGATGGCCAGGAAGATTGCTACATCAGCGATCACACCGACATCGCCATGGGCATGAACGCGGGCACCGAACATCCCGAAGAAGCGCAGACCTTCCTCACGTGGATGACGTCGCCGGAATTCGCCACCCTCTACTCGAACGCACTGCCGGGCTTCTTCAGTCTGTCCAACGCGCAGATCGAGATCGACGACCCGATCGCGGCGGAATTCGTCGGCTGGCGCAACGAGTGCGCGAGCACGATCCGCTCGTCCTACCAGATCCTGTCCCGCGGCGAGCCGAACAACGAGACCGACCTGTGGGCGGCGAGCGCCAACGTGCTCAACCTGGCGCAGACTCCGCAGGAAGCTGCCGACACGGTGCAGAGCGGCCTCGAACAGTGGTACGAGCCGCAGATGGGGTCATAGCTGTTAGCCTTTGGCTGTTAGCTATTGGCTTTTGGCCTTTGGCTATCTTCATCTCCTCCTATCTTGCTTCGACAAGACTCCCCCTCTCTGCGTGCGGAGAGGGGTTGGGGGTGAGGTGAAAGTCACCGGCTCGAGGCTTAAAAATGGGAGTGCCGGGGCGTGGGCGTTCCGGCACTCTGCGCTGTAACCGTCGGATTTTCTACCTGGCGCGTTTGACACATGCCATCATCAAGAAAACCGTTCCCGTTTCATATCATCGTCTTCCTCGCCCCGGCGGTGATCATCTACACGCTGTTCATGATCTATCCCCTGCTCGATTCGCTGCGCCTGAGCATGTTCACTGCCGACGCGGGCGGGCAGGAGGTCTTCGTCGGGCTGCAAAATTACCAACGCTTATTCACAGATCCTTTGTGGCAGCCGCGCATTTTGGGTGCGCTGCGCAATAATTTCGTCTTCTTTGGCATCCACATGCTGGTGCAGAACCCGCTGGCGCTGTTCCTGGCGACGCTGCTCAGCTCGCGCTTCATCCGCGGGCGCACGATCTACCGCTCGTTGATCTTCACGCCGAGCGTGCTCTCGATTGTGCTGATCGCCTTCATCTGGCGGTTGATCCTCAGCCCGATCTTCGGCAAGGCGTTGTTCGCGCCGCTCGGCATCACGCTGCCGCCCTTACTCGGCGAACCGGCCACGGCCCTGCCGACGCTGGGGCTGATCTCCGTCTGGCAGTGGGTTGGCGTGCCGATGATGCTGTTCGTGGCAGCGCTGATCGGCATCCCGGATGAGCTGGTCGAGGCCTCGCGCGTCGACGGCGCGACCGGCTGGGACGTCTTCTGGCGCATCAAGCTGCCGCTGATCCTGCCGACAGTCGGCATCGTCGGCGTGCTGACGTTCGTCGGCAACTTCAACGCCTTCGACCTGATCTACACCTCGCAGACGGCGCTGGCGAACCCGGCCTTCGCCACGGATCTGCTGGGGACGCTCTTTTACCGGACGTTCTTCGGCTTCCAGCTTCAACTTGGCAGCCCGACGATGGGCGCGACGGTGGCGGGCGTCATGTTCCTGATCATCCTGCTCGGCGTCATGATCTACCTGTTCACGTGGCAGCGCCGCCTGCTCAAAAACGCGGTGGAAATGTGATGGCACGCGCACGCACGCCCCTCGGCTCGACGCTGCAACTGGTCGCCGCACACGCCGCGCTGCTGATCTACACGGTGATCGCGCTGGTCCCGATCGTGCTGATCGTGCTCAACTCGTTCAAGACACGCAATGCCATCTTCCGCACGCCGTATGCCTTCCCGGATTCCGACACGTTCTCGCTGGTCGGCTACGAGACGGTCTTTTCGCGCGGCAGCTTCCCGCAGTATTTCGCCAACAGCGTGATTGTGACTGTCGGTGCGCTGCTGCTGATCTTCATCGCCGGGACGATGGCCGCCCACGCGCTGGCAGAGTACAAGTTCCCCGGCAACGGCGTCATGGGTCTCTACCTGGCGCTCGGCATCATGGTGCCGATTCGGCTGGGCACGGTCAGCATTTTGCGGCTGGTCGTCAACCTGAAGCTGGTCGATACGCTGACGGCGTTGATCCTGGTCTACACGGCGATGGGCCTGCCGCTGGCCGTGTTTGTGCTGTCGCAGTTCATGCGCCAGATCCCGCGCGATCTCAAGGATGCGGCGCGCGTCGATGGCGCCAGCGAGTACCGTGTCTACTGGATGACGCTGCCGCTGATCCGCCCGGCGCTGGGCACGGTCATGGTCTTCAACATGATCCCGATCTGGAACGACCTGTGGTTCCCGCTCATCCTCGCGCCAAGTGACGCCAACAAGACGGTCACGCTGGGCGCGCAGACGTTCCTCGGCCAGTTCGTCAACGACTACAACGCCGTGCTCTCCTCGCTGACGCTGTCGGCGCTGCCGGTCGTCATCCTCTACATCCTCTTCTCGCGCCAGTTGATCCGCGGATTGACCAGTGGGGCGGTGAAGTAGGCGGCTGTTGGGGATTGGCGGCTACAGCCATTGATGAGTATCCCTTAGGCTGTCGCCAACCAGTCAACTGGTTGGCTGAAGTCAATCAAGCATACTGAAGATGCTTAAAAATTAGGCGTCATTCCTAAGCGCCTTCAGCGCGCTTGATTTTGCCTAGCCGACGGGTCAACCCGTCGGCGGCGATTCTTAGCCTCACCACGCCGTGAACTGTATGTCTCTCACGAATCGCCCCTCATCACCTCGTTCCTCGTCACCTCTCTACTCATTGCCCATCACTCATTACTCCTTCCTGTACCCCAACCGAGCACTGAGCACCGAGTACCGAGCACTTCTTCCAAACTTCTTGACTTCCGCCCAAATCCGCCATAACATATGAATATATGTTCATGGATAGAGTATATACCCGATGACCGACGCACCCATCCTTCAGGACATCACCGTCTGCGGCAGCGAGGATGAAGCCGAAATCGAATCGCTGCACAACGCGCTGATTGACACGCCGACCGCAAACCGGCTGGCGGAGATCTTCAAGGCGCTCAGCGATCCGTCGCGGCTGCGCTTGATCTCGCTGCTGATGGAGCACGAGGTCTGCGTACATTCGCTGGAGATGGCGGTCGGCATGAGCCAGTCGGCCATCTCGCACCAACTTCGCTATTTGCGCCAGTTGAATCTCGTGCGCTTCCGCAAAGAAGGACGCCACGTTTACTATGCGCTTGACGACGACCACGTGCGCGAATTGTTCGCGCAGGGGTTGCTCCACGTGGAACACGGATAATCATCATGACAACGCAACACTACACTGTACAGGGCATGGACTGCGCGCACTGTGCGCAGGAACTGGAAGCCGGCGTGAGCAAGCTCGACGGCGTCTCGTCCGTGCGCGTCGATTTCGCCAGCGCGACGATGCAGCTTGAGGGCGACGTCCCCTTCGACGTGCTGCAGGCGCGCGCGCAGTCGTTCGGTAAATCGCTCGTGTCGCCAGAGTCGAAGGCTGACGGCGAGGCCGAGACGAAACCCTCGCGCGGCGGTGTGATCGGCTTCTGGGATTACCTGACGGCGCGCGGCGAGACCCGGCTGGCGCTGACCGGCGGCGGTCTCGTGCTGCTGACGGCGGCGCTCTCGCTCGCCGGGCTGCCGGAACAATTCGCGGCGGTGCTCTACATCGTCGGCATGCTGATCACCCTCGCGCCGATCTTCAGGAGCGGCATCAACGGCCTGCGCATCAACCACGAGTTCAACATCAACCTGCTGATGACGATCGCCGCCGTGGGCGCGATCGTGATCGGCGAGTATCTGGAAGGCGCGACGGTCATCTTCCTGTTCGCGGTTGGCGAGGCGCTCGAAGGCTACACCGCCGACCGTGCGCGCCAGAGCATCCGCAGCCTGATGTCGCTCAAGCCGACGCAGGCCGTGCGCCTGCGCGATGGCGCAGAGGAGACGGTCGAGGTCGCGCGGTTGGCCGTTGGCGATGTGCTGCTGGTCAAGCCCGGCGAGCAGATCCCGATGGATGGCGTCGTGCAGACCGGCGCGAGCGGCGTCAATCAAGCGCCGATCACGGGTGAGAGTGTGCCGGTCGCCAAGAGCGAAGGCGATGAAGTCTTCGCGGGCACCATCAACGGCGAAGGGACGCTGACGATCGCGGTCACGCGGCTGGCAGCGGATAACACGCTGAGCCGCATCATCAAGCTGGTCGAAGAGGCGCAAAGCGTGCGTGCGCCGAGCCAGCGCATGATCGACAGCTTCGCCCGTTACTACACCCCGGCGGTCGTCATCATGGCGGCGCTGGTCGCCTTCGTCCCGCCGCTGTTCTTCAGCGCGCCGTTTTACGATACGGCGAACGGGCACGGCTGGCTTTACCGCGCGCTGGCGATGCTCGTGATCGCCTGCCCGTGCGCGCTCGTCATCAGCACGCCGGTGACGGTCATCAGTGCGATCGCGGCGGCGGCACGGCGCGGCGTCCTCATCAAGGGCGGAGCGCATCTGGAGGCGCTCGGCGCGGTCAAGGCGTTCGCTTTCGACAAGACCGGCACGCTGACCGAGGGCAAGCCCGCCGTGACCGGCTACCGCTCGTTTGCCTGCGCAACCGGCGAAAGCTGCGAGCTGTGCGACGACGTCCTTGCCTTAGCGACGGCGCTTGAACGTCGCACGTCACATCCACTGGCGCAGGCGGTCGTCAATGAGGCGGAGCAGCGCGCGCTCGATAGTGTCTACGCCCCGGCGGAGTCGGTCGAGATGCTGGCCGGGCGCGGTGTGCGCGGCGTGGTCGATGGGCATCTGGTGACCGTCGGCAGCCACAGCCTGTTCGACGCCGAGTTTCCGCATGCGGAGGATTTATGCGCGCTGGTACAGGCAGCTGAGGCGCAAGGGCGGACGACGATGCTGCTGGCCGACGGCGAGCGCGTCTGTGGTTACGTCGCGCTGGCGGATGCGGCGCGCCCGTCCAGCCACGCGGTGATCGGCGAGCTGAATGCGCTCGGCCTGCCGACGGTCATGCTGACAGGCGACAACGCGACGGTGGCCCAGGCCATCGCTCAGCAGACCGGCGTCAGCGAAGTGCGCTCCGGCCTGCTGCCGCAGGACAAGGTCGATGCGGTCAGCGCGCTGCGTGAGACCTACGGCAGCGTGGCGATGGTCGGCGACGGCGTCAACGACACCCCGGCGCTGGCCTCGGCGACGGTCGGCATCGCCATGGGTGGCGCGGGCAGCCCGCAGGCATTGGAGACGGCCGACATCGCCCTGATGGCCGATGATCTGACGCAATTGCCGTTCGCCGTGCGCCTGGCGCGCTTCGCCCGCCGCCTGATCGTCGAGAACGTCGTCCTCAGCTTCGGCATCAAGCTGATCTTCCTGCTGCTGGCGCTGTTCGGGCTAACGTCACTGTGGGTGGCAATCTTCGCCGACGTCGGCATGTCGCTGATCGTGACGCTTAACGGCATGCGCCCGCTGGCCTTCGGGCGGAGGGCATCCGCCGTCTAGAGCGTGTAAATCGCGGATCAGGCACGCCTCGTCCCTGCGAAAACGGTCTATTGTAGAGACGACCAGTGGATCGTCCAGTATTATGTAGATGGGCGCAACAGTTATCGGTGTGATATGGGTATCAAAACATGATCGACTACACACAGATCATCACGCTAGAGCCGGGCAAACGCAGTGGCAAACCCTGCATTCGAGGGCTGCGCATCACCGTCTATGATGTGCTGTCATATCTGGCAGCCGGGATGAGCATAGACGAAATCCTGAGCGACTTCCCTACGCTGACAAAGGATGACATCTTGGCCTGTCTGAGTTATGCCGCGGATCGCGAGCGCCACACGATCATCGCGCGATCATGAAACTCCTGCTCGACAATAATCTGTCGCCCAAGCTCGTCGTACAGATTGCGGATCTTTACCCTGATTCGAGCCATGTAGGTATGCTTGGACTGGATACAGCCAGTGATATGGAAGTCTGGAACATCGCGCGGCAGAATGGTTATTGCCTCGTCAGCAAAGATTCAGATTTTAACGAGTTGGTGGGAACAAAAGGCTTTCCACCCAAGGTAATCTGGATTCGCCTGGGCAATTGCACGACGCATGAGATCGCATCCTTGTTGCGTAGCCGACACTCAGCGATTACCGAATTCGAACAAGATGATTCCGCAGGCCTGCTTGAATTACAGTGACCACACGCATACGCGTAAATACGCCGTAATCGATGTGAAATCCTCTGTACCAACATGAAACCCCGCTCCGCGCGGAGCGGGGCTTTCATGTTGAGTCGCGATTTTATCCCATTAACCCGTCGTTCAGCTTCACGATCACGTCGCGCAGGCCGTTCGCGATCTCGACCAGCCGCTCGATCGCCACGATCTCCGGCTTATCCTCCGGCGTGTGCGTCAACTGCGCCGAGAGCGTCCAGTAATCGGCCGAGGTCAGCGCCAGCGCGGGGCGCCCGTTGAAGACGAACAGTGAGTGATCGCTTTGATACCATGGCTCGCCCTCGGTCAGCGCCGGGTAGGCGGCGAACGCCTTGCGGATCGGTGTCTCGATCTCCGGCGGGCAGCCGTAGAGCGAAAAGGCGCTGTCGCTGTCCTTGTAGCCGGCGCCGTCGACGTTGATGCCGACCGCGATTTCGTCGAAACAGCCGTCGTTCTGCGCGATC
This sequence comes from Anaerolineae bacterium, assembly GCA_020849765.1. Classification (GTDB taxonomy): domain Bacteria; phylum Chloroflexota; class Anaerolineae; order Aggregatilineales; family Phototrophicaceae; genus Flexifilum. The sequence continues at coordinate 25,766 of JADLAY010000025.1, forward strand.
CAGATCTTCTCGCCCGGTGCGAGGTAATAATCCTCACCGTTGATGGCGACGATCTCGAGGCCCAGATCGCCGTCGTATTCGCGCAGCAGTTCGCCGAGCAGCAGCAGGGTGATCACGCCGGTGCCGTTGTCGATGGCGCCGGGCGTGCCGATTTTGGCGTCGATGTGAGCGAAGACGACGATCCGGCGCTCGGAACGCCCGGCTTTGCGCGCGACGATCTGCTCGCCGCTCGACGGGATGCGCGTCGCCCGGCTCGTCAGCGCCGCCGTCGCGCCGACGTGCGCCGCCAACCGCTGGCCTTCTTCCTCGGTCATGTAGACCGACGGAATGTCGAAGTCGCCGTCCTCGAACATCGGGAACGGATAGACGCCGCCCGCCGTCTGCGTGTTACGGCCGGTGGCGCAGACGAGCGCGGCGGGTGCTTTCGCCTCGACCAGCGCGACGATCTGCCGGTGCTCGTCCGGGTTGTAGAACGGGAAGTTCTTCGGCATCACCTGTTCTTTGGCGATCTCGCCGTGCAGCAGCAGAATCTTGCCAGCCGCGTCGGTCGCTTCCAGCTCGGCGATTGAAGCGGCGGCGACCAGCGGGGCGCTCACGTCGCAGCCGAGCGAGTACGGGCTGGGCTGCGCGTCGAACGCGAGGCCGCCGACCGTCAGATCCGCGCCGTCCTCGTGCCAATCGATGCAGTCGAACGGTGTCCCCTCGACCGCGAAGCCGAAACCGCGCATCGTCCGCGCGAAGAAGTCCGTCGCCGCGCGATTGCCCGCGCTGCCGACCCGCCGGTTCGAGATGTCCCGACACAGGTAGCCCAGATACGCCGTCGCGCGTTCCGTCAGATGGTTGGGCATCGTTCGTCCTTTCGTGATCCCATTCCAGTTCTGAATGACGGATCGCGACGTTTTGTGAATAATTTCACTATGGAAGCCTGGCGGACACTGCGTTGAGCCTGACTCAATTCGTGCTCGCTGCCGACATCCCATCTTTCGCAAAGCTTATGACAAATATTGACTGACAACTATTGAATTATGTCACTTGAAGAAGGATACTCTCCTCATCGCACCTGGAGAGGAGAAACAGACGATGGAAATGCGCAATCTGGGCAGCAGCGGCTTGCAGGTTTCGGCGCTCGGCCTCGGCTTGATGGGCATGTCGGACTTCTACGGCCCTGCCGACGAGACGGAGAGCATCGCCACCATCCACGCCGCGCTCGACGCGGGCGTGACCCTGCTCGATACCGGGGACTTCTACGGCATGGGGCATAACGAGCTGCTCCTGCGCGAGGCGCTGCGCGGCCGCCAGCGCGATCACGTCACCATCAGCGTCAAGTTTGGCAACCTGCGCGACCCTGCGGGCGGCTGGAATGGCCTCGATACGCGCCCGGTCGCCATCAAGAACGCACTGGCCTACACCCTGCGCCGTCTGGGTACCGATCACGTCGACATCTACCGGCCGTCGCGGCTCGACCCGAAGGTGCCGATCGAGGACACTGTCGGCACGATTGCGGAGATGGTACAGGCAGGCTACGTCCGCTACATCGGCCTGTCGGAGGTCGGTGCGGACACGATCCGACGCGCGCACGCCGTGCACCCGATCAACGACGTGCAGATCGAGTACTCGCTGATCTCACGCGGCATCGAAGAGTCAATTTTGCCGACCTGTCGCGAGTTGGGCATCGGCATCACCGCCTACGGTGTGCTTTCGCGCGGGCTGCTCAGCGGCCACTGGTCGAAGGAGCGCGCGCTGACACCGACCGACTTCCGCAGCCATGGCCCGCGCTTCACGGGCGACAATCTGGAGCACAATCTGGCGCTGGTCGAAACGCTGCGCAGCATCGCCGAGGCCAAGGGCGCGACCGTCGCCCAGGTCGCCATCGCCTGGGTGCTGGCACGCGGGGCAGACATTGTGCCATTGGTCGGCGCACGGCGGCGTGACCGTCTGGCCGAGTCGCTGGCGGCGCTCGATCTGACGCTGACGGCGGACGACCTGGCACAGATCGAGACGGCTATCCCGGTTGGCGCGGCGGCGGGCGACCGTTATAATGCGCAACAGATGGCAATCCTCGACAGCGAACGTTAGCGAGACAAACACGCACATGAATGACTCGGTACTCACTGCAGAACGGATAATCGACGCGGCGGAAGACGTCCTGCGGCGCTACGGCCCGGACAAAGCGACGGTGGTCGATGTCGCCCGCGCGTTGGGAGTCAGTCACGGCAGTGTGTACCGTCATTTCCCCAGCAAGGCCGCGCTGAGGGATGCGGTGGCGGAACGCTGGCTCGAAGGCGTCTCCAGCCCGCTGGAGAGCATCGTTGACGAAGACGGCCCCGCGCCGGAGCGCCTGCACCGCTGGTTCGACACGCTGATCGCGACCAAGCGCGGACGCGCGCAGGACGATCCGGAGTTGTTCGCCAACTACCTCCAACTGGCGACCGAGGCGCGCGAGGTGATAGTGCGCCACGTCGAAACGCTCGTCAGCCAGCTCACGCGCATCATCGCCGATGGCGTCGCGCGCGGCGAATTCCACGTTGCCGATCCGGCGGTGGCGGCGCGGGCGACGCTCCATGCGACCGTGCGCTTCCACGACCCGGTTCATGCCGCGCAGTGGAGCGACCCCAACATCGACGCGGCGTTCGAGGCCGTCTGGGTCTTCGTCCTGGCCGGGTTGGGCGCCAGCTAGCGCGAACGCCAGAACAACCAGATCACGTAGATGACCGACAGCGCATCGACCGCCAGCAAGATCATCTGCGGCGCCGACGCGTCGTAGCTGAATATGCCCACCAGCACAGCCAGCATCTGGGTGACCAGGAATACACCGCCGTGCGCCATGACGACGTGACGCCAATCACGGCGCTGCTCCTGGCAGTACGTTTCCCAGCCCAACCCTTTGAGGCGCTTTTCGTGATGCTCGCGGATGTATTCGGCGGCGCGGCGCGTGCGGAAGTCGTTCTGCCGCCACGCCAGCGCCAGCAAGGCGGCCAGCACGGGGTAGATCAGGGCGATCGTGCCGGTACCCAGGCCGACGCCTAGGAAGACGGCCGCCAGCGTCAACGTCATCGACACAAGCTGCTGCCGGAGTTCGATGCGCTTGAGGATCTCCTGGCGCAGCGTGCCGTACTCGGCCATGAGCACGGTTCGCTCATCGGCGTCCAACGAAGTCTGCCCGACGCTCATTTGGATTCCTCCTGTGTGGAGAAACCAATCAACAGGCAGCGATTGTCATCCTCTGGCTGGATTCGTGCAAATTTGCCGCTTCATGTCGCCAGGGCTGATCCATGAAATGCCGGATGGATCTACATAAGATCGAGTCGACCTGGTAGGGACGCGATTATTCGCGTCCGGGATGTCGGACGGCAAGAATGCCGTCCCTACACGTAGATTGGGGTTGATGGAACAGCACCGCCTCACAGCGTCCCCTTCAGCGCTGCGAATGCCTCCTGCTCGGCGTCGCGGATGCCGGCGACGTGCCCGGCCAGGTTTTCGCGCATGACTGCCGCTTGTGCCTCGTCGAGCGGGAAGCCGTCGTCCATCGCCTTGCGCAGCGCGTCCTGGCGCGCCCTGATTTGCACACGTTCGCCGTCCGTGTCCAGGCCACACTCCAGGAAGTGATGGTACTCGCGGTCGAGCAGGTCGCGCGCTTCCTTGAGCGGGGGGATCGTCTGCGGCAGCAGCGCGTCGGCGAAGGCCGTCCACAGCCTGGCGCAGGCGCGGAACTGATCAGCCACGGCGTGCAGATCGGGCTTGCTCAGGATCTGCGCCGCCTCGTCCAGGAAGTCGGCGTAGATGCCGCGCGCGCCCGCGCCACCGGTATAGAAATCTTCCAGATACTTGTAGGTCGAGGTCAGCCCGGCGTACATGCGCGGGCCGGTCGCGAACATCTTGGCCCAGCTTTGTTTTGTCTTCGACTGCGTCAGCAGGTCGATCCATTTGTCATAGGCGGCGAAGCCCCAACTGCTCGGTGTGCCGACCGGCGGCTTGCCGGTGAAGATGTCGATGCAGGCGCGGATGCCCGCCTCGACCGCGTTCGGCAGCCGGTCAGGATCGGGCGCGCCGATCGTCATCATGCGCTGGCGCGTCTTGCTCAGACGGGCGCGCGCCGCGGCGAAGCGCTCGGCATCGACCACGATCGGCACACGCGCGCGGTCGGCGATGTGGACGGTGCCCGCCTGGGCATCGTAACCGTAGACGAGCACCGGCATCACCAGCCACAGATCCTCTTGCTCGGCGCCCATCAGCAGGGAGATCACATCCAGCCAGACGATGGCTGGTTTGCCCGCGACCAGCGCGTCGATCACGTTGGCGACGCCCTTCTGCGGATCGGTCGTCGTGCGCGGCTCGGTCGGGATCGCCAGCCGTTCGAAGGCCGCGACCGGCTCCTCATTGAATGGGTAACGCGTCAGGAAGTGCAGATGCGGGTCGTAGCCCTCATACTCGAAGGCGAAGTAGCCCGCCGCGATGCCGCCGCTGATGCCCATCAGCAGCGCCTCGCTGTACGGCTGGCCCGTGTGCGGCGCGGTGACGCCCTGGTAAGCCAACGCATTGGTCAGATAGCCGGTCGCCCAGGCCAGCCCGTCGAACTGCTTGTAATCCGCCAGTTGTGGCATGTTCGCCCTCCTCTCGTCGACTCAATGAATGCCAGGATAAGGGCAGCCATAAGTGATTGGAAGATGCCAGGACTCTTAAACGGGCGCGACCAGGCTATGAGTGCGGCGGCGAATAGATCGGCCTCTACTATACCCGCGCGGCCTGCATCTGGGAAAATCGCGCGGCCATGCCATAATCTGCCGCCCTGGCATCACGACATCAGGCAAGGATCACGTATGACGCTCAAGGTTTGTCTGGCGGGTGCGACCGGCTGGGCCGGTTCTGCGCTGGCGAAGGGCATTTTCAAGGCTGAGGATATGGCGCTCACGATCGGGATAGCGCGGAGCCATGCGGGCGAGTCGCTGGGGGACGTGCTCCAGCTTGACGGCCTGGACGCGCCAATCGTCGCCTCCGCCGCGGAAGCGCTGCAATACGGCCCGGAGATCTTCTTCGAGTTCACGAAGCCGGACGTGGCCAAGTCGAACATCCTGACGGCTCTGCGTGGCGGCTGTCACGTCGTCGTCGGCACCTCTGGCCTGACCGACGCGGATTACGCCGAGATCGACGCGGTCGCGCGCGAGGTCGAGCGCGGTGTGCTCGCGGCTGGCAACTTCGCGCTGACGGTCGTCTTGCTGCAGAAGTTCGCCGAGATGGCCGCCAAATACATCCCCCACAGTGAGATCATCGACTACGCCCACGAAGACAAGGTCGACGTGCCGAGCGGCACCGTACGCGAACTGGCTCACCGCTTGAGCACGATCCGCGAGTCGCAGCTCGATATCGCACTGGAAGACGTGAGCGGACCGCGTGAGACGCGCGGCGCACGCCTCAATGGCACGCAGGTGCATTCCGTCCGCTTGCCCGGCTACGTCATCGCATTGGATGTCATTTTCGGCATGCACGAGCAGAAGCTGATCCTGCGCCACGAAGCCGGGTCGAGCGCCGAACCCTACGTCGACGGCGGCCTGCTCGCTATCCGCAGCGTCAGCCGCCTCGTCGGGCTGCATCGCGGGCTGGACAGCGTGATGGCGTTTTAGTACACCGCAACCTTACGTTGTCACCCAGCATGACATGTGTGTCTTATAAGCCGGTCAAAGTGACTTACGATGCGTTTGTGTCCGCCGGACGTTGAAACGCCCGGCTCACCTCATCAAGCGCACTAAAGGCGCTTTGTAATCCTTTCGGATCTCTTGTAGCCCCTTCAGTGGGCTTTCTTCTAGTCAGCCGTGCTCAGGGGTTGGCACATCGTGCCGACTGACGAACGCAGTGAGCCGCAATGCGAAGGCAGCGGAGCTGCCCCCGCGCAGCTTCAGCCAACGGCGGCGCAAAACGAAGCAACCGCAAGCGACACATCACCACCACCATCCATCATGAAATCTCATCTTGTGGATGTACTAAGCCGATTTTGCCCTGGGGACAAGCTCAAAAGCATACAGGCCGCAGTGAGGTGAGCGGTAAATTCATACATTCTCGCGCTGGTAATTTATCTTAATGCTAGCGGATTGTAATTTTATGCTCTAATAAGCTTGGATAACCTGGCGACATCATCGTGAGCGCATCATGGCTGTGATCCTCAATACCATCGAAAATGAAGGTATCGTCAGACTTCAAACCTCTGAGACGTGGACGGTCAACGAAATGATGACCGCAGTGCGCAAAGCGGCCGCCATCTGCAGCCAGTCGCCACAGCCCATGCACATGCTGATCGACGTCAGCCAGACCCAGCGGCTGCCGGATGACATGCTGCGCCCGCGCATCATGGCCGACGTGGCGCAGACCAATCACAGCTACGTCGTCATCGTCGGCGCCAACGCGCTCGTGCGCACGGTCGCCAATGCCTTCGCCATCATGATGCAGAGCACGCGCGTCCAGCACTTCAACACCATCCGCGACGCCATGGACTACCTGCGCCAGGTCAGCGAGGCCGAGCGCATCATCATCGCCTGATCCCAGCCATCCCCAGCAGAATCGGATGCCGCCGAAGGAGCAGCGACTTCACATATTCCTGGCTCAGTAACTCTGCTGGAATAGAAGCATAACGTTCACAACCCTGTCATTATGCCCTAGCCAGCACCAAGTCAAGCCATTCAAGCCAGAGACCATGCAACTTTTTAAATTCGTCAGTCAGCGCGGTTATTTTTTCTGGAGCTCCATGCGCGTTGGGGAATATAGCTCGATCTTTCACATAGGCTAAATCTTGATTGGCTTCAAAAGCTGCATCCAACTCACCAACCACAGTCTCGAGCTGATGGCAGAGTTCTGTTAGTTTCCCCAACCTTAAAAGTATGGCACGGTCGTATAGCCAGCCAAAGAAGAAGTGCAGGAGTGGCTGACGCGGAAATCCGGCGACAAACGCGTAGACATTTATGTCATCAATCACAGGACGCACAAAGTGGATGAATCGCCACCATCGATCCTTCTTTGTCTCACTTTCATCGTAGTCAATTAACAGAGGCCAACCACCATCATTGTTGAAATCGCTCCGCCCGAATTTCTGCTCTAGCTCTTCAAGAATCACACCGAGCGAAAATCGATATCTGTCTAGTAGCGTGCCAACATAAGAGTCTTCGATTGTGGCGTCATGGATTCTCAATGTCGCGTCAGTCACCATTTGTACGCGGTAACCAGCGATTGAAGACTTGAACTGAAGAAAGCTGAGCCGCACTCCTGCAGCGATGCTTGCTAGAATACCCAAGACGAATCCAATAAGCACAAAGAACAAGTTGATGCCTAGAGTTTCCATCTCGTGCCACCTTTGTTGCCTTCTATTTTCTAAGTACCAAGCACCATCCCCCCTCACTCCAGCCGTATCCGCGGATTGAGCAGCGCGTAGACGACGTCCGCCAGCAGATTCGCCACGGCGAAGAAGAAGATGATCACCATCACGACCGCCTGCATGAGCGGGATGTCCTTACGCTCGACCGCGGCCACCATCAGCCGACCGAGGCCGGGATAGCTGAACACATTCTCGATCACGATCAGGCCGCCGATCAGCCAGCCGAAGCTGAGCGCGATCACGGTGATCGTCGGCAGCAGGGCATTGCGCAGCACGTGCTTGAACAGCACCGTCCGCTGCGGCAGCCCCTTGAGCACCGCCGTGCGCACGTAGGGCTTCTTCAGTTCGTCGATCACGCCCGCGCGCGTCAGCCGCACGATGTAGGCCAGCAGGACGAAGGTCGCCGTCAGCGCGGGCAGCGTCAACTGGCGGAACCACTGGCCGATGTCATTGCCCGGCGGTGTCGAACTGGCCGGGAACCAATCGAGCGCGAGCGCGAACACGTTGATCAGCACCAGCCCGGTCACGAACTCCGGCAGCCCGACGACGGCCAGCGATACCAGCGAGATGCCCGCGTCGAGCGGTTTGTTCTCTTGCAGCCCGGCGATCACGCCCAGCACGATCGAGAGCGGCACGGCGACGATCATCGTCATCAGCGCCAGTTGCAGCGAATCGCCCAGCCGCGCCATCACCAGCGGGCGAATCGGCGCGCTGCCGCTCATGAACGACGTGCCCCAATCCCCGGCGATGAAGCGGCCCAGCCAGTTGACGTACTGCTGCGCGGGCGGCAGGTTAAGCCCCAACTGTTCGCGCAGGGCGTCGAGCGCTTCCGGGCGCGCCTCACGCCCCAGGATCAGGCGGGCGATGTCGCCGGGCAAGAGCTGCGTCAGCACGAAGATGAGCACGGAGGTCAGCAGCAGCGTCAGCGCGAGCAGCGCCAGCCGCCGCAGGATGAATCGGGTCATGGCAGGTTTCCTTGGTAACTGCTGGAAAACCTGCTCACATTCACCTCTCCCCCCATCCCCCTCTCCGCGCGCGGAGAGGGGGAGTCGAAGCGCAGCGAGACGGGGGTGAGGTTAAGAGAGCGGCCTTTCCATACCGAACCGTGATCATGATCACACGAGGGCGCTGATTGAGGACACTGTGCAGCCGGGATCGCGCGCGGGACAATCAGGACAAAGTGCCTTTCTTGAGATCGCCTCTCAAAGGAGTAACGATCATGAGTTCGCGTAAGCCTCGTCGTCCCACGGTAAAGCTGCTCGTCCTCTCGGCCTGCATCCTCTTCCTCTCGATCATGGGCTTTGGTGGCGGCATCGTCATGCTTGGCGATCCGTCCGGCGCGGGCCTCGGCATGGAAACCTCCATGCTCGCCGGGACACCGTTTGTGGATTATCTCCTGCCCGGACTGTGGCTGACGGTCATCTATGGCGTCGGCGGCCTCGTCATCCTCTACGCGCTGTGGATGCGCCCGAACTGGAGCGCTCTGGCCGGGGTGACCCGCCGCACGCATGAGCACTGGGCCTGGGATGTGACGCTGGCGCTCGGCATCGTCGTCATGCTCTGGATTATCGCGCAGGTGGTCATGATCCCGATGACGGCACCGATTCAGGCGGTCGTCTTCGTCATTGGCGTGATCATCGTCGTCATTCCACTGCTGCCGGACATGCGCCATTACTACGCGGTGTAAGACACCCGTCGCGCGGTTCAACTCAATAGCTCCCCTGCGGATTGCTGCAATTCACGCAGTTCTTCGACCGGGATGTGGCAGCGGATGAAATGTCCGTCGCCTGCGTCGCGCCACGGCGGTGCGTCCGTTTCGCAGATGGCGCCGATTTTGCGCGGGCAGCGCGTGTGGAAGCGGCAGCCGGTCGGGATGTTGCGCGCGCTCGGCACGTCACCCTCCAGCCGGATGTGTTTACGCGATGCTTTCGGGTCGGGTTCCGGGATGGCGGAGATCAGCGCCTCGGTATATGGATGTGACGGCCCGTTGTAGACCTGCTCGACCGAACCTTCCTCGATGACCTCGCCCAGATACATCACCAGAATCCAGTCGGCCAGGTAGGCGATCACCTTGAGGTCGTGCGAGATGAACAGGTAGGACGCACCCTGCTGCGCCCGCAAATCCTTGAGCAGATTCAGGATCACCGATTGCACCGAGACGTCGAGTGACGAGGTTGGCTCGTCGGCGACGACCAGCGCCGGGTTAGCGGCGAACGCGCGGGCGATCGCGATGCGCTGCTTTTCGCCGCCGCTCAGTTCGGTCGGGTAGCGATAGGCATATTCCTCGGTCAGGCGCACGGCTTGCAGCAGCGCCGAGACGCGCGCATTGACGGCCGCCTCGTCCAGCCGCTCGGCGCTCAGCCTGCGGATCGTGCGGGCGAGCGCCTCGCCAATCGTCATGAACGGGTTGAGCGCGTCGTTCGGGTTCTGGAACACCATCTGCAGATTGCGCATCTGCTCGATCGAGCGCTGTTCCAGGCGGCGGCTCAGCGGCACGTCGAGCAGTTGCAGCGCGCCGTCGTCGGCGGTTTCCAGGCCGACGATCAGCCGCGCGAGCGTCGTCTTGCCGCTGCCGCTCTCGCCGACCAGGCCGAGCGTCGAGCGCTCACGGATCGAGAGCGAGACCCCGTCGACGGCGCGCACCGGTTTGCGCTCGCGCCTGAGCAGTCGGTCGAGCGGCCCGGCCTCGCCGAAGAACTTGTAGACATCGTCCCCCTGCAAGACGAGATTGTCGTGCGGCGGCGCGCTGGTCGCGACTTCTTGCGGCTGCGTCTGCCAGCGCAGGCTGCCATTCTCGATCTCATGCCAGCGGTGGCAGCGCACAAGGCGGCCATCGCCCGTCCTTTCAAGCGGCGGTTTGACGTCGCGGCAGAGTTGCACAGCAGCCGGGCAGCGATCGGAGAAGACGCAGGCGGGTGGCCGTTCGACCAGCGACGGCGCCACACCTTCGATGGTCGGCAGGCGCGTTTCGACGCCCGGCGTGGCGCGCGGCAGGCTCGCCAGCAGACTGATCGTGTATGGATGCAGTTGGCGCGTGAAGACCCGGCGCACGTCGCCGCTCGACATCACCTCGCCGCCATAGAGCACCGTCATGCGCTCGCAGACCTGCGCCACCACGCCCAGATCGTGCGTCACCCACAGCGCCGCCGCGCCTTCCTCCTGCACCAATTCGCGCACCAGATCGAGGATGACGGCCTCGGTCGTTACGTCGAGCGCCGTCGTCGGCTCGTCGAGCACGAGCAGATGCGGCTGCGTGCTCAGCGCCATCGCGATCACGGCGCGCTGCTGCATCCCGCCGCTCAGTTGGTGCGGGTAGCGCTTGACGACCGTCTCCGGGTCGGCGATCTTGACCCGGCGCAGCATCTCGACCGCGCGCGCCAGCGACTCACGCCGGTTCAGGCCCGCGTGCTGCCGTGTGATCTCGGCGATCTGCTCGCCGACGGTGTACGACGGGTTGAGCGCCGCCAGCGGATCTTGCGGCACGAGCGCCATCTTGCTGCCCCAGAGCGCGCGCATAGCATCCGGCGTCGCCGCGGTGATGTCCTCGCCCTCGAATAGGATGCGCCCGCCGGAGATGCGCGCGTTGCTCGCCATGTAGCGCATGAGCGCCAGCGCCAGCGTCGATTTGCCGCTGCCGCTCTCGCCGACCAGCCCGTGAATCTCCAGCGGATGGATCGCCAGCGACACGTCGCGCAGGGCATTGACCCATTCGCTGCCGAGCTTGTATTCGATAGACAGGTTGACGGCTTCGATGACGGCGTTCATTTGCATGGGTTACTGACCTTCAATATCGGGCGGGGCGGACGGGGCCGATTGTACGGGCGGGATATATCCCGCCCCGTACGCCGCCGTTGTACCCGAATCTGCAAGATCGCGTTTGGCGGCGGGGGCGGACAGCATGAATGCTGTCCCTACAAAATATCGTGATCGTGTAGGGACGCCATTTTTGGCGTCCGGCGTCATCGTGGTTGTGATATGGGCATGGGCCGTATGTACGGGCGGGATATATCCCGCCCCTACGCCGCCGTTATGGATAGGGGCGCCATTTTTGGCATCCGCGGCGTCGTGATTGTGCGTCGGGCGGACGGGGGACACCCCGTCCAGACATGCATGGGCCGTATGTACGGGCGGGATATATCCCGCCCCTACGCCGCCGTTATGGATAGGGGCGCCATTCATGGCATCCGCGGTGTCGTGATTGTGCGTCGGGCGGACAGGAAACACCGCGTCCATACGTGCATGGGCCGTATGTACTGGCGGGATATATCCCGCCCGTACGCCGTTGTGGATAGGGGCACCATTCATGGCATCCGCGGTGTCGTGATTGTGCGTCGGGCGGACAGGGGACACCGCGTCCATACGTGCATGGGCCGCTTGTACGGGCGGGATATATCCCGCCCCTACGCCGCCGTTGGGATCGCGCACCCCGTTCACACCAATTGCCCCTCGCGGCGGAACACGCGCCGCAGCCCGTCGCTCAACAGATTGACGCCGATGATCAAGATGCCGATGGCGCCCGCCGGGAACCACAACGCCCACGGCGCCAGCGAAAACGTGCTGCGCGCCTCGTTGACCATCCGCCCCCAATCCGGCGACGGTGGCTGCACGCCCAGGCCGAGGAAGCCGAGCGACGCCGTCAGGAAGATCGCGTACGAAAAACGCAGCGCCGCCTCGACCGCCAGCGCGGGCAGCACGCCCGGCAGAATCTCGCGAAACAGAATGTAAGCGGTGCTTTCGCCGCGCAGTTTGGCCGCCTCGATGTAGCCGCTGGCGCGCAGGTTGAGCGTCGCACTGCGCACGACGCGCGCCACAATGGGCGTGTAGAGCAGCACGATCACGATGATGATCCCGGCGACCGACGGGCCAATCGTGCCGAGCATGACCATCGCCAGCACCAGCGCCGGGATCGCGAGCAGGCTGTCGAGCAGGCGAGCGATGATCTCATCGGCCCAACCGCCGACGTAGCCGATGAACATGCCGATTGTCGCGCCGATGGTCACGCATAGGATCGTCGTGATCAGCGGAATCGTGATGATCTCTCTCGCGCCCCAGACGACGCGGCTGAAGATGTCGCGCCCCAGATGATCGGTGCCGAACCAGTAGGTGGTCGAGGGTGGCTGCCGGGTGGCGCCGCGGATGATCTCGTCAAAGCGATAGGGCGCGATCTGCGGGCCGATCACGGCCAGCAAAATGAAAAAGACGACGATGAACGTCCCCAACAGCGGCAGCGGACGTCCCGTCAGCCCGCGGACGATCGTGCGCAGGGAGAACTGGCCGCGATCCGTCTCGGCCAGGCGGGCGGTCGCGGCGTCTTTTTGCAGGGTCGTCATAAGCCGTCCAATCTTCGGAATGTCTTTCCCGCCCGAAGCCGGGACAAAAAAAGGGACGAGGCGCACCTCGTCCCAACAGTGAATGATGAACTCAGCCGGACAGCGAGACCGAACGCAGATCCGACTGGCCAACGAACGGTGCCATCTCCAGCCCTTGCACGCGGCCACTGGTCGCTCCGAACAGCGGCGCGAAGTAGGGGATGATGATCGGCCCACGTTCGAGGAAGATCTGGCTGACCTGCGTGTAGATAGCGCGGCGCGCATCCTGGTCGGTCGTCTGGCTCGCCTCAGCGACCAGCGCTTCCAGATCCGCGTCGACGAAGCGCGACTCGTTGAAGTACGTGTCGATGCCGGACTCGGTGTACGCCTGGCGCAGCAGAATCTGCGGCGACGGGCGCGCGCCCCAGCCGGTGATGCCCAGATCGACGTCGAAGTAGTTGTCCGGGTTGCTCACGTCGTAGTAGTAGCCTTCGGTGCGCACTTCGATGTTGACGTTGATGCAGCCCGCCTGCCACTGCTGCTGCAGCAGGGCGGCCATATCCGCATACTCGAATGCATCCGGGACGTAGAGGGTCGCCTCAATCGGGTTCATGCCGGCCTCGGTCAGCAGGTCGCAAGCCATCGCCGGGTCGTAGGTCTGGTTCTCGATACTGTCGTCAAAGAAGTACGAGAAGACCGGCGCAATCGGGTCGTTGTTGCCGACGGTGCCGCGGCCCTGGAGCAGGATGTCGTTCAGCGCCTCACGGTCGGTCGCGTACTTGAAGGCCTGGCGCACGCGGACGTCCTCGCCCAGGTGCCCTGCATCCGTGCGCAGACGGATGACTGGGTGCTGGCTGGTCGAGCGCTGGAGCACGTTGATCCCCTCGACGTCGGTCAGCCGGTCGACCTGCGCGAACGGCAGCTTGAAGATGAAGTCGAGCTGGCCGCTGAGCAGTGCATCGACCTGCGCCACCGTGTCGTCGATGAAGACGAGCTGTACGCCGCTCAGTTGGACGCCATCCATCCAGTAGGCGTCGTTGGCGACCAGGGTCGCGCCCGCGCCGGGATCATACGATGCGAGGATGAACGGGCCGGTGCCGTTGAAATTGACGTAAGGATTATCGCCTTCGACGATCACGTTCGGCTCGGTCGTGCCGTCCTTGAGGACGAGCGCTTGCGGCGCGCTCAGCCCATAGAGGAAATCGGCGTTGACTTCCGGCAGGGTGAACGAGACGGTGAAATCGCTGTCCGCTGCCACGGTGTAGCCATCGCCCAGGATGTTGAGCGCCGGTGAACCGACTTCGCGGATGCGGTCGAAGGTGAAGACGACATCCGCCGCGGTGAATTGCGATCCGTCGTGGAAGGTCACGTCGTCACGCAGGTTGAAGGTGTAGGTCAGCCCATCTTCGCTGATCGTCCAATCCGTGGCGAGATTGGGGCCAATCGTCGAATCAGGCAGCACTTCGACCAGATAATCGTAGATAGCACGATTCAAGACGGTTTCTGGATCGTTGGTATGCAGCGAAGGATCGAGTACGACCGGGGCACCCATACCAATGCGCAGGACGCCTGCCGGCGCATCTTGCGCGCTGGCGACGCCGACCGCGAAAACAAGCAGCAGCGCAACGAGCGCAAAGGTGAACCGAGCAACATTCGAACGTCCTAGCCTGGAAATACCCATGTATGCCTCCCACGAGTGTATGGACTTTGAGCACGGCAATTCGCCAGGAGTTGATGTTTCGCGCGTAGCAGCTCATGCCGCGCCAATCATAACCCTACCCTATTGAATATACCCGCGCAACCGCACAAAGGTTCTGACAAACGATACGCTGGCGATCTTACGCGTAGATTGCGGATTGATGAGTCTTTGCAGAAAAAGTCACTCAGGTTGGAGATCGAGCAGCACCGCGCCCGCCTGGGCAAAATCGCCGACCGCGTAGTGGACGCCCGCCACGACGCCATCATACGGCGCTTTGATGCGGTGCTCCATCTTCATGGCTTCCATGATCAAGAGCACGTCGCCCGCCGCCACGCGCTGCCCGTCAGTGACCTGAACCGCGATCACGTTGCCGGGCATTGGCGCGCGCAGCGATCCTTCGGCCTGCGCCTGACCGCCGCCCGCAGGCAGTGGGTCGATCCAGCGCAGTGCCCACGATGCGCCCTCGCTGCCGACCCACCAGCAGCACCCACGATCGTGCGCCAGGCCGACCCGGCGGCGATGACCATCGACAATCAACGTCATTTCGCCGCCACTCAATGCGATCAGGCGCGCCTCGTGTGACAAATCGCCGATCTCGACGGTGTAGCCATCGTCGCCGCGCGGCGTCAGCCGGACGACCGTTTCGGCCTCGCCGTGGGCAAACGTGTGCGTGATCGGGCGGTAGGGGTTGTTGCGGAAATGCGCGCCGCCTTTGGCCGTGGTTTCGGCCAGTGCCGCCGCCATCCAGGCCCAATCCGGCGGAGGCACATCGGCGAGCAGTTCGGGATGGCGCTCGATGAAGCCGGTGTCGATGTCGCCCGCAGCGAAGTCCGGGTCGGCCAGCAGCCGCCGTAAGAAAGCGAGGTTGCTGCGCAGCCCGAACAGCCGGATCTGCGCCAGCGCGAAGTCGAGACGGCGGATCGCCTCGGCGCGCGTCGCCCCGTGCGCGATCGCCTTGGCCAGCGTCGGGTCGTAGAACGGGCCGATCGTGTCGCCGCCGCGGATGCCGCTGTCGATCACGAGTGAACCGTCGAGCCGCGACGAGGCGCTAGCGGGCGCTTCCCAGCACAGCACATCGCCGGTCACAGGCAGGAAGTCGTGGGCCGGGTCTTCGGCATAGAGGCGCACTTCGATGGCGTGCCCGCTCGGCGTGACCGACTCCGGCAGGCTGCCGCCGTCGGCGATCGCCAACTGCAAGCGCACGAGGTCGATCCCGGTGGCGAGTTCGGTCACGGGGTGCTCGACCTGGAGCCGCGTATTGACTTCCAGGAAGTAGAACTGTTTGGCTTCGTCCAGGATGAATTCGACCGTCCCGGCGTTGACGTAGCCGATCGCCTGGCCGATGGCGACGGCGGCCTCGCTCATGCGCGCGCGCAATGCATCGTCCAGCGCGGGCGACGGCGTCTCCTCGACGATCTTCTGGTGGCGGCGCTGCAGGCTGCACTCGCGCTCGCCGAGCGCGATCACGCGGCCGTGGCTGTCGCCGAAGATCTGGATCTCGACGTGACGTGGGCGCGCGATCCGCTTTTCGAGCATGAGCGTGGCATCGCCGAACGCCTGCATCGCTTCACGCCGTGCGGCGGCCAGCGCATCCACCATCGCTTCGGCGCGGTCGACCTCACGCATGCCTTTGCCACCGCCGCCCGCGCTCGCCTTGATCATGACCGGGTAGCCGATGGCGTTTGCGGCGGCGATCAGGCGTGCATCGCTCTGATCTGCACCATCATAGCCAGGCACGACCGGCACACCGGCCCCCTGCGCAATGCGCTTGGCCTCGATCTTGCTGCCCATCTGCGCGATCACGTCGGCGGGCGGCCCGACGAAGATCAGCCCGGCGGCGCTGACGACGCGCGCGAACTCGGCGTTCTCGGCCAGGAAGCCGTAACCCGGATGGACGGCGTCGGCGCCCGCCCGCTGCGCCGCGGCGATGATCCGCTCGACGTGCAGGTAGCTCTCCGGCGCGGGGCCAGGCCCGACGCGCACGGCCTCGTCCGCCAGCTCAACGTGCAGGGCGTTCGCGTCGGCGTCGCTGTAGATGGCGACCGTCGCGATGCCCAGCTCGCGGCACGTCCGTATGATGCGGCAGGCGATCTCCCCGCGGTTGGCGATCAGCAGCTTGCGGATCATCGGCGGCTCACTCCGCCCAGCGGGCCGGGCGCCGCTGCATGAAGGCGAGCATGCCCTCCTGGGCCTCGTCGCCCACGCGCAGGCGGTTGAGCAGTTCGGCGCGGCTCTCGCGCGTCTCGTCGAGCGTCTTTTCGGCCACGTCGAAGATCATCTTCTTGCATTCGCGCACAGCGTCCGGCGCGCAGTGGCGGATCTCTTCCTTCAGCCCTTCCAGGCGCAGGTCGAGTCCATCCGGCGGCAGCGCCTCGTGGACGATGCCGTAATCTCTGGCTGCGACACCGTCGAAACGGCTGCCGGTCAGCATCAACTGGCGCGCGCGAGACAGGCCGACGCGCCGGATGACGTAGGGCGAGATGACGGCGGGCACCAGCCCCAGGCGCACCTCCGGCAGGCCGAGCCTGGCCTCGGTGCTGGCGATGGCGACGTCCGTCACGCAGACCAGCCCGAAGCCGCCGCCGAGCGCCGCGCCCTCGATCACGGCAATCGTGATCAGCGGCGCCTGGTTGATCGTGCGCAGCATCGTATCCAGCCGCGCCGTCCGTGCGACCTGCTCGGCAGCGCTCATGTCGACGGCCGCGCGCAGCTCGGCGAAATCGCCGCCCGCGCAGAAGGTGCCGTCCGCGCCGCGCAGCACGACCGCGCGGATGTCATCGCGTTCGCGCAGCGCTCCGAAAACCGTGATTAAGTCCTCGACCATGCGGTGACTCATCGCATTGCGCACTTCAGGGCGGTTGAGTGTGATTTGCGCAAATGGGGGCTCAAGGTTTACTTTTAGTGTGGCAAAGTCCGGTTGCATATAAAATTCCCGTACATTTTCACCGAAATTTAGGCATGCGTAATGCGAGTCCGGTGTATTGTACAGACAAGAGTTAGTAATGGAAAAGTGATGTCATGAAACTGCTCACCCCATTATTCAGAAAAAGCGTCCCTAAGACTGGACTGAAAACTAAGCAGCCTTCTTCCCCGTCTTCGCCAGTCCGCACCGCACGCACCACCTATACACCCTGCCACCTGCACATCAACAGTCAACTGGATAGGAGAACGCCTTATGGCGGTTAATTCGACGCTGCGCCCCGCCATGCGCCTGGCCGAGTCGACGCTGCGCGAGATGTACTGGTTCATGCTCCTTAGCCGGAGGCTGGACGAACGTGCCTGGGCTATCCACCGGCAGGGGCGTATCGCCTTTCACATCAGCGCCATCGGCCAGGAGGCGACGCAGGTGGCGGCAGCCTTCGCCATCAACCGCGGCGTCGATTACGTCGCGCCCTACTATCGCGATCTCGCGTTGATGCTGGCGCTGGGAATGCCGCCGGAAGATTTCATGCTCAGCCTGTTCGGCAAGCATGACATCAGCAGCGGCGGGCGCCAGATGCCGTTCCATTGGAGCTACAAGAATCTGAATGTCATCAGCGGGTCGGCGGTCGTCACGACGCAGGTGCCCCAGGCGGCAGGCCTGGCCTTCGCTATCCAGTACCGCCAGCGCTGTGGGATGGTCGACCCGGCGGATGCGACGCAGCCGCGGTTGGCGCTGACCTGCCTCGGCGAAGGATCGACCAGCCAGGGCGAGTGGCACGAGGGCATGAACTGGGCCGGTGTTCACAAGCTGCCCATGATCTGCCTGGTGCAGAACAACATGTACGCCATTTCGGAGAAGACAGATCAGCAGATGGCCGTCGCCAACGTGGCCGACCGCGCCAGTGCTTACGGCGTGCCCGGCGTCGTCGTCGATGGCAACGACGTGCTGGCCGTCTACGACGCGATGGCGGCGGCGGTCGAGCGTGCCTATAACGGCGACGGCGCGACGCTGCTCGAAGCCAAGATGTACCGCATAACGCCGCATTCGAGCGATGACGACGACCGCACCTACCGTTCGCGCGAAGAGGTCGAGCAGTGGAAGGCCAGAGACGCTATCCCGCGCTTCAAGCAGTATCTGATCGGCGAGGGCATCCTGAGCCAGGCCGACGCGGACGCCTACGACGCCCGCGCCCGCGCCGAGGTCGACCGCGCGCAGCAGGTTGCGGACTCTGCGCCGATGCCCGCGCCCGAAGAAGCGCTCGGCGATCTCTACGCGCCATCCGACGCGGATTAGCCCCGGCCAGCTATGCCGGTGTGCTCAAATGTTATTGTGCTAATCCGCTAATGTACTAATTTGCTTCATTAGGAGTCCCCATGCCCGAAATCACGCTGATAGAAGCGCTGCGACAAGCCATGGATGAAGAACTGGCGCGCGATCCGCGGGTGTTCATCGTCGGCGAGGACGTCGGCCAACGCGGCGGCGTCTTCCGTGCCACGCAGGGCTTGTACGAAAAATATGGCGAAACGCGGCTGATCGATTCGCCGCTGGCCGAGCTTTCGATCATGGCTGTCGGCATCGGCGCCGCCATGGCCGATCTGCGCCCGATCTGTGAGATCCAGTTTGCCGACTTCATCTACCCGGCCTTCAACCAGATCGTCAACGAAGGCTCGCGCATGTATTACCGCTCGAACGGCGCCTGGTGCGTGCCGATGGTGATCCGCGTGCCCTACGGCGGCGGCATCGGCGGCGGCCTCTATCACAGCCAGAGCATCGAGGCGTATTTCTCGCACGTGCCGGGGCTGAAGATCGTCGTGCCGAGCACGCCGCACGACGCCAAAGGCCTGCTCAAGAGCGCCGTGCGCGATCCGAACCCGGTCATGGTGCTGGAGCCGAAGAAGGGCTATCGCGCCATCACAGGCGAAATCCCGGACGGTGAATACACCGTGCCGATTGGCCCGGCGCGCATCGCCCGCGAGGGACGCGACATCAGCGTCTTCGCCTATGGCATGATGGCCTACTACGCCGCGCAGGCCGCCGAGACGGTCGCCCAGGAGGGCATCGACGCCGAGGTGGTCGATCTGCGCACACTGCTTCCGCTCGACAAAGACGCGATCGTCAACTCGGTCAAGAAGACCGGCAAGGCGCTGATCGTCCACGAGGACACGCTGACGATGGGCTATGGCGCGGAAGTTGCCGCCGTCATCGCCAACGATGGCTTTGAATATCTCGACGGGCCTGTGCGCCGCCTGACCGGCCCCGATGTGCCGGGCGTGCCCTTCAGCCACGGGATGCAGGATTTCTTCATGCCCAACCCGGACACGATCGCGGCGGCCATCCGCGACCTGATGGGGTATTGATTGTGGGTGTACGGTCGAGATGGCCGGACGACGCAGGCGTCGTCCCTAGGAAACGGAATATGTAGGGACGCCCCACGGGGCGTCCGCCATGATTGCCCGCGGCAGTCTGGCACGACGATAAGGAGCACGTGATGCCGACCAACATCCTGATGCCGCAGTTGGGCGAAAGCGTCGTCGAAGGCACCGTCAGCCGCTGGCTCAAGCAGATCGGCGATCCGGTCGACGCCTTCGAGCCGCTGCTCGAAGTCAGCACCGACAAGGTCGAGACGGAGATCCCCGCGCCTGTCGCCGGGGTGTTGCTTTCGATCCAGGTCGAGGCGGGGAAGACGGTCGCCAAGGGCACCGTCCTCGGCGTGATCGGCGCGGCGGACGAAGCGCTCCCCGAGGCCGAGGCCGCTGGGCATGGCGACGTGACTCAGCCGATGCGCGCGACGCAGGAGACGCCGGTGGCAAGCCCGGCAGCGCCGACGCCCAGCGGCAATGGCGGCTGGCACGTGACGCCGGTCGTCGCCCGCATGGCCGCCGAGCACGCCCTCGATCTGGCACAGATTCAGGGCAGCGGCCACGGTGGGCGCGTGACCAAGAAGGACGTCGAAGCCTACCTGGAGACGCGTGAGGCCCCGGCCAGCGCCGCCAGCGCGCCATCTTTCGCGGTCGATGCTGAGGCGCCTGCGCCGTGGGAGACACCCGGCAGCGGCGATCTGTTCAAGCCGACCGATGCGCCGCCCGCGCGGTCGACGCCTGCGACAAAGCCATCCGCACCTGTGGTCACATCACAGCCGCTCGCACCGGCGCCGACCACAAGCGTCAATACTGCGGAAGGCGAGTTGGTGGGCCTGTCGCTCATGCGCAAGGGCATCGCCGAGCACATGGTCATGAGCAAGCTGCACACCGCGCCGCACGTGACGACCGTGTTCGAGGTCGATCTTTCGGCGGTGCTCGCTCATCAGGCCGAAAACAAGGACGCCTTCGCCCGCCAGGGCGTGGGGCTGACGCTGACGGCCTATTTCGTCGCCGCGTCGGTGACGGCGCTGCGCGCGACGCCCTACATCAATGCTGAGTGGCGCGACGAGGGCATCTTCCTGCACGAGCGCATTCACATCGGCCTGGCCGTCGCGCTCGACGAGGGCCTGATCGTGCCCGTGCTCCGCAACGCGCAGGATCTCAACCTGCTCGGCATCGCCCGCGGCATCAACGACCTGGCGGCGCGCGCACGCAGCAAGAAGCTGAGCGCCGACGAGACGCGCGGCGGCACCTTCACCCTCAGCAATCACGGCGTCAGCGGCAGCCTGATCGCCACGCCGATCATCAACCAGCCGCAGACCGGCATCCTCGGCGTCGGCCTGATGGAGCAGCGCGTCAAAGTCATCGACGGCATGATCGCGATCCGGCCCTGCGCTTACGTCTCGCTGACGTTCGATCACCGTGTGACGGATGGCGCGACCGGCGACCGCTTCATGCAAATTCTGAAAGGAAAGCTTGAAGCCTGGGAAGATTGACGTCTATCTAACGTTCGGTTGAGATGGCTCTTACGTTCGAGCGCTATACTGCTACAATCTTCCCCTGTATCGTAAAGTCAATGTTCAAGGATTGTCCCCGTGATCGATAACTACATCACCAACTTGCAGCACGCCGACCCGGAAGTGCGCTATGAAGCTGCGCAGGAACTGGGCAAGCTGGGTGATGCGCGCGCCGTCGACGCGCTCGTCGCCGTGCTGCTCGACGCGGACGACAAGGTTCAGTATGCCGCGGTCTCCAGTCTGCTCAAGATCGGCGATTCGCGCGCCGCTGAGCCGTTGATCGCCAGCCTGATCGACAACCTGGAGAGCCGCGTTTGGGGCTTGATGAAGCTCAACATCGGCATGCGCCTGCGCCACGGCCTGCTCGATCTGCTGCCGCGTGGCGACAACATGCTGCTGGCCAAGCTGCATATGGCGCTCGGCGATGCGCCGCTCGACGCGCACCAGCGCGCTTTCTTCACGCGCGCCCTGGGCCGTGCGGGCGACCGCGCCGAGATCGAGCCGCTCATGTCGACACTGCGCCACGCCTCGGACGATGTGCGCGTGGCGGCGGTCGAAGCGCTCGGCTGGATCGGCGACGCCGGTGTCTCCGGCATGCTGCTCACGCTGCTGCACGACCGCAACGATCAGGTGCGTGAGGTGTCCGTCGAAGCGCTCGGTCGCCTGGGCGATCCGCGTGCGGTCGACCGGATCATCGCCATGCTCGACGATCGTTCGGAGTGGGTGCGGCGTGCCGCTGCCGTGGCGCTCGGTGCCCTCGGCGACCAGCGCGCGCTCGATCCGCTCGGACGCGCTCTGCACGACGAGAACGAGATGGTGCAGGACGCCGCCTTCGAGGCGATCAAGCAGCTCAGCACGGATCACTACACGACCGTGCTCTAGGCATCCGCACACAAAAGAATCATGCAAGGCCCGGACGATCATCCGGGCCTTTTTGTTGCGAAGGGAGGATGGATGATGCGAGTGGACGAGGCAGGCTTCGACTCTACGAGTGCGGATCGATAAATCATAGACGCGCGCGGTACGGGCGGATACATCCCAAAGAGTTAGATGAGAGGTGATCATAGTTCTTTATGAACCTTTGTTGCCCTTTTTGCCCTCACCCTAAATCCCTCTCCCTCATGGAGAGGGACTTTCAGAACTGAATTTTCTCCCCTTCTCCCTCAGGGAGAAGGGGCTGGGGGTTGAGGGTAGGCAGCGGCGGAACTGAATTATGACCACGCCTGAGTTAAATAAGTCAAACTAATATGACCAAAGAATGAATTCGAACCTTTGCTATAATCAGGTTGCGTCGTAGGCTACACATGACCCATTCCCCACTGCCCGGTTATGTCGCGACGCAGCGCAATAGGTTGGTGAGGAACTATGTCGACAATCTGTTTTGAAACCAAGCTGTCTCAAATCAACTCGTGGACGATTCTCAGATTACCTGAGAGTGCCTCCGCGGAGCTTCCGTCAAGAGGTATGACAATGGTTGCAGGGACGATGAATGATGTTCCCTTCAAAGCCGTGCTCGAACCGGATGGAAGGTGGTCACCTGGGCAAAGCTCAAGCCATTGGTTCCGGCCTGATGACAAGCTGCTCGCTGCCGCTGGCGTCAGGGCAGGGGATGTGGTCCAGGTTTCGCTGGAGCCGACCAAAGAATGGATCGAGCCGGAAGTCCCTGAAGATCTACGAGCAGCTTTGGCAACGTCTCCAGACGCCGAGGCCCTCTGGCAGGATATTACCCCACTTGCCCGCTGGGATTGGATTCGCTGGATACGTGCCGTCAAAACCCCGGAGACCCGCCAAAAGCATATCGAAGTTGCGCTCGACAAACTCAACAAAGGCATGAGACGCCCCTGCTGCTTCAACCGCAATCTCTGTAGTGAACCGTACGTTTCGCATAATTGGGCGCTGCTCGAGCCGGAGCAAGTGACGTAAAAGACGTTGTGGAAGCATGTCTGTGTGAAAGCTGGAGTGCGACCGCTCAGGCCTGCACACGGCGATGTGTTGCTCCGCCTCCTGGTGTCCGTTGCCCACCCATTCGCCGCTCTCGCCTCGCGAATCTCTTATTGCGTCATATCTTTGCATCTCCCCATGCCGTAAGCGTGTGTATAATGGCCCTGTATTCATCACACAGCTGACGACGTTTTCATGCGGAAACTGCCCGTTTCGTTAT
Organism: Anaerolineae bacterium; assembly: GCA_020849765.1. Classification (GTDB taxonomy): domain Bacteria; phylum Chloroflexota; class Anaerolineae; order Aggregatilineales; family Phototrophicaceae; genus Flexifilum. The sequence goes on from JADLAY010000025.1 coordinate 49,092, forward strand.
TCGCTGGCATGGCTGCTCTGTTTGTGTCCCTCGTGATGGCGGCTTGCGCGCCGGAAGCGCCGCCCGCCTTTCGCGCCACGGTCGCGCCGAGCGCCACCGCGCCCATCTACACGGCCACGCCGACCCGGACATCGACCTTCACCCCGACGCCCACGGCCACGCTGACGCTGACGCCCTCGCCGACCGCGACGGCCACGCACACGCCCTCCCCGACGCCGACGCTGCCGCTGCTGACGCTGACACCGCCCTCCGACGAGGGCGCGCCCGCCGTCCGCCGTCCGCGCGAATTCGAGCTCGCGCCGACCGAGGGCTGGTCGTGCAACGACTTCCCGTGCGAGGATGACGTCGAGGGCTTCCTGCGCCGCATCCGTGTGCCGGAGGGCTTCCTCGTCCGCCACGTCGGGCGCTTCCCCGGCCAGCCGCTCCAGATCGCTTATGGCAGCGACGGACGCCTGTTTGCGACGGTGCTCGAAGGCGGCACGCGCAATGGGGCGGTCTACGCCATGAATGCGGACGGCAGCACCGAGCGCTACGCCGGGGATTTCGTCTCGCCGATCGGGCTGGCCTTCCAGCCGGGCACCGATGTGCTCTACGTCAGCGCGCGCCTGACACCGGACAGCGGCGGCGTGCTCTACCGCATCCTGCCGGATGGTACATCGGAGGTCGTCCGCGACGATCTGCCGTGCTGCTTCAGCATCGTCGACAACCAGCCGAACGGCATGGTCTTCGGCCCGGATGGCTACCTCTATCTTGGCGTCGGCTCGCTGACCGACCGCGCCGAACCCGCCGACCCGGCGCACCAGCAGTTCGCCACGCTCGAACCGCTCGAGGCCGCCGTGCTGCGCATCCAGCCGCACACCGGCGAAGTCGAGCCGTATGCGCGCGGCCTGCGCAACCCGTTCGACGTGACCTTCGACAGCGGCGGGACGTTCTACGCCACCGATCAGGGGTTATTGACCGGCGAGGGCGATCGCGTGCTGCAGCTTGAATCGGGCGGGCATTTTGGCTTTCCCTTCTGGCGCGCGCGCGGCTGCGCCGAGTGTCCGTTCACGCCGCCGGATCTCAACGTGCTGCCCGATCTCGTGCAACTGCCGCTCTACGCCATCCCGCGCGGATTGGTCGCCTATACCGGCGCGGCTTTGCCGCAGAACTATTACGACACTTTATTCGTCACCCTTTGGAACGCCATTGAAGGCGGCCAACGCGTCGTTCACATTGACCCGCGCACGGTGCCCACCGACCCGGAAGCGCGGGCAACATACGTGCCAGAACCGTTTGTCACCGGCCTGATCCGACCTATCGACGTCGCGCAGTCACCCGACGGCGCGTTGGTGGTGGCGGATTTCGTCTACGGGCACATCTGGCGCATCGACTACGTTGGGAGCTAGCATGGTCTTCGAGCTTATTCTGACACCGGAAGCCATCCTTACGGCGCTTTTGATTCTGGGGCTGCGTGTTTTCAACACGGGCATGGCCACCGTGCGCTTGATCATCATCAATCGTGGGAATCGATTTGTCTCGTCGGCGATGGCCTTCGTCGAGGCGCTGCTGTTCGCCTACACCATCTCGACCATCGCCACCGATTTCGGCAACGTACTCAATCTGGTCGCCTACTGTCTCGGCCTGTCGCTGGGCAACTATATCGGCATGGTCATCGAGTCGCGCTACTTCTTGAGCTACGTGACGGTCAACATCATCTCGAAGACGAAGGGTCACGAGATCGCCACCGCGCTGCGCGAGGCGGGCTACGGCGTCACCGAGTCGGTCGGCGAAGGACGCGAGGGGGCGGTGACGATGCTCAAGAGCCTGGTCGATAACCGGCAGATGGGGCCCTTGCTGCGCATCGTCCAGCAGGTGCATAACGAGGCATTCGTGGCGGTCGAACCTGCGCGCCCGATCTACCGGGGGTGGTTGGGCACGGGGCGTAATACGTATTGAGGGGCGCGTATCTGTTTCTGGCTGTGAAATCACGGACGACGCGGGCGTCGTCCCCACAGATTACCACGGTTTTGTAGGGGTTTGGCGGCGCCAAACCCCTACATGATGATGCCCCTTACGCTGACTGCGGCTTGTAGGCCGTGATGCGGGCGCTGTAGACGCGCGGCATGCCCGGCTGGCGCTCGACGATCTCGTCCGCCTCGACCTTGTCGACGATGCTGATGCGCTCGAACCCGGCCTCGCGCATCATGCCCGTGTACAGATCGACGTCGATGGCGCCGGTCACGCATTCTGCCCAGCGGGAGAGATCGGCGCGTAGTTCCGGCGAGAAATCGCCCTCAGTCACGATGTCGCTGATCGAAACGCGGCCACCCGGCTTGAGCACGCGGATGACCTCGCTGAAGACGGCCCGTTTATCCGGCGACAGGTTGATCACGCAGTTGGACATGACGATGTCGACGCTGTCCTCCGCGACGGGCAGCGCTTCGATTTGCCCCTGGCGGAATTCGACGTTGCTCAGCCCCATGCGGTCGCGGCTGGCGTTAGCTTTCTCCAGCATGGCCGGGGTCATGTCGACGCCGATCACGTGGCCGTACTCGCCGACCTGGCGCGCCGCCAGGAAGCAGTCGATGCCGCCGCCGCTGCCCAGGTCGAGCACGGTTTCGCCCGGCTGCAAGCCCGCGATCGTGACCGGGTCGCCGCAGCCGAGCGACAGCCCGACCGTATCGACCGGCAGCCCTTCGAGCATCTGCGCATCATAGAGCGTCACCGGCGTCGAGCAGCAGTCGTCGCCGCAGCAGGACGCGGCCGTTCCGCTGGCGATGGCGCCGTAGCGCTCCTGAACTTTTTCGTGGATCGTGTCGTTGGTTGTCATGGTGTTGTCTCCCATGTGAAGTGTTCGTGTATGGACATTAGACGCTGAAATTGCGCAAAGGACGCAAACTGCCGGTCAATTGCAGCCCTGCTCGACGCAGCAGTGGCAGTGCGGATGGTAGTCGATCACCTGGCCCAGGCGGTCGAACTGGAAGTGACAGCAGGCGAACAGCATCTCGCGCAGCAGTTTGCGCCCGCGCTGCACGCGCGACTTGGCGCCGGAAATCGAGATGCCCAGCTGCTCGGCCAACTGCTTCTGCGTCAGACCGTGGAACTCGGTCAGGATCAGCGCCTCACGATACGGCTCCGGCATCGACGCGACCATCTCGCGCACGCTCAGACTCAAGCGCTCGGCGATCTCGTCGGTGGCGTCGTCCGCCGCGGGCTGCGGCAGATCGTCCAGCAGCGGCATGGCGGGCTTGAGCGCGCGGTAGTAGTCGTAGACGGCGTTGCGCGCGATCTGGTAGACCCAGGCGCGCAGCCGTGCGTGATCGTGCAGCCCGTCCAGATGCGTGTGCATCTTGATGTACACGTCCTGCAGCAGATCATCCGCCGCGTGCTGATCCGGCACACGCTTGCGGATAAATTTCGCCAGCGGCGTATTGAACGTTTCCCACACCGTCTCGACCGATGTCATCGTCATGGTTTGCTATCCTTCACTCTCTGCATTATAGACGCATCGAGTAGCCAAAAGGACGCAAATTTGGGGCGCGAATCATTCATCCTCGCGAAAATCGGGAGCGCCGTAGGGGTGCATCACGAGCTCTCACCCTAAATCCCTCTCCCTCATGGAGAGGGACTTTCAGGAGCATTTTCTCCCCTTCGCCCTTAGGGAGAAGGGGCCGGGGGATGAGGGCACAAGGGCATTTTATGTCTTCGCCAACTGCAACATCACGATGCGCCCATGCGCCATCCGATTGGCGCCGGTCACATCCGAGAGTGCGCTTGCGCCCGCATAGCACGGAAGCGTACAATCGTAGAGACCATTCGCCATGAGGTGAGTAAGATCCCCCGTTGTTAAAAATGCCGCGCTCGCCATTCTTTGCGGCTCAAAAATAGGATTGATGCATGGCGGACAGCCTGTTCGATAATCGCTATCGCTACGACTACATTTACCCACGCGGGCGCAGCGGCGAAACCCTGCGAGCCGTCGACACTCAGGATAACGATCGCCCGGTCGTCGTCAAGCGGCCTGCGCCGCACGACGCCCCGCCGATCCGCAGCGGGCAGGAGGTCAGCATCCTCAACGAGCGCAAGGCGCTCTCCCGGCTGGCCGGGCACCCGTCGCTGACGGAGCTGCTCGGCGGCGGTCAATTCTACGTCAGCGGCATCGTCCACCAGTACATCGTCGTCGAGCGCGCACAAGGCACCGTGATCGCCGATTTCGTGCGCGAACTGGCGGCGCGCGGTGAGCGGATGCCCGATCTCGAAATGCTCGTCATCGTCGACATCCTGCTCGACATGCTCGTCCTCGCTCACGAGCGCGACATCGTCTACAACGACGTCGACGCCAAGCACCTGTTCTGGGATCGCGAGCACTACCGCCTCAAGGTGATCGACTGGGGCAACGCCGTCTTCCTTGAAGGTGACGAGGCCACGCCGCAGGGCGTCAGCCGCCAGAGCGATATCTACCAGGTCGGCGAGCTGCTCTACTTTATGCTGACCGGCGGGGCGCGCATGGAGGTCCCGCGCGATGCGGGTGAAGATTTCCGCCTCGACTTCGGCGAGGACGACTCGCGCATTCCGCAGCGCTTGCAGACGATTGTCAGCCGGGCGGCGCACCCGAACGTGCGCCTGCGCTACCGCACGATCGGCGACCTGCGCCGCGACCTGATCGAGTACCGCACCCCGCTCGAACGCGACCGCGACTCCGCCGTCACGCGCCTGCTCGAACGCCTCAGGCAGAATCGCAGCAAAGAAGAATTGCACGGGATGCTGCAAACGCTCGAACCCGTGCTCTTGATGGACCCCGGCTACCCGGAGGCGCGCCGCGTCTTCAGCATGATCGAGGATCGCCTGAGCGACCTCGAAGTCGCCGCCGATCTCGACGCCGCTCACATCTACCTGGACAGCGCTAACTGGGCGCGCGCGGCGTCCCTGCTCGACGAACTGCGCGGCAAGACGCGCGGTGATACCGCCGTGCTGGTCAAGCTGCTGCGCGATTGGGCGCGCATGTTAGAGCGTGCCGGTTTGCACCCGACGCCGCTGGCGGTCATGGATGGCATCGCGCTCATCTTCGACGGCGATCCGGGCGCGGCGGCCTACGCCGTGTTGACGCAGGACTCGACCGACGAGCGCGTCATGTCGGTTGGCCTGCTGCTGGCGGAGCGCGTGGCCGCCCATTACGGCGAAGTCACCGTGCTGCATCCGAATCTCTACCGGCTGTCGGTCGCGCTCGACGACCTGGCCGCCGACAACGTGCCGGTCGCCGAAGTGCGCCAGATGCTGACCGACATCCGCGAGTCGCTGATCGGGCTGTCCAACAACGGTGGGCGGCGCAAACGCGCAGCCAGCAAGACGGCCACCCCCGCCAGCCTGATCGATTTGCGCGATGGCTACCGCGCGACGGTCGACCAACTGGCGACGCTCGGCGCGCTGATCGACAGCACGATCGGCCACGACAACAATGCGCTGCGCAAGCTGCCGCTCGATACGCTCGAACGTGCGACTCAGGCGACGATGGCGCTGGCCGACAACATGCACGTGATCGGCAAGCACGCCGCCAGCAGCCCGCGCGATGCCCGCGCCGCGCTCGAAAGCAGCCGCGCGATTGACCCCGGCGCTGCCGCCTGGGAATCGCTGCAAAAGCTGCTCGACGGCCTCTACGAACTGCTGCAAAGCTACCAGACCTACATCCCGGCCGCCGACGGCAGCGATCTGGCCGGGTGGCTGAATGCCTCCGCGCGCGATCTGGAGCCGTTCGCTGAGCGGCTGTTCGACGAGATGCTCAACGGCATGATCGCGGGACTGGGGCGCGCCGCCGAAAACTGGGCCGCCTACGCCGAGGCGACCGTGACCGGCAGCCGCATCGGTGCGGTGACGGCGCTCGTCAACGCGACCGAGGCCATCGGCACCGTCAGCCCGACGCTGGCCGGGTGGCTCAATCACCTGCGCACGACCGTCGCCAGCGCCCCTTACGTCGAGCGCCACGCGCTTTATGGCGCCCTGGGCCGCGCCCTGGCCGATGGCTGGGAGAACTTCGACAAAGGCCGCGTGCAGGATGCCGAACGACTCGGCGCCCAGGCCTACGAGGCCGCCCGCAACGAAACCGAGCAGACGGCGGCCATGCGCCTGCGCGATCTGTCCGAGGTGACGCGCGGCTGGATCGAGCGCGGCGGTGTCGGCAGCGCCGACCGTACCAAGGCGGCCCTGCAGACGGTCGATAACCTGTTCACGCCGGAACAGCGCCAGACGCGCGTGCAATTCAACCGCCAGATGCCGAGCCAGGAGACCTATCTGCGCGCGATGGGCAAGGGGCTGGTTGAGCAGTTCGGGCGCAGCAGTTCCGCCGCTGTGCGCGTGCTCTTCGTCAGCTACATGCTGCAATCAGCGCAGGACGCGTCGGAAGATCAACTGGAAGATGCGGAATTCTGGCGCGAGGCAGGCCAGCGCGTGCTCGGCGATGCCGGCCTGCGCCACCCGATCACGAAGGCGATCGACGAACTGGTCGCCCGGCGGCGCGATCTGCTCTACGCGGCGACGCTGCTCAACGAGGTCGATCATGCGGGCAAGCTGGCGACGCTCGACGAGGTGCGCAAACGGCTGGAAGAAAGCCCGCAGGCGAAAATCCTGTCCCCGGCGGTCTTCAGCCTGCGCGAACTGACGGCGGCGACACGCGACTGGGCCGACGGCGAATTTCGCGCGGCGGGCATCAAGCTGGAGAACGCGATCAAGGCCATCGACGAGGTCGAAGCCTCGGCGCAGATCACGCTGACGCACTACCGCGCCTGGCTGCTCGACCTGCTCAACGCGGCGGCGGAACTGCACAACCAGATGCGCAAGATGCAGGTCATCATCGAGCAGCGCCCCGATGCGCCGGACAGCTTCGTCCGCAGCACGCACCGCGCGCTGGCCGAGACGACCGGGCGACTGCTCGGCGGCAGCTACGCGACGACCATCCGCCAGTGGCGCGATACCTACGAGCAGTTCCTCGGCGTCTACACCGACCCGACGACGCGGCGCAGCGCCAAGCTCAGCCGCTTCAACGAGTTATTCCGTGCGCTCTTCATCGACCGTCACCCGGCCTACCCGCTTTACCGGCATTGGTACACGCAGACCGACGCCGCGCCGGAGTTCCCCGCGCCCCCGACGGACGAACCGACGCCGCGCCTGGCCGAGACCGACGACGTGGAGGAAGCCGCCGAAGTGCCGGTCTTCAGCCGGACGACCGCCGTCGAGGACGAACCCGAACCACGCCGCGGCTCGCGTCTGTGGCTGCTGTTGATCCCGCTGCTGATTGTGATCGCTGTCGGCGCCTACCTGCTTCTGAACGGCGGGCCGGGCGGGGATGGCGGTGACGATGCCACGCCGACCGCCACCGCGGATGCTGCCGCCATTGCATCGGGGGCTGCTCCAACACTGCCGACGCCGACTCCAATCGTCCCAACGGACGAGCCGCCGACGTCGATCGCGCTGATCAACACGCTGCCCGCCGCGGCGACCAATCCACCGAGCGCGACGCCGACCGAGACCCCGGTCACGCCGTCGGGGACGCCGACGCCAACACTCACGCACACCCCCAGCGCCACGCCGACACCGAGCATCACGCCGCTGCCGCCGCAGGGCGTCCAGGGCGTGCAGAACCTGCTGACGATGCTCAGCGGCATGGAGACGGCGGATTGGTCGGTCGAGCAGTTCGGCCCGCTGCAAGAGGGTGCGGTCTGGCGGCTCGGTGCGGGCGGCCCGACCGGGTCCGACCCGATTGTGATTCCGCTGACGCCGGATCTGCTGGAAGAGAAGTATGGCAACGAGGCGTCGCGTCGTATCATCAGCGTCGAGGCCGACTTGCAGCTCGAATCGTACAATCCGGCGCTGCTGCTCGACGACGAAGTCTACTTTGGGCTGGTCTACCAGGACGCCGCCGATCCGATCCAGACGGCGGGTGTGCAGATCAACCTCGTGCGGACGGGCGTGGTCAACGTCGGCCAGCGCGTCGGCGATATCAACGCGGTCATCAGCCAGCGCTCGCTGGGCGACGTGCGGGTGCGCCTGCGTCTGGATCGCAACCCGGAGACGGGCGCGGTGACGACCTTCATCAATGGCGAGCCGGTCGGCCTGCCGCTGCCGCTCGACGCGCCTGAAGGCGTCATCCCGGCGCTCTACGTCAAGGACGGCGGCGTGATCGTCTACCTTTCAAGCTGGACGGTGGCGCTGCGCTAAATGGTGCTCGGTGCTCGGTACTCGGTGCTCAGTTGAGCTCACGGCACAGGGTGCGGAAAAGTGCAGTCCTGGGTTCGGGTAGACGGGTAACGTGGACAGCGCATCGTAGGGACAGGGCGTGCCCTGTCCACCGTCAAACGCGAGCGCAACCCATGTCCATTTGAACTCAGTTCTCCATTAGGCGAACGTACCTACCTGCACGCCGGGATGGCGCAGGGCGTCGGCGACGAAATCGTGCCAGCGGCGCAGCATGGCGGCATTGGGCGTCGGCTGCCAGTCGTGGAAGAACGTCCAGTAATGATTGGCGACGATCATGACCTCGGCCTTCGCCAGCCGGTCGAGCGCCTTCGTGTACGACTCGTCCGGATCGTCGTGGTGCGTGAACAGATATTCATCACACGTATACAACCACTGCTCCGGCGCGATCTGCCGCCGCTGGTAGGGCTGCATATCCGCCAGGTCGGGCAGCGTCGCCAGATTCTCCGTGTTGGTGCAGATCGTCAGCCCCAGCGCGAACACCTCTTGCAGCGCCTCGGTCGAGATCTTGTCGTAGGGCGCGATGAAGGTGCGAACGGTCGCGTCCGGCAGGGCGTGCTGGAGCGCATCCAGGCCGCGCTGGAGCTTTTCGTGCGCCGTCGGGCCATCGAGCGCACCGTACTCGCGGTAGCTGTGTGACCAGCCGTGCAGGCAGATCTCGACCAACCCTTCGCGCGCCCGCCCGTTCAAATAAGCGCACATCTCGGCGTTGTCCGCCAGCGGGCGCTCGGTCTCGTCGCCGCGGTAGCCCGGCGGGATCGACGGGTCGTACGGCGCGCCCTCGCGCCAGAGCACGCGCGTTGCGCCGGTCTGCGCCGGAATCACCGACAGGCTGACGGGCAGCCCGCGCTCCCATAACGGGGCGTAGATCGTGTCCAGCAGGCCGGGGTGGGTGAAGAAGCTCGGATCGTCGTCGCGAATGATGAGTGTCGTCATGGCGCGAAGTATAGCGCGGGAAAAGGGGATGGGGATGGGGTGCTCAGTGCTCGGTACTCGGTGCTCAGTGCGGGTTCACGGTGCCCGGTTCACAGTGGGGGAGACAGGCTCTATGTTCTCCGCACACCCGACCACAATCAGGCCCGATGTAGGGACGAGGCGTGCCTCGTCCGCGGGACAGCCGCCGTATGGACGCGCAAACGCTGTCACCAGAGGTAACGGGCCGTCCGCCACCACGTTATGGTCGTCTGGGAGGCTTGCGTCCCGGTAGCGCGATCTGTACGGGCTGGGCACATCCTGCCCAACTCATCACCTCATTCCTTGACCTCACTAGAACTTTTGTGCTATAATGCTCGCGACCGCGCACAAAGGAACCACGCCTATGAATGCCGACGCCTTCCGCCACTTTTATGACTACCACTTCAGCGAAAATCGCAGCATCTGGGAGTCGTACGTCGTGCCGCTGCCGCAAGCGCTCTTCACCCAGGACGTGCGCTATTCGTACGGATCGGTGCGCAACCAGCTCGTGCATCTGATGAGCGTTGACGATACGTGGTTCAGCGGCCTGCGCGGTGTCGACATCCCGGAACCGCTCGATCCGGCGCAGTTCGACGACAAGGCGGCCCTCCGCGCGCACTGGGATAACGTCGAGCAGACGATGCGCGCGTATCTCGCTGATTTGCGCGACGACATGCTGCTCACGAAGCCGTTCCCCGCAGGCGAGGACGAGAATCTCATCCTGTGGCAGGTGCTGCTTCACGTCGTCAATCACGGCACCGATCATCGCGCGCAGGTACTTCGTCTGCTTAACGATCTCGGCGTCAAGACCGGCCCACAGGATTACATCTTCTACGTCTACGATCATCCGTAGACAATGCATCCGGGAATGCGGTCAATCGCGCCCTCTGAGCGCTCGTCGTGCGAGCAGCGTGCCCCAAATCCCCACCAACAGCAGGCTGGCGATAAAAGCAACATAGATCCATATGGCGAGGTTCGCCGTATTTATCTCGGCGGGATAGCGCAGCAGAGCAACGATCGCGAGCAGGCCAAACAAGGCACAGCTCGTCATCATTGCGTGCAGCCGCAGCAGATCGTTCTCATAGACCGCATGGGCCGCTGCAACTCCCAGGCCAACGCACCAGGCACCGACGGCACGCCCGGTCAGCGGTGTCAATGCCCACGGCCAGATCGATGCCAGCGCATCCGGTGCGAGTGTGCCCACCACGCCAAGCAGCAGCATGATCGCTGCCTGGGCGATGAGCAGCGCGCGCATCCAGCCTGGCAGCGGCTCACCACGTGCGGGATCGACGCCGGGCGCACGTACCTGTCGCCACCACTGTACGGCCAATAGCACGGGCACGATGGCATAGACGAGGAACCACACCCATGTGCCAGCGACGGTCAGCGCCTGGGGGGCGTTGAAGTGGAATTTGTCGAGATGGATGAGCGTGGCGATGAACATCAAGAAGCTGAAGATGACGACAGCGGGCATTGCCAGCCGGGCGCGCGCCCACACGCGCTCGCGTGCAGAGAGGAATTCCAGCAAGAAGCTGGCCCAGTAGCCTGCGCCGATAAACGCTGCCGTCAGCGATGACTGGATCGTCCAGGAAAAATAAACGTCGGTCGATTCAGTGAGGAGATACAGGGAGATGCCGATAATGACGACGAGGACGCCGGCGAGATAGAGCAGCCGGCGCGTCCAGGGAAACGACAACTTGACGCTGAGATTGGTCGTAGTCGCCATCGTGGGAAATACCTTTTGTATAAGAAGAAGATGTGTGAACCAGTGCCAAAGAACGCATTTCATGATATGGAGACTGGCATCGTGTGTCAATGTGCCTGCCTGCCAGAGAACGCGAATGATGCATGCAGTACATACGGCCGTACCCCGGCTATTGCGCGGAGTCGGCGATTGCGGTTGAATAGGGATCATTCTAATTTCGCTTCTATTTGGAGTTTCCATCGTGATCACCGGCCCTACTTTTGAAGAGATGCTGCACCCGAATACCATCGCGCCGGACGTGCGCGCGCGTGCCCTGGCCGCCAAAGCCAACGATCCGCTCGACCCGATCAACCTGTTCAACATCAACTGGCGCAGCGCCGACAACGAGATCGAATACGTCGTGCTGCCCAAGGAATTGACCGGCGTCGATGCCAACATCGTCATGCTCTACGCGCGCAACTTCCCGTCGGGCAGCCACAAGGTCGGCGCGGCCTATTCCGTGCTGCTGGAGAAGGTCATCTTCGGCGAGATCGACCCCCAGGTGAACACGCTCGTCTGGCCGTCGACCGGCAACTACGGCATCGGCGGGGCCTGGGTCGGCGGGCGCATGGGCTGCAACTCGATCGTCGTGCTGCCGGAGGGCATGAGCCGCGAGCGCTTCGAGCAGATCGAAAGCTACGGCGCGCACATCATCCGCACGACCGGCACCGAGAGCAACGTCAAAGAGATCTACGACGAAACGCACCGCCTGCGCGCGAGCGACCCGAACATCCGCATCCTCAACCAGTTCGAGCAGATGGGCAACTACCGCTTCCACTATCACGTGACCGGTAACACGATCGTCGAACTGCTCGACCAACTCCACGGCCAGGGCGTTGGCAATGGCAAGGCGGCGGCCTTTGTCTGGGCGATGGGCAGCGGCGGCACCAACGCAGCCGCCGACCGGCTCAAGCAGGTCTATCCCGATTGCAAGCACGTCTCGCTCGAGCCGATTCAGTGCCCGACGCTGTTCAAGAATGGCTACGGCGCGCACGAGATCCAGGGCATCGGCGATAAGCACGTGACCTGGATTCATCACACCTGGAACGTCGACGCGCTCATGTGCATCGACGACATGAGCTGTGTGCGCGGCCTGCAGCTGCTGAGCGAACCGATCGGGCGTGAGACGCTGGTCAAGCGCTACGGCGCGGACGAAGCGCTGGTCGAAAAGCTCGGCTCCCTGTTCGGCATCAGCGGCATCTGCCACATCCTGGGCGCGATCAAGACGGCCAAGCATTACGGCTTCGGCAAAGACGACGTGATCGTCACGGCGGCGACCGACAGCCTCGATCGCTATCACTCGGAGATGGACAAGCTGCGCGGGCGCGAAGGCGCGCTGGACGAGGCGCGCGCGGTCGGCCACATCGAGGGCATCTTCCACGGGCAAAAGACCGATTGGGTGCAGGATGGCACACGCCTCAACCGCGAGCGCTGGCACAATCTGAAGTATTACACCTGGGTCGAGCAGCAGGGCAAGTCGGTCGAAGAACTCGACGCCCAGCGTGACCCGGCCTGGTGGGAAGCGCACCAGACGCGCGTCGCCGAAATCGATGCTCGTCTCAAAGAGGTGCGCGGTCAGATCTAAAGCGGCGGCACGACCAGGAGGGGGTGGCGGTGACATCTGACGAACTCAACGTGCTCAACCCGTTGACGGGACGCGAGCAGCAGATTTTGGCGCTCATAGCCCTTGGCTTATCCAACCGGGAGATCGCGGAAGAGCTGGTCGTCGCCACCGAGACCGTGCGCTGGTACACCAAGCAGATCTACAGCAAGATGGGCGTCAGCGGGCGCGTCCAGGCGATCCAGCGCGGGCGCGAGCTGGGGCTGCTCGGCGACAATGCCCCGGCTCACAGCCAGGCACCGGCGCCGTCACGCAGCCTGCGCGTACGTCCACTCCCGGCATCGGTCGCCCGCTTCGTTGGCCGCGCGCATGAGATTGAGCAGGCGAGTCAGCTCCTGCGCGACTCGCGCCTGCTGACGCTGACCGGCCCCGGTGGCACCGGCAAGACACAGCTCTCACTCAAGATCGCCTCGGAAGCGCAGGCGGACTTCAAGGATGGCGCGTACTTCGTCAACCTGGCGCCGATCTCGGACTCGGCGCAGGTCATCCACGAGATCGCGGATGCGCTCGGCGTCGTCGAGGCCGGGGGCGACGAAACGCTGGAGACGATGGTGCGCGCCATCGCCGATCAGGAACTGCTGCTGCTGATCGACAACTTCGAGCACGTGATCGATGCCGCGCCAATCGTCACGGCGCTGTTGGCGGGCGCGCCGCGCCTGAAGATCCTCGTCACCAGCCGCGAGGCGCTGCACATCTCCGGCGAGCAAGAATTCGCCGTGCCGCCGCTCTCGCTGCCCGCCGACGATACGCCGCTCGAACGGCTCGACGAGTCCGAGGCGGTCGCGCTGTTCGTCCAGCGCTTGCGCATGATCCAGCCGGACTTCGAACTCACCGACGACACGGCCCCGGCGATTGTCGAAATCTGCAAACGGCTCGACGGCCTGCCGCTGGCGATTGAGCTGGCCGCCGCGCGCTGCAAGCTGCTCTCGCCGCAAACGCTGCTGGCCCGCATTTCCAACAGCCTGGACGCGCTGACCGGTGGCCCGCGCGACGTGCCGCTCCGCCAGCAGACGCTGCGCGCGACCATGGAGTGGAGTCACAAGCTGCTCGATCCGGGTGAGCAGATGCTGTTCGCCCGGTTGGGGCCGTTTCGCGGCGGGCGCTCGCTGGAGGCAATCGAGGCGATCTGCACCGAGGGGCTGCCGATCGACCTGTATGACGGGTTGGAATCGCTGCTCGACAAGAGCCTGATCCAGCAGCGCGAGACCATCCACGGCGAGCCGCGCTTTTACATGCTGGCGACGATCCAGGATTACGCGCGCGAGCAGCTCGAAGCGAGCGGCGAGGCGGACACAATCCGTCGCCGTCACGCGGAATACTTCGCCGATCTGGCCGAGCGCGCCAACCCCGAACTACGGATGGCGCATCATCGTTACTGGTCGCAAGTGCTTGAGATCGAGCTTGGCAACCTGCGCATGGCGCTCGATTGGTCGCTCAACGGCGGCGATCCGGTGATTGGCGCGCGGCTGGCCGGGGGGCTGGATATCTTCTGGTACTGGTATGGCTATCACGTCGAGGGCTTGCAGTGGATGACGCGGCTGCTCGAACGGCTGGGCGACCAGACCTCACGCCACTATGTGCGTCTGCTCTATGGCGCCGGGCTGCTGGAGACTGTGCGCGACATCCAGCGCGCCGAGCAGTACCAGATGAAAGCGCTGGCGGCGGCGCGCAATCTCGACGACAAGTTCATGCTGGCCTGGGTGCTGACGTTTTCCGGTTATGCGCGGCTGCGGGATAAGGCGGTCGCGCTGGAAGCGGCGGAGGAAGGGCTGGCGCATTTCCGCGAGCTTGAGTACAAGCCGGGGATCGCGCAGGCGTTGAACATCCTGGGCGAGATCACACGCTTTCACGGCGACGATCTGCAAGCGCAGGTCTATTACGAGGAAGCGCTGCAGATTTCCCGGCAGACGGGCGAGACGCGCCGCATCATCATGATGATGAAGAACCTGGCCTACCTGGCGCAGCATCGCGGTGACCACGACGACGCGCTGACGCAGCTGCACGAGGCGCTGCAGATGAGTCGTGATTTTGGCAGCCGGTTGGATATGGCGACGGGGTTGGTGCCGCTGGCGGGGTCGCTCGGGTTGAGCGGCGAGCCGGAGCGGGCGGTGCGCTTGTTTGCCGCGTCACAGGCGGCGTTGGAGAAAATGGGGGCGTTTCACCAGCAGGCCGATCAGCCGGAAGTGAAGCGCAACATCGCTGCGGTGCGCGCCAGGCTGAGCGAAGAAGCATTCGCCGCAGCCTGGGCGCAAGGGCGCACAATCGCGCTGGAAGATGCGCTCGCCGACGCCCTCGACGAAGCGCCGGCGGGGTGAAGCAGCGGCCGCCCGGTCATGAGAGACCGGCGCCGCTGCTGCGTGAGACGAGAGTCATGAAGGCGATCAAAGTCAGCATCACCAGGTGACGCGGTTTGCGCTCGGCATCGCCGCGGGCCACGTGGACGAGACGCTCATGTTCCGCCGCATCGTGAAAGTGCTTGATCTTCTGTTCCGACATCTTCTGTGCTGAGTACAGGTCCATGCTGTGGTGCTCCTTGTGGCTGAGCGCGTTGCATCAGCGCCTTCGATAGCTTTAGCATAGACGTCTCCCACGGGTGGAAGTCACCACCCGACAGGGGGGAATCTATGCACGATCAAAAGACTATATGGGGAGCCGCGACGTGTGGCGGTGTATCAACGTGCTATACTGATAAATGACGCTGGAGCAGCAGTTTGTGACGGCACGACATGACCGATTCACCTGTCAAAACCCCATCCGTCACCAGTGAAGAATTCGAAGCATTTCTCGCGCTGCCGGAGAACCAGGATCGGCGTTTCGAACTCGTTCACGGGGAGATCGTGGAGAAACCCATGCCTGGCTATTTACACCAACTCATCTCCAAGATCCTGTTCTTGCTGCTACACAATTACGCCGACGCGCACGATCTGGGTGAGGTGTTGTACGAAGTACGCTATCGTGCTCACCCGGAAGACACGGAAAACGACCGCATCCCGGATCTCACCTTCACCACCAAAGCGCGCGTCCCCGCCATTACCTCCGGTGTGGTCATGCAAATCCCCGACCTGTGTATCGAAGTCCTATCGCCAGACGACTATCCCAAGCAGATGCGCGACAATAGCGCCTACTACTATCTGGAAAACGGCGCCAAGCAGGTCTGGGTCATCTACACCAAGAAACCCTTGATCGAAGTCATGTACCCCGACGGCCAATCCGATTTCTACTATCCTGGCGACACGCTGCATGGCGGCGATCTGCTGCCGGGCTTCGAGGTTGCCCTGGAGGAGATCTTCAAGGTGCGAGACTAGCCCGCACCTCGCATCTCCCTCTGTAGCGCCCGGCTCTCACGCGGCGGCGATTTCGAGGTAGACATTGCCGCCCGCGCGGCGCTCACGGATGAAGTTGAACACCCGCACGATCGCGTTCAGGCCCAGAATCTTTGCCTCGAACAGCGATCGCGTTTCATCGGCGCTCAGGATGCGCACTTCGGCGTCCATCGTCGCGCCGGTCAGCTGGCCGTTGCCTTTGCAGGCGGCCACCTGTGCACGGGTCGTATGCCGCAGGCGCTTCATCTTGCCGGTCGTGCCGCCCGTGACGACGTAGATCTTGCCTTCATGGAGCTTGAGCTTTGTCACGGGTGTGGCGACGGGCGCGCCATTCTTGCGAAACGTGGTCAGGTTGATGAAACGTTCATTGACCAGTGTCTCAAATGGATGGGACATCGAGTTTTCTCCTGATGTGTAATCGTTTGCCCGCTATCGTGCGGGTAGATGAAGGCCTAGCCCGGCAGATCGGGCATCTGGACACCCATCGCGCGCAGGATCTGCATCAAGTCGGCGACCGAGTGCTGCTGGATAATTACGCCATCGACGACGCGATTGAGCATCAGCACCTCGTATTCGATCCGCGCGCCGGTCTCCGTGTGGACACCGCTGTGGATGGTGCGTGTTGCGACCCATTCGCCCTCGGTGAATTGAAGCGGGAAGCTGACACTGCGGTTGGATAGCGTCGGCAGCACGCGCTGGAGCGTCGGGATGATCTCGTGCAGGCCGGGATGCGCTTGCAGCGGTTCCAGATGCCCGCTTGTGATGGCTTCCTCGATCAACTGGCGGACGAGTTGTTTGCGTTCTTCGGCGTTCATGGCGATTTACTCCGATGATGTTGTGCATTCGAGTCGATCAATCGGGTGGCGAAACGGGCGGTCGATGCAGCGGCACTCCCTTCTCAATCACAGGGATTTGCGCAGGATGGCCCGGCGGGTGACATATCTTTCTACCCTGTTCGTGAACTGGGACGAGGTGCTCCTCGTCGCGATGTGGCGTTGTTGCATGAAGGTCATGTCATCGGAGCGAAAGCAAAACTTCGACGTCACCTTCGCTGCCCGCATTGGCATGGGACACCACCAACGTGTACATGCCGCCTTCGGGGAGCACATAGTCGGCAATCTCGGCGTCTAGGGTATCGTCACTAGCATCGTCGTTGAAGACCAGCGGCACACCTTCGGGACTCACGAGCAGCACCACGGGATCGACTTCATCCAGATTGATGCTGTTCACGTTGATGGTCAGCGTTTGTGTGTCACTTGCTTCGAACGGTAGGTGAAGTGTTCTGCCAAAGGTCATGGTGAATTGAGCGGACGCATCAGAAACCAGCGGATCAGCGTCAATGACTTCGTTCGTGCGTGCGTCAATAGCGCTGGCGAAATCCTGCGCCGCCTGTTCCATGTGGTCGAGTGCCGCGTTCGCCCCGGCACGCATCGCGTTGCCGATGAACGAGCGGGGATTGAGCGCCAAGGCTGCATTTATGTCGTTGATGGCAGTCTCGGGATCGCCGAACCCAAAGTAAATACTCGCGCGCAGGTAATGGAAGTAGTAGGTCGTTGGATCAAGCTCAAGCGCACGCTCGGCATCCAGCAAAGCCGCTTCGAGGTCGCCGCTATACAGATTGCCAATCCCCCGGAGGCGATAGGCTGCGGCCAGATTGGGGTTCATCTCGACGGCGTGGCTGCTGTTTTCGAGGATTTCATCAGGATTACCTTTGACGAAAGCCGCCGCTGCCATCAGGCCGTAGAGCTGCGCCCCATCTGAGCTGCGTTCGAGCGCCAGAGAAAACGCATCCGCTGCATCTTCGGCATTTCCGACAATACTGTTCGCTGCTGCTGCCACCGCAAGTGAGAATGCGCTTGTGGGGAGTGCATCAGCCCGGGTCAAGGCTTGCTCTGGCTGGCCGGAGAATAACGAGAGAAAGACATGCACGTGTTGATCCGCTTCGGCTTCCGGTTCAGCCGCCAGGGCTTCGATCAACGCTGCTGGAGCGCTGTCGTAGAGCATGAAAACCTCACTGTAGGCATCAAGATAGTGCTCTGCGCCGAGCGCGGCCCCTAACCTGTCGAGCGAGGATCGTCCATCGAAGTCCGTTTGCGCGTGTACGCCCCCGACGATGGCAAAGACCGCGATCAAGACAACTGACAGTTTGAGTTTGAGCGAATTCATAGCTTAATCTCCTGAATCTATACATCCGCCGAATGCGTGATGTAGTGCTCTCGATGGATTGGCGACCAAAAGCACCGTTTACAGACGTTTTCGCATGATGGCCTGGCTGGTGCTAAAACCCTCGGCCTCGTAGACGGACTGCGCGCGCACGTTGCTGGCGGTCACGTAAAGCTGCACGCGCGGCAGTGCGTGTGCTTCCGCCCAGGCATAAGCCTCATCCAGCAAGCGGCGAGCCAGGCCGAGGCGACGATGACTATCGGCGACGAAGAGAGCCTGCACCTCGACCCATTGACGGTGACGGAACAGCGGCGAGTCGGTATGCACCCCGGCGATCAGCAGGCCGACGGGACGCTCGCCATCCTTGACCAGCAGCCACAGCCTGTCCGGATCATCGTGCGTCGCCGCGAACTCGCTGCGTAGGATCGCCCGCCAGCCATCCGACAGGGCAAAGTGTGGGTCGAGCGAGGCGTTGTAGGCGTGCAGCGCGCCGAACAGCGCCAACACGGCATCGCAATCACGCGCCCCTGCCGGGGCGATGCGCAGGCCATCTTCACAATTGGGGACCTGTGTGATGTGGTGAACGGGCTGTTCTGCCATCTGTGTTTGCGCCGGGAACATGGTCTGCTCTCCTCGTCGTCTCTGATGTGGCTATTCAAGCAGAAACGGCGCGCGCGCTGGTCTCCTTTCCGGTTTACAATGGGTGGACAGCCAGGGATACAAAAAGGGATACCGATGCGGACGGGGGAGACGTACTCATTCGGCGAATGGGTCAGTCAACGTCGCAAGGCGCAGCGCCTGACGCAGCGCGAGCTGGCGACGCGTGCCGCCTGCGCTGTCGCCACAATCAAGAAGATCGAGATGGACGAACGTCGCCCCTCCCCGGAACTGGCCGCCACGCTTGCCGAGGGGCTATCCGTGCCAGCGGAGTGGCGTGATACGTTTGTCGAGTGCGCGCGCGGCCAGCGCCCGGTCGATGCTCTGTCGAACATACGCCGGGCCGTCTCAGAGACGTGGGCGGTATCGGGGTCGTTTGCGCCCGCGGCTCCCGCACTGATCGGACGCGACAAAGAGCTGGCCGAGATCGACCGGCTGCTGGCGCAGCCCGCCTGCCGCTTGCTGACACTGGTCGGCCCTGGCGGCGTCGGCAAGACGAGCCTGGCGCTGGCAGCGGCGCGCAGGCAAAGCGACATATTGGAAGATGGCGTCATCTTTGTGCCGCTCGTCGCCAGCACCGAGGCTGAACTGATCCCCGGCGCGATCATCCACAGCCTCAACCTGCCCCTGAACGGCGAAGAGCAGTTGATGGCTTACCTGCGCGATCAGACTCTGCTGATCGTGCTCGATAACTGTGAACAGTTGGGTGACGGCGTGGCCTGGTTCGCCAACATCCTGAACAACGCGCCGGGCGTCAAGCTGCTGGCGACCTCGCGCGAGCGGCTGCAACTGGTCGAAGAATGGATTGTCCAGGTCCATGAACTGGCGAGGGCAGAGGCGATCCTGCTGTTCGAGCAGACGGCCCGCCGTGTCGCGCCCGATTTCACCCTGGGCGGCCAGTTGGATGCCGTCAGCGCGATCTGTGAACTGGTCGAGAATCTGCCGCTGGCGCTCGAACTGGCGGTGGGCTGGCTGCCGATGCTGTCGCCCGCGCAGATCGCCGAGCACATTCAGCGCGATATTGATTTCCTGGCCGCCAACGTGCGCAACGTGCCGGAGCGTCATCGCAGCATTCGCGCCGTCTTCGATCATTCGTGGCAGCTCCTTTCCGCAGACGAGCAGAACGCACTCATGCGGCTGTCGGTCTTTCGCGGCGGCTGGATGGTCGACGAATCCGAGCCGGTCGCCGGGGCCGGGCTGGCGCTGCTGCGCGCGTTGATCGAGAAGTCTCTTGTGCGTCCCGCGGGCGATGGACGTTACGTTCTGCACGAACTCATCCGCCAGTACGCGGAGGAAAAGCTGCACGCCGCTGACCTGGACACCGAAACGCGCGCCCGCCATTGCGAAACGTACATAACCTTGACCGACAAACTCCTGGCGCAGATGATCAGCCCCGAAGCCAACCTGGATTTGGGTCGCGTCGAGACGGAGATGGATAACTGCCGCGCCATCCTGAGTTGGGCACTTGAGACGGGGCGCGTGGAGACTGCGCTGCGCTTTCTCAGTAACCTGCGGATACCGTGGATTCGGCGCGGATATTTGCGCGAGGGCGAATACTGGAACCGCGCGGCGCTGACGGCTGCCGGCGACGTCGAGAACAAGTGGGTCTGTCATGCCCTGGTTGCACTGGCATCGTTTATTGCGATTCAAGGGCGCTATCACGAGGCATTTCCCTTCAGCCAGCGAGCGGAAGCGATAGCTCGTCATCTGGAAGACCCTGATGCCACGATCAGCGTTGCCGAATTGAATATGCAGGCAGCGCATGACCTGGATGAGGCACGGAAATGGTTTGAGATGCTGGTGTCCTTACTCGATGCCTGGGATCATCCCGCACGAGATGCGCGGCTGGCCGGAGCGCACTTTTTGTTTGGCGATCGTCTGCGCAATGCCGGGCAGTATGACGAGGCCAAAGGGCTCTATGATAAGAGCCTGGCGCTCATCCCTGCCACCAGTTTCGAGATGATGGTGCATCCGATTGGCAATCTGGGCCGGTTAGCTTTGCACGTGGGGCAACTCGAGGAAGCACATAACCTGATCGCCCAGAGTGTCGTCATGGCGCGCACGACCGGCAGCCGCATCATTATCGCCGATTGGACGCTGCGCTATGGCGAGGTGTTGTTGTGCATGGGCGATCTGGCGGCGGCGGAAGCCTACTTTGACGAAGCGCTGGCGCTCTACCAGGAGATGGGCAACCGGCGCGCTGAGGCCGATATGCGCGCCCTGCTCGGTCACGCTGCCTTCTTGCATGGCGATCACGTACTGGCGGCGGCACACTTTCAAGCCATGATGCGCTTCTACGCACATCTGATGACTCAGCTCGAAGACATTCCAGTGGGTCGGGAAGTGATAGCTTCCTACAGCTTCATCCACTATCCCATGGATACGGTCGTGAAATGCCTCGCTGTGATGGCGCTTGATCGTGGCGATCGTCATCGCGCAGTCGTCTATCTGGGTCACGCGAGTGTGCTGAGTTCTGAAAGCGAACAGTTACCAGAGCCAGCTCTCGGTCGATTGTGGGAGCAGGGGACCGCGGCGCTGCGGGCTCACCTGGGCGATGATGAGTTCGAGCGGTTGTGGGCGGAGGGACGCGCTATGCCACTCAAGGATGTGCTTCAGATCGCGCTGAGCGACATGGATGCCGCCCCCACGTCCGAGCCGTGATCGCTGTGGCCGGGTCACGCGGCTGAGGCCGAACATAGCCATCTGGGTGATCGATTTGTATCCATCCGGCTCAGCACGGCGCGAGCGTTCAGCCGTATGCTCTGAGCCATCATTCAAAAGCGGTGGAGACAAGTGATGTCTGTGCAAATGGAAACTCCCACTTCAGAACTTGACAGTGTTCGCATTGGAATGCCGGTTTACGACAGCCTGGGCGACTTCGTCGGTTACGTTCTTTACACGCAGAAGTATCCGAACAACGAATCGGGCTTCGAACAGGATGAACGCGTCGTCCGGCCCGACTACGATTTCGCGGAAGACATTCTTGAGCACGTCTTCCATGGCGACGACCTGTTCACCGATGAGTTGATGAACCGCCTGCGCGAGTTCGGCTATCTGTGCATCGTCAATGGCAACGACGCGCTCGATCACACGCGTTACTTCGTGCCCGGCGATGATATTTCCTACGTGGCGACCGGCACCGTCTTTCTGGCACTGCCGGAGCCGCTCCTGCTATCGAGCGAAAACGATTAGCCTCAGGCGCTGACGATGATGCGCCAGACGTGGCCGCCATAGGCCTCGTTGAAGCCGACCGCGTCGTAGAGCGCACTGGCCGCTTCTGAATCGCCTGCGCCCAGCGTGACGTCGGTCGCGCCGCGCGCCCGCAGCCGCTGGAGGCCCTCGATCATGAGTGCGCGCGCCAGCCCTTTGCGCCGGTGATCCGGGCTCGTGCAGACCGGCTCGACGATGCCGCGCCGGTTGGCGGCGTCGTAAGTCAGGCCGACATGCGCGGCGAAACTGCCGTCCGCGGCCTCCGCGACCAAGTTGAGCTCGTGTTCGAACGACGGCGAGCCGGTCACGAAGCTGCGGTATTCGGCGGCGGTGTGGATATTTCGCTTGAACCCGGCGTTGAGCACATCCGCCATGCGCTGGAAATCGAGATCATTGTCCTCAGTGCAGCGCAGGTGATAGCCGGGCGCTATCTCTGACTGGGGCAAGGGCCGCTTGCCGAAGCGCAGGTGTCGGGCGGAAAAGCGGTACGGCGTTTGCTCGTAGCCGCGCTCGATCAGCAGGCGTTGGCGGGCCGCGTCGTAATCCATGACGTCGAGGTGCAGCACCCGTGCCGCGCTATTCGCCTGCGCGACCGCAAGATGCGTCTCCGCCCATTCGATCATTTCGGCTTCCAGGTAGCGGTAATCCGGGTCGATCTCGAAGAAAGCGCTGCCCTCGTATTCGGGATGGGCGAGACCGACCAGTTGCCCGTCCGCCGTCTGCCACAGATGCAGACGCTCACTCCACTCCGGCGTGATGTCCGTGGCTTCCCGATGAAAGCGCCAGCCATCCCAGCGCCGGATCTCCCAGTTGTAGCCGACCGGCGTGACCGGGTAGGTCGCGATCAAAAAGTCACGCACGCGCCAGAAATCTTCTTCGCCCTCGAATGGCCGCGAAACGACCTCGTTCACCTGCATATCCTCTCGTGTGCTGCGTAATGCACCTTAATCATGTAGATGGGTCAGCGCGCTGTCAAATACGTTTCTCATACATGCCGTCCACGTCTCGTCGCAGCCGACGTTTCGCCAACGGTCGCCTATACGACGGCGCGCGCTGCGAGTACAATCGCCGACGATGATTTGTTCAACGATGGTGCCCGCAGAGGCGCAACGGCTCTGATGACGTCGATCCCCACGCAAGACCGCAGCCCACGCAGCATCCTGCGCTACATCGATCCCAGGCGGGCGAGCGGCAGGCTGTTCTGGGCCTTCGCGATCCTGATGCTGATCACGGGCGGGCTGCGGCTGGCGGCCTTCCCGCGCTATCTGCCCTACAGCGATCACTGGGATGAGCCGAGCATGGTGCTGCTGGCGCGCGATTGGCGCGGCGTCGAGCAGATCGCCTTCATCCCCGACTGGCTGAAGGGTTATCCGCCGCTCTACATCTGGATCAACATGGGCGTGCAGCAGGTCGTCGAGGCGACCTCGGCGCAGCCCTGGATCTTCCTGGGCGACTATCTGAATGCGCTGCGGCTGCTGGCGGCGCTCAGCGGCATCGCCACGACCCTGCTCGTGATCGCGCTCGGCTGGCAAACCGGCGGATCGGTGGCCGCGTGGTGCGCGGGGCTGGCCTGGGGTCTGTCGCCGATCGTCATCGAGCACGGCAACTTCGCCATCCCTGATCCGCTCGTCTATCTGAGCTGCGCCCTCTCGCTCAACCTGACGTTCCGGGCCTATCGGCGGCGCGCGACACCGAGCCGCATGGGCGCGCTCCTGATCGGCGGGCTGCTGGCCGGGATCGCAGCGATCTACCTGAAATATACGGCGGTCTTCGTCCTGATTCCGTGGGCCATCGTCCTGATCGTGATGCTGGCGCAGGGGGTGAGACAGCGCGCGGTCTGGCTGTGGACGCTCCTTGCCGCGGCGCTCTCTGTGGTGACGGCGGGCTATCTCGTCTTCGGCTACGGCGCCTTCTCGCTGAGCAACAACGAGGGCGCGCGCCTGCGCGTGACGGGGCTGGCGGGCGTCGTCGAGTCGACGCTCGACCCGGCGCGCAACCTGAACAACCTGATGCACATGATCTGGCCGATCGGGATCGGGTTGTTCGCCGTCGTGATCGTGCTTGGCCTGGCGACCCATCTGCTGCGGCGACGTTCAGCCGCCCGCGGCCCGGTCAACGGCGCCTTCGTCATCCTGCTTCTGATCTACAGCGCGGCCTGCCTGATCATCACGTCCAGCTTCTTCGACCTGGGGGGCGTGCTGCCGACCGATCCGCGCCGCATCACCGAGTCGTTCGTGCGTCACGTGCTGCCAGGGACGCTGGCGCTGTGCGTCCTATGGGGCGCGGGTGCGGCGCAGATCGTCCACTTCTTGCAAGGCGCGCTGGGGACGAGTCGCCACTGGATCGCGCCCGGTGTCTGCACGGTCATCACGGCGATCTTCCTGGCGTCGAGTCTGCCCGCGACGATCGCCAACGTGCAGTCGTATCGACTGCCGGATACGCGCATGCTGCTCTGGCAGTGGGCGGATGTCAACCTGCCGCTCGAGGGCGACATCGCGCTCGTGCGCGGCGAACTGGAGAATACGTGGAATCGCTATTGGGGCGGCTACGACGGCCAGAAGCCGTTCACCTGGTGGTATACGGATACGCTGCCCGCCTTCGACACGATCGCGCCCGACGCGCTGGCCGAGCAGGGCATCGCCTACGTCGCGCTGACGGACGATGAGCGGGCGCAGATGCTGGCGGCGCCGGGCACGGCGGCCTTCGTCGAGGCGCTGACGCCGGTCAGGCACATCCCGGCTTCGGCGGATGTGCATGGCCCCGGCGCGACCGTCTACCGGACGACCCCACCGTCGCAGTCCGTTGACGGCGCGCTGTTCGGCGACCAGATCGCGCTCGTCGGCTACGATCTGGAGGGGACGACATTCCGGCCCGGCGACGTCGTGCGCTTCCGTCCGTACTGGCGTGCGCCGGTCAAGCCGGGGGCGAATCTGTCCATGTTCATCCACGTGCGTCTGCTCGATGATCCGGCGCCGGTCGCGCAGTATGACGGCAATCCCGCCCAGCCGGGCCGCCTGACGCTCCAGTGGGACGATCCGGAGGAGCTGATCGTCGGGCCGTGGGCGGAGATCGCGCTGCCGGGCGATCTGGTGCCGGGCGACTACGATATCGCGCTCGGTCTCTACGATTGCGCGACCGGCGTGCGCCTGACGCTGGCGGACGGCGCGGATAGCTGGCGTTTGCCGATCACGGTTGGGGCGGGATGATGAAAGGGAAGCTGAACCACATTGGCGCGCCCGACCGTCGTTAGTACCGCACGCGAAGCGTTACGGTCGGACTGGCGGATCTTGAAACCACCTGGACGGTGGCTGGGTAGCGACCGTTGTGTTCTGGCAGCCTGCTGGAAGCAGGCTTTGCCTTGCCAGCCAGTGGCTTCGAGCCACTGGCGAATGTGCTGAAACGAGCAGTGCGCCATTTGACGAATCGCATCATCCGGTGCTACTCTACGCAACGTAACAGATTACAAATCATCGGGGCGATATGCGCTTTCGCTTGTTGTTGATCGTCATCGGTGGGTTGGCCGCGGTGGCAACATGGACATTTCCATACTGGCAGCCGCTGCTCCCGGCAGGTGGCGCGGCGGCGGAGCTTTTCCCAGGGCTGGCGCCGGAACTTCAGGGCGATTTCGCGGCCCTGCCGCCGGAACGTCAGGAAGCCTATCGCGCGCTGTCGGATGAGGACTCGGTGCGCGCGCTGGCGATGCTGACGGCGGCGCTGACGCCCGGCGCGTCCGCACCGGCCAACGACGAGGAACTGCCGGAGATGATCGGCAGCACGATGGTCTCGGTCGGCGCGTTCGGCGAAATCGACCCGACCCGCTATGCCGAGGGCGAGGTCAGCATTTACCAGGATGCCAGCGGCGGCTGGCTGCTGCGCTTCGAGGATTTCAGCGTCGTCAACGGCCCGGACCTGCGCGTGGTCTTGTCGGCCAGCGCGGCGCCGCGCGAATCGGAAGAGATGCGCGCGGGCGATCTGGATTACGAGGTCGGCGAACTTAAGGGTGTAACCGGCAACCAGAACTACGTCATCCCGCCGGAAGTTGATATTCAGCAGTATGGCAGCGTCGTCATTTACAGCGCGGAACTCGACCTGATTTACAGCAGCGCCGGGTTGTTTGCGAGAGGTTCTTGAGCGCAGACAGGGAGAGTGCCGTGACGAACTATTACAACCTGCTCGCACCGATCTACGAACGCATCGGCCTGGCGGATTTCGCCCTCGACATCACGCCGCGGCTGATCCAGTTCGCGCAGCAGAGCGATTGGACGGGGCGCAGCATTGCCGATCTCGGCGCGGGCACCGGCGCATCGACGCGCTGGCTGGCGAACCGTGGCTACGTGACGACCGCTATCGATCAAAGTGAGGAGATGCTGGCAACGGCGCGCCGCATGCTGCCGTCCGACGGCCTGAGCGTCAGCTACGAGCAGCGCGACATCCGCGAACTGGGCAGCTACCCCGGCAGCTTCGACATGGCGCTCGCGCTCGACGTCATGAACGAGTTTTCCAGCCTGCGCGAGGTCGAGCAGGTGTTTCAGGCGGTCGCCGGTTTGCTGGATTCGCGCAAGTGGTTCGTCTTTGACATGCGCACGATCCAGGGCATGAGCGCGGACGGCGAAGACCCCGAACGCATCATCTTTGAAGATCCCAATCTGTTGGTGCTGACGCGCACCGCTTACGATTACGACCGCCAGATCAGCGATGTCGCCTACGTCGCCTTCCATCGCGATGGCGAATACTGGCGGCGCTTCGATTGTGTCCGCACGCTGCGCGGCTATCCGATCCAGGCGCTGGCGACGCTCTTGCAGCGGACAGGCTTCACCGTCAAGGCGATGCTGACCCCGGCACTGACAGCTTACGAGCCGGGCGTGACCCATTCCGACCGGATGCTCATCATTGCTATCAAGAACTGAAACGAAACGTTCTCCGAAGACCATCATGCACGACGATCAAACTCACGAATTCTCAGTCGATCCTGAACATACCGGCCTGCGCCTGGCGGTGATCGCCGGCTTTTTCGGGCTGGCAGTGCTCGCCTTCCTGATCTTTTCTGCGCTGCTGCCCGGTAGTTGGACGGTCATCAACATCATCCTGGCCGCGGTGGTCGCCTATGGTGGCGCCATGCTGATTGAGCGCTGGCTCAAAGGGCACTGGCACAGCGGGCGCGCCGTCCACGTGAATCCCGCAGCGGCACGCATGACGCAGAAGGGCGCGGTCGAAACGCAAATCGACGCCGCCAGCCCGGTCGAGGTGCTGACGTGGCGCTTCGAGGTCAAGGGGCGCGGGCGCGTGCCCAAAGGCTGGTGGGTGGTGGCATGCAGCCTGGCTCAGGACGACCGGCTGCTGGCCGTCTACACCTTCATGTCACCGAAGAATCTGGAGGCGCTCTCCAATACCATGCTGGAGCGCTTCAAGGTGCTCACCTCCGAGAAGAAAAACAAGCGCACGGGCGATTCCGTCGGCGTCGACATGCGGTTGGCCGGTGAGCAGCGCCGTCTGCACGCCGCCGAGCAGCGTCGTTGGCAGGAAGGCGCCGAGATGAACAACGACGATTTCGTGCGCTATGTCGAATACGTTGTCAACACATTCACGCTATGAAACCACTCCAAAAACACCCTGTGCTGTGGCTGGGGCTGTGCCTCTGGCTGAGCGCGTCCGTCCTGTTCGTGCCGCCCACGCGCGCGCAGGAGATGACGCTGACCTTCTACGATACGGTCGTCAGCACGCTGGCGCCCGGCGCGAGCGAGGACTGGACGCTGATCGCACCCGCCGGGGCGGTCGTCTCGTTCGTCGTGCGCGCGGCGGATGACGCCTTCGACCCGACGCTGACGATCCTCGAAGGCGGGACGACGCTGATCGCCAACGACGACGCCGACCCGGCGACCACGCGCGACCCTGCGCTCGAAGCGATCACGCTGCCGCGTGCGGGCACCTACACCGTGCGCGTTGCGGCCTATGCCAGCGCCGGGGGTGATTACACGCTGGCCGTGCTGCCCGGCTACGCCCAGAATCCCCTGCGCGACGATTTCGACGAGGCGGGCGGCTGGACGGCGCTCAATGACGGGCTGGCCGTGACGCAGGGTGATGGACGTTTGCTGCTCGACCTGAGCGGCATCGAGCAGCAGGGCGGCGCTGTCAACCCGGACGCGGTCATGTTCGATCATGCTTACGCGGACGCGGCGTTCGAAGTCACACGCACCCGTGGCAGTTGGGCGGTCGGCCTGCTCGTGCGCCAGACGGACTCCGGCGCCTATCTGTTCGAGATCAACGACCGCGGCCAGTGGCGCTTTGTCCTGCGCCAGGGGACGACCGACACCGTCCTGCGCGAGTGGACGGCGCATCCCGCCATCGTCGCCGGGACGACGCGCTTCGACCTGGGCGTGCTCATGAACGGCGCCGAACTGGCACTCTTCTACAATGCGCAGGGCATCGGCATCCTCAACGACGCGACGTTGAGCGCACCCGGTCGCATCGGGTTTGCCGTGCGCACCGGCAGCGGATTGGACAGCGCCGTGACGGTCGCAGTCGACTCACTGACGGTGACGATGCCGAGCGACCCGCCGATTTTCCCGCAGCAGCTGCTCGTCGCCGACGGCAGCACCATGATCCAGGAACTCAGCCGCCGCGGCCTGATCCCGCCAAGCCAGAGCAGTCTCAATGTGCCAGAAGCGTTCGTCGATTATGCCAGCGCGGGCGTGACCACGCTGCGCCTGGGTCGCGGCGAGCAGTACAGCACGTTTGCGCTGGGTGCCACCGTCTCGTGGGAGGCGGGCTTCCCGGAGGCGCCCGCGGGCTGCGGGCTGGTGCTCGGCCTGACCGGCGACCGGGACTACACGGTGGCTTACCTCAACCAGAACGGCGATGTCGCCGTCTCCGACCGCTCGGAGGACATCTTCACACCCGGCCTCTACGACGATCTGGGGACGTTCAACGGCAGCCCGCATCATCTGCTGGTCGTGGCCGAGGCGGACATGCTCCATTACTTCGTCGACGGGCGGCATCGCGGCAGCCTGGCCCAGCCCGCCGTCGAAGGCGAGATCGGCGTGGCGGCGATCAACTACGAGCCGGTCACGATCTCGTGCCGTTTCGCCAACCTGTGGCTGGCAAGCTTCGATGCGTCTTCGTCCTGAGAGGCAATCCACCGCCCATATTCGCAACGAATAAAGAATAACAGTGGTACACTGGCAAGCATTCGCCACCCGCCGTGGTGAATGCTTGCCCCGTCACGGTCCCTGCCGCCGATCAAGGAGACATCCCGTGGAGTCACTTGAAGCTGCCATCCTGCGCACGGTGCTCTATGCGGACGTCTTCAACTTTCCCCTGACTCTGGCCGAAATCCATCACTTCCTGATCGCCTCCACGCCCGCCAGTCTGGCGCAGATCGAAGAGGCGCTGGCGCGTTCGCCGCGTCTGCGTGACTCGCTGTGCTGTATTGATGGCTTCTTCATGCGCGTCGGGCGCGAAGATCTGATCGACCTGCGCCGGAGCCGTGAGGACGCCTCGCAAGCATTGTGGGATGCAGCACTCAGCTACGGGCGCTGGATGGCGCGCGTGCCGTTCGTGCGCATGGTCGCGCTGACCGGGGCGCTGGCGGTGCGCAATGCCGTCGCCAGCGACGACATCGACTATCTGATCGTGACACGGGGCGGGCGAGTGTGGATGGCGCGCGCCTTCGCCATCCTGCTCGTGCGGCTGGCTCGCCTGCGCGGGGTCGAATTGTGTCCCAATTACGTCCTGGCGGAGAATGCGCTGGCGCAGGAACGGCAGGACATCTTCATGGCGCACGAGGTCGCGCAGATGATCCCGCTCTACGGGCGTGCCCTCTACGAGCGGATGCGGCACGAGAACGGCTGGGTGCTGGCGCAGATGCCAAACGCGCAAGACGCCTTCCACGACGGCGGCGAGGCGGATATCGGCGGCGGCTGGCGGCTGATCAAGCGCGCGCTCGAAGGGCTGCTCGGCGGGGCGCTCGGCGATGCCTTCGAAGCCTGGGAGCGCGCGCGCAAGCTGCGCCGCTTCGCGCCGAAGCTGCAGAGCGCCTATCATCACGCGCGGCTGGATGCGCAGCACGTCAAAGGTCACTTCAACGATCACGGTCATCCCGCACTGCACGCCTATATCGAGCGCCTGCGCGCCTATCAGATCGAGGACGCGTAAGGGCGGCGAGGAGATGCGCGGACGGCAAGCATGCGATGGCGTGCACTTCTGGGCGAGTCTCGCGCAAGCCAGAATCAGTGCGGGCGGGATTTATCCGGCCCGTACACCGCGAATGCTCACGTGTGTGCGCCGACGGGTTAACCCGTCGGCTAGGCCAAATCAAGCGCACTGAAGGCGCTGGAAAATTCCGTCAGCCTTCCTCATCACCTTCTGAACTCAGTACCCAATCGCCAGGGGCTGCAAGCCGCCTGGCTAGCAGTTCGGGCGGGAAGCATGATGAATCATGCTCGAACCCGCCCGCCAGACGACGACAATGCGATGGCAGCAGCCTCGATCGTGGTCACATGCGGAGCAATCCTTCATCTACTGTCTTCCGCATTGTACAGTGTGTGCCGTATAAACCCCTCTTGAGCGCTGAGCACTCCTCGTCTCTATCGTCTTTCGAACTCAGTACCCAGAACTCAGAACTGAGTACCCAGAACTGAGCACCGAGCACCATCTTCCCCTATCCCTCCGGCACGAGCGTGAGCGTTTCCGCCGCGGCACTCTGCACCTGATCGCGCGTCCACAGCATCGGGTGGTACTGGATGTTGCGCCAGCGGTCGATCATGTCGTCGTAGTGCGGGCTGAACGGATGCCCGCTCTGGCCGGTCGTGTGGATGCTCTGGCTGTTCTCGAAGGCGCCGACGTCGACGATCATGCGCATCGACGGCAGGCTGCGCGTGTCGAACGGATCGTCGCGCGAGAAGTTCCAGCTCGTCGCGTTGACCGCCGGGCCACCGCCGCTATCCGCCACCGGGCCACGATTGACCATGTTCTCGATCAGGTCGATGCCGCTCAGGCCGAGCGGATTGCTGATGAAGGTCGCCGTATGCAGCGCACCCCAGTTCCACGTGTCGCGATCTTCGCCGAGCTGCGTCCGCGCATCGCCGAGCGCTTCTTGCAGCGCGCGCAGCAGAATGTCGTTCGCCGTCTCGGTCGTACCACTGGTCGCCGTGTCATCCCACCATTCGTTCTCCGGATCTTGCGCCAGCCGGGCGAGGACGTAAAGCTGCCAGGGGTTGCCGTTGCCCCCATAGTCAATGGCAGCGAGTTGATCGTCGAACGTGTCCGCGACGAGGTGCCTGTAGAAAAGCATCCACAGGGCGGCGCGCGCGCTCGACATGTGCAGTTGGTAATCCCATTCGAGCATCCAATCGCGCGCCTCGGCCAGCGTCTCGTCCTGGATGTCGAGCGCGGCCAGCGCGGGCGCCAGTTCTTCCGCCGGGATCAGCTTGTTATCGGCGTGAATGGCCGCCATCGATTCGATGGTGTGCGCCGTCGATGCTTCGAGCAGTTCGCTGATGCGTTGGCCGCGATAGCCAACCGCCCACTCCTGGCTGATGACGTAGTTTGGCCCCTCACCCAATTCACCGGCGACCTGGTCGTAGTATTCCAGCGGCACCAACGCCTGGTTGGCGGTGGCGATGTAACCGCGCTCCGGGTTGAAGATGCGCGGTAGATCGTCGAACGGGATGAAGCCCTGCCAGGCGCAGGCGTCCTCGGCGCAATCGGTCGGCACCAGGCCGCTTTCACCCTCGGCGCGGATCGGCATGTTGCCGGGCGTCTGGTAGCCGATGTTGCCCTCGACGTCGGCGTAGACGAAGTTCTGCGAGGGCGAATCCCACAGGCGCAGCGCGTCGCGGAATTCCTCCCAATTCGACGCCTGATCGATGTGGATGACCGCCTCGAACAGCGTGCCGGGGTCGAGCGACGTCCAGCGCAGGGCGAGCGGATTGTCGTTGTTGAAGCCGCTGATCTCGCCCGTTTCGCGGTCATACGAGTTGTCGTTGATGATCGGCCCCAGGTGCGTCTCGCGCACGCGGATCGTGACCGGCTCGGCACCGTCGCCGAAGTTGATCGTCTCGTCGTAGACGGTCATATCGCGCCATTCGCCGTTCCAGCGATATTGCAGATCGTTATCCGGGTTGACCTGGATGCGATACAGATCCTGCGTATCTGGCCCGACGTTGGTCACGCCCCAGGCGATGTTCGCGTTGTGGCCAATGATGACCGCCGGGCTGGGCGCGAAGGCGAAGCCGGTCACGTCCAGCGGACAGTCGTCGCTGACCGGCTGGCAGTGCAGGCCGATCTCGTACCAGATCGATGGCATCTGAATGCCGAGATGCGGGTCATTCGCCAGCAGTGGACGGCCGCTGGCCGTGCGGCTGCCGCTGACGACCCAGTTGTTGCTGCCGATGCCTTCGCCTTCGCCCAGGATGAAGCGCATCCCCAGCGGGACGCCGCCCGCCGCGACGATCTGCGCTTCGCTGTCGTTCTCGGACGCGCTGACGGTCATCTGCTTGCCTGCGCTGGCACTCTCCGCCGTGAGCGGCAGGTCTTCCTCACGGACGATGGTCGGCTTGTCGCCGAACGGCCAGCCGGGGAAGAAGTCGTTGAACATGTCTTGTCCAAGGGTGTCCAAGAATTGCTGGCGGTATTCTTCGGTGTCGTAGTTGCCGCCGAGATCCCACTGCATGACCTTGGCCCAGACGAGCGTATCGACCGGCGTCCACGGCTCAATCGGGATGTTGACGCCGGTCAGGCCGAGCAGGCCGTACTCGAAGGCGAGGTCGCCCGACTCGCGATGCAGGATGTAGGCGTTGACGCCATTCGCGAATTCCTGCATGTGCGCCATCGTCTCGTCGTCGTAGTTGGCGACTTCGCGCTCGGCGGCGCGCCGCCAGCCGACCGTGCGGATGAAGATGTCGGTGCCCATCAGGCTTTCGGTTCTGCCGGTCAACTGCTGGATCTGGCCGTTGCCGGTGTGGCGGAAGAACTCCATCTGCCACCAGCGATCCTGCGCCTGGGTGAAGCCCTGAGCGAAGAACAGATCGGCCATGTTGCTGGCGTAGATGTGCGGCACGCCGTTGGCGTCGCGGATGATTTCAACGCGGTCGCGCAGGCCGGGTGCGCGCAGTTCACCGTTGGTTTGTGGCAGCGGCCCGCGCGTGAGATCGAGCGCGAAGGCCCCGACGCCGATGACTAACAAGAGGACGATCACGAGCAAGATCAAAAGTATTCTACGCACGACCTTCATTATCGAAACTCCCTGCGATAAATGACTCGCTGACCCATACGCAAGATTGGATGCGAGCAGCTTTCTCAGCCGCTCAGCGCCGCGTCGAAAAAGGCGATCAATCTGTCGTTATATTCGGCTGTATGTTCGAAGATGCCCTGGACGTGCCCCGCGCCTTCGATCAGCCAGACCTGCGGCTCGTCGCCGTTGGCGCGGGCCGTCTCGGCCAGCACGGAGGCGTAATCGGCGCTCAGACGCATATCCGCCGTGCCGTGGGTGATGTAGACCGGGCGGCCATCGGCTTTGGCGATCGCCGCCTGCGGGCTGAGGGCGCCGATGTCGTCCCCGGAGATCAGCTTGCCGATCCATAGTCCTCCGGCTTCGAGGAAGATGGGCATCCCGTTGCGCATCAACTCGGCATCGAGCGCGGACTGAATGTCGGCAAAGCTGCTGTCTTCCCAGACGGCGGCGATACGCGGCTCTTCGCCGAACGCGATCAAGGCGGTCGCCGCGCCGAGCGACGTGCCGAACAAGCCGATCCGCTCCGGCGGGATGCCCCGCTCGTTGACGAGCCAATCCCAGGCGCCGAGCACGTCACGGTACTCTTCGCTGCCGCCCGCGTAACGGCCGTCCTCGATCTGCGAATCGCCGTGGTCGCGCAGATCGATCAGCAGGGTGTTGTAGCCGGCGTGATGGAGCATTCCGGCGGCGAGCAGGATCGCCGGGCTGCGCTTGCATGAGCCAAGGCCGTGGACGAGGATGACGGTGTTGCCGCTCAAGCGCCCGGTATCCGATGGGCCGGGTACGTACCATGCGTCGATGATCAGGTAGTCGTCGCGGCTGGGGAAGCGGACCTCTTCGTAGTCCGGCATGGCGAACGGCGCGCCGTCGACATCTTGCGCACTGAACTGCGCCGGGGTGTTCTCACGTTCGCTCGCGGTGCTGCATCCGGCGCTGACGGCGGATAGTTTGTTGTAGACGACGTAGCTTGCGCCGACGTACCCGGCCACCAGCAGCAGGACGATCAGGATCGCCAGAGACAAGAATAAACGGCCTCTTCGCATAGTCGCCTCAAAAACAATCTTGCAAGCACTTTTTCCGAGTGGCGGGCTATTGTGCCGCAAGCTTTGGCGAAAAGCGAA
Source organism: Anaerolineae bacterium (assembly GCA_020849765.1). GTDB lineage: Bacteria > Chloroflexota > Anaerolineae > Aggregatilineales > Phototrophicaceae > Flexifilum. The sequence goes on from JADLAY010000025.1 coordinate 83,341, forward strand.
TGAGGATTCGATTACTGCTGGATGCGCCCCAGCAGCTCGACCAGCGCCTGATTGAGCACCGTGTAGCCCGACCCATTCAGATGCATGAAATCGCGCGAGAGCTCCCCGCGCAGCTTGTCATCGTCGGTCGCCAGCAGCGCGTACGTATCGAGCACGTAGACGCCGTCGCCCGCCTGCGCGCGGATGTGCTCGTTGACGCGGTCGATAGCGGCCGGGATGGCATCCGACCAGACGGGCAGGCGCGGGATCGGTGCGTTCCCGGCGGGGAAGATCGTCGTCAGGATGACGGTGATGCCCTCGGCGCGGGCGCGCGCGACGATCTCGTCCAGGTTGGCGATGCAGTGCTCGATGGCCGGTTCGGCCACGCTGTCGACCAACGGCAGCACTTTGAGATCGTTGACGCCCGCCTGCAAGACCATGATGTCCGGGTGCAGGGCGGTGACGTGCTCGTCATAGCGACCGAGCACCTGGGCGGTCGACTGTGAATGAATGCCGCGGTTGAAGAAGGTGTAGCCATCGATCTCTGGCGCGACCCACTCGGCAGCGCGCGAATCGCCAAACAGGAGGACGGTGGTATCTCCTTCTGCGGCGGGCGCCTCCGGCGTCGGCGTGTAGTAGAGCAGACCGTACGGATCGATGCGCACGAGACTGTTCTCCGCCGTCCAACTGCGGTAGAGCCGGTAATACTGCGCTACGGCGAACCCGGCGACGACGAGCAAAATCAAGAGCAGGATGAGCGCGAGCACCATCCAGAAACGGGGCGACGACCACATGAGGCAACCTTCAGAATTCTAGGCAGCGAGCGAGGTTCTTTCCCAGAGTGTAAGACTCCCGCGGTGATCTGCAAAATCGGGCGGTGGGGGAAGGAGAGGGTAGAACCGTAGGGCTAGCCATCCCCACGTAGGGGTTTGGCGTCGCCAAACCCGTACAGATGCATCATGATCTGCGAAACAGCCCTCGTACGAATTATCTCATCCCCCCAGCGCGGCTTCGAGCTGGCGGATGTATTCGTCGGCGCGGGCGGCATGAGCGTCGTCCGGCGCCAGCTCCAGGAAGCGGCGGAAGTCGGCGATGGCGAGCGAGCGCGTCTCGTCCGATCCGTCCGGCGCGCTGGCGTAGAGCAGCCCACGCTGATAGTAGGCTTCGGCCAACTGCGGAGCGAGTTCGATGGCGCGGTCGAAGTCCGCCAGTGCGCGATCCCACTCGTAGGCGAGCAGATGGAGCTTGCCGCGCTCGACGTACAGCGTTGCATCATCAAGGGCATCAGCGATGGCGGCGTCCAGTTCGTCGAGCGTGCGCGCCGCCTGCCCGAGCGGGGTGGACGGCGGTGTTGGGGCGACGATCAATGCGATGCCCGCCAGCAGTACGATGGCCAGCAGCAGCGCGATCAGCCCGACGATCCGTCCGCACATACCTAGACTGTCGTATCCGGCGCACCGGCGAATAGATCGCCGACGCGGAATTGAATCTCGGGCAGGCAGGCAAAGGCGAACAAGTCGTCCGCACTGAAGAGATGTGGCTCGCCGAAGGTGCCATCCGCTTGAAGACGATAGTAGCGGAGCGCGCGCGCCTTGGGGTCGATGATGGCGTATTCAGGCACACCGGCGCTCTCGTAGGCCTTGTGTTTGATCGCTTCGTCGTATTCGGCATTGCCGGGCGACAGGATCTCGGCGATCACGTCCGGGATACCGTAGATGCGGCGATCATGGATGATGCCCGCGTTTTCACTCAGGATGAGGATCAGATCAGGCTGCACAGGATCGCAGCCGGGCATGAAGACGCCGATCGGCGCGAAGAAGGGGAAGGCGCGTCCCGACTGCTTGGCGGGTAACCCAACGCGGTCGTAGAGGTTCTGCAGAATCCACTGGTGGAACGCGCTCGGCGACGTACTCATGTAGACGACCCCTTCGATGATTTCGTAGCGGTTGCCGTCGTCGGGCAAGCGCTCCCAATCCGCGCGCGTCCACTGTCCCTGCGGCGGGCCTTCGACCCGTACAGCACTCTCCGTTGGGATTGCCAGCGTGACCATTCGTGAATCCGCCTTCGCTCTCGCTTACGTCCTCCATTATACGCCATACGCGCGCTGACCGACGCTCACCGGCCACGCCTTCATTGACACAAAGGCGTTTCTCTCGTACATTCGAAACACGTCATGTCACAACGCCAATAGGAGCAACCGGGATGGGTCGCTTACGACACCTCGTGCCGCTTGTCGTGCTAGCGTGCCTCTTCGTGATGGCCGCGCCTTCATTCGCACAGGAACAAACACACATCGTGCAGCCGGGCGAAAACCTGTTTCGCATCGCGCTGAGCTACGGAATGGACGTGCCGACGCTGGCGCAGGCGAACGGCATCAGCAACACCTGGCAGATCTACGTCGGCCAGACACTGGTCATTCCGGGGTCCGGCGCCGCACCCGCCGAACCGGTACCAGCGCCCGTCGAGTCTGCGCCGGTCGAACCCGTGCCCGTCGTCACCGAGTACGTCGTCCAGCGCGGCGACACGCTGCGCAGCATCGCCAACGCCTTCAGCATGACGGTCGATCAACTGGCGACGCTCAACAACCTGACCAATCCCAACCTGATCTATTCCGGCCAGCGCCTCAACGTCGCGACCTCCGCACCCGCCGAACCTGCGCCTGTCGAGGCACCCGCCCCGGTCGAAGTCGTCGCAGCGCCGATCGAGCCTGCGCCGGTCGAAGCGGCACCGCCCGCCGAGCAAACCGTGCACGTCGTGCAGCCGGGCGAATATTTGTCGTCGATCGCGCGCCAGTACGGCGTCAGTTGGACGGACATCGCCGCGGCCAACAACATCTACAATCCCAACACCGTTTTCGCGGGCACGCGGCTGATCATCCCGGCGCCCGGCGCCGCTGCCCCCGCCCCGGTCATCCCCGCCGCGCCGTCGGCGGTCATTGGCACGGGCCGCGAGGTCATCGTCGACCTGTCGGACTCGCGCGTCTACGCCTACGAGAACGGTGTGCTCGTCCGCAATGTGCTCGCCTCGATGGGCATGACCTTCACGCCGACCGTTCAGGGCGATTTCACCGTCCAGCGCAAGTACTACGCGCAGACGATGTCCGGCCCCGGCTACTACCTGCCCGACGTGCCGTTCGTCATGTACTTCTACGAGGGTTATGCGCTGCACGGCACCTACTGGCACAGCAATTGGGGCCAGCCGATGAGTCACGGCTGCGTCAACCTGCCGACGCTGGAGGCGCAGTGGTTCTTCGATTTCACGGACATTGGGACGCCGGTGCACGTCCAGGCATAAGGATGATCGCGGACGGCTGAACAGCGGCCATCATTCGGACATCGGCGTCACAGCGGACGAGACTCTAGGAAGGGAGCATCGCCAATGCCCTCAGGTTCCGGAGATGCGTTCGGAAATGCGACGGCCTACCAGGGCTATGTTGGCCGCTGGAGTCGTCTGGTGGCGCAGCCGTTCATCGCCTGGCTCGCGGCGGCTCCCGATCTGGTGTGGTTAGATCTGGGCGCCGGGACGGGCGTGCTGACCGAGGTTATCCTGCAGCAGGCAGCACCCGCCCGCATCCTTGGGGTCGATCTGTCCCCGGAATACATCGACTTTGCCCGCGCCCGCGTTCACGATCCTCGCGTCGAGTTCCGAGTCGGCGATGCCGCCGCGGTGACCTTTGACCTGCCTGCGTTCGACGTGTCGGTCGCCGGCCTCGTGCTCAACTTCGTGCCCGCGCCGGAGCGTGCGGTCGATAGCATGGTGCAGGCGGTCAAGGCTGGCGGCCTCGTCGCCGCCTACGTATGGGATTACGGCGGCCATATGGAGATGATGCGCCATTTCTGGGATGCAGCCATCGCCGTCGATCCGGACGCCGCCGAGATGGATGCCAGCCAACGTTTTGCGATTTGCAGGCCAGACAATCTGCGCGCCCTGTTCGAGGCGGCAGGGCTGCGGACGGTCGAAGTCACGCCGATCGACGTCCCGACGCACTTCAAGGACTTTGACGACTTCTGGCTGCCGTTCCTGGGTGCGCAAGGCTCGGTGTCGAAATATCTGCGCGGGCTGAGTGACGACATGCGCGCCACCGTGCGCGATCAACTGCTGAAGCAGCTGCCGGTTGCCGCGGATGGGAGTATCGCCTTGTTCGCGCGCGCCTGGGCAGTCAAGGGGAGCAAGAACTCCTCCGCCTGAGCTGTCGTTTGAGAATTCGCTGCCGTTGTTGCTGAAAATGGGCGAGCCGCTCCCTGATGGCTCGCCTTTTTGTTTGTTATCATCGGCGGGAGCGAAAGGAATGTTTATGCTTCAGCGTTTGATCGGCCTGATCATGATCCTGGTCATCGTCATGCCCGTCATCCTCGGTGTCCTGATCGTGGTCAATGCTCAGGGATTGGTGACCGACCTGGACAAGGTGTTTGCGCCGCGTGTGGAGACGATCAACGACAAGATCGAGTCGCTCGACGATTCGTTGGCGGTCGTGCAAGGGGCGGCCGATCGCGTCTCCGCGAGTGTGAGGGAGTTTAGCGATGACGTCAATTCGGTCGCTGATACGATCAGTTCGGCGCTGACGCTTGACCTGCACATCCCGCTGCCGAACCTGCCGGATGTGACGATCCCGTTCTTCACCGGCGACATCACCATCCCGCTGCCCAATCTGCCCGATCTCGACCTGGAGATCCCCGGCCTGCGTGAGGTGCGCAGCTTCCTGATCGATATCTTCGCCTTCTTCCAACGCATCGGTGACACGCTCAGCGATCTTGCGCAGGTACAGACGGTCGCGCAGACCCTCGGCGAGATCGCGCACGAGTCACAGGCGCTGGCGGGTGAGGTCGGGTCGGTCGTCAGTGCGCGCACGTCGAGTCTGGTGCTGCTGTTGGTGCTGTTCATCGTCTGGGTGCTCATGGTCTATCTGGTGCTGGTCTATCGCTGGCTGCGCGACGGCTGGCGCCTGCTGACCGGGCAGGGCGCGGGGTAGGACGGGGGTAGTGCTGAGTTCTGGGTGCTGAGTTCAGAGTTCGGAGAAGAGGGTTCACGGTGCACGGTTCACAGTACACCGTGCGGAAAGCACATTCAGGATCGTGAGGCGTGCCTCGTCCGCAGGACAAGCACACGTGGGGACGCGCAAACGCAGTCACCAGAGGTAACGGCGCGTCCCCCTCGCATCATCGTCGTCTGCCGGGCGGGCGATCACACAGGTGTTGACGCGATGTAGGGGCGGGAAATATCCCGCCCGTACCCTTTGAAACAGCTCCCGCCCGTACGGTTCAAGCCCTGGTTGTGCTCGTCCGTTCAAAGCCGCATTCTGCCTTTGAGCTACAGCCATTCCTTGCCATCCTACCCCGCGGCGGAGCCATCGAGGCCGAGTTCCGCGGCGTGATCCTTCATTGCGCTGAGCACGAGCGGCACGTGGAACTCCCACAGATCGACGCCGAGCATTTGCGCCCCCTGCTCGATGTCCTCGCGGTTGACGCCCGCCGCGAACGCCTTGTCTTTCCACTTCTTGCGGACGGACTTGACCTCGACGTCGGCGATGTTCTTCGACGGGCGCACGAGCGTCACCGCCGTGATCAGGCCGGTCAGCTCGTCGACGGCGTACAGGCTCTTGTCGCGCGGGGTCGTGCGGTCGTCTGCGCCGAGTGGGCCGTGGCTGAGGATGGTGCGGATGTCCTCTTCGCTCAGGCCGCGCTCGCGCAAAATCGGCGCGCCGTCGACGGGGTGCTGGTCAAGCGTGGGGTGAATCTCCCAGTCGAAGTCATGGAGCAGGCCGACGAGGCCCCAACTCTCCGGATCTTCGCCGTAGTGCTGCGCGTAGGCGCGCATAGCGAATTCGACCGACAACATGTGTTTGCGCAGGCTGTCCGACTGGACGAATTCGCACACGATCTCCCAGGCTTGAGCGCGATCCATAACCCTATCCTTCTCGCAGTGACCCTATTGCAGATTTTACGAACGCACTCGTCAAATGGCGAGCGCAGATCCTGTTTAAAGGCATCAGAATCGGTCGCTGGTTCAAAACATACACCAACGTGTTGTAGGGACGGCATTCTTGCCGTCCGCCGCCCCGGACGCGATTCTTCGCGTCCCTACCATCCCAATACGACGTCTTGTAGACGAGCTGATGATCTGATGCAATCATCTTGACGCATATGCCGGCGGCGTTGCGCCGGTTAGGCGCCGAAGGCGCGGATCGTGATCTCGAGCGGCTCCCTGCCGATGACGAGATCGCGCGACGTGAGCAGCCGCCAGTAGCCGGTCGAGTCGCCGTTCTTATTCGGCGCGCGCCCGTGGAACTGCACGGTGTAGGTATCCGCCACGCCGACACGCCGGTCGATCAGGATGACCTGCTCGCTGTCGAAGAACTCGCCGGACAGATAGCGCAGCGACGAGTTGATCTCCCAGGCGCAGTTGCCGGTGTTGCGCAGCGTGATTTCGAGCGTGAAGTCGCGCCCGGCCTGGATCGAGTTGTCGCTGATGGTCGAGCCATTGGCATCGAGCAGTGTGCGCGATTCGACCGCGTAGTCGAAGGTGCAGGCGACCAGCGTCATCGCCTGAACCGTCTGCGCCAGCTCGACCTCGGCGCGCGTCGCCGTCAGGTTGATGGTCGCCGTCGGCGTGATCGTGGGCGTGGGCGTGTTCGAAGGCGTCGGCGTGATGCTCGGCGTATAGGTAATCGTCGGCCGCTCGGTCGCGGTTGGGCGTGAGGTTTGCGTCGGTTGCGTGGTGGGGGTGTCGGTCGGGGGCAGCGGTGTCGCCGTCGGCGGGATGTCTGACGGGCTGGAGGTCGGGGGCACCGGCGTTGGCACGATGTCCGGCGTATCGCTCGCGTTCACCAGCGCCGCCAGCGTCGGCATGTCGGTCGCCGTGACATCCCCCGCCAGCAACTGGCTGCCGAGGCCGCCGCGGAAGACCAGTGCCCAGATGCCGAGGCCGACCAGGATCGAGAACAGGACCCACAACCAGAGCGGCAGGCCCTGTCGCTTTGGCGGTGAGGCAGAACGTGCCCCGGCACCGACCGGCTGTGAGCGCAGGCCGGGCGGGTTGGTCGCATCGCGCAGGCGTGTGCCATCGGCGGGCGTTGGGCGACGCGGCAGGGCCACGGTATCGCGCTCGACATCCCTGGCTGAGATGCCGATGCCGAGCGTATCCTCGCCGTTGAGCAGGCCGCGCTCAAACCGATCCAGATCTGCGATCAGTTCGGTCGCCGTCTGGTAGCGGTCGTTCGGGTCTTTCGCCATCAGCTTCATGACGATGTGATCGAGCGTTTCCGGCACATCCTCGCGGAATTCGCGCGTCGAGCGCACCGGCTCGTTCAGGTGCTTGAGGATGACCGCCAGCGGCGTGTCGCCGTCATAAGGCAGCTTGCCGGTCAGCATCTGGTAGAAGATGATGCCGAGCGAATACAGATCGCTGCGTTCGTCGCCCTGCTCGCCCAGCCCTTGCTCCGGCGCCATGTAAGCGGGCGTGCCGACCATGCCGCCGCTGGCCGTGAACTGGACGCCGGTCACGATCTTGGCGATGCCGAAATCTGTCAGCACGACGCGGTTGTTGCTGTCGAGCATCAGGTTGGCCGGTTTGACGTCGCGGTGGATCATGTTCAAGTTGTGCGCGTAAGACAGCGCCCCCGCCGATTCGCGGATGATGCGCACGGCCTCTTCGACCGCCATCATCTGCTCGTTATCGGTCAGGATGGCGAGCACTTCCTTCAGAGTTGGCCCGTCGACCAACTCCATGACCATGTAATAGCTCTCGTTATCGGTGTCGTTCTCGAAGTCGTAGACCTGGACGATGTTCGCGTGCTTCAGCTTGGCAATGTTGCGCGCTTCTTTTTCGAACCGGTTCTTGAACTCCGGATCATCCGCCAGAAACGCATGCAAGATCTTGATCGCCACGAAGCGGTCGAGGTTGGTCTGGTAGGCCTTATAGACTTCCGCCATACCGCCACGACCGAGTCGCTCGATGATCTCGTATTTTCCGTTACCAAGTCTGTTAATGCTCACGTTGAGGTGTATATCCTGTTTCGCGTCTGCACAATGAGGCGCGCCCCCGCCAGTTTACGAAGTATACCGGAAACCAACCGGCGGCTCAATTCAAGACATTATGACATTATTTTCACAATCTATCTCATTGTAGCGCCAATTACCATGCCGACAAAGATAAGGACAGCTGAAGATGAAAGCGCCATTCTCGGCAGTCTTCGGCGTTTCCAGGTAGACTGATTCTTTACGTATAGCAACGGAAAGGTAACCTTATGCGCTCGCCCTGGCCCTGGCTGATTCTGCTGGCACTGCTTCTGATCGTTTCTCCGTTGTCCGCACAAGACGCCGCTCAACCGCTGCTCGACATGCTCGCCCTGATCCCGGACACGCCATCCGCGCGTGAGAGCATCGTCAGCTACGTTGATTTTCGCGCGGTCGAGACGGCACGCCCTGGGGCGCTTCAGCCGGAGTCGTGGGCCGAATGGGACGCGGCGTATGGGGCCGAGTCCAGCGCGTACGGTCTGTGGTTTGCGGCGCTCATGGGCGTCAGCAGCGGGCCGCCCACACTGCTGACAACCCTGCTCCAGGCGGGCACGTGGCCGGAGATGCTCGGCTTCGACTTTTTCGACGTCGACCGTGCCATCGAATACAACCAGCCGCCAGGCATGGTGCAGATCCTGAACGGCGATTTCGACGCCGAGGCGATCACCAATGCATACGAAGCCCGCGATTTTAGCGCCGAAGCGCGCGGCGATCTGACGCTGTTGTGCGGCAGCGCCGGCTGCGACCACGGCCTGGAGCTCAATCCGGATCAGCGCGACTCGGCCAACCCGTTCGGCGGGACGCTTGGCCGCCAGGAACCGCTGCTGATCGCGCCGGGTTATCTGGTGAACTCACCGGCTATCGAGCAGATCGAGCGGCACATCGCGCTGCTCGCAGGCGAGACACCGGCGCTCGCGGATGATCCGGGGTTCCGGGCGGCGGCGGAGGCTGCGGCGCGGGAAGGACTGCTGATCCAGGCGCAGTTGGTCGACCCGGCACTGTTCGGCGCTGAAGGTGAGGCGACGGAAGCGATCCCGCCGTATGACCTGCTGCTGGTGGCGGATGCGGCGACGGCGGATGAGCAGGTCGTCACCATCGGATTGGTCTACACCACCGCCGAGGACGCCCAGACGGCTGCCGATGCGCTGCCGGGCCGCATCGAGGGCTACACGTCACTGGCGACGAATCAGCCGTTGACGGACCTGCTGGCCGCCCGCGACGCGACCTACGCGGTCGAGATCTACGAGGCGGACGAAGCGACCCTGGCTCTGGTCGTTCTGCGCGCGCCGCTGGCAGGCCCGGACGAGGTCGACGGGAGCCTGGTGTCGTCGAGCTTAGTCTACCGCCTGATCATTCAGATGCTCTACCAGCGCGACCTCGGCTGGATCACGCCGTAGTCCGCTTTAGGACTGTCCCTGGTTCATGCTCGCGGCCCAGGCGTCGAACTCTGCCAATAGGCGCGTTTTCAGCGCGGGCTCCGCGTAACAGGCTGTGAATGCGTTGCGCGCGATTCGAATGACGTCGCGCATCTCATAACCAAAAACGTCGACCAGGTGTTGATACTCCTGCGTCAGCGTCGTGCCGACGAGTCGGGGATCATCCGTGTTGACAGTCACCAGCACCCCGGCTCGATCCAGCAGTGGGAGCGGGTGTGATTCGATGTTTGGATAGAACTTCAGGTACACGTTGCTCGTCATGTTGACTTCCAGCGGGATCTGACGGTCTGCCAGTGCGCGCAGCAGCCGCTCGTCCTCGACAGCGCGGACGCCGTGCCCCACGCGATCCGCCTGCAAGGCGTCGATGGCGCCCCAAATGCTGGCCGGGCCTTCATTCTCGCCGGCGTGGGGCAAACTTCGAAGCCCGTGCCGCTTCGCTTCGGCGAAGGTCTCCGCAAACGGTTCGGGCGGCGCATTCACTTCGTTGCCACCGAGTCCCAACCCGATGACGCCGTAGTTCTTCCCTTGCAGCGCATACTCAAGCGTGCGCTGGGCGACGTGTGGGCTGTACTCGCCGCCGTTGTGATAATCGGCAAAGGCGCGGTTGCGCGGGATGTCGAAGACCCAGCGGAGTTCGATGCCGAATTCGTCACGTGCGCGCTGCCTGCCGCTTTCCAGCCCGGTCAACAGCGCATCAATGGTCAGACCTTGATCCAGAGCGTCGATGAAGCTGTAGGGCGTGACGGTCAGCTCGGCGTAGCGCACCGCCTGCGCATGAAGCTCCTGCCCGGCTGCGTATGCCGCCAGCGCAAAATCGTCCTCGGAGCGCAGCAGCCGCTTGATCCCGCGCTTGACCTCGAAGAAGTGCTTGAAATCCCGGAAGACGAACCAGCTGGCGACCGCTTCTTCCGTATCGCCAGGCAGCGTGTCTATCAGGCCGTTGCGCTGCGCCAGTTGCAGGACCGTGCGCGGGGGCAAGGTTCCATCAATATGCAGATGGAGTTCGACTTTAGGCATGTCGTCAAACATCGGGGCATCCTCACGATAGCCGAGGTTGATATCCAAGACTCGACCGGGTGCTGACCTGACAGCACCCAGTCCATAAAGTACGTTTTGATCTTCGGTTGGCCGTTGGCCACAAACGGGTCGATCGAACGATCTAGCTGCTCAAGACCGCCGACGCCTGGCCGCGCAGCGCGCGAACGCGCTCAGCCAGCGGGCTTTCGCCACGCGCATCGAAGGCCTGGGCCAGCGCTTCCATCAGCTCAAGCAGATCCGGGCCGAAGGCGGGCGCCTGCTCGCGCAGGATCTTCTCCGCTTCTTCCTGGCTCGGCGCGCTCAGAAGCTGGTTAATGAAGCGCAGCTCGGGCGACATGTTAGCCTGAAGCACGCTCAAGACCTTCTCGTAGACGCCTTTGAGCATGGCGCTGGCCTCGATGTTACCCTGCTGCTCGGCGTGCTGGATGTTGGCGCCGAGCACGGCCATGAAGGTGTCGTCGAACAGGGTGGCGTTCTCCTGGATGAAGGCATCCTGGTCGGGGTTTTGCAGCACGGCCTGCAGCAGCGCGGCGCTTTCCTGCATCGCCATCTGCGCTTCTTCGTCGACCTCCTGCGTCAGCTCAACCAGCCGGTCGCGCAGGGCTTCGAGCGCATCACGCTCGTCGGCGGGCGCCTGGCCGATGGTGTTCGTCATGTCGTTGAAGAACTGGTAGTCGAAGGCCGGGCGCACGAGGCCGACCAGCGCCTGGAGATACTCGTCTTTGTCGGCGTATTCGAGCACCAGCTTCATGAAGTCCGCGCGCGACGGCTGCATGCCCAGCCCGCGGATCGCCTGCTCGACATCGCGTACGACCATTTCCTGCTGCTGCGCGTCGGCGATCAACTGCTGGCCATAGCTCGAAAGCTGCATCACGCGCTGCTGCGTCGCCATGATCGCTTCCGCGGCCTGCTGCTGACCGGCAGCCAGCGCCTGCTGCGCGAACAAGCCCATCGTCTGTAAGAACTGGCCGTCGATCGTGTCGTTGTGCTCTTTGACGAGTGCCTCAAGCTGCTCGTCCGGCGTCTGCAAAAACTGCTCGATCAGGCGGGCGCGGGCGCGCTGCTGCTCCATCATCTCCGGCGTGACGCCATCGGCGTGCAGAATCTGCTCGACCAGCCCCTGCATCGTCAGCGCCTGGCGCGGCTGGAAGAAGTAGCCCTTGACGCTCTGCGTCGGCAGTTGGCGCAGCAGGTCGCCGATCACCTTCTCCTGCTGATCCTTCGGGATGCCGAGTTCCATCGGCACGAACGTGATCAGCAGTTCTTTTTCGGCATCGTGATAGACGAGCGGGGTCGCGACCGAAATGGCGACGCCGCAGTTCGGGCATTGGACCACGTTGAGCCGCCCGCTGAGCAGGCGCCCTTTGGCTTCGGGTTCTTGTTGAACGTCGATGATCATCTCGACGATAGCGGGATATTGGGTGCCGCAGTTCGGACAGGTGACGCGGGTTTGAGTCGCTGTAGGCATACGCTCTCCGTTCTGGCTCAGGGACTTTGATCTTACAGGAAGTGATACGGACTATAGCAGAATCGCCGTAGAACTCAACGGCGGAAAGCAACCGGGGCGCGCAAGCGGTGTGTCGCACTTCAAAGCGAGAAATGGGATCGATGTCGGCGGGCGAGGCATCGCCTCGCCCCTACAAAATCGTTGTCAGCCGTAGGGACGCCATTCTTGGCGTCCGCAGAGGAAGGGCGTATGCATTACTCGTCTTTTACCGGTACAGATCGAACTCGATGGCGCGGTTGATGTCGGAGGCGTGGCCGTCGCCGGGGGCCGTCAGCCCGCGCACGAGCACGACCGGCAGCCCCTCATTCGCCTCGCCGGAGAGCAGCCCGGCGGCGCTCGCGATCATGTCCGCGTAGCCCTGGATGCTGATCTGGAGCGCCCGTCCGAACAGATCCGGCTGGCCGCGCAGATCGCGGACGGCGGGCAGCCCGCTGACGCCGATGGCGACGCCCAGGTTGCCGACGCGCCAGGCGCGCCCGTGCGAATCGCTGATGATGATGCCGACCTGAGCACCGGTCAGCGCGTGCAGGCGTGCGCGGATGGCCGCGGCGCTGGCGTCCGGGTCGCTCGGCAGCAGCAGGACGGTCTCGTCGTCGCCGGCGACATTCGATTGGTCGATGCCCGCGTTGGCGCTGACGAAGCCGAGTCGGTGGCGCACAATCAGCACGCCGAGCCGGGCGCGACTGACCTCGACGCTCTCGCGCAGCACCAGCTCGACGACCCGTGGATCTTTGCCCGTGGTGGTCGCTAATTTCTGCGCCTCGTCGCCGGGTGTGATCGTCCGTAGATCGACGCGGCGGCCCTCGGCCTTGGAGACGATCTTGCTGGTGACGACCAGTACGTCGGCATCCTGCAGCGCCAGACTGGCCTCTGCGAGCGCCGTGGCGATCAAAGTCGCGACGTCATCCCCCGGCTGGACGAGCGGCAGGCCAGGAATGGCTGTGATCTGCAAGCTGTTTGGCATGGATCAATCCTGATAAACGGCGCCCACGCGCCGGTTCCTAGTGGAGAACGAGAGGTCACGATCTGCGGCCTTCGCCGCATGATCGCCGCCAGAGGTTGTAAACCGCCTGGCTAACTCTTCGGGCGGGAAGCATGATAAATCATGCTCGAACCCGCCCGCCAGACGACGATGATGCGGCGGCGGACGCGCCGTTACCTCTGGTGATTGCGTTTGCGCGTCCCCAGGTGTGGTTGTCCTGCGGACGAGGCACGCCTCGTCCCTACAACGATCCTGAATGTGCTCTCCGCACGGTGTACTGTGAACCGGGCACCGCGAACCCACCCTGAGCACCGAGCACCTACTTCCCAGAACTCAGCACCCAGAACTCAGAACTGAATTGCCCTACAACCCCGTAATCCGGATGCCCGCGCCGCGGACGCCGTACTTCTTGTTGATGTAGAGCAGAACCGGCGTCAGCGATTCGGCGGCGGCGGCATTGGCGAGCGGCCCGGCATCGATCCCGCGCATGCCCGCCGCCTCGACCAGTTGGATGACCTCGGCTTTGGCCTCGGCGTCGTCGCCGGTCACGAGCACGTCGCAATCGGCATCCATGTTCGGATCGCCGATCTTCTCGGCGCTGACGTTCTGGAAGGCGGAGACCAGCCGCACGCCCTCGCCGAGCAGCGCCGCCGCTTCCTGCGCCGCCGATTTGCCGGGCGGGATGTGGACGGTGCGCACCTTGGGCGGCTGCA
>JADLAY010000026.1 GCA_020849765.1 Anaerolineae bacterium
ATCGACGCTTGAGCAAAGACTACGAGCAGTCGCCCCTCAGCAGTGAAGGTCTCATCTACATCGCCTTCATTCACCTGTTCCTGCGACGCCTGTCTCGTAATCTTTTTTAACAGTTACGCTCTGAGTGCTCGGTACTCAGTTGGGATTGTTCACGGTGCCCGGTTCACAGTTCACCGTGGGGCAAGAAGATGTCGTAGAGGTTTCGCGATGCTAAACCCGTATCAAGATCATCATTCCTAATTTCCGCGATGAACGATATGCAGGACTCTGTCGGGGCGCATCGTCATGCGCCCTTTTTTGTCATCTATCCCGGATCGATTGGCTTCGGATCATGCGCCCGTATCGCCGTGTTCGAGCGCGGTGCGCGCCCGTGCCAGATGATTCGATGCGCCCAGGCGCGTGAAGATCGCGCAGGCCTGGTCGAGATGCTGCGCGCGCAGCGGATCATCCCCCGCCAGCCAGCGCCCCTGGTGATAGAGCGCGAAGCCCTGCTCGAACGGCATATCGAAGCGCAACGCCTGACGCACACTCTCACGCAGGCGAGCATCCCCGTTGGCGTGGTCGCCCTCAAGATGCGCCAGCCAGCCCGCACAGAGCAGCGAACGCGGCTGCGCAATCGGGATGTTCTTCGCCAGCGACTGCAGCTGGCCGAGCATATCGTTCAGCGGCGCGATCAACTGTCCCCGTCGCTCGGCGGCCTCCGGCGGTGTCATTTCGTACAGCGTCAGGTAGACCTCCGCCGCGCCCGCGTAGCCTTCCAGCAGCGCAAACCCGGTCGCTTCGGATGCGTTGATCAGTTCGACCGCCGAGCGCGCAAGGTTGGCCGCCGCATCCTTGTTATCGCGATACAGTTCAACCACGCCGAGCAGGCCGTAGGCCTGGATCTGCGTCACGATGTCGTTGACGCGGTTCTCTTCCATGACCTTGATCGAATTGCGCAGCAGACCGGCGGCATCGGCCAGGCTGCCCATGCGCAGCGCGTTCTGCCCCTGGCCGAGCAGACCCCAACTGTGATGGAGCAGGCTGTTGGTGCGCATGGCCGAGCGCTGCACCTGGGCGAACAACTCACGGCTGCGCGGGAAGTCGCCCCGGTAGTAGAGCAGCGAGGCCAGGAAGTCGATGCTTTCCTCGCGCGACTGCAGGTCGCCGATGGCGTCGGCCAGCTCCATCGAGCGGTCGAGCGCATCCTGCGCCTCCGCCCAGTGGCCGAGGCCGATGTCATAAAGACTGGTGCGGCGCAGGGCGAAATCCTGCACGGACGGATCGCCGACCTTCTCGGCGACGCGGCGCGCCTGCCGCTTGTAGATGCTGGCGGGCACATGCTGACCGATGTTGCCAATGGCATAGCACATGTTGGCGCTGGCCTTGGCCAGTTCAGGCGAGATGCCCGCTGACTCCGCCTGATTGAGGGCGGCGACGCCGTGGACGAGCATCGTCATCGTCTCGTTGGAGAGGAAGGCGATCTCGGCTTCCAACATCGAGATGCGGTGCGTTTCGAGCAGCCAATTGCGGTCTTCCGAGCGGCGCGGTGGCGTGAACGGGCGCAGACGATGGCCGACCTGGCGCGTCAACTGGCGCAGGAAAACGCTGTTCTTGGCCGGGACCGACCAGCTTAGCAGTTCCGCAGCCTGAGCCAGGCAGCGGCGCGCCTCCGGCAGATTGCCCTGGCGGTAGTGCGCGTCGCCCTCCAGGCGCAGGATCTGCGCGGCCTGTAGATCGGTCAGGCCCATGGCGTTGCGCAGGGTGAAGGCGCGCGCGAGCAGCGTCACCGCTTCGTCCCAGGCGCCGTTCTGATAGGCGTGGCGGCCCGCCAGCGCCGCATACTGGCCTTCGCGCGTCGGGTCGCCCGCCATCGCCCAGTGATAGGTGAGCGCGGCGGCTTCCTGGCCTGGATCGTGGGTGGTCGCGATCAGAGCTTCCGCCACCTGGCGATGCAGATGGCGCCGCTCGTCGGCATCGATCTCGCTCAGGATCAGCTCGCGCAGCTTGGCGTGGGCGAAGATCCAGCGATCGTCCTGCACGGAGAGCGCCGAATCCGAGCACAGGGTGAGCCACTCGTCGAAATCGACGTCCGGCGCGATCTGGCGCAGCACCGCCTCGTTGATCTGCTGTCCGACGACGGCGGCCAGACGCAGCAGCGGCTGGGCAGCGGGCGGCACTCGTTCGAGTCGCTTTTGCAGGATGCGACGGACGCCGCCGGTGAGCACGCGGCGATGCAGGTTGATCTCGGTCACGCGCTCCAGGTCGCCCGCTTCTTCGGCCAGCGCGCGCACGACCTCGACCACGAAGTAGGCGTTGCCATCAGTCTCGCGGCGCAGCAGTTCGACCAGGCGCTGATCACGCCCGACCTCGCCGAGCATGGCCTGGCTGAGTGCGCCGATCTGCTCGTCTTTCAGGCGTTCCAGGCGCAGCACCTGCATCTGCGGCAGCTCGTGCGGCAGGCCGGGGCGCTCGTCCTCGCGGTAGCTGCACAGGAGCAGCAGCGGCAGGCCGGCGGCGATTCGCGCCACCCAGCGCACCAGGGCAAGGCTTTCGCCGCTCTCAAAGTGCAGATCTTCGAGGATGATGACGAGCGGCTGCTCCAGGCGATGCAGCATCGACTCGATGGTCGAGAACAGACGTGTCTGCGCGGCTTCCGGGTCGAGCGGCGGCGCATCCGGCACGTCCATGCCGATGATGGCGCCGATGTTGGGCAGGATCGGCTTGAGCACGGCGGCCTCACGCTCGTCAGCGTCGGCCATCAACGCCAGGGCACGCAGCGGCTCGCGCCAGGCGCTGTACGGGTTGGCGCCCTCGCTGACCGTCTCGCCGCGGACGACGAGCACGCCGCGCACGAGCGACATCGTACGCAGCTCGTCGAGCAGGCGCGTCTTGCCAACGCCGCTCTCGCCGCCGATCAGCCAGGCTTCGCCGTGGCCGCCGGTCGTGCGCGCCAGCGCCTGCGCCAGCAGCCCGATCTCATCCTCGCGCCCGATCAGCCCGGCAGCCTGCAAGAAGCTCTCACGCGTCGCGCGGTTCTCCGGCGGCGGCGTCATGCCGAGCGAGGTATAGAGCACGTTGATCACGTCGCTGGCGCGGCGGTAGCGATGCTCCGGCTTCTTCATCAGCAGGCGCCCGACGATGATCGCCAGGTTGGGGTCCATGCCGCTCAGGTCGGGCACGCGGTTGACAATGTTGTGGATCAGGTGGGCGCGGTTTTCGCTCTCGAACGGATGATTGCCGAGCATCATCTCGTGCGCGATCAGCCCGACAGCGTACAGATCCGTCCGTTCGTCGGGTGCCTCGCCAAACAGCAGTTCCGGTGGGAGATAGGGCAGCGTGCCGAGCGCCGAGTCTTCCTTACCCTCGAACAGCGCCAGGCCGAAATCGACGACTTTGACGATCCGGTTCTGCACCAGGACGTTGCTCGGCTTGAGATCGCGATGGAGCACGCCGCGCCGGTGCAGATAGACGAGCGCTTGCAGCGTTTGCACCAGCAGCTCGACCTGGTCTTCCAGCAGCATGTCGTGCGCACTTTCGACGATGTCAGCGGCTTCGGTGAGCAGCTCCATGGTGAAGTAGGGCTGGCGCGCGACGTCGAAACCGTAATCGAGCACGCTCACGATGTTGGGATGGCGCAGTGAAGCAAGCACACGAAATTCCTGCGCCAGCGCCATGCGCAGTTCGTTATCCTGCGTCGGCGCATTGGTGCTGAGTGGATCGTTGGTGCGCAAGACCTGCTTGAGCGCGACTTCCTGCCCGGTCAGCCGATCATATGCCCGGTAAACGACGCCCATCCCGCCTTTACCGAGTAATTCGAGCAGTGCATAACGTCTGCCGATGATCGGTGGCGTTTCAATGGCGACCATATGCCATAGTTCCCGCGTGCTCTCATGAGTGCTCGATGCTCAAACTTCATTATAACGAGTGGTAGCAAGTCATGCCCCGTTACTTTTGTGCACATCTGACGACATGATCTGTCAGTTCTGATCAATGCTTACGGGCGCCAGGAGATGCTCGCCTCGATCGCGAGGTCGTGAGTCAGGCGCTGCGGGGTCGGTGTCGGCGTGTTGGTGTGGATGAGATAGACGTCGACGCCATCCTCCATGCGCGCGACGTAGGCGACGTGTTCACCATCGCGCGACCAGATCGGCTGCTCGTTGTACTGCCTGCCGATCGACGCGATTAAACGGGCGTTGCGGCGCCGCTCGTCGGCCAGGTAGACGCCCCACTGCCCATCGCGAAAGGCGATGAAGGCGCTGCGGTCGCCGCTCGGCGAAATCGAGAGCGAGAGCGAATTCGGATCGACGTCGAAATCACGGCGCAGCCCGGCACTGACCTCCTCGGTAATCTCGTAGAAGTCAGAACCATCCGAGCGCACGCTGTAGATGCGCTGCGTATCCTGTGCGCCCTGAAACAGATAGACGTACTGGCCATCCTGCGACCAGCGCGCCGTGTGAAAATAGCCGCTGCCCGGCGGCACGAGTGGACGATCGTTGCGGCCAATGGCATCCATGACGTAAACGTTGACGGCTCCGGCGCGGTCGGACGTGAAGACGATGCGCGAACCGTCCGGTGACCAGGAGGGATTGCTGTCGTAGCCGGGGCGATGCGTCAGGTTGAAGCGCAGGTTGTGGCTCACGTCCATGCGGTAGACGTCGGGGTTGGCGCCGTCGTAGAGCGCGAAGGCCATCTCTTCGCCGCCGGGCAGGATGCGCCCGGCCAGCGCCGCTACGAGCAGCAGCCCGGCCATGGTGGCACTCAACGCCAGGGCATGCCGCAGCCATCTTCCAAGGGGACTCAGTGGGCGGGGCCGGGTCTCCATAGGGGTGTCCAGTAATTCATGCTGCCATCGGTCAGGCGAGTCGCCGGGGCGTCCGGGCCTGTTTGAATATATACGTTATAAGGCCCTTCCCGGCTCGATACAAAGGCGATTTTGTCGCCCGCCGGTGACCAGGCCGGGACTTCGTCCGTCGCCGGGTCGTGCGTCCAACGCTGCAGCGCCCCGCTGTCGGGTGCCATCGCGTAGACCTCGAAATCGCCGGAAGCCAACGAGGCGAAGGCCAGCCACTGGCTATCAGGCGACCATTGGAGATCCGACGCCAGCGACTGCATGTGCGTCAGGCGGCTGGAGGCACCATCGCAGTCGAGATCGTCCAGGCAGTTCACGTCGATCAGGTAGATCTCTTCGCCGATGTCGCGGTCGGTCACGTAGGCGATCCAGCGGCCATCCGGCGACCAGGTCGGATTGCTGGCATTGCTGTCGGGCGAGGTCAGCGCGCGCAGGTCGCCACCATCGCTGTCCATCAGGTAGATCCGGCGCAGGCCTTCGCGCAGGCTCATGAAGACGATTCGTCCGCCGTCGGGCGACCAGACGGCCTGATCGTCATTGCCCGCCGCGCGCGTCAGCGGCTCAACGCTGCCGCCGTCGAGCGGCAGGTGATACAACTCGCTGCCGTAATTCGGGTCAAGCGAGACGAGCAGCAGCGACGCCCCATCCGGCGACCAGCGCGGGCTATCATCCCAGGAGGCGACACCCGGCAAACACGTCTCGATCGAATCATACGGGTGGCGGATGCAGACCTGGCGTGGCTCCGCCGCCTCCATGGCCTGGCGGATGAAGGCGAACCGTGTGCCATCGGGCGACCAGGCGGCGTGCTCCTCGTGAACACCGGGCGTTCGCGTCAGGTTGACGATCAGCCCGTGCGGCACGTCGGCCAGCAGGAGATCGCGCGTGCCAATCCGAATGCGCTCACCTTCCATCAAGAGTTGATCGCCGCGCGGCAACAGGCGCCCCAGCCCGAAAGCGAGCAGGCCGAGCAGAGTCATCGCCAGGAACAGCGCGATCACACCCAGCCAGAGTCGCATCCGGGTCAGCGCCCGCCGCAGCCGGGGGCGGCGCACGGACGCCAGACGAACGGCATGCCGAAGACGCGCTCGTCGGTCAGGCGGCGGATGGTGGTGTTGGCATCGTCGACCAGATAGAGCGCCTTGAACGATCCCATACCGCGATAGTAGACGATCTGCGCGCCATCCTCCGACCAGTACGGGAACAGGTTGGCGCCGCCGCTCTGATTGAGCCGATCCACTGAGCCGTCGGCCAGGTCGACGCGGACGATGTCGGCGCTGCGGGCGTTCAACTGGACGACCATCACCTGCGCCCCATCCGGCGACCAAACCGGCGCCGCATCCGGGCATTCGCGCTCCATGGGCACGGCCCGCACGAGCGTGGGGGGTTCCGCCGTCACATCAACGATGCGCAGTTCGCGCGCGGAGTCGCTGCCGTCACAGATAGCGATGCGCGTGCCGTCCGGCGACCAGGCGGGCGCCAGGGCCGTGTGGCTGTAGCGCGCCTCGAGCCGCGTCAGGCTGCCACTGCCGACGTCGAGCAGCGAGACGGCGTGGCCAATCTGCAGCCAACCGGCGACGGCAATGCGCATCCCGTCCGGCGACCAGACGATCTTCTGTGTATCGACGCCGGGTGCGAGCCAGCGCGGCGACTCGACACATGGGCCAAGCACGCAGGCAAGCGAATAGATGAGGACACCGCCGCCAATCGGTGGGCGGCAGGCGAACAGATCGCCGTGCCAGATCAGTGGGCTGCGGCAGGCGTCCGGCAGCGTCAGCTCGCGCACGCCCTGGCCCATCGTCAGCAGCAGATAGTGCTCCGACGTGTGCGCCAGGAGCAGATGATCGCGGTCGAGCCAGCCGACCGGCGCGCTGGGCGCATAGCGGTCGGACAGGCTGAAGGACACGGCACGCGTCGTATCCAGCAGCGCGCCGAGCAGTTCGTTCGAATCATTGCCGAAGGTGGCGTAGGCGAGCTGGGCGCCGCCCGGCAGCGCGCGACCGAGCGCGAGCGTGCTCGTCAGCACCGAGCCGAGCGCGATGAAGACGCCGAGTCCGAGCCGGATCAGCGTCAGCATCCCGCACTCGCGCAGGGGCGCCAGGCATATCCGCCGCCGGTGAAGACCGACGTCGTGCCGACGCGATACAGATGCTGATTGAACATGTCGAGCACGAGCAGGCCGCCGCCATTGACCGCATTGGTGTAGAAAGCGATCTGCCCGCCGCTGGGCGACCAGGCCGGGCCGACGAAGAGGCCGTTGCCCCCAGCCAGCCGCGTCAGCGCCCCATCGCCCACGTCGAGCGCGTAGATATCCGCACCATAGGAGTCGATCTGGTAGAAGGCGACGCGTGCGCTATCCGGCGACCAGGTCGGCGGCGAGACCGGTGCGAAGCCCTCCATGTCACGCCTGATCTGCACCGTGCTGCTGTTCAGATCGTAGACGATGAGCGAGACGCCCGAACGCGTCACGTCGAAGAAGGCGAGCTTGCGCGCATCCGGCGACCAGGCAGGATGCG
The DNA here is from genome assembly GCA_020849765.1 of Anaerolineae bacterium. Taxonomy (GTDB): domain Bacteria; phylum Chloroflexota; class Anaerolineae; order Aggregatilineales; family Phototrophicaceae; genus Flexifilum. Next base: position 7,345 of record JADLAY010000026.1, read on the forward strand.
GCTCATCGCGCCCCTCGTAGGGGATGATGTGCGTCACTTCGTCGCGGCGCACGTCCACGATCACGAGCCGGTGCGCAGCGTCGTGCTCCATCTCCAACGCGATCTGCTCGCCATTGGCCGCCAGCGTGATGGCGCCCGTGAGCAGGTGCGCGCGCGGCAGATGCAGCGGGTGCGGGGCGCAGTCGGTCAGCAGGCAGTTTTCGTCAAAAACGAGGATGTTGTGATCGATGGTGCGGCAGGCGAGCGCTGTGCCGCTGCTGATGACCGGGATCTCCAGGTCGCAGCCGGCGGGCAGGGCGACGGCGCGGGTCGCGCCGCCGATGTCGAGCATGGCGTAGGTCCCCGCGGCGCGAAAGAGGGCACGGCGGTCGTCGAGCCAGCCGACGAGTTGATGCGTGCGGTTGGGCAGCCGAATGCGATAGTGGATGTCGCGGCTGACGTCGGCCAGCAGGTTGTAGACGCGCGAGAAGCGGCCATCGTAAATGGTGTAGGCGAGCTGGCCGCTATCCGGCAGCGTCTGGCCCAGCGCAACCGCGGCCAGCGTCAGCGCGCTGACCAGCGTGAGCAGCAGAGCGACCAGGCGCTTTGCCAGCATGCCACCCCCTCAGAAGCCACCGGAGACGGCGCGCCAGACTCCGCTTTGACCGCCCGGATCTTCGGCCAGGATGATCGTCTCGCCGCGCACCGGCAGATAAACCGCCCGGCCACGCTCGAAGAACTGCACGGTCGCCGTATCGCCCAGTTCGTTGGTGATGGCCCAGCCAAGGGCGGCGCGCACGTCCGAATTGGTGCGCCAGACCTTGCCGAAGCCGCGGATCGGCTCGATCAGGCCCGCCGGTGGGATTTCGCCGCCGCTTTCAGGATCGACGCCCTGCGTCCACGTATCGTCGAAACGGCGATAGCGCCCGTCGACCATCAACACGTAGATCGACTTGGGCGAGCCGTCCAGATAGTACATCACGCCATCCTGGAAGACCTGCGCCGCACCCGCATAGTGCGTGGGCGTGCCGGATGCGCAGCCGAGGGCGGTGCCCAGAGCAGGATCAGTCGCCAGCACGGCAGCGAGCGCGGGCGGCGTGGCCCACGGGCAGTTGACCGTCGGGACGACCAGCGGCGTGAAGGTGGGCGGGACGGAAGTCACGACGGGCGCGGCGACCGTCAACGGGATCGGCGTGGCGACGGCTGGCTGCAAGGTCGGCGGCAGCAGCGTGGCGGCGGAGGCCGTCAGCGCGAGTTCGGCCAGGCTGCCGAGCTGAGTCTCCGACGTCGGCGAGGCGGTGAAGGTCGGCGATGGCGTGTCGGTGATCGTCGCGCTCGGCGTGATGGTCACGGTGGGCCGCGGCGTACTGCTGACGGTCGCCGTCGCTGTCCCGGTCAGGGTGGCCGTCAGCGTCGGCGTCTGGCTGGGGGTGGCCGTCACCGTCGGCGTCGCCGATGGCGTCAGCGTGGGGAGTTCGGCCAGGGTCGGCACCTCGACCACTTCCGATGGGGTCTCGGCACAGGCAGCCAGCAGGAACAGCAAACAGGCGGCAACGTAAATTCTGCGCATAATGTCTCGAAAAGCGACTCGATTTAACGTGTCGATGATAACATAGCTACGGTTTTTGACGCATCCACCGGGAGATCCACGCTATCATGTCCGACGTGCTCTTGCGCTTCATCCACCTGACCGACACTCATCTCGCCGCCGATGCCGCGCTGGGACATCCTCAACAGCCGTGGACGCCCGCCGAAGGCACGCTCCATCTCATCGAAGCGGTCAATGCGCTGCCATTCATGGCCGATTTCGTGCTGCACACGGGCGACGTCGTCTACGACCCGGACGAAAAAGCCTACCTGCTGGCGCGTGAGATGTTTGCCGGGCTGCGCGCACCCGTCTACTTCATGCCGGGCAATCACGATAGCTCGGACATGCTCCAGCGCCTGCTGATCGGGCGGACGTCGACGCCGACCTACGACTACGAGTTCGAGGTCAACGGCGTGCAGATCGTGTGCCTGGATAGCAGCCCGCGCCACGGCGAAAACGCGCCGCATACCTTCATCAGCGACGCGCAGATCGCCTGGCTGCGCGAAACGTGCACCCCGGACGACCCGCGGCCGCTGATCGTCGCCACGCATCACAACGTGCTGCCCGCGGGCGCGCCATGGCTGGACGACTTCATGCGCATGCGCAACGGCGAAGAGCTCCACGCGGCGCTGCTGCCCGCGCGTCAGCGGCTGCTCGGCGTTTTGCACGGGCACGTCCATATGGTCGGGCAGCGGACGCGCGACGGCATCACCTATCATTCGTCGCCCAGTTCGTGGATGCAGTTCCTGTGCCATCCGGGCCAGACGCAGACCGTCGTCGACCATGCCGCGCGGCCCGGCTTCAACGAGATCACCGTCATGAGCGATGGCATGTACCTCCGCCATCACTTCTTCGGCGCATGAGAGACGTCGTCTGACCGTGGGTTTTCAGCGGCGGGTGGCTCGATTATCATTGCGCGGTTCGACCGCATGATTTGACGATCAAAGCTGGCCACGCCCTGATGCCCTACTGGATTGCTGACACACTCGCGACCACACCCGCCTTCGCCTGGGTCTACCTCGGCGTCGGCGTGCCCTGGGCGCTGGCCGTGCTGCCGCGCGCGACGTGGCGGCGCTGGCCGGTCGTGCTGGCGCTGGCCTTCGCCCTCGGCCCGCTGTGGCTGACGGCGTGGATGTTCGTCCTCGGCAGCATCGGCGCGAACAGCCAGATGCCGCTGCTGCGCCTCGATCTGATCCTGATCGGCACGGTCGTCATCGCGCTGATCGGCGTGGGCTGGGCCTGGCGACGCCGATCGCAGCCTGCGACCGACGCCGAACAAGCCGGTGCGGCGCGCCTCCAGCTTGACGAGCGGCTGCTGATCGGCCTGATCGTCGTCGCGCTGGTCGTGCGCTGGTTCGTGACCGCCTACTGGCCGTTCATCGCTTACGATACGCTGTGGGTCTATGGCTACCAGGGGCGGCTGTACAGCGCGCTCGGCTACATCCCGACTCACATCGGCTACTACCCGCCGTTCTTCTCGCTCCAATACGCCTTCGGGCAGCTCGTATTCGGCGCCATCAACGATCACGCGGCGCGGGCGGTCATCCCGTTCGTCAACCTGGGCAGCTCACTGTCGGTCTACGCGCTGGGCGCGCTGCTGTTCGGGCGGCGGACGGGCATCTACGCGGCGGCGCTGTGGACGCTCTATCCGCACGTCGGCGATTGGTCGCGCATGGGTGACCTGGAGATCGCGCTGGCGAACAGCTTCACACTGGCGTCCGCCTTCTTCGCCGTGGCGTGGACGCAGGTCGGCTCGGCGCGGATGCGCTACGCCATCCTGAGCGGCGTCATGCTCGGTCTCGGCCTGTGGACGAAGCCGACGATGGGCGCCTTCATCCTCGGCGTCGGGCTGGTCGTCGCCATCGCCTTGATCGCCACGCTCGCCCGCAAACGTGACAACCTGAGTGAGGCCGCCCGCCGCTGGCTGCCGCAGCTTCAGCTCGCGCTGATCGTCGGGTTGGCAGCGCTGCCGCTCGGCGGAGTCTGGTACATCCGCAACCTGCTGCTCGGCCACACGCCGATCGTGTTCCCATCGGCCTTCTGGCTGACGCAGGCCATGCGCAGCGGCGTTGAGTTCGGCTGGCCGCTGCTGGCGGTCATCCTGCTGGCGGCCTATCTGATCCTGACACGGCGTGCGAGTCGATCACTGGCTGTCAGGCTGCTCGCCGGGCTGGCGCTGATGCTGGCGGGGACGCTGCCGACGATCCTGATGCCCCGGCGGATGACCCCGGTCGAAGGCGCGCTGCTGATCGCGGGTGTGCTCGTCTATGGCTGGGCCTTGTGGCGTGACTTGCCGGGCAAACGGCGCGCGCGCGCGGTCATGGGTCTGTTGTGGCTGCTGGCGCTGCCCTATTTCGTGACCTGGTTCTGGTCGTACAGCTATCACTACCGGCTGTCGTTCGCGATCGTGCCGCTGCTGCTGCTGCCGACGGCGTTGATCCTGGCGCGCTGGACGGATGGCCTGTGGGCAGCGCGCGCAAGGACGCAAGGTGCTGCTCCCGCAGCATGGTTCAAGCCGGTCTACCTGGCCGGGCTGATCGCCCTGGCCGCGCCCGCCATCGTCCAGCCGCTCTACGATCAATACGTCGGCTGGGACGTGCTCGTCAGCGACGCACTGCCCGACGATCTGGCCCGGCAGCGCAGCGGCAACCAGGCACTGATCAACGTGGTCGACGGCATCCAGATCTACATCGACGAGCATGGCGAGCCGCCGGTCGTGGTCGCGCCGGGTGTGGAAACGCTGCCGTTCTTCTTCCCGCTGGCGGATATTCGCATTGACAGCGCGCCGACCCGTCTGGACGAACTGGACGGCGTCACCTACTTCATCGACAGCCACCCCCAGGGCACCGGCATGTACGAGGACGTCCCGCTGGTGGATAACCAGGTGATCGGCGCGCTGCGGCGCGAGGACATCATGCGCCGCGCCTGGGGCATGGACGACGGCATCTTCCGCTACGACGTCTACGAGCTGAACCTCGACCATCGCTACGAGACGCCGCAGCCAAACGGCCCGGCAAGTGAAGAGGTCGTCTTCGGCGACTTCGCCCGCTACCTCGGCTATGACATCGGCACGCTGGATTTCTGGGTCGGGCGCCCGATCGTGCTGACGCTCTACTGGGAGAGCCTGACGCCCGCGGACGGCGACTATATGATCTACGTCCACCTACGCGATTCAAACGGTGACGTGATCCAGTCGTGGGATGCGCCGGTCGCGCTCGATGCCACGGCCACGCCGCCGCGTTATTACTCCACCAATGTGTGGCAGCCCGGCGAGTACATCACGGACGTGCGGCGGCTGACATTCGAGGCGGCGGATGCGCCGCTTGGGGGCGGCTACAAGCTCGTCATCGGCATGTACGATCTGGCGAGCCAGACGCGCGTGCCGGTCACCGCCGACGGCCAACCTGCGGGAGATGGTTACGTGATTGAGGATCGTATCAGCGTGGTGCTGCCGCCCTCATGAGCGGCTGATAGCAGTCAATGTGGCTCTTAATCTAACACTGAATTAAGTCCGTGTAAATATTTGCGAAAAGACCGTTAAGGTCCGATAATAAACAAGAATAACGTAACCACTAATTCATAAGACGTTAAGGCAAGAAATTTCGATAAATTACTCTTTGGATGAGAAACTTAACCATTATAAACCATAATCAAATTTATAATTGGAAATTATAGGGCGCTCTCTATATTTTACGCTACATCTGATTTAATTCTCAATGTGCCTCAACTACGTAGGCATTAAGGCTCACTGAAAAGACTCTGCATGAAGCAACCCCGCATCCTATATGTAAGTTATGCCAGCATCGAAGCGGAATTCGCGCTTCAGCTCTCGGCTGACTTGCGCAACGCCGGCGTTCAAGTCTGGCTCGATCGGCTCCAGCTCCCCTCGTCAATGGAGTGGACGGCACGCAGTGCCCAGGCGCTCGACCGCGCAGGTGGGCTGCTGGTGGTGCTTTCGCCGGATTGGTCGCTGTCGGATTACGGCCAGCGCGAGTTTCGCTTCGCGTTGGAACGCGGGCTGCCGATCTTCGTCGTGTCGCTGCGGGTGATGGCCGAGGGCGATTACCCGAGCACGATCAACCCGCACCGGGTGGTCGATTTCAGCGAGTGGCGCAATGAGCGCGTCTATCGCGAGCGCTTCCGCCGCCTGATGATGCGTTTGCGCGACGAATCGCCGAGTTGGGTCGGGGATGCGCCGGGCGATACCACACGCTATCTGATCCAGTTGGTCGCGCACATGGAAGCCAGCCAGGGCGCGCTCGAATTCATGACCATGGCCCACGAGTCACGGCATCCGTCCTCCGGGCAAGCGGAGCGCATCGCGCCTCGCATGGCCCGACATTGGGGCAACACGGGCCGGATCGTCACGCTCGACAAGATCCGGCATGCGCCAACCGCCGAGCCGCGCTGGCGGCGCAGCTATGCGGGCGACATCAAACATGCGCTGGCACGGCGCCCGCGCGCGATCCTGCTCGGCGCGCCCGGCAGCGGCAAGACGGCCTCGCTCCAGCGCCTGACGCTCGATGCGGCGCGCGCGCGGCTGGCGGATAACTCGCTGCCGATCCCGATCTACGTCAATCTGGCGCACTGGCAGGAAGACCAGGACTTCAAGGCCTTCCTCATTTCACGCGCGCCGATGCTGCCCGACGTGATCCTGATGGCGGCGGCGGGCACGGCGATGCTCTACATCGACGGTCTGAACGAGATCACGCAGCACGTCGAGCACCGCATCCACCAGATCCGCGACTGGCTGACTTCGCCGAGTGCGCCGCAGCGGGTGCTGTTCGCCTGCCGCACGCGCAGTTATGCCGAGGTGCTCGACCTCGACCTGCCGATCCTGGAGATCGAGCCGCTCGACGACGACACTGCGCGCAAGCTGATCACCGCCTGCGTCGGCGACGATCATGCCGAAGCCGCCTTCCGCCGCATCTTCGCGCCCGACTCCAGCCATCCGATGGATGCGCAGACGCGGGAGCTGGCGCGCAATCCGCTGCTGCTCTGCGGCCTGATCTTCCTCTACAAGAGCGCGCCAGATGGCGACCTGCCGACAACGCTCGGCAGCCTGCTCAAGCGCTGGATGGCGGCCATGTGGGTATGGAAGCGGATCGCCGCCATGCCCGCCTGGATGCCATTCAAGGACGTGGAAGCGGCGCTGGCGCGGCTGGCCTTTGCCATGATCGACCGCAATCTGCCGACCGGGCTGCCCTACGGCGATGCGCTGCGTCACGTGCTTGACGACAAACTGCTGCGCGCGGCGCAGAACGCCGGGCTGATCGAGATCGAAGCCGACGTGGTGGCGTTCCGCCAGCCGGTAATGGCGGAATACTTCGCCGCCGTCGGCGCGGCGCGCTACCCGGTGACCGACCGCCTGCAACCGCCGCACTTCAATCGCTGGGGCGAACGCCTGGCCTCACGCTGGGATACGGTGCTCATCATCCTGGCGGGTCTGCTGCCGAATGCCGACGAGATGGTGCTGGAGATTGCCGCCGTCGATCCGTTCCTGGCTGCGCAGGTCGTCGCCGGTGGGGTCGAAGCCTCCGCCGAGACGTTCGACCGCGTGCTCAAACTGATGACGGAGATCACGCATTTCGTGTCCGGCGAAGGCCGCCTGGCCGCCGTGCGCGGGCTGGCCGACCTGGGACATCCCGACACGCTCTATGCCCTGCTCGAAGTCATGCGCAGCGGCGCCTGGCAGGTGCGCCAGGCGGCCAACTGGCTGCTGCACCGGCTGCCGCTGCCCGTGCCGCCGCTGCTGCTGGATGCCGTGCGCGAGTGGAACTGGTCGATGGACGAGAAGGTCGCCATCGCCCTGCGCGAGATCGGCGTCGATGCGCTGCCGCTGCTGCTCGAAGTCCTGCGCGACGAGCACTGGTCACGGCGACGCGGCGCGGCCTGGGCGCTCGGCGAAATTGGCGATTCGGCGGCGGTGCCCGGCCTGGTCGAGGCCCTGGCCGACGACGAAAACCTCGTCCGCGCGGAGGCCGCCCGTGCCCTGCGCATGATCGGCGACGTGGACGCGCTGCCGATGCTGATCGATGGGCTGCGCGACCGTGATGGCCGCGTACGCCGCGCCGTGCTCGAAACCGTCATCACTTTCAAGGACAGTGCGCTCAGCGGGTTGCTTCCGCTGCTCAACGAAGAATCCGCGCCCGTGCGCCGCATCGCCCTGGAAACCCTGGCACAGATCGGCACTCCCGAAATTGTGCCTTACGTCAAACCTTTGGCGCGCGATAAGCAGGTCGAAGTTCGGGCGGCAGCCCTCCACGCTCTGGGGTGCGTGGGTGGCGTCGAGGCCGTCCCGACGCTGGCAGCGGCCCTGGCCGACGATACACCGCTGCCGGTCAAAGATCGCGATCTTCGCGTGCGTAACGTCGCCGCACAGGCGTTGGAAGCCATGGGCAACGAACAAGCCCTGGCCGCGCTCGACGCTCACCGGCGGGAGGAACAGGAAGCCATGCCGCTCAAGAGACCGAAACTACCAGTTCGAGGAACGTCTGGTTCGGCGGCAACCGCGAAAGATCGCCTGCCAGGACGCAAGAAGGGGGAACCCAAGCGTCCCAACGTGCCCGCGGGCACACAGTCGCTGCTGGCCTCGCTCTATGATCCGGATTGGCGTATGCGCAAGGCGGCGGTCGAAGGACTGCGCAACGTGGGGGCGGAAATCCGCGTGCCCGCGCTGCTCTACGCCATCCACGACGACGATACGCAAGTGCGCCTGACGGTCGTGCGCGCGCTGGCGAACGAAAAGGGTGACGGCGTCCTGACCGAGCTGGTCGGCGCGCTGAATGATCCGGAGTTCGTGGTCGCCGATGCGGCTGCCGAAGTCCTGACCGGCATGAGCAAGAAGGTCTTCCCGCAGCTGCTGGATGCGTTGGAGCATCAGGACGTCAACGCGCGAGGCCGCGCCGTCGAGATCATCGCCAAGCTGCGCGACCCGGCTGCCGTCCCGGCGCTGCTGCCGCTGCTCAAAGATACGGCCATCCCGCAGTTCGACGGCGGACAGCGTATTTGCGACAAAGTCGCCGCCGCGCTGGAAGCGATCGGCACGGATGAGGCGCTGCAAGCGGTGGATAACTGGCGCGGGGACGCCGAGACCGAACTGACGCCCGCCGCCGCTGCGCCGGAGTTGTTCGACTCCGGCATCGACGAGAACAGCGACCGTGCCGTGCCGGTGTTGGATTTGCTGCCACATTCCGATTTTGATATAGAGGCACCCACTCAGACCGCTTCGTCGTATCATGATGATCTACCGCTTGTCGACGATCCGTTCGATGATGAGCCGTTCTTGAAGGACATCAAGCGCCGCCAGCTTGAGGAGATGTTGACCCGACTCCACTCGCAGGATTGGCGCACGCGCCAGGAAGCCGCTCGTGAGCTGCGCAATCATACGCACCAGCTCGGCGGGCTGAAGGAGAACGGCATCTTTGCCGATCACCTGATCGCGGCGCTGGGTGACAGCGAGCATCTGGTGCGCTGGTCGGTCACGGAAGCGCTGGCCTGGGTAAATCATCCCAAAGTGCCCCCGGCGCTGGCGAAGATGCTGCACGACAAGAGCTGGACGGTACGTCTGGCGGCGCTGCGGGCACTTTACGAACATGGGGATGCGAAGGTCGTCGAGGCCGTCATCGAGGCGCTGCAGGATGAACACGCGCTCGTGCGTGAATCCGCCGCCGAAGTGCTGAGCAAGTTCAACCGCGTGGAGGCGGTACCGGGGCTGGTGAAGGCGCTGAAAGACGAAGAAGGCTTCGTGCGCCGCGCCGCCGCCGATGCATTGGGGGTGCTGAAGGCGGAAGATGCCGTCCCCGCGTTGATCGAAGCGCTGGAAGACAGCGAACACCAGGTACGCTATGCTGTCGTCGAAGCACTGGGTAAAATCGCAGATCCAGCGATCGTCCGGAATCTGGCGAAACTCTTGAGCGATACGCAAGCCCCGATGTGGGCGGAGGGACGTTCGCTCAGCCAGGTCGTGATCGATGCTTTGGGGCGCATCGATTCGCCGGACGCGAAAAAAGTCTTGGAATACTGGCGGACGCGGGGAGCCAAGTCCGGCAAAAAGTCGTGAGTGCACCGCCATTCACAAGGGGAAGAGGGCTATGAGGATCTTCATCAGCTATGCACGGGTCGATAAGCCCTACTGCGTCCAGATTGCGGAGATGCTGGAAATCCACGAAACGTGGTATGACCAGCGTCTGTACGCAGGCCAGGATTGGTGGAAAGAAATCCTGCAGCGCCTCGACTGGTGCGAAGGTTTCATCTACCTGATGTCGCCTGACTCGCTTGCATCTGAATATTGCCAGAAAGAATTCTTGATTGCGCAAAGGATCGGGAAACCGATCTTTCCTGTTTTGATCCATCCTGAAGCGCAGATTCCTGAGATGCTGTCCAAGCTGCAGTACGTCGACCTCAGCCGCGGGTTGACGCACGAAGGCACGCGCGCACTGCTCAACGCGATCTTCGTGACCGAGCGCAACATGGTCTACAACGGGCGCTCGGCCCCGAGCCGCCTGATGCCACGCGAAGCGCCGCGGACGATGCAGCACAACGGCGACACGCACACGCTGACGACCAACCCGACCGCCGAAGTCCACGACCCGGCAGCCGTCATCGGCAAGGCCGCCGAAGCGATGGAATCCGGCGATTACGACAGCGCGGTCTTCTTGCTGCGTCGCGCCCTGGAAACCGGTTACCGCTCGCGCTTCATCGACCTGGAAGGCCTGCTGGCTGAAGCCGAGTCCGCGCTCGAACGGCAGACGCGCATGCGCGAGATCGAGCGCGAGTACCAGACGATCGCCGAGTTGATCCGGCGGCGGCGCACGCGGGCGTATGGCTGCCAGGCGCTGGCCGCCTTCCGCAAGGCAGTGCCGGACTACGACCCGGAGAACCTGGTCGACCTGTGCGCGGAAGCGCAGGCGGCGGAACTCGTGCGGCGCAACTACGAGCCGCGCGTGATCAAGCCGCGCTTCGCCATGCCGCTGCTGGAGTGGTGCGCGGTCCCTGGCGGTGTCGTCATCCTGAGCGACCAGACCAACGGCCACAGCGGCAACGGGCGCTCGATGCACCCGGCAGGGCAGCCGCTCTACGTCGAGCCGTTCCGGATCGCCAAGTTCCCGATCACGAACGAGCAGTATCAGGTCTTCATCGACGACCCCGACGGTTACAACAATCCCAAGTGGTGGGGCTATTCGGCCTTCGCTCAGGCCTGGCGTTCGGCCAACCCGCAGCCCGCGGAGTCGCAGTTCAAGGGCGAGGAACGCCCGCGCGAGAACGTCACCTGGTTCGAGTCGATGGCCTTCTGTCTGTGGCTGTCAGAGAAGATGGATCTGCCGATCATGCTGCCGACCAAGCAGCAGTGGCGACGCGCGGCCCAGGGCGATGACGGCCGTATCTACCCGTGGGGCAACGACTTCGACACCTCGTTGTGCAACACGCGCGAGAGCCGCATCCGCATGACGACGCAGGTGATGCGCTACGACATGGGCATCAGCCCGTTCGGCGCTTACGACATGGCCGGTAACGTGTGGGAATGGTGCCTGAACAGCGCCTACGACGACCTGGATATCACCAGCGACCGCCCGCGGGCCGTGCAGGGTGGATCGTTCATCGGCGCACACGAACGCGCGCAGATCAACTTCAGCTTCGACCTGGCGCCGGACTACCATTACGGCAGTATCGGCTTCCGTCTGGCCTGCTCGCTGGAACCCTAACCGGTGCGATCCACGCCCGGAACTCCAAACAAAATCCGCTACCCGGCGCTGCTCGCGGCGGCATTTTTGCTTGTCGCGCTCATCTTCCCCACCGACGTCAGCAGAGGCCAGCCGGAGACGCGACCGTTCGTGCTCGGCTTCACGCCGTTCCCCTACGCCATCAGCCAGGAAGCCGTCGATTTCACCTACGAGCACATCGCCGAGGATGCAGACCTGATCGTGCATCATTTCGACAATGGCGTGCCCTGGGTCGAGGCGCTGGCCGGTGAACCCTACAGCCAGAACATCCGCGACGACTGGAGCTATCGACGCCAACGCACGCCGCCGGGGCATCAGGTGCTGGTGACCGTGACGCCGGTCAACTTCATGCGCGACGGGCTGGCGAATTACCGCGGCGCGCAGGACGACATGCCGCTGCCCGCGCCGTTCGATAGCTACCGCTTCGACGATCCCGACGTTGCGACGGCCTTTCTGCGCTACTGCGAGGACATCATCGCCCACTTTGAGCCGGATTACTTCATGTTCGGCATCGAAGTCAACCTGCTGATGAAGCTGCGCCCCGATCTGTGGGATGCCTACATGACACTCCATCGCCAGGTTTACGAGACTCTCAAGGCCGCGCATCCCGACCTACCGGTGTTCGTCTCGGTCACGGGCATCGATCTGCTGGAGGGCTACACGGATGTCGACCATGCCGATCAGATGCGCGCGCTGGCGGATATCCTCGCCTACACCGACATCCTTGGCCTGTCACTCTACCCGTACATGACCGCCTACATGACCAACTCGCTGCCGCTGGATATGTTTGACCGGCTGGCGGCGCTGACAGACAAGCCAATCGCCGTCACCGAGACGGGTTATCCGGCGCAGTCGTTCGGGATCGACGCGGGCGGCGGCCTTCGGCTGGAGTTCAACTCCGACGAGTCGAAACAGGCGGATTACATCGCGCTGCTGCTGGATGCCGCGCAGGCGTATCGCTTCGTCTTCGTCGTCAACTTCGTCCTGCGCGATTATGATGCGCTGTGGCAGCAGATCGGCGGACGCGAGGATTTGACGATAGCCTGGCGCGATACCGGCCTCTACGACGAGGACGGCCACGCCCGCCCAGCCCTCGATCTGTGGCGCGCGGCCCTGACGCTGCCCGTAAACTCCTAGCTTCTTCTCCACCTAAAGCAGGATATGCTGTCCGCATTCCGCAGGTTCACCCCCTACTTGTTCTGTGCTTGAATAAACTCACATCAAGAGGCGAATGAAAACCACAGTAACACGCCTGCTTGCACAAAAATTGCGTTCACCATATACTGGCGGAACGCATGGATGTCGCTGGCATGGTTCTTCTTGGGGAGTCAGTGCATGCGTCATTTGCGAGTATCTCGTAAGTTTGCTGTAGAAATCATCGCGCCTCGATCTTGCAGCACACTGCACCGACGAATGATATCCATCGCCGGTCGCTTTTCTCACACGCGAGATCCAGTCAATCTCAACACACTCGCCTTCTTCGAGAGGTCTCATAGACAAACCACCTCAACGTCGACCTCGTGCAAGTTTCGCTTACATCTGTCGACAATGGAGGAGGAGACTATGGGCAGGATTTGACCAATACCTTTTAAGCCAGAACGCAAGAGTAGTCCGATCGTTAGAAGCGACGACGGGATGCCCACCAGACATTACATTTCGCTATTCTCAGGAGACGAAAATGCAAATTTCGAACCAGGCTTGGCGGCGTCTATACAAGGTATCCATTGTGGGTGCCATTGTGCTCGGCGCTGCGCTGGGCGTCTTCCAATCACGCCAGGCGGCACTGGCGCAGGATGCGGCCCCTCAGACTTTCATCGTTCAAGCAGGTGCAGGCGGCCCTGGCAACACCGATCTGCTGATGTTCGCGCCGAACAACCTCCAGGTGCACCGTGGGGATACTGTGACCTGGGCACTTGCCGGTTTCCATAACGTTCATTTTGCCAGTGCACCTAGCGAACTCGTCGTGATGGAAGACGTAAACGGGGCGCAGGTGCCCTCCTTCAATCCGGCAATCGCCTTCCCAACGATTGAGAGCGGCGCGTCCTACAGCGGCGGTGACGTAAACAGCGGCATACCCAACGAAGTGCCGTTGTTCTCGCTCGTCATCGATCTTGAACCAGGCACATATTCCTACTTATGCGATATCCATCCCGGAATGGCGGGCACGCTTACGGTCGTCGATTCCGCCACAGCCATTCCCAGCCCGACAGAGGTCACTCTTCAGGCGGGCGGCGAAATTGGCGCAACCGTCGGCGCGGCAATGGAGGCGTTCAGTGAGCTGACTGCATCCATGCCTATGTCGACCGATGGTGACACTCTCAATGTGCAGATGGGTACGCCTGGTGCGGCCAACGTAAATGCCTTCTTCCCGAATGTCGCCGTGATCAAGGCCGGTCAAAGTGTCTCCTGGGCACACCCGGAGGGCACCTTCGAGGTACACACCGTCGCCTGGCCCAGCCTGATGGGGCAAGACATTGTGCCCGTGGAACGTCAGGGCCTGCCCCCAGCGTTAACGGTTGGTCCTGCTTTGGCTCCATCGACGCCAAGCGGGTCGAGCGTCGGCGCGGATGGCACGTTCAACAGCGGCGGGATCTTTGCCGGCCAAACGTATACCTTAACCTTCACCGAGCCGGGCGTCTATCCCTACGTTTGCAGCCTCCATCTGGGCATGCAAGGCGTAGTCGTCGTCGAGCCACAGTAAGGCATCTGTGCGGGGAAGTGGCGTTTGCCACTTCCCCACCAGGTTCTTTTGAACTGAATTCATCATGCACGAGGTGCCCTGATGGCAAAACAACTTCGCGGTGGTATCGTCCGAACACGATGGCAGCCGATACTCATGTTGGCGCTCATCCTGCTCGTCTTCGCAGCCAGCTATGGCGCAAGCAGACTGCTCTCGGGCAGCATTGATCAGCCTCGCATTGCTCCTGAGCAGGAGACATCGAGCGTTGGCGCTGGCGCCGCACAGGTGAGCCCGCCATTTCGCGTTAGCGACTTCACGTTGACCTCCAAGACTGGCGAGCCGATGAGCCTGAGTGAATTGCGCGGTAAGCCAACCCTGCTTGTGTTCGGATACACCAACTGCCCCGACGTCTGCCCGATGACACTAGCCGAATTCACGCAGGTTAAGACACTGCTCGGCGATAATGCCAACGACGTGAATTTCCTGTTTGTCACTGTCGACGGTCAGCGCGACACACCCCAGGTCATGACGAACTATCTCGACGGCTTCGACGAGTCGTTCTACGGGATGATCGGTGATGACGAGACCCTCACGCGAATCAGTAATGAATATGGCCTTGTTTATGCTGATGATGCAGTGTTTGATGACCATGATCATGCCGACGGCGTAGCCGACAACCATGATCATGCTCAGGACGAATATTCTGTCGGGCATTCGTCGCCGTCGTTCCTTATCGATCAGAATGGGTTTCTTCGTACGGTCTTCTTCTTCGGGGCCAAAGCCGAGACCATGGCCGACAACGTTCGTGAACTGCTTGGAGAAAGCGCATAATGAAAGGCATATCGCTCGCCATCGCCCTGTTGATTGCCGGTTTGCTGGCGGCCTGCGGCAGCATCGCGCAACCCGCACCGATGACAGCACAGCCAACCGCGACCGTCAGCGCCATGCCGACGGGCGAAGCACAACCAGCAGCAGATGGTGCGCAGGGCAATCCGGCGCTTGGCCGCCAGCTCTTCACCACTTTTCAGCCGCGTGTGGGCACGACTTGCACTGCCTGCCATCGTGTGGACAGCGATGAACGGCTGGTTGGCCCCGGTTTGCTCCATGTCGGCGAACGTGCGGCGACGCGATCGGCCGGTATGAATGCCGCGACATACCTGCACACATCCATCGTGTCGCCATCCGCGTTTGTGGTGGACGGCTACCCGGACATCATGCCTAAGAACTGGAGTGACGCATTCACCGAAGCGCAGTTGAACGATCTGGTTGCCTTTTTACTCAGCCTCTCCACGGCTGATGAGGTCGCCAGCGCGGAAACTTCCGATGACCATTAGCATCGCCTGCGCATGACAATTGGCGCGCCCCTTCGACTCCATCCCGTGCTATTATTGCAATCCGGAGTTTCTACAGATAACGGAGCGATGAGATTATGGCACGCAACAAAGTCAGTATTATTGGCGCAGGCAACGTCGGCGCGACGTGTGCGCATTGGATCGCCACGCGCGAACTGGCGGACGTAGTATTGATCGACGTGCTCGAAGGCCCGGCGAAGGGTAAAGCACTCGACCTTTTCGAAGCGACACCCGTTTTTAAGCTCGACCTGAATATTACAGGCGGCGGCACGGATAGCTACGACCTGACCGCAGACTCAGACGTGGTCATCATCACTGCCGGTGTACCGCGCAAAAAAGATCCCGTTACTGGACAGTTCCCCAGCCGCGATGAACTTGTGAAGACCAACCAGAAGATCGTCGGCGAGGTCGCGCGCGAAGTGGCGAAGCGTTCACCCAACGCGGTGCTCATTATCGTCAGCAACCCGCTCGACGCGATGTGCCACGTGGCGCTCAACGAGAGCGGCTTCCCCAGCGAACGCGTCATCGGCCAGGCCGGCGCGCTGGATACGGCCCGCTACAAGGCGTTCCTGGCGATGGAACTCGGCGTCAGCGTGCGCGACATCCACGGCATGGTCCTCGGCGGCCATGGCGACCAGATGGTGCCGCTGCCCCGTCACACGTCGGTCGCCGGCATCCCGATCCGCGAACTGGTGGCGGAAGACAAGCTCCAGGAGATCATCGAGCGCACGCGTAAGGGCGGCGGCGAAATCGTCGGCCTGATCGGCGTCAGCGCCTGGTATGCGCCCGCCGCCGGCACCGTCGAAATGGTCGAGGCGATCCTGCGCGACCAGAAGCGCGTCATCCCCAGCGCGGTCATGCTCAATGGCGAGTACGGCTACGACGGCCTGTACATCGGCGTCCCGGCAGTCCTGGGCGCGGCCGGCGTCGAGAAGGTCATCGAGATGGAGCTCGACGAGACTGAGAAGGAAATGCTCAAGATCAGCGCGGACGCCGTTCAGTCGGTCGTCGGCGTGCTCGGCTACTAAGCGCTCTCAGACAATCCCCTGCGGATGAGCGAGACTGTCCGCAGTGATAATCACAGCCGCCTCTTAGGGCGGCTGTTTGCTGCCTGCCCGCCCTAACCCTTGCAATCCGGCGGCTCTGCACCCAGAATCAGAATGAAATGTGCCGTGCGCAGTAGGGAAACGGGATGCAAGCAGCGGAATATCCGGCAGCCATTATGAGCGATCCAATGCCGACCGAGGGCTTGATTGCGATCATCCCCGCGCACGACGAGGCGCGCTATATCGGCAGCGTCGTGCTGATGACACGCAAGCACGTCGAGACGGTGATCGTCATCGACGATGGCTCGACGGATGCGACGGCCGAAGTCGCCGAAGCGGCGGGCGCGCTCGTGCTGCGCCATCCGCAGAACGCGGGCAAGGGCGTGGCGCTGAACACCGGCTTCGTCAAGGCACGTGAGCTGAACCCGCGTGTCGTCATCACGCTCGACGCCGACTGGCAGCACTTGCCGGAAGAGATCGATCGCGTCATCGCTCCCGTGCTGCGCGGCGATGCCGACATCGTGGTCGGCTCGCGCTACCTGGACGTGACCAGCGAAGTGCCGAAGGCGCGCGTGCTCGGCCATTGGGGTTTCACGTCGGTGACGAATGCCATCTCCGGCGTCAGCCTGACCGATTCGCAGAGCGGCTACCGCGCCTTTTCCCCGGCGGCGCTCAAGGTGCTCGTCTTCAGCTCGACCAGCTTCTCGGTCGAGAGTGAGATGCAGTTCCTGGCCCGCAATCACAACCTGCGCGTGCTCGAAGTGCCGATCACGATCCGCTACCTGGACAAGCCGAAGCGCAATCTGTTCTCGCATGGCTGGCTCGTGCTCAACGGGCTGATCCGGCTGGTGGCGCAGCATCGCCCGCTGCTCTTTTTCGGTGTGCCGGGCGTGATCCTGCTCGTGACCGGGCTGGTGCTCGGCTGGCAGGTGGTCGACGTCTATAACCGCTTCGAGAACCTGGCCGTCGGCACGGCCTTGATCGTCGTGCTGCTGCTGCTGGGCGGGGTCTTCTTCCTCTTCACAGGCATCATCCTCCATGCCCTGCGCATCCTCGTGGATGAGATCAATGCCAACCTGATGCGCTAGCCATCATATTGATACAGAACGTCCAGAAAACTTGACAAGCGACTAAAGGTTAGTAAACTCCCCAAATGTCCGAACATTCGCTTCGGTAGCGTGCGAAAACTACGGCAAGGGCACGTATCCAGGCAGTGACGGACAACGTGACTTCAATATTGACTGGTTTGATGAGAGGTAAATATGTCCAGAAAAACCACGTTCATTCTGCTTATCGTCAGTCTCCTCCTCCTCGTATCGATTCCCTTGACCGCTTCGGCGCAAGCGGAACCCAAAGTCTTCTACTGGATTTCGCACGGCGCGCCGGCAGACCCGGTGTGGGTGCTGTTCCTGCAGGGTGCCGAGAAGTGGGCCGAGGACACCGGCTTTGAGGTGCGCACCTCCTTCCACAGTGGTGATGTCGCCTCACAACAGGAAGCCGTACGCGCGGCCATCGCGGCTGGCGCGACGGGCATCGTCACCAGCACGCCTGATCCGGGCGCGCTGACCGAGGTCATCTCCGAAGCGCACGCCGCCGGTATTCCGGTCATCATCATGAACACGGAAGACAAAACCAGCGGTCGTGACGCCTATGTCGGCGGCGACAACTACGTGATCGCGCGCAACTGGGCGCTGTACTTGGTGGACAACGGCTACGTCACCGAAGGTAGCCATGTGTGGTGCCCGGTGGAAGTCCCCGGCGCGACCTACCAGGTCAACGAAGTTGAAGGCATCAACAGCGTGTTCGGCCCGTTGGGCATCGAATGTGACATCACCGATGCCACGCTCGATCAGGCGGAAATCATCACCCGCATGTCGGACTACCTGACGGCCAACCGCGACAGCATTGACGCAGTCATCGGCCTGGGCGACCTGGTGACGGGCAGCGTCAAGCGCGTGTTCGATCAGGTCGGCGTCGCCGCCGGTGACATCCCGGTGGTCGGCTGGGGCAACTCGCTCGACACGGCTGGCGAAGTTCTCGAAGGCTACGTGCTGGCCGCGACCTGGCAAGATCCGCTCGGCACCAGCTATCTGGCGCTGTCGCAGGCAATGATGGCTGCCAGCGGCATCCCGCCGTCGGACATCATCCTGGGCACGATGTACACGGCAGAAAACGCTGCGTACTACCAGGGCCTGATGGAGTAACGTCGTGCTGGTAGCGCGGTTCCCGGCGTGAACGCGGGAATCGAGTTCAGCATTTGAACGGGCATCAGGCTGGCGGGTTCCGTCAGCCTGATGTCACACTTTCCGGGCCATGACAGCAAGAACACAAAAAGATTGAAGAACTAGATGCCATCTACCTCGCTCCCAAAAGCCATTGAGGCTTCTCCAGCAACCCGATCGTCGCCTTCGGTCGTCCAACGGCTGGTGTCCCGGCCAGAGTTTGGGCCGCTGGTCCTTTTAATTGTCGAAATACTGGTCTTCAGCTTCCTGTCGTCGCGGCACAGCGTGTCGGAAGCGTTTCTGACATCATTCCCTTCGTTTCTTTCGACCAGCAATCTGAGCAACCTGCTCGACTTCACGCCTGAATTGGGCATGATCGCGCTGGGCATGACGCTGCTCATGACCGCCGGTGAGTTCGACCTTTCGGTTGGCTCGGTATTCGGCTTCGCGCCGGTCCTGATGTGGACGTTTGCGAACACGGGTGCGACCTCGCTCGAGGTCGGGTTCCTGCTCGCGATGGCGGTGGCGGTCATCATTGGCTTTGTCAACGGCGTCATGGTGACCAAACTCAAGATTCCGTCGTTCCTGGTCACTCTGGGTATGCTGCTGGTCGTGCGCGGGTCAGCCCTCTACATCACGGACGGCTTCCCCCAGCGCACCTGGTCGGCATCCGGGCCGCTCAAGGATATCCTGGTCGGCGACATCTTCATCGGCGACCTGCGCTTCCGCACCTCGCTGCTGTGGTTCATCGCCTTCGTGGCCATCCTCAGCTATGTGCTGACGCAATCGCGCCTCGGCAACTGGATCCTGGCGGCGGGCGGCAACCCGGACTCGGCGCGAGCACGCGGTGTGCGCGTGGCGCGGACGAAGATCACGCTGTTCGTCCTGTCGGCGGTCATGGCGGCCTATGCGGGCGTCACCAGTTCGATCCGTGTGTCCGCGGCGAACCCGAACAGCGGCACCGGCTATGAACTCGAAGTCATCGCCATGGTCGTGATCGGCGGCACGGCGCTGACCGGCGGACGCGGCACGATCATCGGCACGCTGCTTGGCGTGCTCATCCTGCGTATGATGCGCAATGGCATCGTGATCGTGGGCGTGCCCGGCCTGGCTTACAACATCTTCATCGGCGCGATCATCCTGGGCATGATGGCGCTGCACTCCTGGCTCGAACGCAGACACCACGCGGGGACGTGACGACCATGAACAACGACGAACTCGTGCGCATGGAGCACATCAACAAATACTTTGGCCGCGTCCAGGCGTTGAACGACGTCACGCTGACCGTGCGCCGCAATGAGATCGTCGGCTTGCTCGGCGATAACGGCGCGGGCAAATCGACGCTGATCAAGATCCTCTCCGGTGCGCTGCAGGCGGACTCCGGCGACATCTTCATCAAGGGCCAGAAGGTCAACCTCGCCGACACGGTGGACGCGATCAAGCTCGGCATCGAGACGATCTACCAGGACTCGGCGCTGGTGACGCAGCTTTCGATTGCGCGCAATCTGTTCCTGGGACGCGAGCCGATCAAGGGGCCGCGCTTCCTCAACCGGATGGATCAGGAAGCGATGAACGAGGCCGCCAGTGGTCTGCTGCGGCAGGTGGGCATCACCAAGGACATCCCGCCGACGACGCCGATCAGTGCGCTCTCCGGCGGTGAGCGCCAGGCCGTCGCCATCGCCCGCGCGATGCACTTCGACAGCGATCTGATCATCCTGGACGAGCCGACCAACAACCTCGGCGTCGAGGAGACGCACGGCGTGCTGCGATTCGTGCGCAATGCGCGCGACTCCGGGCACTCGTGCATCTTCATCGCCCACAACATCTACCACGTGTTCCAGGTGGTCGACCGGATCGTCGTGCTGCGCCGCGGCAAGAAGGTCGCCGACGACATCGATCCGAAGCAGACGACGATCGAGAACGTCGAGAAGATCATCACCGGGCTGGTGGAAGCGTAAGCGGTTGTTGGCGGTTGGGTATTGGTGGTTGGCTTTTGGGTTACACAGCCATCAGCCATTAGCTGTTAGCCGATAGCTGATTTATCCGTACCGATCTGCAGCTCCAGATCAGCCTCAAAAAGAAGAAATCCGTCGTAGGGGCTTGGCGCTGCCAAGCCCTTTTTGTTCACGTTTGTCTCACGGGATCAGCGCCGTCTCGTGATTGGACAAGCGCTCGTAACCGTCCTCGGCGATCAGATAATTGTGCTCGATGCGCGCGCCGAAATCATCGCCATAGGCGCCCGGCTCCAGCGTGACGACGTCGCCCAACTGCAAGACCTGATCGCTCGACGGGACGAAGAACGGCGACTCCGGATGCCCCAGGCCGAGACCGTGCCCGGCATGATGCGGGAAATGCTCGGCAAAGCCGTGATCGTCCAGGCGCGCGCGGACGGCAGCATAGACGTCGCGCGCGGGTGTGCCGGGCTTGAGCAGCGCTTCGCCGGCGGCCAGCGCATCGTGCAGTGCGCGGTCGAGCCTGCGCTGATTGTCGGTCACGTCGGGCGTGACAGCGGTGGTGGCGGTGAAGTCGGGACGGTAGCCATTCACGATCGGGAAGGCGTCGACGATCATGACCTCACCTGCGCTCATGCGCCGGTCGGTTGGCAGGCCGCCGCCTTGCAGCGCACGCGCGCCGCTGACGAAATCCCCCATCAGATGCACGGCCTCGCCGAGGGCGAGATTGGCGGCGCTGTGGAAGGCGTTGAAGACGTCCAGCTCGGATGCGCCCGGCTGGATCGCCGCCCGTGCCGCGCGGTGCCCGGCCTCGTTGACGCGCACCGCTTCGCGGATCAAATCGAGTTCGTCGGCCTGTTTGCTGCGGCGCAGGTTGATCAGCGTCGAATTGACGTCGACGCCGTTGTCGACCGGCAGTCCGAGGGGCAGCCAGCCGCTCTCATAGCCGATGATGCGGGCGCCCGCCGCCTTGATGCGCCCGCCGATGGCTGCCACGCCAGCGCCGAACAGATCGGGCGTCGCCAGCGTGCCTTCGCCGCCGTTGTACCAACGGTAGAGTTCCACCTCGTCAACGTAGGCGTCGTGCGCCTGGCCACCGACCATTTCGTGCATGAGCAGGATCGTGCGCCCGGACTTGCGCTCGATCAGCAGCGCGCTCAAGCCCCAGGCGCTGAGCAGCAGCGGCGTGACGAACAGGCCAGTGAAATAGAAGATGTGACGCGGATTGACAATCACGAACAGATCCACGTCAACCGCCTCGATCAAGCGCTGGCGGCGCGCCTGGCATCCTTCAGGGGTGAGCTTGCGCATAAGGACTCTCCTATGGAAAGGGCAATAGTAACAGAAGAAGGGGATGAGGTACGAGGAACGAGGCGCAAGTGATGAGCGGTGTAATGAGTTATGAGAGTTTGCGCGAAATCCAATCGAAAGGCTCCGATAGAGTCTTCTGCACCAACGAGAACATCCATAAGATGAGAATGTACAACGGATAATGGCGCCGATGTTTCACTTGCGATATGTCCGTCATTTGTCGCCGTTGGCTGAAGCCGAACGGCTAACGGCAATCAAGCCCACTGAAGGGGCTAATAAAGACCAAGAACGATTAGGAAGCGCCTTTAGTGCGCTTGATGACGCATAGCCGGGCGTTTCAACGTCCGGCGGACGCACACAGATTTGAAATCACTCTGAACTGCTTACTCCACAAACTTAAGCTTGACATCGCACTCGGTGCAAACCTCGTTCCTCATGCCTCATCACGTTCCCCCTCATCACTCTTGTAACGCCGAGGCGCCGACGGCGCGCGTCAGGCTGTAGCCGCCGTCGAGCGTGAGGATCGTGCCGGTGACGCTGCGCGCGAGATCCGAGGCCAGGTAGCAGCAGGCGTGGCCGATCTCCTGCGCGGTGACAATGCGCCCGGTCGGCGTCCCGGCCTCGACGTGAGCGCGGCCCGCCACCGAGAGATAGGGCTGGTTAGCCTCGTGCTCCGTCCAGCCGCACTCGATCACGTTGACGGTGATGTCATGCGGCGCCAGATCGACCGCCGCCATCTTCGCAAGGGCGCGCAGCGCACCCAGCGATGCGCCAAGTGCGCTCATGGAGGCAAACGGCATCTGCGCGGCGACCGAGGACAGGAAGATGATGCTGCCGGGGCGTTGGCGCTCGATCAGGGCGAGGGCGGCGGCCTGCGCCACCCAGACGGCGCGTTCGAAGTTGCCGCCGATGGCGCGATCCCAGTCGGCGTCGGTCGTATCGAGAAACGGCTTGTAGAAGATGGCGGGCGGCGCGATGACGATGACGTCGAACGGATAGAGCGCACGCAACTCGGTACGCAGTGCGGCCTGATCGTCAATCGGAAGCGGGGTTGCAGCCGCCCAATCCGGCGCCGCGTCGGCGCGGTCATAGATGGCGCGGATCGTCGCCCCGGCTTCTGCCATCGTCCGGGCGATGCCCTGCGTCACGCGCCCCAGGCCACCGGCGATGAGGACGTGTTTTCCAGCCAGATCGTTCATCGACGCCATCCCTCAGGGTGAATACTTGCTGATGCCGAGGCCGCCATCAATGCGCAGATAAGTGCCGGTCACGTAGTCACCGTCGCTGCTGGCATAGTAGACGACCGCGCGCCCCATCTCGTAGGGCAAGCCATCTCGCTTTAGGGGTACAGACTGACGGTTGGCCTCGATGTCTTCGTCGGTCTGTTGGCCGGGCGCCGGATCATTGAGCGCGGAACGCACCCAGCCCGGCCCGATGTGATTGACGGTGATGTTGTGCGGCCCCAACTCCAACGCCAGCGCGCCGACAAACGGGAACATGGCGTGCTTGGTCGCGCCGTAGATGGGCGTAATCGGGAAGTGCATCGACGCCTGGACGGACGACGTGATGATGATGCGACCGCCTTCGCCCTGCGCGATCATCTGGCGGGCGGCGGCACGGCAGACGTAGACGTTGCCCTTGAGATTGACGTCGACCACCAGGCGCAGGTTGGCAGGCGTCACGTCCAGGAAATGCTCCCAGCGGATGACACCCGCGTTGCTGGCGACGATGTCGACGCGCCCGAAGGTCTCGACGGCGGCCTGGAACATCGCCTCGACCTGCGCGACGTCGGAGACATCCGCCGGGACGGCCAGCGCACGCACGTCCCGCGCTTCCAGATCGCTGACGGCTTCCGGCAGCCAGTCCGCACGCACGTCATTGATGGCGACGTGTGCGCCTTCATCCGCCAGCGCCTGGGCGATGCCGCGCCCGATGCTGCGTGGATCACCCGCGCCGGTGACGAGCGCGACTTTGCCGCGTAAGCGTTTGGTCGAGGTCGTGTCATTCGCCATGGCGCATCACTCGACCGGCGTCAGGATCGTCTTGATGCCGGTGCCGTCTTCAAAGGTGGCGAAGGCTTTCTCCCACTCGGTCACTGGGAACTGGTGCGTGATCAAGGGCTTGGTCTGCACCTTGCCGCTGCCGATCAGTTCGACGGCGCGCGCCCAGGCCGAGGGCACACTGGCGTTGCTGCCCGTGGCGACGATCTCTTTGTAGCAAAGCTGATCGAGATCCCAGGCGACCGGCTTGCCAAACAGACCAATCTGCACGTAGCGGCCCTTGCGGCGCACGAGTTCGAGCAGCTGAGCGGCGGCTGGGCCAGCGCCGGAACATTCGTAGACGACGTCCGCGCCCAGACCTTCGAGCGTCAGATCGCGGATGAGCGCGGCAGGGTCTTCGTGCTGGACGTTGATGATGTGATCCGCGCCCAGGTCACGAGCGAGCGACAGACGATGCGCATCCTTATCCGTGCCGAGCATGATGACGGTCGCGCCCGCCGCCTTGACGACCTGAAGTGTGAGCAGGCCAATCGCGCCCGGCCCGGCGATGACGGCCACGTCACCCGGCACGACGGTCGGCGTGCTGGTCACACCATGGACGACGCAGGCGAGCGGCTCGGTCAGCGCGCCGGTCAGGTAGTCGACGTTATCCGGCAGCCGGTGCAGATTGCGCGCAGGGACGACGACGAAGTTGGTGAAGCCGCCGTTGACGGCGGAGCCAATCGAGCGCCGGTTGAGGCACAGGTTGTTGTGGCCGGAGCGGCAGTAACGGCATTGACCGCAGGTCGAAAAGTAAGTCTCGGTTGTAACGCGGTCGCCCAGCCCCCAACCGGTCACGCCCTCGCCGAGCGCGACGATCTCGCCCGCGACCTCGTGGCCGAGCACGACCGGCGGCCACGAGCGAAACTCGTCCTTGAAGATGTGGAGGTCGGTGCCGCATAAACCGGCGGCGCGAACGGCGATTTTGACCTGTTGAGCGGAGGCCTGGGGTTCTTCGACGTCACACAGGGCGACGTTGCCGACACCCCGC
Organism: Anaerolineae bacterium; assembly: GCA_020849765.1. Taxonomy (GTDB): domain Bacteria; phylum Chloroflexota; class Anaerolineae; order Aggregatilineales; family Phototrophicaceae; genus Flexifilum. Next base: position 32,227 of record JADLAY010000026.1, read on the forward strand.
GCGGTCTTCATGATGGCTTTCATGGTGCTGCTGCCTTGCACGAAATGTCCGAACAAATTAGAGTATAGACACTTCAGGGAAGTGTGCCAACAACACCTCGGGCTTGATAAGAAAGGGCATTTTTGCTGATGACAACCTCAGTCGTAATTGGTACAGGTTTTATTGGGCCAGTGCACGTCGAGGCGCTGCGGCGCATCGGTGTCAACGTGCGCGGTGTGCTCAGTTTGACGCAGGAAAAGACGCAGGAGGCGGCGCAGGCGATGGCGCTGGAGGTGGCCTACGACAGCTTCCAGGCCGTCCTCGACGACCCGCAGGTGGACGTGATCCACATCACGACGCCGAACAAGACGCACATGGAGATGTCGAAGGGCGCGCTGCTGGCGGGCAAGCACGTCGTCTGCGAGAAGCCGCTCGGCATGAACGCGCAGGAGACCGCCGAACTGGTCGCGCTCTCGAAGAGTCGACCGAACCAGATCGCCGCCGTCAATTACAACAAGCGCTTTTACCCGCTGGTGCAGCAAGCGCACGACATGGTCGCCAGCGGCGAACTCGGCGAGATCCGCGGCGTACGCGGCGGCTATCTGCAAGACTGGCTGATGTACGACACCGATTGGAACTGGCGGTTGGTGCCGGAAGAAGGCGGCACGACGCGCGCCATCGGCGACATCGGCACGCACTGGATGGATCTGATCGGCTTCATCACCGGCTTGAAGATCACGGAGGTGTTCGCCGACCTGGAGACGTTCATCCCGGTGCGGCGCAAGCCCACGCAGGCTGTGGCGACGTTCGTCGGCAAGGAGACGGCGGCGCCGACCGAGTTCGAGCCGGTCGACATCCAGACCGAGGACTGGGGCGCGGTGCTGTTCCATTACGAGAACGGCGCGCGCGGCAGCATGGTCGTCTCGCAGGTGACGGGCGGGCGCAAGAACTACTGCCATTTCGAGATCGTCGGCTCAAAGGCGTCGGTCGCCTGGGATGTCGAAAACCCGAACGAGATGTGGATCGGCCATCGCGACCAGCCGAACGGCATCCTGATCAAAGATCCGTCGCTGATGACGGCCAACGCGCGCAAGTACAACAGCTATCCCGGCGGGCACACCGAAGGCTTCGACGACAGCTTCAAGCAGCTTTACGCCGCCATCTATGGCTATCTACAGGCGGGTGATTTCAGCCAGCCGAAGCCGTTCGCGACGTTCGAGGATGGGCACGACGAGGTCGTCCTATGCGACAAGATCGTCGAGAGTCACCAGACGCGCAGTTGGGTATCGGTTTAGGGGCTGTTGGGTATTGGCCTTTGGCTGTTGGCGAAGAGCTATCAGCTATAGGCTAATCTGCTAATTCGCTAATCAACTAATTTGCTTCGAAAGGCAAAGAAAATGCAGCTAGGATTTGTGACCGCGATTTTGCCCGACCTCTCACTCGAAGAAGTGATGGCGTTTGCCGCCGAGGAAGGGTTTAGCTGCCTGGAGGTCATGTGCTGGCCGGTCGGCAAGGCGGAGCGCCGTTATGCGGGCGTGACGCACGTCGACGTGACGAACTTTACGCCGTCGGACGCCGCCAACGTCAAGCAGTTGAGCGAAAAGTACGGCATTGCCATCTCCGGCCTCGGCTATTACCCGAACCCGCTGGTGCCGGACAAGGAAGAGCGCGACACTTACGTCGAGCACATCAAGAAGGTGATCGTGGCGGCGGAGATGCTGGGCATCCCAATCGTGAACAGCTTCGTCGGGCGCGACCCGGCGCGCTCAATCGAGGATCAATGGCCGCTGTTCGAAGAGGTTTGGAAGCCGCTGGTGGCCTTCGCCGATCAGCACAAGATCAGGATCGGCATCGAAAACTGCCCGATGCTCTTCAGCCTGGACGAGTGGCCGGGCGGCAAGAACCTGGCGATCTCGCCGGAGGTCTGGCGGCGCATGTTCACGAGCATCCCCAGCCCGAACTTCGGCCTCAATTTCGACCCGTCGCATTTGATCTGGCAGCACATCGACTACGTACGCGCCATCCACGAATTCGGCGACCGCATCGTCCACGCGCACGCCAAGGACGAGAAGATCAACCCCGACCTGATCTACGAGCGCGGCATCACCGGCCTGAAGTGGCACACGCCGAAGATCCCTGGGCTGGGCAGCGTCAATTGGGGCGCCTACTTCTCCGCCCTCTCCGACGAAGGTTACGACGGCGCGGTCTGCATCGAAGTTGAAGATCGCGCTTACGAAGGCTCACTGGAGAATCGCAAGCGCGCGCTGACGCAATCCAAGCGTCACCTGGAACAATTCATGTACTAGTGGGCCGCTACAGCAAAGAGGTGAGATGCTCAAGCATCACCGCCAGTGGCTCGAAGCCACTGGCTGGCATGACAAAGCCTGCTGGAAGCAGGCTGCCAGACTGCATTTATCGCCGATCAGCCACCTTCCAGGTGGCTTCCCCTACACCCAGCCCGATGCTTCGAGCATCGGGCGCGCCGTGCACGTCTTTTTGCTTGAGCACAAAAGTCTCATCTCATTCCTTGAAAGTCACCATGTCGGACTACTAGACGCGCCAGAGGAAGCGTTCGCCGCACTGGAGCACCCGGTGCGGCTGACCTTGCTCCTGCGCACAGGCGGTGAAGTCGCTGACGTTCGCCGTGTTGAAAGTGAACATGTCGTAATGATGCGGGATGACGAGCGGTACGCCGATGGCCTTCGCCAGCGCGGCAGCTTCCGCCGCATTCATGTTGGGCGGTGTGCCCTCGCCGCCTGCCCGCCCATTGATGGGCAGGAAAGCAACGTCCGGGCGGAACGCGCGCAGACGGTCGGCCAGACCGTCGTAAACGATCGTGTCGCCGCTGTGATAGAGCCGGACGCCATCCATCTCCAGACCAAAACCGAGAAACGGATAGCCCGTCGCCTCGTCGTAATCCAGGTCGGGATGGGCGGACGGCAGGCTGTGGACGCGCACCGGCCCGACGTTGAGCGTCTCGTCGCCGCGCGTCGGCAGCAGGCGTTCGCGCGCCAGGCCGAGCGAGACGGCGTGGTCGACGTGGGCAGCGGGCAGCACCAACTGCGCCTCCGGCGACGCCTCGAACAGCGGCGGCAGCGTGCCCGGATCGAGATGATCCGAGTGCTTGTGGCTGGCGAAGACCCAGTGCGCATCGGTGATTTCGTGCGGGCGCAGGGGCGCTTCCGTCATGCGGATGTGCTGCTTGGCTGTGTTGGCGTATTTGTTCGTCAGGTGTTCCGACAGGTAAGGGTCGATGTAAATCGTGGCAGAAGCGGTCTTGATGGCGTAGCCGCTCTGGCCGAGCCACCAGATGGCGACCTCCCCGGTATCCGGATGGGTCGCGGCGATGTCATTGAGCAGTGCAGTGCTGCGTTGAACAGGTTGGATCATGATCTTAACTGGAGTTAATAAGAATGAACGATAGTTTGCCTATTATACCCGCGCACACGATTGGGTCACACGCCTGGCCTGCGTGGTTGTTCACGGCGCTGGATGCAACAGAGCGCGGCGAGTACGGCCCCGTCGATTGGCGGGAGACGCAGGACGACGCGGTCGACCTCGCCCTGCGCGACCAGGAAGACGCGGATATCGACATCGTGACCGACGGCGAGATGCGCCGGGTCGGCTTCTTCACGGCGGACTTCTACAGCAAGTTCAAGGGCTTGATCGAACTGCCGCCGCAGCGCAAGGTCGGCATCCCCGGCCACGATCAGCGCGAGAGCTACGAGGCGGTCGAAGGCGTGGTCGCGCCGCACGGCCTGGGGTTGGTGGATGAATTCAACTACCTGCGGACGCGCACGAACCGCCCGATCAAGATGCCGATCCCGGGGCCGTACACGCTGGCCGGGCGCATCAAGCCGGGCCGCATCTACAAAGATCGGCTGGACGTCGCGCGCGCGTTATCGGCCATCATCAACGCCGAACTCAAAGCGGTGGTCGAGGCAGGCGCAACCATCGTCCAGATTGACGAGCCGTCGTATGCCGTGCACGCGACGACGCCGGTCGAGTTCGTCCAACTGTTCAACGACACCGTCGACGGCGTCAATGCCAAAATCGGCGTGCATCTGTGCTTCGGCAACTTCGTCGGGCGCCCGGTGGCGCGGCGCACCTATCACCCGCTGTTCCCCTACGTGCTCGACATGCACGCCGATCAGTTCGCGCTCGAATTCGCCAACCGCGAGCTGTCCGAGATCGATCTGTGGAAAGAGTTCCCGAACGACAAGGAACTGGCCGCCGGGCTGGTCGACGTCAAGAACTACTACTGCGAGACGCCGGACGTGGTGGCCGACCGCATCCGCACGGCGCTCAAGTACGTCTCGGCGGACAAGCTGAGCGTGACGCCCGACTGCGGCTTCAGCCAGACGGCGCGCTGGGCGGCCAAACGCAAGCTCAAGGCGATGGTCGAAGGCGCGAAGATCGTCCGCCGCGAATTGACCGGCCAGGACGCCTGATCTCAGGCCGGGTCAAAGGCGAGGACGCGCGCCGGGTTGTGGATGAGCAGGTCGGCGATGGCGGCCTGCGCGACGCCACGCTCACGCAGCAGCGGGATGAAGTTGCGCAGGATGTGGACGAAGCCCGGCCCGCCGTTGCGCAGCAGATACGAACGCCGGGCAGTATCGGCGGCCAGCACGATCTGGTGGCCATGCCCGGCGTCGATCATGGCGGCGATCACGTCGGCGCGCTCGGCGTCGGGATAATACTTGGCCTTGCCGATCTGGTCGTAGCTCATGGTGACGCCCGTCGCCGCCAGCTCCAGGTGATAGTCCCGTTCGAGCTTGCGGTCGACGTGGCCGATGATGATGTGCTCCGGCGCGACGCCTGCTTCGGTCAGGATGGCGACCTGTTCGAGCGCCATCGTCCCCGCCTCGGTGTGAGTCGAGATCGGCGCATGGGTCGCGTGATGGGCCTGGGCAGCCGCGAGGAACAGCTTCTCCGCCAGCGGTGAAATCTGGTTGAGCGTCGACGAGCCTTTGATAACCCCGGCACGGGCATCGGTGCCATCCATGCCCTCGCGTACTTCGGCGATGAAACGCGCCGCCAGTTGATCGACCGACGCGCCTTCGAGGAAAGGCGCCGAGAATTTCTCTTTGTTGTAGCCGGTGGCGCCGATGATGTGGACGCCGGATGCGCGCGCAATGCGCTGCTCGGCGGCGGCATCGCGGTTGTAATCGGGCGTCGTCATCTCGACGATGGCGCCCCCGCCGGCCTCGCGATAGGCGCGCATCTCGTCGATCGCCAGCGCCTCGTCGTCCAGCGTCAGGTCAGGCTCGGCAAACTGCGCCGGTGGCTGGCCGTAGACGTGTTCGTGCGGGTAGCAAATGCCGAGCGCATCCGGCGCAATGTCGCCGAGCACCGTGCGAATGATCGCCATCGTTTTGAACTCCTGCTTTCACAATCCATGCTGGCTCAGAATGGCCTCGACCTGCTGCCGGGACGGTGCGCCGAGCACGCTCTTGCCGCCGCTGACGACGATCGACGCCGCCGCCGAGGCGAAAGCGAGCGCGCGCTCCAGGGAAATGCCTTCGCTCAGCGCATACAGCAGCGACGAATTGAACGTGTCGCCCGCGCCGATGGTGACCTCGGCCTTGACCGGGAAGCCGCCGACGTGCAGCGTCTCGTGCCCCGGACGATAGACGGATGCTCCCTCCGGGCCGCGCTTGACGACCAGCGCTCGCGCCCCGGCGTCGAGCAGGCAGGCGGCGCTCGCCTCGACCGTCTCCAGCCCCGTGCAGATGGCGAGCTCGTATTCGTTGGCGATCAGATAGTCCGTCAGCGGCAGCAGCGGCTGCACGTCGGCGAGCACGACCGGCTGGCCGACGGCAGGGCCGATGTCGACCGCCGTGGTCGCGCCGACTTCGCGAACGGCTTGCAGCGCGGCGTGATAACCGTCCGGGTGCATGGCGGGCAGCAGCGAGCAGCCGGTGATCAGCAGCGTGGTCGCCCGGCGGAACAGATCGCGCGGCAAATCTTCGAAGCGCAGCTCGTGCAGCGCGCCGGGATGGTAGAACGAGATGCGGTTGAGCCGCTCATCCATCAACGAGGTGTTGGCCGCCGTACTGTGCGTCGTGCTGCGGACGAAGCCGTCGAGGACGACATCCCGCTCACGCAGCCAGCCGGTCACGATCCCACCCAGCATGTCCTGCCCGGCGGCGCTGCACAGGGCGACCGGCGCGCCGAGCGCGGCCAGCACGTAGGCACTGTTGGCGCCGTTGCCGCCGAGGGTGGTCGTCAGCGGTTTGCTGCACCAGGCCAGGCTGCTGGTCGAAAATTCGTCGTGCTCGAAATGCGGCACTTTGTCGAAGCCGGAGATGAACAGATCAACCGTGGTCGTGCCGATGACGATGAACATCAGAGGATCGCTCCTATCTGGCGTAGACGATCTTGCAGCGCAGGGATGTCGACTTCGCGCGGGGTTCGCTTGTGACGAGCAGCTTGCACGGCGGCGACGGCGGCAGCCTGGCCCATCGCCATGCACTGGCCCATGCTGCGCACCGAGGCGTGCGCGTCATGATCCGCTGACAGGCAGCGCCCAACGACGAGCAGGCCCTCGACCTCGCGCGGCAGCAGGCAGCGGTAGGGGATGTCGTAGGTCTCGCCCTCCGGCAAATACTGCCAGTGCGTATCGCTGCCCGCGTGGTGATCTTCAATCGGGGCGCCGCAGCGGGCGATGGCATCGTCAAACTTGCGCGCGGCCAGCACGTCGTCCCTGGTCAGCCGGTAGGCGCCTAAGATGCGGCGACTCTCACGCACACCGATCTGCGTGCTCAGGTTGGCGATGGCGGCGTGCTCGTAGCCGGGCACCATGTCGATCAGGAAGCGGGCGTATTCGAACGCCTGGGCGCGGCCATCGATCTCGGCATCGGTCAATTGTTCGGGGTCAGTGCCGTCGATGTTGCCGACGCGCGTCATGTTGGTCGCCATGACACCGGCGAGCGGCGTGATGTGGACGCTGCCCTCTTTGCGCGGCAGCCGGTAGCCCTTGTCGATCGCCTCGCCCATCAGCGCATGGAGCTGCGTCTTGCCAACGGCCCGCGCCCGCTCGACGTCGACGTTGAGCAGGCGGAAGGTGGTCGTCAGCGACTGCACCGGGCCATCCTTGGCGCCTTCGAAGGCGACGCCCGCCGCGGCGGCCACGTCGGCATCGCCGGATGCGTCGATGATCGTATCGGCGGTCAGGCGCACGAAACCGCCCTTGCCGACGGCGATCACGCCAACCACGCGCTGATGCTCGCAGACGACATCGACGACGAAGGTGTGATAGAGAAGGTGGACGCCCGCCTCGCGCGCCAGCGTCTCCCAGATGATTTTGAGCGTCTCCGGGTCGTAGGTGATGCCCTGGCCTGCGCCATAGGTGTTCGGGCGCAGCAGCGCCATCTTGCGCGCCATCAGCGCGTCGACCACCAGATCCGGCACGCCGCCGACGACCTTCTTCGCCTCCTGACCGGGCGTGTAGAAGCCGTAGAACGTATCCAGCACCTGTGTGCTGATGCCGCCCATGAAGCCGTAGCGCTCGACCAGCGCCACCGATGCGCCCTCGCGCGCGGCAGTGATGGCCGCCGTCGCCCCGGCAGAACCGCCGCCGATGACCAGCACGTCGCTGTGCCGGAGATCGCGAACGGGCTTACTGTAGAAATCCATAACGGTAGAGTCTCCTCGCCAACAAAGCCCTAGCGGACGGCAGCGGCGCTCTCTGCCAGGCGGTCGAACAGCGCCGGCGTGACCGGCACATCGAAAATCGTGCTGATGATGTCCGCCCAGCCCACCAGGAAGTAATACCAGCCATCCTCGACGTGCAGGCGGCGCGCTTCACGCTGGCGCAGCGCCTGATGCATGAAGTCCAGTTCGCCGCGGTAATTCAGTTCCCAGGCCAACCCGTCCTTGGGGAAGCGGCCCGCATCGGTGATCGGCGAGCCGGGTGTGTCTTTGCCCATGCCGGTCGCGTTGATCACGAGCGAGCCGTGCGGAAGCTGGGCCAGCAGGCGGTCATTCACCAGCGGATCGGCATTCTGGATATATTCGAACACGATGCCCGACGGCGGCAGCCCGTCCACCAACTGGCGGATGAAATCCAGCTTGCCCTGGCTGCGATTGACGAGCACGAAGCGGCGCGGACGTTCCCCCGGCGCGGCACGCGTCAGGAAGTGCGTCGTGATGGCGACCGCAGAGCCGCCCGCGCCAAAGCACAGGACATCCGCGTTGGTGCGCGCCCAATGATCCGACGGGATGAACTGGCGCATCGAGCGCGCGGACGTCATCGGGTCGACCGCGTGGCCGATCAGGCGTCCCTCGCGCTTGTAGATGCAGGAGACCTCGTTGCACAACTCGGCGTCCGGCGTCAGCTCGTCGAACAGATCGCGCGCGGCGTGGAGGACGTTGATCTTGTGCGTCGTCACCAGCGCGCCGAGCGAGAGCGGGTCATCCTTGATCTGCTCGACGGCGGCGCGGTACTGATCGGCAGGCCCGTTGATCGGCAGATCGACACCGACGAGCTGCGCCCCTTTCAGGCCGAGGATTTCGGCCCAGCGCGGGAACATCCTGGCGCTGGACGATTTGCTCGTCGTCACGCCAAAAAAGTACATCGTCGGCACGGTCTGCTGGATCACTTGGTGGTTCCTCCGTAAGCACGCACCATGCGACGGCGGTATTCGTCGTAGGCATCGTCGAAGCGTTTGGCGCTCGCCTCTGAGCCGATGAAGACGCTGCTGGTGATGACGGGCAGCTTGACGCCCTTGGCCACCAACTCTTCGGCCACGGTGACTTTGATCAGGTTGGTGATGGCGGCCATGGCGATGGTCGAGGCCGGGCCGACCGGGTCGTCCATGCCGTCGATCTTGACGACCGCGTCGCCGGACGGCACGCAGCTATCGATGACGACGTCGGCCAGATCCATCAGCTTCTTGCCGGAGCTGTGGCGCGGCTTGGCGTTGGTCGTGTGCTCGACCGAGGTGACGGCGACCAGCGGCAGATTGCGCTTCTTGACCTCGACCGCCATGTCGACGATCGTCTCGTTGACACCGCTGTTGGAGAAGATGAGGAAGCTATCCGGCGGCGCGATGACGAAGTTGCGCAGGATGGTTGCGGCGAAGCCTTCAAGATGCTCGATGAAGAGTGCCTGACGCTGGCCGTTGGCGCCGACGACCTGATTGTGGAAGGTCAGCGATAGCTCGACAATCGGGTGGAAGCCAGGGAAACTGCCGTAGCGCGGGAACATCTCTTCCAGGAAGACGCGCGAGTGCCCCGTGGCGAACATGTGCACCAGCGCATCGCTGGCGATGGTGTTGGCGAAGATCTTCGCCGCCTGACCGATGGCATCCAGTTGCGTATCACGAATGCGATGCAAAATGCCTTCGACGGCGGTCATATAGGTGAGAGCAGCGTTCATAATTTTCTGTGCCTTTGCAGCATACGGTTCAAAATGTCCGTTTGTTCGTACAATATAAACCGGCAATCACTTTCATGCAAAGTCTGCTTTTAGAGTGTTTCCGTAATGCTGAATTCGTAGCGGTCGGTGCGGTAGTAGCTGAGGCTGGCTTCGATGACTTCGCGGTTTTCGAGGTAGGCGGTCGTGGTGACCTGGAGCAGTGTATCGCCCGGTTCGATGGCGAGCAGCGTCGCCTGCTCCTCGTTGGCGGTCAGTGCGGTGACGGTGTGGGTGATCTTGTTGATGGTGAGCATGTAGTACTTGGAGAGCACGTCGTAGAGCGACTCGCGGCTGAAATCCCAGCGCGCGAGATCCGGGCAGCGGGCGGCCATGATCGTCGTGTATTGCAGGCCGATCGGCTGGTCGTTGCCGTAGCGCAGGCGCACGAGATAAAAGCAGCGCGCGCCGATCTGGTGGCGCAGCGATTTCGGCGCATTGGCCGTGATCTCGCCTGGCGCGGCCTGGAGCACGCGCGAATAGGTCGTCATGCCCATCTCGGCCAACTGGCGGGTGAAGCTGCGGTCGAGGTAGAAGCTCTTGCGCTCCGGCTCCGGCAGGATGACGGTGCCGCGCCCGGCCCGCCGCTCGATCAGGCGGTTGGTAACCAGCCGGGCCAGCGCCATGCGGACAGTCTGGCGACCGACACCGTAAACTTTCGAGAGTTCCAGTTCGGGTGGGAGCAGGTCATCCGGCTCCAGAACGCCGGACTTGATCAGGTTCTCCAGATCGTTTTCGACCTGGTGATAGAGCGGTACCGGGCTATCGGGGTTGACCGGGTGAATAGGGAGCTCGCTCACGTGTGATTGTCTTGCCATATGAGGTAATCTTTTGTTGTTCGAACCCGTATTTTGTGTTTGACACGGTTTTCGCGCTCGCTATAATCCAGAATACTGGAAATATCCGAACATTCGGATGATAGAGCAATCGTTGATCTGTAGTATACCTGAATCAACAAGAAAACTGTGTCAATTCGTAATATTCGGACATTTCAGAAGTGTTTTAGATAAGAGGTGATCTATGCGTAATAAGGTACTTGTTCTTGTTATGGTTCTCGGTCTACTGGTGCCATTTGCGTTCGTCGCCAATGCACAGATCGAGGACTGCGGCTCCTACACGATCGGCGTCTCCAACAGCTTTGTCGGCAGCGAATGGCGCACCCAGATGGTCTCCAATATTGAGCAGACGGCGGAACTCTTCCGTCAGGCTGGCTGCGAGATCGAACTGGTGATCGAAAGCACAGACACGGACGTGCAGGGCCAGATCCAGCAGATCCAGAATCTGCTCAACCGCGGCGTCGATGCCATCATCATCAACCCTGGCGACCAGACCGGCCTCAATTCGGCCCTGGAAGAAGCCGTCGCTGAAGGCGTGGTCGTGATCGCGGTCGACCAGGAAATCGCTGCGGAAGGCGTCATCAACGCCACCATCGACCAGAAGGAATGGGCCAAGATCAGCATGCAGTGGCTGGCCGAACAGCTTGGCGGCGAAGGCCGCATCCTGTTGATCGAAGGCTTCGTCGGCCATCCCGCCAATGAGGCGCGCATGGACGGCGTCGCTGAAGTGCTCGAAAACTACCCCGGCATCGAAGTCGTCGGGCGTGAGAGCGGCATGTGGGATCAGGCGACGGGCCAGCAGGTCGCCAGCGACTTGCTCGCTTCTGTGCCGGATGTCGATGGCATCTGGACGCAGGACGGCATGGCGATGGGTGTCCTGATCGCCGTCAACAGCGCCGACCTTGAGAAGCGTCCGGTGGTCGTCGGCGAAGCGCGTGCAGGGTACATCCAGATGTGGAACGACACCCTGACCGAGAACCCTGACTTCCAGACCATCGGCGTGGTCAACCCGCCGGGTGTGGGCGGCAACGGTCTGCGCATCGCCATGGAAATCCTGCTCGGTGGCACGCCGGACGAGAGCCAGTTCGCTGGCCCCTTCGGCAACACCTTCTACGTGCCGATCCCCTACGCGGTCGACGGCGAGAACTTCGCGGACATCTATTCGCTGTATGCCGAAGCGCCTGAGAGCTTCACGCTCGACGGGATGATCACGCAGGAACAGGCCGCATCGTTCATGGTCGACGGCGCGCCCGCACTCCAGGTCGAAACGCTGCAGCCGGGCTGGCAGGTGCTCACGGATGAGCAGCTGGCTCAGCAGGCGGAAATCGTGCCTGAGGGAGGCATCAGCACCGAAATGGACATGGGGAGCTAAGATGAGCGTTTCCCTGTCGGCCCAGCACGTCGTCAAGCGATACGGCGGCGTCGTCGCGCTCGCGGACGGCAACCTGGATGTGCAATCCGGTGAAGTCGTGGCGCTGCTGGGCGCAAACGGCAGTGGAAAAAGCACCCTTAGTAAGATCATCACCGGTGTAGTTGCCCCTAATGAGGGGCAGCTACGCCTGGACGGTCACCCGGTGAGCTTCAAGTCTCCATCCGAGGCGCGGCGCCATGGCATCGCCGCTGTCTATCAGGAACTCAGCCTGATTCCGGATATGACGGTGATGGAGAACATCTGGCTGACCCACGAGCCAATCTCTCTAGGGCGAGTCAACCGCCGCGAGATGCGCCAGCGCACCCGCGCGCTGCTCGAACTGTTCGCGGGCACCTATGGCGAGGCGCTCTCGCCGGACGCGATCGTCAAGTCGCTGCCGCCGGACGAACGCCAGATCGTCGAGATCGTCAAGGCGCTCAGCTCCGAGCCGCGCCTGATCATCCTCGACGAAGCGACCGCCAGCCTGGATAGCCAGCAGGTCACGCGCCTGTTCGAACTGATCGCGGATTGGAAGACGCGCGACATGGCCGTGATCTTCGTCTCGCATCGCATGGAAGAAATCTTCCGCATTGCCGACCGGGCGACGGTGCTGCGCAATGGTTACAGCGTCGGCACGCGTCCGATCAGCGAGACCAACGGGCGCGAACTGGTCGAACTCATGATCGAGGGCGCGACCCAGCCCGACGCGCGCGAACGAGCACCCGTCCCTGCCGATGCGCATGTGCGTCTGCGCGTGACCAATTTGAGCGCGGGGCCGCTGCGCGACGTCAGCTTTTCGCTGCGCGACGGCGAGCTGCTCGGCCTCGGTGGGCTGCAAGGCCAGGGGCAGAGTGAACTGCTGCTGGCGTTGTTCGGGGCGATGCCATCCACGGGGACGATCACGCTCTCCGGCGAGACGGTGCATTTCCGGCATCCGCGCCAGGCGATGAAGCACGAGATCGCCTTCGTGCCCGGCGACCGCGCCAGCGAAGGGCTGCTGCTCAGCCGTTCGATTCTGGAGAATTTGCATTTGCCCTCGTGGCACAAATATGGCATTCCGCTGCGTATGAAGCAGGCGCGCGCAAGTGCGCAGGCGAACGCGGAGGAACTGCGGCTGGTGGCCGAATCGCTCGATGCGCCGGTCAGCAGCCTGAGCGGCGGCAACGCGCAGAAGGTCGTCATCGGCAAATGGCTGCTGCGCGACCCGAAGCTGCTGCTGCTCAACGACCCGACCAAGGGCGTCGACGTCGGCGCGAAAGCGGAGTTCTACGGCTTACTGACGGAACTGCGCAAATCCGGCGCGGCGATCCTGTTTTACAGCAGCGACGACGACGAATTGCTCGGCCTGTGTGACCGGGTGCTGGTCTTCCACGACGGCCAACTGAGCGCCGAACTGCAGGGCGACCAGGTCAACCGGACGAATCTCGTCGCCGCCAGCATGGGCAGCCTGCACGCTCAGGCGGACTAGCCTGGGCCTTTGACGTGACACATCGCCGTGCGCCTGAGCCGCGGTGACTTAGAATTCAAGGTTTTCATCTATGCCGCCCGATCAAACGGCGTCATTATCGAAACCAGAGGCCAGCCCGGCCCGTTTCGATTTACGAAGATTTCTCAATCAAAATCCGTTCTTATTTGCGCTGCTGCTTTTGATCGTGGCCGTCGCCATCAACTGGTATTTGCAGCCGAATCTGTTCGAACTGCGCAGCCTGAATCGCAACCTGCGCAGCTTCCTGCCTGCCATCATCCTGGCCATCGGGCAGACGATCGTGATCGTCGGCGGCGGGGTCGATCTGTCGGTCGGCGCAATTGTCTCACTCGTCAACGCGATCCTGGTGACGATGCTGACGCCAGAGAGTTCGAGCGAGCAGATCGCACTGGCGATCATCGTCGCGGGCGCCGCGGGGCTGATCGCCGGGTTGATCAACGGCCTGTCGGTCGCCTACCTGCGCTTGCAGCCGATCGTAACGACTTACGCGACCAGCTTCCTGTTTGCGGGGGCCGCGTTACTGATCTTGCCACGTCCTGGCGGTGAGATCCCGGAGTGGATGGAAGATCTGTACCGCTCGACGCCGGGCGACATTCCGTTCGTGCTGTTCGTGATCGTGATCCTGGCGCTGATCTGGCTGCTGATTCGCTCGACGCGCTTCTCGCAATATCTGTACGCGTCAGGCGGCAAAGCCGAGGCGGCCTACACGACCGGCGTGCCGGTCAACCGCATCCGCATGACGAGCTACATCCTGGCCGGTTTGTTCGCCGCACTGGCAGCGCTGGCCTACACGGTCTTCACCGGCAGCGGCAACCCACGCAGCGGTGACGACCTGACGCTGCCGTCGATTGTGGCGGTCGTGCTCGGCGGCACGCGCCTGAGCGGCGGCCAGGGCGGCGCGATTGGCACCATCTTCGGCGTCATCATCCTGGGCATCATCCGCAACATCATCTCGTTTGCGAACATCGACTCGTGGTGGCAGACGCTGGTCAATGCGTTGATCATCATCGCGGCGCTGGCCGGGCCGGGTTTGATCCGGCTGCTGCGGGGAGGCAAGACCTCCGTATGAACGCGATCAAACGTCTGGCTCAAGTCAATCCACCGCTGCTGGCGCTGCTGCTTGCCATCATCCTGTTCTTCGCCGGTGGCCTGATCAACCCGAACTTCGTCAACACCAATCAGGCGGTCAACATCGTCCGGCTGGCGGCCTTCCTCGGCATCATCGCTGCCGGGCAGACGCTGGTCATCATCAGCGGCAACGAAGGCATCGACCTGTCGGTCGGAGGCGTCGTCACGCTGGCGGCGATCCTGGTCTATCGCATCTCCGGTGGCGATAACGCCCTGCTGCTGCCCGCGTTGGCGATAGCCTTGGGCGCTGGGGCGCTGATCGGCGCCATCAACGGCCTGGGCGTGATCGCGATCGGCATCCCGCCGCTGGTGATGACGCTCGGCATGGCCGGTGTCATCCAGGGCACGATCCTGGTCGTGACGCAGGGCCAACTGATCGGCGCGACGCCGCCGATCATGGCGAGCGCGATCTCCGAGCCGCTGCTGCTCGGCATCCCCGGCGTGATCATCATCTGGATTCTACTCAGCCTGATCATGTGGCTGGTGTTGGAACGCACGACCTACGGCAAGAATCTGTTCGCCATCGGCGTCAACCGGACGACGGCGCGCCTGTCCGGCGTCCGTGTGCCGCTGGTCGTCGTCGCCACTTATGCCCTGAGCGGTATGCTGTCGGCCTTTGGTGGTTTCGTGCTGCTCGGCTTCACACGGACGGTCTTCCTCAACCTGGGTCAGCCGTACCTGTTCCCGTCGATTGCGGCGGTGGTCGTCGGCGGCACGGTGCTGGCGGGCGGCAAAGGCAGCTACTTCGGCACCATGTCCGGCGCGCTCGTCCTGACACTGATTCAGAGCCTGCTGACGGCGGCACAGCTTCAAGAAGCCTTCCAGTTGATGGTGCTGGGCGTAATCCTGCTCGCCCTGCTCTCCATCTATGGACGCCAACGAAAACTGCGACAATAAAAGGAGTTGAAACGTGCACAAAGTTACGATGCTCGGTACAGGTTTGATCGGGCTCTTCTACACCATGTCTCTTCACGGCAATCGCAGCCGCGATCACGTCGAGGTCGTCTACTCGCGCAGTGACGAGCGCGGCAGCAAGTTCGCCCAGGATTGGGGCATCCCGCGCTACACAACCGACATGAAAGCGGCCATCGAAGACCCGGACACGGACACGGTTGTCGTCGGCCTACCGAACAATCTGCATGAGGAAGCCTGCATCCTGGCGGCGCAGGCGGGCAAGAATGTGCTGTGCACCAAGCCGCTGGCTCGCACCGCAGCGGAGGCCAAGCGCATCCTCGACGCGGTCGAAAAAGCGGGCGTCTTCCACGGCTACCTGGAAGATCTCGTCTACACGCCGAAGACACTCAAGGCGCTGGGTTCCGTGCGCAACGGCGCGCTGGGCAAGGTGCTGTGGGCGCGCTCGCGCGAGACGCATCCTGGCCCGCACAGCTCGTGGTTCTGGGATAAAGAGATGTCCGGCGGCGGCGCCATCATCGACCTCGGCTGCCACTGCGTGGAAATTGCGCGCAACTTCATCGGCAAGGACATTCGCCCCGTCGAAGTGATGTGCTGGGCGGATACTCAGGTGCACCCGATCGACGCCGAAGATCATGCCGTCGGGCTGGTCAAGTATGCCAACGGCGCCATCGGCCAGTTCGAAGTGAGTTGGACCTTCCGCGGCGGCATGGATTTGCGCGACGAAGTCTCTGGCACCGAGGGCACGATCTGGCTCAATCACTGGCTGCGCACGGGCTTCGAGATGTTCACCGCCGTCGGCGAGGGCGATTACGTGGCCGAAAAAGCCGAGGGCACGACTGGCTGGTTGTTCCCGGTCGGCGACGAGGTCGGCGGGCTGGGCTACACAGCCATGTTCAACGACATGTTCGACTCGA
Organism: Anaerolineae bacterium; assembly: GCA_020849765.1. Classification (GTDB taxonomy): domain Bacteria; phylum Chloroflexota; class Anaerolineae; order Aggregatilineales; family Phototrophicaceae; genus Flexifilum. The sequence continues at coordinate 48,314 of JADLAY010000026.1, forward strand.
TCGACACGAAAGGGACGCCGCGCGAGGATTTCTACGACGGCTACGTCGTCAACGCGATCCTGGATGCGGCCTTCAAATCTGCCGAGACGAAACGGTGGGAACCGGTTATGCTTGAGGTGTGGCGTGGCAAGGACGAGGTCGAGACCGACACGTTCATGACCGATTACGACGCCGAGCACTTCCTGATCAAGGAAGAGAAGATGGCGGATGGCCGCACCAAATTGATCCTGAAAGAAAAGAGCGGCGGCAAGGTCGTGCAGAAGGTGGTCGAATAACGGCCACGGTTTGACCTGCTCCGCAGCACGGAGAGGAAAAAACATGACCGGGTTTCTGACCGAGATCGACGAGCAGCCTGCGGCCCTGCGTGCCACGCTGGACGCCCTGAAGCCGCAGATGGACGCGCTCGGCGACTGGCGGCACCGGCTGGTCGATGGGCGCGTGCGCCGCATCATCTTTAGCGGGATGGGGGCCTCTTACTTCGCCACCATCCCGGCGCAGCTCAACCTCGTGCAGCATGGCATCGACGCGCAGAGCATCGAGGCTTCAGAGCTGCTGCATTATCAACTCCCGATCGTGCGCGACGACACGCTGATCATCCTGATCTCGCAGTCCGGGCGCTCGGTCGAAATCGTCAAGCTGCTCAATCAGCTCGAAAAAGACACCGCCGTCATCGGCATCACCAACAACAGCGATAATCCGCTGGCCAAGCAGAGCGACGTCCACCTGCAAATACAGGCGGGTGATGAGGCGACGGTCTCATCCAAGACCTACACCTGCTCGCTGGCGACGCTCCATCTGCTCGTGCGCACGCTGGCGGGTGAGCAGACCGGCTCGTCATTCGACCGGCTGTATGCGCTGGCCGACGCCATGGAAGCGGCACTCCCCGCCTGGCGGGCGCAGGCCGAGCAGATCGTGGAGCAGATCGCCGGGTCGCAGACGATCGTCTACCTGGGGCGCGGCGCATCGCAAGCCTCGGCGCTGACCGGCGCGCTGATCACCAAGGAATCGTGCAAGTTCCCGACCGAGGGCATGAACACCGGCCAATTCCGCCACGGCCCGATGGAGATCGTGGATGCGCGTATCAGCACGTTCGTCTTCGCGGGCCGCGACCGGATGCGCGAACGCAACCTGGGGCTGGCGCGGGAGATCGCGCAGCTTGGCGGGCGGGTGATCGTCGTCGACAGCCGCGAGACGGACGGCGGCTTCACGCCCGTGCCGCTGCCCGACGATTTCGATCCGTGGCTGCTGCCGCTGCTGGAGATCGTGCCGGTGCATTGTTTCGCCTCGCGCTTCGCGGCGAATCAAGGCTACACGCCGGGCGAGTTCCGCTACCTGTCGAAGGTGACGACGCGGGAGTAAGAAGAATAGCTACTCCGCATAGAACGCATCATCATGCCAGCGCGCTGGATTGCTAAGGATGTAGGCGCGTATCTTATTCAGCGAACTTTCGCTGCGGATAATATGGTCGTGATAGCGCCCCTGCCAGATGTGCAGCCCATCATCATCCAGGCGTTTCCGCTCAATGCGAGTGACAAAGCACCATCTGATCGTCGACAATGTGCCCAAATATCATGCAACGCTGATAAGCGCAGATGGTGACGAAGTATGCGCCGGACTGCGCATAATCGTATCCCTGCAAACGTGGTGATTTGCGCTGAGGATAGCGGCCTGCATCCATAGATACCCGAAGGCGTGGTAGTCCTTATGTGGTGAATATACATCGTGGCAATGATTGATTGTGGATAGAAGAGGGCGGACGCCCAATTGGGCGTCCGCCCCACAAAGACATTCTTGTTGTACCGGCGTCTCTATGACTGTAGGTTCCCCTCTCATGCTAATCTTTTGATCGTGCTTTCATGTTATCCTGGCACGATCATCACCTGGAGACACCCTATGCCGACGCTGCGCCGAGTGCCATTGCTGCTCATCCTCGCTCTCTTGCTGCCAACCATGACACTCCACGCGCAGGCGCAAACCACATCCACCCCCACCTGCGCGGCGGGGACAGCGCTCGCGCCGAGGCTGTGGGCGCGCGTCGCCAACGATCAGCCGAACAATCTGCGCGATGCCCCGACGGTGAGTGCCGAGCGCATCGGCAGCATCCCGGCGGGCGACATCGTCACCGTGCTCGACGGCCCGGAGTGCGCCGACGGCTATCGCTGGTGGCAGGTCGATTACGTGGGTGAGGTCGGCTGGACAGCAGAGGGCAGCACTCAATCAGGGGTATTCTGGGTCGTGCCACTGGATGGGCAAGAGGTCGAGTCCGTTCCCGCGCCGGATGACCCGCCCGGCTGCCGCCGCCCGCCTGACGACTACGCACGCTTCAATTTCGGCTGGGCGACACTCAATCTGCGCACGCTGGCGATGCTCGATCAGGCGCAGGCAATCTACAGCGCGGACGGCGGCAGCATCCGCTTCCGCGATGCGCTGGTGCAGGGCAGCTATAACACGGGCGGCGTCACCGCCAGCTTCGGCACGCATGACGGCGGCGGCGCGGTCGATCTCTCGGTGCGCAGTCGGGTCGATTTCAGCCTGCTCGTCGGCGAGATCACGCCGATGCTGAGCGCGCTGCGCACGGCGGGGTTCGCTGCCTGGCTGCGCAATACCGACGAGCTGTACCCCGGTTCGCCGATCCACATCCACGCGGTTGCCATCGGCGACGCCGACCTGAGCGAGGCGGCACGTGCACAGATCGACGGCGAGTACGGCTACTTCCGCGGCTACAACGGCCTGCCGGAAGATTGGGGCGGCCCGGCGCTTGACAGCATGCCGATGGTCGTCTGCGCATGGATGCGCGAACTGGGATTCGAAGATTTACGCTCAATGGATCGAATTGGTGGTATCTTCGCATAGAGACGTACAGAACGTATGTGCGAAGAGAGATCTCTGATGCAGATTCAATCCCAGGCGGCGCGCAGCATCCTGTCGAAAGCAAGCGGCTTCATCTCCGATTTCGACTTCACGCTCAATCCGTATTCGGGCTGCGCCTTCGCCTGCACTTACTGTTACGCCGCCTTCTTCACGCCGACGCAAGCGCTGCAAGACTCATGGGGGCAGTGGGTGCACGTCAAAGACAACGCGCTCGAATTGCTCCAGCGGCGGCGTAAACGCCCCTTGGTCGACAAGACGATCTACATGAGCAGCGTCACCGATCCGTACCAGCCGGTCGAGAAGAAGCTGGGGCTGACGCGCGCCATCCTGCGCGAACTGCTCGATTATCACCGCGTCCACCTCGTCATCCAGACGCGCAGCCCGCTCGTCTGCCGCGATCTCGACCTGATCCGCGCCTTCCCCAGCGCACGCGTCAACATGACGGTGACGACCGACGACGAGACGATCCGCAAGGCCTTCGAGCCGACCTGCCCGCCCAATGCGCAGCGCCTGAACGCGATCCGCGACGTGGCGGCTGCGGGCATCGATGCCTGCGTCACGCTGGCGCCGCTGCTGCCCGTGCGCGATGCGGAAGCATTCGCCCAAATGCTCGTCGCCACCGGCGTGCGCAAGTTCGCCATCCAGCACTTCCATGCCGCGCGCAGCCGCTTCGTCGCTGGGACAGGTCCGCGCGCGCTGGCCCTGCTGACCGAACGCCGCTGGAATGCCCGCCATTATGCGCTGGTCAAATTATTGCTGGCGGCGCGGCTGCCGGATCTGCGTGAGGGACGTGCGGGGTTTGCTCCCGTCTGGTAGGAGCAATTGATTGGACGAGTGACTATAATCGCGCGGCTCAGGCTGGCGCGGCCATTATTCGATTCCACAAGGTGTTCTCATGCAATATATCTTGATCAAAGGTTTCTATTACGTCGTCAAACAATCGCCCGATGCCGACTCGGTCAAGTTCAAAGCGACCAACCCCGCACTCTGGCAGCAGATCGACACCGAGAACCGCCAGATCTTCGATCAGAAGCTGACCGAGGAACAGGGCGCGGTCGTGCTGCGCCTCCAGGGGATCGACGCGCTCGAAACGCATTACAGCGCATCGCCGGTGCCCACACCGCAAGATGTGGTCGGCCTGACCAGCACCATCCTGACTCGCCCCGGAAACCCCAGTTATGGCCAGTTGTCATCGTTGGCGCTGTGGTCGGCGGAAAAGCTGCTGGAAATGATCGGCGTGACGCAAGTGCGCTGGCGCAGCCTGTTCGGCGGCAGCAAGTACATCAACGAGGCGCACGTCAGCGATGGTGAGAACAGCATCCTGGTCAAAACCAAATGGGAAGAGCGAATTCCGGGCTATATCGTCACCGGTGACGTCGAACTGAACGGGCGACCGCTCGCCTGGGCGTTCCCCGGCACGACGACGCTCGCCGATGGGCTTACAATGTCCAATCTCGACCTGGCGAGCATCCTCGACCAGAGCCTCAATTACCGGCTGCTGCGGCAGGGTCTGGTTTACCCGTACTACTTCATGACGCTGTCGAGCGTCCTGCGCCAGCGCCTGATCGCCGCCGTCCAACAGGCACAGGCGGATGCGCCGTCACTCGATCAAGCCATGCAGCCGAATATCTGGCGGCTTGATCGCTCTACGGCGGGCCTCGCCATCGCGCGCATGAGCGAGATCGCCTCCAACACGGCGCTGTATCCGTATCTGTTCCGCCGCCTGGTCAAGCACTACTACGGCCAACAAATGAATGCCTACTGGACTGCCCTGCGCGCCAACGCCACGGTTCAGCCCGCGAGCGACGTGATGACGCTCGACGGCTTCTTCGCCAGCGGCAACCCGTACGTCTTCGTCATCAGCACACAGGATTTCGTCCGCTTGGAAGATGTGGTCGAAATCGCGGGCGGCACGCTCAAGATGAACAAGTCACCCAACGATCTGGTCTTCCTGTCCTAAGGCCGCAGGTCTTCCAGCACCATACCCGCCGCGACTTTGCCGGACAGTGTCACCATCGGCACACCGCCGCCCGGATGCGCTGTTCCCCCGGCGAAATAGAGACCACGCACGTCGGATGCCCGGTTATGCGGTCGTCGCAGCGCGCTGAAACGGTCGTTCGACGACTGGCCGTAGAGGGCACCACGCCGCGCGCCGGTCATCCGCTCCAGGTCGAGCGGCGTCAGCAGGCGTTCGACGCGGATCTGGCCGCGCACGTCGAGGCCAAACGATGCCAGCCGCGCCAGCACGCGCTCGCGATAATCCGCCGCGTTTACGCTCCAGTCGTAGCGATCATCGTAGGCCGGAGCAGTGACCATGACGAACCAGTTCTCGTGCCCGGCGGGCGCGTGCTCCGGGTCGCTCTTGCTCGTGATCGAGACGTAAACGGTCGGCTCGTCCGGCGGGATGCCGCGCTGGAAGATGTCGTCGAACTCGCGTCTGTAATCCGACGAGAAAAAGATGTTGTGATGTGCCAGCCCTGGATGCTCGCCCTCAATGCCGAGCAGGAGCAGAAAGCCGCTGCACGAAGGCTCGGCGCGCACGAGGCGGCGCAGCCTGGCCGGGGCGACGACGGCGCGCGGCAGCAGACGCTCATAGACCGTCGCCACGTCGACATTGGCGATGATGGCCTCGGCGGGGATGCGGTCGCCATTGTGCAGCCGGACGCCGGTCACGCGCCCGGCCTCGACGTCGATCCCTTCGACGCGCGCATCCGTCACGATGTCGACGCCGAGTTCGCGCGCCAGCCGTTCGAAGGCGCGGGCGATGGCGTAGACGCCGCCACGCGGATACCAGACACCGCCGCTCAACTCGACATCCGCGATCACGTTGAGCGTCGCCGGGGAGGCGAACGGATTGCCGCCGACGTAGGTGGCGAAGCGCCCCAGCATCTGGCGCAGATGCGGCGAGCGGACGAACGAACGAATCGCATCGTCCATCGTCCGCAGCGGGTCGACGGCGGGCATGTCGCGCAGCGGCGTCCGCAGGATGCGCCGGATGGTCGGCGGTTGGTCGTAGATGAAGACCGGGCCGGTGATGCGGTGGATGCGCGCAGCATAGGCCAGATAGTCCCGGTAGCCCGCGGCATCGCCCGGCGCGATCGCTTCGATGCGCTGCATCATCTGCGCCACGTCGCTGGTCGCATCGAGGACGGCGCCATCCGGGTAGAAGTAGCGCGTCAGCGGGTCGAGCGGCAGCAGCGTCACGTAATCCTCGAACTTGCGCCCGGCAGCGGCGAACAGTTCTTCGAAGACGCCGCGCATCGTGATCACGCTCGGCCCGGTGTCCCAGCGGAAGCCGTCGAGAGCCAGCTCGGACATCTTGCCGCCGACGTGGCCGTTCTGTTCGAGCACGATCACCCGCTCGCCCGCCGCCGCCAGCCGGATCGCAGCGCTCAAGCCGCCGATGCCCGCCCCGATGATGACAATCGCCATAGCCTGCCGTCCCTGCGCCTGGATACGCTCAACCCTCGTTCAGGTCTGGGATTATCCACGATAAATATGGGTGATGTATGAATGCGTTCGTCTGGCGCGCTCATTGATCCAGGCTGAAGCTGAAGCGTTGCAGGCTGCGATGCGCCAGGGCAGCCAGGAGCAGCACCGGGGCAATCGTGATGAGGATGATCGCAGCCGCCAGGGGCCATTCGAAATCGCGTTCGAGCGTGAAGAAGTCGCGCACAATGACGGGCATCATCCGAATATGCAGTTCCGTCAGGAGCAGCGGCAAGAAGAACTGGTTGTAACTCAGGATGAAGAGAATGATCGTGGTCGCGACCACGCCCGGCATCTGACCTGGCAGCACGACATACCAGAGTATGCTGCCGAGATGCGCACCATCGAGACGCGCCGCATCTTCCACATCAACGGGCGCGCGCACGATGTAGCCATAGAGCACGAAGGCGGCCAGCGGCGCAAGCAGCGTCGCCTGTGCCAGGATGACTCCGGGCAGCGTATCAAACAGGCGGATGTAGCGCAGGAAGTCACGCAGCGTCAACAAATAGGCAATCGCCGGGAGGCTGGCAAGGATCAGCAGGCTCTGGACGATGACATGGCGCGCACGAAGCACGGAGCGCGCAAGACCATAGGCAGCCAAAAATCCTACAGCGATGGCGAGCGCGCTGGCGGCGAAAGACACCAGCAGACTGGTGCCGAGTTGAAGCCAGAAGTACGTCTGCATCTGGCCGATTTCGGCGAAGGCATCCAGGCTCAGGCCGCCGCGCCAGATGGGCGGCGACACCGTGCTATCCGGTTGCAGGCCGAACGCCGCCAGCAGCGTCCAGGCGATGGGCAGTAAACAAACCACGCTGATCAACACGAGAAACAGTGCGCGCAAGCGGCTCATTCGCTGGCTCCTCAACGTGCCAGGCGCAGGTAGATCAACCCCAGGAGCAGCGTGCCGATCACCACACACCAGCTCGCCGCCGCGCCGAGCGGCCAGTTGCCCGCGATGATCGCCTTGTTGTAAGCGTACAGGCCCGGCATGAAGGTGCGGGTGCCGGGGCCGCCGCCGGTCAGATAGAGCAGGCTCTCCGAAGTACCGAGCGCATCCCCCGCCAGCAAGAGACCGACCGTGAAGACAAGCGGGCGCACATGGGGCAGCGCCACGTGTCTCATCCGTCCGAGAAAGCTCAGCCCATCCAGGTGCGCGTTATCCCATTGTGACGGCGAGATGGCCAGCAGCCCAGGCAGGATGAGAAACGCGGCCAGCGGCGCTTTACGCCAGACATCCGTCGCGATCACGGTCGCCAGCGCGGACTGTACGCCGAGTAAATCGGGCTGTTTCGGCGTCCCCAGCAGCGCGGGAACGAAGCTGAGCAGCCCATGCTGAGCGTTGATCATCTGGTGCCAAAGGACGCCATGCGCGACCGGGCTGATCATCCAGGGGATCAGCAGGGCTGTGCGCAGCAATGCGCGACCACGAAAGGGCTTGCGCAGGGCGGAGGCGATCAGGAGGCCGCAGGCGATATCCAGCGGCACGCTGATGATCGTGAAGATGACGACGTTCAGCAGCGAGTCGCGAAACGTCGAGTCGGCCAGCAGACGGCTGTAGTTCCTGAGGCCGACGAAGTGAATATCGGGGCGGAATAGTTGGTAATCCGTGAGCGTGGCGAGGAAGCCGCCGAGCAGAGGGACGATCAAGAACGGGATGACGAGCAGAGCAAAAGGAGCAATCAACAAGAAGGTTTGACGACGGGTGAGCATAACCATCACTTTTTCCCGATGATTGTAGCGCGCCATCAGGTTGAATGAGCAGAAGCGCCTAAAAACCGCATATAGTTAGGAATAAGATCATCACTCAGGCGCATTGACATGCCTCGCAAGATTCTGCACCTCGACCTGGACGCGTTCTTCTGCGCGGTCGAAGAGAACCACGATCCTTCACTGCGCGGCAAGGCCTTCGCTATTGGCGGCAGGCCGGATCAGCGCGGCGTCGTCGCGTCGTGTTCGTACGCGGCGCGCAGATTCGGCGTGCGCTCCGCGCTGCCGATGTCGCAGGCTGTCCGTCTGTGCCCGGATCTGATCATCCGCCCGGCCAGGCATGGCGTTTATCACGACGTCTCCGTGCAGGTGATGGCCCAACTCGACGCGCTGACGCCGGACGTCGAGCAGATCTCGATTGACGAGGCATTCCTGGATGTCACGCTGCTGCGCGACGACGCGGAGAGCATCGCCCGGCGCTTGCAGACGCTCATCAACACGGAGTTCAACCTGCCGTGCTCGCTCGGTGTGGCGACGAACAAGCTGGTCGCCAAGATCGCCAACAACATCGGCAAGGCGAAGGCGGGCAAAGACTCGCCGCCGAATGCGATCCTGGTCGTGGCGCCGGGGGAGGAAGCGGCTTTCCTGGCGCCGCTGCCGGTGAGCGAATTGTGGGGTGTTGGCCCGAAGACGGCGGAGCAGCTCCAGCGCATCGGCATCCGCACGATTGGCGACCTGGCCCAGCGCGGCGCAGCGGATATGGAGCGGCGCTTCGGCAAGCACGGCACGGACATGCTGCGCCACGCCCAGGGCATCGACGAGCGCCCGGTGCAGCGCGACGACGAAGCCAAGTCGATCAGCAAGGAGACGACCTTCGTCCACGACGTGAGCGATGCCGAGCAGCTCAAGCGCGTCTTGCGCGGCCTGTCAGACGAGGTCGGACGGCGGCTGCGGCGCGAGGGACTGCGCGGGACGACGGTCAAGATCAAGCTGCGCTGGGCGGACTTCACGACCCTGACGCGCCAGGTCAAGCTGGGGCAGCCGACGCATCACGACAACGTCATCTTCGAGACGGCCTGGGGCTTGCTGCTCAAGACGTGGACGCCGGGACGCCCTGTGCGGCTGATCGGCGTCGGCGTCAGCGATTTCGAGACGGCCAGCATCCAGCAATCGCTGTGGGGGGAGGAGCAGAACGCCGAGCAAGATCGGCTGGAGTCTGCCCTCGACTATCTGCACGATCGCTTCGGGCGGGGCATGGTGCGCCGCGCCAGCGACATGCTGGACGAGGAATAACCCCGACCTGGCGATGTGACGTGAACCTCCGTTACGCACGACGTATGTGGTAGCGTATTGAATTCGGTTGAACTGTAGAGGTATGCTTTTGTCCGCCGACGGGTCAACCCGTCGGCTCGTGTCTGTCAAGCGCACTAAAGGCGCTCCAAAATAGCTCCTGGTCTTTTCAGCCCCTTCAGTGGGCTTGATTGTCGTTAGCCGTTCGGCTTCAGCCAACGGCGGCGCAAAACGAATTAACCGCATTCGATACTGTACCGCGTATGCAGCCGGACCAAGCTTTGGAGCCTGTCGCCTTCGACAAATTCCGGGGCAGACCGGTTTAAACGTGCTACAATGTCGCTCCTGGGCTTTAGCTCGGTATGAGTTCATCGTCTTGCTCGACAACGACTCTGCCTTATAAGCCCGGTGCCCCCGTCCTTCCTGGCGAAGGCTTTGACAATACAACGACCGATTCGATTATTCTTCTGAGGAGCACTCTGATGCGTTTTCGTACTGCGTTGATCTTGACCCTGATCCTGGCGACTCTGCTGCCCGGCTTAATCGCCACCGCCCAGGACGACCCGCTTGCATTTCCGCCGGACGTCGTTGCGGAGATACAGGCGGAAATGGACGATCTGACGGCAAGCGGACTCCCGCCCGGCATGGTCGTCTGGATCGACGCACCGGAGTACCAGTTCGCGGGGGCCAGTGGTTATGCTGACCTCACGAACGAAGTCCCAATGTTGCCGGACGGCGCGTTTCGGATTGGCAGTATCACCAAGATGTTCACCGCGACGGTGATCGTCCAACTTGCGGAGGACGGCGTGTTGAACCTCGACGATCCGCTGGCGCTGTGGCTGCCGGAGGTTGCCGATCAACTGCCCAACGGCGACCAGATCACGCTGCGCCACCTGCTGACGCATACGTCCGGTGTGTTCAACATCGTCGAGCACGAAGCCTACTACGCTGATGTCTTCACTGAGGCGAGCATCGACGCGGAGGCAGGCATTGTGACGCTGGACTGCGTCGAACGGGACCCCTACGACACGCTCGCCCGCTACGTTTATGGCAAAGATGCTTATTTCGAGCCGGGCGCAGGCTGGCACTATAGCAACACCAACTACGCGCTGCTCGGCATGGTGATCGAAAAGACGACGGCGATGCCGCTCGCGGAGGCGTATCGCACACACATCTACGAACCGCTGGGCATGGAATCGACCTTCCTGGACTGCTATGAAGACCCGGTGATTGATGTGGTGCACGGCTACACGAATTTAGGCGGCACCACGTCCGATGTCACGGAACTGCATGAATCCATTGGCTGGTCGGCGGGCGGCCTCGTCTCTACCGCACCGGACCTGATCGCCTTCGCGCGCGGGTTGTTCAGTGGAGCATTGTTTGACGATCCGGAGTCGCTAGTCGAGATGACGACGCCCGCGCCCGGCAGTTCCTACGGTCTGGGCATCATGCTCCAGCCGGCATCTATGGGGCATGCAGGCGCGATTGCCGGTTTTCGAACGCTGCTCAATTATGCGCCTGAGTTTGACACGGTCGTGGTGATGCTCTACAACCTCGATTCCGCCGCCCCAGAAGAGATCCAGGCGGACGTGCTGAATCCGGCACTCGCGTTCCTCCGCGCTGAAGACGGCTAACTACCCCTTTCCAGAAGCGCCTCCGAGACCTGGTCATCCTGGCGTTCCAGAGATCGGTCTCGAAAAAACAATCACGAATGCGCTGCTAATTGAACTGATGAGCACATTGAGCCTTCAACGTCAGACGCTGGACAGTGGGGAGAAACGTCATGAAAAATAAGAATAAGCGTCCTATCATTCGGATTCTCCGAATCATCATGCCGATCGTTGCCATCGTCTCCGCCGTGATCTTCGTTCCCTGGAACGCCGTATGGATGTGGATAGCGCCGTTACCAGACACCGTTCAGGCGGAACTGGAAGCTGCGGTCGATCGCGGGTTTGACGGCATCATCGTCTATGTCGATCAACGCGGTGAAGCCCCAGCGCTTTACGCTTCTGGCTGGAATAATCGGGCGGCGCAGGTGCCAGCCGACCCGCAAGCCTTATTCAAGATTGCCAGTATCAGCAAGCTCTATATCGCTTCCGCTGCGGCCAAATTGGTCAATGAGGGACGCCTGTCGCTGGATGACACGCTGGCGGATTACTTGCCCGAACTTGCGGGGCGGATTGAAAACGCCGATCGGATTACCCTGAGAATGATGCTGCAACATCGCAGTGGCATCCCGAATTATGTCGATCATCCCGCTTTCCCCTGGTTCGAAACACTGCCGGATCTCAACGCCTATCTTGAGTATGCGCTCGATGAACCCGCAGTTTTTGAACCCGACAGTGATTATCGGTATTCCAACACCAACTATCTATTGATTGGCAATATTCTCGACAAGGTTCTGGGCTATGACCACCAACAGTACATTGCCAGCGAAATCCTGGAGCCGCTTGGGCTGAACCATACGTACGGTTCGCTCAGCCAGGTCGATCCGGGCGAAGTGATCAGCAGCGGGTACCACCATGACGTCGAGCCAGATCTAAAGGAGCTCGACTACATCAGTCCAGGCGGCTCGATGGTCGCAAATGCGCAGGACGTTGGCATCTTCTTGAAAGCGCTCAATGATGGCTCGCTGCTCAATGATGATGAGCAGGCGATTTACTCGTCGATTTACGAATATGAACATACCGGCTGGCTGCCAGGCTACCAGAGTATCGCGCGCTACTACGCCGACACAGCTACGACTGTTGTGCAGTTCGTGAACTCCACCGGTGGCGACACGGATGCGACAACAGGCATTGTATTTGACCGTATTGTCCGAATCGTGGGCGGGTAAGGCGGCATCCTCGTTTGGTTTTGTCGCTCGCGCGGCCGATGGATACGCTCCATCGGGCTTGAGCAAAGGGGATTGGACTCGGTGAGCAGAATCAAAAGGACGAACTTTCGTCCGTCCTTTTCGTTGCCTTGTACCGATTGACCTACAGGCCGTCGGCTTCTTTTTCCGAGGTCTCCGTGACGTCGTCTCCGGTTTCCTCGGTGCTGCCGTTGCTGCTGACTTCCGTGGCTTCTGCCGCGGGCTGTTCGGCTGCCGCTTCAGGGGCTTCCGCTTCGGGTGCGGCGGCCTCTGGCGCTGCTTCTTCAGCAGGCGCGCTTTCGGATGCCGCCTCAACCGGTGCCGATGCTTCCGCAGGAGCGCTGGCCGACGCTTCCGCACCGGCGTCCGTGCCCCAGCGCTGGGTGAAGCCCACGCGCCGCTTCTCCGGCTCCAGGTGGCTGATGCGCAGCGACAGGCGGTCGCCCTTCTTGACGTACGAGTGCGGCTCGCGCAGTGAGCCGTCGCCCATCTCGCTCAAATGCAGCAGCCCTTCCAGGCCGTCGTCGAGCGCGACGAACGCACCGAAATCGACCACGTTGGTGACGGTGCCTTCGACCTGCTGGCCCTCGTGATACTTGCTCGCCGCCAGTTCCCACGGATCCGGCAGCAGACGCTTGCGGCTGAGCGCGATGCGGTTGGTCTGGCGGTCGAGATTGAGCACGTAGACTTCAATCTCCTCGCCGACGCGCAGGACGTCACGCGGATGATCGACACGATGCCACGCCAATTCGCTGACGTGGATCAGGCCATCAGCGCCGCCCAGGTTGACGAACGCGCCGAAGTCGCGCAGGCCCGTGACCGTGCCCTTAACGACATCGCCTTCCTTGAGTTCGGCCAGCAAGCGCGCTTTCTGCTGGGCGCGCCATTCGCGCTGCGCCTCGCGCTCGCTGAAGATCAAACGGCGACGTGACTGGTCGACTTCGATGACCTTGACGTGCAGTTCTTCGCCGTTGAGGTCATCCCACGAGTCACGGCCACCGGTCGAGGTCGTCGTCACCAGGTGCGAGCTGGGGATGAAGCCCTCCAGCCGGTTCCACTGGACGAGGATACCGCCGCGGTTGTTGCCCTTGACCGTCACGGGCACGACTTCTTCACTCTGGATCAGTTCACGCGCTTTTTCCCAGTCGTACTGCTGCATACCCATGTTGATGGATACGATCAGGTTCTCGTCCTGGTCGCGCGGATTCATCACATATACCGGAACTTCGCCGCCCACTTGAAGAGCCTTACGGAAATTCGGGTCGAGCCGCTCCAAGTCGGTGATCGGCACAATGCCGTCTCGTTTGACGCCCAGATCGACGATGATTTCACGCGGGGCAATCTGCAAGATTACGGCATTACGGATTTCGCCGCGCTGGGGCGGCTGATAGTTGAACGAGGATTCCAATAACTCACGGAACTCCGTGCCGGCGTCTTGCTCCTGAGTCACATCCTTCTTCGACCTGGCCATTTCTACTCACCACCTTACGAAAAGCTGCGCCACTCAAAAAACCAGCAAAGCCTATCCTCGAATGCGCACTGATATTTTCTGAGCCGTCTGCGCAATAGAGAGACGAAAATCCCCAATCCAGAAGAACAACGGAGAGGGGATCGTTGTTACAGTCACTATTTAGGCGCATTGTATCAGACAATTTGTTAGATGGGAATAAACATTATTCCCCTTCTCATATGTTCCGTTCATGCGTTTTATACGAGATTTTGCGAATCTGCCGCCTCAATCGCCCCGTACATTAGTCATATTCGGCCAATTGGGCGATGCACCCGGTCTTCCCGTCGAAACGGTGATCTTCATCACTTGTCGCCAGAGATCAAGCGCCTTACAGTGAAGATAACTGGCCTTCACCACGAAGGAGACCGACTATGAACGGCGACCGATTCTGGGAAACGACGTCTGGTGAACTCGTCGTCTGGATCATCGCCGTTGCGGCGGCATTGTCGCTGACGGCGATCCTGGCGGTCAACCTGGGCGCGCTGGAAACAGGCTTGATCTTCTCAGCGCTCCTGCTCGTCATCGTCTTCGTGCTCGCGCGGGCTCTGCACACAGAACCCTTCTAGCGAGCCAGGTTTGAGGTCCGATCGTGAATCAATGGATTGACCGGCTGAGCGAGGGCATCCTCATCAGCGGGTTGTTCATCATGCTGCTTGCCGTGACCCTGCTCGATCAATTGCAGGCGACGCCGCTGATCGTCGTCATGCAGACGCTGCTGGCGCTGGCCCTGCTGGCGGGCGCGGCCCTCATCATCCGGCGGCGCGCCAACACGGCGCATTAGCTCAGACGATTCGTTCGACCGCCTGTGTCTGCCGGGTGGCCGCTGCACGCAGGAGCGCCTCGATCAGGGCGACGTCCTGCAAGCACTGTTCGGGCGTGCTGACGACCTGCGCTTTCTCCCCACGCACAACTTCGGCAAAATCGCGCAGCATGGTGACCGTGCTGCGCTCGTGAACTTCCCACATCTGCTGGCGCTGCGGCTCCATGCCCGGACGCTCGACGATCAATTCCGGGCGGTCGACGCGGAGCACACCCTCGTCGCCAATCACGTTGAGGAAGCCCTGCCAGGGCGCTTTGCTGGCAAAGGTCGCGCCGTAATTGCCGATGACGCCGCTCTGGAAGGTCAGCGTGGCGTTGAGCGTATCCAGCGGCGGCAGATCCGGCTGGATGCTGGTGGCGGCCGCGCTCACCTGAATCGCCTCGCCGAAGATCATGCGCAGGGCGGCGGCATGATGCACCCCGGCGTCGAGCAAGTAGCCGCCCTGGAAGGCCGGGGTCTGGCGCCAGGACGTGTGGTAATAAGGCGACTCTGGCGTGATCGATTTGGACACCATCCACTGGAAGGTGATGACACGCCCGATGGCACCCTCGATCAACAGGCGGGCAGCGTGATTGTAGGCCGGTTCGTAGCGATACTGCTCGGCCACCATCCACACCTGATCCGGGAAGCGGCTCTTGTGCGCGAGCAAGCGCCGCCCGGTGACGAGATCCGGCGCGGTCGGTTTCTCACTGATGACGTGTTTGCCCGCCTCGAGCGCCTGCTCGACCACGTCGGGGATGCGCTCGATCGGCAGCAGCACGTCGACGGCGTCGATGTCGTCGCGCGCCAGCAGCGCCTCGAGATCGCTGGTCGTGTCGATGGGATAGTCGAACGTCTCGGCCAGCGCGCGCGCATTCGCCTCGGTACGGCTGTAGATCGATTTGACTTCAAAGTGATCGGCCAGGGCGCGCAGGGACGGCGCATGAGCGTCACGGGCGTAGATGCCCGCGCCGATCAAAGTGAGACGGATACGATCGGTTGACACAGCATTTCCTCCGGCAGAATTTGCGCTACCATACAGACCAGAAGTATAGCGGAGTTCGCGTTTGAATCAGAAACACAGCGCGCGAGGGCGACTCTGCCAGCGCGCTATGCTGCCCCTCGTTGCCGCCCTGCTGCTGATCGTCGCCGTCGCCCCGGCACAGGCGCAGCTGCCACCGTGCGGCGAACGCCCAATGTACAGCCTGGCACTGTGGGTCGACCCGACGTACATGTGCCTGGAGTGGGTGATTGACGATCCGGCATCGGGCGACCTCGCGTACACGGCGCTGGCCGTCGGCGACGATGGCACGCTCTACGCGACGCGCCCACGCGAAGGACAGATCTACGCCCTGGATGATACGAACGGCGACGGCCTACCGGATGCGCCACGCGTCATCGCCGAAGGCTTGACGCTGCCGAACGCCCTCGCCTGGCACGACGGCGCACTCTACATCGCAGGCGGCGGGCGGGTCGACCGCTTAGTGGGCAGCACGCTGACGACCTTGATCGACGACCTGCCGGCCAGTGCCTTCTGGACGGTCGGTCTGGCCGTCGGCGATGATGGCCGCATTTACGTCGCGACGGGCGCCCCCTGTGACCAGTGCGAGCCGGACGATCCGGCGCAAGGGGCGGTCATCATCTACGAGCCGGATAGCGGTCATCGCACGATCATCGCCCACGGGCTGCGCCAGCCCGGCGACCTCGCCATCTACCACAACGTGCTATGGACCTCGGACACGGCCTGGGATGCACTTGAAGGCAGCGGGCAAAAAGACGAGATCAATCTGGTGACGCGCGGCCTCGACTTTGGCTTTCCGGCCTGCGCGGGCGCTGCCGATTGCCCGGACGGCGTGGCGCTCCCTGCCTATACCTTCCCGGCGCAGAGCAGCCCGCTCGGCATGGCGGCCTATCACGGCGATGCCCTGCCGACCCTGGCCGACACGCTGCTGGTCGTGCTCAGTGGCAACCGCAATGATTCGAAGATCGCCGGTTTCATGGTCACGGCCTTGCGCTTCGACGCGCAGGGAGCCTTCACAGATCGCTACGATCTGATGCCGAACGGCGACGGCTATCTCGGGTCCGAGCGCTACACGACGGACGAGCTGAGTTATCGAAACAGCGGTTTCTTCCCCCGCCGCCCGCTCGACGTGGCCGTCAGCCCGCAGGGCTGGGTCTACGTCAGCGTCAGCGGCGGTCGCATCCTTGCCCTACGCCCTCCCGGCGGATGAAAGGAGTGTGCTCATGACGAAGTGGATGATGTGGCTGTTCTTCATGGCTTGCATCTTCTGGCTGTCGCACCTGAAGGCGGGCGCGCAGCCTGAACAGATTGTCGAAGGTGATCTCGATTACCAGGGGTTGACGCGCACCCACACGCTTTATCTGCCTGCGGCAGCCGCCGAGGGCGAACGACTGCCGCTCTTGATCGCGCTGCATGGCGGCGGCGGCACGGGGCCGCAATTCATGGATTACAGCGGCTTCAATGAGCAGGCCGAGGCACAGGGCTTCATCGTCGTCTATCCCGATGGGGTCGGGCAGCAGTGGCACGATGGGCGCGATATTGCCAACCCGACGGTGGACGATGTCGGTTACATCGCCACCCTGATGGCGACACTGCAACGAGACTATCCGATCGACCTTGAGCGCGTCTTCGTCACCGGCATCTCGAACGGCGGCTTCATGACGATGACGCTGGCCTGCGAGCGTTCCGAGTTGTTCGCCGGGGTCGCGGCCATCGCCGCGGAGCTGCCGGAGCGCCTGCGCGAGTCGTGCGCGCCATCGCCGCTGCCGGTGCTGATCATGAACGGCACTGACGATCCACTGGTGCCTTATGACGGCGGGCCGGTCAAAGTCGGGAATGAAACGCGCGGCACGACGCTCTCGACGGATACGACTGTCGCCTTCTGGCGCGAGATCAACGGCTGCCCGGACAACCCCGACCTCAGCCTGGGCGTCGATCACCTGCCGCTCGACGGCACGTCAGTCGAGATCAGCGCTTACGGCGCCTGCGAATCGGGCGCGTCGGTCATCCTTTACCGGGTAGATGGCGGCGGACATGCACTGCCGGGTGCCGGGCAGTATCTGCCGCGGCGCACGATCGGCATCGCCAGCCGTGAAATCGACGGCGCTGCGGAGATCATGGATTTCTTCGCCGGAATCGCGAACGAAGCCTAGAGCGCCGTGTAGCCGCCGTCGATCAGGATGTTCTCGCCGCAGATCAGGTCGGACGCGGGCGAGGCGAGGAACAGGATCAGATCGGCGACTTCGACCGGCTTGCCGAAGCGCCCCAACGGGATCTTGGCCAGCATCGGGTCGCCCTTCTCCGGCGTACCCCAAACCTGCTCGCCCATCGGCGTCAGGATCACGGTCGGCGAGACGGTGTTGGCCTGGATGTTGTACTGCGCCCACTCGGCGGCCATCGTCTTGGTCAGCATGTTCAAGCCGCCCTTAGAAGCGGAATAGGCGCCGTGGCCATCGAGCGCCGTGCTGCCCGCCGCCGATGAGACGTTGATGATCTTGCCGCTGCGCTGCTCGATCATCTTGGGCACAACCACTTGCGCCAGAATGAACGGCGCGCGCAGGTTAGTCGCCAGCGTCGCATCCCAATCCTCAAGCGTCAGTTCGGTCAGCGGGGCGATGCGGGCGATCCCGGCGTTGTTGACCAGGATATCGACCACGCCAAGTTGATTGAGCGCTTCTTCGCCAGCGCGCTGCGCCTCCGCCGCATATTCGAGATCGGCTTCGATGACGACGCAGCGACGCCCCACGGCTTCAACGGCGCGGCGCGTGTCCTCCAAACCGGATCGGTCGCGCCCGGTGATGGCGACATCTGCCCCGGCTTCGGCCAGCACCGCCGCCGCCACCGCGCCGATACCTTTCGAGCCGCCACTGACGAGCGCCCGTTTCCCCTCAAGCGAAAAGCGTGTCATGTAAGACATCATTTGCCTCCAAAGAAGTGATTGTTTGCACAGGGGTGGGTGCACATGGCACGCCACCCCGAGTTTATTTGTCAGATGAGGTCAAAGGCGAACGCCGCAGGCGATCCATTACGTCGGCAGCGGCGGGCACTGGAACAGTTCGATCACCGTGTCCGAGCGGATCCAGCCGCGCACAAACGCGCCGTCGAGCACGAACTCGATGCGGAACCAGATGACGCCGGTCGTTTGTTCGCGCGTCTGCTCCAGCACGTCGACGGCCACACCCGGCGGCAGTGTGCCGACGTTGGGCGCTTGAGTCGTCGCACGGCTGCGGATGAAGACACCCGTATCACCGGAACGGAGCACACGGCAGAGCGGCGCAGGCGTCGACGTGTTGAGCGACGTCGGCGTAATCGACGGCGTCTCAGTGACGGTCGGCGTGCTGCTCGGCGTATAGGTCGGCGTCGGCGTCGGCGTGTGCGTCGAGGTATTGGTCTCGGTCGGCGTCCAGCTCGACGTCACCGTCAGCGAGGGCGTGACCGTCCAGGTTGGAGTCGCCGTGCTCGTCGGAGTTGCCGTCCAGGTCGGGGTCGCCGTCGGCGTCCAGGTGACGCTCGGCGTGTAGGTCGCGGTCGCCGTCGGCGTGATGCTGGGGGTCGTGGTCGGTGGTGGGTTGATGATCGGCATCCAGGCGTCGCGGCTCAGGAGCAAGCCCGCCGCGGCGATGATCAGAATGCCACTGCCGATCAGGCCCAGGCGCAGGCGGCGCCCACGCTGCGCGCCGCGGAGCATATTGTCGAGACGGCTGATCTCCGTCCGCCGCCCCAGGATGTTGAACGGCTCTTCGCGCAGGGCGCTGAGCCAGCTTTCCGCCTCGGCCGTATCGCCCTCTTCGAGCGCGGCCTGGGCGCGTTCGACGTAACGCGTCAGCAAATCGCCGACCACGGTGCGGTAGCGGGAGTCCTGCGCATAATCGCGCAGACCGGCGAGCATCGAGCGCGCCTGCGTCAGTTCGTTGTCGAAGTTCTGCGCGATCAGGGCTGACGCGCGTTCAATTGCCTGGCGAGCGCGCTGCATCTCGCTCGTTTCCACGCGCGCGTTGGAGAGCATCTCCGCCATGGCGGCGTCACTCGGATCGAGGCGAACGCCCAGTTCGAGCAGATTGAGCGCCTCGTTGGTCAGCGCCAGCCGTTCTTCGAGCGCGGTTGCGTTGCTGGCGCGGGCGACGGCCGCCTGCGCCTGATCGTGGATCTGGGCGCGCACGCTGTTGAGCTTGGCGTTGGCGTCGTGCGTCAGTTGGGTCAGGCGCGGGCTGTTAGGCAGCAGTTGGCGTACGCGAGTCAGGATGTTGAGGATATTCTGAAGCTGCAGCACCTGATCGGTGAGCGTGCCGCTCAGAACACTGAGCTGCACCGCCGCTTGATCGGCTTCCTGCTGGATGCGGCGCGCCTTCTCGATGCGCTCTTCCGCCTGCGGATCGTTGGGCACGACGCGCAATGCGCCTTCGTACTTGCGGATGGCCTCCGCCCAGTTATCGTTCGCCATCAGGCGGTCGCCATCGAGCAGCATCTCGCGCGCCAGCGCCAGATCCTGAATGTCGAGCAGCGCCTGCTCGGCATCCTTCCAGGAGAGGATGCCCGCGCCCTCAGCCAGATCGCGCGCCTGGCGGTAGAGGCGTTCGGCCTCATCGTAGTTGCCCGCGCGTACGAGCGAGTTGGCGCGGTTGTAAGCGACGCGCGCATCGAACGGGATGCGGAAATCCGGCACGACGCCGCGGATCAGGTTATCTTCGGCTTTCTGGCGATACTCCAGCGCGGTCGGGTTGCCCGGCTGCTGCGAGAGCACGCGGTTCGCCATCTCGATCACCTGCTGGTAATCGCCGGCATAGTAGGCTTGCGTCAGTTCGGAGAGCGTCGCGTCGATGTCCGAGCCGGTATACATCGGCCCCTGGCCGGGCGCACGGCGGCTGCTCGGCGCGTCCGGCATCAGATCGCGCTCCGGCGCGGGATAGCCGGACGACGTCGGATAGCTATCGGCGCGTTTGCGTGCCGTCGTCGATTCCGGTGGCTCGGCTTGTGGGCGCGCGGGTGCCTGCACGTTGTAGCGCTTGAACAAATCGTTCACGCGCTGGTTCGCCTGCGGGTTACGCGCCGCGGCGTCCTGCAAGAGCCCGATCACGTCCTCGTCCGCGGGGTTGAGCTGGAGCGCCTCGGCAAGGATGTCAATCGCCTCGTCGATGTCGTCCTCGTCACCCGCAATCTCGATGCGGATGCGCGCCCGGCGTACCATGCCGCGCACGCTGGCCGCGGTCGGCGAGGTCGGGCTGCCGTGGCGAGCCAACTCGGCAAACAGTGCCTGAGCCTCGGCTTCTTGCGGCGTATTCTTGGCGTCCGTCAGGAGTGCTCGCGCGTCTTTTTCCAACCGCGACGTCGCTTCCGGATCATCTTCCGGGAGATTTTGCAGCGCCCGCCGCAAGTCATCGATCCGTTGTTTCAGATCTGCCATAACGTCCCTCTGAGTGCGCCTATCAAGGCTACCGCATTGTCTTCAGTTGCACAATGATGGGGCGAGAGTGTGAGGGAAGATCTATCTCCCAAGAAATGGCGTTTGCCCATCATGAGCCGATGGCAACAAAAACCGGCATGGGCTGCCGGTTGAGTGTGGACATGTTCAGTTGAGGCCAATCTCGATCCAACTTGGAACATCTGTATAACGGCAGGCGCATCACTGCTGCGCTTCCGGCTGCTCACCCCTTGACCGACCCCTGGAGAAGTGCAGCGATGATCTGGCGCTGGAACAGGATGAAGACGATCAGCGTGGGCAGCAGAATCAGAATCGTACCGGCACAAAGCAGCGGCACATTGGTCGCATAGTGCCCCTGGAAGGCGCCCAGCGCGCCCGCCATGGTCCGTTCCGCCGGGTCTTCGACCAGCACCAGCGCAAGCAGAAACTGGTTCCACGTCCAGACGGACATGAGAATTCCCAACGATGTGATCGGCGCTCGCGCGAGCGGAAGCTGGATACGCCAGAACAAGTCCCAGATCGTCGCGCCATCGACGCGGGCGGCCTCAGAGATCTCAGCAGGCATGTTGACGAAGTGCGCGCGCATCCAGAACACCGCAAACGGCATATACAGGCCGATCAGCGGAAGCACAATCGCGAGCCGCGTATTGTAGATTCCTATCGCGCGTTCCAGGTAATAGAGTGGGACGATGATCCCACCGAAGGGGAGCGTCAACCCAAACACGAACAGCCCGAGGAGTAAGCGTGAGCCAGGAATGCGCAGATGGCCAATGGCGAACCCCGCCATCGTCGAAATGATCAAGGCGGCGGGCACCACGGCGAGCACAATGAAGGCGCTTGAACCGAGAAGCGCCGTCATGTTTGCCACATTGAAGGCTTCGATGAAATTTCCCCACTGCGGGTCGGCAGGCCACTCAAGCCCTCTGGGCACGGTTCCGGACGGGTGCAGCGCAGTCATGAAGATGCTGATGAAGGGCAGGATCGTGATTGCCATGAGGCCCAGGAGCAAGGCGCGGCCTGCAACAAGCTCTCCGCGGTCAATTCGCATTACGTCGCCTCCCGGTTGAGTCGTTGGATCGGGAGGATGACGATCAAGACCAGGAGCATCAGAATGACCGCCAGCGCAGATGCCGGTCCGATACGCTGCTCGGTGAACGCGAGGATGTAGATCTGGATTCCGGGAACCGCCGTCGAGTTGCCAGGGCCGCCCGCCGTCGACACATAGACGATATCAAAGGCTGCCAAGGCGGCGATCACCGTCACAGTGAGACATACGCCGATCTCATTCCTCAGGAGTGGGACCGTGATCCGGGTGAATTCCGTGAACCAACTGGCGCCGTCGATCCGCGCCGACTCGAAGAGCGCCGGGTCGAGCTTGGTCATGCCAGTCCACAGGAGTACCGTGCAAAATCCCAGCAATACCCAGATGCCGATGAAGCCGACGGCTGGAAGCGCCCAATCGAAATCTCCAAGCCAGGCTCGAGTGACTTCACCGAAGCCGATGGCTCGCAGAATCTCGTTGATCAGGCCTGGAAGCGCCAACAGCCAGCCCCAAATGATCCCCGCCGCAACGAGCGGGATCACCTGGGGCAGGAATAAGACTGTGCGCGCAATCTCACCGAGACGCCCTGTCGCCATGCGGTGCATGATGCTGGCAACAACAAGCCCTAGCGACACAGGAATGAAGCTGAAGAAGACGACCAGCCGAAATGCGTTAAAGACAGTTCCAAGCAAATCGGGATCGTCCAGGACAGTTGCGTAGTTATCGAGCCCGACCCACGTCATCGCGCCAATACCATTCCAGCGAAAGAACGAGTACTGGACACTCATCAGGAGGGGCAATAGCACAAACGAGGCATACATCAGCAAAGCTGGTATGACGAACAGCCAACCGATGATATGTTCCCGGCGGCCTCCTTTGTTTGCGGAGGCCTGCCGGGGCGTTACAGAGGTCGCAGGGCGAATTTCTGATGTCATCTTTGTTACCGACGGTGCAGGAGTCGCCCCGCTGCCACCTTCACTACTCAGCGAGTTCACGCTCGTATTCTTCTTGGACTGCCGCAAGCAGCCCGGCAGCATCCTGCCGTCCACCAACCATCTTCTGAAGCTCAGGCGTCCAGCCCTGAGCGAATATCGCGCTTGTCGCGTTGGCGATGAAGTCCATTGATGTCCCTGCCTCGCCGACGACCGGGCCGGCAGCAAGCGTCTCGTTCGTAATCGAACCTTCTGCGACTGATGGCATCGTGAGACCGGATGGGCCGCCCGGATTCGATCCACCGATAGCGACGTTGATCTGTCGGGCCGTCTCATCCGTCGCAACCCAGTTCAGGAAGAACGCCGCACAATCGGCGTTGACCGCATTGGCGGCAATACCGAAGGTCAGCGGTGCGGACATCGCAGCGGGTGATCCACCTTCTTCAGCAGGCGGCATCAGGAAGAACCCCACATTGCCTGGCATATCTGTGTCGTACCCGGCATTCTGCCAGTCCCCGTTGAAGATGAAGACACCCTCACCCTGCCCGAAGCGAGCATTGGCATCGGTGTACTCAATCGCGTTGATGTCAGGCGGGAAGTAGCCATTCTGGATCCACTCCGCGAGGTGTTCGGCGGCGACCAGGTTCGATGGCGTGTCGATGGTCGCGTCGGGTTTCTGGAAGATCCAGTCATTGATTGGACCGACCGGGCCGACAGACGCCATCAGTGCCTGCAGCGGGAAGGCAAGACCCATGCCGCTCCGTGCGCTGCCCCACTGCATGATCGGCAGAAGCCCAGCTTCCTTCGCACTGGCGAGCAGCGCGTCGAACTCGGCGAGCGTTTGGGGGGGCTCCGTCATGCCAATTTGAGCCGCCTGTTCCTTGTTGTAGAAAATGCCGGTCAGACTGTAGTTGAGACCCATTGCATAGAGCGAACCGGAGCCGCGCGTACCATCTTCCGCCACACGGTTCTGATTGAGCTGAGGCACGGGCCAGTCATTCCAGCCGAAGGCTTCTGCGTAGCCATCAAGGCTCATGAGCAGCCCCTGATTGGCAAACGAGACCATCGTTGGCAGCCGGATCAGGTCAGGCGGATTATCGCCGGATAGCAACCGCGGCGTCGAGTTGATCAGGTTCGTGAACTGATCCTGCTTGATATCCCAGGTTACATTGGGGTACTGCTTGGCGAACTCGTCGGCAAGGGCAAACGGAATATCAAAGCCGGTCTCGAAGTATGCGTTCAGTGTGATGGGTTCTGTGCCGCAATCAGGCGCGGCATCTTGAGCAATAGCCCGCTGTGAGTGGCTGGCGAGAACCAAAGCCACGAGCGTGGCAGCAACAATCAGTGTCGATAGCAGCTTGTGCTTGCTAAGCATTATCATCCTCCGTTAGGAATGAAACGAAATGTATCAACTGGAAGTGGTCATCTGTGGTTGCCCAAAAGAGTGGATACTGCCGGGAAAACGAACGAAGCTACCTGAATTCTGCCAAGTTGGATCGAATTTTTGGCATAATAGTCCCAGATAGCTGTCTGATGGGACAAATCGGCACTATCTCAAGGCTAGTCACGCCTGCCAGCGTGACTAGCCCTTTCCTTTGCGGCTATTCATTCATGTCGCCTCCTTCCTTCCCTCTGCCCTTATACAGAACTGCGCAACACAAGGGGGCACGGGAGCATCATGGGTGGTGATGCTCTGTCTTCTGCCGCGCTCTTGGAAATGTTCAATACCGTTTCAACTGCCCATCTGCCCATCTCATAGTGCGGTAGCTGCATGGTCGTGAGCTGAGGGTGCAGGTTTGCGGAAATGACCTCGTAGTTGTCGAAGCCGATGACCGCTACGTCTTGCGGGATTCTTTTATGTAGTTGGCGCAGCGCATCATATGCGCCCATGGCGACACGGTCGTTGAAACAGAACAAAGCCGTCATACGCTCGTAGCGCGAAAGGAGGACTTTTGCGCCGTCATAGCCCGTTTTCGCGATGCCATCCTCTCCATACACGATCATGCTCTCTTCTAGCGGTATACCGTGGTCAGCCAGCGCCTGACGAAACCCCTGCTCGCGCAATTGACTGGCCGGGACATTCTCTGACGTATTGATCATGCCGATGCAGCGATGGTTGCTTTGAAGGAGGGCTTCTGTGGCCTGGTACCCGCCAAGATATTCATCCGGGATCACCGACGGCAGGGTACTGTCGACATCACGGCAATTCAAGAGCACCGCCGGAATTTGATAGAGCAGGTGGGAAGGCTCAATGATGCGGTGCCTCATCGTGGCGAAGATAACGCCGTCCACCTGCCGGCCGAGCAGCGTGTCGATTTCCTCATCTTCGACGCTCGCATCCTTTCCCGAATTCATCAAGATGAGCAGTCGCTGCTCCTCGCGCGCGGCGTCTTGCGCCCCCTGAACGATTTTGCCGGCAAAGGGAGTCGTCGCGATTTCATCAGTAACGAGGCCAATCACGCGTGATTGGCTTGTGCGCAATCCAATCGCCATCGCATTGGGGGTATAGCCAAGCTGCTTCACGGCTTTCAGTACAGCCGCGCGCGTCTTCTTAGAAATATTGGTGTTCGGGGTGTTATTGATCACAAAAGAAACCGTCGTCTGAGAAACACCAGAAAGACGGGCAACATCCCCCATCGTTGGACGCTTTTTGCGCATGATCGACCATAATAATTCGATTTAGTAAATCGAATTATCACCAAGGTTGATGCAAGAGTCAAGCGAAAAGGGGAAATTTTCGCCGCCAGAATGAGCGCGCGCTGCGGTCGGTGACTCGCCTTGCCGCCTCACGAGTCTGCGACGTCGTTGGAAGATGGGGGGTAATGAAGGGGCAACAAAAAACCGGCATGCGTTGCCGGTTGAATTTGGAGGTATTCACTTGTGGGCAATATAGGACTCGAACCTATAACCTTCCCCACGTCAAAGGGACGCTCTGCCAATTGAGCTAATTGCCCGTACGCGTCGTAGTATAGGTCACGGGCGGGCGCTTTGCAAGGCCATCTTTACGCGCCCGCGCCGCCGATCAGTGCTTCAGAATCTGCGACAGGAAGAGCTGAGTCCGCTCGTGGCTGGGACTGCTGAAGAAGTGTTCCGGCGTGCCGATTTCGACGATGCGCCCGCTGTCCATGAAGATGACACGGTCGGCGACCTCGCGCGCGAAGCCCATCTCGTGGGTGACGCACATCATGGTCATGCCGCTGTGCGCCAGTTCGCGCATGACGTCGAGCACTTCCTTGATCATCTCCGGGTCGAGGGCCGAGGTCGGCTCGTCGAAGAGCATGATCTTCGGGTTCATCGCGAGGGCACGCGCGATGGCGACGCGCTGCTGCTGGCCGCCAGAAAGCTGGCCGGGATACTTGCGCGCCTGCTCCGGGATGCCGACGCGGTCGAGTAGCTGCATGGCGACTTCTTCCGCTTCTTTGCGCGGGCGACGGCGCACGTGGCGCTGCGCCAGCGTGATGTTATCCAGCACCGAGAGGTGCGGGAACAAATTGAACGATTGGAAGACCATGCCGACCTCGCGCCGAATGGCATTGATGTTCTTGGTGTCGTTGGTCAGTTCGACGCCGTCGACGGCGATCTTGCCTTCCTGATGCTCTTCCAGGCGGTTGATGCAGCGGATGAGCGTCGACTTGCCCGACCCTGACGGGCCGATGACGACGACCACTTCGCGCTCGCGCACCTTAAGGCTGATGTCTTTGAGCACGTGAAAGTCGCCAAACCACTTGTTGACGCTGTCGCACTCAATGATCACCTCACCCAGATGGCCGTTTGAACCTGTTGCCTCTGCCATAATGTCCTCTTAGCCTACATCTCCACAGCCCACGGCTGTGCCTTCTCGATTAACGACTGGCCGTGCCCGCGCCGGTGCGCTCAACCCACTGGCTGGCAAGCGACATTGCATAACTAATGATGAAATAGATGATACCGACGAATAAGTATGCCTCGCGCGTCAGGCCGCGGAACTGCTGCTGGCCGTTGACGATGAAGTCGACGATGCCCAACAGCTCGAACAGACCGACAATGGCGACGAGCGACGTATCTTTGAACAGCGCCACGAACTGGTTCATGATCGCCGGGATGACCGCGCGCAGCGCCTGTGGCAGCACGATCAGATTGGTCTGCTGGATCGGGTTGAGGCCGAGCGCCTTCGAGGCTTCGACCTGGCCCTTGGGCACAATCTGCAAGCCGCCGCGGACGACCTCGGCCAGGTAGGCGGCGGTGAAGATGGTCATGCCGACCATCATGCGGATCGCCTGGTCGATGTCCGCCGTCGCCGAGATGAAGAAGGGCACGATCAGCTTGGCAAAGAAGAGGATGGTGATGAACGGCACGCCGCGGATCACCTCAATGAAGATCGTGCAGACGGCGCTCAAGATCGGCAGGTCGCTCGTGCGCCCCAGCGCCAGCAGCACGCCGAGCGGGAACGAGAACAGGATCGAGACGATCGTCAGCACCATCGTCAGCAGCAGACCGCCCCAGACCGACGTCGGCACCACCGGCAGCAGATCCGAGCCTTCGAAGCCGCGCAGCACGAACCAGCTTCCGATCAGTGTGACGACCCAGGCGACCATCAAAGCGCGCAGCAACTGCTTGCGAAAGGTCGGCGAGCGCCGCGCGAAGCTGCCGAGCGCTGCCCCGGCGATGATGACGGCAATCCCGGTCAGGACGGGCACAATGATCGCTTCCAGGAAGGGCGCCAACTGCGTCGCGAAGTAGGTGCCGAGATCGCGCGCGCCTTCGTAGCGCAGATCGCGCTCGGCGACCTGGCGGCAGTCCCCGCTCGTCGGGCACAGCGCCGATGGGATCGGGCCATAGCGACCGACGCGCTCGGCGACCGATCCGGTGTCGGTCGTGAACGTATGCACGCCGTCGAGACGGACGAAGGCCGCGCCAGCCGTCGGATCGTCGGGCACGGTCGTCAGCAGCGCGTACCAGCCGTCAGCGGGCAGCGTCGCATCGAAGGTGACCGCGCGCGCGCCCGGCGTCGACGTCGCCTCGGCCAGGGCAGTGCCCTCAGCATCGACCAGCGTCACCGTCAGCGCAAGATCGTACTCGCTCAGGTCGAGCGTTTCGGCGTTGATTTGCGCACGGATGTCGTTCCAGGCATTGCGCGAGTTCTGCAGCCCGGCAGTGTTTTCCAGATAGCCAGAGAATCCCGCTGCCGCCGCGGCGTTGTCATCGAGCGGCTCGACGGCGACGGTGACGGTTTGCCCGGCCTCGCCCGTGAACAGCATCGGATTGCTCTCCAGCGCCGGCGTGACGAGATAGCGAATCGGCGGCGGGGCCACCTGCGACGCACTCGCGGGGATGATCAGCAGCAAGATGATGACCACGGCCAGCGTCACCAGCACCGGGCGCCCGACACCCGCCGCCAGGGCGACGCTCGCGCCACACAGGAACAGCGTGACCAGGGCGACCAGGTTGACGCGCCAGATTTCGGACGGATTGTACTGGCCGACCATCATCAGGCGCAGGTTGGTCGTGATAACCGACCATTCGGCATCGCGGAAAGCCCAGGTCAGGAAGCTGCCGCCCGCCCACACAATCGCGATCGCCATCACAATCGTCAGAATGCTGTTGGTCGGCGAACTGAACAGGTTATCACGCAGCCATCCGAGCGCGCCCACGCTCAGGGCCGGCGGGCGGCGTGCCGGTGGCGCTTCCTGAGGGGCGACGTAAAAAAGATCGGAGTTACCGGTGGTCTGCTGCATAGATTACCGCCTCACCGCGTTTTCAGCTTGAGCGTGTTGTTGAACAGGTTCATCATCAGCGAGATGATCAGGCTGGCGATGAGGTAGGTGAGCGCCATCAGCATGAAGATGGCGACCGCCTGCCCTGTCTGGTTGTACGCAATCGTGCCGACGTTGTAGAGATCGAGGAAGCCGATGGCGATGCCAAGGCTGGAGTTTTTGACCAGGTTGAGATACTGGTTGGTCAGCGGCGGCACGGCCAGGCGCAGCGCCTGCGGCAGCACGATCTTGTTGAGCGTCTGGCCATTGTTCAGACCAAGCGCGCGTGAAGCCTCGATCTGCCCCTTGTGCACGCTTTGGATACCCGCACGCACGATGTCGGCGATGAAGGCGGCAGTGTAGAGCGTCAGGCCGAGGAAGAGCGTCAGATATTCGGCGGAGAAGCTGGTGCCGCCCGTGAAGTTGAAGTTGCCAACGACGGGCATATCGAGCGCGAACGGGAAGCCGCCGGTGAGATAAGCCACGGCAAAAGCGACGAGGCCGAAGCCCGCCAGCGCCCCCAGGATGTAGAGCAGTGCATTCGCAGGCTCGCCGGTCTGCTCGTTCAGACGCACACGCCAACGCCAGAGCACCACGGCCACAATCACGCCAACGATGAAGATGGCCCAGAAGAACGAGGACGACTCGTTGCTGACGACCGCCGGGTAATAAAACCCGCGTCCGCTGACGTAGACCGCATCCGGGATGATGGTCACAGCCTCGCGCGGGCGCGGCGGCAGCAGCTTGATGACGCCGTTGTAGAGGAAGAACAACTGCACCAGCAGCGGTGTGTTGCGAAAGACCTCGGTGAAGACGGTCGCGACGTTGCGCAGCAGCCAGTTGCGCGAAAGCAACCCGACGCCGACGACGATGCCGAGAAACGTGGTCGCGATCAGCGCCAGCACGGAGACGCGCAGCGTATTGATGAAGCCGACGGCCAGCGCGCGCAGCACCGTTTCCGGCTGGAGCGCGGGGATCTGCGACAGACTCTCGCCGAAGATCGGCACCTGATTGAGGAAGTCGAGCGAAGAGCGCGGGTCCGGCCCCTCGGTCAGTTCGACGCCAAAGTGGCGCGAGATGACGTTGAAGTCGATCACGAGGCCGCTCTGGGACAGGTTGGCCTGGAGGTTGCTGAGCAGGGTTGCGCCGAGCTGCAGGATCAGAAAGAGCAGGACGATCTCGCCCGCGTTGCGCACGAAATCGGTATCGCGGTAGAACGGCGTGCCTGTGCGCGCCTGGCTGCGCAAGGCCGACGACAGCGCAATGACAATCAGCGGCAGGCAGAGCACGAACGACAGCAGCAGGCTCTCGACCAGTGGTGACAGCCATTCGCCGCGCGCCAACCTCTCAGGCTTCTGGAAGACCGTCATCAGCGGTTCCCAGAGCAGGATGATGACAATCAGGTAGACAAGACCCAGGAGGCGCTTGACCGCGCCATTGGCGACGAGGGCCGCCAGCGGAGAGGGTTTGGGCGCAGCGCGACGCGCATTCAGATCAGCAGTTGTAACGAAAACGTCGCCACCAGATGGCGAATTGGCATCCACGGACATAAACGTGACCAGGCTTCCCGACGGAAATGCATCATCTAAGTGTGAACGCCATGTGCGGGTTGCGCATGACTCAGATTAGCCAAAAGCTTGAACGCTTGAACGGTTTATTGTAACCAATGTGAAAGATTCTGCTACCGATAGCGAAATGTAATATCCCTGACGGCAAGAGCCAGCGAGTCCATTACGATTTATTGTGGGTATCGCGCAGAATCACAGGTTACAATCCGGCGCCAGGTAAACGATTTATCTCAGCAAGAAGCGACACAAAATGACTTACGCCAACCGTTCCGCTTACGTCCGTTCGCCGTGGCAGTTCGAACTGCGCGATATCCCGCTCGATGCGCCGCCGCCCGGTCACCTGCTGGTCGCCGTCGGAGCGTGCGGCGTCTGCGGCACCGACCAGCACATCGCCGATCGCTACGCGCCCAAGTGGCAGTCGTTCGGCCACGAGGTTGCCGGGATCGTGAGCGCCATCGGCGAGGGCGTGACGCGTTTTGCGCCGGGCGACCGCGTCGCGCTGGATAGCTCCGCGCCGTGCGGCCAATGCGACACCTGCCGCCCGCAGCCCGGTGGACGCGGCCGTCCGGATCTGTGCCCACAGCCCGTGAGCTATTGGGATGCCCCGGCGATGGGCTTCAGCCAGTACGTGATCGCGCCGCAGGAACCGGCAGTTCACATCCCCGATCACGTGCCGATGGAGATCGCCTGCATGACCGAGCCGCTCGGCGTTTGCATCGACCTGGTGCAGACGGCGCAGGTCGGGCCGGAAGATCACGTGCTGGTGATCGGGCCGGGGCCGCTCGGCCTGGGCGCGGTCTTCCTGGCGAAGCAGGCGGGCGCGGCGCGGTTGTACCTGGCCGGGCGCGCGCATGCCAAAGCGCGCATGGCCGCGGGCGAAGCGCTCGGCGCGGATACGCTGATCGACGTCGACGAGACGCCGCTGGCGAGCTACGACTTCGGCGCGCGCAAGCCGGACAAGGTGCTGGTGACAGCCCCGCCGAATGCGCTGCCGGAAGCGATCAGTATCGCGGCGCTCGGCGGTATCGTCAGCTACATCGGCGTCGCCTGGGACGCGCGGACGAAGGTCGAGATCGACGCCGACGACATGCACTTCCGCAAGCTGTCGCTGCGGCCCTCGCACGCGTGGCCGGGCGTTCATGCCGCGCACAGCCTGCATCTGCTGGCGACCAACCCGGAACTGGGCAAAACGCTGCTCTCGCATCAGTTCGGGCTGGACGAGATCGAGCGGGCGATGCTGACGGCGCGCGACGACAAAGCCGCGGCCAAGAAGGTCGTCGTCATGCCGGCGTAGGCTACGTCGGCTGCGCGTAGGTGAGCCGTCGTTTACAGACATTCATAAAGTATCCCGCCCGGCGGTGGGCGGTTGCACAGGCGTGGCGCGCGCGTCCATCGCGCAAATCGAGGCTGTCCTACTCTGTAGATGTTGAACGTTTTCATCAGCTACCGGGGAGACAAACTCATGACCAAGTCGCGTATCATCCATCGTATCGCCGCCGCCGCTCTGGGCACGGCCCTTTTCATCGCCGGCGCACCGGCCTTCGCACAGTCCGGCTGCGACACCACCATCAATCACATCCGCGCGGGCAGCGAGTTCTACGCTGCGGGCAACTATCAGGCGGCCTACACCAGCTTCTCCTGCTTTCTCGAACTCTACCCGGTCGAAGCCTATCCTGAACAGACGGCGGAAGCGCTCAACATGCTCGGCAACGTGCGGCGCGAACAGGGCGACCTGGAAGCTGCCATCGACCAATACACGCAGGCGATCGAAGTGCAGGACGACCTCGCCATCGCTTACAACAATCGCGGCTGGGCCTACTTCAACCTGGGTGAGTACGAAGAGGCGCTGGCCGATTACGACGCGGCGCTCGCTCACGACTCCAACCTGGGCTACGCCTACAACAATCGCGGGCTGATCCACCAGTATCGTGGTGAGCTGGGCGAAGCGGCATCCGATTTCGAGCATGCGATCACGCTGGGCGCGGAACCGACGCCGTGGGCGCAGTACAACCTGAGTCTGGTGCGGCTGGTCGAAGGCCGCCAGGGTAACTCGCTGACACCGGCGATGCCGAGCGAGAGCACCTCCACAACCACCACCAACGACACGCGCCTGGCCTCGCTGCTCTCCCGCGGCGAGACGGCCCATGCGGATGGCGACTGGCGCGCGACGATCGACGTCATGAGCGACGCCATCGCCATCAACGACCGCGCCGACCGCGCCTTCTATCTGCGTGGGCGGGCTTACATCGCCCTCGATAACCCCGACGCGGCCTTCGCTGACTTCGACCGGCTGGTCGAGCTGCGCCCGCAGTTTGCCTACGCCTACTGGGAGCGCGCGGTCGCCTACGCCGAGCTGGGCAACTTCGACGCGGCGGTCGCCGATGCGGATTTCGCGGCGCGCATGATCCCCGGCCACGTCAACAACTTCATCGTGCGCGGGACGATTGCCTCGCTCACGGGTGATACGGCCAAGGCGGGCGAGGAATTCCTGGGCACGATGCTGTGCCTGGAACGCGAGCGCATCGAGTCCGAAGCCATCGAGATCGATACGACCATCGGCATCGACATGACCCAGGGCCGCATCTACGCCATCCCGTTCGAAGGTGAAGAGGGCCAGACGATCGACATCGTCGTGACGAGTGCGACCGCCGACCCAGTCATCAGCCTGCTGGCGCCGGACGGCAGCCCGATCAATGGCGATGACGACAGCGGCTTCATGCTCGGTTCGCTGATCGAAGACTTCACGCTGGACGCGGACGGCACCTACACGCTGATGGTCAGCCACGCAGGCGGCGGCAGCTACGGGCGCATGACGGTCGCCATCCTGAATTCGGCCGACGCGGAGTAACGCACACGACAGGAACGACCTTGACCGCAGATGATGATGAAGATGCCGCCCGTGCGCGGCATCTTCGATTCTGGACGATTCACCTACGGCGGGCCCATCCTCCATGTTTCGCAGGGCAGGAACCTCTATAATGAGGCTATGTTACCGGTCATAGATAGCCTCGACATGGGTTTTCGACGGACTGCTTCGACTTTCAACCGCCCGCGGCATGGGCGAACATCATTCTGGGACGTGTACATGAGTATTGGGTGGAAACGGATCTGGCTGCTCGTCTTATGCAGCGTCGTCTTGATCGTCGCTGGTGCAAGCCTCGTGAATGCGCAGGCCGAAGCGCCGCTGATCATCAGCCTGAACGGCGATCTGTGGTCGTGGACGGGCGACCCGACGCAGCCGCCCTATGCGCTGACGAGTTGGGGCTACAACGATCCGGGTGTGCTGTCGCCGGATGGCACGCGCATCGCTTATAACTCGGTGGCGCAGTTCGTGGTCGAGGCGATGGGCCGCGTCGGCAGCGTCGGCGGCGGCGCGCTGCCAAGCAACGTCTGGGTCATCAACGTGGGCAGCGGCGACGGCGTGCGCGTCGCCGAACAGCCGGGCGATGCCTCGTTCTTCACCGAAGGCGTTCCCGATAGGGGGATCATCCGCTCTGACCCGGCCTGGTCACCGAGCGGCGGCCAGCTCGCCTGGGCCGAGGAAACCTATCCCGAACGGATCAACTCGATTGTCGTGCACGATTTCGCCGCCGGGCCGCGCGTAATCGCGAGCAATCTGCCGCCATCCGCCGGGGTGCCCGCGCCGAAAGAGGTGCGCTGGGGCCAGAGCGGCATCCTCGTGCGCGATACTCAGGCCAGCGGCGACGGATCACTGGTGACGACCTTCAGCCTCTACTCGCCGGACGGTGGGCTGTTCAACACGTTCCAGGTCGGCGACGGCATGCGCACGCCGGTCTTCTACGCCTTCATGCAGGCGGGTGGGCGTGAGGCCATCGGCGTACTCTTCAATGACGGCGTGTGGACGCTCTACGATCCATTCAGCGGGGCCGCGGAGGTCGCCGCGGGTATCCCGGAGATGTTCAGCCTGAGCAATCCGGGTGGCTCGCTGGCGCTGTCGCCGATCATCAACGACGCGGGCGGCTTCACCTGGCGGCTGTTCGATCCGGCGGGCGTGACGTTGGCCGAGTTCGTCTCTGCGCCCTATTTTGTGCCCCAGCGCTATGCCCTGTCGCCATCCGGCCAGGCGGTCGCCTACAGCGATTACCTGGAAGATCAGCGCATCTTCAGCGACAACATCAACGTCTGGCAAGCCGGCGCGATCACCGTCATCCCGGATGCGGTCGGCTTCCCGCTGATAGGCGGGCTGACCTGGGCGCCGGTCGGCTGGCGCGTGCGACCCGGCGTCGGCTAATCCCACGGCATCGCCAGCAGGGTGCCCGCCAGCGACTTGCCCAGGCCGTCGATGCGCAGCGAGCGCGTCGCCCCGCCATCAAGCGCGCCGTGGAGCACGAAGTTGAGCGCTTCGATGTTGTCGAGTTCGTAGCGGACGACCTGGCCGCCCACCATCGCCCCGAAATAGGCTTTGACGCGTTCAGCCGTCAGCCCGGCTTTGAGTTCGGCGTAGGCATCCGGCGAGCGTGCGATCACGCTGATGTTAGCGATATCGCCCTTATCCCCGGCGCGCCCGTAGGCGAGATCGTACAGTGTGCGCGGCATAAGTCTCCTCCTGTGCTGGGGCATTTCAACTGTAACGCAGACAAAGGGAGATAGGCAGCGGCTCAGGTGACGGGTTGAGCGATGAAGGTTTCCAGCGCGTTGTGGAAGCGATCCGACTCGTCGATCATGGGGAAGTGGCCGGATTGTTCCATCCAGGCGATCTGGCTGTGCGGCAGATATTCCGACAGCACTTTGTGCTGATCCGGGTCGACGATCATGTCGTTCTTGCCGTAGATGCCGAGGACGGGCACCTCGATCTTGTGCAGCACCGGGCGCAAATCGGTCTCGCGCAGGGTGCCGATGCTCTCGAAGAACGAGAGATAGCTCAGCTTGCCCGCGTCGGCGGACAACATTTCGCCAACCTGCTTGCCATCGCGCGACAGGAAGTACGAGTAGCCCTTGAGAAATGGGCGGAAGCCCGCCTGAAAGATGTTGTAGACACCGGGGGCATTGTTCGCCAGGTCGATCCAGCCGCGAAAGGCAGCGACTTTGAGCAGCGGGCTGAGCGAAGAACCGACGATGGGCGCGCCGACCACGCCTGCCTTGACGACGCGTTCGGGATACTGGATCGCCATCTTGAGCGTGATCGTGCCACCCATCGAGTGGCCGATCAGCGGCGACCTGATGATGCCCATCCGCTCCATGAACTGATTGACCAGCTCGGTGAAGTTTTCGACCGAATAGTCTTCGGTCTGATCGCCAGATTCGCCGAAGCCGAAGAAATCGAGCGCGTAAACACGATTAGTTCGTCCGAGCAGTTCAATCGTCTTGCGCCAGACGGCCCAGGAGTTCAGCCAGCCATGTAATAAAAGAACAGGGCCGCCGTGTCCGAAGACTTCATAATGGACGATCCCCTGTTCTGTAACGAGCGAAGCCACGATGCTCTGCCTTACCGATTGATCGGCACAAATGAGGAGAGGCTAATTGCTCTCCATCTCTTCCAGGATCGAGTAGAGCAGTTCCAGCAGCACGTTTTTGACGCTTTCCTTTTCGACCGCGACACACGGCAGCAGCTTGACGCCCTCTTCGATGCGCAGGGCAATGCGCAAATCGTCGGTCTTCCAGGCGTCGGGCAGGTCTTGCTTGTTGGCCGCCACGACGTAGGGCGTCGGGGCATAGGCGCGGAACGTCTCCAGAATGCTCTTGGCCTCACGGAAGGTTTCCGGCTTGGTGCTGTCGACCATGACGACGAAGCCGAGCATCCCTTCCGCCAGAATCTCCCACATGAAGTCGAAACGGCGCTGGCCGGGCGTGCCGAAGAGATAGAGCACCAGATCTTCATCGACCGTGATGCGCCCGAAGTCCATCGCCACCGTGGTCGACTCTTTGACCGTCCGCTCCAGATCCGAGCTAATCGAACGTTCTGTGCTGACCACCTCGATCTCACTGATGGCGTTAATGAACTCGGTTTTGCCGGAGCTAAAAGGGCCAGTGATGATCATCTTGACTTGTTGCATAGGGGTTCTGCTCTTCTTCTGCTCGTCCCTGAAGACTGATAAGTGCGACTAAATCGACCGAATCCGATCAATGATGCGTCTGACGACCGTTTCCTGTACGGCGGGCGCCATCGGCACGACCCGACGCCCATCCAGTTGCTGCGTGCCAGGCAGCCTGACCAAAAGGACGAGGCCCGCCTGCAATAACCCGTAGACGATGCGCCGGATTTCCATATCCGACATGTTGTTGGCTTTGGCGATCTGGCGGATGGTGTTCTTCGGGTTGACGAAGGAGACCACGCGCCATTCCTCCACGCTCAGGTGGACGCCCTTGTATTTCTCTTTGGCGTTTTCCGGGAACTTGAGCGCCACGTCCAGATTAGGGATCTCGGCGATCAAGACTTCGTTCTGCTTGATGCGGCGCGCGCCCTCAATGATGACGTTTTCGAGATCGATCGGCACCATGATGCGATCAGCAGACGGCAGCGCATTGTCGTCAAAGCGGAACGGCCCCTCGTGCCAACTCAAGAGATCGTAGACGACGTCGAGTGTGTGCTGCTGCACACTGTTGACGACATCCTTCTGCGTGACGTAATTGGCATTGATGAGCAGCAGGGCCAGCGCCTTGTCCGTGGTGTTCGAAGAGCGCTCGCGAATGATGCGCGCCTGCTCGCTGGTCAGTTTTCCGGCCTTGTTCAGCACCGAGACCAAATTGCCGTCCTGATCATCCAGTATGGCGTGGATGAGTTTGCCGATCTTGAAAGCGACGCGAGCACGTTCTTTGCCCGGCGCCATCTTGACCCCACCCATCGCATCTTTTTCCGCCGTCGGCACGCCTTCGAATATCGTCAGCGTCCCGGTCTTACCCGCCAGATTGATGAGGTTGAGTAACTGGGTTGTGCTGAAATCGCGGATATTGCCTTGAAGCGGCATTGATGTACCCTACTCTAAGACCCGTCACGTCAAAATCATGAAGCCGACACTGCACCCTCTGTCGGATAAATGTCAAACACAGCGGGTCAAATCCGACCGAACTATGCGCTTGACCTGCGCGAGTATTCCCATGGCACTAAATTTGTGGGCTGCAGTGATATGATTTCGGATTATAGACAGGGCATTGACTCAAAGTCAACACATGCAGCCACGCCTTTATTCTATGCTGAGTTGCCATGATGGACAATTAACGCTGATTACGCGGGTTAGGGTTTTTCCGAATTGAGAATAGGTGAATACGAGAGGATGTCTGTGAACCGGTGGCGTATTTCGGGTCTCATTCAACTGCGGCGCTGGCGGATGGCCGGGGCCATGCTGGTCGCTCTGGTCACGCTCGCCTGTACGACCACGGCCAGTATCACCGCACAAAACCCCACGGAACCGACGCCGGTCGCGCCGACGCCACCACCGACCGCACTCCCACTGCCGACCGTTGCCCCGAACGTCAACCCGCTGACCGGCCTCACCGTCGACGATCCCGCCGTGCTGGAACGCCGCCCGCTGATCGTCAAGATTTCGAATGCGCCGCCGATTGTGCGCCCGCAGGCGGGGATCGGCGCGGCTGACCTCGTGTTCGAGTATTACGTCGAGGGCGGCCTGACGCGCTTCGCCGCCATCTTCTACAGCCAGGCGCCGGCGCGTGTCGGCTCGATCCGCAGCGCGCGGCTGCTCGACGACGTGCTGATCCCCATGTTCGGCGGCATCTTCGCCTATTCGGGCGCCAGCAACGGCGTCCAGGCCATCATCGACGCCAGCCCATATTTCGAGCGGACGTACAAAGGCGTCCTCTACGGCTATCCTTATTTCTGGCGCGACGAAGACATCGACGCGCCGCACAACCTGTTCATGAGCGCGGCGGCGCTCTACGATCTGGCTGCCGAGGAAGGCTTCGCCCAGCGCCAGGATTTGCGCGGGCTGAGCTTCGACGCAACCGCGCCCGCCGGGGCGACCGGCAGCGCTCACATGATGGACATCCGTTATAAGGCGACCTGGGTCACGTGGATCTACAATGAAGAGCGAGGCCAATTCATGCGCTACAGTGACAGCCTGATCCACGTGGACGCCAACACCGGCGAGCAGATCGCGGCGGACAACGTGATCATCCTGCTTGCCGAGCACATTCAGAGTGACATCGTCGAAAGCCAGTGGCAGGACAGCCTCAGCTACGGCACCGAGATCGCACTGTGGGGCGAGGGCGATGCGATCGTCTTCCGCGACGGCCAGCAATACGCAGCGCGCTGGCTGCATCCTGAGGTCGGCCAGATGCTGCAGATCGTCACGCCGGACGGTGAGCCGATGCCGCTGCGTCCGGGCATCACCTGGTTCCAGGTTTTCCCGACTCCTGAGCAGCAAGATCCAGCAGAGGAGAGCATCGCCGTGAGCTAAATTCTCTATTACTCCTCCTATAGAAATGCGAATTTACGGATGCTATAATGATTTTTAATGATTCCGTGCCGTTCACAACCTATTCCCAGGGATATTCGTGTTGAACATTCAAACCGAACACCGAGACGACCACACAGCACGTATGGTGGTCGAATTTGACACCCAGAAATTAGAAAAAGCCAAACAAACCGCGGCCCAGCGCATTTCCAAGAAAATCAATATTCCCGGCTTTCGCAAAGGCAAGGCGCCGTACCGGGTGATTGCGAAGTACGTCGGCGAAGAAGCCATCGTCGAAGATGCGGTCGAGATCATCAGCAACGACATCTACCGCGAGGCGCTTGATGAGTCCCAGCTTGACCCGTATGGCCCCGGCGCACTTGAGGCGTATGACGTCGAAGCGACGCCGACGCTGACCTTCACCGTGCCGCTGCAGCCGACCGTCGACCTGAAGGAATATCGTGATGTGCGCGTCGATTACACGGCGCCGGAGATCACGGACGAGCAGGTCGAGCAGGTCATGAAGCAGCTGCAGATGCAGCACGCCGTCATCGAAGAGAGCAGCCGTCCCGCCGCCCTGGGCGACCGTGTCACACTCGATGTACACAGCGTCATTGAGCTTGAGGACGACGACGAAGCCGAGCACGAGCACGACGAAGAGGGCGAGGCTGAAGACGACGGCGAGCACGAAGAACATGACCACGATCATGATCACGAACACGGCCATGAGGACGACGTGAGTTTCATTCACGGGCACGATCAGTGGTTCATGCTGGAAGCCGATGAAGATCCGATTCCCGGCTTCAGCGAAGCGATTGTCGGCGCCAACGCTGGCGATTCATTGGCCTTCGAGCTGACTCTGCCGGAGGACGACGAACAGTATCCCGGCAAGAAGGTCAAGTTCGACGTCGCCGTCAAGAAGATCGAAAACGTGACGCGTCCGGCGCTCAACGACGATCTGGCAGCGCGCGTGACAGCGGACGAAGAAACGCCGCTGACGCTGCTGGAACTGCGGGTGCGCGTGCGCGAAAACATGCAGCGCGACCTGGAAAAGCAGACCAACGAGGAATACGGCAACCGCGCGCTCGACGCGATGGTCGAGCAGGCGGACATCAAGTACCCTGAAGCCATGGTCGCGGATCAGGTGCAGCAGCTTTTGCAGCGCCTGGATGACAATCTTCGTCAAAATCGCCTGACGCTGAACGATTACCTGCAAATCTACCGGCGCTCGATCAACGATCTGGCCGCCGAATATCGCCCGACGGCCGAGAACATCGTCCGCCGCAGCCTGGTCATGCGCGAAGTCGGGCGTGCCGAGAATCTGGTCGTCAGCGACGAGGCGCTCCATAAGCAGTTGGACGAAATGCTCGATGCTGTGGGCGAGGAAGAGAAGGCCCAGGCCCGCGAGCTGCTCGCCAACGACATGATGCGCGATTCCGTCCGTGAAAACATGATGCGCGACAGCATCATGGAGCGGATTGTCGCCATCGCACGCGGCGAAGAGCCGGAAATGGGCAATGCAGAAACGGCCCCCGCCGCAAGCACAGAAGTGACAGAAGAACCCGCCAGCAGCGACGAAGAAGCCTCCACTGAAGTAAGCGATGCTGCATCACAGTCGTCAGAACTAGAAGCATAGGCTAAATAGGAGCAAAAACACCCATGAATGCCTATAACCTGATCCCGATGGTCATTGAACAAGGCAGCCGCGGCGAGCGCGCCTATGATATCTACTCGCTGTTGCTGAAAGAGCGCATCGTCATGCTGGGCACGCCGATCAACGATCAGATCGCAAACCTGATCGTGGCGCAGCTGCTGTTCTTGCAGCGTGAAGACCCCGACCGCCAGATCCAGATGTTCATCAACTCCCCTGGTGGTGTCGTCTATGCCGGTCTGGCCATGTACGACACGATGCAGCAAATCAGCGCGCCGGTCAGCACGACGGCGGTCGGCCTGACGGCCAGCTTCGGCACCGTCCTCCTGACCGCAGGCTCGCACGGGCTGCGTTACGCGCTGCCGAACGCCACGATCCACATGCACCAGCCGCTCGGCGGGGCGCAGGGTCAGGCGAGCGACATCGTCATTCAGGCCAACGAGATCATGCGTCTCAAAGAGGCGCTGAATCAAATCCTGATGAAGCACACCGGCAAAGACAAAGAGACCATCGAACGCGATACCGACCGCGACGTCTACTTTGACGCCAAGAAAGCTGTCGAATACGGTTTGATCGACGCAGTTCTGGAAGGCGCGAAAGCCGCAGCGATAGCGGGGGTGAACGGCAAGTGAATTACGGTTCGAACGTGCAACGATGCTCATTCTGTCACCGCTCGCACGATGAGGTCGACCGGCTGATTTCCGGCCCGGACGGCGTGTTCATCTGCGATAACTGTGTCGAGTTGTGCCAGCGTATCCTGTACGAGGAGAACACGACGCAGACAGACGATGATACCTTCGAGATCGAGCACCTGTTGGCGCCGCGCGAGATCATGAATCATCTCGATGAGTACGTGGTCGGGCAGGATTACGCCAAGCGCGTGCTGAGCGTAGCCGTTTACAACCACTACAAGCGCATCGTCAACCGCGGCGTCGCCAACGACGTCGAACTCGACAAGAGCAACATCTTGATCGTGGGGCCAACCGGCAGCGGTAAAACGCTGCTGGCGCAAACGCTAGCGCGCATCCTTGACGTGCCGTTCTGCATTGCCGATGCGACTTCGCTGACCGAAGCCGGCTACGTGGGCGAGGATGTCGAGAACATCCTGCTGCGTTTGATCCAGGCGGCGGACGGCGACATCGCACGGGCGGAGCGCGGTATCGTCTACATCGACGAGATCGATAAGATTGCGCGCAAGTCGAACGACAACCCGTCGATCACGCGGGACGTGAGCGGCGAAGGCGTCCAGCAGGCGCTGCTCAAGATCATCGAAGGCACGGTCGCCAACGTACCACCGCAAGGTGGGCGCAAGCACCCGCACCAGGAATTCCTGCAGATCAACACGCAGAATATCCTGTTCATCTGCGGCGGCACGTTCGCAGGGGTCGAAGATGCCATCGCCCGGCGCATCGGCGCCAAGGGGCGGCTCGGCTTCCAGCCAACGGGCGAGCGGTCGCACTCGGATAAAAGCGCGCTGCTGCGCCAGATCGCGCCGGAAGACCTGATGCACTTCGGGTTGATCCCCGAATTCATCGGGCGGCTGCCGGTGTTGATCAGCGTCGATCCGCTCGATCGTGATGCGTTGATGCGCATTCTGGTTGAGCCGAAGAACGCCCTGGTCAAGCAGTACACTGAACTCCTCGCGCTGGATGGCCTGGAACTGAGCTTCGAAGACTCGGCGCTCAGCGCGGCGGCGGATATCGCGCTCAAGCGCGGTACCGGCGCTCGCGGCCTGCGGGCGATCATCGAGAGCCGCCTGCTCGACGTAATGTTCGAGACGCCAGGGCGCGACGACATCCGCAAGGTCGTCATCGACGCCGAGGTAATCGACGGCAAGGCGCGCCCGCATATCTTCATGGAAGATGGCGGACGGCTCGAATGGACGGATAACGGGTCGTTGAAACCGGCGGCGTAACCGGCCTTCGAGAGATAGCAATCATGAGGCGCTCCACCATGGAGCGCCTTTTTGTTGTCTATTCCTCAGTCGGCATTCTGCCAGGCGGCCAGGCCGATACACGCCCAGCCTGCGATCAAGGCGACGCCGCCGAGCGGAGCGACCGCGCCGAGCGGGCGTATCTGCAGGATGCTGATGCCGTAGAGCGAACCGCTGAACAGAATGATGCCGAGAGCGAACAGGATGCCCGCGTAACGCGCCCAACGCGCGCCCGGCCCGCCGCGCGTGACGAGCCAGGCGGCAGCCAGGATGGCCAGCGCGTGAAGCTGGTGATACTGCGTGGCGGTGTCGAAGGTTGGGCGCAAATCGGGGTTGGCTTCGAAGTGCGCCGCCAGCCCATGGGCGCCGAACGCGCCGATGGCGACGCCCAGGAAGCCGAAGACAGCGGCGGTCATGATCAAACTGCGAGACGACATGCGGGAAGCTCCAGAGTGTAGTGGGCGTTCGTCTGCTTCAAAGCCTGCCAAGAGCCATATTCAAACAAAATAGGTGAGCTGCTCACCAGCTCTCGCCCAAGCGATCAATATCCAAGTCTGACTGTATATCAAACAGATCGTATTGGGCCCTGGTAGAATTGTCTAGTGGAGCATCCGACATAACGGATACACAGCGGCGCATCCGTTATGGTCATCGTGTCCCTTCAGAGACAATTTCCATTCAATAGTTCATAAATCCGACGCCATTGCAGACACTGCACGTATGCGATTCTGTCCGTGTTACGAGTCTGCTACCTGATCCGTGACACGTGAAGCACATGATGTCCGGATCTCCTAGTTTGATGCCTCGAATGAAGCCCACGCCATTGCATGCATGGCAAGTCTCAGAGACGAAGACTGTCTTCACTACAAATCCGGTTCCGCCACAGGTGATACATTTCGGGCGAATCTTCGGAAACAATGGATCGTTGTACATACCACAATCTCCATATCACACCCTTCTACAGACTATTATAACGCGGCAACGGATAAGGTTTTTCTGACACATTCCACAGCCCGCCGAGTCTTCTGTTCCCGCTATGCGGGCTCCACCTTATGCAAGCCGAGGGTTGACACCCCACGCTTCCCAACGGCATAATACCCACAAGCAAAGGCGATGACGGAGAACGTGCGCGCATCAGGCGCCTCCAGAGAGCCAGGGGTCGGTAGGCTGAAAACCCCGGCAGGTTGCAAGCGCGGAATTCGCTCCTGAGCCAGGCAGGTGAACGGTGCTCGGCACCCGGTAGTTTGTCTCGTATACCCGAACGTCACCGGGCAATCAAGCGGACGATGCGTATGCGTCGTCAAGCAGGGTGGTACCGCGGGAGATTCAACGCTCTCGTCCCTGAATTGGGGCGAGGGCGTTTTTGTTTGTCAGCTTTTAGCAGTTAGCCATTAGCTTTTAGCTTTCTCTGGAAAATCCGGAGCTAAAAGCCAGAGGCTAAAGGCTAAAAACTATAGGCTAAGGGCTAGAAGACATGCTCGAACAACTCGAAACGCAGTACAAGGACGCGGCGGCGGCGTTGGAGCAGATCAGCGACAGCGCAGCGCTGGCCGCCTGGGAGCGGGATACGCTGGGACGCGG
The DNA here is from genome assembly GCA_020849765.1 of Anaerolineae bacterium. Classification (GTDB taxonomy): domain Bacteria; phylum Chloroflexota; class Anaerolineae; order Aggregatilineales; family Phototrophicaceae; genus Flexifilum. The sequence goes on from JADLAY010000026.1 coordinate 92,082, forward strand.
TGGTTGGCTGACGGGCATGCTGCGCGGCGTCGGACAGCTGCCGGCGGAGGAGCGGGCGGCATTTGGCAAGCGAGCCAACGAACTCAAGGTCGCCCTGACGGGCGCCTACGAGGCGCGCGAAGAACTGATCAAGGCGCAGGAACTGGCGCGCAACCTGGAAGAAGGCCAGATCGACGTGACGCTGCCCGGTCGTCCGCGGCCCACCGGCGGGCTGCACCCGAGCACACAGACGCTGCGCCAGTTCGCGCACGTGTGGGCGGATATGGGCTTCCAGGTCTTCCGCAGCCGCGAGGTCGAAGACGACGATACCAACTTCACGCTGCTCAACATGCCGCCGCATCACCCGGCGCGCGATATGCAGGATACGTTCTACACGACGGAGCCGAACGTAATCCTGCGCACGCACACGTCGCCGGGGCAGATCCGCGCCATGCGCGAACTCGGCGAGGACGGCACCAAGCCGATCCGCGTGATTCTGCCGGGCATGTGCTACCGCTACGAGCAGATCACGGCGCGCAGCGAGATCCAGTTCCATCAGGTCGAAGGGCTGGCGATCGGCCGCAACATCCGCATGACGGATCTCAAGGGCACGATCGCGGCCTTCGCGCGGCGCATGTTCGGCGCCGATGCGCAGGTGCGCTTCCGCGCGTCGTACTTCCCGTTCACGGAGCCAAGCATGGAGGTCGACGTCGAGTGCTTCCTCTGCCACGGCGACGGCTGCCGCGTGTGCAAGTACAGCGGCTGGCTGGAAATCTGCGGCAGCGGCATGGTGCACCCGGTTGTGCTGCGCAACGGCGGTTATGATCCATCGGTGTGGAGCGGCTTCGCGTTCGGCTTCGGCCCGGAGCGCATGACGATGCTCATGCACGGCATCGAGGACATCCGCTACTTCTGGGGCAACGACCTCCGGTTCCTGGAGCAGTTCTGATGGCAATAGGCGCGATTGATCGGATGAGATAGAAATGGCAAACGAACCTGGACGAGGTTTTCACCTGTCCGAAGACTGGCTGGCGACGATCGTCGGGCTGGCCCTTGTGTTGGTGATCGGCTTCGGGCTGTTGGGGCCGGGCGCGCAGAGCCTCAAATTGAGCGCCGCGCCGGGCGAGACCGTAGATGGATCCACGCGCGTCATGAGCGGCTGGAAAGCCAGTGCGACCCTGAACGGAGACGCACTTGCCCTGCCCGTCAATATACCGACCCGCTTCGACAATCAGACAGTCTATACGCTCACGTGCGCCAACGGTGCGATCAGCGCAAGCGCGACGCAAGATCTGACGTTGAGCTACCCGCCGGACGGCGCGCTGTTGGCTCTCAACAACGAGTGCGATGGAGATGTCGTCGTGACCTATACGACCGATCCGATTTTGCAGTGGGCCCCGTTCGGGCTGTTCACACGCTGAGGAAAAGGGTGAGTGAGACGTGGCAAGTGCGCAATCAACCAAGAAATCGGGAACAGCCCCGGTCTATGCGGCCATCACGAGCGACACATCCATGCGCGGCGGTTTCTGGGTCGGGCTGGTGCTGCTGATCGCTCTGACGCTGCTGACGGCGGAGATCGACCGCTGGATCGCCGCCAGCTTTCGCGCCCAGGGTGTAGCCTCCAACCCGCTTGAATACCCACTGACGGCGGTCATCATCGGCCTGATCGCCAACCTGATCTTGCGCGTGCTGCGGCTGCACGATTACATCCGCCCGGCACTGCGAACGGAGTTTTTCCTCAAGGTCGGGTTGGTGCTGCTTGGGGCGCGCATCAGCCTGGGCGATCTGTTCGCCATCGGCGCCGGCGGGCTGATCCAGGCCGTGATCATGGTGTCCTCAGTGTTCATGTTCACCTGGTGGCTGGGCGGACGCATGAAGATCGAGGCGCGCACAAAGGCGGTGATGGCATCGGCAGTGTCGATCTGCGGTGTCTCAGCGGCGATTGCCGCGGCGGGGGCGGTGCAGGCGAAACGAGAGCAGGTGACCTACATCACGACGCTGGTCATCTTAACCGCGCTGCCGCTGATGGTGCTGATGCCCACTATCGCCCACGCGCTCGGCCTCAGCCCGGCGGTGGCCGGCGGCTGGTTCGGCGGCAACATCGACACGACAGCGGCGGTGGTCGGCGCAGGAACCATTTACGGATCGGAAGCGCAGTCGGTGGCGGCGGTCGTCAAACTGGCACAAAACGTTCTCATCGGCTTCGTCTCCTTCGCGCTGGCGCTGTACTTCTCAGTCGTGGTCGAGCGCGGCCAGGGTGAGCGCCCAACGCCAAAACTTATTTGGGAGCGCTTCCCCAAATTCGTGCTCGGCTTCATCCTGGTCTCAGTGCTGGCGTCGCTGGGGGCGTTCAGCGCGCCGTTGGTCAAAGAAGTGAACACGGCCATGCAGTGGCTGTTCGCGCTGGCGTTTGTCTGCATCGGCCTGGAATTCTCGCTGACCGACCTGCGCAAGGCCGGGTGGAAACCGGTACTGGTCTACATGGGCGCGACAGTCTTCAACACGCTGCTGGCGCTGATCGTGGCGAGCGTCATTTTCGGCAATTACGGCTAGAGGTTCACATCATGCTCATTCCGCTTTCCTGGCTCAAGGACTTCGTCGACATCGACATTCCGCCCGAACTGCTGGCTGAAACGCTGACGGCGGCGGGGTTGGAGGTCGATAAGATCACCTATATCGGCGTGCCGCAGACGCAGCCCGCGCATCTGCACGCGACCTTCAAGCAGGACGTGCGCTACCCGAAGAGCGATCATTTGGTCTGGGATCGCGAAAAGCTGCTCTGGGGCGCGGTCAAAGAGGTCAAGGCGCACCCGAATGCCGACCGGCTGGTGCTGGCGATGGTCGATTACGGCGCCGACGCGCTCGAACAATGTGTGACCGGCGCGCCGAACCTGTTCGAGTTCAAGGATCAAGGCCCGCTGCCGCAGCCGCTCTACACCGTGATCGCGCTCGAAGGCGCGGAAGTCTGGGACGGGCACAGCGACGAGCCGAAGCGGATGATCCTCAAAGAGCGCCCGCTGCGCGGCATCCCGAACCGGAGCATGGTCTGCTCGGATAAGGAACTTGGCATCAGCGACGAGCACGAAGGCATCATGCTCTTCCACGAAGACCTGGGGCACAAGCCGGGCACCCCGGCGCAGGACGTCCTCGGCGATGTCGTGCTCAATGTCGAGCTGACGCCGAATCTGGCGCGCGCTTTCAGCGTGTTCGGCGTCGCGCGCGAGGTCGCCTCGCTGCTGGATAAGCCGCTGCGGGCGCCCGCCTACGACGTCGTCATGGACGGCGCGCCGATTGACGGGCACGTGGCGATTGACATCCGCAATCCTGAACTCAACCCGCGCTTCACGCTCTCGCTGCTGCGCGATATCACGATCAAGCCGTCGCCGGACTGGTTGCAGCGACGCTTGAAGCTGGTCGGCCAGCGCCCGATCAACAACATCGTCGACGTGACCAACTACCTGACCTTCGAACTCGGCCAGCCGCTGCACGCCTTCGATTACGACAAGCTGGTCGCGCGTGCCGGGGGCAAGGCGCCGACGATCATCACGCGCCTGCCCGAACCCGGCGAGAAATTGGAAACGCTCGACGAAGTGACGCGCACGCTCGACCCGCACAACATCCTCGTCTGCGATACGGCGGGCGTGCTCAGCCTGGGCGGCGTCATCGGCGGCGCGGAGACGGAGATCAGCGATACGACGAAGGACGTGCTGTTGGAGGCGGCGTCCTGGCAGTTCATCAACATCCGCCGGACGATGAGCACGCAGAAGGTCTTCACCGATGCGGGCGCGCGCTTCAGCCGCGGCGTGCATCCGAGCCAGGCGATCCTGGGCGTCAAGCGCGGAATCGAACTGATGCGCCAGATCAGCGGCGGTGTGGTGGCCAAGGGCATCATCGACGAGTACCCGCTGCCGCCGGAGACGGTGCGCGTGGCGCTGACACAATTCGAGATCGACCGCATCCTGGGCGTGCACTTCTCGGCGGAGGAAGCGGCGGCGCTGCTGCGGCGCGGCGGCTTCGAGGTGACGGTCGAGGGTGAGACGCTTCACGTCACCGCGCCGGATTCGCGCATGGACATCAGCAGCGACCCGATCATCGGCCAGGCCGACCTGATCGAGGAGATCGCGCGCATCAGCGGTTACGCCGCCATCCCGAACACGATCATCGCCGACGAGATGCCCGATCAGCGCCCCAACCCGGCGATCGAGCGCGAGGAAAAAGCGCGCGATCTGCTGGTGGCGCTCGGCCTGCGCGAGAACATCAGCTACCGCATGACGACGCCGGAGCGCGAGGCGCAGTTGGTGCCGCCGGGCATGGCCTCGTCGCTGCCGGAGGCCGATTACGTGCGGCTAGCGAACCCGATCTCGGCAGAAAAGACGGTCATGCGCCACACGCTGCTGATCAGCCTGCTGGAAAACGCGCGCGCCAACGCTCGCTTCAACGAACGACAGCAGTTGTTCGAGATCGGCAATGTCTATCTCAAGCTGGGCAAGGCGCCGCTGCCGGATGAACCGCGCAAGCTCGGCATCCTGATGGTGGGCAAGCGCGGCGTCCCTGGCTGGATGCACGGCGAAGAGAGCGGCACAGTCGACTTCTTCGACCTCAAGGGCGTGATCGAAGGTCTGCTGGATGGGCTGCACATCGAGGGCGCCAGTTATGCTCGCGCCGAGCACACCAGCTTCCATCCGGGGCGTTCGGCGCAGCTTGTGCTCGATGGGCAAGGCGCCGGGGTCTTCGGCGAACTGCACCCGATGATCGCGCGCACCTTCGGCTTCGAAGACATGCCCGTCCAGGCGGCGGAACTCGATCTCGAGGCGCTGCTCGCGAAGACCGATCCGCTGCATGACGTACAGCCGCTGCCGCTGACACCGCCGGTGTTCCAGGACATCGCCTTCATCGTCAAGGAGTCGGTGACGGCAGCACAGGCCGAGGACGTCATCCGCAAGGCGGGCGGCGATCTGCTCAAGGGCGTGCAGTTGTTCGACGTCTACACGGGCGAGCCGGTCCCGGCAGGGCACAAGAGCCTGGCCTACAACCTGACCTACCAGACGGACGAGCGCACGCTGACCGACAAAGAAGTGGCGTCGGTGCACGCGAAGATCGTCAAGCTGTGCGAGCGCGAACTGGGCGCGCAGCTTCGGGCGTAATCATCATTCATCGTAGGACGGCACTCTTGCCGTCTGTCGGCGGACGTGAAGAATCACGTCCCTACGGTCGAACGATGGCCCAGGGGCAGGTCTGGTCATCTTGACAAGCGCAGTCGCGCGGGCCTATAATCCTGATGCTATCGCGGGCGTAGTTCAGCGGTAGAACGTTTGCTTCCCAAGCAAAATGTCACGGGTTCGATTCCCGTCGCCCGCTTCATCAGACACGAAGCGCCTCATATTCGAGGCGCTTTTTGTATCCCGGATTGTTGAGTAATTCTTCCACACATCGACGTGCGCAGACGCGAAATGTAGAGACATAAGTATTCTTTGTTGAACCGCTCCCGTTATTAAGTGAAAATTGATAATAACTAACCATATTGCAAAGTGTCGGTTATGTACGGCGCGCTGCGGTTCTGTTCGCTTTTGCTGAAGATCACCGCGATTGTTTGCGGTTTGATGGGACTCTTTGTTTTCTTTGTCGTGCAGATCTTTGCATCGTTCGTCTATTCGGCTGTGCTGGCCGTCTTCAATCCGCCCCCTATCGATCCGACGCTGTTCGTCAGTGTCTGCACCTATTTCGTGACATTCATCTGGTTTGTGGGCTGCATTGGTATCTACGCCGCCGGTCAGTACATTGACGCTTTTCTGTCGATAGAGAAGAACGTCCGCGCGCTGGCCGGGCATAAGCTGTACGCAGGCGATCAGGAAACGTCGCGCCGGAATCTGTGGGAGGAGAGATGATAGAGAGACATCTCATCCTTCTTCGTCGCTTCTTGATGGGGCTGTTCCTTCGACATCCGACGAGCGATCATCGCCTGGCGTGCTATCCTCAATGTTTGCCCCAGCTTCCTCCAGAAATGGGCGCTGAAAAGCCTCCAGGCGTTTCCTCGCTTGCTCAGCCTCGGCCAATATTGCCCGTCTTGACTGCTCCATCATGGGACTGTTGAAAGCTTCCGCCTGACGCCTTGCCTCCTTCAGAAATGGGCGTTGGATAGCCTCCAAGCGTTTCCTCGTTTGCTCAGCCTCAGCCAACAGTGCTCGTCTTGACTGCTCCATTATGGGGTTGTTGAAGGCTTCCGCCTGACGCCTGGCCTCCTCCAGAAGCGGGCGCTGGACACCCTCCAGGAGTTTCCTCGCTTGCTCGGCTTGGGCTAACAGTGCTTGTCTTGCCTGTTCCATTGCTGGGCTATTGAAAGCCTCCGCTTGGCGTATTGCCTGTTCCAGTGCTGGGCTTCTGAAAGCCTCCACTTGGCGCATTGCCTGTTCCATTAACGGGCGGCGCAATTCCTCCAGGGTCTTCCTCGCTTGCTCAGCCTCAAGAAACATAGTTGCCGACAAAGGCTCAATGTGTCTTTCGGCGCCTGTCTCAAAATATCCCGAAACAACTTGTTGCGCGCCCGAGACGTATTCGTCGTTCACGGGGAATCTTCCTTCAATAGCATCTACCTGCCTTACGTGCTCTATTTCTTCAATCGCCGTTTCGAGATTTTCCACCTCAGCCGCTAGGTGTATTGCTGCGTACCTAAGAAACTGATCAGGCAAATACATGTAGAACGACTGCCCCGTCTCTCGGTAGAACTCAGTTCCCAATTCTTCGCGTGGCCCAATCTTTTGCCCTTCGACTTCTCGCCACCAATCCACCTTAGCGTCATCTGTAACGAGGATAATTGGTTTCTGCAGTTGCTTTGCGTGATCGATTATTTGATGCCAAATTACGAGATCACCATATTTGCGCGAATCCTCGTTTTTATCCTTTGCATCAGCATAGCCTGGAGGAACTTGCCGCTCGTATCTTTCTTTTCCTTGTTCATAGATACTTCTAAGACGATCATCGTCAAATGAGTTGCCAACTTTCCCGTCGAACAAACTACTCAAGAAATCCCGAATCGGGTCCTCATGAACCCAATTTGGAGCGGCGTTGCTCTTGGTATCTATTTCACGTTCGATCTTTTTGACCGCTCTGTCTAGCTGCTTTAGCAAGCCATCCACGTCTAGGTCAGCATGTCTTGCGCTATATTCGCGTAGTGCAGCTTCCACCTTATCATAGTGGTCGCGCAGCGTGGCTTTTACCTTTCCAGGTGCTTTGTTCTGCTGAGAGATAACAATGAGTCGATCGACGTGATATTCATGTGCAACATGGAAAGGCAACCAGATTCGGTCGCTAACACGTTCCATAATGCTCATCAATTTCTGCCGTGTCTGGTGACTGTAACGATAGAGACGAAAGAGAGCGCTAGTATCGAAAGTGAAAATACAATCTTGCCAGAGTTGGGCAAATTCCTCATCTGAGGGACGATAATAACCGTGAAAAAGACTACGCATATCGCTCACTCATCTCCATTCTTACTCTCTAATAATCATAGTACATAAGTTCTGTGAGTGTGTCTACTCTCATTGATTCCCATCACGGTTGCATTGCATTTGGGACGCATTAAGGGTAGGTCACAAAGGTTCAGGCGCGTTCAGCATACCCACGGTGGCATCCGGGCGCGCTTTCGCTTATGATTGAGAGGGTGTAATAGGCCAGGCAATCTTCGCACACCCGTGGCGAGTCGTGGTGTCCTTCAATTGACGGCATCAGTAAATCCCTAGAGCGAACGCACATGTTACCGCCGCTGCTGAAGACGAAGTTCTATATTCCACAGCGACGTTCAGGCTCGATTGTCGCGCGTCCACAACTGCTGGATCGGCTGAACGGCAGTCTGTCCGGCAAGCTGACGTTGATCGCCGCCCCGGCAGGCTTCGGCAAGACGACGCTGTTGGCCGACTGGCTGACGCGCTTGCCGGAACGGGATACGCAAACCCCGTGTGTGATCTGGCTCTCGCTCGACGAGCAGGACGACGACCCGACGCGCTTTTTCACGTATTTCTTCGGCGCGGTCAGCGGCCTCCTGCCGGTCTTCAGCGAGACCGCCATCACCATGCTGCAATCGCAGGAAGAGCCGACCCACGTCAACCTGATGACGACCTTCATCAACGAGGTCGGCCTGAGCGGCGAGCAGATCGTCTACGTGCTCGACGACTATCACATCATCCACGACGAGACGATCCACAACGCGATCGCGTTCCTGCTCGAACACGCGCCGTCCAACCTGCACCTCGTGATCACCAGCCGCGGCGATCCACCATTTTCGCTGGCACGCCTGCGCGCCCGCGCGGAGATGACCGAGATCGGCGCGACCGACCTGCGCTTCCGCAGCGACGAGATCGCCACCTTCTTTCGCTCGGCGGCCAGCTATGACCTTCAGCATCACGACATCAACGCTCTGGAAGCCGAAACCGAAGGCTGGATCGCCGGTCTGCAGCTGGCGGCGCTGTCGATGCAGGGTCGCAGCAAGGTCGACGAAGCGCCGCGCGGCCTCGGCGGCAGCCGCCGCTACATCGCCGAGTACATGATCGAGGAAGTGCTCGAACAACAGCCGCCGGAAGTGCAGGCGTTCCTGCTGCAAACATCGATTCTTGACCGGCTCAATTACGCCCTATGCGACCAGGTCATGGGCAGCGACGACAGCCGGGCCATGCTCGACCGGATCGAGAGCGCGAACCTGTTCCTGTTCACGCTCGACGACGAAGGCTACTGGTATCGCTATCACCATCTGTTCGCCGAGGTGCTGCGCATGCACCTGCACCAGACGCAGCCGGAAATCATCCCCGAACTGCACCGCCGCGCCAGCGCCTGGTATGCCGAAGAGGGCGAGATCGACCGCGCGATCAAGCACCTGCTGGCCGCGGGCGACGTGCTGCCGGCTGCCGAGCTGATCGAGGCACGCGCCGGTGATTGGCTTATGCGCGGGCAGATCCGCACCGTGCGCAACTGGCTGTTGGCGATGCCGCCCGAACTGCGCAAGTCGCGCGTGCGCCTGCTGCTGACCGAACTGTGGGCGGATCAGCTTGAGGGTCGCATCTTCAATCTCGAGCCGCATCTGCGCCAGATGGAGACGCTGATCGCGCCGATGCCGGAAGCCCAAGCGGTACCGCTGCGCGCGATCGTCGACGCGTTCTTTGCCCATCACTTCAGCAGCTTCCAGCAGCCACAGCGCGCGCTAGAAGCCGCCCGGCGCGCCTTCGCCGGTCTGGCGCCGGAGGATGCATGGCATCGCGCCAACCTGGCGCTGATCGTCGGCTACGTGCCATTCCAATTGGGCAACGCGCGCGAGGCCGAACAGGCTTACATCCAATCGCTGGAGATGCTGCCGCCCAACCCGGAGTATGACCTGATCCGCGCGGCGCTGACGGCGGTGCTCGGCAATCTGTTCCGCTTCCAGGGCAAGGCACGCGAGGCGGAAGTGCAGTTCATCAAGGCGATGAAGCTGGCCGAACGCGACGGCCACCTGCTGCCGATCTACAGCAACCGGCTGTCGCTAGAGCAGATCACGCTGCTGCTGCACGAGATGGATCGGCTGGACGAGGCCGAAGCCTACGCCAACACCTACCTCAATCTGTGTGAGCAGACGGGCATCGCCGGGTACATCGCCAAGGCGCTGACGACGCGGGCGCTGCTGCTGTGTGCGCGTGGGGATTTCACGGCAGCCACCGACGTGCTGGCGCAGGCGGACGCGACCTTCCGCCAATACGCGGTGCCCTACCCGAATAACCTGTTCTATCACGTCGGGCTGAACATCGCGCTCTATCGCGACGATCTGACTCTGGCGAGCGAATACGTCGACCGGCTGAACGCGGGCGTCCTCGACGACGCACCGCAGTATACGCGCCTGCTGGCGCAGCTTTTGCGCGCGCGCCTGCTGCTGGCGCAGGGCAGCCCGGAGGAAGCCCTGGATCTGGCGCTGGCGATCCAGAAGCCCGCCAGGGCCGGGTCATTCAACTGGATCACGATCCACTCGTCGTTGATCGAAGCGGCGGCGACGGCGATGTTAGGCCGCGAGCGCGAGAGCATCCAGGCGCTGGACAAGGCGCTCAACATGGCCGCGGCGTCCGAGTACATCCGCTGGATCTTCTACCCCTCGGCGTCGATGAGCAAGCTGCTGCGCCAGGCGCAGGCGCGCGGCATTATGCCGGACTTCATCGACCGCGTGCTGGCCTGCCTGCCGGATGCCACGGCATCGGCGCGCGCGTCTGAAACTGCCGAATCGCCGCTGACCGAGCGCGAATTGGAAGTGCTGCAACTGGTGGCCGACGGCTTGAGCGACCGCGAGATCGCGCAGAAGTTGTATCTGGCGCTGGGCACGGTCAAGCGCCACCTGAGCAACGTCTATGGCAAGCTCGACGTCAACAGCCGGACACAGGCGCTCAGCCGGGCGCGCGAACTCAACCTGCTCTAGGCGTCACTCGTAGCGCAGCGCGTCGATCGGGTTGAGCGCTGCCGCCCGGTTGGCCGGGTAGATGCCGAAGAAGACGCCGATCCCAAGCGAGATGGCCGTCGCCAGCAGCAAGCTGCTCAACTGCACGCTCACGTCGAGATCGGGCAAGACCGCGCTGACGAGCATGGCACCGGTGAACGCCAACCCGACGCCAATCGCCCCACCGATCAACGACATGATCATCGCCTCGGTCAGGAACTGCAAGACAATGTCGCGCCGCTGTGCGCCGACCGCCTTGCGCAAACCGATCTCGCGCGTGCGTTCGGTCACGGTGACGAGCATGATATTCATGATGCCGATGCCGCCGACGACGAGCGAGATCCCGGCGATCAGCGCCAGGAAGACCGTTAGCAGTGAGAAGATGCTCTCCGACGTTTCGAGCAGATCGGTCTGCGTGAAGATGGTGAAGTCGTCCTCGTCGCGGAAGGTGATCCCACGCAGTTCGCGCAGCGTTTCACGAATTTCCTGAGCGGCCAGGGCGACGCTGTCCGAATCGCGCGCCTGAACGATGATGAGTGAAACCGGGCTGTCGCCAGTCAACAGCCGGTCACGACTCAGGCGCGAGAGCGCGGTCGAAATCGGCACCAGCGCGATGTTATCCTGATTGCCACCGAATGGGCTGCCGCCGACCTCGTCCAGGATGCCGATCACACGGAAGCGCACTTCGCCCAAGCGGATGTTCTGGCCGACAGCATTGGTGTTCGGGAACAGCCGCTCGGCCAGCGCCGGGCCCAGCACGACGACGCGCGTTTGCCCGTCGATGTCTTCCTGGGTGATGAACTCGCCATCGATCAGGCTGCGGCTGTTGACGGTCAGGAAGTTAGCCGCGACGCCGTTGACGGTGGTCGTCGTCTCGCGGCTGTCGACGCGGGCAGACATGCCCCCGCGCTGCACCTGTGGCGCGACTTCGAGCGCATCCGGCACGCGGAACGGGTCAGCGATGGCGCGCGCTTCGCGCATGGTCAATTGGACGAATTCGCTGCGTTCGTTTTCCGCACCGAAGACGATGATCAGGTTCGAGCCTAAGCCGAGAAACTCGTTGCGCACGAAGCCCTCGACCGCCTGGCCGAGCGAGACGAGCACCGTCACCGACGCCACGCCAATGGTGATGCCGAGCATGGTCAGGAAGGCGCGCAGCTTATTGCTGAACAAGCCCGTGAGGGCGACGCGCAGGTTTTCGAAGATGGCAGACATGGACTCGCCTTCAGCTTGCAGCCGTCACAGCCGTATTCTATCTTGCCTTATTTACGTGATTTGTGAAGATGAGTTGCTTAGCGCGGTTTTCTCATCCCGGCTTCAGACAAGACGCCGATGACGACGATCAACAGGCCGCCGCCGCAGCAGACGATCAGCGCCGTTTGCCCCAACTGCGTCGAGAAGATGGCGTAGAGCAGCCCGGCCAGCAGCAGGGCCAGGATCAACCAGAAGATCGAGCGCGAGGTGGTGGAGAGGGAACGAAAGCGTTGCATAACTCAGCCCTTTGTATCCACCTCCATTATAGCAGACGTGTCTACGACAGTAGGGGGCTGCCCACTACCCGAAGGTGAAGATCGGGGTGTTCGCGTCCAGGATGGCGCTGGTGCTCTCGATCCCGGCGAATTCGAGCAGCAGCGCACGAAAGTCGCGCACGGCGTTTTCGACATCCGCGCGCCCGCCGTCGTGATGTGCCTCGATCGTGATCAGCGCGTCGGTGGTCGTCTCCTGGGCGGCGCTCTGGGCGCTTTGACGCCAGCACCAGCGGCGCGCGTGGACGGTACGCGCCTCGTCGCTGAAGATGACCTCACCCGGCTGAGGGTGCACACTCTCGCTGCTGCCGAGATCGGCGAACGGCTCATCGCCCGCGGCGAAATGCACGGTCAGGCCGCCAGCGATCTGCGAAAGGTCGAGCACAGCCGCGGGCACGGCATAACGAATGCTGATCAGATTGCCGAGATCGACCAGCAGGTTGATGCTGGGGATGTCGCCCTTCTTGGTCAGGCGGCGCAGGAGCGACTCCGCTGCGCTGCGATACTGCGTCGGGTCGACGCCGAAGGCGCGGAAAGCCGCGCGCCAGGCCGCCAGCGATGGGATCTCGCTCAAGGGCGTGCTGCCGATGCGCTCGATCACGGCCTGCTGCTCGGCGCGGTAGGTCTCCGCCAGCGCAGCGCTGGCAGGGCCATTGCTGACGCCATGAGCGGCGATCATACCGCCGACGATGGTCGGGTAGCGGGCGAGAATATCTGGCTGGTAGCGGAAATACATTAGGTGGCTTTCATAACATGCAATACGATTTCGCTAGTCGAGAAAACCACGTTCTTTGAGCATTGTCAAATATGGGCTTTGTTTGCAAATATCCTCAAAGATTTGAGGGTCAATGTGTCGCAATGCGAGCGCCAATAGTTCGACAGCTTGAAATCGCTCGACAAGCTCTTGAGTCAACAACTGTATCTCTTTACTCTGCGCACGATGACTATTAATTACCGACTCAAACATTTCAAGTTCTGAGCTGTATTCTCGCAATTTATGTTGCGCGTGTTCTGCATAGTGGGCAATAAGATCATCAGACAATATGCTTCTCATCGCCTTCAAAACCTTGCATCTAGAATTCGATCTGCCTATGCCACTCTCTGAAGATACCCCTGGATGGCGCCAGTTTCAACCACTTCGGCTGATGCTCATCGCCGGATTTTTACGCGGAAAACCATCGTCGCTTAAAGGAGGATGGGTAAACTGGAGATGTCTTCGCTACCGCATGAAAGAGAACCGCACGCATGGCCGCCCTCTCGAACACCGCCGACGCCCACAGCGAACACCCGTCCATCCAAACCGCGCTGATCTTTGCCGTGCCGGTCGGCGCGCTCGTGCTCTATCTGTTCTACGTCTGGTTCGGCGTGCTTGACCGCTATTTCATCTTCCTCTATTACCACGACATGGGCCAGGGCTTCGACACGTCGCCGTTCGGCGCGACCACGAGCGGGCGCTACTGGATGTCCGGCCTGGTGGCCGCCGGAGGGGTGCTGGTGGCTTACGTCGGAGCGCATCTGGTGCTGGGGCGCGTCATGCCTTCGTTCCGCGCACCCGACTGGCGCCAGGTCTGGCTGATCTGCGCCGTGCCGCTGGCAATCGCCATCCCCGCGCTGGTGATGACGGTCAATGACCCGGTGATGCCCGCTGCCAACGCCGTGCAGATCACCGTCGTCGCGCTGGTCGGGCTAGCGCTAGCAACGATGCCGGGCAAGCTCGCCGCCGAGCGCCCGCTTGATCTCATCTGGCTGGCGCTGGATGGCATCGCCCCGGCCTTCTTGCTGCTGATCTGGATCAATGTCGAAGATCTGGCACGCTGGCAAGCTGAGGGCAGGACGGGCTACGTCATGATGTTCGTCGTCGTCAGCCTGGGCGGTGTCTTCGGGCTGCTGATGATGACCGCGCTGCGCGGGTGGCGTCGGGTAAAGATGCCCAACGCGCAGGCCTGGTTCGCCGCGAGCCTGATCGTCGCCTACCTGCTGCTGCCGCTGATCCATCACATCTTCTCGACCACCGAGAGCACCGGAGTCCTCGCGCCTGGCCCCTTCGCCTATATCTCGGATGCGGAGAACTTCTTCACGCGGGATGGCACCCTCCAGATCGGCGTCTGGGCCGCCGTCGCGCTCCTGTTGTTCGCTCTGACGCGTCTGCGTGAGGTGCTCTACCGGCGGCGGATGAAGGCGTGAGCGCCCCTCACATCCTGAAGACGCCGTAGCGCGACGCGCCCTCGCTGACCCAATCGCGGTTGTAGCTCATTGACAGGCCGACCGTCAGCGCCATGCGCGTGTCGCGCGGGTCGATCAGCCCGTCATCCCAGATACGCGCGGTCGCATAATACGGGTCGCTCTCCTGCTCGAACTTCTGCGCGGTCATCGCCTTGAGCAGGTTGATCTGATCCATGTCCGGCTCCTGGCCGCGCCGACGCGCCGCTTCCTCCTGCACAATCGCCAGCACACCCGCCGCCTGCTCTGCGCCCATGACAGCGATGCGGCTGGTCGGCCATGTCATCAGCAGCCGCGGATCGTAGGCACGCCCGCACATGGCGTAATTACCCGCGCCATAGCTGCCACCGATCAGCACGGTGAACTGCGGCACGCTGGCATTAGCAACGGCGTTGATCATCTTCGAACCGTGCTTGATGATGCCCTCTTCCTCATATTTGCGCCCGACCATGAAGCCGGTGATGTTCTGCAAATAGACCAGCGGTGTACGCGACTGATTGCACAGTTGGATGAACTGGGCCGCCTTGTTAGCGCTGTCCGGGAAGAGGATGCCGTTGTTGGCGAGCACGCCGACCGGGAAGCCGTTGACGTAGGCATAACCACAGACGAGCGTGTCGCCGTAATCCGGCTTGAACTCCAGGAAGCGCGAGCCATCGACCAGTCGCGCCAGGATCTCGCGCATGTCGAGCGGCTTGCGGATCGTATCGACCGGCACCAGGCCGAGCAGTTCGTCCGGGTCGTAGGCGGGTGCTTCCGGCGGGCGCAGATCGGCGCGGATTGTCTTCTGCCAGTTGAGCCGGGCGACCAGCTCGCGCCCGATGCGCAGGGCATCGGCGTCGGTCTCGGCCAGGTAGTCCGCCAGGCCGCTGACGCGCGCGTGCATGGCCGCGCCGCCGAGCGATTCCTCGTCGACTTCCTCGCCGGTCGCCATCTTGACCAGCGGCGGACCACCGAGGAAGGCCAGCGCCTGATTGCGCACGAAGACGCTGTAATCGCTCAGGCCGGGCACGTAAGCGCCGCCCGCCGTGCTGTTGCCGAAGACGAGGCTGATCTGCGGGATGCCGAGGGCGCTCATGCGCGCCTGATTGCAGAAGCCACGCCCACCCTCGACGAACAACTCGGCCTGATGCGGCAGGTTGGCGCCGCCACTCTCGACCAGGTAGATGCAGGGCAGGCGGTTGGTCTGGGCGATCTCCTGCGCGCGCAGCGACTTCTGCACGCTGATCGGGTAGCTGGTGCCGCCTTTGACGGTCGCCTCGTTGGCGCTGATCATGCATTCAACGCCGTTGACGACGCCGATGCCGGTCACGAGACCGGCGGCAGGGCTTTCGTCGTTGTACATGCCCCAGGCGGCCAGCGGACTCAGCTCGAGGAAGGGCGCACCCGGATCGAGCAGCAGTTCGACGCGCTCACGGGGGAGCAGCTTGCCGGCATCGAGGTGTTTTTTGACCGCGCGTTCGCTGCCACCCGCGCGCACGCGTGCCTGGCGCTCGGCCAGTTCCGCCACCAGCGCCTGGTTATGCGCGTAGTTTTCGCGATACTCATCGCCGCGTGGGTTGATCGAGGATTTGAGAACTTGCATGACGCTTGATCCGTGGTAAATCACGCGGCACGAGCATACTCGATGTGCAAGCTGCACGCCAAACCCCCCAGAAATATGGGGTACACGGCACAACCAGTCTCTATTGACGCACTGGACGAAGAGGATTAAGATTCTTACGGTTTCCTGAGTCCGAGAGACGTTCGATTTCAGGACGTAAGGGACGAGCCGCCAGGCACCTGGACAAATCAAGCCTCCCGACTTGCCCCAATAATGCTCAGCACTCAATAACCATTTCTTGGAGAGGTTCTGGCCTCTTTTTTATTTGTGGCGAATACATTACGCCGCAAATTTCACATGCCAGATCCAGGGAGTAGACTCAAGGCATGGCAATCAACATCAAACGTGCATTGCTCGGCAAGCGTTTGCAAACAGACGATCTTCCGCATCAGGCGATCAGCCGACCCATCGGGTTAGCCGTCTTCGCTTCGGATGCGTTATCCAGTACGGCCTACGCCACACAGGAAATCCTGACCATCCTGGCCCTCGCGGCGGGTGGCGGTTTGCTGTGGTCGGCGACTGTGCCGGGCACGAACTTACCCATTGGCGACCTGGCACTGCCGATCGCCATCGCGATCGCGGTTTTGCTCGCGGTCGTGACCATCTCCTATCGACAGACCATCCACGCCTATCCGAACGGCGGCGGTGCTTACATCGTCGCGCGCGATAACTTCGGCGAACTGATGGCGCAGATTGCCGGTGCGGCGCTACTGACCGACTACATCCTGACGGTCGCAGTCAGCATTTCGTCCGGCGTCGCGCAGATCACGTCGGCGTTCCCGGACTTGCTGCCCTACCGCGTCGACATCGCGCTGGCCGTCATCGGCCTGATGACGATCGTCAACCTGCGCGGCGTCAAGGAAAGCGGCGCCATCTTCTCCATCCCGACCTACTTCTTCCTCGGCACGATGCTGCTGACGATTGTCGTCGGCCTCGTCCGTCACTTCACAGGGACGCTGCCGGTGGTCGAAGGCGTCGAGGTCATGGAAGAAACGTTGGTGCAGCCGCTGACGTTGTTCCTGATCCTGCGCGCATTTTCGAGCGGGTGTACGGCGCTGACCGGCATCGAAGCAATCTCGAACGGCATCCAGGCCTTCAAAGAGCCGAAGAGTCACAACGCGGCGACGACGCTCGTCTGGATGAGCACCATCCTGATCACGCTGTTCCTGGGCATCACCTTCCTGGGCGTGAACATTCATGCCATCCCCAGCGAAGTCGAGACGGTCATCTCGCAAATGGGCCGCGTCGTCTACGGCGAAGCCAGCGTCTTCTACTATCTGATCATCGCGGGTACGGCGCTGATCCTGTTGATGGCGGCCAACACCAGCTTCGCGGACTTTCCGCGGCTGGCGGCGCTGGCGGCGAGCGACGGCTATCTACCGCGCCAGTTGACTTATCGCGGCGGGCGGCTCGTCTTCTCGTGGGGTATTGGTGGGCTGGCGCTGCTGGCCTCGCTGCTCGTCGTCATCAGCGACGCGAGCGTGACGTTCCTGATCCCGCTCTACGCCGTCGGCGTGTTCCTGAGCTTCACTATCTCGCAGGCGGGCATGGTCAAACGCGCGGGCAAGATCGGCAAGCTCAAGCCGGGTGAGGTCGCCAAGGGCGCCGAAACCGACCTGACCTTCGACCGCCACTGGCGCCTCCATCAGATCATCAGTGGTATCGGCGCGGTCTTCACCTTCATCGTCATGATCATCTTCGCAGTGACCAAGTTCCACGATGGCGCCTGGTTCGTCGTCGTCTTGATCCCGGCGTTGGTGTTCCTGTTCTTCCGCATCAAGCACCACTACATCCAGGTGGCGAAAGCGCTTAGCCTGCCGCGGACGAAGGTCGATACGCACCGCCGTCCCGTCCAGACGCTGATCCTGGTCGACGATGTGCATGCCGAGACGGCGCGCATGGTCAACTTCGCCAAGTCGTTGGGCGCGCCGTGGAAAGCGATTCACATCGGCATCAACCCGGACAAGACGGACAAAGTGAAGCAGAAATGGGCGGAGCGCATCGGCGAAGGCACCTTCGAGGTCATCCCGTCGCCGTATCGCCTGCTCGCGGAACCGATTCGCGATTACGTGCTCAGGCTGCTCGATGAGACGGAAGACGGCTTCGTCCACATCATCATGGGCCAGCTCGTCATGGATACGTTCTGGGAGCAGGCACTGCACCAGAACAGCGCCTTCATCTTCAACCTGGCGCTGGCCGGGATGGATCGTGTCGTGGTCACCAACGTGCCCTACCAGATCCATCATGAGCTTGACTCGCAGGGACACGACCATCTGGTGGTCGAGGTTCCGAAAGACCCCAACTAATCGACATGCATGGGCTGCGGGTGCTCACTTGAGCGCCCGCATTGCCCCTGTTATCCCCCCACACATGCCGTATAATGCGACCGCGTATCAATAGCGCCTCTGGCGAGTCAGGTCGATCTGGTATGGCAGTCACCCGTGTTGAACGACGCACACATCCGAGGACACAGGCGCAGCAGCCCGTGCTCGAAGTGCGCGACCTCACCGTGCATTACGGCGACGTGCTGGCGCTGGATTCGGTCAGCTTCACCATTCAGCGCGGCGAAAACGTGGCGATCATCGGCTCAAACGGGGCGGGCAAATCGACGCTGCTCAAGGCGATCCTCGGTTTGATCCGCGCCGATAGCGGCAGCGTGACCGTGCACGCCGATCAGCCGCTGCCGCTGGGCTACGTGCCGCAGCACGAGGGCATCCGGCTCGATTTCCCGGTGACGGTCGAGGATGTCGTCATGATGGGCCGCGTCCGCCAGATCGGCTGGCTGCGCTTCCCGCGCAAGCGCGACTGGCAGGTGGTCGAGGAAGCGATGGCGCGCACGGGCATCGTCGACCTGAGGCAACGCCAGATCGGCGAGCTGAGCGGCGGCCAAAGGCGTCGAGCCTTCATCGCGCGCGCGCTGGCGCAAGAAGCCGAATGCCTGCTGCTCGATGAGCCGATGAGCGGCGTCGACGCCGCGGCACAGACCGACCTGATCGACACGCTGCACCAGCTCAGCCGCGAAGGCATGACCGTCGTCATGACCACGCACGATCTCGACCTGGCGTTTCGCCGCTTCGACCGTGTGATGGCGCTGCGCCGCCAGTTGATCGCGTTCGGCACAGCGCGCGAGGTCTACAAGCCGGAAGTGCTGTCGCAGGTCTACAACCGCGCGGTGACGACCTGGAGCCACGACGGCGAGATCACGATGCTGGTCGACGAGCACGGCTGCGGCGACTGCTAAGCTGAATCCCGAACATCCTAAAACGGATAGATATTCAACCCGATCGCCGTGGCGACGGCGACGAACACGGGCGCCAGGACGAGCGCGGGCAGGAAGTTGGCCACGCGCGGGCGTTTGACATCGAGCAGAATCAGCGCCAGGCCGATCAGGATCAAACCGCCGACGGCGGTCATCTCCGCCGTCATCGGCGCGCTCATGAACTCGCCGAGCAAGCTCCCACCCACTGCCAATCCGCCCTGGATGACGAAGACCGTGATGATGGTGAAGGCGACACCGACGCCGAGCGAACTGGCGAGCGCCATCGCCGCGAAGGCGTCGAGCACGCTCTTGATAGCGAGCTGCTGATAACCGCCGGGAATGCCCATGCCGTCCTGAATCGAGCCGATGACGGTCAGCGGCCCGACGCAAAAGATCAGGCTGGCGGTGACGAAGCCAGTGATGAAACGCGCGCGCCGTTCCGCCGCATCGCCGCCGCTTCTATCGACCGCACCAAAACGCTCTTGCAGCCAACCGGCGAAGCGTTGGAGCGCGCCATCGATATCGAGCAGTTCACCGATGATGACGCCGAAGACGAGGCTGAGCAGCGGGATGATGATGTTGCCGGTCGCATTGGCGTTGCTGATGCCGACGAAGAGCGTGACCAGCCCCAGCCCGGTCATGACCGATTCTTGAATGCGTTCCGAGATGCGATTGCCGATGAACAAGCCAATAGCACTGCCGATGGCGACGGTGATCATATTGAGGATGGTGCCACCCACGCGCGTGTCGCTTTCCGTGATGAGGTGCGGCGCAAAGTTGCCGCCGAGTATAGCGCGCGGGTGACGGGCCAGTCTACGAGTTTGAGAGCGGGGCAGCGGATGGTTGCCCCGTTGAGCAAACGGCGGGCAGCGATTACAATCCAGGTCGGAAACCTGCCACGGGGAATCACGCACATGCGTCTGCGCTACCTGCCGCTGTATGCGACGCTCTTTTTGCTCGCCGCCTGCAATCTGTCATCAGACCCGGTGCCGATCACGGGCGAGCCTGCGGCGACATCTGCCCCGGCCTCGGACACGTCCGCAGGCGAAGCGTGCATCGCCTTCAACAACACCGACCAGGAGCTTGAGATCAACGCGCCGGACGACATCGGCACCGTCATCGGCCTGCTGCCGCCGGGCGAAGTGATCGCCGTGAAGGACATCCTGCCCAACGAGGCCGCGCCCTGGCGCATGGGCTGGATCGTCGTCAGCGTGCCGGAGAGCGGCGACGACGGCTACATCGACCCGAACGTCGTCAATATCGCCGGGGACTGCACGGCGCTGTGGACGCCGCCGACTCCTTGAGCTTGCGCGGGGGGTATCCCGCAGTACACTGATTACAGCCGCGAGAGTCGGCAAAAGGGGTAGAGGTACTCGATGAGTTATTTCATACGCTACATTCTCGTTCGTGACGAAACGACGCTGGCGACGGTGGAAGCCGCCCTGCATCTGATCGACTCGAACTTCAACATCCAGGTCGATCAAAGCGAAGTCGAAACGGGCGATCTGTACTATAAGAGCGACGTTCTGGGCGAAATCACGGTCAACCGACCGGGTGACGGCATCTTCGAAGAGGAAATCGGCGAACTGCGCAAACAACTGGACAGCCTGACGCACCCGGATAAACCCCTCGTACAGACGGCGCTCGACGTCGCCCGCTCGATGGTGGCGCTGCACGTGCTCGAGGCCGGGAACGATAACCCGGATCTGCTGGAACAATTGTGGGACTGGCTGTTCGATCAGTATCCCGGTTTGCTGCAGGTCGACGAAGAGGGCTATTACGACACCGAAGGCCTGTTCCTGCCCATCGCGCCGGACGCATAACGCCGTCGTTTTTGTCGTCTATGTTTTTCCAATAGAGAGTCTATACAACGCATACAATGCGCTGATCTTTCTCTTACACAGACGGCGTATCGTCATGGTCATCAAGAAATGCACCTCATACAGGCACTATCAGGAGCTTAAACCATGACCACTATGATCCGTTGGAACCCCGTTCGCGACATGATGGCGATGCAGAATGCGGTCGATCGTATGTTTGACGACAACTGGCGCGCCGTGCGTCCCTCGAACGGGACCTACAGCCTGCCGCTGGACGTCTATGAGAACGACGCCAGCTACGTCATCGTGGCGACGCTGCCGGGCGTCGGCGCGGACAACATCCAGGTCAACTGGCACGACGATGTCCTGACCATCAGCGCCGAGCTGCCTCAGGGCGCGCCGGAAGGCGAGAACCAGCGCACGCACATGATCGAGCGCGCGGCGGGCAAGGTCAGCCGCAGCCTGCGTCTGAGCCGCCCGATCAACACCGAGGGCGTCGAGGCTGTCTATGAGAATGGCGTTCTGACGCTGACGCTGCCCAAGACGCCGGAAGCGCAGCCCAAGATGATCCCGGTGCGGACGACCATCAGCGCGAACTAAGCGTTCAACCTGCTATAACCCACAAAAAACGGGGCGCACATGCGCCCCGTTTTGATTCCGCGAGATGCTGTGCCCTCGCTAATTTGCCATGGCTGCGCCCATGGTGATACAGGCCAGACACTGGTTGCCTCGCACGATGGCGTAAGCAGCCTGAGGATCAGCGCCGGTGGTGGTCGAGTCGACGTTCCAGATGATCATCAGACGGATGCGCCCGCTGCTGCGCGCCAGCCGCACGGCCTGCGCCAACCATTCCGCGTGCTCCTGCAGGGTGTTGCCCTGGCCCCAATCGAAGCCGCTGGGGAGCTGGCCGCCGGGATAGCCTTCCGGCGTGATGTAGCCCAACTCGGTGAAGCAGAGCGGCTTGTTCGGGAAGACGCTGGCGTAGAGGTTGACCATGCTCGTGTAGTAGCGTGAGTAGTGGCTGCTGTTGCCGCGCGGATCACCGCTGGTGGCGCTCGGCGGCAGGATGCCTTCGTTGTAGTGCACACCGACGCAATCCATGAACTGCGCCGCGCCCGCACCGGCCATCTGCTGGATGAAGACGTTGTCATCGCAACCCTGGCTGGTGCAGCGGTTGCCGAAGTAGCCGGTCGGCGACGGCGCGCCGCTGGCAACGAGGACGTTCGGGTTCGCGCGCTTGATCGCCTGGAAGGCGGCGCTCAACATCTGCGTGTAGCTCTGGCCACTGATCTGCCCCGCGGGCCACTGGCGGTCGATGTTCGGCTCATTCCAGACTTCAATGCCGTCCGGGTTCAATGCCGCAACGCCGCCGAGGAAGTTGGCGAAGTCCTGGTAATACTGAGTCGGGTTGGCGGCAAGCTGCGCCGGATTGCCGACGATGCCGAGCAGGATCTTGAAGTTGCGTGCGCGCGCCGCGTCAATTGCGCCCTGCACGATGCTGGCCGGGTCACCCTGGTTCCAGACGATCTGCGTCTTCGCCCAGGTCATGCCTGCGCCGCGCATTTGATCCGGATACTGGAAGCCGAAGACGTGGCCACCGAGTTGGAAGCCGGTCGTCACGGGCGGCTGGCCGGGCACCGCAGTCGGCACAGGCGGCGGGGTCGTCCCCGTGCCACCACCGGAAATCTGCAGCACCTGCCCCACGTAAATCAGATTGGGATTGGCGATGCCGTTCGCAGCCGCAATCGCCTGAATCGTCGTGTTGAAGCGGCGCGCAATTGCAAACAAGGTATCGCCGCGCTGGACGACGTACGTCCCTGTCGCAGGCGGTGGCACCGGAGTCGGCGAACCGGGCACGGGCGTCGCCGGAACCGCCGTGGGTACGGGAGTCGTGGCGCCGGGGATGGTGAGACGCTGGCCGACGTAGATCAGGTTGATGTTGGCGATGCCGTTTGCCTGAGCAATGGCCCCCATAGAGACCCCATAGCGCAGGGAGATGCGGAAGAGGTTCTCACCCGGCTGCACGACGTGAACCGTTTGTGATTGCTGTGCAGAGGCGATGGGCACGACTGCCAGAACAAAAAGCAAACAGACTGCGATGAGCAGGACGCGGCGCATAAAGCGAACTCCTTGTTGAATGTACCTACCAAAACACTGCAGGGCCTATCGCCTACCGCGGAATACGCAGCACCTGCCCAGCATAAATCAGATTCAGGTTATAAATGCCGTTGGCCTGCGCGATGGCCCACGGCGACACACCGAAGTAGCGCGAGATGCCCAGCATCGTATCGCCGTAACGCACGTAGTAGTAACCGGCCCAGACGGGCGGCGTCGGATACGACGGCGTTTGTGGCACCGGCGCTGCGGCTACAGGTACGCGCAAGGTCTGCCCGGCATAGATGCGATTGATGTTGGCGATGCCGTTGAGGGTCACAAGCACCTGCGTCGTGGTGTTGTAACGCAGCGCAATCGACGCAAGCGTGTCCCCGCGACGAACGGTGTAAGTGCCCGTGTTGGCAACCGGCGCTGCCACAGGGATCGACAGGGTTTGCCCAATGTACAGGCGTGTGGTGACGGTCAGGTTATTGGCCGATGCCAGCGCGTCAATCGTGATGCCGTAACGAGCAGCAATGACCGTCAGCGAGTCATTCGGTTGAACAACATAGGTGGTCGAGCCAGTCTGCGCCAGCGCAGGAGCAACAAATAGCGCCATGGTCAGCAAGACGGCGAGAATGAGGATCAGACGACGCATAAACAACGCTCCCCTTCACGACAGAATAAACCTGTGATGCGGATCTCGCTCCAGGGCGGCTAGGTTCAACCTGCAGCGCAATTCTGCTTCCACTAAGCCGAGTATATTTACAGTATGTAATTCTTAGCCCCCTGACACGCACATTCTAACACAAAACAGACAAAGTAATTCATTTTATATTCTACGACGATCACGCCTCCCTCATGGGGTATGTTTTGGCCCGCGTTAACACAAAAGACCTGCCGACCCCCGTGCGCACAATTCTCGATTCGTCATTACTTAAAAAATACACGCCCTTCTCACGGTTTTTACATCCAGGTTTGTTCTATAATGAATTTATTCGGACTCATTTGCGCTGCGAGGCTTAATCTTCAGACAATGATCATGGCCGACTTCGAGACGCTCATCGATCAACAATTGGGCGACTACCAGATCATCGAACTGCTGGGTCGCGGGGGAATGGCACGCGTCTACAAGGGTTATGATGCACGCCTGGATCGCTACGCCGCGGTCAAAGTCATCGACGCGCAATTGTTGGCCTCCGAAGCCGAAGACGAATATCGTCTGCGCTTCCGCCGTGAAGCGCGCGCCATCGCCAACATGCATCACCCGAACATCGTCAGCATCTACCAGTTTGGCGAGTTCAAGAACCTCTATTACATGGCGATGGTGCTGATCGACGGTTTCGATCTGGCGCAGATCCTGCGTGAGCACGTCCACAAGCGGACGCGCATGAGCTACGGTCAGGCCATGCGCATCGCCCGCGACATCGCCCAGGCGCTCGACTACGCGCACAAGCAGGGCGTCATCCACCGCGACATCAAGCCCTCGAACATCATGGTCACCCATGACGGACACGCGATCCTGACCGATTTCGGCCTGGCGCTGAGCGTGCCGGAGGGGTCGATCGGCAACACGTTCGGCAGCGCGCATTACATCGCGCCGGAGCAGGCGCTGGCATCCAACAACGCCGTGCCGCAAAGCGATCTGTACTCGCTGTGTGTGGTCATCTACCAGATGCTGGCCGGGCAGGTGCCCTTTGACGATCCATCGGCTATGAGCGTCGTGCTCCATCATTTGCGCAGCACGCCGCCGACGCCTGGCTCGCTCAACCCGGAGCTGACGTCCGATATCGACAAGGTGCTCATGCGCGGGCTGAGCAAGCAGCCTGACCAGCGCTACGAGAGCGGCGCCGCGTTGATCGCCGCCCTGGAAAAAGCACTCGGAAACAGCCGCATCGACCTGACCTATTCGAATCAATCCGTTTCGTTCTCGCGCTCGCGCCGTGAAGACGTGAGCAAACTCAAGTCGCGCGCCCACGTCACGACCATCCCGCTGGAGGTCGAAGATCGCTCCGACGATTCGACGATCCTGGAACCGCTGCCGTCCACCCCTGCTGCATCCGGCGCCATCGCGTGGCCGCCGTCGTTACAGCGGATGCGCAGGCGCAATCGCGTCAAGCGCTGGGTGATGGCCGCGAGTCTGCTCGGTGTGCTGACGCTGGCGGGCATCTTCCTGAGTGGGATCACCAGCGCGCCGTCCGAGGCCGCGTCTGCCGCCGCCATAACCGACGCGCTCGCGATGCCAACCGACTGGACGACGGCCAATGAGTCGCCGTCCGAGCAAGCCGCCGATCTCAACACGAGCGACGGCACCAGCGCGATCCTGGCGTCGAACAGCGCGACCGTCGCCCAGGAATCTGATTCGACACCCGGCGAGGACGCACCCGGCGAGGACGCACCCGGCGAGGACGCACCCGACCAGGCCCTGCCCGCGAGTGATATGCTCGCCATTGTCGGCGATGCGCCGCTTCATCTGACCTATGACTCGACGCTGCTGTCGCTGACCAATACCTCGGATCGAACGCTCGATCTGAGCGGGATGGAATTCGTGCAGAAGATGGCGGACGGCAGCACACGCAGCTTCAGCGCCAACCAGTGGTCGAACGGCAGCTTCAGTGTGACGCAGCTGCGGCCCGGCGAGTGTGTTCAGGTGTGGGTGATCACCTACGCCGAACTGCCGCCGAGTTCAGACTGTGCTAACCGGCAGTCGTGGCGGTCGGTTTCGCGCCCGCGCTGGTTCTGGATCAACAGTCTGGATGGCGAGGCAGAGTTCGTCGTCCAGCGGCGCGGCACGGTCTTTGCCGAATGTGGCATCGCGGATGGCTCGTGCGCCATCGACATGCAAAGCTGAGGCGCTCTATTCGCCGACGAGGGTGACGGTTGGCTCCGGCGGGATCAGATACTCGTCGCGGGGCAGGTTGCTCAACGTCGTCAGCAGCAGCAATCCCACGATAAACATGACCAGGATCACGATCAGCAGGGCGATGCGCAGCCCACGGTTGCGCCGTGACAGCGCCGGGCTGCCATCGGGCGCCGCCGGCACACGCCGGGCGACAGCCAGCGGCGAAGCGTAAGCCCGCTCGAGCAGCCAGCGCCGCATCAAGTCCGACGTCAAATCGACCCCCACGGGCGTGAGCGCGACCAACTCGTGATATTCGAGGCTGCGAATGGTGGCGCTGACAGCGGTCACATCGATCGGATCGTCGGAGTCGGCCAGCCAGTGCGAAATCGCCACCGCGTCGACCGGTCGCAGCGGATGCGCATACTGCAACTGGCTGATGGCGCGCATGGCCTGCTGCTCGTGGTAGCTCAGAGCGTTCCACTCGCGATTGAGTTCTTCCGCCATCATCGTGAAGACCTGCGCGCCCGCCTGTTTGACGTCATCCTCAGTCACCTGCGCCGCCATCAGGTCGTCGTCATAGCGACGGTAGAGCACACAGCCCAGTGCCTGGATGTGAGCGGGTTGGCCGCCGGTCAGCCGCCAGGCCGCATCGAGCGCGCCGTCGTTGAGCCGGTAGAGCCCCTGGACCGGTTCGCGCAGGAGCCACTCGACCTCGTCCTGCGCCAGGTTGGTCAAACGGATCACGTCGATCGGGCGGACGAGCGGCTGCAGGTCGCCGGTGTGGCTCTCCTGCGCGGCATCGAGCGTCAGGGCTGCGTACAGCCGTGCATGCGTATCGAGCAGTTCGCGCAGGAATGAAAGCGTATCCGGTGCCAGTCGCCCGCTCTTGATCGCTTCGAGCAGGAAGTCGGCATCGTCGGCCAGCAGCACCAGATGCCGGTGCGGGCGGATCAGAGTCAACACCGGTGGCAGATAAGCCTCGGCAAACCAGGCGCGCGCATCATCGCCGGGCGGCGCCAGATCGATCAGGCGGTGGAGCGTGAAAGCCCGCTCGATCAAGCGCTCGGTGATCGCCTGGGCCAGGCTCAGCCACCACTCGTTTTCCGATTGCAGCGTCAGGTCGCGCAGACTGACGTAGACGCCGACGAACGTCTCGTCGAAGGCCACGTCGAACGCGCGCAGGAAGGCCGTCTTGCCGATGCGGCGCCGACCGAGCACGAGCAGCGCTCCCTGACGCGCAGGATCGGTGAACTGCAGGCGCAGACGCGCGAAGACCGCCTGTCGCCCGGCAAACGGCGCCAGCATCGGATCGTCGACGCTGCAAGCATAGGGGTTGGAGACGATGTGGTCGTTCATATGGATCATTATAGCGCGGCTGGAGGCGCACGGTAGCCGAATAGGTCGATCAACGATAGTCTTCTTCCGCGCGGAAGCGCCGGATATTCCAGAGCATGATCGGGAGCACAGCGATCATGATGACCGTCGCCAGCATGCTCCCGCGCCCGAAATCGCCACCGCCGCGAAACATCCAGTTGTACATCATGTTAGCCAGCACGTTCGTATCCCACTGGCCGTTGGTCATGGCGATGACAATGTCGAAGACTTTCAAAACGTCGACGGTGAAGGTCGTCCACACGACCAGGATCGTACCCCAGATCTGAGGAAGAACGACGCGTATGAAGACCTGCACCTCGTTGGCGCCGTCGATGCGCGCGGCCTCAAGCAGTTCATCGGGCACGCCGCGTATGGCGGCTGAGAACATGACGACCGCGAAACCCGTCTGCATCCAGACGAGGATGATGATCAGGAACAGATTGTTCCAGAACGGGATCGTGATCCAGGCCCGCGGCTCGCCGCCGAGGGCGACGACCAGCGCATTCAGGACGCCGATCTGATTCTGCCCCTCAGCCCGGAAATCATAGACGAATTTCCAGATGACACTGGCGCCCACAAACGAGATCGCCATCGGCATGAAGATGAGAGATTTCGCCAGCGTGCCCCAACGGACGTTGTCCGCCAGCGCCGCAACGACGAAGCCAAGCACGATGCTGGCGAGCGGCGCGACGATCAGCCACAGGAGGTTATTGCGAATGGACTGCAAAAACTCCGGATCGTGCAGAGCCCAGGTGTAATTGCGCAGCCCGACGAAGTGCATCCCGAATTTATCGAAGAAGCTAAGGATAAAGGTGTGGATGGCGGGATAAATCAGATAGACGACGAGGAGAAAAAGCGCCGGGGCCAGGAACAACCAGGGTTCCAACTTTGCAAAAAACCGTCGAGACATCGACGCGTATTCCTGAAAACACAGAGGGCGAGCCGCGGCCCGCCCTCCAAATATCATTCTGAGCGTCCGGCTTAGCCGCCCTTGACCGAACCGGCGAGCAGACCGCGCACGAAGTAGCGCTGCAGTGCGAAGAACACGAGCACCGGCACGATGATCGAGACAAAAGCGCTGCTGGTCAGGATCTCCCAGTTATCGGCGCGAGAGCCGAGCAGTTCGCGCAGCTTGGACGTGAGCACGATCTGATCGGGCGTCTTGCCCAGGAAGACGAGCGCCACCAGCAGGTCGTTCCAGACCCACAAGAACTGGAAGATGGCGAACGAGGCCAGCGCGGGCACCGACAGCGGCAGCACCAGACGTGTGAAGATCTGGAAGTGCGACGCGCCATCGATCTTGGCCGACTCGATCAGTTCGCGCGGCAGGCTGCCGATGTAGTTGCGCAGCAGGTAGATCGCCAACGGCAGGCCGAAGCCCGTATGCGCCAGCCAGATGCCTGGATAACCCTTGGAAAGACCGACGGTGTTGTACAGCCTCAACAGCGGAATGAGCGCCATTTGCAGCGGCACGACGATCAAAGCGACGACGATGTAGAACAGGAACCGTCGTCCGGGGAACTCCATCCACGTGAAGGCATACGACGCGAAGGCCGCAATCGCGATCGGGATGATGGTCGCTGGAATGACGACTGTGAAGGTATTGATGAACGATTGATCGACCGATTCCGCCCGGAAGATTTCCTGATAGTTCGCCAACGTGAAAGTCGGCGGAATCTGCGTCTCCATGAAGAAGCGCCGCCCACGATCGAAATCGAACGGCGTTGGCGACGTGTACGTGTAGGTGCCATTCGATTCGAGCACGAACGTACTGCCATCTTCCAGGGTGACGAGCTCACCCGGCGCATAGTCGCGAATGCCCGGCTGTTCGCCTTGCCCATATTCAACCGTACCGCTCGAGGGCAAGAAGCCGCCGCCATACGTGCGAATGCTCTTGGTCGATCCCTCACCGAAAATACTGCCAGTCAAGACGTACTGCCCGTTGGTTTCGACCTGGGCGTCCGCCTCCCCAGTACGGCCCTGTTCGGTACCGACCGATGTTTGCAACGCCGTCCACCAACCGGTGATGGCGAGCTGGTCTTTATCACGCAGTGAACTGATGAACAAACCAAAGGTCGGAATCGTCCACGCGATCACGATCAGAGCCAGCGAAATACGCGTGATCCACCAACCGAGCGAAAGATTGAAGGAACTCGTGCCGCTCGCCGCTTTATCGGCAGCGCCGGCCATGGTTTGGGCTTTGGTCGTCATCGCTGAGCCTCCTCTGCGCGGAAGCGCCGGATATTCCAGATCATGATCGGGATAACGGCGATCATGATGACGGTCGCCAACATACTGCCGCGACCAAAGTCGCCACCACCACGGAACATCCAGTCATACATTAAGTTCGCCAGCACTTCCGTATCCCACTGGCCATTCGTCATCGCCAGCACGATGTCGAACACCTTCAGCACAACGATCGTGATGGTCGTCCACACAACCAGAATGGTGCCGATAATCTGCGGGATCATGATGTTGAAAAAGATCTGGACCTCGTTGGCGCCATCAATGCGCGCCGCTTCCAGTGTCTCTTCCGGAACGCCACGCAGCGCCGCCGACATCAAGACCATGGCAAAGCCGGTCTGAATCCAGATCAAGATGATCATCAAAAATATGTTGTTCCAGAACGGGATCGTCAGCCACGCCTGCGGTTGCCCACCCAACGACGTCACCAGCGCGTTGAGCACGCCGATCTGCGCCTGCCCCTCGGGGCGATAGTCGTAGATGAACTTCCAAATCACGCTTGCACCGACAAATGAGATCGCCATCGGCATGAAGATCATGGACTTGGCCAGCGTGCCCCAGCGCACGCGGTCGGCCAACACCGCAATGACCAGCCCAAGCGCCGTGCTCACGAAGGGCACGATCAAGAGCCAGAGGATGTTGTTACCAATCGACTGCAAGAACTCGCCATCGTTGATGGCCCACTCATAATTGTGGAGCCCGACGAATTCGTTGCCGGTCGCATTGAAGAAACTCAGAATGAACGTTTGAATGGCCGGGTAAACCAGGTACAGGAGGAGCAGGAGAAGGGCGGGGAGCACGAAAATCCATGGGCGAATGGACTCGCGGATTTTCTCCCGGCTCTTGATCATCCGTCGATCTGCCGTCATCTCGTCGGCAAAGGCTTTGTCCAGCACCCAGTTCGTTCCGAAATAGAAGAGCACCATCGCCCCGACGCCGATGATGATCGCATAAACTCCAGAAAGGATTTGCTGCATAATGTTTGTCTCCGGCAGGCTTACCCCAACGACGCCAGTATAGCAACCAGGGTGACCCAGTGAGTCACCCTGGCAGCCCTAAGGCATCGTTATCGAAAACAGATGCGCTTATTCTTTGATAGCATCCCAGGCGGCCTGGATCTCGTCGGCCACGTCCTGCGCGCTCGCGCCACTGACGTAATCGACCATGCCCGTCCAGAACGCACCGGCACCAATCGCGCCCGGCATCAGGTCCGAACCGTCGAAGCGGAAGGTCGTCGCGTTCAGGAGGATCTCGCCCTGCTTGCGCAGCGTATCGTTGGCATACGCATCCAAGTTGACACCCTTGTGCGGCGACAGCAAACCACTCTGCGCCATCCAAACTTCATGCGCGAGCGGGGTCGTCAGCCACTTGATGAAAGCGCGAGCAGCGTCGCTGTCATCAGTGATCGTCCACACCGTGCCTGCACCGAGGACCGGGTTACCCAGGTCCTGGCCGGCGAAGGGCGGGAAGTAGAAGAAGTCGGCGTCCGTGCCCAGTTCGGTTCCCTCGGGGAAGAACGAGGAAATGAAGCTGGCCTGGCGGTGCAAGTAGCACTGCGGCGGAACGGTGAACAGACCCTGCGGCGAGTCACGGAAGTCCGTGGACGCAACCGCGACGGCGCCACCATTGACCCAGGCATCGTTCTTGGCGAACTGGCCGAAGATATCAATCGCATTGACCACTTCCGGCGAATTGAAGGGCAGCTCGTTGCTCACCCACGCATCGTAGACTTCCGGCGGCTGCGTGCGCAGCATGATGTCTTCGACCCAGTCAGTGGCCGGCCAGCCGGTCGCGTCACCGCTGCCGAGGCCGATGCACCAGGGCGTACCGCCGTCAGCAACGATCTGATCGCTCAGGGCCATCAGGTCTTCCATCGTCGCCGGGACTTCGTAACCGGCATCTTCAAAGTTCTCCGGCACGTACCAGACGATGCTCTTCAGGTCGATCTTGTACAGGAAGCCAAAATAATCATCAGCGCCATCGGGGCCGGCATACGTGCCCAGGTCAACCCACGACTGACCGGCAGCGTAGTTGTCGAGCGTGAACTGACGCATCTCATCGCCGAGCGGCGCGAGGAAGCCCTGTGCCGCCATGTTGGCTGCCAGACCCGGCTGTGGGAAGGCTGCCACGTTCGACGGGCTGCCAGCTTGCAGGTCGATGACGATCTGCTGCTCGAAGCTGTCCGAACCAGCGTAGACGACATCCACACCCGTAGCGTACTCAAAGTAGGCGAGCATGCTCTCGACCAGGACCTGGTCGTTGCCAACCCATGGGCCGAAGACTGTCAATGTCTGACCGCTCAAACCCATATCCTGGAACTCCTCCAGGTTTTCCCAATGGAACGGACCTTCACCCACGGGGAAGACCAGGTCGTCCTGCGCAGCAACAGCGCTTGCGCCGAAGACCGCCAGCATCGCCGCCATAAGCAGCGCAAGCATGGCAAACTTCTTCATAGTAAACTCCTGTGTACATAATTTAGCTTGTAGAGCCGACGGGCGACTCAGTGCCCTTAATATGGCATCTTAACCGTACGAACATAAAAACGCAAATCCAGGTCGATTTTTCGGGCGAATTGTACAAACTTTCATCCGAATATTACGTGACAACGTTGTAACGTTATTGACAACGCTGTCATCTTGTGAAATTTGGCACGGATCTTGGTCTTTACGATCGGCTAGGTGGCATCCAGATTCCAGACGTGGGCAAACCTTAACATAACGTTCGGTGTACCCTGCCAGCCCAGCGCAATACCGGAATTGTGGGTCGGGTAGATGCGCGTGGCCGCGCAGACGAGACCCTCGTTAGCAAACACCTCCACGACCGAGTGATCGACGTAGATGTGCAGCTTGAGCGCTTCCCCGGCTGCCAGATTGAGCGCCCCGGTGAGATCAGCTCGGTCGGCCTCGTCGCTCGTGCTCAGTGACGACTGCCCGCGCCCGATCTGCAACCTGCCGCGCGCCCAATCGTAGGCAATCGTCAGTCGTTCCTCGCCCCCCGGCAGCATCCGCAGTTCCAGCTCGACCTGCCCTGGGGTACCGGCGCAGGTGAACTCGGCGACGATTTCGAGCGTTTGACTCGCGTACTGCCCTAGCAGGTTGTACCCGTCGGCATCTCTGGCCGGGTTGACCGGGAGCGCGGCGGATTGGCGCAGAGTACTCACTTCGGGCGCCGGCTGTTGGCGCAGGTGACCGTCGGCATCCATCGTCACGACGCGCGGTAGCGACATCACGCCGGACCAACCGGTGGCCAAGCTCTCGTCGAGGCTGCGCTCCTCGCGAATCCAGCCCCACATCAGCCAGCGTCCCCGCGCATCACGCGTCGCCTGCGGTGCGTAAAGAGCGGCGTTCTCTAGTTCAAGTAACTCGAAGAATCGTGGTTCGAACTTGCCATGGCGATAGATGCCGCTGTAGTAGCCGGTGTAACTGCGCTGCGGCGGATGCCAGACGCTGACGAGCAGGGCCGCGCGCTCATCGTCGAATGTGAGCAGCTGCGGGCACTCCCAGAGCAGGCCGACGTTGTCGTGATGGAGCAGTCCGGCGTAATGCCAGCGGTGTAAGTCATCCGAGTCGTAGAGCAGCACCGCGCCGCCGCGGCCACGCAGCCCGGCGCCGATGGTCATGCGCCAGCGATCCCCCTCACGCCAGACGACCGGATCGCGCACGCCGACAATGTCGCCCTCGTCCGGGAGCGCGGGGATGAGTGGATTGTCCGGCAGCTTGCGCCACGTCTGCAAGCCCGGCTCGCCGAGCGCCGCGCAGATTGGCATGTTGCGCAGCCCATTGGCGACGCCATCCTGCGTGAACTTCCCGGTGCCGCCCGTATAGATGAGCATGACCTCATCGCCGTGCCGCACCGCACAGCCCGACCAGACACCGCCCTCGTCCAGACCGGACGTATCCGGCGCCAGCGCTATCGGCTGATCCTGCCAGTGGACGAGATCGCCGCTGACGGCGTGCCCCCAGTGGATGTTGCCCCAGACCGGGGCAGCAGGATTGTTCTGGTAAAACAGATGGTAACGGCCATCAATTTCGATCACCCCGTTTGGGTCGTTCATCCACCCGGCGGGCGGCAAAAAGTGATAACGCGGACGATACGGATCACCCGTGAATGAT
Source organism: Anaerolineae bacterium (assembly GCA_020849765.1). GTDB lineage: Bacteria > Chloroflexota > Anaerolineae > Aggregatilineales > Phototrophicaceae > Flexifilum. Next base: position 125,593 of record JADLAY010000026.1, read on the forward strand.
GGCCGGGTGATGACGAACGGCATGGGCAGTGCTTTCCAATGATGTGGCGATGAGTGACGAGATACGAGCCGCGTCGTGCGCAGCTCGTCCCATGTAATTGCCTAGGTTAACCTTTAACGCCTGCTGATGCCACGCTCTGCACGAACCAGCGTTGGAAGAGCAGGAACAGGATCAAAACCGGCACCGTTGCCAGCGAAGCGAAGGCCATAATATCCCCCCACTGGCGCGGCGCCTGACCGAAGAAGACGCGCATCGCCACCGGCAGCGGTTGGAATTCGAACCCGCGCGTCGCCATGAGCGGCCACAGAAAGCTGCCCCAGTGCGTCAGCGCCTGCAAGATGGCGACCGTCGCGAACACCGGCAGCGACAACGGCACGATGATGCGCCAGTAGATGGTGAAGATGTTGGCACCGTCCACGCGCGCGGCTTCGTCGAAATCCTTCGGGATGCCGATGAAGAACTGGTAGAACAGGAAGATCGAGAACGCATCCGCCATGAACGGAAAGATTTGCACCTGATAACTGTTGATCCACGTGCTGCTGCCATCGATCCATGGAAAACTGTTGACCTGGAGCAGCAGCGGCACGGCCAATGCCTCGAACGGGATGATGATCATCGCGATCACCGCCGTGAGCAGCAGCTTCTTGCCTGGGAAGTTCAATCGTGCCAGCGCAAAGGCGGCCATGCTGTTGACCAACAGCCCGCCGATGACGATGCTCGCCGTGACGAAGACGGAGTTGAAATAGATGCGCCCGAATGGCAGCCGCTCGAACAGACCCGGATTCTCTCCAGGTGTCGGCGAGCAGTCACTCGTCGCCAGGTCGTAATCGGCGCACGAGTAGTTCTCGGTCGTGATGTTGCGCGGGATGAAGGCATAGAGCGAACGCATATCCCCGGCGATCTGCTCGTCCGGCTTGAACGACGAGACGAGCATGATGACGATGGGGAAAGCGAAGAAGAAGGCCAGCCCGATCATGACCGCGTAGTTGATCGCGCTGCGGATGGTCTTCCGTGTTTGGGCACTGCGGGCGCGGGCCGCGGCCTCTGCGCGCAGGAGAGCGCTATCGGTCGTCATCTCAAGCCTCCTTCTGCGTCAGCACGCGCCGCTGGACCAACGAGATCGCCAGCACCAGCAGCAAGAAGACAACGGCGATAGCGGAGGCGTAGCCGACGCGCTGGCTGCCGCGGAAACCTTCATTGACGAGGTGCAAGATCGGCGTGATGGTGGCGTCTTCCGGGCCGCCGCGTCCGAACGTCATCACGTCCACCTGCACGAACAGCTTGAAAGCGAGGATGGTCGTGCTGATGGCGACGAAGATGGTGGTGTTGCGCAGGCTGGGCAGTGTGACGAATCGAAACTGCTGAACGGCATTCGCGCCGTCGAGCGCGCTGGCTTCATACAGGTTTTCGGGAATTTCTTGCAGACCGGCCAGGAAGATGATCATCTGGAAACCCACCCCCTGCCAGATCGACATGAGGATGATCGAGAGCATAGCCGAGGCCGGATGATCGAGCCATTGGAACGGGCCGATCCTGAAGATCGACAGGAAATTGTTGATGAAGCCCTGATCCGGGTTGTAGAGGAAGAACCAGATGACCGATACGATCGCCATCGAGGTGACGACGGGTGCGAAGTAGACCGTGCGGAAGAAGTTCGAGGCGCGGATCTTCTGGTTGACGAGCATGGCAAGCGCCAGCGCAAAACTCGTTTGCACGGGCACGACGATGATGACGAACGTGAACACATTGAACAGAGATCGCCACCACGTCGGGTCGCTTGCAGCCACGAGATAGCGCGTGCCGAACAGATCGAACTGCGTCAACTCGGACATACCCTCGTATTGATCGCTGCCGCGCAGAATTGTGCGCGCACGCGGGTAAACGAGGTCGCCGTTGTCGTCACGCTGCGGCTGGCCGTCATCGCCGAGTTCGGGTTCAAGTGTGACCAGTTGAACGCGCAGCAGATCGCTGTAGTTGTCGAAACCGATGAAATCTGCCGAGCGCTGCGTGCCATCCGGCAGCAGCTGCGGCACCAATGGTTGGTTGGTAAAGCTCAGGCGAAGCGCAGAAAGAAAAGGGATCAGAGAAAAAACGATCAGCAAGAGTGCCGCTGGCAGCAGGAATAAGTAAGCTGCCATCCTTTCGTTACGCTGCGCCGAAGACGTCCTCAGGTTGAGCGTCATGTCGAGATGCCCTGTCTATGCCAGACCGTCGACGTTTGTGGGCCTCCGGTCGATATCTTCCTGAAGAGGGAGGGCGGCAGAGTGGCCCTCCCAGAATGGACGGATGCTACATCGAGGGGTAGCCATCATTCGCGCTGATGTCCGCGTCAATCGCATCGACGGCGTTATCCAGGGCCGTCTGCACATCCGCACCGCTGGAAATCTCGGAGATCATCTTCGCGAATTCGCTCGTGATCACGGGATACGCCGGCGTCTGTGGCCGCGGCACGGCGACGCCGTTCTGCAACTGCTGGACGAAGATGTTCAAGGGGCCGCCCTCGGCGTAACGTTCGTCCGCGTCCAGCACACTGATACGGCTGGGGACGGCACCGTTCGCGTCGGTCATGATCGTCATCTGCTCCGGTTCGAGCATGAAGTCGAGCAGCGCCCACGCGCCATCCGGACTCTCGCACTGATTGGTGATGCCCCAGTTCCACGATCCCATACCGGTCGCCGCGCCCTGGCCGAAATCTGGCATCGAGATGAGGACCAGATTGTCGCCCAGTTCGGTGGCATAGCGGTTGTATTCCCAGTGGCCGACCCAGCTCAAGGCTGCGTTGCCGTTGATGAACTCGTTGTCATCCGGCGGCGTGGACGTGGCATAGCCCTTGTCGAACAGTCCCTGGAGCCAGGTCATGGCCGCGACGGCGGCTTCACCATTGAGCACTCCTTCCGCCGACTCGTAGGTCGAACGGTCGATCAGGTCGCCGCCGAAGCTCTGCAGAATGGGCGCGAAACCGTAGGTGAACCATTCGCCCTCGCCGTAGTTCATCTTCAGGTCGAGGATGAAGTTGTCCGGATTGGCTTCCTTGAGAGCGGCCAGCGCGGCGTCGAATTCATCGAGGGTCCAGACGTCGTCCAGGCCGGTCGGAATGCGAACGCCGGCGGCTTCGAGCATTTCACGGTTGGCCCAGAGCGCCAGACCGCTGTCGAAGACGCCAAGGCTGTACAGGTGATCGTTGTAACTGCCCTGGTCGATGATCGACGGCAGAATGTCGGCCTTCAGGTCATCCGACACATACGAGTCAATCGGGAGCAGGTAGCCGCGCCAGGCGAAGCTGTACAGCGTCGGGCCATCGAAATCGAGCAGGCAGGGCAGATCGCCCGACAGCGCTGCCGCATTCACGGCATCGGTGTAGCTGCCTTCTGGCAGTTCGGTCGCGACGGCGACGTAATCGCTCTGCGAGTCGTTGAAATTGGTGATGATGGTATCGAGCGCGTCGCGCTCCGAACCTCTACCGCTGTGGAAGAAAACCGAGATTTCGGCTGGCTGAGCGGATGCCGTCATCGGCAGGATAAACAAGGCTACCAGCAGTAAGCCGAGCAGCACTCTCGAAACTTTCATTTCGCATACTCCTATTCACAAATGAACGTCTTATTGACTGCGCCGGACGCCTGCAGACTGCCGACGGTGTCACCTTCTCTGGGCGAGTTTCCTAAACGGACTCGCGTTCGATGTATGGGCAGGGCAGCAAGGTGTGCTCTACCTCGTCAGGTTCCGCGGTGTCATGCCCTTCGGGTTGCATCAGGTAACGAACGGCCCATTCGCCCATTTCCAGATGGGGAAGCGCCATGGTGGAGAGTGATGGTTTGAGCGAGGTCGCGATCAATTCGAGATTGTCGAAGCTGAGGACGGCCACGTCGTCGGGAATACGCAGGCCGCGCTCTTTGATTGCCTCGTATACGCCTGCGGCTACCGCATCGTTCCCGCATAGGATCGCCGAGGGTGTTGGCCCTTCGTCGAGCAGTTCTCGTGCCTGCGCGTAACCATCCGGTGAGATGCCGAAGGTATTGCGCACGAGCGCCGGATCAAAGGGCACGCCGTAATCGGCTAACGCCTGGCGGTAGCCTTCGAGGCGCCCAACCGCTGCGACCGCCGTCGTCTCCAGATTGATGAAGGGAATCGCCCGATGGCCTTTGCGGAGCAGGATCTCGGTCGCCGCGTAGCCCGCCCCGACCTCATCCGGCACGACCGATGGCAGTGAGTCGTCGGCAGAGCGGCAGTTGAGCAGTACCACCGGGAGTTCGCGCAGTTGCGGCGGCAGTTCGACAATCGTGTGGCGCATGGTCGCGTAGATGACGCCCTCGACCTGGCGAGTCAGCAGCATATCGATCGCTTCCGCCTCGTGGACGCTATCCGCGTCGGTGTTGACGACCAGCAGCATGCAGTCGTGCTGCCAGGCTTCTTGCTGAGCACCCTTAATGATGTTGAAGGCAAAAGGCGTGGTGACGATTTGATCGCTGATGAAGCCGATCAACTGAGAGCGCTGGGTGCGCATCTGGCGCGCAATCTGGTTGGGTCGATAGCCGAGTCGTTCGACCGCATCCATGACTCTGGCTCGGGTTTCGGGCCGTACCTTCTCATCACCGTTGATCACGCGGGACACGGTTTTGAAGGAGACACCGGCGGCTTCAGCAACTTCTTTTATGGTAGGCATAAGGCAATATCAAGAACTGTTTACCAGAATGTCAACGTTGTCATTCAGAGTCTAACACAAAAGTCAACGTTGTCAAATGACTCGAACGCGAATATGGCCTCCACCCTCGTACAAAGCGCACGAATTCAGAGCAACCGCTCACGAGGCGACTTACGCCTCAACCGTCAGGCACGCTGGTGTATAATGAGCACAGTTTTTTTCAGTTCCCAATCACAGTTGAGGCAGTATGCCGGATACATCCTTCGCCCCGCGCGTGCTTGCCCTGGTGGGTATGCCAGGCTCAGGCAAGAGTTTGTGCGCGCAGCACCTGGAAACGCGCGGATTCTTTCAGTTTCGTTTTGGCAGCATCGTCACCAACGAGGTACAACGGCGGGGCCTCGCGCTCACGCCGCAGCATGAGCAGGAGGTGCGCGAAGCATTCCGCGCACAGGATGGTATGGCGGCGATTGCCCTGCGCGCGCTGCCGATCTTGCGTGCGGAGCTGGAGCGGCGGCGCTCCATCGCCATCGACGGGCTGTACAGCTTCACCGAATACGAGCTGCTGCAAGCAGAGTTCCGCAGCACGATGGTCGTGGTCGCCGTGGTGGCAGATCGAGCTTTGCGTTACCAGCGGCTGACAGGGCGTGAAGAACGCCCGCTGACGCCGGAAGAAGCACTCGCGCGCGACTTTGCCGAGATCAAGAATCTCGAAAAAGGGGGGCCGATCGCGATTGCCGATTACACGCTGCTCAACAACGCGGCGCCTGGCGCGCTGCTCGCCAATCTGGACGCCCTGATCGAGAGCCTGGGACTGAAGCCGTAAACAAGCGCGGAGGCTTGTGGGCGAAATCAGCCATTTCTCCTATACTGTAAGTTAGCGCTGCGTCACGAGGGAAGAAGACTTGCGTCGATTATTCACCGTCATGGTGATTTTTCTGGCCGCGGTATTGTCGCTTTCGACGGCGCTGGCCCAAGAGAGCCTGCGTCCGCAGCGTGGCGATCCTCCGCGCGCCTCGCTGATCAGTGTGTCCGAGCCGAACGAGAACGGCATCGTCACCATCACAGGTGAAGCGAACGCCGTCTTCCCAACCGCGCAGCTTGCCATCCGCAACCTCTACACCGGCGAGACGATTTACACCCAGGCCGGTATCATGGGCGGGTTTACGGCGCGCCTCTACGGGCCGGGCAACACGCCGTTCATGATCAGCCCGGCGGAGAGCATCCCGGCTGCCTTGCGCGACCGTCCGGGATCGCTGCCCGGCGGGCCAGCTGTGGTTGTCTACGGTCGATACCCGACGCGCACCGAGAACGGCGTCCAATTCACGATTGCCGGGACGCTGAGCGCGGGCGCAGAGCTGTGGACTGCTGATGGCCGTGTTAACCAACTCACCTTTGAGGCGGGCGATCCCAACCCACTGCGCATCGAACTGAACGTCACCATCCCGCGTCCAAGCGCGGATATCGACCTGAACACCTTCCGCATCATCAGCCAGCTTGAACTCACGCCGGTCGTCTTACGTCAGCGCGGAGAAACACGCGCCGTCGGCACACGTTACACCAACAACGGCTGGTCGAGCCTGCTCACGCCGAGCGGCCTGGCCATCGACGATGTGGGCGTCGGGCGCACGCTGGCCGAGACGGTCGTCACCGAAGCCGATATCGCCCCAGCGATCGACGGCCTGTCGTTCAGGCTCGTCTTCGAGCGCCAGATTCCTAGCGATCTGCCCCCTGGCATCTACGTGCCTTCGCTCCGTGTGCAAGTCCGCGCGGGCGATAATGCGCCGGAAGCCTGGGAAACCAGTGCGCTCTTCGGGCAGGGCGATGGCTACTCCGGCATCGGGCTGACGCGCCTGCCGCTGGTAATCAACATCGGCAATCTGGAACAAATCCCGCTGCCGTGGGCGCTGATGATGAACATCAGCAGCGATGGCAGCCGCGGCGTCCTCCCGGCGGAGACGACGGATTACGCGCTGTCCAACCGGGTGCACTTCAACAGCCCGTCATACATCGTGCCGCTCACTGTGGATGGCGCCCCGGCGGTCTACTCGCTGGAGCCGCATCTGCTCATGCAGCTGCCCAATGCCTACGATCTCTCCGCGCCGCCGCTGATCCCGTTCCTGTTCCCCGGTGGCCGCCTGAGTGTCGATGTGCAGGCGCCGGACGGCACCATCTTCTCGCCCGGCAATCTGCCGCTGCTCCAAAACCAGCTTTCATCGCCTGCGGTGGATGAACGCGAGCAGTTTGGCCGCCAGTCGCCGGTCGATACCTATCAACTGACGACGCTCAACCCGGCCATCTCGCGCTTCAGCTTCAGCCAGTACGGCGAGCACGTCATCAACCTGACGGGCGAATTCGAAGACATCTACGGCAATCGCTACAACGGCGGCGGCAGCTATCACGTGCTGGTCGCCGAAATGCTCGATCTATCGCCGGCAGTGCTCCCCGGCACGCCGTTCGAGGTCGGCAATGCGCTCAACGCCGGGCTGCACATCGCGCCCGCCGTCGCGGCGCAGGTCACGGTCAGGGTGCGCGCCTATCCTTTGGGCGGTGGCGCGCCGACTGAGCAAGTCTTCGAGGGCACAGCCAACGAGCATGGCTATTTCTTCCCGCAAACCGAGTCGTTCACCTTCGACCAGCCGGGCGAGTACGTGATCGACTACGACGCGCGCTACACTGACGCGGATGGGCGATTGTGGGCGGGCAGTACACGCAGCGCCGGTGTGATCGCCGGTGAGAGCAACGACTATCTGGCCCATGGTGCGCGCGGGCTGGCCAATTTTACGCAGGGATTGCAGCCCGCCTGGTATCGCGCCGAGCGGCTGCTCGAAGCGCGCAGCCAGACCGTCTCGCCCGTGATCGTGAACGCACCCTACAATTCGGGCGACGTGTTGTGGCTGACGGACAGCACGGCCAGCGCGCTGGCCCCGGTCGTCAACCTTCAGGATCGCACGGGTATCTACGAGAACTGGCTGCTGGCAGGTGTCTCGACCGACGCAAGCAGTTACGGCAACGCGATCCGGCGCGCCGCGACCATCGATCAGCTTCCGGCGGCGCTGCTCGGCGACGATGCCAGGCCTTACGATCCGACAAGCAGCCCGTCTCCGGCCAACCGTGGCTACAGCTATATCAGCGTCGTGCAGCCGGGCTTCAGCGTGCGCCAATTCATCAACGGCGCGGCACAGCCGTCTCTGCCGACGTGGACGGACGTCCAGGATCCGCTCAATAAGCAGATCGGCGTCGGCCTGACCGGGCTGACGGCGGGCGACTATCTGTTCCTGTTCGGTGGCGCACTGGTCGACAATCCGAGCATCGACGTACACTCAAGCGCGATCTATGGCTCGGTCGCCGTGGTGATCGAAGATGACGATCCGAGCGGCACGCGCATCGCCCCGCCCGCGCGCGGGACGGATGGCGGCGCCAACGGCGGCACGCTGATTGTGATCGACGACGCAGCCTACGACAGCTTCTTCCTGCCGACGGGCGTCCAGCCGGGCGACATCCTGAACCTGGGCGATACGTTCGCCTTCAGCGGCCAGGCCGCGCCCTCGCGCGCCGCCACCATCGACGTGCGCGTGACCGCGCCGAGCGGCGTCGTGCGCAGTTTCAGCGGACGCGCCAATGCCATCGGCCATTACTACGACGCGGCCAACGATTTCGCGGTCGACGAAGCCGGCGTCTGGACGGTCGATGTGCTGGTGACTCAGGATGGCCTGACCTCGGCGGGTGAGACGCAGCCCCCGTATCTGACGGGCGGCATCCCCGGTGCGCCGGATGGGCACTACAACTTCTACGTGGCTCTGCCCGACAGTGCGCAGATCGAAGTGGCCGCGCGCCCTGACATTCAAATCCCGGCGGCGCTGCCCTACAACTTCAACTTCACCGTTCCCGATGGCTGGACGGACACGACGGTCTATTACACGCTGACGACACCCGGCTATCTGCTCGAACAGGGGACGCTGCGGCTCAGCGGGCGCAGCTTCAGCTACCAGCACAACCCGACCAACATCGCCCGCCGCTTCCCCAACCTGGAAGTGGATGGGCGCGAGCATGGCCCGGCGGCTTCGGAGTCGCGCCGCTTGACGTTCATCCTGGTCGGGCGCGACGAGGTCGGCAGAGAGCGCACGCTTTACCGCACCTTCACCATCTTCCACGACCGCCTCATCAGCCTGACCGATTGACGGGAGTGCCAGTGAAGCAACGATTCACCGTCTCCAAGTTTCTTTACGCGAGCGCGCTCATGGCGCTGACGCTGCTGCTGGTCGTCGGCGCGGCGCTGTTCGGAAAGAACACCACACTCCCGGTTCAGGCACAGACAGGCCGTGCGACGCCGACACCGCTGCCTTTGTTCGCGCTGCCGGATGCACGTAGTCACCGCGATTATTACAGCGGCAGCATCGCACTCGCGGCGGATAATCTGACGATGGTGGCGGCCAATGCGCTGAGCGACAGCGTCACGATTCTGGTGCCGTCGCAGAGCCGGGTGATCGACGAGGTCAGCGTTGGCGACGATCCGCGCAGTGTGGCGATTACCCCGGATGGCACGCGCGCCGTGGTGGCGAATCGTGGCGAGGGCACGGTGTCGATCATTGACATTCATGCGGCCAGCGTGCTGGCGACGATCCCGGTCGGCGTCTGGCCGTATGGCGTCGTCGCAGGCAGTGACACGGTCGCCTATGTGTCTGAGCAGGGCAGCGGCGAAATCGCCGAGATTGACCTGAACGCCGCCGCGGTCACGCGCCGCTTCCCGGTGCCGGATATGCCGTCCGGCCTGGCGCTGTGGGGCGATTTTCTCTACGTGACACACTTCTGGACGGGCGAAATCAGCCTCGTCTACATCCCGACTGGCGCGCTCGTGGCGCGCGTGGGCACAGGCGGCACCAACAGCATTTCGCAGGCGCTCGCACTCGATATCACGCGCGGAATCGCTTACCTGCCGCAGACGCACGTCAACGCCGAAAACCCGGCCCTGACCTACGACGGCGCCGTCATGCCGGTCATCAACCTGCTCGATCTGCGTAATTTGCAGGTGGATCGCGGGGCCCGGCTCGCGCTTGACCAGATCGACCGCCCGGTCAACATGCCGTTCGCCCTCGCCCTGGATCGTTTCGCGCAGCGGCTCTACGTCGCCAACGCGGGCAGCGATTCGATCAGCGTGATCGACCTGACGACGGGCCGTCTGCGCGCACACGTCCAGGTCGGCACCAATCCGCGCGGCGTGCTGCTCAACCGTGATAACACGCTGCTGTTCGTGCACAACGTGTTCGATGGCACGCTGACGACCATCCAGACGAGCAATCTGCGCGTGGACGACGTGCTGCCGATCAGCGCGGTCACGCTGACGACGGATCAACTGATCGGGATGCGGCTGTTTTACTCGGCGCGCGACCCGCGGATGAGCCGCGACGAGTGGCTGAGCTGCGCCACCTGCCATTTCGACGGCATGAGTGACGGGCGCATCTGGCAGGGCTGGCCGGGCGAACCGTTCAATACGCCGCATCTGTTCGGGCTGGCTGACACCGCGCCGTACACCTGGACGGATACGTGGGATGAGCTGGCGGACGTGGAGATCAAGATTCGCGGGCTGATGGGAGGCCGCGGGCTAATCGACGCCTCGACGGCCAATCCGCCGCAGGAGACGCCGCACACCGGCCTGTCGGTCGATCTGGATGCGCTGGTCGCTTACCTGGAAGGGCTGCAACCCCCGGCGAACCCGTATCGTGACCGGCTTGACCCGGCGCTGGTCGAACGCGGCGAACAGGTCTTCGCCGAGCAGAACTGCGCCGAATGTCACGCGGGCGAGTTGTTCACCAACGGGCAGCCGGTCGCCGTCGGCACGGGCGCGACCGAAGACAAGATTTACGACACGCCGTCGCTGCGCTGGCTGTGGCTGAGCGCGCCTTACTTCCACGATGGCCGCGCGCCCACGCTCTACGACGTCTTCATGCTGCCGGGGACGCATCAACTGATCGGCGAAGTCGGCATGACCGACCTCGATGGGCTGGTCGCCTATCTCCTGAGCCTGCCGCAGTAACCGATCGCCCGGCGCTCATTCGTCGGGCTGTTCCGCCGTCGACGGGTCGACCGGCACCAGCGTCTGCGCACGATCGGCAAGCAGCCCGTGATCCGGGTTGAGCAGCATGGGCAGCGTCCATGCGCGTGCCGTCTCGGCGCTGAACTTCCCGACTTTGTTGATATCGCGGATGTGCCCGGCCAGCACGGCGGGCTGCATAAAGGCCACTGCCTTGGCCAGACTGCTGAAGGCGAGCAGCACGATCCGATCGTCGAGCGTCACGGCGACGGCGCGCCACTCAAGCGCTTCGTCCGGGCGCAAGGCCCAGACGGGCTTGTTCGGCATCTGATGAATGAGCAGATGGAGATAACGTCCCGGATAGCGGTTGAGGTCGGTCAGCAGGTCGTCATGCTGAGCGGCGACACGGACGCGCGCCAGCGTATCGGCGGTCGTGTGTGCTTTCTCGCCGCGCAGCAGCGCTCCGTCCGCGAGATCGTCCGACAGGGCTTCGACCAGGATGCGGGTGTAGCCCGCCCCCGCCAGCCGTTCGACCTGCGCCTCGTTCGCCTCCGCCGTCCGGTCGATGATGATCAGGCGACCGCCGGGGCGGAGCGCGCGCAGACAAGCCGCCAGCAGCGCGGATGACAGCAATTGTTCAAAGATGGCGATCGCATCGACGCTCGCCTCGTCCACCTGCCAGCCCATCGGATCGGGCGCGGCGGTTTGCACGTCGAGATCGGGCCGCAGCGCAGCCAGGGCATCCCCGGCAGCAGCACCGACGTCGAGCAGGCGCAGCGTGGCGCCGCTCGGCGGCAGATGCTTCGCCATCATCGCGATCAAGCCGTCGCGTTCGATCACTGATTGAGTGCTTTGCGCGCCTCGCCAATCAACTGGATGACCTCACGCCATTCTTCCTCGAAGAAATGCATCGTGACGGCCCCCAATTCGAGATGGTAGACCACCTCGCCATCCGGCTCGTGCGAGAGCCAGGCAATGTAATTCTCCGTCTCTGCCAGTGTCTCGACGTCGACGTCGTCGCCGCTGGGTCGGTTTGTCATCCGTGGTCGCCTTTTCTGTCTGTGCAGGCAGCGAGTCATGCGTGCTGCGTGCGCTTCTGATCAGGCGCTATTCTACCACCGGCTTGCGCGTGTTGCGCTCCCGCCACCAGCGGCTGGCCGTCTGGAGGGCGCGCCGCACCAGCGCCAGGATCGGGTCGACAATCGGCAGTTTGGAGTCGCCGGGGCGCGCCTGCGGCCGCATTGGGAACGGCGGCGTGTCGGTCAGCTTGCCGTAGATGTACTGGCCGAACAGGCGCAGTGTGGCGATGGTCGGCGCGGCCAGGATGATGCCAAACGCACCGGCCAGGCTGGCCCCGGCGATCACGCCGATGATGACGACGACAGGGTGCAGATTGAGGCGGCTGCCCATGACGCGCGGCGACACGACAATCGCCTGCACGTTCTGGATCGTGATCCAGACGATGATGACGACCAGGGCAAACGGCAGGCCGCTCAGGAAGGGCAGTGTGGACGAGGCCGAGGTAACGGCCAGCAGAATCGCCGGGACGATCGCGATCAGCGGGCCAAGCGTCGGGATGAACTCCATGACGCCGGAGATCAGGCCCAGCGTTGGCGCGTTGGGCACGCCGAGGATGGTCGCACAGGTGAAAACGACCACGCCGACGAACGATGCCAGGAAGATCTGGCCGCGCAGATAGGCGTTCCAGACGCGCGCCAGTTCGAAGAAGAGGCGCGTCACATCGTTGCGATACGTGATCGGCGTGAATTGGACCACCGCGTTGACGAAATGCCCGCCATCTTTGAGCCAGTAGAAGAGCAGCGTCAGCGTGAAGATGGCGTTGATGGTAAACGTGAGCGCCCCGCCGACGACGTTGACCGCCGGGCCGGTCAGCGAATTGATGAAGCCACGCACCAGTTCGACCAAGTTCAACTCGCGGATCTGCTGCGCCCAACTGATGTCCTCACCGCCGTTGAGCTGTCGCAACTGCTCCAGCGGGATGAGCGGCTCGCCGTCAATTGTCAGCGGCTGGTTGTTGATGACGATCGGACGGCTGAGCAGGTCTTCCGCCGTATCCTGGAGATCCGCCACCAGGCGCGGCAAACGGTTGCCGAACTCCTCAATCTGGGCAAAGAGGGCTGGAAACACGACCAGGATAACGATGATGAACACGGATATCGCGCCGACGATCGTCAGGAAGATGGCCCAGTTGCGCGGCGCAGGCAGCCAGCGCGTGACGTGTCGTTCCAGAAACGACGTCGCCGGGTGAAACAGATAGGCCAGGATGACAGACACGATCAGCAGCGGCAGCGTCTCGTTCAGACGCCAGATCATCAGGGCGATGAGGATGACCAGCGCGATCAAAACCGTACGCTTGGTGCGCGTCGACCAACCTGGCGATGAAATGGGAGGCGGATACTGAGCGGCCAAGGCGTTTTTCGTTTCTCACTGATGCTTCATATGGATCATACACCGTCATGTCACGAAGGTTGCTATTCATGACATAGAAATTACGTCCTTAGGATGAAAATCCCCCAGATGAGCTATTTGTGACCCAGGCCGAACGGATAGATAATTGCCGCAAGCGCAGCCTCACCGAGGTAGCCTCATGAGCGAGAGCCACGTTGATCAGATGGATCGCGCCCTTCGGATCGCGGTCGAAACCATACGCCCGGACGTTCACGTGACCAGCCGCAACATGTTCGGTGGACGCGGCTGGTGGGCCAATGGCCAGATGTTTGCTGCCTGGTTCGGCAATGAGTTGGCGCTCAAGCTGCCACCGGAAGCCGGAGAAGCGTTGCTCAAGCTGCCCGGCGCCGCGCCAGCGGGGACGCGCTTGTACGTCGAAACACCGCCCGAATTCCTTGATGATCCGGCCCTGCTCGAACCCTGGGTCGAGCAGAGCATCCAACTGGCCGAACAGACCGCTGCCCGGCCGCCCAAACGCAGGAGTCGCCGTCCATGACCCAGCAGCCGATTCAGAACTTCTACAGCGACAACATTGCCATCTGCTACGGCTGCGGGCGCCACAATGATCACGGCTTGCACATCCAGACGTACTGGGATGGCACGACCGGGATCGCACATTTCAATCCGCAGCCTTATCACACTGCCTTTCCGGGCGTCGTCTATGGCGGCCTGCTGGCGAGCGTGATCGACTGCCACGCCATCGGCACGGCAATCGCGGCCATGTACGATGCCGAAGGGCGCGCGCCGGGCAGCGATCCAGAGATCACCTGTGTCACCGGCAACCTGAACGTCACCTACCTGCACCCGACGCCGATCGGGCTTGAGTTGACGATCCGCGCGACGATCAAGACCCTCAGCGAGCGCAAGGCGATTGTCGAGGCGGCCGTAATCGCGGAGGAACTGGAGACCGTGCAGGCGGAAATCGTGGCCGTGCGCGTAAAATCGCGCGCCAACTTCCTGGCGGGTCGTTGACCGGGCAAGATTGTGTTACTATTAGGAACGCACTAACTTATGCTCAGAGAAGTCGCTATGACCACCTCCGTTCATCACATTCTCGCCCCGCTCGAACCTTACTGGGATCGCATTGTGCGCCGCCCGCTCTCCGACGAGAGTTTGGCGCGGCTGGAGCAGGTGGTCGGCCTGCCGCTGCCGCAGTGTTTGCGCGAATATCTCCAGGTCGTCGGCTTGTTTCAGGATTTGACTTACGTCGAGCACAACCCGATCTTCGTGTTCGAGGCGCTGGCGGAATATGGCGCGGCGCGGCGCGATTTGCTCGACGGGCTGTATGGCGAGATCGATATGAAGCTGCTGCCATTTGGGCATGATGATGCGGGCGATCTGTACGCCGTGCGAGCCTCCGGCGAGAATGATCCGCGCATCTTATTCTTGCGCCAGGACATCCCGGCGGCGGAAGCGACTGACATGACCTTCTGCGGCTGGCTGGAGACGATCGTGACTAAGGCGCTGGAAACCATCGACCAGCGCCGGCCCAATCAGGCGAAGACGTGGCGCGTGCAGTTCACCTTCCGCGGCGGCGACATCGACGCGATCCTCCAGGTGATGGAGCAGGTCGGCAGTGCGACGCTCGAAGGCGACTGGCAGCACGTCGAGACGACGCAAACCGGCGTCGGCAAGGCGACGGCGCAGATCAGCTTTGGCGATCAGCAGCTCATGATCCGGCGGCTGGAATACCCCCAGTGGATTGCGCCGTGGTATTTCGTCGACATGGCCGAGCCGCTGGACGTCAACGGCTCCGGCTCGGTCATCGAGAAGCTGGACGACCTGTTTCGCGAACAGATCCCCGGCTACGGGCTGATCAATTTCGGCGCCGTCGAGCAAAATGAGGGTGAGGCCTATGCTGACGCTCCGTCTCAGCACTAACTGGACGTGCGCTTACGTCGAAGCCGGGCACCAGACACCCACACATCGCGAGCCGGTGGCCCAGTTGGACGGCTGGCACTTCGACACAGCGCAAAGCCCGCGTACAGCCTGGCTGGAACATCACTTCGATCTGCACCCCACCGACGAGTGCGTCCAATACTTCCTGCACATCGCGACAGCGCCCGCCGGAGCGCAGGTGATCGTGAACGAGGAAAACCTGGGCTCGATCAGCGCGCCGTGTGACCTCGACGTCACGGCGTACGTTAGCCTGGACGACAACCGGATCGCCTTCCGCGTCGCGGCAGATGCGGATCGTGATGAGCCAGGCGCATTCGGCGACGTGCGCTTGCAGGCCATCCCGTGCGAATGAAAGGCCCGCCATGGATGAACACGACCTGAAAAACCTCGAGGCGGCCATGCATGCCTTCGTCGAGAGCAAGGGCTGGTATCGCGACGACTCGGCTCATCCGCAAACATCGAAGAACCTGGCGATCTCGCTGGTGCTGGAAGCGAGCGAGGTCTTGCAGCACTACCAGTGGGGCGACACGGCAGACCCGGCAGCGCTGGCGGGCGAACTCGCCGACGTGCTGCTCTACCTGCTGCAAATCGCCAGCCTGAATGACATCGACCTGGGGCGCGCCGTCATGGACAAGCTCGACCTCAACCGCGACCGTCACTGGGATACGTGACGTTCTGCTCGCCATTTCCTTTGGGTGCGCGTGCGCCGTTCGGGTTATAGTAAAGATGTTGGATTAGATCACAGTGTTGGACGCAACATGAAAACTCTCGTTCATGGATGGCGAATTTTCCTGGCAGTGGGCATGATCAGTCTGGTAGTGGGTGTGAGCGCGGCCCAGGCGCAGGAAATCAGCCCCACGCTGGACATCGTGAACAACGTCGTGACGACTTTGATCCTGGTCGTCATCGTCATTGCCCTGCTGGTGGTGGTCGGCGGTCTCGTCATGTTCCTGCGCCTGCGCCAGATGGATCGACTCATTCGCGAACAGCGCACCAAGCTGGCGGAGATGCACGCCGCCTATCGAGAACTGCAGAACGCGCGCAAGCGCACCGACAGCGCCCTGTCCGCCATCAGCGGCAAGAGTGCCGACGCACCGGCAAGCGCGGAACCGAATGCAACGGCCAAGGCGTCACTCAGCCGTCTGGCGCAGGCCTCGGCCTTGCTGCCGGTGGGCGAACGACTCTACCGGGCGCAGGATTATGGCGGCGCACTGACCAACTATCTGCGCGCATCCGAACTCGACGACGACAGCCCGCTGATCCATTACCGCGTCGGCTATACACAGATCCAGGTCAACCAGCTCGATCGAGCGATGACGCATCTCAACGCGGCGCTGGAAATCGACGGCCACTTCTTGCCCGCTCGTGCGGCGCTCGGTTATCTCTATCGCCGCCTGTCGGAAGCGCCGAACATGGATGAGGCCGCGCGCGCGCAGATGCTCGAAGAAGCCGAGCATCACCTGAGCAACGCGATGATGCGTGCGCCACGCATGCTGGACGAAGACGACGAAGCCTGGATGACGTCGCTGGCGGGCATCTACCGCCGCCGCCGCGAATATGACCGCGCGCTGGCCGTTTATGCCGACGCCTCGAACATCACGCCGTTCTCGTCGTATCCCTACGCCGGGGTAGCGCTCGTCTATGCCGACAAGAACGATTACGCGCAGATGTTCCGCAATTACGAGCGAGTCGAGTGGCGCGCTCGCAAAGAGATCGGCGCACGCCCGACCAACCCGTGGGGGCACATCAATCTGCTGCTGGCGCGCGTGGCGCTGGGACGGGATGACAAGCTGATCGAGGAAGAATTCACGCTGACGTTCCTGAGCCTGCCCAAAGATGCGGCCTTCATCCTGCCGACCCTGGTCAGCTCGATGAAACGGCTGGAGTGGGCGTTGGCCGATGCCAAGCAGCCTGCGCGCGCCGAACGCGCTGCCTTCCTCGTCCGCCGCATCGAACACCTGGAGAGCAGCAACGAGCCGCATTCGACCCAGGTCATGAATCACATGGCAGACGATCGCAAGCGGCGCACAACCAGCGCCCTGCGCGCGATTGACAATGGCAAACGGCGGCCGCCCAGCGAAGAGCTGCCGACCACGCGCGAACTCACCGATAGAACCAGCGAGTGGCCGGACATCGACTGAACGCGTGATGCCCGCCGCGGACGATTATTCGTCTGCGGTTGGCAGCGTTTTGAGCGGTGCGCCGCGTAAGGCCGCGCGCATCGCCTCACGATCATCCCACGGATGCTCGACCGTGCCGAAGCACATACTCTGCTCGTGGCCCTTGCCGCAGGCGATGACGATGTCGCCGGGCTGCGCCAGCTCGCAGGCGCGAAACAACGCCTGCCCGCGATCCGGCACGCGGAAGAAGGTCTCTCCCTCGACACCGCCCCGCTCGACGCAGGCCGCCGCCATCGCCGCCAGAATGTCATCCAATGATTCGGTGCGCGGGTCTTCCGCCGTCAAGATGATGAAATCCGCCAGTTCCATGCCGATCTCCGCCATCATGCGGCGCTTTTCGCGGTCGCGCAGCCCGGCGCTGCCGAAGACGGCGATCAGCTTATTACCCTCTGGCAGCATCTGGCGGCAGGTATTTAAAGCATTATCGAGCGCGTTGGGCGTGTGGGCGAAATCGACAATCGCCGTGAAGGCCTGCCCCTCGTCAATGCGCTCCATCCGTCCGGGGATGTGGTCGACCTGGCGCAAACCCTCAGTGATCGCGCGGATGGAGACGGGCAGCGCCATGCACGTTTCGACCGCCGCCAGCGCATTGTAGACGTTGTATGTGCCCGGCAGCGGCGTGAAAAACTGCGTGTCGGAAATGGTCGTGCCGAAGACGAAATCGTCAGGATATTCGACGCGGAAGGTCGTGCCCTCCGGCGAATAGTGGATGTCCGTCGCGCGGTATTCAGCGTTCTCGGTCAGGCCATAGCGGATGACGCGGTCGGCGGCGAACTCGGCGAAGAAGTCGCCATTCGGGTCGTCGGTGTTGATGACACTGATCTTGGGCTGCTTCTTCTTGCGGTAGGACTTGGTCAGCATCTGGAACAGCCGCCCCTTGGCCGCGCGATAATTCTCGAAGCTGCCGTGATAATCGAGATGTTCGTGGCGTATGTTGGTCAGGATCGCCACGTCGACTTCGACGCCGTTCAAGCGCCCCTGCGCCAACCCGTGGCTGGTCATCTCGACCACGGCGTAGGTCAGCCCGTTGGCGACCATACGCGCCAGCAGCGCCTGCACCTGCGGCGCGCCCGGCGTCGTCACGTGCAGGCCGGTATCGGCCAGGCTGTCGCCCAGGTCGGCATTGACCGTGCTGATCAGCCCGGCCTTGCCCGTCGCCTGCTTGAGCATCGCGTGGACGAGGATGCTGGTCGTCGTCTTGCCATCGGTGCCGGTCACGCCGATGACGACGAGGCGGCGCGACGGAAAGTCATGATAGGCCGCCGCCAGCCAGCCGGTCACTTCCAGGGCATCCTGAACGCGGATGTAAGGGACGGCAAGGTCACGAATGTCGTGCTCGCCGACGATAGCCGCCGCGCCACGCTCGATGGCCGCCGGGATGAAATCATGCCCGTCGACCGCGAGACCTTTACGAGCGACGAACAATCCTCCCGGCTCGACGTCTGCATCGCTTTCGACCACCGGCGCGGTGATCGGCACCGTCAGATCGCCATGTGTGCCAGCAATCTGCGGGCGCGACAAAGCCGTGAGGAGATCAAAGAGAGTCTTTGTCATGCGTGTTTGATGATGGTATGAAAATGGTTTGCGTAGTAAAGAGTGTACACAATCGCGCAGCGATGCGCCAATCGCAAAGCGTAGGATGGGTCATGAAGGAGCGAATCAGCCAACGCGGAAGACGGCCATGGTGTTGCCGAACGCGATCACATCGCCATCGCGCAGGGCACGGCCTTTCTCGGTGATCGGCGCCTCGTTGACGCGCGTGCCATTGGCGCTGCCCAGGTCGCGCAGCACCCAGACGTTATCGACCAGTTCGAGCGCGGCGTGTGGGCGCGAGACGGACGAATCTTGCAGGCAGATCTCCCAGTCGGCGCTGCTGGTCGCACGGCCAATCGTGATGCGGTTGCGCACCAGATAGAAGTGATGCCCGTCCTGTGGGCCGGTACTGATGGTCAGGACACCTCTGCCGGTGTTGATCGGCATGGTGATCAGCGTCGTGCTGTCCATCTGCCCGGCGTCGACGTGTGCCGACTCGAAGCGCATCTCCGGCACGAGCAGGCGGATGACATCGCCCGCCGCCAGCGGGAAGGGCTGCTCGATCTTGACGTCGTTGACGTAGACGCCATTGGCGCTGCCCAGGTCGCTGATCACGAAGATGCCGTCGCGATAATTGATGACGGCGTGCTGGCGCGAAACGCGCTGTTCTTTGATGATGATGTCATTCGAATCGGAACGGCCAATCGTGGCCGTCGCGCCTTCCGCCAGCAAGAATTCCTCGCGGTGATTCGTGTTCGGGTCTTCCCAGAGAATTTTCGCCAGCACCAGCGGTTTTGTGCCCGTCGCCATCAGCTTGTCTCGTGAATCACGGTTAGCGAAACCAATCTTATTCTAGTCGTCACGACATAACAACGAAATAAAACCAGATGCAAACCTTGGGCGATCGCCTTAAATTTCCGCCGGAGTGAGAGGCAAAGGATGGGGAGAGGGGCAAGCGACCGACGAGAGCGCAACATGCGTCGTGCTCTCGTCGGAGTCTTTTCAATCAGCGGTCGTCGTCCAGGCCGCCGCGGGCGCGGAAGCTCATGCGGATCGGCGTGCCTTCAAACGGGAACGCCTCGCGCAGACGATTCTCCAGGTAGCGCCGGTAGGTGAAGTGCACCAGTTCCGGATCGTTGACGTGGAAGAGCAGCAGCGGCGGCGCGACCGCCACCTGTGACACGAACATGATCTTTAGGCGGCGCGTGCCTTTGGCTGGCGGCGGATGCTTGGCCATGGCGTCGCGGACGATGCGGTTGAGTTCGCCCGTCGACAGGCGATGATAACGCGCCTCCCAGACGCGGTGCGCCGTCTCCAGCACCTCGTGGATGCGCTGGCCGGTCAGGGCGCTGATGAACAGGATCGGCGGGTCGGGCAGGAAATTGAACTTCTCGCGCAGTTCCCGCTCGAACGAATGCAGCGTCCACGATTCCTTTTCGACCGCGTCCCACTTGTTGACGACGATGACGATGCTCTTGAACGCTTCGAGCGCATAACCGGCGATGTGCTGATCCTGCTCGGTGACGCCGGTCGTCGCGTCGATCAGGAGCAGGGCGACGTCGGCGCGGTCGAGCGCGCGCATGGCACGGAGCACGCTGTATTTTTCGACGCCGGGCGAGACCTTGCCCCGCTTGCGAATTCCGGCGGTGTCGATCAGAGTGACTCTTTCACCATGCCAGCGGATTTCGCTGTCGATGGCGTCGCGCGTCGTGCCCGCAATCTCGCTCACAATCACGCGATCCTCGCCAATCAGGCGGTTGGTCAGGCTGCTCTTGCCGACGTTGGGGCGCCCGACGATGGCGATGCGCAGGTGCGCGTCTTCCTCGTCCTCACCCTCCTCGTACGGAAAATCGGCCAGGACTTCGACCAGCCCATCGAGCAAATCGCCGACGCCGAGGCCATGAATTGCGCTGACGGCAAACACCTGCCCCAGGCCGAGCGTGTAGAACTCGTAGGCGTCGTCGACGCGCGCCAGGCTATCCGCCTTGTTGGCGGCGACCAGGACGGGCTTGTTGGTCCGGCGCAAGATCTCGGCGATTTCTTCATCGGCGGCGGTGATACCGGCTCTGGCATCGACCAGCATGAAGATCACGTCCGCATCCTCGACGGCGAGCAGTGCCTGCGCCTTGATCTGCGGGACGAACTCCGCGCTGCCTTCCGCCAGCGGCTGGGTATCGCGCGTGCCTTTCGGCTCGTAGACTTCGATGCCGCCGGTATCGAGGACGGTGAAATCAATGCCGCGCCAATCGAACTCGCCTTGCAAGCGGTCACGTGTCGTGCCAGGGATGTCGTCGGTGACGGCGAGGCGTTCACCGACCAGACGGTTAAAGAGTGTGCTTTTGCCCACGTTGGGCCGCCCCACCAGGGCGACCAGCGGTTTTCTTGCCATGTATGCTGATGCTTGGCTATCTACTGGGTGTCTTTGAACCCGAATCGTATCACGAAGACGGGCTGAAATGAACGGTCTTTGCCGCGCGCTAACCGTCGGCGATTGGAGTCGGCGTCACCAGGGCATCCTCGATGCGCACGTCAATCGACGCGGGCAGCACAGAGATACGCACGTCGGAAAGCTGTTCCAGCGATAGCGACGGCTCCGGCGATAGCTGGTAGCTGCCCGCCGCCAACCCATTCAGATCCAGGATCGCACGCAGATCGCGCTGGCGCAGCCCGTCGAGGATCGGCTGCGGGCCGGTGATCAGGAGCGTGACCTCGTTGGGCGTGATGGCCGCCTGATAGCCCTCGGTCAGGCCGATGATTTCGACATGCACGCCGTCGAACTGGCGATTGGCCGTCTGCGCTGTGATGCCAACCGCGACGTTGATCGTCTGACCGGAGACGATGACCAGTTCACGCGACGGCAGGACGACGGGCACGCTGACTTCGAAGTCGGCCGTGCGGTCGGTCAGTTGGATCGGCTCGGTGAAGAAGGTTTCCGGCAGGCTCTGCAAGACCTCGGTCGGCCCGCTCACGAGCACCGAGCGCGGCTCATAGTTGAGGCCGGTGAGGATGTAGCCTTCCGGCAGCGCGTCGACGCCGATCAGATTGGGCTGGACGGAGACTTCGCGCACGTCCGGGCGCTGGCTGATCGAAATGCTGACGTCCACCTGCGCCGGTTCGAGCGTGACGTCCTGGACGATGGTGCCGTTCGCATCCAGCGGGACGAGGCGAGCGCTGCTCACGATCGGCGAGCGTTGATTTGCGAGATCGATCTGGAGCGAAGCGCCTTCGACCTGAGCGACCAGACTGGCCGCGCCGCGCACGGTCGCCTGCATGGCGCTGACTTCAGGATCGCCCATGGTGAACCCGGCGGGCAATTCGCCCATATAGTCGAGCGTGATCGGCACCAGGCGCGACTCACGCAGTTCAAGCGTCACGGACACCTGGCGCGGGACGGTATCGACAAAGACGTGATCGCGGCGCGAATCCGCCGCCAGCACGACCTGATGCGTCCCCGGCGGCAGCGCCCGCAAATCTGCACTGACGGTGATGTCGTCGACGGTCAGCAGGCTCAGGTTGCTGCGCTGCCCGCGCGCGCGGATGACCGCCGTCTCGCTGGAAACGTCGGTCAGGATCATCGTCTCCTCGTCATAGACGAATTGAATATCGGCACGCTCGGTCAGCCGCCGCTCTTCAATCGGATCGCGCGCGGAGACGGCGAACAGCCAGACGACGAACGCCAGCACGAGCGAGCCGACAAACCAGAGCACATTGCTGATGATCCGCTGGCGCACGGGGATCGGCTTCTGCATCAGGCGCGTTCCTGTCCACGGCGGCTGCGCGGCAGCAGCGTTTGCAGCGACTCGTTGACGCGCGACCAGATCGACCCGGTGGGTCGGCGATCCAGGCCGTAGAAGGCGTTCAAGATCGTGCGCAAACGCTTGCTATCGAGCTTGGCGATCAAGCGCCCGCTGTTGGCAATCGAGATACGCCCGGTCTCCTCGGAAACGACGACGATGATGGCGTCGCTGATCTCGCTCAGGCCGAGGGCCGCGCGATGGCGTGTGCCCAGCTTTGGCTGTGACAGATTGCGAGCGGACGACAAAGGCAGCACCGCCGCCGCCGCCGCTACCCGCCCGGAACGGTCGATGATGGCCGCGCCGTCGTGGAGTTCGGTCTTGGGCCAGAACACCGTCAGCAAGAGCTGCGGGCTGACCTCGGCATCCATGGGGACGCCGGTACGGACGTATTCACCCAGGCTGCTGCGGCGTTCGAGCACGATCAGCGCGCCATGGCGCCGTTCGGCCAGGCGTTCCGCCGCCGTGCAAATATCCTCGATGATGCGCAGACGCAGCGTCTCCGGCGCTTGATCGCGCTCAAGCAGGCCGCCCTGCCCAAGCCGTTCGAGCACGCGGCGAATTTCCGGCTGGAAGATGATCGGGATGGCGATGGCGAGCACAGTGACGAGGTTTTCGAGCAGCCAGCGCAGGGCCAGCAGTTGCAGCGTATTGGAGACGAGCGCCAGCACCGCCACCAGGACGACGACGCCGCGCAGCAGCGCAACCGCCTGCGTCCCACGGATGAAGAAGCTGAGCGCATAGAAAAACAGTGCCACCAGCAAGATGTCGAGTATGGAGGTTGGTGTCAGGTTTTGTAGCGCCCAGACGAGTTCCACGAATGTTCCTACGCTTTACAAATGATCAAACAAGAACAAATTGTAAAGGAAACTACTTCCTCAAACCAATCCTACGACGGGAAATCAGCGGAAAAGCGCCCACTCACGAAATTCTCATCGACTAAGGAAAACCAGTTGTGCCGAAAAAGCCGTTGTAATTGTCTAAACACGCGATCACGCGATTAGAAACGTGACGCGTCACGATAAGGAGCAGTTCATGTCTATTCAAAGAATAACCAGATTTACCGTTCTGGTGGCCTTAACGATGCTGATATTGCTACTCAGCGTATCCTTCGCCGGGGCGCAGCAGACGACACCCGCCCCGGCGACCGAGGTCGAGTTCGTCGGCCTGGTCGAGGCGATGACGCTGGATACGCTCACCGTCAACCAGCAGGTGATCGACGTCAGCAATGCGGAGTTCACCGTCGCC
Source organism: Anaerolineae bacterium (assembly GCA_020849765.1). Classification (GTDB taxonomy): domain Bacteria; phylum Chloroflexota; class Anaerolineae; order Aggregatilineales; family Phototrophicaceae; genus Flexifilum. The sequence continues at coordinate 149,383 of JADLAY010000026.1, forward strand.
GTGTCACTCGGCATCCCAGTCAAGATCGAAGGCACGCTGCTCGCGGACGGCAGCATCGTCGCCCGTGAGGTGACGTCGCCGGAGGCGGTCGGCAGCATTCTGCCGGGCGAGTTCGAGATCGTCGGCCTGCTGACGAGCATCGACGGCAGCAGCTACGTCATCGGGCAGTTGGTGGTCGATGCGCGCGGCGCCGAGATCAAGGCGGGTGTCAGCGTCGGCGCGCTGGTGAAAGCGCATGTCAGCCAGAGTGCCGATGGCAGCTTGAGCGCACGCGAAATCGAGCTGGCGGCGGGCACGGCTGACGATAACGCCAACGCGAATGCGAACGACAACGCGGCCGGGACCAATGACAACAACGCCAATGCCAACGACAATTCGATGATCATCAGCGGTGACGAGGTCGAGATCGTCGGCACCCTGACCGGCATGACGGCGGATACGGTCATCGTCGGCGGGCAAACGATCAGCATCGCCAATGCCGAGATCAAGGAGGCGCTGATCCTGGGCGCGCTGGTCAAAGTGCATCTGAGCAGCGTGGACGGCCAGTTGATCGCGCGCGAAATCGAGCTGGCGCGCGCGCAGGATCAGGTGCGTGAGGGCGACGACAACGGCAACGACAATGACAACCAGAACGATAACAGCGCTGCCGTCCTGCCCGGATGCACCCCGGCGCAACCGGCGGGCTGGGTGACGTATACCGTGCGCCCCGGCGATACGCTGTCCGGCATCGCCGCCGCGACCGGCGCCAGCCTGGGCGATCTGGCCCAGGTCAACTGTATCGCCAATCCGGCGCAGATCCGGGTCGGGCAGCAGTTGTTCGTGCCGCGCGCACCAAGTGGCAGCACCGGCGTCGGCAACACGAACAGCAACGGCAACAGCAACGACAACCTTGACGACGACAACGGCAACAGCAATCTGAATAGCAACGACAACGTCGACGATCATGGTGGCAACGACAACGGCGCTGATGATAACGGCGGCAACGACAACAGTGACGATCACGGGGGCAACAGCGGCTCCAGCGGCGGCAATGACAACAGTGACGACGATTAGCCAGTGACCTCAACTAGGGCTGGCAGGCATCTCAACCACGCCTGCCAGCTTTACTCTCCCGACTGAAAGCGAGTGATTGCCGTGGCCTTTCCTATCGAAGCCCTTGCCGAAGACACGCGTTTCGTGCGAACCACGTTCCGTCTCAACGTGCGCGCGGCATGGCTGCCAGGGCTGCTGGTCTATCTCGTCAGTTTCGCAGTCCTGAGCGCGCTGATCTTTTCCGTGCAGGGCTTCGTCGGCACCGACGATTATTATCATGCACGCATGGCCGATCTCATCCTGCAGCAGGGGCGGCTGCGCATTGATTTCCCGTGGCTGCCGCAAACGATCCTCTCCAACGAACGCTTTGTCGATCATCACCTGCTGTTTCATCTGTTCGTCGCCCCGTGGGCACATTGGGGCGGCATGACGGGCGCCAAGCTGGCAACCAGCGGCATCGCGGCGGGCGTTTTCGCCGCGGCGTGGGCGCTGCTGCGCGCGATTGGCGTGCGCCGGGCCGGGCTGTGGACGCTCGGTCTGTTCGCGATGTCGTCGCCATTCCTCTACCGGCTGCTGATGGTGCGCACGCAGGGGGCCGCGCTGCTGCTGATCGTGATCGCGCTCTACCTGCTGGTGACGCGGCGGGAGCGCTGGCTGCTGCCGCTGGCCTTCGCCTTCGCCTGGCTCTACAACGGCTTTGCGCTGATCCTGGGCGTCGTCGCACTGTACAGTGTCTCCATCTTGATTGTCGAGCACAGGCTTGCCTGGCGCGCGCCAGTCTACACGGCGCTCGGCCTGCTGCTGGGACTGGTGATCAACCCCTACTTCCCGAACAACATCGCCTTCATGGTCGATCATCTGGGCGCTAAGCTGGATTTCGAGAGCGGTGTGCGCGTCGGCAGTGAGTGGTATCCCTACAGCACGAGCGCGCTCCTGATCAATGCGGGCGGTGCGCTGGCAGCGCTCGCGTTCGGCACCCTCCGCGGGAGTTTCGGCGCCCGCAAGCGCGACACCGCGGAGACGGCCCTGCTGCTGGTGGCTTTGCTGACGCTGTTCATGCTGCTGCGCTCACGGCGCTTTGTCGAGTATTTCCCGGCCTTCGCCCTGCTCTTCTGCGCGGCGGCCTGGGGACGGGCCGGTGTGCGCTGGAGCGACTGGCTGTCTCGCCGCTGGATGCGGCGCATGGCTCTCGGCATGGGCGCAATCGTCCTCGTCGGTGTCACTGCCCTGACGCTGCGCGGCGCGCTCGACGACATCCGAACCAGCGCCAGTGGCGACGATCTGTCGGGTGCGGCGGGGTGGCTGGCGGCCAACAGCGCGCCGGGCACGCCGGTCTTCCAAACCGACTGGGACGACTTCACGCGACTGTTTTATGCCAACACGTCGAATACTTATCTCGTCGGCCTCGACCCGACCTATCTGCAGCTTGCTGACCCGGCACTGTGGGATACCTGGGTCGCCATCACGCAGGGGCGCGTCGCGCAGCCGTCGCGCCTGATCCGGGCGCAATTCGGCGCGGCCTACGTGATCAGTGACACGCGGCATGATGCCTTCGCGGCGCAGACGCACGACGATCCCGGTCTGGAACTGGTCTACCGGGATGCGGATGCGTTGGTCTGGCGGGTAACTGACGCCGGGCCGGATAGCTAGACGGCGGACACTTCCGGCTCGCCTTCGCCGACGATGACCGCGTAGCGGTCGTCACGGCGAGCGAAGCGCCGCACATCGGCCAGCGCTTCGTCGTAAGCCCGCAGCAGCGCCGCGTCGTCATCCTTGAAGCGCCGCAGCGTCTGGATGGCGCAGGCCGCACAGCCGCGCATCGCCCGGTAGCTGTCCGTCTCGCAGCCGGCACAGCCGTTCAGGCGCACCATCATCCACATGAAGGCCAGCGTTTCTTCATGCAGTTCCGGCAGCGACAGGACGCGTTGGACAAGCGTTTGCCATTCCTCGCCCCGCTGCGTGCTCAGGGCAGCGATGGCGCGATATGGAAAGAAGAGGTCGTTTTGTGCATACATACAGATTTAGTTGGGGTAATGTGATAAGCCGCTAAAGTTAGAATCATTATATGCCGAGTTTCGCATATATTTACTTTTCTAATTTATTCTTATAAGACTGAAGTACTAGGTTTCGAAGTTTATTCAGAACCCCGGAGCACCCGTTTGATGGCCGCAGCCAGGGCCAACGCCGCCAGCAAGCCGATTGCGGGGTAGACCGGCAGATAGTAGCGCTGCCACTCGACCGGGGAAATGAGAGCGACGATAGCCGTCGCAGCAGCCCAGAACAGGATCACCCAGCGCGCCGCGCCAGGATGATCCGAGCCACGCAGTAAGATGACGATGCCCGCCAGGGCAAAAAAGCCAACGATCAGCGCTCCGAGGGGTGAACCGCCCAGGCTGATCCCACGCAGCGGCGAGAGGTCGTAGCGGGCGACCTGGTCGCTGATCGCGGGAATATCCGCCCACGAGTCGGCCTCGAAATACTGCGGCTGCACGATCAAGGTCTGGCGCACGAACCCGGCTACCTGATCGCCGAAATCCGCGTAGCCGCCGAACGCTTCGGTCTGACCTTCGAGCAGATCCTGGCGCCATTCGAGGATTGTGTGCGTCACAGTCAGCGGACTGGTCGTCCACCAGGCAGGATTGAGCGCATAGAAGATGCCCAACGCCAGCAATCCCGCGACGATCAGCGACGCCAGATGCCCCAATGCCTGGCGTACGGCGCGCGCCGTCACAGCCCGCACAATCACGATCAGTGCCGCGGCGACGAAGACCGCTGCGACGACCACGACGCCGGTATGTTTGCTGGCGACGGTCAAACCTGCCGATAAACCGAGCGCGAGCGCGGGGAGATAGCGTCGTATCGCGCTCTTGTGCTCCTGGCTCAAATTGTCGACAAACCAGACACCCACCAGCACGGTGAGCAGGCTGAAACAAGTCAGGCTGCCTTCCATCATCGCGCGGCGGCCATTGAGCAGCAGCGCCGGATTGAGCGCATAGTAGAGCGTGGCCAGGGTAGCGGCCCAACTTCCGCCGAAACGCCAGCCCAGCGCGAAGATGATCCAGGCGCCCGCCGTCAGCAGCAGCGCCGAGGGCAGCCGGGCGACGTTCAGCAGCGCCTCCGCGGGCAGATGCCCCGCCGCCACGTTGTAATCCCAATCGCCGCCCCAATCCCAATCGGTGTTGAGATCGTCGACCGTGTAGCCCGCAAGATGCCACGACAGGCCGATCAGATCCTTATTAATCGTGCCATTGATCAGGCGCAGTTGGGTTTCGTTGGTGAGCGGCGCTTCGGGGTCGTAATAGATGCGCGCGAGATCGCCCTGGAGGAATTGGTAGGCGTAATCGCGGCTCATGAAGATGAGCGTCGATTCGTCGGCATGGAAGGGCGCAAGTGCCACACCCGCCAGGATATAGAGGCTGACGCCACACAGAAAAAGCAGTGGCAAAAGAAAGCGGCGGCGCATGTCACGCAGCCTCATCGGATGGCGAATGCCGGCAAGCTGTCACTCGTTTGCATGGCACGTTCATTCAGACAATCGTCACCAGCAGCTTACCCTGCTCGACGCTGGCACCAATCTGGGCGCTGATGCGGGCGACGAGGCCATCGCGCGGCGCTTTGAGTTCGTTCTGCATCTTCATGCTTTCGAGGATGACGACCGTCTGCCCGGCGACAACTTCCTGACCTTCCTCGACCGGGATGGCAAGCACCAGGCCCGGCATCGGCGCCTTGATCGAGATCTCGCCGCTGTCGACGCCGGGGCCGCTGCGCTGCGAACGCAGGAGCTGAGCGCGCTCATCCAGCACTTCGCCGGAATAGAGCCGCCCGCGCAGCAGCACCTCGGTTTCGCCGTCATGCTCCTCGATCACCAGCTCGTAGGAGCGGTTCTGCATGACGATGTTATAGAGCGCCGGGCCGAGCGCGAGAAAATCGACCTCGCGCTTTTCGCCGTTGACGAGGATGTTGCCGTCTTTATCGATGTCGATCTCAAACGTTTTGCCGTTCAGCGTCGTGATGTATTTCATCGTGCTCGTCTTTCAGCGGTGGATGCGTTCCCAGCGGCTCAGCCATTTCCAGTTGCTCGTGTCGCGCTCGTTGCGGTTGACGACTTGCGCAGCGAGCTGGCGGCTGCGGTGCGCGTAGAGCGTCGCAGCGATGGCGGCGGCTTCCAGTTCGGCCTCCGGCGGATCTTCTTCGTAGGTCTCCATCGTGAACCGGTCTTCGACGAACTTGGTGTCGAAACGCCCGGCGATGAAGCTGATGCTGTGCATCAAATTCAGGTGGAACGGGATGTTGTGCTTGACGCCCATGATCGTGAATTCTTCCAGCGCGCGCTTCATGCGCAGCATCGCCTCCGGGCGATCGTCACCCCAGCAGATGATCTTGGCGATCATGCTGTCGTAGTAGGGCGTGATCTCGTAACCACCATAGACGCCGCTGTCGACGCGCACGCCGGGGCCGGTCGGCACGATCAGCGTGTTGATCGTCCCGATGGAGGGCAGGAAGTTGTTGTAGGGATCTTCCGCATTGATGCGGCACTCGATGGCCCAGCCTTTCGGCTCAAGCACGCTTTCCAGCGGCCCCATACGCCGCCCGCGCGCGATGCGGATCTGCTCTTTGACCAGATCGACGCCGGTGATCAGTTCCGTCACCGGGTGCTCGACCTGAAGCCGAGTGTTCATCTCCAGGAAATAGAAGTTCTTGTCTTTATCGACCAGGCACTCGATTGTCCCGGCGTTGACGTAACCGACTGCCTCTGCCGCGCGCACGGCCATCTCGCCCATGCGGCGGCGCAGGTCGACATCCATGAACGGGCTGGGCGCCTCCTCGAGCAGCTTCTGATGCCGCCGCTGGATGCTGCATTCGCGCTCGCCCAGATGGACCGTGTTGCCAAACATATCGGCCAGGATCTGAAACTCGATGTGGCGCGCGCCCTCGACCAGCTTTTCCACGTAGACCGTGCCATCGCCGAAGGCGCTTTCGGCCTCGCGATGAGCTGCGGCCAGTGCTTCACGCAAATCTTCCGCCCGGTAGACGGAGCGCATGCCTTTGCCGCCGCCGCCCGCCGCCGCCTTGACGATCAGTGGAAAGCCAACTTCGCTAATCGCGGCAGCGATCAGGTCGTCGTCCTGCAAGCCCGGCTCGGTGCCCGGCACGACCGGCACGCCCGCGCGCTTGACCGTCTCACGGGCTGCCTGCTTGTCACCCATGGTGGCAATGGCGCTCGGCGGCGGACCGATGAAGACGATGCCCTCGTCGGCGCAGGCCTGTGCAAATGCCTCGCGCTCGCTCAAGAAACCGTAGCCAGGATGAATGGCGTCGGCGCCGGTCTTCTTGGCCGCTTCGATGATCTTGTCGATGCGCAGGTAGCTTTCGCGCGGCGACGACGGGCCGATGTGGACGGCCTCATCCGAGTTGCGCACGTGCAGGCTGGCGCGGTCGGCATCTGAGTAGACCGCCACCGTTTCAATGCCGAGGTCACGGCAGGCGCGGATCACGCGTACGGCGATCTCGCCGCGATTGGCGATCAGGATCTTGTTGATGCGAGTCGAGGTCGGTTCGTAATTGGTCATGGGTTATGACTCCAACGCGGCGAAGATATCGCGCACGGGCAGCAGAAATCCTGGGAGGACATCACCGCCGTCGAGCGTGTCGTTTTCGTGCAAAGTGCGGCTCCCATTCGGCCTATGGACGACTATTGTGTAGATCGTGGCGAAGACTGCCCACACCAGCCGTGAGCCGCAGCGAAGATAATCTTCGATTCTCTCCTGTACGTCGAACGCTTTGTCGTTCGGTGAAATCACTTCGACAGCCAGGTCGGGCGCACCCGGAAAGTAGGTCCCCTTCAACAATTGGAGCCGATTTGGTGAAATGTAGCCGACATCTGGCGCACGAACGGTGTCAGGGTTTTCGCCCAACATATATCCACCTTGCTCGCCCGTGACCACGCCACCAACCCGATGATCTCTCAGGAAGACCTTGATCAGAAAGATGAGATGGCTCGATAGAATTGAGTGCTCAATACTTGCCGGCGGCATTTCGACCAACACCCCTTCTACGAGCTCGACCTTGACGTGGTCGTCAATATTCATATTGAGCAAGTCGTCGGCGGTGTAAAGCCGTTCTTGCGCCGTCATCGCATCACCTCGGTACCTAGATAGCCCTCTACATCAATGAGGATTCGACTCTTCCCGCCGTTGGCTGAAGCCGAACGGCTAGATCTAATCAAGCCCACTGAAGGGGCTAGAAACATTTCAGAGTGATGACAGAGCGCCTTTAGTGCGCTTGATGACCCGTTAGCCGGGTGTTTCAACGTCCGGCGAGCATGAAATGACTTCATGTCTCTTTGAACGGTTTTCTTCATCAACGCTTTGCTCCACATGTCAATTCGCCCCTGGCAACCTACTACAGCGGGATGTTCCCGTGCTTCTTGGGCGGGTTGGTATCGCGCTTGTTCTGGAACACTTCCAGCCCATTGATCAGCCGGGCGCGAGTCTCACGCGGCTCGATCACGTCGTCGACAAAGCCGCGCTCCGCCGCAATGTACGGATTCGCCAGCCGTTCACGATAATCGGCAGCCAGCCGCGCCTTGAGTTCAACCGGATCATCAGACGCTTTCAGATCGCGCCGGTAGATGATCTCGACCGCACCTTCCGGCCCCATGACGGCGATTTCCGCCGTCGGCCAGGCCAGGTTGAGATCGCCACGAATGTGCTTGCTGCTCATGACGCAGTAGGCACCGCCGTACGACTTGCGCACGGTCACGGTCAGCTTGGGCACGGTTGCTTCGCAGTAGGCATAGAGCAGCTTGGCGCCGCTGGCGATGATGCCGTTGTGCTCCTGCTCGGTGCCGGGCAGATAGCCGGGCACGTCGACAAAGGTGATGATCGGGATGTTGAAGCAGTCGCAGAAGCGGATGAAGCGCCCGGCCTTCTCGCTCGCCTTGATGTCGAGCACGCCCGCCAGCACCATCGGCTGGTTGGCGACGATGCCCACGCTGTGCCCTCCCAGCCGCGCGAAACCAACCACGATGTTGGCCGCGTACTCCGGCTGGATCTCGTAGAAGATGCCGTCGTCGACGACGTGGTTGATGACATCCTTGATGTCGTAGGGCTTGTTCGGGCTGTCCGGCACGATGGTGTCGAGCTCGGCGTCGGCGCGCAGCGGATCGTCTTTGCTCGGCACAAACGGCGGATCTTCCATGTTGTTCTGCGGCAGATAGGTGAGCATCTCGCGCAGAAGCATCAGCGTCTGCGTTTCGTTTTCGCCGACGACGTGGCAGACGCCGCTCTTGGTCGAGTGTACCGAGGCACCGCCCAGGTCTTCCGCCGAGACGTCTTCGTGCGTGACCGCCTTGACGACATCCGGGCCGGTGATGAACATGTAGCTGGTGTCTTTGACCATGAAGATGAAATCGGTCAGCGCCGGGCTGTAGACGGCACCGCCCGCGCACGGCCCCATAATGACGCTGATCTGCGGGATGACGCCACTCGCCATCGTGTTGTGCAGGAAGATATCCGCGTAACCGCCGAGGCTGATCACACCTTCCTGAATACGGGCGCCGCCGCTGTCATTCATGCCGATGACGGGCGCGCCGGTCTTCATCGCCATTTCCATGATCTTGATGATCTTCTGGGCGTGGACTTCGCTCAGCGTGCCGCCGACAACGGTGAAATCCTGCGAATAGACGTAGACGAGGCGCCCGTTGACGGTGCCCCAACCGGAGACACAGCTATCGCCCGGATGCTTCTGATTCTCCATGCCAAAATCGCGCGCACGGTGCGTGACGAACGCGTCGATCTCGTGGAAGCTGCCCGGATCGAGCAGGATATCCAGGCGCTCGCGGGCCGTGTTGCGTCCACTCTCATGCTGCCGTTTGATGCGTTCTTCGCCGCCGCCCCTGCGGCTTGCTTCGCGCCGTTCGCGCAGTTGCTCAATCTTCACGTTGCTCATGGTCGTTCGTCTCCATATGAGCTGCGCCTGTACGACCGGGGCGCAAGAGAAAAATACCGATCACCACGCAGCCGACCAGACCTGCAACCCATAAGAACGGGAGCCGCTGACGGTCGTAATCGGCGCGCGCGAACACGGACAAGCGAAATACACTATAACCTATCCATGCCACCAATGCCCATCCCAGGAAGCGCGGCGCACGGGGCTTCCGTCGCCACAATTGGAGGGCGATGTAGGCGAAGATGACCGCCCACATTACCCCCACAATGAATTCCACAAGGGGTACGAGACTGATCTCAGCGACCAATGCTGGCGGCAAAAACAGACCATTGAGCGCCGCACCAATACTGATCAGCATAAGGGCGAGTGTCAACAAAAACAGACGTATGCGACGTCGAGGCATCACCAATGGTTTCAGGTCATTGACATACTGCTGATGATAACATGCAAGGTATCGAGCAGTTACGCGAAGACGAGGTCGAGTGATGACGCTGCCTCTATACCTGATATTCTGGCTCTTTGTTTTGCTGGGCGTCCTGCGCTACCTGAGCGCCCTCAAGCCCGGGCGTTTATTGTTGTTTATGAGCATATTCCCCATATTGACATTGATGGTCTACGGTGGATTGAATGCCATCGCAATTGCCAGCAAAACATTTTTCCTGGTGGGCGGATTGCCTCCTAATCGGTGCCTGGAACTGACGATGAAGCCAGACTCCTACGAGGATTTTCAAAACTGCGTATCTGATCACTTTGAACAACAGCGACAGATCATCTTTTCTAGCACGAGTTTTGATACGTTGTGGCGCTGGGCATTCCTCCCAGATGAATTGCGTCCAGCTTGTTTTACCGATGATCAAGAAGTTTGTGCGATGCTTAGCGGTAACGTCACACCTACAAAGGTCTACCCCAGGCCTGCCGGGGATGTCTGGGTTGGTGCGTCGATTCTATCCACCTTACTCGCAATCTTGCTCGCTCACTACCTGCATCGCCGCTGGTATATGTCAACCGCCTGATGTCTCACCGTGCGTCTTTCGGATAGCATCCAGCATCGCCGAAATCTTCTCTTGATCCTGGGGACGATAACGCTCAAAGTGCAAAGGCTTCTGCGAGTAATCAATGACTCGTTGGGCAAGGCGGTGCAGATGCCGAAACGAAGTCTCGTATACCACACCAAAGTCAATCAAGACGGTATCTTCGCCTTTGAGCGGCAGCACCACCCTAGGTAGTGGCTCGGCGATGTCCGCTCCATACAATTCGATCTTGCCTGTTTGAGCGTCTTGCGCTGGCGAACTGATGATGATCAGGTAAGGAGGACTTTCCTCTTCTTCCACGTACCCAGGTATCTCCGCTAAGAGAGATACCTGAAGATTCAAAAAGTCAACCTCGACGAGATGGATACCCGCACGAAGAGTTTGCTTGCGCCGCGAGAGATAGTAGCGATAGTCGCTACCGGGATACTTGTTTGCAGGTGATAGCAACTCGATGCGTGTGACCGGTGTTCCAGGCAACTCCCCGGCATCCACCTCGTAGATGACAACGGCAACAACAGCTTCTTCCTCATCATCAATCACGCCAACCAGAGGCAACGTCGCAAATGGAATTGCTGCTTGAGATGGCCTGGGGCTGGACGACGACTCGATCGGATTGTGAAAGATCCCAATGTCAGGGCGTGTTCGTCGCACCTCGTCAGTCATAGGTAATGCTGTAATCTGAAGCGACTTTTCCGAAAGCGCATAATAGTTGGGAGGCAAATGCTCGTCCAGCGCCGCCTGCAGATCATTGATGAAACGCGTGTGAAAGCTCTCCCAACCACCACCGGGCTGTTGAAGGTAGTTATTGAGATGCGCGTTGACACCAGGATACAGATTTCTGTCGGAGTGGATCGGCATCGCGATGATCCTCAATCTTTGCGTTGAACGCCTGACTGCGGTTCAATACCATTGTACGCCAATGTGAGCCATGCTCGTACTGACAGGACAGGTTTGATGAACTTCTCCCTCTCGCTGGAGACGTATCGCGCAGCGCAGGAGCGCATCCGTCCCTACGTCCGACAGACGCCGATTGCCCCCGCGCCGCCATTGACGGACGAACTGCATCCTGGACTGCGCATCAAGCTCGAAAATCTTCAGGTCACCGGCTCGTTCAAGCCGCGCGGCGTCTTCAACACGCTGCTCCAACTGAGCGACGAGCAGCGGGCGCGCGGCGTCATCACGGCGTCGGGCGGCAATCATGGTGTGGCGGTGGCCTATGCCGCATGGCGCCTGGGGCTGCCCGCCATCGTCTACCTGCCTGCGTCGGCGACGGAGGATCGCGTGGCGCGTGTCAGCCGCTGGGGAGCACGCGTGATCCAGCACGGGGCCGCCTGGGATGATGCGCACGAAGCCGCCAGCCAGCACGCCGTGCGCGAGGGCATCTACTACATTCATCCGTTCGATGCCGAGTTGACATTGGCCGGGCAGGGCACGCTTGGCCTGGAACTGCTCGACGACGCGCCGGATGTGGACTGCGTGCTGATCGCCATCGGCGGCGGCGGTCTGATCGCGGGGATGGCGAACGCGATCAAACAAGCGAAGCCAGCCGTGCGCATTATCGGCGTCGAGCCGGTCGGTGCCGCCTCGATGCAGGCCGCGGTCGATGCCGGGCGCGTGGTCGTGCTGCCCGAACTGCGCACGATCGCCGACACGCTGGCCCCACGCGCCGTCAGTGAGCGTACACGCGTGCTGACCGCTGCCTATGTCGACGAGATCGTCCTGGTCAATGATGACGCCATGATCGACTCGATGCGCTGGCTGTGGACGCACTATAACCAGCTGGTCGAACCCTCCGGCGCTGCGGTGATCGCGGCGCTGCGCGCGGGCGCGGTCAACATCGACGCGCACCAGCATCCGGTGGCGCTGATCTGCGGCGGCAATGCGGATGCCGCCAGCATCTGGACGACGTATCAAGAGCGTGCGGAGGCCAAAGCGCGCGGCTAACCCGGTCGTTTGAGGAAAAGCGCCGACCGCGTCACTTCGATGCAGATCACCCCATGCTGATTGCGCCCGACGTGCTTCATCGTCACGACGCCCGCGTTCGGGCGTGACTGGCTCTCGCGCTTGGCGACGATCTCCGTCTCGACGTAAAGCGTATCGCCGTGGAACATCGGCTGTGGATGGCGGACGTTCTCGTAACCCAGGTTGGCGACGATCGTCCCCGCCGTCAAATCCGGCACGCTGATGCCGACGACGACGCCCATCGTGAAAATGCCGTTGACGATGCGCTGGCCGAACTCCGTCTTGCTGGCGAAATCCTCGTTGATGTGCAGCGGCTGCGTATTGAGCGTCAGGCTGCAAAAGAGCAGGTTGTCGGCCTCGGTCAGCGTGCGTCCCAGGTCGTGATGCACGATCATGCCCGGTTCCAGGTCTTCGTAATATTTCCCTGTCATGAAAAAGCCTTTAGCAATTTGATACCGGTTAATCTTAAGGGAACTTGGGCATGATTATGGCGCGGACAGCATCACTTGTGGAAAACAAAACCGCCCTGCGTGAGGGGGAACACACAAGGCGGCACACAGAGGGAAGGGCTTTGGGTCTATCTCCCTTTGGCCCACGAACCTGTTCATACCACTACACACCCATATCCGTCAGGTTCGTCCATCTTTAGGATAAACCCGATGCGCTGAAGTGGACATGAAAAGGTTGTGAAAACCCCATGAGAGTCTTAATGCTTGCTCAACCCCCTGGCGTGGCGACGACTCCGATTGGCGCGATATCACCGAGCGGCGCGATGACGGTGCCGGGCAGCGGCACAGCCGTGGCCTGCGAGCAGAGCGTGTTGGCGTTGTTGCGTTTGCCGACGACATCGCTGGCGTTGATGATGTTGAGCGCTTCCTGGTAATACTCCGCCGCCGGGCAGTACTCGTTGATGGCGGCCTGCGCATCCCCCAGCGCGACCCACTGCCGGTGAAGCTGCTGGATCGCTTCTTCGTAATAGCGCCCCTGTCCCAGCCCGGCCAACTGCTGCAAGGCCTGGATCGCCTGCCAGGGATCGAGGCCGACCATGCGGCGCGCATCCAGGTAAAGCTGAGCGGCGTTGCGCTCGTAGGCAAGGCCGTTATCAAGCGGGCCAAGCTGCTCGGCGCGGTCGGTGATCACGATCGCTTCCGCCAGCCGTCCGGGCTCGCCGGTGCGGTAGGTGTTATAAAGCTCAGCGGCATAGCGGTTGAGCGCCTGCATCAACAATCGCCGCACGCGGGCCGTCTCGTAACTTGGATCGAGGCCGCTGATGGCGTCGAGCAGATCAATCGCCTCGCTCCACTGCGAGGTATCGATGGCGGTTTGCGCGCGTTCCAACAGGGCGGCAAGGTCGAAGCCGCCGCCGGGCTGCGTCGCAATCGGCGCCTCGGTCACGGCGCTGGTCGCTTCGACCAGGGGTTCAGGGGTGGGCGTGGCCGTCACCTGCGGCGTCGCGCTGAGCTGCTCTTCCATGTAGATGGCGGTGGCCGTTGGGGCGATCTCGCTGACCTGCGGTACGCCGGGCGTCATCAGTGACAGCCATTGCAGACGCACGTTGAGCATGTAGGTGTTGCGGCTGGCGATATCGCGCGGGATGAAGCTCAACTGCTCGTCGATGCGGCTGGCCTGCGTGGCTGCGGCCAGAGTCGCCGCCTCGCGCTGGCCAACCGTCCAGCCGGCATAGGTCGTCAGCGCAACGATGCCGATGGCGATCAGGCCCAGCACGCCCAGCAGCAGCACTGTGACGCCGCAAGACAGCGCGCGCGTTTCCGTAACGCCCTCGTCACCACCATAAACCTGGCCGGGAACCATGTCCTCGTCCCTGACGGGCGATTGTGGACGGGTATCATCAAGATTGGACTCGTAACTCATCGCTTAGCAGCACTCCAAACGCGCGGCGCCAGCGGCCACGCCGCATGTGAATCGTGGCGCATTATAGTCGAGTTGCGCCGGGCCGCATAGACGTCGAACCTGACGTCTGGCCTACCCTTGTTGGGGCACCGTGACGCCGGTTAATGGCAGGAAATTTCAACAAAGCCCGTGAATTGGGCATATTCTAAGGCTGCGGACAGGCGCGAATCAAAAAGAGCGACCTGTTGCAGTCGCTCTTTCGCTTGTTTGCCAGATGCGCTCAGGCGTTGACGGTCTCGGTGACCTTGATCGCCTGCAGGTCGAGGCTGATGCGCACGTCCTTGCTCACGAGCACACCACCGGCCTCCAGCGCCACGTTCCAGGTCAGATTCCAATCTTCGCGGTTGATGGCCGTGGAAGCGACGAAGCCCGCGCGTTCGGTCTGGTCGAACGGGCTGGCGCCAACGCCGAGCAGCTCGACATCGAGGACGACCGGCTTGGTCACGTCACGAATGGTCAGGTTGCCGTGGACGCTCGCCTTGCTGTCACCCTTCATCTCGACGCGGGTGCTCTTGAACTGAATGGTGGGGAAATTCTCGACATCGAGAAAGTCCGCGCTGCGCAGATGACCGTCACGGTCGCCGACGCCGCTGTTGATGCTGCTCGCGTCGAGGGTCGCCTCGACCGAGGCGGCTGCCGGGTTGGCCGGGTCGAAATCGAGCACGCCATCCACCACGTTTATCCGGCCACGCACGGTGGTAATCATCATGTGCTTGGCCGAGAATTCTGCACTGCTATGCGCCGGGTCGATTTTCCATTGAGCCATGTCTTCGTCTCCAAGGGGGATAAGCCTACACAAACGGACTTCAGTCCGCTTATGTAAACTACTTTAGCGCGGATCTTGCTCAAAAGTGGTGAGAGCTTCATTAGAAACGGACGATAGTCCGCTTATAAAAAATCAACGTAATGACCACACGCGCAAGCTGAGACGTGCAGGCAATCAGGCGTATGGATTTCGAACTTGTGCTGTATTCAAGCGAGGCGCTATGGCCGAAGGAGACGATCCAGCGTGGCGAACAGACCGTCGACAATGCGGTCGGCATCGTAGCCCATGGTATTGCGCTGGAACAGGATCGTGCGCGGGTCGAGCAGCACGTAAAGGACATCGGCAGCGTAATCGACGTCCATATCCGGATTGGCCTGGGCGAGCAGGCCCCGGATGGTCATGCGCCACCAGGTATGTGCCGGATGATCGAGCGTCGAGATGCCGCTCGCGCCATCTACGTTGAGCAGAGCCAGATTGCGTGAAACGAAGGCGTAGGTCTCGCCGAGAAACCAGCGCAAATCGGTCGCCGGGTTGCTGCCCTCGCGCAGATGCGCAAACGTGCGCGCCTGAAGCGCGCGTTGATCCTCATCCAGCAGACCGTGGCACAGTTCGACTTTGTTTGCAAAATGGCGATACAGCGTGCCCTTACCAACACCAGCAGCATCCGCAATCGCAGACATCGAGACATGCTCGACGCCATACTCGGCGAAAAGCTGCTGCGCCGTGCGGAGCAGCAGGGCACAATTCTCAACTGCGTCGGCGCGTTTGGGGCGCGCATCGCCAATCAGCAGATTATCGTCCATGCCCGTCATTGTGGTCTCGCATCACCCTGTGATACAAGCATTATAGCAGAGTGACGCCAGCGGCATGCCTGGTAATTCGTGCAGTCGCATCTCCTGCTTTAGGAGGAGGAGTCATCCTGGCAGCTAAAGATGGTATCGCAATAGGCTATAATTAAGGGTGCCGTTGAGTTCAGGAGAGCACACATGGCGGTCTGGCGTTTGCGCGGGCATGTTGATGAACAAGGAAAGCTAGAATTTGAACTGCCGGGCGATCTGCAACCGGGTGAAGTGACCATCACGATTGATGCGCAGGCAGAGGATGATCTACCCAAATTCGAGGCAAAGACAGGCGCAGAAATCGCGGCTTCGGGCGTGATTGGTGCTTGGGCCGATCAAGGCATCGAGGACAGTGTCGCCTGGGTCGAAGAAGTGCGGCGCCGTGAGCGGGAGCAGCGTGGGTGGTAGAAGCGTTTCTGGACACCACGATTTTGGCGAAATCGAGAACCGCGTAAAGGGCCATGAAGTGTGGTGTTAGGCTGCGCCGGACGTCGAAACGCCCGGCTCACCGCATCAAGCGCACACAAGGCGCTGGAAACAGATTTGTATCGATGTTATCTATAGCATCGGTTTTCCCAACCCCAGAATTCATCGCCTTGCACTGTGAACAGAAGAACTGAGCGCCCTCATCACCTCGTCACTCATTCCTCGTTACTCATCACGCATCACTTGATTGGCTTCACTCAATTCAGATTCAGCACCATCAAGCGAATCTCAGTCATATCATCAATTGCATATTTGACGCCCTCGCGGCCGAGGCCGGAGGCTTTGATGCCGCCGTAAGGCATGTGATCGACGCGGAAAGTCGACGCGCTGTTGACGTGCAGGCCACCGACGTCGATGCGATCCCAGGCGTCCATGATGCGCTTGATGTCCTGTGTGAAGATGCCCGCCTGCAAGCCGTAGGGCGAGTCGTTGATGATGGCAATCGCGTCGTCCCAGGTGCGATATGGCCGCAGCGTGACGACCGGCGCGAAGACTTCCTCGCAGTTGACGCGCATCTCATCGGTCGTCTGGCCGAGCACGGTCGGTGGGAACATGGCACCCTGTCGTTGACCGCCGTAGAGCAACGCCGCGCCCGCGCGCACCGCCTCGCTAACCCAATTCTCGACCCGTTCCGCCTCGCGCTCGTTGATCAACGGGCCGACGTCCGTATCGGCATCGCGCGGATCGCCGACCTTGAGCGCCTTAACCGCCTCGACGAAGCCATCGGCGAATTCTTCGAACACGTCCTGCTGCACGAGCATGCGCTGGACGGAGATGCAGTTCTGCCCGGCATTGGCGAACCCGCCAGACGCCGCCTCACGCACGGCCAACGCCATATCCGCATCACTGTGGACGATGAAGCCCGCATTGCCGCCCAATTCGAGCACGACCTTCTTCTTGCCCGCCTTGCTCTTGAGCATCCAGCCGACCGAGGCGCTGCCGGTGAAGCTGATCATGGCGATGCGGTCATCTTCGACCATTTCGCCCGCGAGCGGCCCCCAGCAGTTGAGCATACTGACGGCTTCGGCGGGATAGCCGGCTTCGAGTACCAGCTCGGCCAGCAGCACGGACGAGAGCGGCGTCTTTTCGGCGGGTTTGAGGATGAAGGCGTTACCGGTCGCGATGGCGGGGCCGATTTTGTGGCAGGCCAGATTGATCGGGTAGTTGAACGGCGTGATGCAGAGGATGGTGCCGATCGGTGCGCGGCGGGTGAAGCCCTGGCGATTGGCCCCGGCGGGCGTCCAGTCAATCGAGAAGACCTCGCCGCCCAGGCGATGCGCTTCTTCCGCCGAGACGCCAATCGTCTGCAGGGCGCGCGTCATTTCGCCGACGGCGGTTTTGCGATTCTTGCCGCCTTCCATGATCATCAGGTCGACCAGCTCATCAAAGTGATCACGCATCAGCCGCTGCAAATTCCAGAGGATGTCCGTCCGCTTGTAAGAAGGTAATTTTCGCGTGATTTCGAAACCCCGCACGGCAGCCGCCATCGCGTCGTCGAGATCCTGCCGCTGTGCCATGTAAACCGAGTCGACGACGCTGCCGTCATAGGGAAACTTGGCCTCCATGACCTCGTTGCTTTCGCGCCACTCGCCGCCAACTAGGAATTTCTTAGGCATGATCGCTCCTCTCGCCTCGCTCTAATATTTGTCGCGGGCTAGGATAACGCAGGCAGATCACGCTCGCCATATGCGTATGAGTCGTGACATTCATCGCGTCTGACGTGTGATATGATCGATCCACGTTGTTACGACGAAGAGGTTGACCCTGTGGAACAAACGCACGACTCGGACACCTTCATCAACGAGTCTCCCGACCCCCGCAAACCCAAAGAGACGTCCGACATTCCCGCCGAGCCGGTCGCGACTGTGCCGCGTTCGACGTTCAACTACCTGCTGATCGCGGTCGTTTTCTTCGCGCTCGGCCTGGCCATTGGCGTCTTCTACATGGACAGCCGTGCGCAGGAGAATCAGGCGGAGAATCGTGAGCTGATCGCGCAGGCGGTTGAAGCTGCTGTCGCTGCCTCCGGTGGCGGTGCTCAGGCTGAAACGGCCACGCTCAACCCATCACAGCGCTACACGGTCGAAGTCGCCAACAATCCGAGCCGCGGGCCGGCTGATGCACCGGTCACCGTGATCGAGTTCAGTGATTTCCGCTGCAGCTTCTGCAAACGCTTCCACGACACGACCTTCGACCCGCTGCTGGAGCAGTTCGGCGACGAGGTGCAGTTCGTCGTGCGCGACTTCCCGATCTTTGGGCAGGCGTCGTACGAGGCGGCGCTGGCCTCGGAATGCGCTCACGACCAGGGTAAATACTGGGAATACTACGACAGCCTGTTCGCCGACCAGACGACCTTCACGCGCGATGGCTTCCTGGCCCGTGCCGAGGCGCTGGAACTGGACATCCCGGCCTTCACCACCTGCTTTGACGACCAGACTCATCTGCAAGAGATCGTGGCCGATTACCAGGCCGGGGAAGCGCTCGGCGTCGGCGGCACACCGACCTTCTTCGTCAACGGTCGGCCCCTGGTTGGCGCACAGCCGATCGAGGCGTTCGTCAGCGTGATCCAGGAAGAGTTGGGCGCGGCGACCAGCAACACCGGCGAATCATAAACAAGGGCATCCGGGGCGCACAGGCATGCGTTTGTGCGCCCCATCTCCACGATGATCGACCGTCTACGCGCCTTCACCCGGACTGTCAAAAACGAGATCGACGTTTACCGGCGCGTGCTGCGCGATCCGCGCACGCCATGGCTCGCGCGGCTGCTGCTCGGCGCGGCCCTTGGCTATCTGGTGCTGCCCTTCGACCTGATCCCGGACTTCATCCCCGTGCTCGGCCAGCTTGACGACCTGCTGATCGTACCGAGTCTGATCTGGCTGGCGGCGCGGATGATCCCGCAAGCCATCTGGGACGACGCACGCCAACCTGCGCTTTGACACCGGTCATCTTGCCCCGGTCGCCGTTTCCGGGTACTCTACTTCCTACATATTAACGGAGTACCGTTAGCGACCGATGATGCGTAGATCTGCCTTTCTTTTCAGCCTGATATTGCTTGCCGCTTCGTTGGCCGCGTGCCAGAACGAGGAAATTGCGCAGGAGCCGACGGCGACGCTGGCGCCAATCGTCAGTCTGACGCCGCGTTTCACGGCGACGCCCGTCCCCTCGCGCACGCCGACGCCGACGCTGACTTACACACCGTCGCAATCGCCGGTGCCACCCACGCCGAGCGATACACCCTCGCCGACCGTGCCGCCGCCGATCCTGGGCGTCGTCCAGTCGCTGCAAAACGTCAACATCCGCTCCGGCCCAGGCACGGCATTTTCGCAAATCACGGCGCTGGAGCCGGGTTCAGGCGTCGAGGTGCTCGGCGTCAACCCGGAGGGTAACTGGTACAACATCCTGATGGATGACGGACGTGAGGGCTGGATCAGCTCGACGCTCGTTTACATCCAGCCGAGCGCGACGCCGCAGGCGACGCTGCCCGCCGCCATCGGGCTGAATGGCACGCCGCTGCCGACCGACATCTTCGGCAATACGATCACGCCGACGCCGCCGCGTTCGGTCGCGACGCCGACACTGCCGGGGGATGCGGAGGCGCTGCTGACGCCAGCGACCGCGCAGGGCATCGGCCTGCCGACCATCGACATCAACGCGATCAACCTGACGGCGACCGCTCTGCGCGGCGGCGCCGGTGCCGTCGTGCCGACGCAAGCGCCCGCGAGCACTCAGGCGCCGGTCGGCGGCCCGACTGGTGGCCCGCTGCCGGCGGCGACGACACCCGCGCCCGCAGGCAACAGCAGCCCGGCGCAAGCGGGCGAGGGCATCGACGTGTTCGCCCTCTGTAATGATCCGAGCTTTGGTCTGCCCGCACCGGCGGTCGCTGCCGGTTCGTCGCTTGACATCTACTTCGCCTGGTTCGCGTCCACCCGCCAGCAGGTCGAAGATCACGTCGCCGCCGCCACCTACGAGATCCGGCTCAACGGCGCGCCGCTCTCGGTCGGCGCCCCGGCGTTCATCCGCGCCAGCAGTAACGGCGGTTTCGAGGCTTACTGGTACGTCAGTTCGGGCCAGCTCACCGCCGGGGAGTACCAGATCTCCTATCGTGTGACCTGGAGCGAGCCGGTCTTCGACGGATCAACCCAATTCGGCCCCGGCACGAACCATCCAGAAGAAACGGGATCGTGCACGGTGCGCGTGAACTAGCGCCTACGGCGGCAGGTTTCACAGCTCGCAGCAAGAAAAACGGCGCTCCAGATGGGGCGCCGTTTTCATAACCACCAGGCGGTTTCGCCGTGTGTCACATCCGGGAAGACGCCGCGTTCGAGCGCAGTTCGCCACGCATCCGTATGCAGCAGAGTCACCGGCAGCGACGGCGTACTCGGCGCGCCGTGATGGAGCAGCGCCAACGACTCGACCGAATCGAGCACGTGATCGATGCGCAGCGGCGCCAACGAGCGGATGTGGAGCGGCGCGGGCGTCCCGGCAGCGGGCGTCGGCACGAACAGCAGCGCCTCGAGATCGGAGATGCGCAACGCAGCGCCGCGATCCGGCAGGCCGATGTGCCGGTTGGCGAAGGCATAGAGGCGCGGCATGTCCCCGGCGACGATCTCGACCGGGTAGAGCGCCGCGTCGTGAGCCGCTTCCCAATCGGTGAGCGCCCGCGCGTCGGCCTTGTGCAGCTTGCCATCGACGTGGATGAGCACGCGGCGGGCACTGATGTCGTGCGGCGGCAGCAGATACGCCAGCATGTCACCGGTGAGTGGGTCGCCCGGTGCGACGGCGGCGCGGGCGATGCGCCAGCCCTGGCAGACGCCGCGATTGCCGTAGTAGCGCCCGGCAGCGATCAAATCGTCGCCGCCCTTCTTTTGAATACGGTGTATCGTCAGCCCGACGATCAGGTCGGCGTAGGGCAGCGGCTCCTCAAAGGTGAACGGCGTATTGCCAGCCCGCGCCAGCAAGCCCATGATGATGCGCGGCATCGCTTCGACGTCGTGCAGCATGTGCTCGTACAGAATCAGCGAAGGCAGCGCGCGGCCAACGGCCTGGGCTTTGACGAAATGCTGCGGCGCGGCGGGGTCTGTGCGCGCTGCATCCGGCAGCACCGCTAGCAAGACGTCGGCACCGGCCTTGGCGAGCGTACGCACGGCGGTCTGCAAGTTGTCCGGCGTGATGACCTGGACAGCGCGCGGGCGGGCGACCTTGAGTTTGAAGTTGTGCGTCCGTTCGAGTTCGCGCGTGAGCGCTTCGATGAAGATCTCGGCGTCTTCGCCCTGGGCGTTGAGGACGGCCAGCCGCAGCGGTTCGCTGTCGAAGCAAGGCAGGCGCTTGATCATGCCGTGCTGCGCGAAATCCATGCTCAGCGAGCGCGCGTCGTACGGGCGGATCTTGCCGCCCTGCCACGTCAGGTTCGGGCGCGGCGCGGCCTGCGTGAAGACGTCCGGCTGGTTGCGCTGGCTGAAGGCGTCGCCAATCAGCCCGGCTTCCTTGGCAATGTCGGCGATGACCTTGACCAGGCGCGCTCGCTCATCTGGCTTGACCTGCAACGCCCGCTCGACCTGACCTGGGATCACGTCAAAACGGGCGGCGGTCTCCGGCGTCACCAGCAGATCGAGCGCGTTAGCGGGGTAATCCTCGTTTTCATCGTCGAGGGCGATGCGCAGTGCTAACATGTCGTCAGTCGACATATTCAACCATTCGCGCAGCCGTTTGTGCTGAAGCAACCGCTTGCGCTGTTCGGCCAGCGTCCCCAGGACCTTGACGATCTTGCCCTCGCGCCCGGCCAGCTTTTCGATCACGGCCAGACCGGCCAGCGCATCGACCAAGTCGAGCGTGCGGGCGAAGGTTGTCACGTCCTGCCCGTAGACCACGTAAGTGATGATGCCGAGCGAGACCGCCGGTTCGCCGTCGACGACCCAGGTGCGCGCATACGGCTCATGGACGATGCGCGCATTCTTGATCGACCCGGCGGCGCGGGCCAGCGCTTCGCTGAACAACCCATCGAGATCGGCCAGGCGACCGCGCACGACGAACGAGGCCAGCGCTTCCGGCGTCGAGCGCCAGCGCAGATCCTCCTCGATGTGATCGAGCGCCGCAAACAGCGCAGGCTGCTCAGCGCGCAAGCTATCGACCGTCATCACGAGCTTGGCCGGGTTGGGCGGCGCGTCGGTGATCAGCCGTCCGTCGAGCCACTGCCACTGGCCGCCGAGATGATGGCGCAGGCGCTGCGCCAGCCTGGTGCCCGCACGCGGCGCTTCCTTTTGAAAGAGGGGCGTGAAGGCATGCAGCCGCGGCAGCCCGTCTGCGCGGATGGGGAACAGCTCCGTGAATAGTTGAGTGTCGCTGGTTTGCACAGGCCTGACCACAACGGACTCGATCACGCTCATTGCGGGTGTTCCATGTCTGATATGGGCAGAGTTCAATAGAACGCGTGTTCCATTGTAACACAAAGACAACTGGATCGTCCAGCGATTCTCGCCACAGCCAGACAGCCCGGACACCGCGCAGAAAATTCTACCGCAGCCGCGCCGTTGGTGAGAAACTCACGCGAACGACAGGTCCGAATATGACAAGATGCCATGTCCGACATCGCAGATGTCACTTGGTGAGATGCACTAAAAGCGAGATATAATGTTTGTACGGGGGCGACAATGTTTTGTCGCCCATGTTTGTGCCGCGTTGGAACCGCGTTGCAGCACACGGACTTCGATAAATTGCTGCTTTACAGAATTGGAGTCTTAGATGCGTCCACTCTCCCCTACTGAGAACACATTGATCCTCATCGTACTCGGCATCGCCATTGCAGGCTTGCTCTATGCGGTCTTCCTGGCTCGTCAGATTCTCGGAGAAGGGAAGGGAACCGCGAAAATGCAGGAGGTGTGGGGCTACATCCGCACGGGTGCGAATGCCTACCTCCGGTCGCAGTTCCGCATTATCGCGGTGTTAATTGTTATCCTGGTCGTCGTCCTCTTCTTCAGCGTCTATGTGGTTAATCCAACCCCCTATGCAATCGAACACTTCTGCCCGGAATTGGTCGAGAGCATCCGCGCAGAATACAGCGCGGCGAATCCGCTGCCAGCGCAGTACACGCTTGAAGAATACAATGCCCTCGTTTACCAGGAAGAGGCGTTGATTGTCTCGCGCGGCAAAACTGAATGCGGCGCCGCCACTATCAACACCGCCGTTGGTCGCGCGGGCGCGTTCCTGATGGGTGCGCTCTTCTCGGCGTCGGTCGGCTTCGTCGGCATGAATATGGCCGTGCAGGGCAACGTCCGCGTTGCCGCAGCGGCAACCGATCCGAAGCGGGGTTATCCTGATGCCCTGCGCATTGCTTACCGTTCGGGCACGATCACCGGTATGTTGACGGATGGTCTGGGCCTGTTCGGCGGCACCATCATCTTCCTGATCTTTGGCATTGCCGCGCCGGATGCCCTGCTCGGCTTCGGCTTTGGCGGCACGCTGCTGGCGCTGTTCATGCGCGTTGGCGGCGGCATCTTCACCAAGGCGGCGGATGTCGGCGCCGATCTCGTCGGCAAGGTCGAAGCAGATCTGCCGGAAGACGATCCGCGTAACGCAGCCGTGATCGCTGACCTCGTCGGCGATAACGTCGGCGACTGTGCCGGTATGGCAGCGGACATCTTCGAGAGCTACGAAGTGACGATCGTCGCCGGCTTGATCCTCGGTCTGGCCCTGGCGACCATCACCAAGAGCCCGATCTGGATTGTTTTCCCCCTGGTCGTGCGTGGCATCGGCGTGCTGAGTTCGATCATCAGCACTTACCTCGTCAAATCGTCCTCCGGCAAAGATGCGCTCCATGCGATCACGCGCGGGTTCTTCAGCGCGGCGATCATCAGCATCGCCATGTTCACAATCTTCACCATCACCTACATGCGTGAACCGGGCATCAACCAGGGCGGCGTCGTCTGGCAACCGCTGGCAGCGGTCATCACCGGCATCATCCTGGCGATTGTGATCGAGCGCGTCACCTCGTACTTCACCGATCACTCGTTTTCGCCCACCCGTGACATTGCGCGCAATACGCAAACCGGGCCAGCGACGACGATCCTCAGCGGTTTGGCCAATGGCATGGAAAGCAGCGTGTGGGCGATCATCGTCATTGCCGCTAGCATCCTGACCAGTGTGATCATCTTCAGCGTGTTCCCGATCACGGATGCATCCGGCATGCAAATTGTCGATACGTTCACGGCTGTGCTTTACGGCGTGGCGATGACCGGTATTGGCATGTTGACGCTGACCGGCAACAACGTCGCGATGGACGCCTTTGGGCCTATCAGCGATAACGCACAGGGCGTGGCCGAGCTGGCCGGTGAGAGCGAAGGCCAGGCGGCCGAGACGCTCAACAGCCTGGACGCCGTCGGCAATACGACCAAAGCGATCACCAAGGGTGTCGCCATCGGTTCGGCAGTCATCGCGGCCGTCGCGCTGTTTGGCTCGTTCATGACCGATACGCGCGTCGTGCAGTTGGGTCTGGATGTTTCGCTGGATAAGACCGTCTTTGCAACGGGCATCAACATTGCAGACCCGGTTGTGTTCATCGGCTTCCTGATCGGCGGCGGCTTGATCTTCCTGTTCAGCAGCCTGTTGATCCGCGCGGTCAACCGTGCGGCCTTCAAGATGATCGGCATCGTGCGTCGCCAACTGCGCATCCCTGGCATCATGGAAGGTACCAAGACGCCGGACTATGCGGAAGCAGTCGGTGTTTCGACGCAGGCGGCGCAGCGCGAACTGCTGCCGTTAGGTGTGGTCGCCGTGCTCGCTCCAATTGTGGTCGGCTTTTTGCTGGGCGCAACGGCACTGGGCGGCTTCCTGGCGGGCATCATCCTCGTCGGGCAGTTGATGGCCGTCTTCATGAGCAACGCAGGCGGTGCATGGGATAACGCCAAGAAGTACATCGAAGACGGGAACTACGGCGGTAAGGGCAGTGAGCCGCACAAGGCCGCCGTCGTCGGTGATACGGTCGGCGATCCGTTCAAGGATACGGCTGGCCCTGCGCTCAACCCGATGATCAAGGTCGTCAACCTCGTCGCGTTGATCGTCGCGCCGATTGTGGTCACGGTGGAAGCCAACGCCGCCGCCGACCCGAATTCGCGCACGCCGGTCACCATCGCCATGATTGTGCTGCTCGCGGTCATCCTGTTCGCGGTCCAGCGCAGCCGTCGCGAAGACAGTGAGGCCAAGGAAATGGTCGAAACAGTCGCTCACGCAGGTAAAGCACCGGCGGGCGACTGAGAGTCTTTCCATTCACCTCACCCCGTTTCGCTTCGCTTCGACACCCCCTCTTGACACTGAGAGGGGGACGGTCGGTGAGGTGACAGTGGGCAGGTTTGTGGACAGACATCAAACACATCACGGCACGTAACCGTGTGGTGGCGGGGTGGATAAACTCAGAGATCCACCCCGTTTTTATTCCTCTAGACCACCGCTCTTCCGAGCGGACACACATTCCAGATTAGAGACAAATGCTACCTGTCGTCTATGACGTGCATCACTGGTGACACAGGATTGCGACGACTAACATGGTGACAGGTACGTACGGCGCGTATACGCGCACAGAATTGAGGGAAGATAGGGTTCGATTATGGTTAAAACACCTGTCTATACCACCATCGACGCCAACGAAGCGGCAGCGCGGGTGGCTTATCTGGCGAATGAAGTAGTCGCCATTTATCCGATTACACCGGCCTCCGCCATGGGCGAATGGGCGGATGAGTGGGCGGCAAACGGCAAGCCCAATCTGTGGGGCACAGTCCCGCAGGTGATCGAAATGCAGAGTGAAGGCGGCGCGGCTGGCGCCATCCACGGTGCGCTGCAGGCAGGCGCCCTGGCCACGACCTTCACCGCTTCGCAGGGCCTACTGCTGATGATTCCGAACATGTACAAGATCGCCGGCGAATTGACGCCGACAGTCTTCCACATCGCGGCGCGTTCGATCGCCGCGCAGGCGCTGTCGATCTACGGCGATCACAGCGACGTGATGACGGCACGCGTCACCGGCTGGGTGCTGTTGGCGTCGGCCTCGGTGCAGGAAGCGCAGGACTTCGCGGCGATTGCCCACGCGGCGACGCTCGAAGCGCGTGTGCCATTCCTCCACTTCTTCGACGGCTTCCGCACGTCGCATGAGGTGAGCAAGCTCGCCATCCTCGAAGAAGATGACCTGCGCGCCATGCTCGACGCCGGTCTGATTGCACAGCATCGTGCGCGCTCGCTGTCGCCGGATCATCCGGTGGTGCGCGGCACAGCGCAAAACCCGGACGTTTACTTCCAGGCGCGCGAGACGGTCAACCCGTATTACGACGCATGCCCGGAAATCATCGAGCGGGCGATGAACAGGTTCGCCGAACTGACCGGTCGCGCTTACAAGCCGTATGAATACGTTGGCGCGCCGGATGCCGAGCGCGTGATCGTGCTCATGGGTTCGGGCTGCGAGGCCGCTCACGAAACCGTCGATTATCTGACGGCGCAGGGCGAAAAGGTCGGCGTGCTCAAGGTACGCCTGTATCGTCCGTTTGACATGCGCCGCTTCATTCAGGCGCTGCCTGCGACGACGCGCGTCCTCGGCGTGCTCGACCGCACCAAGGAACCGGGCAGCACGGGCGAACCGCTCTACCTCGATACGGTGACAGCCATCGTCGAGGAGTGGACCGAAGGCCCGGCCCCGGTGGTCGTCGGCGGTCGTTACGGTTTGTCGTCGAAGGATTTCACCCCCGGCATGATCAAGGCCGTGTTCGACAACCTGGCCCAGCCGAAGCCGAAGAATCACTTCACCGTCGGCATCATCGACGATGTCTCGCACACCAGCCTCGACGTCGACCCGGACTTCTCGGTCGAGTCGGATAAGGTCGTGCGCGCCATTTTCTACGGTCTCGGTGCAGATGGCACGGTCGGCGCGAACAAGAACTCGATCAAGATCATCGGCGAGAACACCGAAAACTACGCCCAGGGCTACTTCTCATACGACTCGAAGAAATCCGGGTCGATGACGGTTTCGTACCTGCGCTTCGGGCCGAAGCCGATCCGTTCGAACTACCTCATCAGTAAAGCGAACTTCGTCGCCTGCCATCAGCCGACCTTCCTTGAGAAGTACGATGTCCTTCAAGACATTGTCGACGGCGGCACCTTCCTGCTCACCATGCCATATCCTGCGGACGAAGTCTGGGATCATCTCCCGCGGCTCGTGCAGGAACAGATCGTGAAGAAGCATCTGCGCGTCTACACGATTGACGCCTACTCGGTCGCCGGTGAAGTCGGCATGGGCAAGCGCATCAACACCGTCATGCAGACGTGCTTCTTCGCCGTCTCGGGTGTGCTGCCGCGCGACGAGGCCATCACCGAGATCAAAAAGTCGATTGAGAAGACCTACGGCAAGAAGGGCGAGGAAATCGTCGAACGCAACTTGCAGGCGGTCGATATCACGCTCAGCCATCTGCACGAGGTCACAGTGCCCACGCAGGTGACGTCGACCATCGAGATGCTGCCGCCCGTCCCGGCGGATGCGCCCGATTTCGTGCGCAACGTCACTGGCGAGATGATCGCCCGCCGCGGCGACCTGCTGCCCGTGAGCGTCCTGCCCGCCGACGGCACCTATCCGAGCGGCACGACCAAGTACGAGAAACGTAACCTGGCGCTGGAAATCCCGGTGTGGGACCCCGAAATCTGCATTCAGTGCGGTAAATGCGCCATGGTTTGCCCGCACGCCGTCATCCGCATCAAGGCCTACGATGGAGCCGAACTGGTGAATGCACCGGAAACCTTCAAGGCGACCGATGCGCGCGATACTGAATGGAAGGACATGAAGTACACCATTCAGGTCTCGCCCGATGACTGCACCGGCTGCGCGCTGTGCGTGGACGTCTGCCCGGCCAAGAGCAAGACGGCGGCCAACTACAAAGCCATCAACATGAACCCGCAGCCACCGCTGCGCGAGCAGGAAAACGAGAACTGGAACTTCTTCGTCGATCTGCCGGAGATGGATCGCCGCAACATCAAGATCTCCAGCATCCGCCAGCAGCAGGTACAGCAACCGCTGTTCGAGTTCTCTGGCGCGTGCTCAGGCTGCGGCGAGACGCCCTATCTCAAGCTGATCTCGCAGTTGTTCGGCGACCGCACGCTTGTCGCCAACGCGACCGGCTGCTCGTCGATTTACGGCGGCAACCTGCCGACGACGCCGTGGGCATACAACGCCGAAGGGCGCGGCCCGGCCTGGTCGAACTCGCTGTTTGAAGACAACGCCGAGTTCGGTCTGGGTATGCGCGTCGCGGTCGACAAGCAAGCCGAGTTCGCACGCGAACTGCTGGGCAAGCTGTCCGGGCAGGTTGGCGGCGACCTGACAGAGGAAATCCTCAACGCCGACCAGAGCGGCGAGGCTGGCATTCACGACCAGCGCGACCGCGTGGCGGCGCTCAAGACCAAGCTGCAGGCCATCAACAGCGACGAAGCCAAACAACTGTACGACCTGGCAGACTACCTGGTTCGTAAGGACGTCTGGATCGTCGGTGGCGACGGCTGGGCCTATGACATCGGCTTCGGCGGCCTGGATCACGTGCTCGCGAGCGGTCGCAACGTCAACATCCTCGTCCTGGATACCGAGGTCTACTCGAACACGGGCGGCCAGATGTCCAAGTCGACGCCGCTGGCCGCGGTGGCGAAGTTCGCCGCCGGTGGCAAACGCGCCAACAAGAAAGACCTGGGCATGATCGCCATGAGCTACGGCAATGTCTACGTCGGGCGTGTGGCGATGGGGGCGCGCGACGAACACACGCTGCGCACCTTCCTGGAAGCGGAAGCCTACGACGGCCCGTCGATCATCATCGCCTACAGCCACTGCATCGCTCACGGCATCAACATGACGACGGCGTTGAAGAACCAGAAGGCATCGGTCGATACCGGCGCGTGGATCCTGTACCGCTACAACCCGATGCGGGCTGAGCAAGGTGAGAACCCGCTCCAACTCGACTCGCGCGCACCAAAACTGCCGCTGACGGAATACCTCCGCATGGAGAACCGCTTCCGTATGCTCGAACTGAGCAAGCCGGAAGTCGCACGGCAACTGTTCGCCGAGGCGCAGGAAAACGTGCGCACTCAGTGGGCACTCTACGAATACCTGGCCTCGCGCCCGGTCAGCATCGCAAACGGACACGCATAAGCGATCCATTCGTGACGGTCAGCTTCCAGTATCGCAGGGGATCTGGAAGCTGACCGCGGATCGCTCTAAAGGAGACGCACATGGTAGACATTACGACTACGTACCTGGGCAAGAAATTACGCTCGCCGTTGGTGGTATCTGCATGTCCACTTTCCGAAAAAGTGGAAAACATCAAGCGCATGGAAGATGCCGGGGCGGGCGCAGTTGTACTTTATTCGTTGTTCGAAGAGCAGATTCGCCGCGAGCGCGAAGCGATGCAGCACTACCTGCTCTATGGCACGGAGAGCTTCGCCGAAGCGCTGACTTATTTCCCGGAGCCGGAAGAATATCACGCGGGCACCGAGGACTATCTCAAGCTGATTGCCGATGCCAAGGCCAGCGTCAACATCCCGGTGATCGCCAGCCTGAACGGCGCATCGCTCGGTGGCTGGACGAAGTTCGCGCGCAAGATGGAAGAGGCCGGGGCGGATGCGCTTGAACTCAACGTCTATTACATCCCGACCAATATGAACATGACCGGCGAAGAGGTCGAGAACACCTACATCGACATCCTGCACGCGGTCAAGAGTGCCGTGCAGATCCCGGTCGCGATGAAGCTGAGCCCGTTCTTCAGCAACATGGCCTACATGGCGAAACGGCTCGACATGGGCGGGGCAAACTCGCTGGTGTTGTTCAACCGCTTCTACCAGCCGGATATCGACATCGAGACGCGCGAAGTCACGCCGAACGTCATCCTGAGCACGCCGCAGGCCATGCGACTGCCACTGACGTGGGTGGGCATCCTCTACGGGCACATCCAGGCGGACCTTGCGGCGACGAGCGGCATCCACACGCCGACCGACGTGATCAAGATGCTGATGGCGGGCGCCAACGTGACGATGATGGCTTCGGCCCTGCTGCGCAGCGGCATCGATCATCTGCGCGTGGTCGAGCAAGGCGTGCGGCAGTGGATGGAAGAGCACGAATACGAGTCTGTTGACCAGATGCGTGGCAGTGTGAGCCAGATCAATGCCGAAGATCCCAGCGCCTTCGAACGCACGCAGTACATGCGCGCGCTGAAGACCTTCCACCCGCGCATCGCCTACTAAGCGGCGCACCGCCCGAACAACGACCGTTCGGAACTTCATCACACCCCGTCTCGCCGCGCGCGAGGTGGGGTGTTTTATTTGGCCAATCGTGCAGAAATGCTGCACATAGCCCCGGGTTTTCCAGGCATTTATGACAAATCACGCTGTGAAAACTGCCATCTGTCATTATGGGTTGAGGGCCGGCCGTGGGAAAATCAATACAGTGTTTTTTGCCTCGCACGCGAGATGCACACTCTCATACGCGGCGTCTAGTTCAAGGGAGACTTGTCATGGTTACGCCGACTAAACCAGCGGCGTCTGCACCACGCAAACGCAGTGATAAAGCAGATTCCGATAAGCGCTGGGTCTACCAGTTTGCCGAGATTGATGAGGTCGAGAGACTGGTCGATTCGTGGGACAAAGTACGTTCGCTGCTCGGCGGCAAGGGCGCGGGTCTGTTTGACATGACGCGCTCTGGCGTGCCCGTACCCCCCGGCCTGACGGTTACGACCGAAGCCTGCAATGCCTATCTGGCACGCGGCAACAAATTCCCGGAAGGCATGTGGGATCAGGTCCTGGAAGCGCTGAAGGGCATTGAAGAAAAGACTGGCAAGAAGTTCGGTGACCCCAAGAATCCTCTTCTGGTTTCCGTCCGTTCGGGCGCGAAATTCTCGATGCCGGGCATGATGGATACGGTCCTCAACCTGGGTATGACCGATGCCATCGCCGAAGCTATGGTCAAGCTGACTGACGATGCGCGCTTCGTTTACGACGCGTACCGCCGCCTCGTCCACATGTTCGGTTCGGTCGTGATGAACGTGGACGATGATGTCTTTGAACATTACCTGTCTGAGGTCAAGAAGAGCCGTGGGTTCTCCTCCGACACTGAATTGAATGCGGACGATTGGTTTGGCGTTACACAGGAATATAAGAAACGCTTTGAAGAACAGGTTGGCGAAGCATTCCCGCAGGACCCGCTGCGCCAGCTGCATCTGGCCATCGAAGCCGTGTTCAAGTCGTGGAATGGCAAGCGCGCCATCGACTACCGCAATGCCGCCGGCATCGCTCACAACCTCGGCACGGGCGTCAACGTCCAGACGATGGTGTTCGGCAACATGGGTAACAAATCGGGCACGGGCGTGGCCTTCACCCGCAACCCGTCGACCGGCGAGAAGAAGCTGTTCGGCGACTACCTCATGAACGCCCAGGGCGAAGACGTGGTGGCCGGTATCCGCACGCCGAACCCGATCAGCCAGCTCGAAAACGAGAACCCGGAAGTCTACGCGCAGTTCCTGGACATCGCGAACAAGCTCGAGAAGCACTATCGCGAAATGCAGGACGTCGAATTCACGATCGAGAATGGCAAGCTGTGGATGCTCCAGACTCGTGATGGCAAGCGTACCGCCAGCGCCGCCGTGCAGGTCGCCGTCGACATGGTCGACGAAGGTCTGATCACGAAGGAAGAAGCGGTTCTCCGCATCAAGCCCGACCAGGTTCTGCAACTGCTTCACCCGCATTTTGACATCGAAGCCAAGGCAGCGGCAGTCCGCGAAGGTCGCCTGATTGCCAAGGGCGTGAATGCCTCGCCGGGTGCCGCGGTCGGTACTGCTGCCTTCGACGCCGATGTGGCCGAGAAGTGGGGCAAATCGGGGCGCTCGGTCATCATGGTGCGCCCGGAAACCAAGCCGGACGACGTCCATGGTATGCTCGCTTCCAAGGGTATTCTGACCAGCCGTGGTGGCGCAACCAGCCACGCCGCGGTGGTCGCCCGCCAGTTCGGTGTGCCGTGCGTCTGCGGCGCTGAATCACTGGAAATCGACCTCAAGGGTCGCGTCCTGTGCGTGGGCGATGTCGAAGTTCACGAAGGCGACACGATTTCGATTGACGGCGGCGCCGGTGAGGTGTTCGTTGGTGAGATCGAACGCGTCGAGCCGGACTTCATGCATGAGGTCAATCTGCGCAAGCTGCTCGACTGGGCAGACGACATCCGCTCGCTCGGCATCTATGCCAACGCCGACTATCCGAAGGATGCCCGCCGCGCTCGTGAATACGGCGCCGAGGGTGTGGGTCTGTGCCGCACTGAGCACATGTTCTTCCAGGAAGAACGTCTGCCCATCGTCCAGGCCATGATCCTGTCCGAGCCGAACAGCGAAGAAGAACAGCGTCAACTGGACGAACTTGAGAAGTTCCAGCACGACGATTTCTACGGCATTTTCAAGGCGATGGACGGCCTACCGGTCATCGTGCGTCTGCTCGACCCGCCGCTGCATGAGTTCATGCCGCAGCACGAACAGCTCGCCCTCCGCGCCGCCGGTCTGCGCCTGATGGGCGACCGTCCGAACGACCTCAAGCGCATCGAAGAGCTGATGGTCGCGGTCGAAGGCCTGCAGGAATTCAACCCGATGCTCGGTCTGCGCGGCATCCGTCTGGGCATCACCCGCCCGGCCATCAGCCGTATGCAGGTCCGTGCGCTGTTCCAGGCCGCCTGCAAGCTCGTGCTCGAAGGTGTCCGCGTCCATCCTGAAATCATGCTGGCCGTGACCAACACCGAGAACGAAGTTCGCATCCTGCGCGAGACGATCGAAGAGATCGCCGAAGCGATGTTCGCTCACTACGGTGTGCGCTTCGAATACAAGGTCGGTACGATGATCGAACTGCCGCGCGCAGCCCTGATCGCCGACCGTATGGCGCAGTACTCCGAGTTCTTCTCGTTCGGCACCAACGACCTGACGCAGACGACGTTCGGCATCAGCCGCGACGACGCCGAGGGCAAGTTCCTGCTCCACTACGTCGAGCATGGCCTGCTTGAGGAAAATCCGTTCCAGGTGCTGGATGAAGACGGCGTCGGCGCGCTCATTCGCATGGCCGTCGAGAAGGGCCGTGGCCAACGTCCTGACATCGAAATCGGTATCTGCGGCGAGCACGGTGGTGAACCGCACAGTATCGACTTCTGCCATCGCGCAGGCCTGAACTACGTCAGCTGCTCACCGTTCCGTGTGCCGATTGCGCGTCTGTCCGCAGCACACGCGGCGCTGAAGCACAAGAAGGTCTCGATCCTTGAAGACAAATAGCGGGTAATCTTCCCCGCAAAGGGCGCACAATCGTGCGCCCTTTTTGATTCCTGGATTTGAGAGAGAAGAAGAAACGGCGACTTCAGGCCGTGAGCGCCGCGGGCTGGCGCTGCTCGAGCAGCTTGCCGTAGAGATCGACGACCTCGTCCATCATCGCATCCCACGACTGCGTTTCGGCGAACGCGCGCGCGGATTGTCCCATCGCCTTCATGCGCACGGGATCGGCGGCGATGTTGCGTACACCATCCACCAACGCCGGGATATCACCACTCTCGAACGAGTAGCCATTGATGCCCTCACGCACGACATCACGCACGCCGCCGACGCGTGAGGCCACCACCGGCAGCCCGGCGGCCATCGCCTCGACCACGACCAGCCCGAAGGTTTCCATGGCCGACGGGAAGACGAACATGTCTGCGCTGGCGTAGGCCTGGCTGAGCGCTTCGCCTTTGAGATAGCCGACGAAGTGCGTCTTGGTGCCCGCGAAATGCGTCTCAAGCTCTTCACGCGCGGGGCCATCGCCAACGAGTGCCAGCCGCGTGCCCGGCACCTGTTCGAGCACCGCCTTCAAGTGGTTGATCTGCTTCTCGTTCGAGAGCCGCCCGACGTAGAGCATGATCGTGTCTTCAGGATGCCCCTGTGACAGGTGATCGCGCATGGCTTCGCTGTAAAAGCGCGGGTTGAAGCGTTCGGCGTCGACGCCACGTTTCCACAGGCCGACGCGCTCAATGCCGATGCGTTCCATGTAATCCATGACCATGCGCGACGGCGCCAGCGAGAAGTCGGCAGCATTGAAGACGATCTTGGTCAATTGATCAACCAGCGGCTCCATGAAGCCGATGCCAAAGTGATGCGAGATGCGCGCCAGATCGAGGTGGAACGAGGCCAGCATCGGCACGTCGAGCCGCTTCGCCATCAACATGCCGGGGATGCCGACGAGCGCCGGGTGGATCAAATGGACGACGTCCGGGTTGAAGCGCTTGACCTCGTGATAGGTCGAGAGCGTCGGCGGCCCCACGCGCAGCTCCGGGTAGAGCGGCATCTTGACGCCCGGCACGCCGATGACCGGCGTCGAGTTATAGCGGTCGACGCCCATCTTGGGCGCGACGACGACCGTCTCGATGCCACGTTTATGCAGATGATCGAGCAGCAGACAGACAACCGTAACGATACCATCGGTCTTCGGCAGGAAGGTCTCTGTAAAAACGGCGACGCGCATATGCGAACGCTCCAGCGGATGGGATTGTTGAGGACAAGTTCCAGTTAAAACAACACGTCTCGATGAAAAAGGTGGCGACTCTTTGCGTTAAAATCGTGTTTGAGGTTCAATTCCGGCCTATGGGTAGCATACTAACACGCGAACAGGCGATCAATCTGCGCGCCAACCTGGCGATGGCGGGCCAGCGGCTCGTCTTCACCAACGGTCATTTTGACCTGCTCCACGTCGGCCATCTCGATTATCTGGAGAAGGCACGCGCGCTCGGCGATGCGCTGTTCGTCGGCGTTAACGGCGACGGCAGTTCCGAGCGGCTCAAGGGCAGCGGACGGCCGATCGTGCCTGCGGACGAACGCGCTCGGCTGCTGGCGGCGCTGATCCCGGTGACGGCGGCCATCATCTTCGAGCAGGATACGGCGGACGCGCTGATCGATGCGCTCAAACCAGACATCTACGTCAAGGGCGGCGACTATCGCGACAAACCACTGCCGGAGCGCCCACTGGTCGAAAGCTATGGCGGCCAGATCGTGCTGATCGACTACCTGGCCGGGCACAGCACCAGCGAACTGATCCGTAAGATCAAGGCCCTGCCGTAGAAAGACCCCGCCGCCGCCTGCTACAATGATGCGCAATCCTCAGCCTTCAGCACGTCTGTGAGCCATGACCTACGACGCCGAAACCCGCATCTATCCCGTCGATCCGCTGCATCCCGACCCGGTGATATTGCGTCTGGCTGCCGATGCGCTCCGGCGCGGCGGCCTGGTCGCCTTCCCAACCGAGACCGTCTACGGCCTGGGCGCCAACGCCTTCGAGGCGGAGGCAGTCGCGCGCATCTTTGCCGCCAAGCGACGCCCCGCCAACGACCCGATCATCGTCCACATTCACGATCTGGCACAGCTCGATCAGATCGCCGTCGAGGTGCCGCCGCTGGCGGGTACGCTGGCTGCAGCCTTCTGGCCCGGCCCGCTGACGTTCGTCCTGCGCCGGGGCGAGCGCATACCGGCCAACGTCAGCGCCGGGATGCCGACGGTCGCCGTCAGGATGCCGAGCGGATCGGTGGCGCGCGCACTGCTGCAAACGGTCGCTCTGCCGGTCGCCGCGCCCAGCGCCAACACCTTCAGCCGTCCCAGCGCGACGACGGCGGCGCACGTGCTTCAGGATCTGAGCGGCCACGTCGACGTCGTGCTCGACGGCGGTGCGACGGCAATTGGCCTCGAATCGACTGTGCTCGATCTGACGGGCGCGCAGCCGGTGATCCTGCGTCCTGGCGGCGTGCCGCTGGAAGCCCTGCGCGAGATTGCAGCCGATGTGCAAGTGAAAACACACTACCTGGCGCTCGACGCGGATGCGGGCGCCTCGCCCGGCATGTTGATCAAGCATTATGCACCGCACGCGGAGATGCTGCTGTTCGATGGCGAGCGAGAAGCCGTGCTCGAAGCGATGCGGCAGCGTGCGGAAACGCTCGACGCCGAGGGCAAGCGCGTCGGCGTGCTCGCCTACGAGGAAGATCGGGCGGTGTTTGCCGGGCTGAACGTCCATCTGCACGTGCTCGGTGCCTTACAGAACACAGACAAAATCGGCGCAGGTTTGTTCGCCGGGCTGCGCGCGCTCGACGCGGTTGGAGTCGACGTGATTCTGGCGCGCACCGTCGAACGTGAGGGCCTGGGCGCGGCCATTGATGACCGGCTCATGCGCGCGGCGGAAGGGCATATCGTTCGAATCTCGTAAGTAGATTCGCGTTTATGTATGGATTTTCTGCATATCTTTTGGCAATCTACACAAAGTTTATACAACCTTGTGGTGTCAATTCAACGACAATGCATGTATTATGATGAAAGGTAGACCGCACGCTTGCGTTCCCCAGCCACCAACGAAGCACGTGAGCGTGCGGCTTATTTTTCTGTCAGCAGATTCGGGGGATCCAGATCTTGAAGAGATTAGCCCCTCCCATCATCACCGGCATCTTACTGGCCGTGGTGACCATCGCCAGTGCCCAGGATCAGTGTACTACCCTGGTGCGTGAGGCGATCGATCTTGTCGCCGATACCTGCATTGGCATGGGACGTAACGAAGTCTGCCACGGCTATTTCCGCGTGGAGGCACAACCTCGCGACGCATCACCCGCCTTCAGCTTTGCGCTGGGCGATATCGTCGACGTCACAGATGTTGCCTCAATCCGCACCTATCCCTTCAACCCGGAAACGCACGAATGGGGCATCGCCCTGATGAACTTGCAGGCCAACCTGCCTGATGAGCTGCCGGGAGCCAACGTCAGTTTCTTACTCCTGGGCGATACGAACGTCACCAACAGAAGCGCGACGGGCGAACACCCGATGCAGACCTTGCGCCTGGAGACGGGCATCACCGGGACGGAATGCAGCGATGCGCCGAGCAACGGCCTCTTGATCCAGACTCCGCACGGTGTAGGCCGCGTGACCTTGAACATCAACGAGGTCGACATCAGCCTGGGCTCGACTGTCTTTGTCTCGGCGCCCGCCGGTGGCGAGATGACCATCAGTACGCTGGAAGGCTCGGCCTACGTCAGCCTGAACGGCGTCAATCAAACGGCGCTGCCGGGCTACGAAGTGCATATCGCGCTCGACGAGGACTCGAAGCCGCTCGGCTTTATTGGCGCGGCGACCGTGTTCCAGCCAGCCGCCTTGTTGTCGCTGCCGCTGGCCCTGTTGGAGCGCCCGGTCGAAATCGTCACGCCGCTGACCGAGCCGGTTGAAGCGCTGGCCGAGATGGCGACGGACGTCGTCAGCACCACCGCAGGCACGGTTGTCGATACCGTGAATGGAGTCGTCGATGCCGTTGATCCTGTGGGCACCGTCAATCAAGCGGTCAATACGGTCAACCAGGTCGTGGACACGGTCAATCCGGTCGGCACCGTCAATCAAGTGGTAGAAACGGTTGACCAGGTCGTCGATGCCGTCGACCCGGTCGGCACCGTCAATCAAGTGGTGGATACAGTCAATCAGGTCGTGGATGCCGTCGACCCAAGCGGCACGGTCAACGACGTTCTCAACATTGCGGGCGGATTGCTCGGCGGGAACAACGGCAATCACTAGAGCGCGGTTCCAGCCGCATCCTCATCACCCGTCATTGTGGGACAATCTGCAAAGCGCTTTGACACCAGCCGCCTCGTTTACGCGGCTGGTTTGCATTTTATGCTAGGCAAAGGAGCCTAATTCTTTTTTATTCTTTCTTGTAGCTCGTTATACTATTAACAATGACATCGCGTATCAACAAGGCCTCTCAAACGTTGCAGTCAGGCGACATCATCATTCTTGTGGGACTGAATGAAAAATAGACAATGGTTGCCGCTGAACCGCCGGGGTGTTTCGATTACACAATCGGCGTATTCCATGATGCTGCTCAGAGACAAGAACCGCAAGACGCCAGAATTGTCATCAGGATCGTTGTGGTCACTTGTGTTGGTATAACTCCAGTCAATTCGTTTTATTTGTTTAAATAATGGGCTTGCTTTTCACAAGTGAGAAGGCGACAAAGCATGGGAGACAACGCCGTACGCGTGATGCTGGTCGAGGACAATACGGATCATGCCGAGATGGTCATGCGCCAGTTTGAACTCCAGCGTGTGGCTCATCATCTCGTGCACCTGACAGACGGGCAGGCCGCGCTCGATTATCTCTATGGCCACGCCCCGTATTCTGACGATAGCAAATATCCCCAACCCGATATCATCCTGTTGGATTTGCGCCTCCCGAAGGTTGATGGTTTGGAGGTGCTGCGCATCCTCAAGGAGGACGAGAATCTGTGCTCGATCCCCGTCGTCATATTGACCACGTCAAGCGCCGAGCGCGATATCGTCCAGGCATACAGCCGTCATGCCAATAGCTACCTGGTCAAGCCGGTCGATTTTGAGCGATTCCGCCAGCTGATGAGCGACCTGGGGAATTACTGGATGTCGTGGAACCAGCGCGTGGAGTGAGCGAAGTCGATGATCCAACACATTCTCGTTGTCGAAGATGATGCTACACACGCTGAGCTGATCCATCGTGCATTCGCCGACGACAGCGAGAAGTTTACGGTCGAGATCGTTAACACCTTGACGGATGCGCGCCAACGCATCGAGTCAGGGACGCCCGAACTGGCATTGGTCGATATTGTGCTGCCGGATGGCAAAGGCATCGACCTGTTGACGGAGCAAGAAGACGAAGTCGCCTTCCCGATCGTGGTCATGACCAGCCATGGTGACGAGCAGATGGCCGTCGACGCGATGAAGGGCGGCGCGCTCGATTACATCGTCAAAACCCCTGCAACGCTCATCGACCTGCCCCATATCGCGGCGCGTGCCCTGCGCGAATGGCAACATATCGTGGCCCGCCGCCACGCCGAGGCGCAGTTCCGGCGTTCCAATGCCGAGCTGCGCGCGTTCGTCGAAACGGCGGCGCAGGGCGTCGTCGCCATGGATCGTGCCGGGACAATTCTGC
This sequence comes from Anaerolineae bacterium, assembly GCA_020849765.1. GTDB lineage: Bacteria > Chloroflexota > Anaerolineae > Aggregatilineales > Phototrophicaceae > Flexifilum. The sequence continues at coordinate 188,327 of JADLAY010000026.1, forward strand.
TGGTCAATCATCAGCTCGAAATCCAATTCGGCTATCATCGTGACGATCTGATCGACAAGCCATTCGCCTTGCTGGCGCCGAAGGCCGCACAAGCGATCCAGCACATGTCGCCGAGCACCGAGGTTGACACTTACGCGCCGGGCAAGGAATACGTTGGCCTCCGGCAGGACGGCTCAAAGTTCCCGATTGAGGTCGCCATCAGCTTCAGCGAGACGGAAGGCAATACGCGTGTCCTCGCGCTGATCACGGACATTACAGAGCGTAAGCGTCAGGAAGAAGAAGCGCTCGCATTCCAGCGGATGCAGCTCGAACTGGAGCGCGAACGCGAACTCAACCAGCACAAGAATCACTTTTTGTCGATGATCTCGCATGAGTTTCGCACGCCGCTCGCCATCATCCTGTCGTCGAGCGACATCCTGCGCAAGTACGGCGAACGGCTGTCACCCGACGGGCGCGAAGATCACTTCAGCAAGATCACGCGCGGGGTGCGGCGCCTGGAAGAGATGATCAACGACATTCTGCTGCTTTCGCGCGTGGACATGCGGCGCATCGAGTGCAATCCGCAGTGGCACAACCTGATGCACTTTTGCAGCAACCTCGTCGACGAGGTCAGCCGAGCAACTCAGACCGAGCGCATCGAACTGAAGCCGGAAACGGAACGGGACACGGCTTACTTCGACGCGCTGCTGTTGGAACACATTCTGGTCAACCTGCTGACGAATGCGGTCAAGTATTCCCCCGATGAGGGAATAGTCGTGCTCTCCATCGCCAATAATGAACATGAATGCATTTTTGTTGTTTCCGATCAGGGCATCGGCATTCCCGACGAGGATCAAAGCCGCATCTTCGAGCCATTCCACCGCGCAAGCAACAGCGAAATGATGAACGGCACCGGGTTAGGACTGGCGATCGTCAAAGAGTTCACCTACCTGCACAACGGCACGGTCTCCGTCCAGAGCCGCCTGGGGCAGGGCACATCCTTTACGGTGACGATCCCGCAGCCCGGCAGCGACGACGCGTAACACTTACGCACGATCCAGCGTCTGAAGAATAGAACATAACAACACCAATGACCGCTGAATTGAGGGAGAACCCGCAGCAGTCATTGCGGTGAGGCGGTGTATAATCAACTCCGCTTTGCACACTTACACTCGGAGACGAAAAACATGGCACAAGCATACGATGTCGTGGTGATGGGCGCTGGCCCCGGCGGTTACGTCGCTGCAATCCGCGCGAGTCAACTCGGCCTGAAAACCGCCATTGTCGAGAAACAATACTGGGGCGGCGTTTGCCTGAACGTCGGCTGTATCCCCTCGAAAGCGCTGCTCAAGAACGCCGAGATCGCGCATCTCCTGAAGCACGAAACCAAAGCCTTCGGCATCAACATCGACGGCAGCGTGTCCATGGATTACAAGGTCGCTTTTGACCGCAGCCGCAAGGTCGCCGATGGCCGCGTCAAGGGCGTGCACTTCCTGATGCGCAAGAACAAGGTTGACGAGTACGATGGTTGGGGCGAATTCCAGGACGCCAACACGATCAAGGTCGCGCTCAACAAGGGCGGCGAGGAAACCCTGACCTTCAAGTCGTGCATCCTCGCAACCGGCGCCACCACGCGGCTGATCCCGAACACGAGCCTGAGCGAGCGCGTCGTCACCTACGAAGAACAGATCATGGAGAGCGCGCTGCCCAAGTCGATCATCATCGCCGGGGCAGGCGCCATCGGCATGGAATTCGCCTACGTGCATCACAACTACGGCGTTGAAGTCACCGTGGTCGAATTCCTGGATCGCCCGCTGCCGCTGGAAGACGAGGAAGTCTCGGAAGAACTGCGCAAACAGTACCAGCGCATGGGCGTCAAGATCCTGACCGGGACGCGCGTCGACAAGATCGAAGACACCGGCGACAAGGTGCAGGTGACCGTCACCAACCTGGCGGACAATCAGCAGCAGGTGCTCGAAGCGGACAAGTGCATGCAGGCGATCGGCTTCAAGCCGCGCGTCGAGGGCTACGGCCTGGAGAAGACCGGCGTCCAACTGACCGAGCGCGGCGCAGTCGCCATCAACGGCCACCTGCAGACGAACATCCCGCACATCTACGCCATCGGCGACGTGACGGCCAAGTTGATGCTGGCGCACGTGGCAGAAGCGATGGGAGTCATCGCCGCGGAGCGGATTGCCGGGGTTGAGAGCATCGAACTCGAATTCGACATGATGCCGCGCGCGACCTACTGCCAGCCGCAGGTCGCCAGCTTCGGTTACACCGAAAAGCAGGCGCGCGAGAAGGGCTATGACATCAACGTCGCCAAGTTCCCCTTCCAGGCCAATGGCAAGGCGCACGGCCTCAACGACATAGTCGGCTTCGTCAAGCTGATCAGCGACAAGAAGTACGGCGAAATCCTTGGCGGGCACCTGGTCGGCCCGGACGTGACCGAGCTGCTGCCCGAACTGACGCTGGCGCGCTACGCCGAACTGACGGCGGAAGAGATCGCGCGCAACGTTCACGCACACCCGACCCTGAGCGAGGCCCTCAAAGAGGCTGCGCACGGGTTGGAAGGCCACATGATCAACTTCTAGCACAGGACAATCTCGAAGCTAGATGAGGGCGGTTTGGCGAGCGTTCAGTTCGCCAGCCGCCCTTTTTTGCTGCATGAGTCTTTGATGAAGCTCGCCCGATTGCTATTGATCGGTTTAGTGACATCTGCTATATTTAATTACGATGATCAGAATTATCGTAATCTAAATATGGGCAAACTCGTGATTCTGACCACCCCGATCTGTTTCAAGACCTTCAAACGCACCCACCTGCAGCGCCTGGACGTGGCTTCTCTCCACCTTGGTTGGCGCATTCCTGACGATAGCCGTCCTCCTGAACGCGCATAAGTGTTCAGATTTCTCTGCTCATTTTTGTAAACATTAACCAAATATCGCCCACCCGCCACCGATGGCCGTGCTGTCGGTGATGTTTGACCAATCATTACCGTGATCATTGGTTATTCATGACAACGGAAAGCCACAGAGCCTGTGGCATAGTTGTCGCTACTTGCAGGAGGTTTGGATTGTGACATTCGCGCTGATTATTGCAGCGTCATTTCTCTCGGCTCTCGTGATTGGACTGGTAGGTTCACGACTGCGTTCAACCCTGCAAGGTTGGCTGCTCGCGCTGGTGATGGGGGCGCTGTTCCTGCTGGCGCTCGCGCATCTCCCGGACGTGAGCGAACAGGGCATGACGATCTTCTCCGTGCCCTGGGTTCCCGCCCTCGGACTCAACCTGACACTCTATGCGGACGGCCTGGCGCTGCTGTTCGTGCTGCTGGTGACGAGCATCGGCACGGCGGTCATGATCTACGCCGGTTACTACTTTGCCCACGACGATCAGGCCGAGGCGGCGCGCTTTCTGGCCCTGATGATGGCCTTCAGCGGCAGTATGCTGGCGCTGGTGTTGGCGGGCAATGTCTTCACGCTGTTCATCGCCTGGGAGGCGACCAGCCTGATCTCGTTCTTGCTGATCGGCTTCAAGGGCAAGAAGGACGAGAGTGCGCGCAAGGGCGCGTCGCAGGCGCTCGTGATTACGGCGGGCGGTGGGCTGGCGCTGCTGGTCGGCCTGCTCTTGATCAGCGCAGCCACGGGCAGCACCGAATTCAGCCAGATCCTCGCCAGCGGCGACCTGCTGCGCGAACATCCGTGGTATACCGCCATCGCTATCCTGCTCATGTTGGGCGCTTTCACCAAGAGCGCTCAGGTACCCTTCCACTTCTGGCTGCCGGGCGCGATGTCCGCACCGACCCCGGCCAGTTCTTTTTTGCATTCTGCGACCATGGTTAAGGCCGGTATCTACCTGCTGGCGCGCTTCTCGCCGGTGATGGGCGATACGAACTTCTGGGTGACGATGCTGGTTGGCTTCGGCCTGGCGACGATGGCGATTGGCGCACTGCTGGCGCTGTTCCAGAAGGATTTGAAGGCCGCGCTGGCCTATGCCACCATCAGCCAGTTGGGCGCGCTCGTCGCCCTGATCGGACTGCCGGAAGGGCACGGCATCAAGGCGGCCATGCTCGGCGTCATCGCTCATGCGCTGTATAAATGCGCGCTGTTCCTGGTGGCCGGGGGCATCGACCATGCCACGGGCACGCGCCTGATGGATCGCCTGGGCGGCTTGTGGACGCGTATGGGTGGCTTTGCCACTGTCACCGCGCTGGCCTGCCTGTCGATGGCGGGCGTGCCGCCGCTGCTTGGCTTCGTCGCCAAAGAGTCGCTGCTGGAAGCGATGGAAGAGCAGCCGATCCTGATCGTCCTCACGGTCATCAGCGCGGCGCTGACGGTCGCCCTGGCACTGATCCTGTTCTGGGACGTGTTCATGGGCACGACGCGCGACGCCCACGTCCGTGAACATTTCCACGTCAATCCACGCCTGCTGGTGGCCGGGCCGGGCATCCTGGCCGCGGCATCGTTGATCACCGGCATCGGCATCGAGCCGCTGCTCTCGCCTCCGGTCTCGGCTGCGGCGGGCAAAGCTGTCACGCTGCATCTGCTGCCGACGGGTTTTAACCTGACGCTGCTGTTAAGCATCACCGCCCTGGCCAGCGGCGCCGTCATCTTCGCCACGCGCGAGACCTGGCGCACTTGGATCGGCGCACCTGTGATCACGGGCGCGCAGGTCTACCAGGCCGTGATCGGTGGCATCGAGCGCGCGGGCGACCTCGTGCTCAAGACGCAAAACGGCAAGATCCGCTCGTATCTGCTCGTGATCCTGACGACCGTAGCCGCGCTGCTGCTCATGATCATGCCGGGCGAGTTGTCCTCGCTCAATCGTCTGACGTTCAACATCGGCGGTGCAAGCGACGTCCTCAAAGGTCTGCTGCTCGTGCTTGCACTGAGCGCAGCGCTTGCCAGTGTCATGTTCCGCCAGCACTTGCTGGCGGTCTTATCGTTAGGTGTTTCCGGTTACACCATCGGCGGAATTTTCCTGCTCGAGCCCGCGCCGGACGTCGCGCTGGTCCAGTTCCTGGTCGAAACGCTGGCGACCGTGCTGCTGATCCTGGTACTCGTGCGTACGAGCGAAGAAGAGCGCAAGAAAGCCATGGAGCGCGTCTGGAGCCAATCGCGCCGCGGCCTGATCCGCGACGTGGTGATTTCGCTCACGATCGGCGTCGGCGTCACCATCTTCGCCCTGGCGGCGGTCAGTCATCGTCCGACGCCCAACACGATCTCGAACTGGTATCTGGCGAACGCACTGCCTGAAGTCGGTGTCAACGACGTCGTCGGCGCCATCGTCACGGACTTCCGCGGCATGGATACGATCATCGAGATCACCGTGTTCGGCATGGCCTCGCTCGGCGTGCTCTCGATCCTGACGCGGCAGTCGCCCGGCAGAGTCGTCCGCGTGAATCTGTTCAAGCGCACGACACCCGTTCAAGAAAGCGCTGCTCCGGCTGAACCCAAAGAATTCCAACCCGCGAACGTGCTCAACCCACGCGACAACCCGATCATGCGCACGGTCGCCGCGCTGGTGCCGCCCTTCGCCATCATGCTAGCGCTCGCGCAGATCTTCTACGGCGGCTCCGCGCCGGGCGATGGCTTCACGGCGGGTGTCATCAGCGGTTTGGCGATCGCGCTCTCCTACGTGGTCTACGGCTACGAAGAGACCAAGCGCCGGTTGTCCTGGCTGCACCCCGCGCCGCTGATCGGTGCCGGGCTGACGCTGGCGCTGGCGAACGCCATTTTCCCCTTGCTGACGGGTGGCTCGTTCCTGGAACACCTGAGCCTGGAGGGCGTCTCTTTCGCCGGTATCCACCTTGCTTCCACGACCGTATTCGAGATCGCGATCTGGCTGACGGTGCTCGGCGGCGTCAGCACGATCATGGACTCGCTATCCCATCCTGAAGAGGTCGAGACGTTATGAACACGTTCTTTGCTATCGCGACCGGTGTCATGTTCGCCATCGGCGTCTTCCAGCTTCTCCGCCGTGACCTGATCAAAGCGGCGATGGGCTTCAACATCCTGTTCACAGCCGTCAACCTGCTGATGCTGGCGGTCGGCGCGTTCAACGGCACCAGCGCGGCTTACGTCGACGATGCCAATCAGGTCGTCGGCCAGCCGAGCGATCCGCTCGTGCAGGCGCTGCTGCTGACGGCGGTCGTGATCAGCTTTGGTTCATACGCGGTGCTGCTCGGCTTCCTGGCCGTGACCTCGCGCCGCTTCAAGACGGTAGACGGCGACGAGATGCGCCGTCTGAGCGGTTAGGCCAGAGGTGCGCGATGCATAATCCCCTCCTGCTTGGCCCAATCTTCATTCCGCTGACGTCGGCGGCGCTCACGATTCTGACCGCGGGCAATCGCAGCGTCCAGCATCTGATCGCGCTCATCTCCGGCGTGCTGGCCTGGCTGTGTGCTATCGGCGTGCTGCTGGCGAATCTGAGCGGCGGTATCCAGACCTATCCGATCGGTGGCTGGCAGCCCCCCTATGGCATCGTCTTCGTCGGCGATCTGCTGTCGTCGTTCTTCGCTGTAATGGCGACAACCGTCATCCTGGGCGGCATCATCTACATCCTGGGCTGCAAGGATAAATCGGTTAGCTACCCGACGTTCATGCCGCTGTTCCTGTGCATGAGCGCGGGCCTGAGCGGCGCGCTGTTCACCGGCGACATCTTCACGCTGTTCGTCTTCATCGAGCTGATGGTGATCTCGTCGGTCATCATGGTCGCGATTTCGGATAACCGCCTCGGCCTGGAAGCCGCCATCAAGTATCTGTTCATCAGCGCGATGGGCACGCTGTTCCTGCTCTTCGGCATCGGCGCGCTCTATGCCACCTTCGGCACGCTCAACATGGCCGACATCGCGCGGCTGCTGGCGGATGGCGACCGTCCGCTGCTGGCGGAAGCGGCGGCGGTCATGCTGGCCTGCGCCTTCTTACTCAAGAGCGCCGTCTTCCCGTTCCACTTCTGGCAGCCGGACTTCCACACGACCGCGCCGACGCCGGTCAGCGCCATGCTGTCCTCGGTCGTCGTCAAGGTCGGCGTCTACGGGCTGATCCGGCTGGTCACGCTGATGTTCACCGACGAAGCACCGACCATTCGGGCGATCCTGATCGTGCTCGGCGTCATCGGCGTCTTCTTCGGCAGTCTGGCAGCGCTGCGCACGTACGATGCCAAGCGCCTGCTGGCCTACTCGACCTTCGGGCAGATCGGCTTCATCCTGGTCGGCATCGGCTGGGGGACGCCGCTGGCGCTGACGGCAGCGCTCGTTTACACCTTCAATCACGCGCTGATCAAATCGTCGCTGCTGATGTTGACGGGCGTCGTCTCCAGCCACACGCTGGGCAAATCGGCGCGCATCAGCGAGATCGGCGGCATCGGCAACAAGATGGGCCTCACAGGCGGTTTGTATTTCATCGGCGGGCTGGCGCTGGCAGGTGTTCCACCGCTCAACGGCTTCATCAGCAAGCTAGCGCTGGCACAGAGCGGCGTCGCCAGCCAGGACTGGCTGACGCTCGGCTTGATCATCGGCGCGGGCATCCTGACGCTGATCTACATGACCCGCACGTGGCAGCACATATTCCAGCGCGCGCCGGAGGAAGGCGTCAAAGCCAAACCTCACGGCGATAGTCAACTTGCACCCGCGCTCTTGATCGCAGGGTGCGTCTTCCTTGGTTTGTACGCACAGCCGCTGCTCGATCTGGCATCGCGCGCGGTCGTGCAGCTCGGCAACCCGCAAGTCTACATTCAGGCAGTTTTCGGAGGTTGAACGATGTTGATCTATGCATTCCTGGCACTCCCATTGGCCGCCATCTGGATGGCCATCTCCAATCAGATCACCGTACAGAGCTTCACCCTCGGTTACACGGCGTCGATCCTGACGCTGACGGCGATGCAGCCGCGTGTAGTCACGCTGGATTGGCGCTGCATCCCCGATCAGATCACCGCGCTGGTGATCTACATCGTCCGCCTGTTTGTGGATGTCGTGCTGTCCGGCATCGAGGTCACGGGGCGCATCCTGTCGCCGGATATGCGGCTGAAACCGGGCATCGTGGCGATCCCGACCTACGACGGCACGGCCAACAGCGTCGTTATCGCCCTGAGCGCCAACTCGATCACGCTGACGCCCGGCGAGCTGGTCGTCGAGACCGAGCATAACAACCTGATGTACGTGCACGCGCTCGACGTGGAAGACAGCGCCCAGAACGCACCCGGCGAGCAAAAAGCCCGCCTCTCGCTGCTCTACCGCATCATTGGGGAGGACTGCCGATGAGTGACGCAGCCAACCTGGCGTTGCAGTTCGCCCTCTATGTTATGATTCTGCTGATGCTGCCGGCGGCGTACCGCGTCTTTCGCGGCATCAACCATGCCGAGCGGTTACAAGGAATCGACTTGATTACGACGCTCTTGATTGGCATCATTGTGCTGCTGGCACTGGTGCTCAATTCCAGCTTCGTGGTCGATATTGGCATCGCGCTGGCGGCGTTCAGCTTCGTCGGCACGGTTGCCATCGCCCGCTACCTGTCGGAAGGGAGGGTGTTCTGATGAGCTTGCAAGAGATCATCGGTATCGTCTTCATCTTCATCGGCGTGTTCTTTAGCGCGATCGGCACTCTCGGTGTCATTCGACTGCCGGACGTCTATACGCGCTTACACGCATCGGGCAAGGTCTCGACACTGGGATTGGTCGGGTTGTTGGCTGGCACGGCCGTGCTAATGCCGCAGACGACGATCAAGATGCTTGTGCTGGCGCTGTTCATGGTTATTACCGCGCCGGTCGCCTCTCATGCGATTGCATCCGCCGCGTATCACCTTGGCATCAAGCCCAAGGCGCAGCGCGACGACCTGGCTCACCGGCGCGGTACACCCACGCCGGTGGTCAATGGGGAATGACGCGACTCGCAGTTCTGAATGACATTCACGGCAACTTACCCGCGCTCGACGCCGTCATCGCAGATATGGCGCACTATGCGCCCGATGCGGTCGTCGTCGCGGGTGATTTGATCAATCTGGGGCCGTTCTCGACCGAAGTGCTGGAACGCGCCTTTGCGCTCGATTGGGCGGTCATCCGCGGCAATCACGAGTTCTACCTGCTCAACCACAATACGCCGCGCGCGCCTGAACACTGGCGCCACTACACGACGCCCGCCTGGCTGCGCCGGACGATCCCCGTGCATCTGCAACGACGTGTTGCCGCGCTGCCAGACACGCTAACCCTCGTCTATCCCGATGCCCCACCGCTGCGCGTCGTCCATGGCTACCCGGATACGCATTGGGACGGTATGTATCCCGGCACGCCGGACGAAGACGTGCTGGCCCATTACCAGGGCGTCGAAGAAGAAGCCGTCATCTGCGGGCACATCCATCTGACGCAGGAGCGCCATCTTCGGCAGAACGGGAGCACGTGGCAGATCATGAACGCCGGGGCACTGGGCGTGCCGCTTAACGGGCGGCCCGGCGAAGCGCCCTACATGATCCTCGACGGCGATGCGCACGGGTGGCAGGCCACCTATCTCCACGCGGCTTACGATATGGCGCCGCTGCTCGACGCGCTCGAAAGCGAGACCTATCGCGAGGCGCACGGCAGCTACGCGGCGCTTTACACCGAGGAATTCCGCACGGCCCGGCTGCGCGTATGGCCCTTCAATCAGTGGCGAGCGCGGCGCTACCCCGGCCAGCCGCCAACTCAGGCGATGACGGACGAGTTCCTGGCGCTCGGCGAGGGCATCTGGGACTATACCCACCGGGATTTCTGGATCAATCGCGACTGAAGCCGTCGCCACGCTCCCATTCGGCGATGCGACGGCGGCTGAGTGCGCGCCAGTGCGCCGCGATCGGCACGGCGTTGAGTTCGCGCGCAAGCTGGCGCGCTGCCAACCCGATAATGGCGGCGAAGGTCGGGTAGGCGAACTCGATGTCGGCGATTTGCTCGATGCGCATGCCGCCCGCCATGGCTGCCGTCACGATCTGGACGACCTCAACGGCCTGCTCCCCGGCCACATGCGCGCCGACGACCTGATGCGTCTCGCGATTGACGATCAGCTTGCAGGCGCCGACCGGATGCCCGTCGATGACCGCGCGATCCAGATCTGTGTAGGGCACGACCGCGACGACACATTCACAACGCTCGTGTGCCTGAGCTTCCGTCAGTCCGACGCTGGCATATTCGGGGTCGGTGAAGCCGCCGTGCGGGATGACATCCATCGTGTCAATCTTGTCGATGCCAAGCACGGCATTTTCGGCGGCGATGCGGCCCTGGTCGCTGGCCGTTTGCACGAGCATCATGCGCCCGGTGATGTCGCCCGCGGCATAGATGTGAGGAGCGGTCGTGCGCAGCGTGTCGTCGACCTGGATGTAGCCGCGATTGACCGCCACACCGGCGGCGGGCAGATTGAGCGCATCGACGTTGCCCGGCCAGCCGACAGACAGGATGACCTGTGCGACCGAGCGCGCTTGCTCACGGCCATCGGCGTTGAAGAACAGCGTCAGTTCGTCATCACCCTGCTCGATGCGCGCCAGCCCCTGGATGCCCGTGAGCACCTCGATGCCGCGCGCCTTGAACTCGGCGGTCACGATCTCGGCGACGAGCGCATCTTCCGGGGGCAGCAGGCGCGGGGCAATATCCAGCAGGGACACACGCACGCCGAACGTATGGAAGATCGAGGCGAGCTGGCAGCCGGTCGCGCCGCTGCCGACGATGGCGACCGAGGCGGGCAGCCGATCCAGTTTCCAGACGTCGCTCGGCAGCATGGCGTACTCCGCACCCGGCAGATCGAGATGGCGCGCGCGACCGCCGACGCAGAGGATGAATTTATCCGCCATCAGCTCCTGGCCATCGCCGAGGCGAATGCGCTGCGGATCGACGAATTGGGATGTGCCCGCGCGATGCCAGGTGGCGATATTCAGCGCCTTCAGATGCGCCAGAAGCTGCTTCTTCTCGTGCACCTCGTAGACGACTTCCTGCGCCCGCCCGACGATCTGCCCGAAATTGACCGTTGGCAGCGGCGCCTCCAGGCCGTATTCGGCGAACTGGTGCGCGTCACGCATCAGGCGGGCGGCCTTCGCCAGCACACGGGTGGGCACGCAGCCGTCGTTGGTGCAGGTGCCGCCGAGCAAGCCGCGCTCGACCAACGCCACGGAAGCGCCCAACTCACGCGCGCGCATGGCCGCCGTCGCCCCCGCAGGCCCACCGCCGATCACGATCACGTCGAATCTGTTGTCTGTCGCCATCAATCGGTCGCCTTGTCTCTGGGTATCTGATGTCACTGACAGTGTAACCGGTATCCCGCGCGCGAATGATCCTTCAAAGGATGGATTTCACGGTCATCCGGCGGATCAGATCGCGAAGCTGCTTGCGCGAGTCCCGCGCACACGCTCCAATTAGCGCATTTTCCAGACGGCGAAAGGCTAACGATCATGCGCCTTGGTCTCATGCTCGGCTATTCCGGCTCGAAACTCGAACTGCCGATGGACTTGATCCTGGAAGCGGAACGGCTGGGTTATCACTCAGTGTGGACGGCGGAGGCCTATGGCAGCGATGCCGTCAGCCCGCTCGCCTGGATTGGCGCGCGCACGGAGCGGATCAAGCTGGGCACGGCGATCATGCAGATGCCGGGGCGCACACCCGCCAACACGGCGATGACGGCCATGACTTTGAACCAGCTCTCCGGTGGGCGCATGCTGCTTGGCCTGGGCCTATCAGGCCCACAGGTCGTCGAGGGCTGGCACGGCGTGCCCTATGGCAAGCCGCTGGTCAAGACGCGCGAATACGTCGAGATCGTGCGCAAGATCCTGGCGCGGGAAGCGCCGGTCGAATACCAGGGCGCGCACTATCGCATCCCGTACCGCGGCGACGACGCGACCGGCCTGGGCAAGCCGCTCAAGAGCATCCTCGCACCCGCGCCGGACATCCCGATCTACCTGGCGGCCATCGGGCCGAAGAACGTCGCGCTGACGGCGGAGATCGCCGATGGCTGGCTGCCGATCTTCTTCTCGCCGGAGCTTTACGAGCAGGTCTACGCCGAGTCGGTCAACGAAGGGCTGGCGCGCGCGGAGAATGGCAAGGCGCTGCGCCACCTGGACATCGCGCCGTCGGTGACGGTGATCGTCGACGACGACGTGCAGTCGGCGCGCGACCGGATCAAGCCGCAGTTAGCACTCTACGTCGGCGGGATGGGCGCCAAGGGCAGGAACTTCTATTACGACCTGGCCGTGCGCATGGGCTTCGAAGGCGCCGCCGAGCGCATCCAGCAGTTGTACCTTGCGGGCAACAAGATCGACGCGATGATGGCCGTGCCGGATGAGATGGTCGACGCCGTTGCGCTGGTCGGGCCGCGGGCGCGCATTCAGGAACGCCTGGCCGCCTGGAAAGCCAGCCCGATCACAACGCTGATGATCAGCGTCTATTCGGTTGACGACTTGCGGACGATGGCGGAGCTGGTGTTATGAGCGCCGTTCGCGCAGGGCATCTTCGAGCGAGATAACCTCGCCGTCGTCACCCACATGCGCCCCACGTTCACTCATGAGGCGGCGGCGCAATGCGGCGATCTCGTCATCGCTCATGCTGTCAATCAGGCGGTCGGCCAGTGCCATGTCGCTCGTCTTGGCCTTGCCCAGGCTGCTCGACCGCTGCTCGCGGGTCGGGGGTTCGACCGTCTTCGTGCCGGTCGTCATGGCAATGCTGCCGCCGACCGCGCTGCCGATGAGCGTCATGACGAGCAGCGCAGACCACCCGTCGATCCCCCGGCTGATGCTGCCCAGAAGCACAAACACGCTGAGCGCGGCGGCGATCAGCCACATGACGATGATCACGGCGGCTTTGTCTCTCGAAGTCATTCTCATTCACCTCTTCGCCTGTGCAGCGCTTCTTCCAGGGATAGCACTTCGCCGTCATCCCCCCCGGCGAGTAACCGGCGGCGCAGCGCAGCAAGCTCTTCATCATTGAGATTGTCGACCATGCGATCGACGAGGGCCATGTCGCTGGTCTTGGCTTTGCCACGCTCATAGGTCCGCGTATCGCGCATCATTTCTTCGCCGTCGGGCATCGTCTTGGTCATGATGGCGACGATATAAGTGCCGCCAACGGCCATCCCGGCGAAGGCGAGCCCCAGCACAGCCAGCACCCAGGCGGAACCGCTGCTGACGTTAAGACCGTTCAAGGTGGCGCCAGCGACAATTGCAGTGACGATCCACATGGCGATCAGAGCGCGGGCCTTGTCTCCGGATTTCATGGCGACCCCCATTTGCGAAAAATGCGCACGAAGATGAAGCCCTCCGCGCAGCAATGTTATTCACCGATGTATACGCAGGCGCGTACCCATCGGTTGCGCTTGAGGAGCTAGCCGCCGCGCCCGCGCCTCGTGCGTGGCGATGGGCCGGGGCGCGTCCGATCGTCGCGTCCGCGCCAATCGTCACGCTTATTACCTGCCGTCGAATCGCGAAAGCCGCGCTGCGGACGCCCTCGGTCCGCCGCGAGCGGCTGCTCTCGTTCCAGGAAGAAGCCGAAATCGACGTAGTAGCAGCCCGGCGTCCCCGGCTCGCACTCGTCCTGGCCGTGATCCTTGAAGACGAAGATGTCCGGCGCGGTGCGCTTGAGCTTCTTCTTGAGGTTGTTCCACTGCGATTTCGTCGGCGTGGGCTCGCCATCCGCGAGCACGAAGTAGCGCGGGTCGAAGATGGCGCGGAACGAATGATCGTCGCGCTCGACCAGACGGCGCAGCGTCGAGCGCGTGTCGACTTTGTTGGTCAGGATGTGCGCGACCAGGTCGTGAACCTCGTCGGGATTGCGGTGTCGAAAGCGCGGCAGATCTTTCATGGCGGTTTATCTTTTGCTGTGCCTACGCGATCAATTAGACCGCCAAACCGCCGCCTACGCTACGGGATATTATGCTTTTCGCGTGCATGTCCGGCAGGTTGCCTGACCGGGACTAATGACCCACGTGGCTGTGGGCTGGGTGACTACTTGACATTCACTTAACACGGGCTTAAACTTTCTTTAACAATAATTCGTATCGGAACTTCATTCAGATGACCGCGAGTCTTGTCCTTATTCTGCTCCTCACCTTCGCCTTTGGCTATTTGAACGGCCTCAACAGTGCGGGCAGCGTGATCGCGACTGTCATCTCTTCACGGGCCTTGCGCCCGAACGTGGCGCTCGCCCTCGCGCTTGCCTGCATGTGCATCGGCCCCTTCGTCCTCGGCATCGCCGTCGCCGGAACCATCGGCTCCGGCCTGATCAACCTGAGCGCCGTCACGACTCCGGTCGTGCTCGCGGCGCTGGCTGGCGCTGTCGGCTGGATTGGCCTGGCCGCCGCGCTGCGCCTTCCCTGCAGCACGACGCAGGCCTTCATCGGCAGCTTGCTCGGCGCAGCCTGGGCGGGCTTCGGCGTGCAGGCGATTGTCGCGCCCGGCGTGGCCAAAACGCTGCTGGCGCTGTTCCTGTCGCCGCTGCTCGGCATCGCCGTCGGCTACGTGATCGTCAAGGCGTGCCGCCAGTTGGGCACGCTGGTGCCGCCGAGCGTGAACGGCTGGTTCAAAGCGGGCCAGGTTGTGCTCAGCTCGCTGGTGGCGATCTCGTTCGGTTCGAATGACGGTCAGAAGCTGATGGGCATTGTCGCGCTCGGCATGATGGCGACGACGCGCTCAAGCTTTGCCATTCCCTACTGGGCGGCATGGTTCGCGGCGTTGGCGCTGGCCGCTGGGACGTTTCTTGGCAGCCGTCGCGTCGTCAACACGCTGGGCAGCCGCCTCTACAATGTGCAGCCGATCCACGGCTTTGGCGCGCAGACGGCCTCGTGCGTGGTCATGCTCAGTTCGTCGCTGCTGGGCAGCCCGATCAGCGGTTCGCAGGTGATCGCGTCGGCCATCGTCGGCGCGGGCAGTGCGGAACGTGTGCACAAGGTGCGCTGGGGCATCTTCCGCCAGATCATGAATGCCTGGGTGCTGACTTTGCCGGTGTCCGCGTTGGCCGGGGTGATCCTGTACGAAATCCTGAGCCGGATCGCCTTATGAGACTGCCGCTGATACAACGCTCAGGCCGGCCGCGGTCAAGCCCATTCAGCGCTCGCTTGCTCATGCAAACCGAGTACCTGGTCGAGGGCGCGCAGGGCCTTGAGCGCTTCATGAATGCGCCTACCAAAGAGCACGCGCTTTACGTGCGTAAGGTCGAGCGCGAGGCGGACGAGGTACGCCGCGGCCTGGTCATGCAACTGCGCAAGACCTTCATCACGCCGATTGACCGCGAAGATCTGTTCGGCCTATCGCGCGACCTGGACGACGTGCTCGATCACGTTTACGCGACGACGCGCGACATGTACGTGCTCAAGGTGACGCCGAACGCGCATCTCAAAACGATGACGACGGTCGTACGCCAGTGCGCGCAGGAGCTTTACACGGCGATCCAGCATCTTGAAGCACACCCGCGGCTGGCAGGCAATCATGCGGTACGCGTGCGGGCGCTCGAAAACCAGATGGACAAGCTCTACGTCAAGGCGCTGGCCGACCTGTACGATACCGAGTCGATGGCGATGGACGACGTGGTGACAATGTTCAAGCTGCGCGAGATCTACCGCCACATGATCCACGCCGTCAAGAGCGCGGAACAAGCCGCCAACCTGATCGACGACATCGTGGTCAAATTCAACTGACGCGAGTCCCCTGGCTGCAATCCATACGCCTCAAGGGTGGAGCTTCAGGCCCTTGATGACCTTATCAACCGTCTTCTTCATGTCGCGCATCCCAATCCCGACCAGATCGAGCGCATCGGCAGTCTTATCGGCGACGGCGGCGCGATTGGCATCGTCGTCAAGCGTCGAGAACAGTTCCATCGTGAAGATGGCGAGCCGCACGTCACGCTCCATCGCGCGCTGGTAGGCTTTGCGCAGACTCTCTCGATCCGCCTCGTAAATCATCATCGGCTGGACGATCATCGGCATATACAGGTTGGCCGAAGCATCCTGGTAATTTTCGCCGATGATGGCTGGCGTCTGGCCGACGATCGCGCTGGCGACGAAGGCGGTGACGTTCAGCTTCTGCCACGTCGCCAGGTCATCCCGCAGCACAAGCGCGATTTTCGTGTCGAAGGTCATGGGCATGACGATGTCCTCTCTCCCGTGCCATCCAGCCGATTATGGACAGGCGAGAGAAGCGCGTCTTATACAATCTTGCTGCCTTTGGCGAATTCACCCGGCGTCGTGCCAATGAAGCGCTTGAACGTCCGCGTCAGATGGCTCTGGCTCGAAAAGCCGGTCTGGTAGGCGATGTCCGCGATCGGCGTCCCGGCCAGCAGCAGCCGTTCGGCCTGGCGGATACGGACATTCTCCAGGTAGCGATGCGGCGGAATACCCATCTGGCGCTGAAACAGGCGGGCCAGATGATAGGGGCTGATGTGGACGAGCCGCGACAATTCAGACAAAAGCACGTTGTGCGCATAGTGCGCTTCCAGGTAGTCGCGAACGATCTCGACCGCGCGATCGGCTGTCGTGTAGCGCTTGAGGGTGAAGCGCTCATGGGTATGCCGCTGCATCAGACGGACGAAGAAGCGGGTCAGGCCGTCCTCAAGTTCGAGCGACGTCGGGGCATCCTCGCTCAGGTGATGCAAGCCCTGCATCCAGCGGAACAGTTCGGCGTCGTCGGCAATTCCGCCGCTGAACTCCGGCAGCCCGGCGGGTTTCACGGCGAACTCAGCAGCCATCGCCTCCATCATTTGAGGCGTCGGATAGAGCGCGCGATAGGTGAAGCCGTCGGCGGTGGCCGCTTCGCCCGTGTGGATCTCGCCGGGATTGATCACGATCAGGCGGCCCGGTAGCGTGACGAGGCGCTCGCGCTGGTAAGTGAACGACTGCACCCCTTGCTCGATGATACCGAGCACGAAATAGTCGTGCGCATGAGGCGGGAATGCGTGCTGCACGTACTGCGCTCGCATGAAGCGCAGGTCGTAGATATGCGGGAACTGCCAGGTGATGCCCTGGTCAATCGGTGCGGGCTGCGGCATACGGATGAGAACCGGATTCCACTTCTTCGCGATGAGCGTCCTATTCTCCGCGGATCGCGCGAATTCTCAAATTGCACCCACGCGGCGGATGGTGCGCACGGTGCTTTCGAGATTGGCGAGCGGCAGGCGCAGACCGTCGTGCATCCAGGCGAG
Source organism: Anaerolineae bacterium (assembly GCA_020849765.1). Classification (GTDB taxonomy): domain Bacteria; phylum Chloroflexota; class Anaerolineae; order Aggregatilineales; family Phototrophicaceae; genus Flexifilum. Next base: position 205,436 of record JADLAY010000026.1, read on the forward strand.
GCCGCTGCGTTCGCCTTCGACGCCCTGGATCTCGTAGCGCGCATCCGGGATCAGGCCGCGCAGGCGGATCACGGGCAGTAATGCCGGGTCGGGCAGCCAGACGCGATAGGCGAAGAGTACGCCGTGATCGGCCTCTTTGTCCATGTACTGGATGGCGCTGTATGGCCCCTCATGCGCCGAGAGCAGACGATACTGATCGCCAAGCTGGACGATCTCGCGGATCTGCTTGTAGTAGGCGACCCACCTGGCGGCGGTCGCGCGCTCCTCCTCGCTCCACGTGAGCAGATTGCCGCCGATCGCAAGCACGCCGCTCATGCTGACGTGGAAGCGGAAATCGAGCGGCACCTGGCCGCGGCCTGCATCCGTGACCCAGGCTTCCATCACGAGGGCCGGGAAGCACTGGGAAAAGCCGTCCTGGATGCGCAGGCGCGCCGTCGCTTCGGTGTTATCGCTGACCCAGATCTGATCGGCATAGCGCAGAATGCCAAGATCGGCGCGGCCACCGCCGCCGGAACAACTCTGCCACAGCACATCCGGATGGCGCTCGCGCAGCGTCCCCCAGACGCGATAAAGGCCTTGCACGTAGCGCAGCCACAACTCTCGCTGATCGCGCGGCGCATCCGGCCAGCCTGGCTCGCTGGCGTTGCGGTTCATGTCCCACTTGATGAAGGTGATGTCGTGCTCGCGCAGCAGTGCATCGAACTGCGCGATCAGATAGTTCTGCACGTCCGGACGCGCGAGATTGAGGATGAGCTGGTTGCGCGCGGTCGTGCGCTCGCGCGTCGGAAAGTGGATGACCCAATCGGGATGCTCACGGTAGAGATCGCTATCCGGGTTGACCATCTCCGGCTCGATCCAGAGGCCGAATGCCATGCCGAGCGCCTTGACGCGGTCGATCAGCGGCGTGAGACCGTGCGGGAACTTGACCGGATCGGGCGTCCAATCGCCCAGGCCGGCGTTCTCCCACAGGCGCCCTTTGAACCAGCCGTCATCCATGACGAACAACTCGACGCCGAGCGCCGCCGCGATCTCGGCAAGCTGCGCCTGCCCTTCTTCGCTGACGTCGAAATTGGTCGCTTCCCACGAATTGTAGAGGATGGGATGCGGGCGCTCGCCGTGCGGCAGCTGCGCGCGGATGAAACCGTGCAGGATGCGGCTGGCCGCGCCGAAACCACCGTCCGTCCAACCCGCGTAAGCGGCGGGGGTGGTCAGCGTCTCACCGGGATCGAGCTGCCAGGCGAAGTCCCAGTCGTTGAGGCCGAGACTGATGCGCGCGCTGCCATAGTCGGTGGCTTCGGCCAGCAGCAGCCAGTTACCGCTCCAGGCGAGCGCGCCGAACCAGACGTCGCCGGTGTCTTCGGTTGAGCGGCCGTCGTCGAGCGCGAACCACGGGCTGTGATGATGGCTGGTCGTCAGGCGGCGGCTCTCCAGGCGCGTGACGCCCTGGGGCAGATCGTCACGGTGCAGGTTGAACTCGTCCGACCAGCGCCCGGACAGATGCGACAGGCGATAACGCGGCTGCTGCGGAGGATGCCACTGGGCGGACAGGACGCGTTCGAGCATGATCGGCGCCCCGCCGTCGTTGATCAGGCTGGCGCTCCGCTCGATCAGATCGTGATCGGGATGGACGCGATAGTGCAGCGTCAGGCGCAGTGGATAGTGATCGTCGCGCAGGTGGAGATCCAGATTGTCGTCATTTACCTCCGCATGATCGAAGCGCAGGGCGACATCGCGCACGCCGTCGGCAAAAGTCGCCTTCAGGCAGGGTTCGACGTATTTGAGACCGGCATAAGCGGGATATTCTTCCGGCAGCATCTGCCCGGGGCCGTTGAACGACACCCAGCCCGCGGATTCGGGCGGTGGCGGATAGTCGTCGGGATGCGGCAGTCGGGCGCCCCAATAGCGATGGACGAGATAGCCCGCCTCGTTGATGCCCAGCGCGTAGGCGACATGGGCAGTCTGCAAGATCCAGCCGGTATCGTCGGCGATGATGGTCATGGCGTTTGCTCGATGAGGTACGACAGCGCAGACAGAGCAGGCTGCTCCATCCCGCGCGAAAGAGATAAGAGACGAGATCAGGCTCGTCTGAATGTCACAGGGGGATTATGCCAGCCGCCAGCGCCTGTTGCCATCGCGCTTCTCAGCCTGCGCATCACTCTGGCGCAGCAGGCGCATGAAGGCGATCAAGAGGTCGGAGACGGTGACGATGCCGACGAGGGTTTCGCCGCGCATCACCGGCAGGGCGCGCACGTGATGGGTCGTCATCAGGCGCGCGGCTTCGTGAGCCGGTGTTTCCGGCTCGACGACGATCGGTGCGGGCTGCATATAATGGTGCACCCAGAGGGTTTTGGCGGGTGCGACGCGTGCGGGGATCGGGATGTCGTCGTCGCAGCTAATGGCGTTCGGCTCCGGCAGACCCAGCGCACAACGGCAGTCGCGCTGGTGGATAATGCCGACCAGATGGCCGTTCTCGCTTAAAACGGGGAGCTGTTGGTACTCGTTTTCCAGCATGAGTTGAAAGGCACGCGAGACCGATGCGCCCTGTTCAATCGTGACAGGCGCACTGGTCATGATATCTGCAACATGCATGGCTGATTCCCTTCAGCTCCCCCCAAACGTCGCGACCGATCACGCGGGAGTGGCTTCTCCTTCAATCAACGTGATCAGTTTGTTGAAGATGTCCGTCTCGGTGATGATGCCGACGAGCGCGCCATCAGTCACGACCGGAAGGCTGCTGAATTTGTGAGCGACCATGATGCGCAGTGCCTCGACCAACGGCTGTTCCGGCGAGACGGTCAGCGCTTTGGTGGTCATCACTTCTTTGACCTTGAGCGTGTCCCACAAATAGTTGACTTCCCATACGCTCAACGTCGTCGCGTCCGAGGGCCGAGCCTCGCGGATATCGCCTTTGCTGACGATGCCAACCAGCTTGCCGTGCTCGACCACAGGAAGATGGCGAATGCCATACTCTTCCATGATCTCCTGCGCCGCACTCAGTTTGGCTTCCGGGAGCACACTGATGACATCACGTGTCATCATTTCACCAATCTTCAGTTCTGAAAGCATTCTTTGCCTCCGTAACCCTGGATAGCCAGGGAATCCTCGTTCAACATTTATACTCGCACTATAGAGCAAGGCAGGTCAAGGGAGCCATTACCAAATGGCGTGCTTTTCAGGTGATGATCGTCACTTAGCAACAACCTTATTTATGGATGGTTTGCCGGGCCGAATTCGACGGGTCACAGCGGGTGATTCCGGCGCAAAACGCGTCATGAATTGCGTGAACGTTCACGATCAAATGCGGCGATTTGTGTTAAGGGATGGGCGTCTCTTGTTGCGCTGGCGAGTGCGTGACAGCGCCATCCGCGATGGGCGTGGCCGCCGGTGCGAAACTGTGTGTTTCGTTGGCGGTCGGCGCGAGCGTCGCCGCCGTTGAAGGCGCAGACGTCTCTGTCACGACGACCGGCGTCGATGTGACGACCGGCGCATTCGTCACCGTCGGCGGCGTGGTGGCGGTCGCCGGGGGCAGCGGAGAAGGCGTCGGCGCGGGCGCGTCCGTGGGCGTAGCCGTCACGGGTGGCAGCGGCGTCGCGCTCGGCGCGGGTGTAGCGGTGGCAGTCGACACGGGTGGGAGCAGGGTCGGCGTCGCGCTGGGTGCCAGCGTGGCCGTGGGCAGCGGTGTCGCGGTGCCGGTGGGCGTGATCGTCGGCAAGAGCGTGGCGCTGGCGGCTGCCGTCGGGATGGCGGTCGGCGTTGGCGTCGGGATCGGCGTGATGGTCGGCGAAGGTGTGATGGTGGGCGTGGTTGTGGGCGTCGGCAGCTTGGTCGGCGTCTGGGTTGGCGCAGGTGTCGGTGTAGACGTCGCTGTCGGCGTGCGCGTGAGCGTGCTGGTGGATGTCGCCGTCGCCGTGGCGGTCGGCATCGACAGCATAGCCATGCCGTCGTAGGCGATGAATTGCAGATTGTAGGTATTGTTGGCCGGGTTGACGTCGGCGGAAATCGACGAGATGACGAAGCGCAGTGTGATCACCTGCCCCGCCAGCGACGGATCGACCTTGACCTGGAGCGCCATGGTCGTGCTGTAGCCGGGCGGCACATCGCCGACATTGTCAACGCGAATGCTGGGGCCGGGCACGCCGCTGACGGTCACTCCAGCGGGGAAGATCAACTGGATCGACGTGCTGATTGCGCTCGTCGTGCCCAGGTTGCCATGCTGCCGCGAGATCGTATGCGTCCCGTCGCCACTGTAGCTCTGGAGCGCTGCCGTAACGTACAGGTCGGTCGTGATCGGCGTCGAAGTGGCGGTCGGGGTGTAGGTCGCCGTGGGAGTCGGCGTTGACGACGGTGTGTGCGTCGCGGTTGGTGTCGGCGTATGGCTCGGTGTGTAAGTCAACGTCGGTGTATGCGTCTCCGTCGGTGTGTAGGTCGCTGTGGGTGTGTGCGTCTCGGTCGGCGTATTGCTTGGCGTCGGCGTCGACGTGTTCGTCGGCGTGTTGCTCGGTGTGTAAGTAAACGTCGGCGTGTGCGTCTCAGTCGGCGTGTAGGTCGCCGTGGGTGTGTGCGTCTCAGTCGGTGTATTGCTCGGCGTCGGCGTCGACGTGTTCGTCGGTGTGTTGCTCGGTGTATAAGTAAACGTCGGCGTATGCGTCTCTGTCGGCGTGTAGGTCGCTGTGGGTGTGTGCGTCTCAGTCGGTGTATTGCTTGGCGTCGGCGTCGACGTGTTCGTCGGCGTGTTACTCGGCGTATACGTATACGTCGGCGTCGACGTGTCGGTGGGCGTGTAGGTCGCCGTCAGTGTGTGCGTGTCGGTCGGTGTGGTGCTCGGCGTCGGCGTCGATGTGTTCGTCGGCGTGTTGCTCGGCGTGTAGGTTGCAGTGGGCGTATGAGTCTCCGTCGGCGTATAAGTCGCCGTAGGGGTACTCGTAATGGTGGGCGTCAACGTATCGGTTGGCGTGCTGCTCGGCGTATGCGTGAGCGTTGGCGTATTGCTCGGCGTCGGCGTCCATGTGGCGGTCGACGTCGGCGTGGGCGTCGGGATCAGGATCGACATGCTGTAGGTGTTGTTGGCAAGATTGGGATCGGGATCGACCGACAGGCAGGTCAATACCAGATCGATCATCACGCCCCCGGCGACCGGGTCCTGGCTGAAACCCATGAGCTGGTACGTACCACCAGATGGCAAGCTGCCAACCGTATACGGCGCAACGGGGACGTCGTTCACATTGAGCAAATAAGCGACATCATTGGCCACCGTCGGCCCCGCATTCGAGCACAGGATGGTGAAGAGCAGCGTCTCACCGGCCACGGCGCGCACCGTGACCATCGATGCGACGAGATCTGCCAGCGGCACCGGCGTATTTGTGGGTGTGAGCGTGATCGTCGGCGTGTGCGTGGCGGTCGGTGTGGAGGTCGCCGTCGGCGTATGAGTCGCGCTGGGCGGCACGGCTGTTGGCGCTGGCGGCGGCGGCTGGGTCGGCGCGGGCGATGCCGTGGGTGTGCGACTGACGGTCGGTGTCTGCGACGGTGTTCGAGTCGGATATTTCGGACTGCTGATCGTCGCCGTGGGCGTCCGTGATGGAGTCGGGGTCGACGTCCACCAGTGCGCCGTCCGTGAGAGGGCGATCTGGGCCGTCTGAGTCGCGAACTGGGCATTGGTGGCCGTCGCGCTCGGCGTGGACGTGGCCGATGCGGTCGCCGTCGCAGTTCGCGACGCGGTCGGGCTGGCCGTCGGCGTCGCCGTTGCCGTGCGCGTGAGAGTGGCCGACGGCGTAGGCGTGGCCGTAGGAGTCGGCGTGCGCGTGAGAGTCGGCGTCAGAGTCGGCGTCGAAGTGGCCGAGGCCGTCGCTGTACTCGTCACGGTTGGGCTGGGCGTCGCGCTCGATGTGGCGGTCGGTGTTTCGGTCGCCGTGCCAGTGGCGGTGGATGTGACGGTCGCGCTCGGCGTCTCCGAGGCGAGAACGGTTGCCGTCGCGAGCGTCGCGGTCTCGGTCGACGTCGGCAGCAGGGCGACAGCGCCGCTATCCGCATACCCGGCTGCAGCGGTCGCGAAATCATTGGCGACGGCGGTGCCCATCAGCGGATCGACCGGGGCGATGGCGGCGTATTCCCACGGGCCGTAGTTGGCGGTCGCCCGGGCGCTGATGCTCACCCCCAGGACGCCCGGCCCGACGAACATGATGCCGAGCTGCGCGCAGCAGCAGATGGTCGCGGCCAGCAGCAGTGGCAGCATGAGTAGGGTCGTCTCAGGCCGCTTGCGTCCTGGTGGCCTGGGCTGCACGGCCATACCACCTACTCACCTTCCCGGCAGCCGGCGTGAAACTGCATGTGCACCGATGTGCCGACTTCCGGCTCGCTCGTGATGTGGATCGTCCCACCGTGGAGTTCGACGATATGTTTCGACAGATAGAGGCCCAACCCCATGCCGCGGCTGTCCGTCGGCCCGGCATCGGCTGCCGTGCCGCGATACATACGCTCGAAGACGCGCTCGATCTCTTCGGGATAGATGCCAACGCCGGTATCTTCGACGTCGACATAGAACCCGTCATCGTCGCGCGTCATCTGGAGATGGACTTCGCCACCCGGCAGCGTGTAGCTGCAGGCATTGCGCAGGATGTGATCGAACACCTCGCGCAGGCGCGTGCAGTCACCATCGATCGGCATCTCGCCGGGCGGCAGTGAGATCTCAAAGCTCAGTTCACGGGCGGCCATGCGCCCCTGCCATTCGTCGGCCGCCTCCTGCAGGACGGAGACGAGATCCATCGGCGCGATGTGAAGCTCGAACCGCCCGGCCAGCATGCTGCTGACGTCGATCACCTCGTTGATCAGGCGTTCCAGCGATCCAAGATAATCGACCGATTTCTGGAAGAAGCCCGCAGCGCGTGGGCTGAGGCTGTTCTGTTCCAGCATGCGGATCAGATCGATGTTGCCGCGCAGGGCTGCCAACGGTGTGCGCAGCTCATGCGACATCTGCAGGATCAACTCGTCTTTGAGGCGCTCGGCCTGCACCATGGCCGTGATGTCGTTGAGGACAGTCACGCGGCCCAGCACCTCGCCATCCGGCTTGCGTACCGGCGCGGCGACGACGCGGAAGAATTGATTGGCCATCTCGACCGTTTCAGGCGGCGCATCGCTCTGCGCCTGCGCCAGCAGGGTCTGCAGGTTGTGCTCATCGTCGCTGTGGACAGCGTAATTCATCAACTGCTGCGCTGCCTGGTTGGACAGCTCGACTTCGCCACGCAAATTCTGGACAACGACCGCATCACGGATGTTGGCGAGCACGGCCTCGCGCTGGGCAGCGATTTCGCGCTGGATGACGTAGAGCTGCTCGACCTCACGGTTGCGCTTGACTAGTTCGTCGGTCATGTGGTCGAACGATTGGCTCAAATCGCCCAGCTCGTCCGGCAGCTTGAGGCCGACGCGCCGGGTCATGTCGCCGTTCATGATCGCCCTGGCCGTTTCCGCCAGGCGCGAGACCGGGTTGACGATCGTGCGGGCGACGACCATGCCGACGAGCGCGACGACGACGAACAGTGCCGAGAAGATCAGCGCGGTGAGATCGCGACTCACGCTGACGCGTTCGACAACGTAGTTCGTCGGCAACCCGACCAGCAGCAGGCCGACCGGCTGGCTGCGCAGCTTGAGCGGCGCGTAGAGCAACTGATAAGGGATGTCCGCCAGCGTCTTCTCGATCGTCGGGCTTGTGGCGACGACGCTGTCCAGGATTGCAGTTGTATCCGCCGGATCGAGGACGAGGAGCGCATCGTCGACACTGCGGAAGGTGCTGCCGATGACGTGCCCATCCTGATCGAGGAAGGCGACCGACGAGAGCGACTGCGCCCCGACCTGCTCCGCCAGCCGACTCGTGCGCAGGCCGACGCTGATGCCACCGACGACACTGTGGTTCTCATCTATCACGGGCGCGCTGATGAAGAGCGTCATCCCTTCAGGCAGCGTGAGCAGATCCGCGAACTTGTCGCCGAGCTGATCCGCGGCGGGCCTGACGACGCGCATCGCGCCGGACCAGGATCGAACATCCAGGGGCGGCACCGGGTCATAGGTCAAACCCGGCGTATCCGGGCGAGCGACGCGGCGCAGACGCAGCAATCCGCTGCCGTCCGGCAGATAGAGATTGAAATCGTCGAGCGCGGCGTTGGCCAGCAACGGGCGCAGCAGCGTGTCGAGCTGTTCGGTATCACTGGCCGTGATGGCGGAAGCGACGCCCTGCGTAAAAACCATGGCGCGCAAGGTCGCCAGCATCTGCGTCTCGGTATCGACCACCGCGCTGCTGGCCGCGTTGGCGCTGTCGATCAACTGGTTGTTAATGCGTTCCTGCAGGCTGCCGGCGACGAGGCGCGTCACAGTGAACACGCCGACCCCGGCGATCAGAATGATCGCGAGCAGGAAGGGTGTGATCACGCGCGCACGCACACGAGGATAAAAGAGTGGCAGCAGACCGTTTGGCAAACGCACCAGGTTCCCAACCCACTAAGCAACGATTGACGCGCAAGTAATCGGCGTCATCTTAATCGTAGGTCGAAATAACCTCTAGAAAGAATAATATTTTTCCCAATGTGTAAATTTGTATGAATTGTAAATTCATGAAAGTCTTCACGTAATTTTCACTGATCATCAATCCATTGTCCGTACTTGCGTAGATTGTCATGGGATAATGAAATAGTCATCTCGATGCTGTAATGGAGCGATGCCGAATGGGCAAATTCATGATCCTTCACCTGGAAGACGACCCCGCACTCAAAGAGACCGTGATGGAATTGCTCACGATGTTGGAGCCTGAGGGCGAGGTGCACCAATTCACCAACAGTGACGATGCACTGCACTTCATTGAAGCCGAGGGCGATAAGGTCGACGTGTTTCTGCTCGACGTGCGTGTGCCCGGTCAAATGGATGGCATCGGCGTCGCCAAGCAGGTGCGCGCTTTGAACATCGGCTCGCCGATCGTGTTCATGTCCGCCTACCAAAGGCCGGCCACAGCCGACTTAAGCGATACGCCGAACTTCGAATGGGTCAAGAAGCCGTGGTCGGTCGAACAACTGATCGGCATCCTGGAACGCGCTCACGCGAGCGCCGAGGCCTAAGCGGGTGTTAGAAGAGGGCACGCAGCGCGTCCACAATCTCCTCCGCTGGCGTGCCGTAATCGATAATGGCGTGCAGTTGACGCTCCGGGTCGATGAGATAGATCTGCACCGAGTGACTGACCGCGTAGTTGCCCTCGGCGTCCGGCGCCTCCAGGGTATACGATAGGCCGTAGTCGGGCGTGATCTGCGCCAGCACCGTTCGCTCCCCCCTCATGCCAATAAATGAAGGCTCAAACCGGCTGAGATAATCATCCAGCGCTTCTGGCGTATCACGGTCGCCGTCGACGCTGATGAAGAGCACGTTGACCCGGTCGGCATCGTCGCCGAGCAGCATGTGCACCTGCTTGAGATGCGCGAGCGTCGTCGGGCAAAAGTCCGGGCAGTGCAGGTAGCCGAAGAAGAGCAGCGTGTAACGGCCTTGCAGGTCGCTCAGGCTGAGCGGCTTGTCCTCGTTGTCGACGAGCGTGAAATCGCTGAGCAGGCGCGGCACCGACAGGGAGTGAATGCGGCCCTCGGACGTCAGGTCGACGGTGGCGTCGGGCGTATCCAGCGACACCTGCAGGCCGCGGTAGACGACCAACCCGAACAGCAGCAGCACAGCCACCAGCGCACCGATTGCCAGCAGCGCGCGCGTCCGGTTGAGGCGCTGCCAGCCCCAGGCGAGACCCGCGCCGACAAACGAGACCAGCGCGAGCATGATCAGCAGCGGGAGCGTGGCGCCGTTTTCGACCGGGATGCCGCAGATGAACGACCAGAGAACGTCGGGCAGGTCGCGCAGCGTCTGGATGTCGCGGACATAGAACACGCTGAGCAGAAGCAGCACCCCGCCAAAAGAGAGGAGCAGCGCCATCAAGGCGAGCGTCACCACGGGGAGCTGGCTGCGCGTCTTCGGCGTCTGGTTAAGGGTGGTCATGCTTCTGCCTCCAAAACGCGTGGAGGCGTGCTGTCGCCAACACGCCTCCACATTTCATACGACAAGTGCGATGTTAAGCGGCTAGCGCATCTGGAACGGCGTCGCCCAGAAGCCACTGCTGAAGTTCAGACCCTGGATCAGCACCGGCCCCCACATGATCAGGTTGGTGACGACGATGACGACCAGCCACAGACGCCAGCGCTCGAAGATGCCAAGCGCGTCCGGCGGCGCTTTCGTCTCCACCGGCGCGGGCGCGGCATATTCTTCCTTGGAAAAGAAGAGCGTGCCGACGATCTGCGAGACGAGCAGGATCAGGCTGATGAGCAGGATGAAGCCGCCGATGGCTGCACCGTTGAGCCAGATGCCCCACGAGTCGCTGACGTAGACGCCCGGCGCACCCAGATCGGTGCGGCGCGGCGCGCCTTCGATACCGGCGCGGCCCATCGACAGGCCGAAGATCGCCATACCGATCAGCCAGGTGTAGATCTGCGCCAGAGCGACTTGTTTGTTCCACAATTTACGTCCGCGCAGCATTGGCATGATCCAGTAGAGGATGCCGACGTAGGTCAGGAAAACCGCGCCGCCGAGCGTGGTATGGAAGTGACCGGGCACCCATGACGTGTTGTGCAGTGCCACGTTCATGTTCCACGAGGCGTTCATAATGCCCGTCAGGCCGCCGATGATGAAGATGATCATCCCGGCGAGCTGTGCGGCAATCGCCGGGTTGCCCCATTCCTGCTTGGGTATCCAGCCAAACAAGCCCGTGCCGCCGCGTGCACGACCCGCTTTCTCAAGTGTGGCCGCGATGTTGAACGCGGTCAGGAAGCTGGGGAAGGCGACGACGAAGGTCAGGAAGGCATGGGCCGCCTTGGCGAACTCGCTGATGCCCGGATCGGAGAACAGATGATGGACGCCGATCGGGATCGAGAAGATCATGATCATGAGGAAGGCGAGGCGACCGAAGTTATCGCTGAAGAGCGTGACGCCGTACTGCTTGGGCATCATCGTGTACCACGAGGTGTAGGCCGGCAGCAGCCAGAAGTAGACCAGCGGATGGCCGAAGAACCAGAACAGGATGCGCGTCACCTGTGGGTCGGTCGTCGCCGTCCAGCCGAGCGAGATCGGCAGCAGGAAGAACAGGATTTCCGTCGCCACACCGAGCGTACACGTCATCCACATGACGAAGTTGGCGATGATCGAGAAGGTCGCCAGCGGCACTTTTTCACCGGGATGTGCCCGTTTCCACTGTGCGTAGGTGACGAAGATGTTGATGCCCGCCATCCACGAACCGACGACGACCAGCGTCAGGCCGATGTAGAAGGCCGGTTCGGCGATCATCGGGGCGTAGAAGGTGTAGAGGACGTTGGCTTCACCGGTGATGAGCGAGAAGCCTGCCAGCAGCAAGCCGATGCCCATGGTCGCGAACGCGATCCACGCGAGCGGGAGGCTCCAGAGCTTGCGCTGTAACGATCGCTGGGTCGTGAAGTAGCTGAACCCGACGATGAAGAAGGTCGTAAAGACGAGCGCGTTCAAAACGCCGTGAATGGAAAGCGCTTGATAGTAATACGAAAAGATCGGCATGTCCCAACGGAGCGTCGGCGCGCGACGGAAGGCCTGGAAGGGACCAAGGAGCCCGCCGACAGTGACGGCGATGAAGGCGATGGCCAGATGCGCACCAATCAGCCATTTTTCGCTGCGCAAAGCCGTCAGTTCTGGGAATTTCACCAGGGACTCGCCCTGGACAGGTTGTGCCGCTTGCATGAGTGCTTTTCCCCTCTATTGACTATGCGCCGTCGGCAGGCTCGACGATGATGACCATGCCCATGGTCTGGTGACCGCGACCACAGTATTCATGGCAAATCACATGATAGGTGCCGCGTTCGGAGAACGTGACCGTCTGGCTGGCGATATGCCCCGGCAGAATTTGCAGATTGACGTTGTGATGCTCGATGTAGAAGCCGTGCTGAACATCGCGGCTAGTGATGTTGAACGTCACTTTGGCGCCCTCCGGCACGCGCAGGATGGGCAGGCCGACGGCGGTCTTTTCGGTCGTGCCGACTTCGTAGGCCCACATATGCGCGACGATGTAGACTTCGTAGTTGCCATCCCCCATATCGCGCAGGCCCGGATTGGCGAATTCGGTTTCGTCAATCAAGATCGGGTTGATGAAGGCTGAGGCAGTGGGCAAACGAACGCCGTAAATTATCGCCCCGGCGATCAATGCGGCGAAGAATACGCCGAGCATCGCAGCCGCCAGGATGATATAAATGCGCTCGTAACGATCGATCTCGAGCTTACCTTCTTCTTGTGGCTTGGTGTCTTGCATAGCTCAGTTCCCCAACCGCCCGATAAAAATCTCCCAATACATGAAGGCATAGTAAAGGGCGTAGAACACCAGCATCGCGAGGACAAACGCAAATGCGCCGCGTGGCTCAAAGTGCTTCTCTTCTTTGGCTTCGTCCTGTTTGGGTTCAGCGATCTGGGCTTCTTCCGCCGCTTGATTCTCGGCAGGTGCGTCTGACATAGCTCGTTCCTCCCCCAGCACTATTACGGTAACGAAAGCACGTAGGCCACGAGATCATCGATTTCTGGCGCAGACAAAATCTGAGCAAAGTCTTGTGGCATCATGTTTTCGGGATACGGCGGATCGCCCTGCACGACGTGTGCCTGAGGATCGACTATCGAGGTATGGACGTATTCGACTGCCGATTGGCCGACGACGGTCGAACCGGCGCGATCTTTCAGGCCGCCCAGGCCTGGGCCGACCAGGCGAGTCGCGTCAGTTGAGTGACACTGGGAGCACGCCCAAACGCCCGATGCCGTGGTGTGAGGCGTCGTGAACAGGATCTGTCCTCGTGCGGGATCGCCTGGCAGGGGCAACTCGGTGGGACCGCCCTCGGGTACGGGCGTCGAGGTGGGAAGAGCGGCGATAGTGGCCGCCTGGATGGCAGCGGCGGTTTCTTGCACCGATGCAACTTCGAGCGGACTACGTCCGCAAGCGGCGAGGATGAGTAGGAGCGCGCAGAATAGACCTGTGCGTTTCACATTGACCCCCCTGTGTTGAGTATGGCTCTATCTAATGTTGAGTCGGCAACGTATCGATGGTACGAATCGCAATCATACCCTGTCATGTGACAAAGTGCGCAAAATTCAGCGCTGAATGTCATAGACTGGCGGGTCGAAAAACACCCGGAAGCGATGGTCAATTCAGGATCCCCGTAAGTTGGGTCGCGAAATCCGGATCGAGCGGCCCGAACTGCCGGTAGACGATGTTACCGGAGGGCGCGATCATGAGCGTGACGGGGAGCGAGGTAACGAAATAATTCGAGAGCAGCGTCTCATCCGGGTTGAGCAGCAGCGGGAAGTGCACGTCGACGACCGTGGCGAAGGCGCGCACGATCTCGGCGTCCTCGCCGACGTTGATGCCGAGCACCGTCACCCGATCGGCATGGGCATCCGCGAACTGCTGGAGATCGCTCATGTCGTAGATGACCGTATCGAGCCACGACGCCCAGAACGTCAGGATGACCCACCTGTCGCGCAGGTCGGCCAGATGAACCATCTGCCCGTCGAGGCTGGCCAGCGTGAAATCCGGCGCGGGGAGCGGCTCACCGGCGGGCAATGGGGTCGCCGATGGCTGAACTTGAATCTGAGAATCAGGTGCAGCGGCACAAGCGGTACAGAGAAGCAGCAAAGTAATTGCGAAGCAGAAACGCACCATAAAGAACTACCGAACATCCTGACAGGATACTGCGGCCTATTATAGCGTGTGGCAAAGAGAGAGGGGTGGCTTTGGCGGCCACCCCTCTGTAATGGTTCTACGACAATTCGGTCACACGTCGTCGTCGTGAGGCCGCGTAGCCGCCCACGGCAGCAGCGCCCACGCCCAGGAGCAGGGGCAGCCTCCACCACGGGGTTTCACCCGTACGCGGCAGCCCGGTGATGACGACCGTCGTCGCACTGGCGCGCAAGCCGCCGAGCAGGGCGACGTTCTCGATGGCGACACCGACCACGCCGTCGCGTATGCGCGTCGTCAGTGTGATCGTGACCGAGCTATTCGCCGGCAGTGTGGCCAGAGTGAGCGTCACGTTCTGCCCACTGACGCTGACCGTGCCCGCGCTCGACGTCGCGTTGAGGATGATCAGTTCGCCAGGCACGTTGTCCGTCACCGTGATGTTGGTCAGGTCGAACGGATTGGGATTGCCGACGACGATCGTCCAGGTCACCGTGTCGCCGGGCAAGGCAAACGGGCGATCCACAAGTTTGACCAGCGTCGGGCCGCCCGGTTCTGAGGCCGGTGTACCACCCGGAACCGGTGTACCCGGAATGCCTGGGACAGGTGTGACAGTGACTCCTGGAGGCGGTGTGCCGGGCGTTGTCGGCGGCACAGTCACCTGCACGACGCTGTTGTTGAAGCCAAAGTCATAGGTGTGATTGTTGTCGCCAGGGCCGCCGGTATCGAAGCGGGCGACCGCGATGATGCCGTTGAGAATACCGTCCGAGTCGCGCGAGTCGCCGTTGGTCGAGCCATCCGCATTCGGCGTCGTCAGGTAAAGGTCGGTCAAGGCGGGCTGCGTCACATCGATGCGCACTTCGAAGCCGCTGGTGTTGAACGTCAGCCCGGTGATGCCATAGATGGCGTTCAGCGCGTTGGTGCCAGGAGCGGACGAGAAGTAATACTCACCGTCCACGTCGGTGATGGCCGTGCCCAGCAGCGTGCCATCCGGCGCGAAGAGCTGGACGGTGACGCCTGCCAGCGGCGGCTCACCCGGATCTTGCACGCCGTCGAGATCGTCATCGCGCCAGACACGGTTGCCGATTTCAATTGGGCCCGCATCGCAGATGAACTCGATATCGCCCAAACCAGCGCCCTTGCCGAGCAGCGTGCCGGGCGGGAAGAGCTGAATGCGTCGGCTGATTGCCGCCGTATCGAGGTTGTAGGTACGTGTACCATTCTCGAACGTATCCCAGGCATCGAACACGGTCGAGACGACTTCGCGGCTGCCCGGCAGCACGCCGAGACCACCGATGGTGATTTCGTCGTGGTAAGGCTCGAAGCTCTCATTGAAGAAGAACTCACCGCCGCCAGGACCTTGATTGTTCCCTGCGCCACCGCTGGGGCCACGGCCCAAACACTGGCCGTTGTTTTCGACCTGCCATGCGCCGCCGCCATCCTGACAGGCCAGAATCAGATCACCAGCCTGATAGGCATCGTAACCGGTCGTGCCGCCTGCCGGCGAGATGTCATACTGCGAGAAGCCCTGATCGCCGAACCGATCGCGGAAGCCCAGGACCATGAAGTTGTTGCCGTCGAATTCGATGTCGGTCAGGACTGGCTGCGGGTTGCCGATGTTGGGATTCGCCTGTGCCGCGCTGTAGGGCGCATAGCTCGGCAGCCAGACGTCCGTCCAGGGCAGCCATTCGCCATCGTTATCAGGGTTTATGCCGGTAAAGAAGAAGTTGATGGCCCCGCGCGAGTACGTGAGCGGGAACTCCAACATGGGCGCGCCGTCGAAAGCATTAGCGTTGACGTCATAGCGATAGACGTATGCGCGCAGCAAAGAGCGTGCAGCCTGGATGTCCGCCAGCGCGGGCGTCGGGTTGGTCGCGAAGACCTGCGCCAGTTCGCTTTCGCCAGAGCAGATCATGCCGACGTAGAGTGAATTGTTGTAGTACTTGAGCGCAAACGGACGCACATCCGCCGCCGGGCAGTTGGCCGGTGTCGGCACAGGGCGGCGTATGATGCTGCCTGCCGCGGGCGCTGTCGGTGCGCCACCGGCGACGCCGAGCGGCATCACGATCAGTTCACGCTGGAACAGGTTCATGGCGTAGAGGGTCGTTTCATCAGCGGAGATGTCGAGATCGCCGATGCCCATCTTCCCGGCCGCCACAAAACCGCCCGCGTCCTGAACCCAGGGCGGGTTGCTGCCATTCGGGTGCGGATTCGCGCCGGTATCAATGCCCGCCAGCCCATTCAGTTCAATGAAAACGCTCGCGCCGCCGCCCGTCCCCATGCGGTAGATTGTGCCAGTGTTGTTGCTGGAACCCTGGCCGGTGCCGCGGCGCACATAGCTGGACGTGAACAGGGTCTGGGTCGAAGACTGGAAGGCGATGCCGTAAACCGTACCGACTTCATTCGCGTAGGCGAGATCGGTCTCGGCGAACTCGCCCGTGCGGCCATTGGCGAGATAATCCCAACTCTTGACCGTCGGCTGCGTGCTCTGCGAATTATCGCCGGGGATGAAGCAGCTCGTGACGATGCGCGGGTTGTTGCAGATATCGCCAGGCGCCTGAACGCCAAAATCGGCTGCAGCGCCGACATCGAGAAACTGAACCGTGGTATCTGAGCTTGTCCCCCAAACGGCGGTGCGGAACGGCGCCGGTGGCGTGTATTCGACACGTATCCGTCCAGCGGCTACGCTGACTGACAGGGTGTACTGCCCCAGGGTCGCTGCATCGCCGCTGCTCTGCGTGGTGCCAATGGCTACGCCGTCATCATTGTAGGCTGTGATCGTCGTCCCACCCACGCCGGGCTCGCTCCCATCGCGCACGCCGTTGCCGTCGTAATCACGAAAGATCGTTCCCGTGATCACACCAGCCTGAGCACTAACCGCTTGCAACGATAGTGCCAACAGCGTCATAAACAAAAAAGCCAGCACGAAAATACGGAGCGAGAACCGTAACCGTGTGCGAGGATGGCGACTCATCATGAAACTCTCTTCCAGTTCACATCAACCAAGCGGCGGCGTACAACATCTGATGCTAGTGAACTACACGTGACGTTACAGCGACCTAACGCAGGTGAAATTTACAAAAACTTTACGTACTCAAGAAAAGCTATAATAATGTTCTGACTCAATAGAGTATAACCTTCAACCATAAATAGCAAACCACGTCTGTATTGGGATTGCGTCTAGAAAACGTATTAATTTTGTACGCTCTGTGAGGCGATAATTGACGGGCGCGCTAGCAGTCAAACGCGCCCGTCAGCAGAGTTTTATGGAGGGTGGCTAGAGCAGGACGCGCTCCAGATTGGCGAGCGCTTCGGCCAGGTCAGCCAGGAAGCGAGCGGCGACCGCGCCATCGATCACGCGGTGATCGACCGAGAGCGTCAGCCCGGCGAGCGGACGCAGCACCGGTTGCTCGTTTTCATCCGGCACGAACTGCTTGCGGGCACGGCCTACCGCCAGGATGCCCACCTGCGGCGGGTTGATGATAGCGGTGAACCGGTCGACGCCGAACATGCCCAGGTTGGAGACGGTGAAGGTCGCGCCTTCGATCTCGTCCAGGCTGAGCTTGTTCGCCTTGGCCGCCTGACCGAGCCTGCCGAGTTCTTCTGCGATCTCGTAGAGGCTTTTGCGGTCGGCATCCTTGACGACGGGGACGATCAGCCCCTCTTCAAGCGCGACGGCGACACCGACGTTGACCGCCGACATGACCAGGATTTCTTCACCATTCAGATAGCTGTTGAGCATGGGATGGCGGCGCAGCGCCCAGGCGACGACGCGGACGAAGACCGCAGTCAGCGTGACCTTGACGCCGTCCGGCGCGTGCTTGTTGGCATAAGCGACCAGCGCATTGGCCGCCGTCATGTCGACCTCGCGCTGGAAGTAGATGTGCGGCGCGTCCTGCATGCTCTTCTGCAGGTTGCGAGCGATGATGCGGCGCATCTTGTTGAAGGGCACGCGCTGCGCCACGCCATCTCCAGGCACCACAGGTGTTTGTACAGCGGTGGGTGCGACGGGTGGCAAGCTGGCCGCGGTCGTGACTTCACGCTTGAGTTGTTCGACGAAAGCGAGCACGTCTTCGCTCTGAATGCGACCGCCAGGGCCTGTGCCCGCAACCTCGCTCAGATCGACGTCCATCTCCGCGGCCAGACGGCGCGCTGACGGGACTGCTGTGATCTTGCCCGTCGGTACGGGAGCCCGGGGAGCGCTCGCCTGGACGAAGGCTTCGACATCGCGTGCGGTGACTTTGCCGCGCGGGCCGCTGCCGCTGATCTGTGCCAGGTCGACACCGGCTTCCTGGGCCATACGCAGCGCCACAGGCGACGCCTTGACGTCGTCGCCGAGCTCGACGGTCTGTGCCGCGGCGTCCTCCGCGGAGGCAGATGCCGCGACGGGAGCGGCAGCGGGGGCTGTCAGCGCTTCCGGCGGCAGGCTCTCACCGGGCTGCAGGATGTAGGCGATGATCTCAGTCACGGGGACGACGTCACCAACCTTGGGGCGACAGCCCGCCAGGATGCCGCTGACCGGGGCCTCCACCTCCATCGAGACTTTGTCGGTGGACACCTCCATGATCGGGTCTCCGGCATCGACGTGATCGCCCTCGTTGACGAGCCAGGCGAGCACCTCGGCGGTTTCCTGCGTAAAGCCGAACTTGGGCATAATGACTTCTTTTGGCATGGCGTCGCTCCCACAGGCCACGCTTGAACGCGTGGGTCACAACCTAAATAGACTTTCACTCGGATGGTGAAAATCTAGCTTTCGTTTAAATCGAATATCAGGAAGAGAATACCGCAAAAATCAGGCAAGGTGCCGGGTTAATCGGGTTCCCGACCGGCAACAAGGTGATCCTTATAGGCTTCAAATCCTGTTTCATCACCGGCAGCCAGGAAGGCGGCCTGTTTGGCCCAGGTTGGCATGCTGGGCGCAAAGCGCATCCCTTGCGCTTCAATGGCGGCGCGCAGTTCGTCTTCGGTGGCTTCGGCCAGCCGTGCGAACGTCTCGATACCCGCCGTGCGGAGAGCTTTTTCCATCTTGGGGCCGATGCCCTCGACACGTTTGAGGTCGTCTTTTCCGGAGGCCTTGGCGCGTTTGGGTTTGGCAGCAGGAGCGGGTTCGGCGGCCTTGGGTTCTTCTGCCGGAATAGGCGGTGGAGCTGCGGGAGTCTCGGCAACCGTCTTCACCGGCGCTTCGACGGCTGCGGGCGACTCGGTGACTGCTTCCACGGGTGCCGCTGACACTTCAGCGACGGGTTCAGCCACCGTCGCAGCGACGACCACTGGCTCCACGGCAGGCTCGGCCAGGGCGGGGGGAGCCGTTTCAGCCTCGCCGGGCAAGAATTGACGGATGCGCGGCGCGGGCTCTTCTTCCTCTTCTTCGGCCTGTGCCGGGGCACGCCCCATCCACCAGCCAAAGAAGCCCGCCAGCAGCAGCAGAATAAGGACTATCCACCAATCTTCAAGTGGACGTTCAAGAACAATATTGCGCAGCGCGATAAGAATGGCTCCTATTAGCGCCACCACCGCTAGACCCGTCCGCACCGAACGATCCAGCATAGTGCCCCCTTTTATCAATTCGCCTATGAATCCTTAACTTGAGCCCGATTCACGTTGCTTCCCCAACATGAGGATCGTGCGTCAAAAGCCTATCTTCATTATGATCTAGTGTAACAAGTCACCAGCAAGACTGTCAAAAGACTGTTGGTTTCGAAAGGGCATGGCTCGCGTTCCGCGGCAGGGCACAGTATAGTTTGCGCACATGGCTGAACATCATCTCCAACACGACGTCATTCACCAGGGCGACTGCCGCGAAATCCTCGCCGGGCTGCCCGAAAAATCGGTCGATCTCATCTTTGCCGATCCACCGTACAACCTACAATTGCAGAATTCGCTGCTGAGGCCGGATCACAGCCTGGTCGACGCGGTCGACGACGACTGGGATCGCTTCGACGACTTCGCCAGCTATGACGCCTTCACGCGCGGGTGGCTGGAAGGCTGCCGCCGCGTACTCAAAGATACGGGCACGCTGTGGGTGATCGGCAGCTATCACAACATTCACCGCGTCGGCGCTGCCGTGCAGGATCTCGGCTACTGGATACTCAACGAGATCACCTGGATCAAGAGCAACCCGATGCCGCAGTTTCGCGGCGTGCGCTTCACCAATGCGCACGAAACGCTGCTCTGGTGCAAGAAATCGAAAGAGCAGAAGCGCTACACCTTCCATTATCAAGCGATGAAGATGGCCAACGACGGCAAACAGATGCGCAGCGACTGGTACATCCCGCTGTGTACCGGGCGTGAGCGGCTGACCATCGACGGGCGTAAGCTGCACGCGACGCAAAAGCCGGAAGCGCTGCTCTATCGCATTCTGCTGGCGTGCAGCAACCCCGGCGACGTGGTGCTCGACCCATTCTTCGGCTCTGGCACGAGCGGCGCGGTGGCGAAGAAACTCGGTCGCCGTTACGTCGGCATCGAGCGCGATCCGCTCTACGTCGAGGCGGCGCGTGCGCGCATCGATGCGATCGTCCCGGTCGAGGGTGACGACGCGGTGCTAGGCAAGATCCAGGCGGGACGATCCGCGCCGCGGATTCCGTTCGCCGCGCTGCTGGAGAACGGGCTGCTGCTTCCGGGGCAGTCGCTCTATTTCGACGGCGCGCGGACGCAGTGTGCGACCGTGCTGGCCGACGGATCGGTGCGCACGGCGGATGGCGAGCGCGGCTCGATCCACCAGCTCGGCGCGCGCCTGTCGCAGCAGCCGTCCTGCAATGGCTGGCAGCACTGGTATTACGAAGACGAAACGGGTGATCTACGGCCGATTGATACGCTGCGCCAGCGCCTGCGCCAGACAAGCGAATGAGCGATCACGCGCCATCGTTCAGGCGCGCGATCACTTCGCGCATGATGCGCTCGAAGGCCTTGAGGTTCTTATCCGTCGACAGTGCGCGCACCAACGGCAGATTGGGGCGGCGGTCTGCCCGATCCAGCTCGAAGGCTTCGCCATCCGGCAGCAGCGCGTTCAACGCTTTGAGGACGGCCTCTCGCTCTTTTTGTTCGTCATAGGGCGGAAAGCTCATCCAGTATTGGAGCGGTATCTCGACCGCGGGCTGGCGGCGGTAGGCGCGCACCGAAAAGACGACTACTCCCCCAGGACCAACCCACAAATGCGCGTGAAACGCAGGCTCGCTGCGCCCGCTGAAGGTGATCGCGTTGGCGTAGGTCTCCGCGAACGCGAACAGCTCACGGGCGATGCGCGAGTTTTCGTCGCCTTCCGGCATCTGGGCGATGTACTTGAAGAAGTTGTGCTCGTTCGGCTTGAGCACCGGCTGCTTGCGCCCGGCATCGCCCGCGCCGTCGATCGCCTTCTGCACGGCGCGGATCAGGCGCTGGGTGGCCTGCGCCTGACGCTGGCGAAAGTCGGTCGCCTGGCGGTTGATCAGATAGATCGGCAGCGGCGTGTCGTCAATCTGGGCGATGAAGACCGGCTTGTTCAGGCGCAGCGCGAGCAGAGTCTCGCGCTCGACCCATTCGGAGGCGCGCGCATTGGCCGACCAGACGACGATCATCGTCTGGCAGTCTTCCACCCCCTGCTGGATCGACTTGGCCCAGGTCGCGCCGTCGGCGATGTCCTCGACATCGACCCACAGATCGAGACCGGCAGCATCGAACAGACCTGCGAGATCTTCGACAAAGGCCTTGTCTTTAGAGCTATGACTGACAAACGTAAATGCGTGCGCTGACGACATAGGCACTGATCTCTGCCTTTTTGCAAAGTGCGAATCACGTAGGAGTGTATAACAATTTACAAATCAAATACAGAACAAATTTTCTAACTTTTCGTTCGTAGTCTATACGTAGAGCAAACATAGACTATGCGCCTATCAAACTGAGGCGGATTGAACGGTACAATCCTAACGTGTCCATCCATGTCCTCATATTGGAGTTTATATCAAATGCAGCGACGATACCGTGAATTTCTGGTCATCCTCCTGGCGATGCTGGTTGCCGCCACCACGGCCTGGGCACAACCCGCCTCGTTCGACACGGCACTCGCCGACTTGAGCGCGCGCGTGGGCACGACCGTGACTCTCAACCAGCTTGACAACTATTCGTGGGATCAGGAGCAGTTCAGCGACGCCAGCCTTGACTGCCCACAGCCGGGCGTCATGTACGCTCAGGTGATCACGCGCGGCTATATCTTCACGCTGAGCTACGGCGGCACCATCTACGACTACCGCGCGAACGATGCGGGCGACGTCGTCTTCCTGTGCTCGACCTCCAGCGCCGAACCGACGGCTGTGCCGCCGCCACCGACGCTCGTGCCACGCTTTCCGACGGGCGAAACCATCACCGCGGACACAGCGAATCTGATGCACGAGATCGCGCGCGCCACGTCGGAATCGGGCACCTTCAATCCTGGGCTGAGCTGGCTGCCGACCGGCGACCTGATCGCCGTGGCGGCGGGCGGCGCTCCCGAAGACCCGACGATGACGAGTGGCGGCGTGCTGCTCTACAACTCGGCTAATGTGAATGACGAGCCGGAGCGCGTCGAACTCAATGCGACGGTGACGGCGTTGGCCTCCGGCGAACTCGATCGCAGGCCTTACGTGCTGGCGGGGACGGACTCCGGCGACGTGGTCTTGTTCGCGGCCGCGCCGGTCGAGGAACCGCTGGCGATGCAGCCCGGCGCCGGTCTCGACCGGGTGAACGCGGTCGCGTTGAGCCACGATATGGCCTACGCGGCGGCGGCTTATGGCGCGACCGACGACCCGACGGTGGCGACGACCAACGTCGTCCAGATCTGGGAAGCGATCAGCGGCGCACCGCTGCGCGTGCTCGATCATCCTGCGCCGGTGACAACGGTCGCCTTCAGCCCCGATGGCGCACAGATCGCGACCGGTGACGCCGAGGGCGTGATCTACCTGTGGGACGTGCTGGAAGGGACGCTGATCACCAGCTTGCACGCGCATCCGATGGCGATCCGTGCGATCGCCTTCAGCCCGGACGGCACGCAGATCGCGACCGGGAGCGATCAACGCTTCACACGCGTGTGGAACATGACCCGCGGTACGCGCGTCGTCGAATTCGACAACACGACGGACGATGCCATCCTCACGCTGGCCTTCAGCCCGGATGGCAGCCTGCTGGCGACCGCAGGCGGTAATCCTGAGGCCTTCACGCGCGATAACAGTATTCGTCTGTGGGATATGACGGGTCAGCACGTGGCAGGCGGCCTGATGGGGCACGATGCATCGGTCATGCGCATCGCCTTCAGCCCGGACTCCACGCGGATCGCTTCCGTGAGCCAGGACGGTACCCTGCGCATCTGGGCAGTGACGGACGACGCCGTCGGCTAGCGGCGAACAACAAACAAGGCGGGTGTTATTGCCCGCCTTGTCCTCATACATCGCTTGCGATGTGAGCGCTAGATCAAGAGCCGCATCGGGTTTTCGATCAGCGCCTTGAACTTCTGCATGTACTGAGCGCCCTCCGCGCCATCGCTGACACGGTGGTCGACGCTGATGGTGACCTTCATCTGATTGCCGACGCCGAGTGTGCCATCGGCCAGAACAACCGGGATCTTCTTGGCTGTACCCACGGCGAGGATGGCGGCTTCGGGCGGGTTGATGATGGCGAGGAAGTGCTCGACATCGTAGGCGCCCAGATTACTGACGGTGAAGGTGCTGCCCTCGAGATCTTCCGGCTTGACCTTGCCCTCACGAGCGCGCCCGATCATCTCTTTGTTGCGGCGGGCGATCACGCCGATGCTCGTCTTATCCACGTCCTTAGCCACGACATTCATCAGGCCGCCGTTGGGCAGCGCGACGGCGATGCCGATATTGATGCGCTTGTAACGCACCAGCTTATCGCCGTAGAAATGTGTGTTCAGGTTCGGGAAATCGACCAGCGTCAACCCTGCCGCCTTGATGATCAGGTCGTTGACCGTGATCTTCTGGTCGTCAGGCAGTTCGTTGTTCAGTTCCACGCGTAGGGCCAGCAGCGCCTGCGTATCCATGGCGCTGGTGACGTAGAAGTGCGGCACCTGCTGCTTGCTCTGGATCATGCGCGTGGCGATGCGCGAACGCAGCCGCGTCACGTCGATGATCTCGACGTCCGGGCCTTGCGGCAGCGTCCCCCACGTCTGGCCGGCGATGGCGGGCGCGGGTGTAGCCTGCGGCGCGGGTGCCGACTTGGGCGCGGGGGGCGCGACGTAGCCTTCGATGTCCGACTTGACGATGCGACCGGCAGGGCCAGACCCACGCACCTGGCGCAGGTCGATGCCACGCTCGGCGGCGATGCGACGTGCGATCGGCGAGGCTTTGATGCCGTCCGGGTAATCGCCGTTGGCTTCGGCGACGGGTTCCGGTGTCGGCGGCGCAGGCGGTGCATCGACGGCCTCAGCTTCTGCGGTGGCCGCGCCGTTGGTTTGCTTTTCGGCAGCGGGTGCCGGTTGGGCGGCTTCGACCGGCGCGGCCTTGGCCGGAGCCGGGGCCGACTCGCCCGCTTCGCCGATCGTGCCGATGACACTGCCGACGGTCAGGGCATCGCCCGGCTGACCCTTAAGTTCGAGGATCGTGCCGCCAGATTCGACGGGGACTTCGATGGTCGCCTTGTCGCTTTCGACCTCGGCGATGATGTCCCCCGGCTGGACCTGGTCACCCGGCTGCTTGAGCCAGTTGAGCAGAGTCCCTTCGGTCATATCGGCGCCCAGTTGGGGCATCAAGATTTCGCGTGCCATCAGAGGATCTCCTTGACCGCGTCTACAACTTTCTGAGCGTTGGGCAACGCCATCAGCTCGATATCATGGGCGAAGGGCAGCGGCACATCGAGCGCACTGACGCGTTTGATCGGCGCATCCATGTAATCGAACATCTGCTCCTGGATCTGCGCCGCGATCTCGCTGCCGAAGCTGAAATGCGGCAGCGATTCTTCGACGACGACGCAGCGGTTGGTCTTCTTGAAGCTCTCGAAGACGAGGCTCATATCCAGTGGGCGCAGCCAGCGCATGTCGACGACTTCGGCGCGCACACCGTCCTTCTCCAGTTGATCGGCCGCTTGTAGTGCCCATTCGACGCCGCGCCCGTAGGCCACGAGCGTCACATGATCGCCTTCGCGCTTGAGGTCGCTCTTGCCGATCGGGATGATGAAATCCGGATCGTCCGGCACGGGCGACGGCTTGGGATAGAGCGCAATCACCTCGGTGAAGAGCACCGGGTTATCGTCGCGGATGGCGGCCTTGAGCATGCCCTTGGCATCGCGCGCATTCGACGGGCAGCCGACGTAGACGCCGGGGAAGTGCGCAAAGATCGGCTCCGGCGTTTGCGAGTGCGAGGCGGTCGCCTGCATGCCCCAGCCGGTCGCCGAGCGCACGACCATCGGCACTTTGAACTGGCCGTCGAACATATAGCGGATTTTGGCCGCGTGGTTGATGATGGCATCGAAAGCGAGGAAGGCGAAGTTGATGGTCATGATCTCCGCGACCGGGCGCAGACCCGCCATCGCCGCGCCGACGGCAGCCCCGGCAATCGCCATTTCGCTGATAGGCGTGTCTTTCACGCGCGATTCGCCATACTCGTTGATGAACTCACGCGTGACCTTGTGCGTGCCATGCCAGTAGGCGACTTCTTCTCCCATGACGAAGACCGTATCGTCACGTTCCATTTCTTCATGCAGCGCAATGCGGAGGGCATCGCGCATCGACATATTCCGTTCAGCCATTGTGACGCTACCGCCTTGCTATTCTACGTAGACATTTCGGAGCAGATCTTCATAGGTGGGCGCCGGGCTTTGCTCGGCGTACTCGACGGCTTCGTGCACCTCGTGTTCGACGTTCAGGCGAATGCGCTGCAGTTCGGCCTGGATGTCTTCGCCGAACATCTGCTCAAGATGCCCGGTCAGCACCTCAATCGGATCGCGGTCACGCCATTTCGCCATTTCCTGCGCGCGCTCTTTGAAGATCTTGTCAGAGACGCCGTGGCCCTCGTAACGATACGTCATCGACTCGATCAGGATCGGGCCGTTCTTGATGACGAAATCACGGGCATGCTTGACGGTGTCGTTAACCACGGTCACGTCCATGCCGTCGATGCGGCCGCCGTCTTCCATGCCATAGCCGACGGCGCGCTTGTGCAGTTCGACCTGACCGCTGGCGCGCTCGACCGCCGTTCCCATGCCGTACATGTTGTTCTCGATCAACCAGATCACGGGCAGGTTCCAGACGGCGCTCAGATTGAGCGCTTCGTGGAAGTAGCCGTTGTTGCTGGCACCATCGCCGACGAAGCAGAGTGTGACCTCGTCGAGGTGCAGATAGCGCGCCTTGATCGCGATGCCTGCGGCGATGGGCAGATGGCCGCCGACGATGGCGTAGCCGCCCCACATGCGATGTTCCGCCGAGGCGATGTGCATCGAGCCGCCTTTGCCGCCGCTGGTGCCGGTCTTCTTGCCGAACATCTCAGCCATGACGTACTTGGGGTCGACGCCTTTAGCAATCGCGATGCCGTGGTCGCGATAGGCCGTGATGACGTGATCTTGCGGCTGCAGGGCCGAGACCGCGCCGACGCCGGTCGCTTCCTGGCCGTTGTAGAGATGGAGATAGACGCCGCCAATCTTCTTCTCGTGATAGAGTTCGAGGCTGCGCTCTTCAAAGAGCCGGATCAGCACAATTTGCCGATACCACTCCAGTAGTTGTTCGCGTTCAACCGTGATTGACTGCGATTCCATCGGATCTCCTGATTCCTGGCGGGAGGTTTTCTTCGCCATAGGACATTACTCGGTTGAGGGTTAACTTACGAAACGGCGCTTAGTGTAGCTTAAAGGCGGGGCAGGTTCAAATGCGGATGCCTGAATTGGACTCAAGCCCCGCATCTTTAGGGCGGCCCTCACGTCATATTTGAGGTTGTTCGATGCTGAGACAGACGGAGGCAGTGCTAGGTGATCTGGCCGTCGAGCCAGGTTTCGATCTGCAGGCGGTGCAGAGCGTAGTGCGCGTAGGTGTTGTTGGCGAAGGTGCCATCAATGGTTTCGCCGAGGACGTGGCCGAGTGGGCTATCGACGCCGAACTCCTCTTCCGGCAGCGATTCGAGCGTCCCCATGACCGCCTGAAAAGTGACGTCGAACTCCGCGCGCAGCATGTCGAAATCGAAGCCGAGGCGCGCCTCGATGTTGCGCTCGTTGATCGTATCGTCATCCAGCTCGAATTTGGCGGTGCGCCCGCCGAGAGCGTATTCGAGCTCCATCAAGGGATACAGGTTCCAGAACGACATGTGGGCCAGGATCTCACGCACCGACCAGCGGCCACACACCCCCGCCTCGCTGCGCCGTTCCTCCGGCACCCGGTCAAGCACGTCGTTGAGGGCATCATATTCACGGCGATGGAGGGCGAGGATGGCGGATTTGCTGGTGGACATTTGCCTACTCCTGAATCAGGATGTTATGTCTGCGCACGTCCTCTGCGCCGATCAATTTGCATTATGCGCGATGAACTCAACCGGCGCGCCCACGGGAGCGATTGCCCTTAACTGCGCGCCTGCACGCTGCTGTTCGACACGATCTCCGCGCCACCGGCAGCATTGCTGATATAGAACTCCGGCGTCAAACCGGTCGCCTGGGTGTATTCCGCCGCGACTGCTTCCGAAAAGGCCGACGCCTGCTCAGCATCGACCAGGGCGACACAGCAGCCACCAAAACCACCGCCCGTCATCCGCGCACCAAAGCAGCCGGGCTTGGTCTGCGCGATGCGCACCATGGTGTCAATTTCTGGGCGTGTGATCTCGAAATCGTCGCGCATGCTGATGTGGCTGTCGTTCATGAGCCGCCCGACCTCGCCAGCGTCTCCGGCGCGCATGGCCGCCGCGGCCTGCAGCGTGCGTGCATTTTCGCTGATGACGTGGCGCGCGCGCTTCATGACCTGCTCATCCAGCCCTGCACTCCCGGCGATGAATTGCGACATGGTGACATCCCGCAGCGCTCGGACGCCAAAATGCTGGGCCGCCGCCTCGCACTGCGAGCGCCTTTGATTATACCCGGAATGCGTCAGTTCGCGCCGGGTGGCCGTGTCCAAAATGACGAGGGAAATACCCGACGGCAGCGGCGCCGGTTTCACGTTCAGCCAGCGACAGTCAATCAGGAGCGCGTTGCCCGCGACCGCACCGGCGCTGATCATTTGATCCATGATGCCGCTCTGCACGCCGATCCACTGGTTCTCGGTCTTCTGGCCGAGCCGGGCCAGTTCCGCCGCGTCCCATATGACATTGCCAAGGGCGCTGAAGGCGCGCGCCGTCGCCATCTCGATGGCGGCTGACGAGGACAAGCCCGCGCCGATGGGCACATCACCGGCGACGACACCTTCCCATCCGTTGAGCGCGTAGCCGGATTCTTCGAGCGCCCAGGCGGTGCCTTTGACGTACTCCGCCCACTGCGAATGACGACCGCGTACCATCTCTTCCAGGGAGAACTCGACGTAATCGCCGAAGTCCATTGACTCGACGAACACGTAGCGATCTTCACGCGGGCGCAGCGCCAGATAAATTGCGCGGTTGATCGCCATGGGCAGGACAAAACCCTCGTTGTAGTCGGTATGCTCACCAATCAGGTTGACACGACCAGGGGCGCGGACGATGAAGGTCGGCTGTGACTTGAAACGGCGTTCGAAGGCTTGTGTGATGCGCTCTTGAATCGTCATGATTTTGACCTCCCCATGAAGTTGGGAATTATAACGTGGACGCCCTGCGCACGCCGTTATCAAATTCCCATTTGCTTGCCCATCTTCGGTCCGAAAATACCACGCACACGGCTCTGTCCACGCGGCAGTGATCGATCCGAGATCCAGGGGGCATACGGCGCCATCGTCATGGTCGACAACGCCAGCACCAACAGGTCGTAATTGACGCGCCAGCCCGCGTAATCGCGCCAGGCTTGCTCACGATCCGCCTTGAGCGGGATGCCGCGTTCGGCCAGGTCGTCATAGACGGCGAAGTATTCTTCGCGCGTGATACTGATCGGATCGGTCGCGTTGGGGTCGGGGTTGTAGGCCACGCCGAAGAAATCGCAGATGTGGCGCAGCGCGACGTAGCCCGCGCGAATGCACAGGCGTGTGCGCACATCCTGCGGAATATCGAGTGTCGAATCAACCAGCGCCGCCGCATCGAGGATGACGCCCGCCGCCGTGATCCACGAGCGCCCGGATTTGGGCGAGCGAAAGAAGACGAGCACCGCCAGCGACGTATGCGTCTCTTCCAGTTCGGAGAACCAGCGTTCCCATTCGATCCAGACTTCGGACAGCGAATCCAGCCCGCGCGAACGATGATAGCGGGCGATCAACTCCCAGGCGGAGGGCGGCGTACCCGCGCGCACTTCGAGCATGGCGACGGTGACTTCACGGCGCGAAAATGCCCCGTAGATAGTGGGCAGGTAGGCAATGATGATGGCGATCAGGATCAGGCCTATGGCCGCCTCAGCAAATTCGAGCGCAAGCGTGACCGAGCTTTGCGAGGTTGCAAAGCCGAGCGTCAGCAGGGACGAACCACTAAGCCGGAATGACTCCACAAGCGATACAGGATTCAGGCCCCAGTACATCAGGGTGAAGCCGATGGCAGCCGTCACCAGGAAGAAGACGACAAGCCCGACCAGCGTCACCGGCGCGAAATAGACGAGCACGGCATCCCGTTCCTCGTAGCTGGAGACCTTGCGCGCGCGCCAGCGGAAGAAGGCGAAGGCCATACGGTAGAACTGCTGCGACAACCACGAGTTGACGCCTCTGGGTACGACGAACGTCTCGACCGCGCTGATCACGGTATTGCCCACCATCAGCAAGCCGAGCACAAAAACAAGCACACGCAGGCTGTTCAGGACAAGTTCGGGCATGACTTGAGTCTCGACTCTTGAGCGTTGCGCCAAGATAACTCAGACGGCGGTTGATGCCAACGGACAAAAGCGCTAATTCGATTGTTTGTAGTGAACATCACTCAAGTCGCGCAGTCGTTCCGCCGCCTGCTCCGGCGTGAGATCGCGCTGAGCTTCCGCCAGCAGTTCGTAGCCGACCATGAATTTGCGCACGGTGGCCGAACGCAGCAGCGGTGGGTAGAAATGCGCATGCAGATGCCAGTGCCGGTAGTCGCCGCGCGCGGTTGGCGCGCCATGCCAGCCCATCGAGTAAGGGAACGAGACCTCGAACAGGTTGTCGTAGCGGGTCAGCAGCCCTTTGAGGATCTCCGCCAGCGCGTCGCGCTGCTCATCTTCGAGATCGGGCAGGCGCAGCGTATGCCGCCGCGGCATCAGCAGCGTCTCGAACGGCCACAGCGCCCAGAACGGCACGACCACCAGCCAGTGATCGTTGCTGAGGACGACACGCTCGCCATTGCGGGCTTCCTGGCGCGCATATTCGAGCAGCAGGACTTCGCCGTAGGTATCGAAGTAGTAGGACTGGTTGCGATCTTCGCGGGCGGCTTCGTTGGGCAGGAAGTTCCCGGCCCAGACCTGCCCGTGGGGATGCGGATTGCTGGCGCCCATCATGGCGCCGCGATTCTCGAACACCTGCACCCAGTCGTAGGTTTTGCCCAGGTCGAACACCTGCTCGGCCCAGATATCGATCACGCGGCGGATGTCCGCCAGCGACATTTCGCCGAGCGTCAGGTCATGGCGCGGGGAGAAGCAAACCACCCGGCTCGTCCCCTGGACGCTCTCCATCTGGAGCAACGACCCCGGCTTGCTGTGATGCAAGGGGACTTCCGGCAGCAGGGCTGCGTAATCGTTGGTGAAGACGAACGTCTCGGCGTAATCCGGGTTGACGGCGCCGCCCGCGCGTTCATTGCCGGGGCACAGGTAGCAGGTCGGGTCGTAGGCCGGGCGCTGATCCTGCGGCGGGCGCTCGACCTGCCCCTGCCAGGGGCGTTTGTTGCGATGAGGTGAGACGAGCACGTATTCGCCAGTCAGCAGATTGAGTCGTCTGTGCGGGTGATCGGTGGGGTTGAAGTCCATGGCGCGCTCGCTCTCTTGGGAGGTGATGGCGACGCACCTATTTTAGCGAAGCAAGCAGGCGAGGGCGAACCGCGGGTGCCTGCGCAGCAATGTCTCCACGAGATGGCGTTCAGACAGCAGCGCGTTCAATCGGCCAATGCAGCAGCCCGGCTAGGCACCTGTACCCTCTAGTGAGTTCCTTAATTTCTGGTCGCGGACGATGTCAAAGGCTTCGTCTAGCGTCCCAACAAAACGATACTTGGAGCCAATGCCGGACAGTGTGGCACCGTCAAATACCGTCTTGAGAAATACGGTCATGATCGACGACTTTGCGACGATGATAACCAGCCGTTCGTTAGGCGGATCAAACTGAACCAGGCGGCGAAAGTGCGTCAGTACATTGCGGCCCTTTGGGATCAGCGATGAAAGTCCCTGCAAATGATGGATGGTGTAAACATCATTGTCTTGCTGAAGGACTGCGTCATTGAGCATTTTGATGCTCTCGTACGCAGTCTCCCAGTCCCACGATTGAGTCACCAAATGAATGATGGTTGTCTGTTCGGCGTCGTGCCAATAGATTTTTGATGCGCTTGTTTCGCCGACTGGAATCACGCGAACTGGCCTCGAACTTTGGTCCGGATTTCCTTATATCCTAAGAATAGTACGAACGAATTGAGGAAATACTTGAGAATGACCTGGGGTCTCATGACCTCAGTCTCGTGTTGGCCAGCAGATCTGAGACCGGCTGAAGGAGAGGCGAGATGCCCCGCCTCTCCCTGGCTCATCGCCTATTCAAAGCGCCACTGGAAGACCCATGGCCCTTCGAGGGTCTGCTGCTCCTCGCTCAGGATGTCAGCCAGAGCCGCGCTGGCCGCGGTCATATCCTCTGGCAGCGGTTCGCTGAACATGTAGCCGCCATCTTCGAGCGGAGTGATGTTGATGCCCGCTTCATCGCGCATCCGCTGGATAACCGTGTCCGGGCTTTCCGTGTCGGGCGCGCGCAGGGCGGCGATCGTCAGCGTCCATTCGCCGGATTCGACGTATTCGACCAGTGAGAGCGGCATCACGTACTGCTGGCAGTCGCTATCCGCCACGGGCACGATCGGCGACAGCAGTTGGAAGTCTTCGACGACCACATTGCCATCGACCGTCACGTCGGCAAAGGCAGCCCACGGCTTGCCGTTATCCGACGGCGGCGCGGCGAAACACAGATCCAGGCGGGTCAGTGACGGCGCGACGACCACGTCTTGCAGCGTCATGTCGATAGCGCTGGCGCTGGCAGTCTGCGGACCGTCATAGCGGTGCCCGGCGATGAACGGCACCGTGAACTCGAAGGTCACGTCGCCTGCCGGGAGCATCACGTCCGGGCCAAACTCTTGCCGCGCATCTTCGGTGGCGTAGGCAAGCTGGATCGTCAGCGTCAGGTCGAGCGATTCCGGCGCGTCGTCGATGATCGAGGCGTCAAAGCTGGCGCCTATGTTGTCCTCGAACGGCACCAGCGCATCCGGGTCGCTGCTGCCGCCGCCGCCGCCCCCGCCACCGCCGCCGACCGGCAGCCAGGTATACTGGCGCCCGGTGCTATCGCGGAGCAGGGTGTTGGTGAAGGGCCGAAGCTGATCGCGGGCCGGGGCAGCGCCGGTGACGGTATAGCCGACGGTGATGCGATTGGCATCGGCGTAGGCATAGTGCAGTGTCACCGCCCAGTCGTAATCGCCGCCGAGTTCCTGCGTCTCTTCGATTGTCGTGACAAGATTGGCTTGATTGACAGCATCCAGACCGGGATCACTGCCGATCAAGCCCTGATAAACGGCGTAGGCTACGGCTGTGGCGAGCACGAACAGCGCCGCCAGCAAGCCGGTGCGAACGAGGCGGAAGCCGCGCCGCGTGGTGCGGGAGTTGGCGGTTTCCACCTGTTGGCGAATTTCATGCCAGACATTCATGTCGTCCGGTATCTCCTCATGTGCAATTTCTGTCAGGAGTCGTTTGAGCTGTCTTTCGTCCACGGCTCATCCCTCCTCTGCTTCGGTTTCGCCGAGCAGGGTGCGCAGTTGCTTACGTGCTTCGTGCAATCGCCATTTGACCGTCCCGGCGGGACGCTCAAGCGCTGCTGCAATTTCGCGTTCGGTGAAATCCAGGTAATAGCGCATGACCACGGCTGCACGTTCCTCTGGTGCGAGGGCCTTGAGCGCCTGGCGCACCTGTTGCTTCAATTCGGTTTGTTCGGCAATGCTCTCGAGCGTCGGCCCAGGGTCGTGCAGCATGAAGCTGGGGTCGCCAGCCTGACGATCGCCATCGAGCGACAGCTCACGGCGATCGCGCTGCACAGTCTGTAATGCCTGGTTGACGACGATCCGCATGAACCAGGGTTGAAAGGGACGGCGTGGATCGAAACCGTCGATGCTGCGGTAGGCGCGCAGAAATGCGGCCTGGACGACATCCTCCGCCTGCGACCGATCCTGCGTGATCAGGTAGGCGACACGAGCGGCATGTACCTGGTAGCGCTCAACCAGGGATGCCAATCCGTTGATGTCTCCGCGTTTGAGTTGGGTGATTGCCTGTCGATCGTCCAATCTCACCCCCGTCGTGTGAGTCTCACATCTTATATATCACGACGAGGGGTTGAAAGGTTGGTGCGTCAGCCCTCGAGCGCCTCGTGACGGCCATAGCGGAGGGGCGGCGTGTCCGCATCCGGCGCGACCCAGCGCACGCCGTTCGTGATCACGCGCAGCACTTCCGGCTGATAGTAGATCGGGAAGGTCTCGTGGCCGGGCCTGAAGTAGAAGATGCGCCCCTTGCCCCGCCGGAAAGTGCAGCCGCTGCGGAAGACCTCGCCGCCCTGGAACCAACTGATGAAGATCAGTTCGTCCGGCTGCGGGATGTCGAAGCGTTCGCCATACATCTCCGCCATCGGCACTTCGAAGTGATCCGGCAGCCCGGCAGCGATCGGATGACCCGGCTCGACGACCCAGATGCGCTCTTTTTCGCCGTCGTCACGCCATTTGAGATCGCAGCTCGTGCCCATCAGCCGCCTGAAGATCTTGGAGAAGTGCCCGCTGTGGAGGACGACGAGGCCCATGCCGCCGAGCACGATGCGCTGGTGTACCTTCTCGACGATGGCATCGCTGACCTCGGCGTGGGCGGCATGGCCCCACCAGGTGAGAACATCGGTCTGGGCGAGCACGTCGTCAGTCAGGCCGTGTTCCGGCTCGTCGAGCGTGGCCGTGCGCACGTCCATGCCCTGCTCACGCAGATGGTTGGCGATGGGTACGTGCAGCCCCTGCGGATAGACTTCGGCGGGTTTGCCGGTGCCGCGCTCGTGGCGATATTCGTTCCAGACGGTGACGTGAAGCTGGTCAGTCATGCGGATAATTGCCTTCTATTGTGATGTATCGACGTTGACGCGCGCGCCATCCTGCGCTGCCGAGGCGCGCACCGCATCCCACAGACGCGCCATGCGCAGGCCGATCTCCGGCGGCGACGAATTGCTGATTTCCCCGGCGCGGATCTTCAGGAACTGCTCCCAGACGCCGAGCGACGGATCG
Organism: Anaerolineae bacterium; assembly: GCA_020849765.1. GTDB lineage: Bacteria > Chloroflexota > Anaerolineae > Aggregatilineales > Phototrophicaceae > Flexifilum. The sequence continues at coordinate 239,660 of JADLAY010000026.1, forward strand.
ACCTTGACCTTTTGCAGCCGTCTGCGCCCGGCAGGCTGGAAGTCGAGCCGCTCGCCCCACTGGCCCGTGCGTAAGATACCCTGCGTGCCGAAGACACGGATGTCCGACTCGCACGATGGAATCGTGTCGCCGCAAGCATTGATGGTGACGAGAATGCCGGATTTGGTGCGCGCGACGATGGCGCCGAGGACTTCGACCGCCAGACCACGATTATCGAACCAGGCGGATACGTCGGCGAAATCCTCGCCGACCAGATCGGCGACGGTGTTGAGCATGTGCGCGCCCGTATCAAACAGGAAGCCGCCGCCGCTGAGCGCGGGCACCGTGCGCCAGCTCCCGGCGTGACGCTTCCAATCCTGCCAGACGACGCCGCTCACGTTGAGCACCTGCCCCAGCCGTCCGCCCTGGATCATGCGCACGGCCTCGCGTATCTGCGGCGAGAGGCTGCCCTGGAAGGCGACAACCAGCAGCCGTCCGGTGCGGTCGCGCGTCTCGATCAAGCTGGCGGCTTCTTCCGCGGTGATGACCATTGGTTTCTCGACGATCACATCCAGCCCGGCTTCCAGGCAGCGCTTGACCTGGTCATGATGGCGGGCGTGCGGCGTGACGATGAAGACGGCGTCGATGCGCTGATCGGCCTGGCTGAGCAGCGTGTCGAGATCGAGCAGATGGGGCGGCGGCAGCACGCCAAACGCTGTGAATTCTGCGGCGGCCTGGCTGTAGACCGCCTCATCCGGCTCGCAAATGGCGACGATGCGCGAGGTCTGCGGCTGCTGCAGGATCAACCGCATGTGATGGCGCGCCCAGGAGCCGCCGCCGACAAAGGCGACGTTGGTAATCTCTGGCATCGGAAGGCTTGCTCTTTCTCCGGTAGGCGTTCAAAAGCGTCCATGATGACGCCCGAAGCATAACACGCGACACAAGACGGGGGACATGGCATAATGACCCATCTTTGCCGCTCACAGGGTGAACTCCATGGCGCTTGTCCCTCCGCAAACCACCGTCTGGAAGAACATTCGCGATCTCCCCGGTACATTCTCGTTGGCATCTCTGGTGGCAGGATTCGTGATCACGCTGGTCGGCTTCACCGGGCCGATGCTTATCATCATCCAGGCGGCGCAGGCGGGCGGCCTGAGCGACGGCCAGACAGCCTCCTGGTTGTGGTCGGTCACCGTCGGTTACGGCGTGACGACGATCTTTCTCTCGCTGCTGTTTCGGCAGCCGATCCTATCGCCGTTCAACACCGCGGGGGCGGCGCTGCTGGTCACCAGCCTGACGCAGATGCCCTACGCGCAGGCCATCGGCGCCTACATGGTCGCGGCGCTGTGCATCGTCGCGCTTGGCATCAGCGGCTTGTTCGGACGGGTGATGGCACTGGTGCCACAGCGCATCTTCATGGCAATGCTGGCGGGTGTGCTGCTCCGCTTCGGCATCGACATCTTCGTCCAACTGCCGCAAAGCCCGGCCATGGTCATCATCATGATCGCGGTCTACTTCGCCCTTAAACGCCTCCGCTTCGTCGCGCCGACGTTGGGGGCATTGCTCGCGGGCGGGATCGTCGCCGCGCTGACGACCGGCCTGACCTTCGAGGCGGTCTCGCTGCAACTGACGCTGCCGCAGTACACCGCCCCGGAATTCTCAGCCCAGGCCATCCTGACGCTGTCGCTGCCGCTGGTTGCGCTGTCGTTGAGCAGCCAGTACGCGCCGGGGCAGGCCGTGCTGCGCGCATCCGGTTATCTGCCGCCGATCAACGCGATCCTGGTCATCATCGGCACGGCCTCTGTGCTGCTGGCGCCGTTTGGCGGGCATGGTCTGGCGCTGGGCGCGCTGACCGCCGCCATCGTCACCGGGCCGGAAGCGCACCCTGACCCGCACAAACGTTACGGCGCCGCCGTGATTGCCGCCTTCTTCCACATGGCATTCGGGTTCTTCACCGCTACCGTGCTGCAACTGTTCAGTTCGCTGCCGCGCGCGTTGATCGCCACCGTCGCCGGGCTGGCATTGAGCGGCATCATCGCCACGTCGCTGGCGGGTGCGCTGTCCGAGCAGAGCGAACGCGACGCGGCGACCATCGCTTTCTTGTGCACGGCGGCGAATTTCACCTTCCTGGGGATCGGCTCGCCGTTCTGGGGCCTGGTCGCCGGTGTCGTTGTCGACCTCTTGATGCGCAGGCGCGCGGCCTGATCAGCGGCAGGCGCCCCAGCGCGGTGTCTGGTAGGCCTGAGCATCGTCCGCCGGTTGGACGCCATAACGCAGGCGCACGGGCGCACTCCAGAAGCCGTCGAGACGCGTCGGGCACAGCACGTCGAACTCGACCAGCAGATCATAGGCTTTGTAGTACATGCGCTGGAAAATGCGCTCGGCGGTCAGTTCGACGTACCAGACGTAGCCGCCGCTCGGCGTGCCGAGCCGCAACCACAGATCGCCAAACGGCAGATGCGTTGTGACTTGCATCCATTCCACACGGCCATTGTCGACCCAGAGGGCCGCCTCCTCGTCGCCGTCGATGTAGGTGGGCTGTTCGCCGCTCCAGCGCCAGATCAGATAGCCGGAGTCGACGGTGATGCTGCGCGAAAGCTGGTAATCCGCCACCCACGGATGATCGTTGAGGATGCGCCCGGCCTCGTCGAGGCTGGTGACGCCGGGGATGATGCCGAGCGCGCAGGGCAGCGCGCAATTGTCCGCGTCCGGCAGCAGCGTATCGAGATCGCCGGTCTCGTGAGGCAGCAATTGAACGCCAGCAACGAGCAGAGCAAAGACGAGCACGAGCAGGAGGAACAGACGGCGGATGACACGCATACGGCGCATTATACGCCATCCGTCAGGGCCTCAGGATGGTCACCCGGTGCATTCAAAGTGCACAGCTTTTCATACACCTTGCGCCGTGCCGATCTACAATGGGGACAAACGCCTACGTTGATGGAGAACATTATGGCGACTGAATTTCTGGATGGGCAGCTTGCGGAGCTCAAGGAAAAAGGGCTCTACAACACGATCCGCGTACTCGAAAGCGCCGTCGACGCGCAGGTGACGATCGGCGGTAGGCAGTATCTCAACTTCACGAGCAATAACTACCTGGGGCTGGCGAATCATCCGCGCTTGAAAGCGGCGGCCAAACACGCCATCGATCTGTACGGGATTGGCCCGGCGGCAGTGCGCACGATCGCCGGGACGACCAGCCTGCACGAAGACCTGGAGCACAAGCTGGCGCAGTTCAAGCGCGCCGAGGCGACGCTGACGCTGCAAGGTGGCTTCCTGGCCAACCTGGCGACGATCCCGGCGCTGGTCGGCGATGGCGACCTGATCTTCTCCGACGAACTCAATCACGCCAGCATCATCGACGGCTGCCGCCTGAGCAAGGCGCGCGTCGTCCGCTACGCGCACAACGACCCGGCGGACTTGCGTGAGAAGATCCGCACGAACGAGTACCAGCGCGGGCTGATCATCACAGACGGCGTCTTCAGCATGGATGGCGACATCGCCCGGCTGCCGGAGTTGGTCGAGGTCGCGCGCGAATTCGACCTGATGCTGATGGTCGACGATGCGCACGGCGAAGGTGTGCTCGGCGAAGGGGGGCGCGGCATTGTCGATCACTTCGGCTTGCACGGCCAGGTCGATATCGAGATCGGCACGATGAGCAAGGCGTTTGGCGTCGTCGGCGGCGTGGTTGCTGGCAAGCAGCGGCTGATCGACTGGCTCAAGCAGCGCGCGCGCCCGCTCCTGTTCAGCAGCGCGATGACGATCCCGGACGTGGCGGCGTGCAGTGAGGCGATCAACGTCCTGGAAGAAAGTGACGATCTGGTCAAGCGTCTGTGGGCGAATGCCGATTATCTCAAGCAGAATCTGCGTGCGGCGGGCTTCGACATCGGCGCGACGCAGACGCCGATCGTGCCGGTCATCGTCGGCGAGGCGGCCACTGCCCAGGCTTTCAGCCGGGCACTATTCGACGAGGGCATCTTCGTCATGCCGATCTTCTACCCGACTGTGCCGCAGGGCAAAGCGCGTCTGCGCATCATGAACTCCGCCGTGCACCAGCAAGCGCAGCTCGACCGCGCGCTCGACTGTCTATCGGCAATTGGCAAGAAGCTCGGCGTAATCAGGTAGGTGGCAGCACAATCCATGTCGGCATTCCTGATTACCGGTGCAAACGGCGAAATCGGTCAGGCGCTCATCCGTCATCTGCACGACGGCGCGCCTGAGAAACCCATCATCACACTCGATCTGAAACCGCCCGTCGAGGCGATCGCACCGCTGGTGACGATCGCGCTGACCGGCGACGTGACCGACCCGGACGTGTGCAGTGAGGCGGCGCACGCGCACAAGGTCGATACGATCTTCCATCTGGCGGCGCTCCTCTCGACGCGCTGCGAGCAAGACCCGGAACTGTGCCATCACGTCAACGTCGACGGCACGCTCAACATGCTGCGGCTGGCGCGGTCGCTGGGGACCGCTCATGGCCGCGTGACCTTCGTCTTCCCAAGCTCGATCGCCGTCTACGGGCTGCCGGTCGGCCACGCGACCAGCGCGCCGATCCGCGAGGACGAACACCTGGCGCCGACGACGATGTACGGCATCAACAAGCTCTACTGCGAGCATCTGGGCCGTTATTACGCGCGCTTCTATCACCAGGAGGCGAATTCGTCGGTCGATTTCCGCGCGCTGCGCTTCCCCGGCATCATCAGCGCGCAAACGCTGCCGACCGGCGGCACGACGGACTACGCCTCCGAGATGATCCACGCCGCGGTGCAGGGCAAACCATACGCGACGTTCGTGCAGGAGGAAACGACGCTGCCGTTCATGATGATGCCGGACGCGGTGCGAGCGCTGCTCATGCTGGCGCAAGCGCCCGCGGATCGACTGACGCGGACGGCCTACAACGTCAACGGTTTCTCGATTTCGGCGGCGCAAATCGCGGCGTTGGTGGCGCGCCACTTCCCGGCCAGCCAGGTCAGCTTTGCGCCGAACCCCGTGCGCCAGCGGATCGTCGATAGCTGGCCGAACGAGCTGGACGACAGCCGTGCGCAGACCGATTGGGACTGGTCACCGGCGTTCGACGTCGAGTCGGCGTTTGCGGATTATCTGATTCCGGGCATCTGCGCGCATTATGGGGTCGAAACTTAGTTTGGGAGGGCGCGGCTGATGAGACGATCCTGGTCGTGGTACGTCGTGGCCGGATTCTTGCTCTGCCTGGCGGCGTCGCCGCTGGCCGCGCAAGACGCGCCGGTTCTGGAAGCGCACACGCTCGAACGCGAGGGCAGCGCCCTCCATTACTGGCTGACCGGCCCGGAGGATGCGCCCCTGATCGTCTTCACACACGACGCCGGGCTGGATTACCACACGTTCGATCCGCAGATCGACGTGGTGGCCCAGGAGTATCGCGTCCTCGTCTGGGACGTGCGCGGGCATGGGCAGTCACAGCCGATGGGCGATGGCTTCACCATCAGCAGTGCCGCGGACGACTTGCTCGCGATCCTGGACGAAGTCGGCGCTGAACAAGTCGTGCTCGTCGGCCTGTCCATGGGCAGCTACATCAGCCAGGAACTGATCTACCAGCATCCCGAACGCGCCCTGGCGCTGGTCAGCATCGGCGGCACGCCCTTGATCGGCAACTATAGCTTCGGCGATATGGTCGGCCTGCGCGCGAGCACCGCGGCGATCGACGTCCTCGATTACACCGGGTTTCGCGGCCTGGCGGCGGATACCTCGTCGATCGTGCAAGACGTGCGCGATTACGCCTTCGCCGCGATGGAACAGATCAAGCGCGAGGATTTCCGCACCGTGATGAGCGCGATCGCGGACTCACTGCGCGGCGAAGAGGGTTATAACATCCCCGTGCCGACGCTGATCGTTTATGGCGAGCACGACGACCTGGGGCCGATCAAGTCGATGACGCCGGGCTGGGCCGAACGCGATGCCGACGGCATCTATTATGTCGTTCCAGATGCCGGGCATATGGCCAATCGGGACAACCCGGAAGCCTTCAATCCGATCCTGCTCGACTTTTTGCACGGCGTCATACCGGCCGCCGCAGTGACCGAAAGCGAATAGCAACCGCGATTGCGTCGCTACAGGTCATTGACGAGCTGGCGGAAGTGCTCACCGCGGGCGGCGAAATCGGGGTAGGCATCGAAGCTGGTGCCCCCTGGCGAGAGCAGCACGACGTCGCCCGCCTCGGCCATCTCATGCGCCAGCGCGACCGCACCCTCGAGATCGTCGGCGCGAACGACGGTCTCCGGCTGGCCCATCTGTGCCGCAGAACGCTCGACAATATCGGCGACGGACTTATCGCCCGGCTTGCCAAAGGCGATGATGCGGCGCGCTTTCGCCAGCGCCAGTGTCATCACCTCTTCCCAGGGAAGATCCTTGTCCTTGCCGCCCAGCAACAGGATGAGCGGTTCGTCGAAGCTGCGCAGCTCGGCGACAACGCGTTCCGGCGCGGTGGCAATGCTGTCGTTGATATAGGTCACGCCGTCGAGCACGCGCACGATCTCCAGGCGATGGACGACGCCGCGGAAAGCCCGGATCGCTTCGAGCATCGCGTCCGGCGGGCAGCCGGCAGCGCCCGTGATGGCGCAGGCGGCCAGGGCGTTGAGCAGGTTGTGATCGCCGCGCAGTTGCAGATCGCCCCGTTCGGCGAAGATACGCACATCGCCATCCGGGCTGGACGCACCCGCCAGCGCCATCCGTGAGCCGATCAAGAAGGCGCCGTCGCTCACGATCTCGTTGGCGCTGAACCAGGCGACACGGCCCGGCGCGCGCGATTCCAGGGCGCGGCTGTTGTAATCGTCGCGTCCGAGGATGGCGATGTCGCGCGCCTTCTGGTGGTCGATCAAATGCGCCTTGGCCTCGATGTACGCCTCCATCGTGCCATGGCGATCGAGATGATTGGGCGTCACGTTGAGGATGGCGCCGAACTGCGGACTGGTCGTCATCAGTTCGAGTTGAAAGCTGCTCAACTCCATGACGACCCGGTGATCGGGCTGGATTTGTGGCAGCACGTCGAGCAGCACATCGCCAATGTTGCCGCCGACCCAGGTCGTGTAACCTGCGCGCTTGACGATCTCGCCGGTCAGTGTGGTCGTGGTCGTCTTGCCCGCACTGCCGGTGATGCCGAGCACCGGCGCCGGGCAGCGCTCCAGGAAGAGCTGCGCGTCGTTGGTCAGCGGCACGCGGCGCAGCAGCGCGCTCTGAATCGCGGGCAGTTCCAGCGGCACGCCGCCGGACACGCAGAGGAGTTCGACGCCGTCGAGGAAATTCTCCGGCTGGCCGCCGAGCATGAATTCGACGCCAGGGTAGTCGTCGGGGTTGAGGTTGAGCTGGGCGGCGCTCTTGTCGTCGCTGACGCGCACCTGCGCGCCAATCGTGGGCAGCCAGCGGGCCAGGGCCCGGCCCTGACGCGCAAACCCAAGGATGGCGACGCGTTTGTTATGGAGCGGATCGGGTTGCATCGTGAGATTCGCTCTGTATGAACATTCCCATTAAGGCGAAGCAGGCACAATCATAGCGCCGAACGCCCGCCGCCGAAAGCGGCTCGGCCGGTTGATGTCCATCGCCAAGCCACCCAAAAACCGGTATCCTTGTGACGATATCCAATCGACGAAGAGTACGCTCACAGGAGAACCTATGTACAAGCTCGTCCTACTTCGGCATGGTGAAAGTGCATGGAACAAAGAAAACCGCTTTACGGGCTGGACCGACGTTGATCTCTCAGCAAAGGGAGAATCCGAAGCCCGGCAAGCAGGCGTCGTACTGAAAGCAGAGGGTTACACGTTCGACATCGCTTACACCAGCGTCTTGAAACGTGCCATCCGTACCCTCTGGTTCGCCCTCGAACAGATGGATCTGTGCTGGATTCCGGTCACCAAAAACTGGCGCCTGAACGAACGCCACTATGGCGATCTCCAGGGTTACAACAAAGCCGAAATGGCACAAAAAGTCGGGGAAGAACAGGTTCACATCTGGCGCAGAAGCTTTGACGTGCCGCCTCCGGCGCTCGAAGCCTCTGACCCGCGTTTTCCGGGCAGCGACCCCCGCTACCAAGATCTGACGGCCGAGGAACTGCCGCTGACCGAATCCCTGAAGGATACGATCGCGCGTGTGCTGCCCTACTGGCACGATCACATCGCGCCGAGCATCAAGTCCGGCAAGAAGGTACTGATCGCCGCTCACGGCAACTCGCTGCGCGCCCTGGTCAAATACCTGGACGACATGAGTGAGACCGACATCATCGAGCTGAACATCCCCACCGGCGTGCCGCTGGTCTATGAACTGGATGAAGACCTGAAACCGATCACACACTACTATCTGGGTGACCAGGAAGCGATCAAAGCCGCGGCCAACGCCGTCGCCAACCAGTCCAAAGCGAAGTAAGCCCTTCGCGGTCAATCCCCAGCAGGCACATTCTGCGTGTAGCGTGCCAGCCGCCGACGGACGGCTGGCGGTACGCGCTGGCTGCTCTCGCTCGCCATGACGAGCGTCATCCCCAGCGACACAAGCGTATTGGTCACCAGGAAGAACAAGCCTTCTTCCAACGGCAGCTTGCCTTTGATCAGGTCGACGCTGACGGTTTTCTCCGGGTTGATCTTCCAGGTGCCGGATTCGATGGCCAGCGAGTCGGACAGTCCCAAGTACAGTGTTGTCGGGATGATGCCGAGCGCGACCAGGCGCCGGTGCTGCCACAAAAGATCGCCGCCGAAGGCCGCCTGGAACATGATCGGCAGCAGCGCCCACGACAGCGTCAGCGAGAGATAGCGCCGGGTCTGCGGGCCACGCACGAGATTCCAGACGGACGCCGCCCAGATCAGACCGATCGCAGCGGTCATGCCCGCGCGGATCAGGCGCGGATGCCGCGGTTTGCGCGTCTCCGGCGGCAGATGCTTCGCCAGCCAGATCATCCACGAGCCGGTGAGCAGCGTTTGCAGGACGAAGAAGGTGTACTCTTCAATCGGCACCCAGCCGAGCAGGAAGCCGGTCACGAGTTTGCGGTCGTACCACCAGACGCGCGTCGCGACGAGGTAGTTATCCCACGGCGTGGTGTAGGCGACGGCGACCGCGACGTGCCCGGCGGCGGCGACTTCGGGTTTCATGCCCCGGAACGGCGCTGGCATGCGCCTGCCACGGGCATGATCGCGCCAGTTGAGAAAGAGAAGAGCGGCCAGCGGTGGCACCACGAAACGCGCCAGGAAACCGAAGTATTTCATATCTGAGATGTGTATCTGCGAACAGCCACGAGTCGCCAAGTAAGCGACGATAGGATAAGCATGTCGCCATCATAGCGCACGACATTGGGGAATGGCGCAAGATCTCAGCGAGTGTTCATTTCGCGTGTGATCGTTTACATTATTCACAAGCCCGCAAGTTTACGAGCCGACGAGACTACGAACTCTTTAAGACTTTGCACAAAATTATGGCTTTATCATTAGAGTCAACTTCGTCAGTGACACAAACCGTTGTCGCATCGCTAAGCCCCGTATGCAGGAGCGGAGAACACGTTAGCATGAAAAAAATCCTGGTTGTCGAGGACGCAAAGGCGTTACGACGTGACATCATCGAGATGCTTGGCTACGAAGGTTATCAGGTAGAGGGTGCTGAAAACGGGCAGGAAGGCATCGAACGCGCGCGCGATTACCGCCCGGATCTGATCATCTGCGACATCATGATGCCGGTGATGGATGGCTATGACATGCTGCGCGAACTGCGCAAAGATCACAGCACGTCGACCATCCCGTTCATCTTCCTGACGGCGCGCGCCGAACGCGGCGACATGCGTCAGGGCATGGAACTGGGTGCGGACGACTACGTGACCAAGCCCTTCACAGCCAGCGAACTGATCAAGACGGTGCAGACGCGCCTCGAAAAGCAGGCGGTCGTCAGCGACCAGGCCGAGAAGAAGATGCAGGCGCTGCGCAACAACATGCTGCTGGCGTTGCCGCATGAGCTGCGCACACCGCTCAACGTCGTCCTGGGTTTTTCGGATCTTCTGATCCTGGACGCCGATACGATCACGCCGCCGCGGATCGCCGAAATCGCCGGTTACGTCAATAAGGCGGCGCTGCGCCTTTACCGGCTGGTCGAAAACTACATTCTTTATATGCAGCTAGAGCTTGTCAACCAGAACCCTGGCCAGCAGCAGATCATGATGAATGGCATCACCGCTAACGTCAAGAATACGATTGAAGACCAGGCGCGCCATTGGACGTTGAACCCGCACCCGCCGACGCTGAAGCGGACGGATGATCTCGTCCTCGACGTGGCGGAGGGCAAACCCCTCGCCCTGGGCGAAGAGTACATGAACAAGCTGTTGGAAGAACTGATCGACAACGCATGCAAGTTCTCACCGCCTGGCACGGCCATCACCGTGACCGGCAGAGAGACTCCATCGGGCTATACCTTCACCGTCGCGGACATGGGCCACGGCATGACGACCGAGCAGATCGCGACCATCGGCGCCTACATCCAATTCGACCGGCGGATTCTGGAGCAGCAAGGCACTGGCCTGGGGCTGGCAATCTGCAAACTGCTGGCCGAACTGCACGGGGGTTCCCTGAGCATCAAGAGTGAGACGGACTGTGGCACACAGGTGACCGTCACACTGCCTTTTGCGCCGCACGAATAAGATTTCGCCAACGTAACGGGGGCGTCGTTGTGTGTCGTCAGCGCTTCCGTTATAATGATCGTGTCTCGCGGGCGCATCAGGAGAAATGGCAGGTCATAATGCAGCGGAAAATCCCAACGCGCGCGCTCTTGCTGACCATCGGTCTGCTCGTCGTCATGACGACTGCCGGATGTTTCCAACCGGCAGGGAGTGGTAGCGAGTTTTCTCAGATCGAGTCCAACCCGACCTTTACGCCACCGCCTACCGAGACGCCGTTCGTGCCCCCTTCAGATACGCCTGAGCCGCTCGCGATCAACCCGGATCTGGCGACCGCAGCACTTGGCCCAACTGATACACCGATTGTCTTCCCGACGGCTGCGTCGCCTATCACGATCCAGCAGGAGGCCGCGCTGCCCACTTCGACGGAAGTGCTCTTCCCGACGCAGGTGGCCGACGCCGCATTCCAGGAAGCCAATCCCTTCGCACTGACGGCGACCTTCATCGTTGGGCAGGCGACCGCGCAAGCCGGTATCCCGCTGACGCAAACGGCCGAGGCCGTGCTCGGCGTGCAGCCGACGGCGACGCCGATCCCGGGCCTGCCGACCGCGACTCCTGGCAATATCGTCGTGCAGCCCGGCGTAGACTGCATCCACGAGGTGCAGTCCACCGACCAGAATCTTTACCGCATTTCGCTCGCGTATGGCGTTCCTGTCGCCGATATCGCTGCGCGCAGCGGTGTGACGAACATCAACCTGATCCTCGTCGGGCAAAAGCTGACCATCCCTGGCTGCGGCACGACCGGCTACCGCCCGCCGCCGACCAGCACGCCCAGCGGCACGGATGGCGGCGGTCAGACTACGCCCCCATCGACGGGTGGTCGGACCCACATCGTCGATCAGGGCGAGACGCTGTTCGAAATCTCGTTGACGTATGGCGTTCGCGTGGCGGATATTGCCTCTGCCAACGGCATCAGCAACATCAATTACATTCAAATCGGACAGCAATTGGTCATCCCGTAAGGATCGTCAGCCGCGCACAACCGGGCATCGTTTCGTCAAGCACAAGGGCTGAGATATCTCTCTCAGTCCTTTTTCGTTGACTAGCAGAAAGCCAAGCGAACGTGAAAGAGACCATTCTCAAGCAAGAGCGGATTTACACGGGCCGCGTCATCAACTTCTCGCTGATGCAGGTCGAACTGCCGGACGGCAAGACCAGCCAGCGCGAGATCATCCAGCATCCGGGCGCGATCGCGATTGTCGCGCTCGATGCCGATCAGCAGGTGGTGCTGGTGCGCCAATTTAGGACGGCGGCGGATCGCGTCCTGGTCGAAATCCCGGCGGGCACGCTCAACCCGGGTGAAGAACCGCTCGTCTGCGCCGAACGCGAGCTGCAAGAAGAGGCGGGCTATTTCCCCGGCAAGCTCGAACCGCTGGGCGGCATCTTCGTCGCGCCGGGTTACACGACCGAGTACATTCACCTGTTCCTGGCGACCGATCTGCGCGAGTCACAACTGGCGGCCGATGACGACGAGTTCATCGAGGTCGATCACGTACCAATGGCCGAGGCGCTGCGCATGATCGAAAGCGGCGAGATTTGCGACGGCAAGAGCGTCGCCGGGCTGCTGCGCGTCGCACGACGCCTGAAGATCGAATAATGACATGGCCGACATCCAGATCCGCCCTCTTGGCGGTGAAGAAGAGCTTGCGACCTGCGCACGGATGATGGCCGCCTCCGACCCCTGGATCACGCTGGGCCGGGGCTTCGAGGCGTCGTACAAGTCGATTGCCGACCCGATCAAAGAGGTCTACGTCGCGCTGGCTGGTGACGAGATCGCCGGGTTTATCATCCTCAACATGACCGGCCCGTTCGTGGGCTACATTCAGAGCATCTGCGTGGCGCCCAACCAGCGCGGGCTCGGCGTCGGCTCACAACTGGTGGCATTTGCGGAGGCGCGCATCTTCAAGGTAACGCCGAACGTGTTCATCTGCGTCTCGTCATTCAACCAGAACGCCCGCCATCTGTACGAACGTCTCGGCTATGAATTCATCGGCGAACTGCGCGATTACCTCGTGCGCGGCTACTCGGAATTGCTGCTGCGCAAGACGATCGGCTCGCTGGACGAGTTTCACGCCCGGCAGCAGGCGGAGAGCCCGGCTTAGCATCCGCCACGCTCGCCCCTTGAATGGCGGGAATTGCCCATGCTATAATCGCATTTACATTCGGAAGATCATGTGTACGCCTCCCGGCGTATTTTTTGTGGAAGGACAGCCTCGTGCACGAATTAGTCAAATCCCTGCAAGTGGAGGCGCCAGCGCACCCCGAATTCGGAGCTGGCGACATCGTCAAAGTTCACATCAAGGTTGTCGAAGGCGACCGCGAGCGTATTCAGGTGTTCCAGGGCATGGTCATCCGTCTGCGCGGCGGCAGCAACGACAAGACCTTCACCGTGCGTCGCGTCGCGTCGCATGGTGTCGGTGTCGAGCGCACGTTCCTCTACAACAGCCCGCGCGTCGAGAAGATCGAGGTCACACGTCGGGCGAAGGTTCGCCGTGCTCAGCTGCTTTACATGCGCAACCTGCGTGGTAAAGCTGCCCGCCTGAAAGAAAAGCGCTAATGAAACCCCTGATCGGCATCACAACGGGTGCATGGGTCAATCCGGAGACGGGTTGGGTCTATAACCGGATCTACACGCCTATCGTGCAATCGATAGGGCGTGCAGGAGGGGTGCCGGTCGCCATTCCAACCGGGTTGGATGAGGAAACGCTGCAGTCGCTGTATATGCGTCTCGACGGTATCCTGCTCCCCGGCGGGGGTGATGTCGATCCCAAATACTACGGTGAAACGCCGCATCCCAAGCTGGGCAAGATTGACGCAGCACGGGATGAGCTTGAACTGATGCTGACGCGCTGGGCGGTACAGGACAACGTACCGCTTTTTGGTATCTGCCGGGGTCACCAGGTGCTGAACGTCGCCCTGGGTGGCAGCCTGGTGCAGGATATTCCGAGTGAGCGCCCATCGTCGCTGCTCCACGATCAGCCGGATGAACTGCCGCGCAACCGCCGCTCGCACGACGTCGACGTCAATGACGCCAGCCGTCTCGGCGCGGCCATCGGCGATCATCACCCGCAGGTCAACAGCCTGCATCATCAGGCGGTCGCTGATCTCGGATCGGGCATCCGCGTGACGGCTTACTCGCCGGATGGCGTGATCGAAGGCCTCGAAATCGACGAGCTGGACTTCGCGCTCAGTGTGCAATGGCACCCGGAAGATCTGGCGGGTGAAGACGAAGCGATGCTGCGTCTGTTCGGCTCATTCGTCGACGCGGCTAAGAATCGCACGCGCTGATCATAAGCTCGTGCAGCTGTATAGACTCAAAGGCAAAGACACAAAGATGCATGCTTTGTGTCTTTTTTGTTCGGACTGCCGGCCATGACTGACGCCGCGCGTCCCCCCACGATTGGCGTGCTCGACTCCGGCGTCGGTGGCCTGTCGATACTGCGCGAAATCCACGCGCAACTGCCGGATTACCCCACGATTTACTACGCCGATCAGGCGCATCTGCCGTACGGGCCGCGACCCCAGGCGGAGATCCGCGCCTACATCGAGCAGATCTCAGACTACCTGATCGCCCAGGGGGCTGCGGTCGTCGTCATTGCCTGCCACGCGGCCAGCGCCGCCGGGCTGCATTATCTGCGCGCGCGCTATCCTGACGTGCCGTTCGTGGGCATGGAACCTGCCGTCAAGCCCGCCGCCGAGCGGACGAAGACGGGCGTCATCGGCGTGCTGACGACTACGGCAACAGCGGAGGGCGCGCTCTACCGGCGCGTGGTCGAGCGCTTCGCCGCCGAGGTGCGCGTGATCACACAGGTGGCGCCTTCGCTGGTGACGCTGGCCGAGGCTGGCGCGCCGGATACGCTGGACAGCCGGGCGATCGTCGCCGCGCAGGTCGACCCGCTGCTGGCCGCCGGTGCTGACCAGATCGTGCTCGCCTGCACCCATTTCCCGTTCGTCGCACCGCTGATCCGCGCACAGGTCGGCACACGTGCCGCGCTGGTCGATCCTTCGGCGGCGGTCGCGCGCCAGGTCGGGCGGATCATCGGGCAGCCCGAAGCGATCGCCATGTCCGATAGTATGCCCATGCGCCGGTACTGCACCAGTGGCGATCCGCAGGCTTTCGCGGACGTGATGGCGCGCCTGTGCGGCGTGCGCGCCGAAGTAGAACAATGCACGCTTTAGCACAAGTGATTTGAGGTTTTCCAGTGCATCGGGGATAATCGGAGCATGCCTGACATCTTCCCGCCGGAGTCCATCTCATGCCTAACATCGTCACCCTGACCCCGAACACAACTCTCGATCATACCGTCATCATTCCGAGCTTCGTCCATCTGAAGACGATCCGCGCGACAGGCTCGTATTTCAGCATGGGCGGCAAACCGACCGACGCCGCGTTCATCCTGGGCACCATCGGCATTCCGAGCCTGGCTCTGGGCTGCGCGGCAGGCGCCATCGGGCGCAAGGTCGAAGATTTGCTGCACGAGCGCGGCGTGACAACCGACTTCATTGAGGTCAACGGTGAAACGCGCATTAATACGGTCATCGTCTGCGAAGACGTGGTCGGGCAGACGACGCTGACCGTCAACACGCTCGACGTTGCGCCGGAGCACATCGTCGCGCTCAAGAAGCGCTATGCCGAAGAATTGGAGGATGCGAGCGTCGTCGTCATGGGCGGAACGCTGCCGCGCGGCGTGGCGCCGGAATTCTATGCCGAGTGCATCGAGATGGCGCATGAACAGCACGTGCCGACCGTCTTCGATGCGGCGGAACCGAATCTGAGCGCGGGGCTGGCCGCCAAACCGACCTACATCAAGCCGAACGAAGATGAACTCGGCCAACTGACGGGCCGCACGATCGAATCGTTCGACGATGCTTACGCGGCGGGCAAGATCATTCTGGAGCGCTTCGGCACGATGCCGATCATCACGATGGGGCCGCAAGGAGCGCTGGCCGTGCTGCAGGATCGCGCCTATTTCATCCCGGCGATACCGGTCAAGGTCGTCAGCGCGGGCGGCGCGGGCGATGCGGTGCTGGCTGGGATCACCGCCAGCCTGCATCGCGGGCAGCCGATTGAGGAAGGGCTGCGCCTGGGCTTTGCGGCGGCAGCGGCGACCTGCCTGCTGCCAGGTACGGCGGACGTGCGGCCAGAAGATGTCGAACGGCTGCTGCCGCAGGTCGAGCTGATCCCATACCCTGGGTGATGAGATCGATTGGAACCGCGAAGGCACAAGGCAAATCAGCACAACAGTCGCCAGGGGCTGAAGCCGCCTGGCTAACGGTTCAGGCGGGAAGCCTGCTCGATCGCAGGCTCTGACCCGCCTGGGCAAAATGTGAAGCTACCCACAAGAGGCGCAGGAGCACCATTCACAGACGAAACTTGCGATTG
>JADLAY010000027.1 GCA_020849765.1 Anaerolineae bacterium
CGAAGGCGGCGAAGTCCCCTTCGCTGGCGGGCGCCTGGACATCGAGCGTCCAGCCCAACTCCTCAGCGCGAGCGGTGGCGCCTTCGACCATGGCGACGTGGAACGGGCTGGTCAGCGCCGGGGGCACGAACCCCACGTAATGTGGCTCATCCTGCGCCATCAGGACCTGTACCGACATCAGGAGCAACGCAAGTGCCAGAACAATGACTAACCATTTGCTTCTACGCATAATCAAGTGTCCTCCCTAAAGTTATGTATCTTGTTGTTCAACTTCGCTCGCACAGGCAAGCGAAGGCCAAACCAGTATTATTGGACCAGCGCGATCACGTCGTTGCTGGTCGTCGCATCCGCAGCCATGGGATTTCACCGCGTCGCAGCACGTCTAATGCGACCGCGATCACAATGATGATGCCGAGCACAATCTCTTTCGCATTCGAGGGCACGCTCAAATACACCATGCCTGCCTCAACAATGCGGATGATGAACACGCCGATCAGTGTGCCCCAGATGCCACCCTTGCCGCCTGTGAGCGCCGTGCCGCCGATGACGACCGCCGCGACTGAGGCCAGCGTCATGTTGGTGCCGTTCTGATAAGCGCCGGAGACGAGGCGACCCATGACCAGGATGCCGCCCATCGCCGCCAGCAGACCGCTGATGCCGTAGATCATGATCTTCACGCGGTTGACACTGATACCGGACAGCCGCGCCGAGACCTCGTTGCCGCCGATGGCGTAGGTGTAGCGCCCGAAGCGCGTGTGCCTCAACACAACCCACGAAACAAGGTATACGATCAGGGCGATGATCAGCGGCATCGGAATGCGCCAGTCACCGATCCGGAAGGTGGCCGTGATGAAGGCGAGGAAATCATCTTTTTGAATGTTGATCCCTGCGCCATTGGTCACCACCAGAGAGACGCCGAGCAAGATACTGCGGAAGCCCAGTGTGACGATCAGCGGGTTCATATTGAGTCCCGTGATCAGTAAGCCTTGTAGCAGACCGACGCCCAGACCAGCAGCCAGCGCGATCAAGATGGCGGCGACGGCAGGGATACCTTCGGCGATTTGCCCACCGGCGACGTTGGTCCCGGCGATCAGGATGGCCGCGACGACGCCCGCAAAGGAGACCATTGCTTCGACGGAGAGGTCGATGCCGCCTGTGAGGATGACGTAGGTTTGCCCTGCGGAGACAATGCCAATGGCCGCGGCTTCCAGGCCTATCAACATCAGGCTCGTTGGGCTGCGGAAAGGCGGCGAGAGTATCCAGAGGATGGCGGCCATCACCAGCAGGACGAGCAGCGGGCCTGTATTCGCGATGAAACGGCCGATGTACTGCCCAACACCTCCCTGGCGAGCGTTTGTCACGGTCGCTGTTTGTTCCATATCGCTAACCCTGATCCCCTACCGGAGTGAGCACCGATCGCCCGGTTCCGGTTGCATATTCCATCAATATTTCCTGGTTGGCTTCTTCTCGATTGACGAAGCCCGTTACATGTCCTTCGCGAATGACCATGATGCGGTCGCTCATGCCGAGCACTTCAGGCAGTTCCGAGCTGACCATGATGACCGCGCCGCCTTGCCTGACGAAGCGATTGATCAACCGGTAGATCTCGACCTTGGCGCCCACGTCGATACCGCGCGTCGGCTCGTCGAAGAGCAGCACAAGCGGCTGTGTCGCCATCCATTTGCTGAGGACGACCTTCTGCTGGTTGCCACCCGAAAGATTGGTGACGAGATGTTCAAGGTTGGCGACCTTGATGGCAATGCTCTCGACGTATTCGTTGGCTACCTCACGTTCACGGTTGCGGTCGATCAGCACGCCGCGGGTCAGATTCTTGAGCACGGCGAGCGTGATGTTTTCTCGGCACGATAGGCCCAGCACCAGGCCCTGCTGCTTGCGATCTTCCGGCATGAGTACAACCCCATGCTGAATCGCATCCCGTGGACTTCGTATCGTGACCTTTTTACCCTCGACGTAGACGTCGCCCTTGTCGATAGGATCTGCACCAAAGACTGCGCGCAAGAGTTCTGTGCGTCCTGCGCCGACCAGCCCGGCGATGCCGAGCACTTCGCCCGCATGTACGGAGAAGCTGATGTCGTGTAGTCGGTCGCCTTGTGTCAACCCTTCGACGCGCAGCAGCTCCCGGCCGCGCGGTGCGACATCTTTGGGAAACTGCTCATCGAGCGTGCGGCCCACCATCAGCCGGATCAAGCCGTCCATATCGAGATCGCTGGTTTCGGTCGTCGCGATGTGCAGGCCGTCGCGCAAGACTGTGATCCGGTCGCACAATCGGAAAGCTTCGTCCAGATGATGCGAGATGTAGACCACAGCGACGTTTTGCTCTTTGAGCTTGCGGATGATGGTGAACAGATCTTCGATTTCGCGCAGGCTCAGCGCCGCCGTCGGCTCATCCATGATGATTAAGTCGGAACGATGGTGCAGGGCCTTGGCGACCTCGACCATTTGCTGCTGGCCCACGCCAAGCGTGCCCACCATGACCCGTGGATCGATATCCAGATGCAGGCGCTGAAGCAGAGCTTTCGATTGCCGATGCATCTCCGCCCAATTGATCAGCGGGCCGCGCATGATCTCGCTGCCGAGAAAGATGTTCTCCATCACGGAAAGCAGCGGAATCTGATTCAGCTCCTGATGAATGGTGGTGATACCCGCCAGTTGTGCCTGTTTGGGGGTGTGAAAGGCGACATGTTCACCTTTAAAGAGAACTTCGCCGGCATCCGCCTGATACACACCAGCGAGAATCTTCATCAGCGTGGATTTGCCCGCGCCATTCTCGCCGACGAGTGCATGGATCTCACCGCGTCGTACTTCGAAATCGACATTTTTGAGGGCGACGACGCCGGGGAAATACTTTGTGATGCCGTGCATCTCAAGCACTACGGGATGCTGTGTTGTCGACTGCATGGCGTCCTCTTTTCGTCATGCGGGGCAGCACTTGCCCCGCATGACGATGACTACTAACTATCGTTTCGCCAGTTGCTGTGCCTCGTGTACCCGTCCGATGATGTCGCGATCGATGTCAGCCTCGGAATCGGGCTTTGGAACGCCCTCGAATAGACACCAATCTTCGGTGTGCTCGATGTAGCCACCGGGTTCGATCTTCTGCATGGGGCCGAGCGTTTCCACTTCCAGCATGACCGTGTTGGTGAACGTCTCCATGTTGCAGCCCATGTCCGGATAAGTCGCCCCGGCCTGGTAGTCGAACAGCTTGACGAAAAGATGTCCATTGCGGGCGTAGGCGACCCAGCCATCCGGCACATCGGCGCCGACTTTTTGCGGTGGGGCATCCTGCTGGCGCAGCATGACGAAATGATGTCCCCACGTCCAGCGTGGATCGCTCATGTTCGTGTACGGCCAGATCACGAGCCGGTTCCCCGGCAACAGCGCTTGTGGGTGCGAACCGCGCGGTGGCAGCGGGAACATGACGACGCCTCCCGCAGCCATCACCGAAAGCGCCCAGGGTGCGCACTCGATGGCCCATGGGCTGGTATTCTTCAGCCGGTGGACGAGGCGAACGTGTGCGCTCTCGGCATCCATATGGATGTCGATCTCTTTCGCCATGCCGGAGGGTTCGACCGGCTGGACGACATGGACGTAGCCGTCCTTTTGCTCGACCGTGACCGGCGCATTATCCGGGAAGTAGGTGCGCGGGACGGCTTCCGGCGCGTGCCACAGACGGTGGCCGCCATAGAGTCGCCACGCATCGCCCCCGGTTTTGCCCATGGCGTCAGGGGCTTCAAAGAACTCGTTCGGCTGGCCTGCAAAACCCAGGCGGATGATGCGTGGGCCGACCTCGCCGGTGATAACGAGGTCGATGCGACCATTTCCAAGCTGGTAGCAACGTGACCAGCCTCCATAGCTGATCTGTTTGAGTTCAACCACGTCGCACCTCAGCGATGGTAATAGGTGGCCCAGCCGAGATACTTGTTGAACGCTTCATCGACGACATCGGCGACGCGCGACTGGTTGATGGTCACGTGATGCTCGTAGCCGTAGTTGCAGATGTAGGCCAGCAGTTCCTGGTAGCGCGGCACCTGCACGACGCCGTAACCGCCGAACGTGTCGATCGGGTCGTTCGTGAACTGACCTTCGCCGACGTAGGCGCGGATCTTGCCGGCATAATCGTCGGTCGAGAGGCGCAGGTAGGAGAACGGCTGCGCGCTAATGCGTCCGTAGATCGTGCCGTAGGTGCTGTCTTTGCCGACCGAACCGGCGATGATCTCCTGGTAATTCATGACCGGGATTTCGTCGACGAACACGTCTTTCGGCAGGTTGGAGCAGTGGAAGACGACGCCCTTATCCGGGTCGTCGGCGTAGTTGTTGTTCCAATCGACCAGGGCGGACGGCTTGCCCGATGCCAACTGCAGGGCGAGCATCGCCAGTGCGCCGACGATGTCGGTCTCGCAAGCCGATGGGTTGAGCGTGTTGCTGCTCATGCTCATGAGCGTGCAGGGGACGACGCCGAAGTACTCTTCCATGCTCGTCCAGCACTGGATTGCAGTTGCGTCGAGTTCGCGGTCAGCCATCCAGCCATCGAGGACGACGCCGAACTTCGCCATCCGGATCAGCGACGTTTCCGGAACACCCTGCGTCCGCACATAGCCACGGATCTCATCGATCTTGGCGGCCACCGCATCGGCATTATCGGGCATCTTTTCGATGCGCCCGTAGACCTCGCTCAGGTCGAGCGTGTCGATGCTGATACCGGCCTGTTCGAGCAGCTTTTCGCTGAAACGTACAGTCTTGAACTGCCACGGGCGCGCGCCCATCATGCCCAGGCGAGCGGTGCGCATCCCGCGCACGACGCGGCAGATGGCGGCGAACTTCTGCAAGTCCTGCATGAACGACTCACTGGTGGGGTCGACGGTGTGCAGGCTGGTCAGCGTGTATTTGATCCCGTACTGGTACAGGTTGTTGCAAGCACTCATCTTGCCGCAGAAGCTGTCGCGGCGGTTGGCGAGGTCCATCTTGGTCGCGTCATCCGGGAAGGCGTGGATGAGCACCGGCACGTTCAGATCGGCAAAGCGTATCACGTCGGCAATGGAGTATTCTTCGCCAAAGTTGGGCAGCGTCACCAGGACGCCGTCGATCTCATCACGATGCTTGCGGAACAGGTCTGCGCACAGGCGCGCTTCTGCCGTCGTCTCGATGGCACCAACGTTGGTGGCATTCTCATCTGTGATAATGGCACGTATACCGGCTTTTTCGAGAAGTTCGAGGATGGTGCGGCGTCCGCTGAGCGCCAGGTGATCCGGGAAGAACCCTCGATTACCCACTATCACGGCCAAAGTGACCGGGCGCGTATTGATGCGGGAGGCGGGTGTCAGTTGCGGTTGAGCTAAAGCCATTGTTCACCTCATTATGAAGTTAGGCCGACACGGTACTGTGCCAGCAACAGAAAATTCTACGCTATATTAACGCCGTATCACTGCGTTAGCTCGCTCCAATTCGGGGATTGTGAACGCTCACAATTATATTTAAGCGAATAGATGGCGGCCTGTCAAACGGTTCATATAGGTTGCACAACTTATGGTTTTGGCGGGGCTGTGCTTCCGCGCACGACCAATTCGGGCGTGATCACATGCTGACCTCCTCTGTCTCCCGCCCTTTGGATCAGCGCGACAAGACAATCGAGTCCTTTGCGACCCAGTTCCGAAAAATCCTGACGAATTGTGGTTAGGGGTGGCAGGAAGTAGGCCGATTCTGGGATATCGTCGAAGCCGACGACAGACACATCCTCTGGCACACGGATGCCGCGCTCGTGAAGCGCTGAAATGGCGCCCAGCGCCATCTGATCGTTGCCGACCACCAGGGCGGTAAAGCGATGCTTATCCATTAAGGCGAGCGCGGCCGCATAACCGCCCTCCGCCGTCCAATCCCCCTCGATGCTCGCCGTCGGTGCAAGACCGGCGTCCTTCAAGGCTTGCAGCCAGCCTTGGTGACGCGCCAGCGCGCCGAACCAATAAAGCGGGCCGCTGATCTCGCAGATCTGACGGTGCCCCAGGCTGATGAGATGCTCGGTGATGATACGGCTGCCATAGTGCTGGTCGACAATGACCGAGGGGACGGTCGCGCCGGGCGCAATGTCGATCTGGATCAGCGGGATGTCGCTGACTTCCTCGACCAGATGGGCATAACGATTGCTGGCGACCGGCGCGATCAAGAGCACGCCGTCGACCGCCCACTGAGTCAGCCGTTCGATGGCGGCGTCGATGCCATCGCCGCTCATCGGCTCGATGTTGGAGAAGATGACGTCGTACCCGGCCTCACGGGCGTTGCGCTCGATGTTGACGACCATTTGCGTCGGGCCATAGTAGGCCATCGTGTACGTGATCACGGCAATCGTGCGCGATTGACGGGCGGCGAGGCTGCGCGCGGCTTTGTTGGGGCGGTAGTTGAGGGCCTGAATCACCTGCAGGACACGTTCTCGCGTGTCTGGGGCGACGCTGGGATGATGGTTGATGACGCGCGAAACGGTTTGATAAGACACACCCGCTTGTTTGGCCACATCCAACATCGTCACCCGTTTGACGACAGATTTCTCGATCATGGGTGGTGGATTTCTATAATTTCAAAGAATGCTTCAATTGTGCAGATTCTAGTCCGTTCTGCATGCGCACACAAATGGAATTGACCTCCGTCATATGGAATCCTGGCCAATCGTTACCCGCGCCTGTGCGGTGAAGCCGTACGGATGAGCCGTGGCATGCACGGTGACGCCGCCCGACACATGGCGCGCTTTGAGGTAGAGCGCCGCCTGCCCGCCAACCAGCGGAAACGGATTGACGCCAATCAAATCCGCCTCGCCTTCGACCTCAAACGTGACTACGGCATGGGCATGCGGCAGGCGCAGTCCGAACTTATCGACCACCTGGAAGGCCAGCCGCGTCATGTCAATGCCGTCAGCGCGCAGCTCGTCGTCGTCCGCCGCCAGTGTCAGGGCGCGCGGCAGCTTGTCGGTAGCCAGGGCGACCTCGGCGACAGGGTGGCCGTTGTAGTAGCCTGTGATCCTGGCATCCGGCACGCGCAGGCGCTGCGACTGCCAGAGATAGCCATCGCCGACTTTGAACGGCGGATGCGGCAAATGCCCGAATCCTTCGCGGTCGGGTTGGATGCGGCCCAGAGAATCATCGCCGATGAAGACCTCGATCTCGTCGCAGTTGCTGAAGACGTAGAAGGCGCAGTCGGACTCCGCGCCGTAATTGTTGCGGTCGCCGAAGGCATAGAACGTGCCAGGGCGCAGGACGATGCGCTGTTTGGGGTCGATCTGGCTCTCGTAGACGTAGGCGGCGAGCTTCGGCAGGCGGAACATATCCATCACGCCGTGATAGCAGACGCGATCGCCTGCGCCGAACTCGACGTGCGTGTTGTAGTCGAAGGCGCACCAGCCGATGGCACCGGTCACGTCATAGCGCCCGGCAGCCGCGTTCTGGATGCGCGCGTGACGCAGGGCGTGCTCGACCTGACGCTCTTCATTGTCGAACGTCTTGGTCGGGAACATGTGCCCACCGAATTCGGTCACCAGATGCGGCGTGTGCTGCGGCGCGACGATCGTGTTCGAGAAGTCGTTGAAAGTGAACACGTCTTCGAGAAAGGTGCTCTCCTGAAAGTAACGCACGCCGCCGGTCGGGCGAGTCGGATCGAGCTTGTGCGCCAGTTCGTTGGTCGCCGCGTAGAGCGCATCGTCATCCCACGACTCGTTGACGCGCACGCCCCAGATGATGATGCTGGGACGATTGCGATCGCGCTCGATCATCGCCTGCACGTCGCGCAGGACGAGTGCCTTCCAGTCGCTGTCGCCGACGAACTGCCAGCCGGGAATCTCCTCGAAGACCAGCAGCCCGATCTCGTCGCAGCGATCCAGAAAGTGAGGCGACTGCGGATAATGCGACGTGCGCACGATGTTACAGCCCAGCTCATATTTGAGGATGTCAGCATCTTTGCGCTGCAAACGCTCCGGCGCGGCGATGCCGATGTAGGGGTACATCTGGTGCCGGTTCAGCCCGCGCAGCTTGAGCTTGTCGCCGTTGAGGTAGAAGCCATCCGGGCGGAACTCAGCCTCACGCAGGCCGAAGGTGATCGTCGTGCTGTCCTCGACGATGTCCTGACCGAGCGCCGCGGACAGCATGATCTCGCAGGTGATTCGCTGAGGATCGTCGAGTGACCAGCGTTTGGCCGCGGCCACGTCGAGCGCGCAGGTGTGCTGTAGCGTCGTGTGCGCGGGGATCAGGATGCGTTCTTCGAGTGGATCGGCCAGCACCAGGTTAGCAAGCGCATCCTCGCGCGCCTCGTAATCACAGATCCAGTTGACAGCGACCTCGACCGCGGCGGCCATGTCATTGCGTATCCACAAGTCAAGCTCGGCCCTGGGCGCATCGGTCAGGACATCGTGCGACCGCACAAAGGCATCCTGGATGTGAATCGGTTCGACGTAGCGCAGAGTCACGTCGCGGTAGATGCCGCCAAAAGTCAGGTAATCGACTACGTAGCCGAACGGTGGGATGTCCTCGCGCTCGGTCGAATCGACGCGGACTTGGAGCACGTTTTCACCCGCGCGGAGCTGATTGGTGATCTCGATGGAAAAGGGCACGTAGCCGCCATCCTGTTCACTCAGGCGCTGCCCGTTCAGAAAAACTTCGCAGGCCGTCATCACGCCGTCGAAGTCAAGGAAGACTCGTCGCTGCCCAGCCGCTTCCGGCAGCGTGAAGCGTTTGCGATAGGTCGAGATGAAGGCGTAGTCACTGACGTCGAAGTTGTGATGTGGCAGCAGGGCGTTGCTGTGCGGGATCGTCACCGGCACGAAGCCGCTATCTGGTGCGCTGAGCGCCAGGTCACGCGCGGCGTAAAGCCAGCCCTGATTGAAGTTGATGACCGAGCGCATAGAGATGGCGTACCTTATCCATAGTCGAGGCCTATTTGGCGCAGACATTACCATATGGGTGCGTGTAGAGAAAGTGGGCACGTACTTCATCAGGAATGCCGGTGTGGTACGATTCCTGCTTCTTCGTCACCCTGGATACGGTCATGAATAGTCCACAACGACGTTATCAATATGCGCGCATCGCCGTCTCGCTGATCTTCCTCGTCAACGGATTTCTGGTTGCCAACTGGTTCGCCCGCATTGCGGACACGCGGCTGCGTCTCGGCATCGACGAAAGGACACTCGGCCTGGTGCTGTCCGGGCTGGCAGCGGGCGTCGTCTTCACCCTGCCGCTGACTGGCGGGCTGGTGGCTCGCTTTGGCAGCCGCCGCATCACCATCGTCGGCGCAATCATCAACTCCCTGACACTGATCATACTGGCGGTCATGCCGACCCCCGCCGCCCAGTGGATCGCGCTCTTCATCTTCGGGATGTCGACGGTCGCGACGGATATCGCCATGAACGTGCAGGGCGCCGAAGTCGAAAAGCGGCTTGGCTACCCGGTCATGTCGTCACTGCATGCCTTGTTCAGCGTCGGCGGTGTGCTCGGCGCCGGTCTGACGAGTTTGTTGACCGGTCTCAATGTCGAGATACTGGCGCAGTTTATTGGGGTGTGCATTGTCGGGGTGTTGCTGGCGAGTCTGAGCGCGTTCTGGCTGCTGGATATCGAGTCGGAAAAGGATCTGCGCGAAAACACCGCTGCTTTCACGCTGCCCGGACGCGCCTTGCTGCCGATTGGAGCGGTCGTCTTCTGTGCGGCCATCGGCGAAGGCACCGCCGCAGATTGGAGCGGAGTCTACCTGCAAGACATCGTCGGTGCGTCGCCGGAGGTCGTGCCGCTCGGTTATGCCGCCTTCTCGGCGCTGATGATGATCGGGCGTTTTAGCGGAGATTGGCTGACGGCACGCTTCAATCGGGTGATGTTGGTGCGTGCCGGCGGCGCCATCGCCGCTCTGGGGATGTTTTTCCTGCTCGCTCTGCCTATGCTATGGAGTACGATCGTCGGTTTTGCCGCGATGGGAGCCGGGCTCTCATTCATTATCCCGCTCGCGTACAGCGCGGCGGGCAGCATGCCAAATCCCGGCAGCAGCCTGGCGGGTGTGGCGACCATCGGCTATTCCGCTTTCCTGGCTGGGCCGCCGATCATTGGCCTGCTGGCGCACGAAACTTCGCTGCGCACGGCGCTCGTGTTGATCCTGATCATGCTCGCCACGCTGGTCTATTCTGCGCGCGCGCTGCGCCGTACATAGTTAAGACGGCCCTCGTTAAGGCTAGGACGCGTGGGTTATGATACAATTGTGAATGATTTATGAAGGTGAAAAGGATGCTCAAGTGCTGCGCTTGATCTGGTTTCTCCTTGGATTTCTGATTGGGTCATGGATAGGGCGGCCGCTGAAATCGTCGCCGTCACAGGCGCCCGCGTCGGATGCATCAAGGGCCGAGCGGTTGCAATCCGTTCAGGCGCCAGCAGTCACCACCTTTGCGCCCGTCGCCGGCGAACCGGACGATCTGACGGCGATCAAGGGGATTGGGCCGGCGTTTGTCGAAAAATTGAAGGCGCTTGGCATCACCACCTACGCCGATCTGGCCCAGCAGAACCCGGACCTGCTGGCCGAGCGGTTCGGTGGTCGTCCGACGGCGGAGCGTATTCGCCGTGAACGCTGGATTGAACAGGCTCAGGCCAAACGAGAAGGTCAGTAACAAGGGGCGGACTCCGGGGGCAAAAGCGATAATGCGGCGCGTTCTGGCTTTTGCCTCGATCTTTCAAGATGCAAACAACAATTCGACCAAAGAAGATCACGCTGAATAAGAACGACGGCTACCTTGAAATCACCTGGAGCGACGAGCAAGTCTGCAAATACCCACTCTCGCATCTCCGTGAGGCCTGCCCATGCGTGCAGTGTCGAGGTGGTCACGAGTTCATGGGGCGTGAACACGACCCCGAAAATATCCTCGTGCTGACGCCCGCGCGTTCGTACCAGATTTCGAGCATTGAGATGATCGGTAACTATGCTATTCAGCCGTCGTGGGATGACGGACATCACACGGGGATCTATACCTGGGAATACTTGCGTCATCTCTGTCCGCCGGAAAGTAAGGATCGAGCGTGATCGCCGATATGCCGCCTGGGAACGACTTTTCGGACATTCATGATATTGATTCGCTTCGGCAGCAGGCGATCACTTTGTACGAGCGCTGTCTGACGGAAGATACCCTCGCGCCGCTCATTCGTTTCGTGGATGACCAGATCATCGTCAATCCGCCGCGCACACAGTTGCTGCGCGATGTGGCCGACGATTTGCACCAGCGTCTCGTGGCGCTCCAGGAGCAGTACTTCGAGGCGCGCGACCGCGTGCTCTACCTCGTCAGAACTCGTTTCGATCTCGATTTGTCCGCGTTGATCTCACCGTCACCGGAGACGTATCATCGCCTCCCGATTGACGAACTGATCAACACAATCTGCCTGCAGAAATCTCTGACTGCCGAAGAAGAGGGGCGCCTGAGACGCATTCTCAAGGTTTCCCACGGCATCGCCACGCAGGTTTTCAACGATGCGCTGCTGACCCAGGAACTGCACAGCTACATCAACGACTGGTTGACGGCGCTGAATACGCAGAACGCGCGCCGCCAGGCGGGTGACGATCCTCTCGGCAAAGACAAACACATCCAATAATCCACAAATCCAGTTTCTCGTGTGCTTTACACAAGATTGTGCCCGTCTTTGAACTTTGTTTGTGCACACGTTATAATCCAGATAGGCGTCAAGCTGATGCGTTTAACCAAGTCGATGCTCAATCGCTATTGGTATGAACGTAGCGCGTATTGTCCCGTCTAGAGCTTTCTGATTTTAAGGAGTTACTCCATGAAGAGGTTCTTATTGGTGGTAGTCATGTTAGCGTTGGTGCTCGTTCCGGCGATGAGCATCAGTGCGCAGGATTCGGTCACCCTGGTGCTCTGGCACGCCAAACAGGATGCCGAAGGCGATGCCCTGCTCGCACTGATTGATGCCTTCGTTGAAGCGAACCCGAACATCACCGTTGAACAGGTCTACAACCCCAGCGGCACGCTGCAAGATAGCTTTGTGGCGGCGGCGGGCGCCGGTGAAGGCCCAGATCTGGTTGTTTGGGCGAACGACAGCACCGGCCCGTGGGCAAACGCTGGCATTCTGGCCGACCTGACCGCCAGCGTCGATGATGAGCTGCGCGCGCAGGCGAGCGATACGGCCTGGGGCACGTTCACGTTCAACGACAGCATCTACGGCATTCCTTACAGCGCCAAGACCCTGGCGTTCTTCTACAATAAGGCGCTGGTGCCGGATGCGCCTGAAACCTGGGCTGATGTGTTGAGCATCTCCGAAGAATTGGCCGCCGATGGTCTGACCGGTCTGGTCTTCCAGAACGGCTTCTTCCACAGCGCCGGTTTCCTCTTCTCGCTCGGCGGCAGCTTGATGGACGCCGATGGGAACGCCGCTTTCGCGCCGGATACCGATGGGCGCGCGGCGATGGAAGCCTACCTCCAGTTCCACCAGGATATGTATAACCTCGGCCAGGACCCCGACAGCGGCGTGCTCGTCGACGGTCAGTCGCCGTACCCTGGCTTCCAGACCGGCGAAGTGGCCATGGTCTATGATGGCATCTGGAATCTGGCGCAGTTCGAAAGCGACCTGGGTGATGACCTGGGTGTCGCCCTGATGCCTGCGCTGGACAACGGCGAAGTGCCCGCGCTCTTCGCGCAGTCCGAGGGCTTCTATGTCAACGCGACCGTCGCCAATGACCCGGCCAAGCTCGATGCCGTGATGACCTGGGCGCGCTTCGTCACCAGCGAAGAAGGCCAGAGCATTGCCAGTAGTGTCGGTGGCTTGCTGCCGATCAACCCGGCGGTCGAGGTCGAGGACCCGAACCTGCAGGTCTTCGCCGAGCAGTTCGCTCTCGGCACGCCCTTCCCGAACCGCGAAGAACTGAGCGCGTTCTGGGGCCCGATGGGTGATGCGATTGCGGCGGTCGGCGCGGGCGGCGAAACGCCAGCAGATGCGGCACAGGCGGCCTACGAGCTGATCCAGACGCAAATTGATGGTATCCACGGCATGTAATCGCCGGCGGCCATAACAATATAGGGCTATAAGGCCCTCTCGCGATAACCCAGGGCTTAGCTTGTTCTAACCCTGGGTTATTGTTAAACAGCACATGATCGAGCCAATTCTTGGCTTCTTGCGTCAGACCGTTCTTCACAAAACTATTCGAAGGGTATTGTTGTGGCAACCATTACCCAAACGCCAACCGATCGACCATCCGGCGAAATGACCCTGTGGGACAGTCTGCGCAAGGGCTTGCGTCAGAGCGGGCTGCCCTGGCTGTTCATCTTGCCCTCGGCGGTGGCGATGTTTGTCATCACCTTTATTCCGCAGGCATACCAGATCTGGATATCCTTTCGGGACTTCAAAGCCGCGAATCTCGGCGGAGCGCCCGCGGAATGGATTGGCTTTCTCAACTTCCAGGAAATCCTGACCGGTCAGCTCAACGTACCCCAGTACAATTTCTTGCCGCTGCTCGGCTTCAACATTGTCTGGACTTTTATCAACGTCTTTTTCCACGTCGCTTTAGGGCTTGCCATCGCGATTGCCCTCAACGGCAAGTTCGTCCTCTTCCGGCGCGCTTACCGGGCCATTTTCGTCATTCCGTGGGCGCTGCCCGCCTACATCACCGGCCTGATCTGGAACAACATGTGGCAGGAGAATTCGGGCGGCATCAATCTGCTGTTCGACAGCCTCAACAAATCGCTCGGCACCAGCCTGCCCACGCGCACGGCCTGGTTGACCACGCTTGATCGCCCGGTAGACTTCCGCACAGGCATTCCCTACGTCGTGGTCATCGGCTGCGCGATTCTGGCGTTCTTCGTCGGGCGTTATCTGCTCAAGAACGGCCTGACGGACAAGGAGACGGGCAAGCTCAGTTTCGATAAGTCCGTCTTTGGCCTGGGCGGGCTGATTCTGCTCGTGCTCAGCTTTCTGGCGACGGGCTATGACATCCTGACTGGCAACGTCGCGAACAGCACGGCCTCGCTCTTTTTTGAGCGAGCGGGTGCGCCTGTACTGGCGTTTTATTCGGTGCTGATCGCCAACATCTGGCTGGGCTGGCCGTTCATGATGGTGGTAGCGACGGGGGCGCTGACGAGCATCCCGCCCGATCTTTACGAGGCGGCGGACGTCGACGGCGCGAGCAAATGGACGCAGTTCTGGAAAATCACTGTGCCGATGATCCGTCCGGCCATGGTGCCTGCCATCATGCTCGGCACGATCTGGACGTTCAACCAGTTCAACGTCATCTTCTTTATCACAGCTGGTGGCCCACGCAGCCAGACCGACCTGCTGATCACGCAGGCGTATAAACTGATCGCGCAAGAGCAGCTCTACGGAGCGGCAGCGGCATTCTCGCTTGTCGTCTTCTTCATCCTCTTGATCATTACGTTGATCCAGAACCGGATCACGCGGGCGACGGAGGCAGCATACTGATGAGCACCAATCCAAACATCATCCAGTCGTCGGCGAGCCAGGCGGCGCCACTCTCATCGACAAAGCCGGTCGAGGAGTCGCGCGTCAGGTTCAACCTGTCCCCGCACGTCCGCGGGATGATCATCCGGCAGATCTTGCTGCAGCTCTTTTTGCTGTTCATCACGGCGACCGTCTTGTTCCCGGTCTTGTGGATCGTGTCGATGGCGATCGACCCGCGCGGCATCACGCGCCCGACCGACCTCAACCTGTTCCCGCCGAACGCAAACCTCGATGCCTTCAACGTCATCCTGACGCAGCAGTTCTCGAACGTGCTGCCGGTCTATTTTGGCGATCTGCTGCTCAACAGCCTGTTTGTGGCGTTGGGCGTCTCGCTGGCAACGGTGACCATGGGCGCGTCGGCAGCCTATGCGTTTTCGCGCTTCCACTTCATCGGGCGCCAGGCCGGGATGCTCGGCTTCATCGTGCTGCTGATGCTGCCGTCGACGGGCACGCTGATCCCGCTGTTCATCCTCTTCAGCTCTGTGCAGGTGAACAGCACGTTGGCGGCGGCGGTGCCCTCGTTCTTCGTCGGCGCGCTGATCGCAGCGGTGGTTTTTGTGGCTTACAACCTGGCGCGCAACTGGTCGAAGATCGATCCGGATCGCTGGTTCAACCCCGGCCCGATCGGGGTGACAATCGTCGTTGCGGTGGTGATGCTGATCGCCATTCTGATCACCTTCTTCGCGATCTTCCAGCGCACCGAGATTTATGAAACAACCATTGCGGCGCCGCTAGCGGAAATCCAGAGCGAGTACGACGAGGCTAAGGCGGATTATGACCGGCGCGTTCAGAGCGTGCAGCAGCGCCAGGGAACAGCACTGCGGCGTGAACGCCGCGCCGAAGAAGCTGTCACTGTGCAGTCCTATCTCACGAATCTGCGCGACCGTCTCGCGACCGTCGAGTCGCCGGAGGAGATCCGCGCCATCATGAACAGCGAACTGGAGACGCGCCTGGAAGAGGCGGAAGACCCCGAAGACGACATCGCGGTGCAGGCGCTGCAAACGGCGCTTCCGATCCTTGATTCGGGCGGCGTGGCCGGGTTCCGCGCGGGTCTGGATTCTGCCGTGCAGCAGGTGACCGATGAGGTTGCGTCGGCGCAGGACGATGCTGCCACGGCACGCGCGAACGCCGACGAGGCGGCCGCCAACCTGGTGACGTCCGAGACAACGCTGGCTGCGGCTCAGCAGCGCGTCGATCAGGAAGCGGCGGGTGTGCTCACCCTCCGCGACGATACGTTGCTGCGGGCGATCCCGTATGTGGTGCTGACCTGGATCGCGGGGCTGGCGGGGGCGGCGGTTGTCTGGGTGATCGTGCGCCTGCTCAAGAACGTCATCGAGCCGAAAGCGCTGGTCAACATCCTGCTCTATGCGTTGATGGCGGCGCTCATCCTCGGCATCGGCCTGACGGCGCTGCAAAGCCGCATGACGCCGAACATGCCGACGACGCAAGCGCTGCGCACGACCCTGCTCGGCTTGGCGATCGCCTTCGCTTCCGGCGGTCTGCCGTTTGCCATCTGGAATCTGAAGGGCTACTTCGACACCATCCCGAAGGAACTGGAAGAAGCAGCGCTGATCGACGGCGCAGGGCTGTTCGGCACCTTCATCCGCGTGATGATCCCGCTGTCGCTGCCCGCCTTCGCCATCGTCATCCTGTTTGCCTTCATGCAGGGCTGGACGGAATTCATCCTGTCGTGGGTGTTCCTGACCGGCCAGACGCAGAACTACACGCTGGCGATGGCGCTGGCGACGCTGACCAACGGCGCGAATCAGGCGCCGCCGGACATGCAGAAGTTCGCCGCGCTGTCGATCCTGATCTCGCTGCCAGTGATCATTCTGTTCTTCGCCTTCCAGCGTTGGATCGTTGGCGGCCTATCGCTCGGCGGTGTGAAGGGCTAGTCCCTACGTCATTGCAGGCAATTGGAGAGGGTGGCGAGTCTAAGCGGACTCGCCACTTTCTTTGACGGGTTGTGCAGCCAGCACTTCGTCGACGGTGAAGCGCTGCTTGAAGGTGAAAGCCTGTGGTGTCGGGCCCAACGCGCGCAGATGCAGCAGACGTTCCTTCGCTTCTTCCAGCGTCGGGATGTGCCCCACCGGAATCCACCAGAGCACCAGCACTGCTTCCGTCGGTTTTTCGAACCAATCCAGCCGCCGCCGGTAGATATCCGCATGGCCGCTGTAGTAGGCATAATCGTAGAGAGCGTCAATCGAGTCCCAGACGGTCATGTTGACGATCGTCCTGTCGTCGAACAGGCGGATGGCCGTGGCGTCACTGCCCTCGTCGTCGATCAGCCGCCAGACAAAACCCGGCGTTTGCTCCCCCAGAGCATTGATCGCATCCAGATTGGCGACGAAGTCCGCCATCAAGGGATCATCGAGTGGGGCGCGCATCCGGGCGACGTTCAGTTGGGCAATGTGATAGTTTGCGGCCATAGGGTCTCCTTTTCACGCCGATCCTCATTCTGCGGCCGGGTGCGGATCGTGCGCAAGCGCCAAGCCGGGCCACGGGTTATCCGCCTGCGGAAAGCGGCACGTCACCGGCCAGCAGCTGCTCGATCAGCGGGTTGCCCAGGCCAATGCACACGTCCGAGACTTCGCCTTCGCGGATCGCTTCCATCGGTGCGTCGGGATTGAAGTAATTGTAGACCTCGCGCGTGATCTCGGCGACGAGCGGGAATGATTCCTCGAAGTTCATCCAGATCGGATTGTGAACGGCGACGACAATCACGAAATCGCCGCCCGGCGTGAAGACGATACCCGCATCGCCATGCGTGTCGTCGATCCAGCCATGCTTATGCGCCACGCGGGTGCCTTCCGGCACACCCATCTCGATCAAGGCGTTGATGCGGTTGTTGCTCATCGTGTTCAGGATCTGGCGGCATTCGGCGGGCGCGTAATCGTCGGGATACGTGTCCAGCAGTGCGCCCCGTTCGTTGATGCCACACTGATAAAGATCGTTGAGCAGCGCGCCGACCTCGTCGACCTCCAGTTGGTTCGAGGGATCGGGTTCGGTGCGCGTCTGGTCGATGTTGGAGGTCGGCAGCGTGACCGGCTCCGGCTCGATTCGGGCATCGGGCGTGTACGGCGCGGCGATGAAGGTGTTCTCCAACCCCAGGCCGCGCAGGCGCTGAGTGACTTCTCGTGCACCTGCGTAAGGACTGCCATCGCCGATGATGCTCAGGATGTCGTTCGTCGATGTGTTTTCGCTGCACGTCATCGATTCGACGATCGCATAGGCTTCGGCGTCGCTCGGTGGGGTGTCGATCTGGCCGTAGAACTCGGTCAGGACGGCGATCTTGTTGATGCTCATGCCGCTGAAGGCGAAATCGCCGCCAAAGCTGAACGCCTCGCCGGTTTGCAGGTTCATGACGAACAGGGTGCCCAGCCTGCTCGTCGCCGGGTCAAAGCCTTCCGACAACATCAAGTCCCATAGCTGGTTGCCCAGCGCGGCAAATTCCGGGCTGAGCGGGACGGACTCGCCACCAAGCGGCTGTACCGCCTCGACCACGGCGGGCGTCGGCGTCAGCGTCGGTAGGGTGAAAAGCGTCTGGCTGATGGCGGGCAGCGAGAAGCGGTCGCCGCTGTACTCCAGCAGATCCGCCTGAATCCAGCCGAGGCCGTTGGGCGAACCGGCATAGGCGATCTGCACCCAGGGGAGTTGGGTGTGCCAGGCGGTCACTTCGAATGCCTCGCCCTCTTGTGCCACGCCGACGCGTGGATATTCGACGCCGGGGCCGTAACGGACGTTGATCTCGCCCTGCGTGATGCCGGTGACGCGCGCGTTGAGGGTCGGCGTGAGCGTCGGCGCCAGGGTTGGGGTCGCCTGGATCGGCTGTTCCGGCGCTGCGGTTGCGCCTGATGCGTCCGCTGCTGTTGCTGCGGTCGGGGTCGTCTCGACGACGACAAGTTCCGAAATGAACGCGCGTGGCACATAAACGCCGTTGGCTAAGGGCTGCCAGGTGCTGTCGAGCACGAAGGTGGGCACCTGCGCCGGATCGCCCGTCAGCTCGACCACGTCACGAAAGACCCAGCCGAGCGGTTGGCCCGTGGCCGGGTCAGCCAGCAGCAGCCATGGATAATCCGCCGTGCGGCCGATGACCGGGTACGATGTTCCAGCCTGGATTTCGCCGACCACGTCGGTATCGGTGCCGATGCCCGCACGCAGGTTGGCGAACTGCGTGGTCTGAGCCATCACCGACGACTGCGCGCCGGCGGGCAGCGCTGCCAGGACATACAGACTGCCTGCGAGCAAAAGCGTGCGAATGAGACGAGGAATGCTCAACATAAGTCACTGTCGCGAAACTAGCCAACCGAGTGCGGCGCGCCGCGCCAGCGCAGCATTATAGCACGCCGATTCCAGCCACAGACGTGACCAGCCTGACGGTTCCACAACGCTGGAGAGAACGTTGACAGGCGGGTATCCGTCATCTACAATGACGTCCGTCGAGGGAAAACGAATCCTTGATGCCAATAGGCGACGTGGTATACTGAAAATTGGTCTGCCGCCGTAGCTCAATTGGCAGAGCACCCGCCTTGTAAGCGGGCGGTTAAGGGTTCGAGTCCCTTCGGCGGCTTTGCGGTCACAATCAGTGACGTGCACGTCAAAAATGGGTCGGTGTCCCGAGCGGCAAAGGGGGCGGACTGTAAATTCGCTGGCGGTAGCCTTCGCAGGTTCGAGTCCTGCCCGGCCCACTTTTTGTAACACCGTGTTTTGCTCCAGTAGCTCAGTCGGTAGAGCACACCCTTGGTAAGGGTGAGGTCACGAGTTCAAGTCTCGTCTGGAGCTTTTCGTGTCTGAGCGATAACTCAGGTAAGAGGATTGAGATGGCGAAGAAGGGCAACCGCGTATTGGTGAAGATGCGCTCCACCGAAAGCGGTCACATGTATTACACGCAAAAGAACAAGCGCAATGATACGACCCGGCTCGAACTCATGAAGTACGATCCGTACATTCGTAAGCATGTGCTCTATCGCGAAACCAAGTAGCTCAATACAAGGCTTGTAAACATACGCTTTATGTGGGAAAATCGACCGTCACATGGATGGTCGCTTGGCATTGAAGCGTGTGACCAAGTAGGGGAATGGTGTAGTGGTAGCGCGACGCTCTCCAAAAGCGTAGGCCAGGGTTCGATTCCTTGTTCCCCTGCAGAACAAAGACACCGTCCAGTGTGACGGTGTCTTTTGTCGATGGCTGAGTGTGAACAGGGTATCCGAGGAGAAAGCAGCGATGTCTGCCGATGACACGCTAGGCACCAAACCACAGCGCCGGCGCAATCGCCTTGCCGGAAAATCGCGAGAAGAAATTCAACGCGAAGGCGTTGAAGAAGGCGAGCAGGCGCTGGCAAAATCCAAGTCGCGCCCGACCCCTTCGCGTCGCGAGCAAGAAGAGGACAGCCGTTCAAGCGGCTTTTTCACACGTCTCGTCACCGGGATACGTGAATACCTTGAAGGCGTGAATTCCGAGATGCGGAAGGTCGTCTGGCCGACCAACGAGGATACACGTCACCTGAGTACCGTCGTTCTGACGACGTTGGTCGTTTCGTCAATCGTCCTGGGGGCGATCGTCTTGTTCTTCACCGAGCTGTTCCGCATCGGTCTGGCGCAACCGATCATCTTGATTGGCGTGATGGTGCTGGCAGCTATTGTTGGCTTTGTGATTGCACGGATGAACAGCCAGCGATCATCACTCTAACCGCGCTGTGCTTGTCGCATATTCATCGCGCTGGCACACGAGCAGAAGGAGTTCGCAGGCATGGCGAACGACGAGAATAAATTCGCACAATCAACCGATTACGATCCGGAACCTGTCGACCTCAACGAAGCCGTCGACGATGGCGATGCCGTTGAACACGACATTCTGGGTGATGGCATCCTGGCGCCCAAGAACACGGGCGAGCGCCAGTGGTATGTCGTTCATTGTTATTCCGGTCAAGAGAATAAAGTCCGGCACGCCATCGAGCAGCGTATCGAAACGATGGGCATGCGCGACAAGATTTTTGACGTGATCGTGCCGACCGAAGAAGAGATCGAGGTCAAGGACGGCAAGCGCCGCACAGTCGAGAAGCGCGTCTTCCCCGGTTATCTCCTGGTCGAAATGATCATGGACGAAGACTCGTGGTACGTCGTGCGCAATACGCCAGGCGTGACCGGGTTTGTCGGCATGGGCAACGAACCGACGCCGCTGCGTGCGGATGAAGTCAAGCAGATCATGGAGCGGATGACCGAGGAAGCGCCCAAGGTCAAGGTCACCTTCAAGATCGGCCAGAAAGTCCGCATCATCGACGGGCCTTTCAACGATTTCATCGGTACCGTGGCCGCGATTGACCCTGACCGCTCCAAGGTGCGCGTCATGGTCAACTTCTTCGGGCGCGATACCCCGGTCGAGCTGGACTTCCTGGAAGTGGAAAAGCAGTAAACGACGTTCAAGGAACGCGGATAAGTTTCAAATAGCGCTGTTGGCTCATGTGGCGCCAATAGCTGGCACGACGAACTAAGTGAGGCAATATGGCGAAGAAGATCAAAGCGATTGTCAAGTTGGAGCTGGATGCAGGTAAAGCGAACCCCGCGCCGCCGGTCGGCCCTGCGCTGGCACAGCACGGCATCAACATCATGGCGTTCTGCAAGGAATACAATGCCAGGACGTCGAACCGCATGGGTGAAATCATCCCTGCGGAAATCACCGTGTTCACCGATGGCTCGTTCAAGTTCGTGCTCAAGAGTCCGCCGTCGGGCTTCTTGATCAAGAAGGCGGCAGGCATCGACAAAGGCTCCGCCAAAGCCAATTCGGAGAAGGTGGGCAAGGTCACGCGCAAGCAGCTCCTGGAGATTGCCGAAATCAAGCGCGCGGACATGAACACGGATAACGTGGACTCGATTATTCGCCAGCTTGAAGGCACGGCGCGTAATATGGGTGTCGACGTCGTCGATTAAGTTTGACGGCTGTCTCATTCCGGCATTTTTCGTGAGAATGCGCCAAGCAGGCGCACATACGAGTGGGAGGGCGTTACGCCCGCTTGACCACAGGAGATAAAGAACCATGGCCCACAAAGGCAAACGCTTCACTGATCTCTTGAAACTGGTCGATAGCGATCAGTTATACAGCCTCGAAGAAGCCGTCAAGCTCGTCAAGCAGATGGCGAACACCAAGTTTGACGAGACGGTGGAATTCCATTTCCGCCTCGGCATCGACCCCCGTCACAGCGACCAGCAGGTGCGCAGCACGGTGCTGCTGCCGCATGGTCTGGGCAAGACGGTGCGCGTCCTCGTCTTCGTCGAAGGTGAAGATGCCCGCGTCGCCCGCGAGGCCGGCGCCGACTTCATCGGCGACGACGAAATGATCGGGCGCATCCAGAAGGATAACTTCCTCGATTTCGACGCCACGCTGGCGGTGCCGAGCATGATGTCGAAAGTCGGTCGCCTCGGTCGTATTCTCGGTACGCGCGGTTTGATGCCGAACCCGAAAGCCGGTACCGTCGTGCAGCCGGATGACCTGCCGCGCGCCATCAACGAGCTCAAGGCCGGTCGCGTGGAATTCCGCAACGACAAGTCGGGCAACCTGCACGTCCCGGTCGGCAAGGCCAGCTTTGATGCGCAGCGCCTGTTCGAAAATGCGCAGGCGATCTTCAACGCCGTGCAGCAGCAGAAGCCATCTGCCGTCAAGGGCATCTACATCAAGCGCGTGACGTTGACCTCGACCATGGCCCCTGGCGTCCACATCGATCAGTCGAGCATCCCGCTGAACTAACGTTCGTCACATTGCCATTGAAACTTTGTAGGGGCGCGTTTGCGCCCTTACTTTTTGGGATAACCCGGGCATGTCTTTTCAGATGATCTCTGGCGATCCGCTGCAGACCCAGGCGCAAGTGCTCGCCTTCGGCTACAACGCGCGCGGTCGAGCGGAGGTTAATCCCTTGCAAACGACACTCCAATATCGCTATCCGGCAGCCTTTGCTGCCTTTGGCAAGCAGGCGCGCGCTGGGCGCATTACGCCTGGAGCGCTCTGGATCTGGCGCGAGGCGCAGCCGCATCTCGCCTTCATGGTCGTGCGCGAATCACCGGTCGGCCCGACGCGTCTGCGCTTCGTGCAGCACGTCGCGCTCACGCTGGCACGTGATTTTCAGCTTGAGGGTATCAAGAGCGTCGCCATCGCCGGGTTATGCACGCCGTCCGAGCTCGCGCCGATTCGCGAACTGCTCCTCCAATGGTTCGAGCGGATCAGCCTGCCGGTCACGCTCTACGAATAGCGCACACTCACTCCCGGAACATCGCATTCAAGAACGTCACCGCCGTAACCACGTAGCCAATCGCGGCAATCGCGACATCGCCATGCGTGTAGAAGAGCGTCGACGTGATCAGCAGACTGCCGACGAAGACCACGCGCCCGGTGCGCTTGGTCTGCGCTTCGATGCGCGCCAACTGCCGCTTGTGACTGGCGCTCGGCTCGGTGTGGAAGTGGATCTCGCCGCGTTCAATCTTGCCGATCAGATCCTGCGCCGTCATCGGCGGGGTGAGCGCACGCCCGACCTGCTGGCCGAACTGCGTCAGCGTGCGCCCCGCCTCTTCACCCAGGATGGCACTGACGACCGCTGTCCCAACGGGGATCAGCGCGCCGGGGCCGGTCTGGCTGAGGGCCTGCGTCGCCATGCGCGTCGCATACGGCTGTAACTCGCTCCACGGGTTGAAGTCGGGGTCGATGGCCGTGCACATCCCATTGAGGATGCCGACCGTGCGCCCCAGATAGACGAAATCTTGCGGCACCTGGAATGGCATGGCGAAGATCAGATCATTGAATTCGTTGCCCAGATCCGCCGCTGCCGAGTAGCTCAGGTTGCTCATCTCGGCCATGCTCAGGCCCCACACTTGATCGAAGACCGCGCGCGTCGCCTCTTCGATGCGCGCCGTATCCGCCTCCGGCAGCAGGAAGCCAAGCCGCTTGTAGTTCTGGATCATGCCTGCCGCATCGCGGTTGATGACGGCGGCCAAGGTATCGATCAAACCCTCGGCAATCTGTGGCGTGAGCGAGCCGGTCATGCCGAAGTCGATGAAGATCAGGTAGAAGGGGCGATCGCCTTTGTATGACGTCGCGCCGTTCTCGTGCGGCAGCGGGTAGACGAACAGATTGCCCGGATGCGGATCGGCATGGAAGAAGCGCTCTTCGAAGATCTGGCGCAGATACGTATCCATCAGCCGCTTGGCGACCACCTTGCGACTGATCCCGGCGGCTTCCAGCGCGGCGTAATCGTTGATCTTGATCGTCGTCACGTCTTCCATGGTCAGCACGCGGTCGGTCGAGTGCTCAGGGTAGACGGCGGGGATGTAGACGCCCAGGTCGTTTTTGAACATCTCGGCAAAACGCCTGGCGTTCTTGGCCTCGTGACGATAGGAGAGTTCTTCCAGCAGCACGCGTCCGAACTCGCGCGCCAGAGACTCCGCATCGGCGCGGCGGCGCACAAAACCGAAGTGATTAGCGAAGCGGCCCGCCGCGATCAGCGCAGCGAGATCGGTGTGGCAAATGTCGACGATGCCGGGCCGCTGTACCTTGACGACGACGCGCTCACCATCTTTCAGCCGAGCGCGGTAGACCTGACCGATCGAGGCCGCCGCCACCGGATGATCGTCGAATTGGCTGAAGCGCCCGTCGATCGGCCCAATCTCAGCGTCGATGATCGGCTTCATTTTGTCGAACGGCACCGCCGGGACTTCATCCCTCAGCGCGCTCAACTCGTCGATCACCTCTTTCGGGAAGACGTCCTCGCGCGTGGACAAAAACTGGCCCGCTTTGATCATGACGCCGCCGGTTTTTATGGCGAACAAGCGGAATGAGTGCGCGTAACGCTGCCAGCGCTTCAGGCTGGTGCGCTCGACGTAATCGGGGAAGAAGTTGGCGACGACCAACTGCCAGAAGATGATGCGCGCGAACAGAAGCACCGCATACAGGAAGACACGCCAGAAGCGAAAACGCATGCGCAGCGATTTGGGCGGTGTCGGCTCCGTTGGCACGACGATCGGGTCTTCGGCTGCACTGCGGGCATCCGCGCTGACGACAGCGATCTGTTTGGGGAGAGCCGGGCTGGCTGTCCCCAAGGGTGTCGCGCTGTGATGCCCGTTGAGAGAAGCCGCGTCAGGCTTTTGGTTCTTTGGCGAATTGGATATTGAGGGCGGATTGCTCAAATCTTGCATCAGCTATCTCGAGATCCCACAAAGCATATGGCAGGACGATATTGCGGCGATATGGCCCCACGCGGAGGGTCAGCTCGTCACGTGAGCGGTAGATATCCAGATCTTGCTTGTTGGCGAAGGGCAGCGGCACGATCAGCCGGTAGCCATCGTCACCGATGTTTTCGATGCGGTGTGTGCTGCCGTTGAAGAACTGCTCTTCCGGCTCATGATCCTTATACAGCTCAGCGCCGAGTTTGCGCAGTGCGTCCAGCCCGGTCACTTCCTGCCCGAACAATGGCGCCTGCAGCAGGGGCAGTTCGCCGAAGGCCTCACCGATGAAGACGATGTTGTCTTTCTGGTTCGACTTCCACATGGCAAAGTAGGGGTCGGTCACCTCGTCAGGGATGACGCGATTGCACAGGATGGCGTCGGTCGCGTAGCCATAGAGATTGAGATAGGTGTACGTGCGTTGCGTCTCTTTAATGACCATCTTCTCCGGGTTGACGACGAGCCGCACGCTCGCCATGTTCGGATCGGAGAGGATGCCGCGCACTTTGTCGAGCGTGTCGAACAGTACCTGCACCTCGTCCCAGGCCGTCTTATCCGGAATCGCGTCGCCGCGTCCGATGGCCTTGCCGATCGGGCGCAGGACGCGCGATGCGCCGCGCGTCAGGCTGATGATCTTCTCGAACCACCAGCGCGTGACATCCGGCAGGCTGAGCAGGCGCAGTGTTTCCGCCGTCGGCGCCGAGTCGACGATCAAGACGTCGAAGAAACCCTGCTCGACATACTGGTTGATCCAGAGCAGGTGCGAGCCTTCTTCCAGGCCCGGCAGGATCGTGACCTCTTCAGCGACGATCTCGTCCGCGCCCTGGCGGCTGAAAAGCGCCGATAGATAGCGCTGAATCCGGCCCCAGTATTTATCCATCGAGTAGCGGGTGTCGATCTCCTGCGCCCACAGATTTGGGTACAGTTCGACCGGCTCCGGCCCGATGGTTTTTTCCAGTGAATCGGCCAGGCTGTGGGCCGTATCGGTGCTGATGACGATGGTTTTCAGGCCGCGCTCG
The DNA here is from genome assembly GCA_020849765.1 of Anaerolineae bacterium. GTDB lineage: Bacteria > Chloroflexota > Anaerolineae > Aggregatilineales > Phototrophicaceae > Flexifilum. The sequence goes on from JADLAY010000027.1 coordinate 25,705, forward strand.
GCGCAGCGGAGTGCCGTGGCCGCAGAGATACTCGTCTTGCCAACGCCACCCTTACCAGTGTGAACAATCACGCGCATATTGTTGTCTCTCGTTCCATTCGTTTTGAATTGTACAATACGCCCGCACGTTTTTAGTGTGCTCTCATGAGGTATATACGTGGGAAGCAGGAGGCGAGTTGTGTCCTTTCGCGATACGCCGCCTATTTCTTACGCGGTTCTTGCGCGATTCTCAACCGCTCGTGAGCGAACGCAGCGGTGCAGACCGCTATAATGAATTTAGAAACAATCGGAGTTGCCGATGATGACTAGCCCCATTTGCTCACTTGTCTCCGTTCTGGCGTGATCGCCATGAGAACCGAACTGCTCACCACGCCCGCGCCGATTGATACCGCTCCTTTGATGCTGATCGATAGACCCAAACCGATACCTAAGCCGCGCGAACTGCTCGTGCACGTGCACGCCTGCGGCGTCTGCCACACCGATCTGCACGTGACTGAGGGTGAGCTGCCGCATCCCAAGTTACCCTTGATCCCCGGCCATGAGATCGTCGGGGTGGTCGAGGCGGTCGGCGACCAGGTGACGCGCTTCGAAATCGGCGCGCGGGTGGGCATCCCGTGGCTGCATGAAGCCTGTGGCACGTGTGAGTTCTGCCGCCGCGGCCAGGAGAATCTGTGTCCCTATGCGCTGTTCACCGGCTACACCGCCGACGGCGGCTATGCGGAATACACAACCGTGCGCGAGGACTTCGCCGTGCCGATCCCGGACGCGTTCGGTGATGCCGAGGCCGCACCGCTGCTGTGCGCGGGTATCGTCGGCTACCGGGCGCTGCGGTTGGCAGGCATCGAGCCGGGCGAGCGCGTCGGTCTCTACGGCTTCGGTGCGAGTGCGCACATCTGCGTTCAGGTGCTGCGTCATTGGGGCTGCGAGGTGATCGTCTTCTCACGCAGTGAAGATCATCAGGCACACGCGCGCGAGCTAGGCGCGGCCTGGGCCGGAGATGCGAAGACAGCACCACCTGCGCCGCTCGATCGGGCCGTCTCGTTCGCGCCCGCAGGCTGGATCGTGCCGTTGGCGCTGGAACATCTTCGACCCGGTGGTACCCTCTGCATCAACGCCATTCACGCCAGCCCGATCCCGGAGATGCCCTACGATCTGCTCTGGGGCGAGCGCGTCGTTCGGACAGTCGCCAATGCAACGCGGCGTGACGCCGACGAATTCATGCCGCTGGCCGCACAGATCCCGATCCACACCGATATCGAGCTGTTCCGGCTCGATCAGGCCAACGAAGCGCTGCAGCGCGTCAAAGCCGGGCAGGTGCGCGGCGCCGCCGTCCTCACGCAGATGGATGGAGCAACTTAGTCCGTCCCCAGCGCTGTACGGCGTGTGTAGAGAAGCATCGGGCGTGTTTCCAGACCTGTGACCGGCTGGAAGGCATGATCATCAACGTACGGGATCGGTTCGCCGACGTAATAGTGCTCGATCGTGTCCTGATAATCTTCGCTGACGAAGACCGCTTGATCGACGATCAGAGCGCCCCAGTCGTGAGCGCGAGAAGAAACGACGCCAGCGAGGCAGGATGATGGCATGATGTCCTAGGGGTTGACAGCGGGTGTACACCTAGAAAAGTTGTGCATCTATCTATTGGCACGCGTTTTTGATTCCTACACCGTTCGGCTGTCAGATGCACGCTGCCAACGCTGTGTGGTAGTGCGCACGGTGTGATCCGGGAGGATGTGGTTCAATTCCACGCTAGCGTGTAGGCAGCGCCGCCATCGCCTTCAACCTGGAAGCTCTTCTGTGGACGAACGCCTAGCTTAGCTCCTCATCTGACCATCGAGGCGGTGTTGGAGGTCAACTTTTCGCCGCGGCAGACATTTACCGCATTCACGCGCATTTTCGTGTATGTTGAGTGTATCGAATTATTCAGGTGTCCTGATGCGATACATCTCGTTCGTCATTTTTGCCATCATCGTCTCCGCGATTGCGGTGGCTCAGCCTAACACCGATGTGACGAAGTTCTTCACGCCTGCGGCACACATCATCGCGCAGGGAGGTGATCCTTACGCACTCAGTTCCGAAGCTTGGCCGTTCGTGTATCCACCGTATGTACTACCACTGCTCATCATCTACGGACTGCCCGGCGCTTACGTGCTGGCGGTGCTCGCGAACGCAGGCGCGGCGCTTTTGATAGTGCGTGCGCAGCGGGTGAACTGGGCCTGGCTACTTTATCCTCCAGTGCTCTCTGCCATCTGTTATGGCACCTTTGACTTACCGGTCGTCGCGTTGGCGATGCTGGCATACCGGCGACGCAATCCGGTGCTCATGGCGCTGGCACTGCTCATCAAGCCGCAGGCGGCGGTATTCTGGCTCGTGCCCATGGTTATCGAGCAACCGCGCGCCGTCTGGCGGATGGCAGCGACAGGGATCGCAGTCATCGTCATGTCGCTTGTCCTCATGCCTGATACGTGGGGCAGTTGGCTGGCGGCGGCTTCGGCTAACGCGAGGCTACTGTCGCACTATGCCGTGAACAGCTATAGCGTGTTTGCCGTCGGCGCCATCGGCGCGTGGGGGGCACTATCGCGGTTGCATGAGAAGCAATGGCGCGCATTGACTGCATTGCTACTGCCGTTCGTGCGCTACTACAGCGCGGTTGGGCTAATTGGCTACGGCGGCGCATGGGTGGTTGCGCTCGCGTGGGTGTTGATCGCGCTGTTGATGAACGGCGTGCGCGTGCTGTGGATTGAGCCGATGGTAGTGCTCGGAGTGGCGTTTTGGATAGAACGACAATCAAACACATCCTCGGCAACGTAGCCGAGATGAAACGCATCTGGCGCGCGGTGTATCGCAATCGGGATAATTAACCTCATGAAAAACACTGGACGTGAATAATTCCGTGAAATTATGTGGTGCTAAAACACGTAGCGACGCTCCTTGTCGGAAAGCGGCTATGGAGAATGGTTGTTACTCTAGGTACGCCGCCACACTTGTTGTGAAAATCGACGACTTGAGCGTTGGCGATGCTCTCGATCTACTGCCCGAACTTCAAGTGCAGCGTGCCCGATTCGCCGATTACCTTGAACGTTCTGGCCGGGCGTGGGTCTCACAGCGGGTGACTTCTCCAAGTTGATGCAGTGGGGCAGTGAGATCGGTCGCATGGTCGAGCGTAACGTCAAGATGTGCAACGAAACTACGCTTACGGATGCTGAACTTGCGTTGTTGTACGCACATCTTGCGTGAGGTCATCTCAACGGAGGAGCGACTAGCCATGCCGCGCACAAAAACACCCCTGCTGAGCAGAGGTGTTCATCGAGATGCTATTTCAATTTGCAGGCCGCGGGAGGCTAGATCCCAAACTGGTCGACGACTTCGTCGAGCCATGCCTTGATGCGATCCGAGGTGAGGTCTTTCTGACCCTCTTGATCGATGCCCACGCCGAGGAAGTAATCTTCCACCGATGCCTTGGACTCTTCGAACTGGTAGCCCTTGGTCGTCCACATACCCCACATGATGGCGCCGCGATCCATGAATGCGTCCGCCAACATGCCGAGCGCATCGAGAAAGTTGTAGCCATAACCATTCTGGTCGCCCAGGCCAAACATGGCAATCTTCTTGCCCGCCAGGTCGAGTCCCGCCAGTTTGGGCAGGAAGGCTTCCCAGTCGTCCTGCATCTGGCCCGTGTTCCAGGTCGGCACGCCCACGATCATGTACTCGTACTTGAGCAGGGTGCTCGGATCGGTCTGACCGATGTTATGAATGTCAATCTCGCCCGGTCGCAGCTTCTCGAAGGCGTCCTTGATTTGTTCGGCAACGAACTCGGTGTTGCCGGTATTGCTCCCGTAGATCAGGCCGACTTTTGCCATTTTGCATACCTCTACGCGGTTTTCTGGGTCGCTAGAATGCCCATAAGGATACTCGTGAACGCGCAGCACGTCCACTGGATTTCGTGGCGACTTTCACGAGCGTGACGACTGCTCTGTAAGGATTCTGGAATATAAAGCGCGAACTTACCTTAGAATCGTCTGATTATCGCGGAAAATTGATTTGACAGGCGGGAAATTTATGCTATATTGACGGTGAGAGCAGTATACCACGCACTCTCGAACCATTCTGGCGCGCTGTTCAATTGCATCAGCCTGCCGCGTTATCCGGGTCAGAAGCACTTCGAACCCGGGTCGGTAGCGGCGCGTACCGGCGTTCAGCGCAGGTCTTTGAGGTCATCAGCATCATTTGTTGAATACAGCCTGGTATTATCGCCATTCCCTCATGCTGTTGTCCTGCCGTGCGCATGGAACGCAGTATTCCATCAAGCAAAATGCAAAAGTGTCATAGCTCTACAACATCGAATATGAAAGGAGGCAGGCGGCGGCTGTTTTCTTACGCCTGATACGTTGAACGAGGTAGGCGAACTAATACCCCGCCAATGAGGACTATGGATATCGCAACACTTGAAAGCAAAACTCTGGACGATTTGCGTGATATGGCACGCGAAGCAAGCATCAGCGGCTTTAGCCGGTTGAAGAAAGAAGAATTGGTGCTTGCTCTCCTGCGCAATCATGCGGAGCGTCAGGGTCTCAAACTCCGTGGTGGCATTCTCGAAATTGTCGACGACGGCATCGGCTTCTTGCGCGCAGAGAAGTATCTGCCTGGCCCGGAAGACATCTACGTCAGCCAGACCCAGATCAAGCGCTTTGGGCTGCGCACAGGGGATATGGTTGTCGGTCAGGTACGCGCACCCAAAGACTCTGAAAAGTACTACGGGCTGCTGCGTGTCGAATCGGTCAACGGTCTCAATCCTGAAGATGCCAAGAACCGCCCCAATTTCGAAGACCTGACCCCGATTTTCCCGCAAGTGCGTTTCGATCTCGAAACCAACCCTCGTATCCTCTCGACCAGACTGCTCAACCTGGTAACTCCCATCGGCAAAGGCCAACGCGGTTTGATCGTTTCGCCCGCGAAAGCCGGTAAGACGACCATCCTCAAAGAGATCGCCAATGCCATCAGTGAGAACTATCCGGAAGTGCATCTGATGATGGCGCTCATCGGCGAGCGTCCTGAAGAGGTCACGGACATGGATCGCTCGGTCGCTGCCGAAGTGATCGCGTCGACGTTCGACGACCCGGTGCAGAATCACACGCGCGTTGCCGAGATGGCGCTCAACCGCGCCAAGCGGCTGGTTGAAATCAAGAAGGACGTCGTGCTGCTGCTCGACAGCCTGACGCGTTTGACCCGCGCTTACAACCTGGTCGTGCCGCCGAGCGGCCGCACGCTCACCGGCGGTCTCGATCCGTCGGCAGTACATCCGCCGAAGCGCCTGTTTGGTGCGGCGCGTAATGTCGAAGAGGGCGGCAGCCTGACCATCATCGCCACCTGCCTCGTGCAGACGAACAGCAAGATGGACGACGGCATTTACGAGGAATTCAAGGGTACTGGCAATATGGAACTCACGCTCAGCCGTAAGCTCCAGGAACGCCGTATCTTCCCCGCCTTTGACATCGAGCAGTCGGCCACCCGCCGTGAAGAACTCCTGCTTGGGCCGGACATTCTCCAGCGCGTGTATACGCTGCGCCGCATGTGGAGCCATCTGGCGGAAGACCCGGACAGCGGTGCTGTCGGCGCGACCGAGCAGCTGCTCAACAGCCTGCGCCAGACGGACAGCAACGAGGAATTCCTCAACACGCTGCCCGGCGTTAGCGGGCAAAGCAACCGCTTCTTTTAGCCAGCGGTACGCACCCATGGTGAACTGATCGAGGCGCACACTGTGCGCCTCGCTGATTCACTGATAACGCCTTGCTCAGCTTCGGCGCATATGGGACAATGTTCCCTTCTAGAACATTAGTGCCGCGGGCGAAGCGATGCTCCCCATTCGTCTCGAAATCAAGAACTTCCTCGCTTATCGAGCGCCGGACCCGGTGCGTTTTGATGGGATTCATCTCGCCTGTCTGACCGGCAACAACGGCGCGGGCAAATCCTCCCTGCTCGATGCGATCACCTGGGTGCTGTGGGGCAAGGCGCGCGCCCGGCGTGACGAGGAACTGGTTCATCTGGGCCAGCACGATATGTACGTGCAGCTTGACTTCGAGCAAGAGGGCACGATCTACCGTGTGCTGCGCCAACGCACGCGCAAGTCCGGCGGTGCGGGCACGCTCGAACTGTTCTCGATTGGCGACGACGGCCAGTTGATCCCGCTGACGGAACCCAACATGCGGGCGACTCAGGCGCGCATCAACCGGTTGCTCCGGCTGGATCATGAGACGTTCGCCCACTCGGCCTTCCTGCAGCAGGGGCGTGCCGATGCCTTCACCGTCAAGACGCCCAAGGAACGCAAGCAGATTCTCTCGGATATCCTCGGCCTGGCGCGCTGGGAGGATTACGAGGAAGCGGCCAAAGAAACGCTCAAACAGATCGACTCGGATATTCAGGTCTACGAAAGCCGTCTGCAGGATATTGACCTGGAACTCCAGAAAGAGCCTCAGCTCCAAACCGAGCTAGGGCATGCCGAAGCCTCCCAGAATGAGGCTCAGGCCGCGCTCGAAATCGCCGAGAAATCATTGGCGGAGGTCGCTCATGCCGAGTCTGATCTGCGGGCGGCGCGCGAACGGTTGGCGGAGATCGACGGGCGCATCAAAGAGCGGCAGGCTGAGCTCAAGAACACGCAGGCGGAGATCGGGCGCCAGCACGAGCGCATCGCCAGTTATGAAGCGGTGGTCGCGCGCCGTGGCGACATCGAGGCTGGCTACAATGCGCTCCAGGCTGCGCGCGAGGCCGATCACGCACTGGGCGATCTGTTGATTCAGATGAGCGATCTCGAAACGCAGCAGCACCGGCTGGAACGCGAACTCGACGCGGCACGCGCGGAATTGACCAACGAGTTGAGCGCGTGCGAGGCGGAAATCGCGGCCTTCGAGCGCACGATTGAGATGGCCCAGGCGGAAGATTTGGTGGATGTGCAGTCGGAGATTGCCTCCCTGCACGCGCTGGACACGCAGCGGGAAGAGCTTCAGGCGGTCATCGGCCAGTTGGAGCAGGAGCGCTCCGGCCTGGTGGCGACCAACACGCATCTCCGTGAAGAGATGGACACGATGAAAGATCGTCTGGAAAAACTCGCCGTCGTCAGCGGCGCCACCTGTCCGTTGTGTGGCCAGCCGCTGGACGAGGCGCATCGCGAAGAACTGATGACACAGGTGCAGGCGGAGGGCAAGCAACGGGGTGATACCTACCGTTCCAATATGGCGCGCACCAAAGAAATCGACGCATTGCTGACCCGTAACCGAACCGACATCGGCAAACTGGTAGAGGACCTGAAGAATCTGCAGCCGATGATCGAGCGCGCCGGGGTCTTGCAGGCGGGCGTCGATGCGGCATCCAATGCGCAGGCGCATTTACAGGCGGCGCAGGCGCGCGCCGAGACGCTGCGCGCACAGTTGGCGCAGGATGATTTCGCCGCCGACGTACGTCAGCAACTGGCGGATCTGCTGGCGCGGCGCGAGTCGATTGGCTACGACAGCGATCGCCACTCGGCAGCGCGGCAAGATCTGGATACCTATCGCGAATTCGAAGCGCAGCAGACGGCGCTCAACCTTGCACTCAGCGCGCTGCCGGATGTGCAGGCAGCCTTGGAAGGCGCGCAGCTGCGTCAGGAACGGCTCGACAAGGCGATTGCCGAAGAACAAACCAAACGCGAGAGCGTGACCGTCGACATCGCAGGCCTGGAAGTGCTGGCGAAGGAGCAGCTTGCGCGCGAAGAAGAAGTACGCAAGCAGCGTGCCCTCGAACGGAGCGCCTACCAGCGGCTCGTCAACGCCCAGCAGGAACTGGCGGCGCTCGCCTCACAGCGCGAACGCAAGCTGGATCTCGAAGCGCGCTGCCAGCAGCGCCGCGAAGATCGCGCGCTCTACGACGAACTGCGCGAAGCCTTCGGTAAGAAGGGCATCCCGGCGATGATCATCGAGACGGCCATCCCGGAACTGGAGACGGCGGCCAATCGCCTGCTTGCGCGCATGACCGACGGCCGCATGCAGTTGAAGATGGAGACGCAGCGCGAAAAGGTCACCGGCGGGGTAATCGAAACGCTCGATATTCACATCGCCGACGAATTGGGCACGCGCAGCTACGAAACTTACAGCGGCGGCGAGGCTTTTCGCATCAACTTCGCTATCCGTGTGGCACTCTCGCAGCTGCTGGCGCGCCGAGCCGGGGCCCATCTGCGCACGCTCTTCATCGACGAGGGCTTCGGCACGCAAGATGAGGATGGGCGCAACAAGCTGGTCGAGGCGATCACGGCGATCCAGGGCGACTTCGACATGATCCTGGTCGTCACGCACATTGACGACCTGCGCGACTCGTTTCCCGTGCATCTGGTCGTTACCAAAACCAACGACGGCAGCTACGTGAGTGTGCGCTAGATGGCGCATTTGAGACCTGCCGGTTGCCCACCTTTCGCTCACGGATTATGATTCAGCCTTGAACCGATGAAATGATTACGCGTTGGCTGATGCGCTTACGAAAAACCGACCCGTCGGCGGTCATCCCCAAGCTCATACTGGCATTGATCCTGCTGATCGCTGTGCTGCCTGCTTGCTCGGCGACGGAGACTATCGTCGTGCCAACCGAGCGCCCGACGGCGACGGCAACCGCGACCGGCACGCCGACGCGTGAACCCGGCATCGACGTTACGCCGACGGCGCCGCCCACGCGCGAAGCCGTGACGCCGACTGGTGGCCCGTCGCCGACTCCGTTGCTCGGCCAGCCGCTGGTCATCGGTTTGCAGCCGACCGCGTCGCGCGCGCCCAATCCGAATGCGCCGCGCATCGAATACTTCACCACGGACGTGCTCTCAGTCGTGCCTGGGGACTCCGTGCGCTTGCTGTGGGCAGGGCGTGGCGCGGATACGGCGGCCATCTACCGCCTCGATCCTGCGGGCAACCGGACGCAGCTCTGGAACGTGGGGCCGGATGGGCAACTCTCGGTGCAGACCAGCCGCCGCGATCGCGGTCAGATCGAGTTCGTGCTCAGCATCGGCGAGGGCATCAGCCGCGTCGAACAATCGCTGATCGTGCCGCTGGCCTGCCCGGATACGTGGTTCTTCTCACCCTCACCTGAGGCCTGCCCGGTGGGGCCGCCGGTCGAGACGGCCATCATCGAGCAGCCGTTTGAGCGCGGGCGCATGATCTACATCGAGACGAGCAACCGTGTCTACGCGCTTTTCAACGATGGCGCCGAACCAGCCTGGTTCTCGATCGACAATCGCTATGACCCGGCCATCCACCCGGAAACCGAGGAGAGCTTCCAGCCGCCGCCCGGTTTCTACCAGCCGATTCGCATTCTGGGCTTCGTCTGGCGAGGCAATGATCGAGTGCGCAACCGCCTGGGGCTGGCGCTCAATCTGGAGTCGAGCTACCAGGGCGTCGTGCAGGCAGCGCCCAACGGAAGTGACGAAACGCTCTACATCAGCAGTTCGGATGGCACCGTGCTCGAACTGCTGCCGAACGGCGATGTCTGGCAAATTATCACGCCGTCTTAATCCTCCTGACCTATGCTGGCCTATGATGGATGCGCGAGGGTTCGCAAACCCGCGTCACGTATTGGAGACCGCACCTTATGATCAACGAAACCGCATCATCGGCAGACGACAGGCCCATCCAACGACCTGTGATGCCGTTCGAGCCGACTACGGAAAGCAGCGTGCGCAGCGAACTGCGCCAGATGGTGATGGAAGTCTTCACTATCGAACGCGAGCCGACCGGCGACCCGGACTTGCTGATGCAGCGGGACGGTATTCTGCTCTTCAACCCAAACGGCGCACTGACGGCGACCTTCGAAGGCCGCCTGCTGATTGACTCCGAAGCCGCCTACAGGCAGCTTGACACCGCCTTTGCGGCGCTCGACCACATACCCTACTTCCGCGAGCACGACGGTCGGCAGGTGATTCATGCGGTGCGCGGGCGTATTCGCCCTAAGCCGCGCGGCTGGTACTGGAACGCGATCTTGTTTGTGGCGACGTTCCTGAGCGTGCTGCTGCTGGGCACCGAGATGGCAATCAGCGAAATCGCGGCCACTAATCGGCCGCTGGCCGAGCAGTTGATCGCCAACATCTCCGGCGAATTGTGGCGCGGGCTGCCCTACGCGCTGAGCCTGATGCTGATCCTGGGTGCGCACGAACTCGGCCACTATTTCGCCGCGCGCTATCACCGGATTGCGGTGACGCTGCCCTATTTCATCCCGGCGCCCTTCATCAGTTTCCTGGGGACGTTTGGCGCGGTCATCCAGCAGCGTGAACCCTTCCGCAATCGCAAGTCGATGCTCGACATTGGGGCGGCTGGCCCACTGATGGGTCTCGTCTTCGCCATCCCGATCGTCTTCATCGGCCTGGCGACCTCGCCAACCGGGCCGATTGTGGCGGGCGGCTGGGTCGAGGGCAATTCGTTCATTTACGCGTGGGCGAAGACGCTGGTCTTCGGCAAGTTCCTGCCCGCCGATGGCATCGACGTCTACATGAACCAGTTGACGCAGGCAGGTTGGGCCGGGCTGCTGGTCACGTCGCTCAACCTGATCCCGCTCGGCCAGTTGGATGGCGGGCACATTCTCTATTCGGTCCTGGGCGAGCAGGTCAGGCGCCTGTTCCTGCCGATCGTCGGGCTGCTGATCGCGCTGGTGTTCGTCAGCCAGTTCTGGCTGCTGTGGGCGCTGCTGCTCTTCTTTCTGGGGCGCATCTACGTGCCGCCGCTGGATATGATCACGCCGCTCGATACGCGCCGCCGCATGATCGCCTACCTGTCGCTGGCTCTGTTCTTCCTGACCTTCGTGCCTATTCCGCTGAGCCAGGTCGTCGTCGAGAACAGCCTGCCGATCCCGCAGGACACCGTCTGGCTGCAACTGACGGTCGGCGTGATGGTCGTCTATGGCTGGCTGCGGCGCCGCTAATCCGGGAATCTGACGTACTGGAGGGTATCGCGCAGCGCGCCGGTGTTATCGCGCAGGTCGTTGTGCAGGCGCGCTTCCAACACGTAGCCGGCGCGTTCGGCCACCGCGGCGCTGCGCACGTTGCGCGAATCGCAGCGGATGATCAGCCGCTGGGCGCCCTGCGCCTCGAAGGCGAAGCGTGTAATCTCGTTGACCGCTTCCGTGACTAAGCCCTGGCCTTCGCGGCTGGCGCGTATCCAATAGCCGATCTCGAACTTAGGCACGCGCCAATCGTGCGGGTGCAGGCCGCTTGCGCCCACGAAGATCCCGGTCTCCTTGTCGTACAAGAGCAGTGGATAGTCTTCTTGCGCGTGATAGCGCGACCAGCCATCGCGGGCGAAGTTTTCGGTGTCGTCGACGGTGGGCATGGTCTTGGCCCACGGCATCCACTGCGTCAGCGCAGCGAAGGTCTCGCGGACGGCATCGTTGATCGCCTGTCCATCACCCGGCTGCGGCGGACGCAGGATCAGGCGGGCGGTTTCGAGTTGTGGGGGAAACGGTGGGGGTGTCGACAACATGGTGACATCTCCTGAACAGAGGAACCCATTGTTGCCCCATCTTGCCCTCTTGCCAACCATCAATTTTTCGCCTATGCTCTTGCCATCGCTATGCACCCTTATGGGAGTAAACAATGACAGACTTGGTTCAGATTACTCGTTAGCAGCCTCATCATTGGCGTCTCGGTCGCCGCGCCCGTCGGCCCGATGGGCATCCTGACCATCCGGCGCACCCTCGCGCACGGGCGGCTCAGCGGATTGGCAACCGGCCTGGGCGTCGCCACTGCCGATGGCGTCTACGCCAGCATCGCCGCCTTCGGACTCACTCTCATCGCCAGTTTCCTGACCAGCATCGAAGTCCCGGTTCGCATCATCGGGGGCCTCTTTCTCATCTACCTGGGTGTGAAAGCATTTTCGGCTGCCCCGGCGGAGCGTGGTGCGCGGGCGGAGGGCAGCGGCTTGCTCGGCATGTATGGCTCGGCCTTCGCGCTGACGATGACCAACCCGCAGACGATCCTCGCCTTTCTCGGCATCTTCACCGGTTCCGGCCTCATCTCGGCGACTACCGAAGCCAGCCCGAACGAGTCGCTGGTGGTCGTGCTCGGGGTCTTCGGCGGGTCGGTCTTGTGGTGGACGTTCCTGAGCGGCATCGTCAGCCTGCTGCGCGAACGGTTCACGCCGAACATGATGCGTTGGGTCAACCGATTCTCCGGGGCGATCATCATCGCTTTCGCACTCTGGGCGCTCGGCGGGCTGCTGGCGCGCTAGGCTAAGCATGGGCGGCGGAGGGGCGATCACATTCCTCTCCGTCGTTCATATCTATCGCCTTCGTTGTGCTTAGCTCTCGCTCATGATGTCTATGCTATACTCCACATATTCATCCAGATTGCAGCCTGGGAGCTATCCATTGCTCTTCAACCTCACGCCTGAACGTCTGATCGCCAACCTGATCGCGTTGTTGATCGGGATGACGATACACGAATTTGCGCATAACTATGTCGGCTGGCGCATGGGTGACCCTGTCCCCGCGCGTGAAGGCCGTTTGACCCTCAATCCCTTCGTCCACATCAACTGGGTGGGCTGGTTGATGTTCGCCATCATCGGCTTCGGCATCCTGGGTGGGGCGCCAATTTCCCCCTACCGGATGCCCGCACAGAATCGCCGCTGGCGCTGGCTGGCCGCCGTTGCTGCGGGGCCTGTGTCCAATCTGCTGCTGGCGATCCTGTTTGCCATCGTTTACCGCCTGTTTCAATCGACGATTTTGAGCAGCCAATTATTGTCGATCCTGATCTTTTCGCTGGTCTATTGGAACATCCTCTTGTTCTTCTTTAACCTGCTGCCGATGTTTCCCATCGACGGTTGGCATATCGTCTACAGCCTGCTGCCGCCCGATCTCGCAATTCAGTGGGAGCGGCACCAGCAGACGACGCAGTACATCTTCTTCGGCTTGCTGCTGCTGTCATTCCTGAACATTCCCGGCCTGCCGAACATCTTCGGGTTGTTAATTGGGCAGCCGAGCAGCGCGCTGCTCACGTTCCTGCTTGGCTGAGACAGCCGATGACGACGGCGCTCTACCGGGTGCGCCAGGGCTTGCGCGCACTGTTCGCGTTCGCGTTCCCGGTCGATTACACACAGGCACAGCGCTTCCTGTCGCCCGCATTGATGGCGCAGTTTCAGGCCATGCGCCGGAGCGAACAGCTCCACAGTTTGCGCGTCCTGCGCGCGGTGGGCGATCTGTCTCCAGGATTGGCCGTCGCGGCATTGCTGCACGACGTCGGCAAGAGCCGCTATCCCATGTCCTTGTGGCAGCGCACGCTGCCGGTGCTGGTCAAACGCTTCTTCCCTGAGATGTTCATGCGTCTGAGCGCGGGCGACCCGGCGACGCGCTGGCAGCGCGGCTTCGTCGTCTACGCGCATCATCCCTTGTGGAGCGCGGACATCATTGCCGAGGGCGGCGGGCCTGCGGAGGCTGTCTGGCTGGCCGCGCATCACGCCGACGATCCTGCACAGTGGCGCCAACATCCCCTTTACGACTCGCTGTGCCGCCTCCAGGCTGCCGATGACACGGAATAGTGGGCCGCGATGACCAGCTCCAGCGACGCGTTCTCCGCTGCACGGATCAAGCAGGAAGCTCTGGCGCTGGGCTTCAATCTCGCTGCGATCGTGCCTGCCCAACCTTCGCCCTTTATCGCCGCTTATGAACGCTGGCTCGCCGCCGGGATGCACGGCGAGATGGGCTACATGGCGCGTCCGGATCGCACGGCGCGGCGGCACGATCTGAACGTCATCCTGCCTGGCGTGCAGACGTTGATCGTCGTCGGGTTGGATTACCGCGTCGCCATGCCGGAAGCGCTGCTCGCCGATCCGTCGCGTGGGCGCATCGCCAGCTATGCCTGGGGACTGGACTATCACGAGGTCATGCTGCCGCGCCTTGACGCGCTCACGGAATGGCTGGCGCAGTCAAGCCCGCACAGCCTGCGCGCGCGCAGTTACGTCGATACGGGCGCAATCCTCGAACGAGGCCATGCTTACGCCGGAGGCCTGGGCTTCATCGGCAAGAACACGATGCTGATCCATCCGCGCCGGGGCAGCTATTTCTTCCTCGGCGAAATCCTGACCGATCTGCCCTGTGACGCTTACGATGCGCCCGCCTTTCGCGCCTCGATGTGCGGGACGTGCAAGCGCTGCCTGCGTGCCTGCCCGACCGATGCCTTTCCACAGCCGCATGTGCTCGACGCGCGCCGCTGCATCAGCTATCTGACCATTGAGCACAAGGGCTGGATCGAGCGCGACTTGCGCCCGCGGATGGGTAACTGGCTGTTCGGCTGCGACGTGTGCCAGGATGTCTGCCCGTTTCAGCGCTTCGCACCTGATGCCGGCACCGAATCGCCCCTGCACGGCGAACAGCAGATCGAGCGCGTCGCGCCGTCGGTGCTCGATCTCCTTGCGCTCGACGAAGAGACCTTCGCGGTGCGCTACGCCGGGACACCGATCGCACGGATCAAGCGCGAGCGGCTCGTGCGCAATGCCGCTATTGTCGCCGGGAACTGGGGCGATCCGGCAGTCGCGGCGCCATTGATTGGACTGCTCGCCGACTCGTCTCCGCTCGTGCGCGGCCATGCGGCCTGGGCGTTGGGACGCCTCCCCGGTGACGACGCGCGAGCCGCGCTGGCCGCCGCTCAATCCGCCGAGTCTGACGAGCGCGTGCGTGAGGAAATCGCCCTCGCCCTGGTCTGAGCATGCACATCGATTTTCCCCACAGGTTGTGAACGCCCGCATTTCTGTGCAGGTATTTATAGTGGATATAGTGCATCACCATGAGGGGATGAACATGCGTTTGTCTGTTGCTCTGTTTCTCTTGATCGTACTTTCCTTCTCGACCGTCTTTGCGCAAGATGAGGAAGTAGAGCTTCCCCCGGAGGATCTCGTGGCCCTGTTCGACTACGATCAATCCGCTGCGCCGGATATCACGGTCGTCTCCAGTGAACAACGCGGAGACGCCACCGTTCAAGACATCACCTATCCCAGCCCGGTCGACGGCGAACCGATTGCGGCGTATCTGGTTACGCCATCGGGCGATGGGCCGTTCGCGGGTGTGCTCTATGTGCACTGGTACGAGCCGGAGTCTGACCTGTCGAATCGCGGCCAGTTCCTGGACGAAGCTGTCACGATGGCCGCCGAGGGCGTTGTTTCTCTGCTGCCTGCCACGCTGTGGGAAGACCCGGCCTGGTACACCAGTGGGCGCTCACTCGACACCGATTATGATGACACGGTCAAGCAGGTGATCGATCTGCGGCGCGCGCTCGACGTGCTCGTCGCTCAACCCGGCGTGGATGCCGAGCGCATCGCCTACGTCGGTCACGATTTCGGCGCCATGTACGGCGCCATCCTGGCCGGGGTCGACCGGCGCGCCAAGGCCTACGATTTGATCGCCGGGACGTCGGATTTCAACAACTGGATGCTGTTCGGCGTCGATGAAGGCACTGCCGGACTGGACGATTACAAAGCGAAGATGGCGCCGCTCGCGCCGACCCAGTACGTTCCGTTTGCCGCGCCTGCATATGTCCTCTTCCAGTTTGGCGGTGAGGATTTCTACACGCCGCGCGATGTGATCGACGAGTTCTCTGGCGCGGCCTCCGGCCCCAAGCTGAGCCGCTTTTACCTGGCGGAAACGCACGCGATGGATCATCGCTTCGTACGCGAGGATCGTATGAATTTCCTGCGCGAACAGCTTGGCCTGGGCGACTGAAGCTCGGCTGGCGGTCAAGGATCAAGCAGAACGGGTGGAGCGCGGCTTCACCCGTTTTCATTTGTGCCGGGCTACAATGGGGAGCCTATTCGCATCATCTCGGATGAGGGAAGATCATGTCCTCGCTGGATGTCGCCTACGAAAAGGCGCAACTGATCGACCAGTTGCGCGAGTTGGCCGACCCTGTGCGCGCGGTCAACGAGAAGAAATATCTCAAGAGCGATCTCAACTTCCACGGCCTGACCGTGCCCAAACTCAATTCACTCATGAAAAGCTGGTGCAAAGCGCACGCCGATCTCTCGATTGAGG
Organism: Anaerolineae bacterium; assembly: GCA_020849765.1. GTDB lineage: Bacteria > Chloroflexota > Anaerolineae > Aggregatilineales > Phototrophicaceae > Flexifilum. The sequence goes on from JADLAY010000027.1 coordinate 41,718, forward strand.
AGATCGCCGCGCTGGCCGAGGCGTTGTGGGCGAGTGATTGGCACGAGGAACGCTCACTGGCGGTCTTTCTGCTGGTTGAATCGGCGGATCGACTGACGCTCGATCAACTGCCGCTGGTCGAGCGCATGATCCACGAGGTCAACACCTGGGCGCATCTGGACGAGATCGCCGTTCACGTCGTCGGCGCACTGCTGGCACATGATCCGGATGTGCTGCGCCCCTATCTGTTCAAGTGGGCGGAAGATCCCAACTTCTGGGTGCGGCGCACAGCCATCCTCTCGCAGAATGCGCATTTCCGGCGTAATAAGTGCGATTTCGAACTCTTCGAGCAGATCACGTCGCCGATGCTGGACGAGAGCAAAGCCTGGTCGCCGGACGAGCGCTTCTTCATCCGCAAGGCGATTGGCTGGGCACTGCGTGAGCTGGCGCCGCGCCAGCCTGAGCTGGTCGTTGGCTACGTGCAGCGGCATCGCGAGCGCATGAGCGGGCTGACCTTTCGCGAGGCGACGCGCAAGTTACCCGACGAATGGAGACAGCGCCTGGATTAGCGCTCATTCCATACTGAAGAAAGGTCGAAACATGGAGGCTTCTTTCACGCATCGGGCTTACCACGGCGCGGGTGATCTGGCGGCGATGCAAGCGGTGCTGGCGGGCTGGGTTCGTGAGAGTGGGAGCTGTGGCTACTGCCATGTCGGCGATCTGCCACACCGCATCTACAACGGGCTGCGCGGTCAATATCCGCGCGACGAGATGATCCGTCTGTGGTCTCTCGATGGACAGTTGGTGGCCTTTGCCCTGGTGTATCCGCGCCATGCTTGTTACGACGCGTTTGTTAGCCCGGCGCATCGCAGCGGCGCATTTGAACGTGACGTGCTCGCTTGGGCCGCGGAAACCTTACGTGACTGGCTGGATCGCGAAGGTGCTCACGCGAAGGCGGTCATGACCGGCGTCGATTCGTGTGACACCTGGCGGGCCAACTACCTGATCGAATGTGGCTACCAGCCGGACGAAACCGCCTGGATCACGCTCAACGAGCGCGAGATCATCACGGACTTGCCCGACGTCGTCCTGCCTGAAGACTACCGCATCCGTTCAGCACTTGGTGAGGTGGATGCCGCGGGCCTGGCGGCGGTTCACAGCGGCGCCTTCGGGTCGAAGTGGACGCCGGATCTCTATCGCGATGAAGTTATGCGCAAGCCGGGCTATGATCCGGCGCTGGAGCATGTGGTCGTCGCGCCGGACGGGGCCTTCGCCGCGTTTTGCATCACCTGGCTCGATGATCAGAATGCCATCGGCCTGTTCGAACCGGTCGGTACGCACGAGGCGTATCAGCGCAAAGGGCTGGGGCGGGCACTGATGGCGCATGGGCTGCGCTTCATGCAAACACGCGGGATGCGACTGGCGCAGGTCGGCAGTGAACCGGATAATCCTGCCTCGAATGCCCTCTATCGGGCAGTGGGCTTCGCGCCCAAATATACGACCACGTCCTATCGCAAACGCTAGAGCGACGCGCGCTTCTTTCCCAATCTTCACATCGGAGGTGAAACCATGCTTTATCGCCAACTCGGACGCACCGGCTTGAAAGTCAGCGCGCTGTGCCTGGGGACGATGACGTTCGGCTGGAGTGCAGATGAATCGACCTCACATGCCATCCTCGACGCGGCGATGGATGCCGGGATCAACTTCATCGACACGGCGGATGTCTATTCGAGGTGGGTCGATGGCAACAAAGGCGGCGAAAGCGAGACGATCATCGGCAACTGGCTCAAGCAGCAGGATCGCCGTCAAGTTGTCCTTGCGACGAAGGTGCGCGGCATCATGTGGCTCGGCCCCAACGGACAAGGGCTGAGCCGCATGCACATCATGCAGGCCGTCGAGGACAGCCTGCGTCGTCTGCAAACCGATTATATCGATCTGTATCAGGTGCATTATCCTGACGACGAGACGCCGCTGGACGAAACGCTCGCCGCCCTCGACGATCTGGTGCGCAGTGGCAAAGTGCGCTACGTCGGCGCGAGCAATTATCCGGCCTGGCTGCTCATGAAGTCGCTCTGGATCAGCGAAAAGCATGGCTACGCGCGCTTTGATTGCCTGCAACCGCATCACAGCCTGCTGCATCGCCAGGAGTGGGAGCGCGAGCTGCAGGCGACCTGCGTCGATCAGGCAATTGGGGTGATCCCGTACAGCCCACTGGCCGCCGGCTTCTTGACCGGCAAGTACAAGCGTCACGATCGACAGGCGGATACCACACGCGCGAGCAGCGGGCTGATCCAACAACTGCTGCCGGATGACCGCGCCTTCGACGTACTGGAAGAAGCCGAACGCATCGCCGCTGCCCATGGGGTGCCCGTGGCACAGGTCGCCCTGGCCTGGCAGCTCTCCCTGCCGGGAATCACGTCGCCGATCATCGGCGCGCGGCGGGTGGATCAGTTGAAGGAAGTTTTGGGCGCGGTCGACGTCTCGCTCGCGCCGGATGAAATCGAACGGCTGAATACGATCAGCGCGGGTTACTAGGGCACGTTATTCGTTGAACAACTCGCCAACGCTGCGGCCTTCGTGCGCGCGCCGGATGACTTCGCCGAGCATCGGCGCGACCGACAGGATCGTCATGTTGGGCATCCGCTTTCCTGGCGGGATCGGGATCGTGTTGGTCGTGATGATCTCTTTGAAGCTGCCTGAGGCGAGTTTATCGTAGGCGCTGGGGCCGAGCATCGGATGCGTGAAGGCCAGGTAGACGTCGCGCGCGCCTTCCTTGTGAATCAAGTCGGCGGCGTTGGTGACGCTGCCGCCGGTCAAGACCTCGTCGTCGACCAGCAGCACGTTCTTGTCCTTGACGTCACCGATGATCGTCAGCGCTTCGGACATGCCGGTGTTGCCCGTGCGCCGCTTCTCGATGATCACCAGTGGGGTGTTCAGGCGTTCAGCCCAGTTACGCGCTTTCTTGGCAAAGCCCAGGTCGGTCGAGCAAACGACCAGATCTTCGATGTGCTTTTCTTCCACATATTTGGCAAGAATGTGAAATGCCGTCAGCGCATCGCCCGGAATGTTGTAGAAGCCCTGAATCTGCCCCGCGTGGAGATCAATCGTCATGTAGCGATCGGCGCCCGCCGTCTCGATGATGTTGGCGAGCAAGCGCGCCGCAATGCCCACGCGCGGCTGATCTTTCTTGTCCGACCGTGAGTAAGCGAGATACGGCACGACGACGTTGATGCGCGCTGCCGAGTCGCGCTTGATTGTGTCGATCATGATCAGCATCTCGAAGATGTGATCGTGCACCGGCGGGCACAGCGTTTGAACGATGAACACATCCTGCCCGCGCACACTCTCTTTCAGTTGGATGAAGATGTTTTCGTTCGAGAATATTTCACGCGAGTAAGAGCCGACCGAAACGCCCAGATAAGCTGCGATCTCACGAGTGAGATCCGGACACGACGAGCCGCCGAAAAGCTTTATCGCGCCATATGAAGCAAGATAATCATGACGAGCGTAAGCCATAGCTGGATATCCTCAGTTCTTTATGCGTCATTCCTCAGAAGGCTCAAAACGCAGCCCTGCCAGCAGCATATCGACCGCTTCGTGCGGGGGCATGTGTCGTTGTTGTATCCGCTCGACCAATGTGCTGAGGTCTTGGGCGGAGATGTTCTCCAGTAGGCGAGTCAGCAGCGCCTCGCGTAGCCGGTCTTGCAGTTCGATCTCGATCTGGCGCTGTTCCAGCTCGCGCAGATGTCCATTGCGCCTGAGGTGCGCTTGATGCGCCTCGATCGCCCCGATTAACTCGTCGATGCCCCGGCCATCCGTCGCCACCGTCTGCACGATGACCGGTATCCACAAGGCGTGATCGACGCTGGTCATGGTCGGCGCAGGCGTCGACATCATCGCGCCATGATGCCCGCTTACCTGGCTGCGCGACGCCGGGTGGCCGAGTTCGAGCATCAGCTTCAAAGCGCGAATGGTGTTATCCAGGCCGGGGCGGTCGGCTTTGTTGACGACCAGGATGTCGGCAATTTCGAGGATGCCCGCCTTGATCGCCTGAACGTCGTCGCCCATGCCCGGCGCTTCCACGACCAGCACCGTCTGCGCCATGCGGGCGATTTCGACCTCGCTCTGCCCGGCGCCGACTGTCTCGACCACGACGTAGTCGAAGCCCGCCGCATCGAGGATGCGCACGGCATCGCGCGCGGCCCGCGCCAGCCCGCCCAGGCTGCCGCGCGTTGCCATGCTGCGGATGAAGACGCCGCTGTCACCGGACAGGTCGCGCATCCGAATGCGGTCGCCCAGGATCGCGCCGCCGCTGAAGGGACTCGTCGGGTCGACGGCGAGGATGGCGACGGTCTTTCCCTGCGCGCGCACGGCCTTGGTCAGCGCGCTGACCAGCGTGCTTTTGCCCGCGCCGGGCGGCCCCGTGATACCGATGATGTGCGCATGGCCGGTATGCGGAAATAAAGCGGCGAGGGCGTGATCACCACCCTCGCGCGCATTTTCCACTATCGTCAAGAGCCGGGCCAGTGCTCGGCGATCTCCTTGCAGGATCTGTGTCGCCAGCCCGCTCACGCCGGTGCATCCTTGTCTTTGGCGGCCACCAGCGTCCGGATGAAGCCTGCGATCTCCTCCGTATTCGCGCCGGGGCCGAAGATGCCGCGCACCCCCATGGCCTCGAGCGACGGCTTGTCGACGTCTGGAATGATACCGCCAATGATCAGCGGCACGTCTTCCAGGCCGCTTGAATTCATGACTTCACGAATGCGGGGCACCAATGCCATGTGTGCCCCGCTTAGAATGCTCAATCCCACCACGTCGACGTCTTCTTGGAGTGCGGCCTCGGCGATCATCTCCGGCGTCTGGCGCAGCCCTGTGTAGACCACTTCCATACCGGCGTCGCGCAGCGCCCGTGCAATGACTTTTGCACCCCGGTCATGACCATCCAAACCTGGCTTGCCGATGAGAACCCGAATCGGGCGTTCGCTTGACATGCAGTTGAATCCTGTGCCGTGTGCAAATCATATAAACGAAACTTAACCTTTCGCCCTCATTATAGCAAAAAGCCTGGGCGGGTGCGAAGCCCGCGCCGCGTGCTAACGGGTCATTTCTGCAGAGCAAAACTCGTCACAAACGTTAATCTATCGGAATCGCAAGCCTACCTCGTGTTAGAATTTATCCATCGTCATGTGATGAAGCCTGTCAGAACGCTCTATGTCTGCAATACCAAACAGCAGCGACCGTGTCAACACGCTCACGGGCACACGGGCCGTTCAGGGCAGCACCAGCCGCCTTGATCACCGTGTCGCGACGTTCGTGGTGGCGCTTGTGATCCTTGCCAGCGGTCTGCTGGCGATTCTGGCGTTGTTCGCCGCCATGGAGTGGCGCGTCCAGCCGTTCCCCGGCCTGATGGTGACGCGCGTGCTCGTGGTCGATGGGACGAAGCCGATTGGCTGGGAGTGGCCAGGGTTGGCCGCGGGCATCCAGCGCGGGGATCATCTCATCGCCCTGGATGGGCAAACACTTGGCGATGATCCTGACGCGTATCAGCATCTGAATGCGCTGCTGTCCGCGCGCAGCGTCGGCGACGAAATCAATCTGACGTTTCTACGCTCGTCGGCCAACCTGGGCGAGCTCGCGCCGGGGATCGTCTGTGACGCGCCGATGGGCGGTTTCGCCTCCTGCAACGCGCGTATCTCGCTGATCGAATTTCCCGATAACGACATCATTGCTCTGTTCTGGGTGCCGTTCTTCGCCGGCGTGCTGGCGCTCGGCATCAGCGTCATCGTCCTCGTGCTGCGCCACAAATACACCAGCGGCAGATTGGTCAGCCTGGTGAGCGCGCTGCTGGCGATCTTCTGCGTCGGCCTGTTCGACATCAACACGACCCATCGCTATACCGAGGTCTGGATCGTTGGTACCGCGCTGCTTGGCGGCGCGGTCGTCAGCCTGAGTCTCGTCTTCCCGGCGCGGCTACCCCGCGTCTATCGCTATCCGATGCTCCTGCATGCGCCCCTGCTGATCGCACTCGTCCCGGCACTGATCGGCTTGTGGCTCTATCTGTCGCCCACCGATCCGACCAGTGTTTCCGTGGGCAGCCAGCTCGCCGTAATGGCAGCCCTCAGCGGTGCCGTCGTTTCAACCGTGTTCTGGATACGGCAGCGCCGTCGTGCGGCGACGTCGTTGATGCGCGATCAGGCGAACATGGTGCTGACAGGGTTTCTCTTCGCCGTGATTCCGGGCATCATCTGGCTGATCAATTTGATCGCCAGCGCCACGACGGGGAGCCCGCTCATCCCGTTCAATACGTCGGTCGTTGCGCCCTTCTTTGCGTTGCCCACGTTGAGCATGGCCTATGCCATCTCGCAGGCGCGCCCGGTCGATGCCGACCGCTGGATCAGCAATGGGATCACCTATACCTTCCTGGCGCTGGGGCTGGTGCTCGGCTATTTCCTGCTCGTGCTCAGTGCGACATTGTTCACCGGGCGCATGGTCGAGGCCAACAATCCGTTCATACTTGCCCTGGCCGTCTTCATCGTCGCCCTGATCTTCCTGCCCGTGCGCACGCGGCTGCAAAAGCAGATCGACAAGCTCTATTTCCGCCAGCGCATCAATTACCAGGATCAGGTTGAGCAGTTCGCGCGCAGCCTGAGCGCGCTTCGTGAATTGCCTGCCATCAGCGCTGAATACCGCACAACCATCGAACAGACGATTGCGCCGACTCATTTCTTCATCTTCTTGCCGGGGCCGCAGTTCGAGGAGTACATCGCTTTCGGCAAAGTCAGGCCGGATACGGACATTCGCTTTGCGGCGGATAGCCCGCTGGTCGACCTGCTCCGGCGTCAGGATAGTGTGATCTACCTGGGCGCCAACACGCCCTGGCCAGAGGATTTGATTGCCGAGCGCGCACGGCTCAATGTGCTCAAGCCGCGCCTGATCGTCGGCTTTCGCGGCAGCAGCCGTTTGAGCGGCTTCGCCATTCTCGGCGGCCCGCTCTCCGGCGCGAGCGACTACACCTTCGAAGAGCAGCGCTTCGTCGAGAACCTGACCAACCAGATGACGATCGCCGTCGAGCGCGCGCAGGTGGTCGATTCGCTCGAGCGCCGTGTGCGCGAGCTGGGCATCCTCAGCCGCGTCAGCCAGGCGGTCAACTTCACGGGCGAGTTCGATCAACTGCTTGAGCTGATCGGCACGCAAACCCTGCGCCTGATCGACGGGACGCACATTTACATCGCGCTCCGTGACGCTGCCTTGAACGAGCTTTACTACGCGTTCGTCCAGGAAGATGGCGAGCGCTACATTGACAAAGAGAACCGCCGCTGGACGCTCAGCAGCGACGTCGTCAGCGAGGTCGCGCGCACCGGGCAGCCCTTGCAGGTGCCCAGCTTCTCCCGTGCCATGTCGGAACGGGGCGCGGCGATCCAGCGCGAGGATAAGGCGATTCAGGCGTGGATGGGCGTGCCCTTGATAGCCGGGTCGCGCACGTTGGGTGTGCTCTCTGTCGGCACGATCGAGACGAACCGGCAGTTCAGCGACGAGCAGATGCGCATGTTGAGCGATATCGGCTCGCTGGCGGCCACCTCGTTCGATAAAGCCCGCCTGTTTGCGGAGACAAATCTACGCGCGCGCCAGTTGGCCGCCCTCAACGACGTCAGCCGAGTGTTGGTGGCGACCGAGTTGAACCTCGACCTCGATAAGCTGCTTGAGTTGATCACGTCGAGCGCGACCAAAATCCTCAATGCCGAGGCCGGTTCGCTGCTGCTAACGGTCGACGACGGCAGCGGCGATCTGGAATTCCAGGTCGATATTGGCAGCCCGGAAAGCGATCTTGTCGGGATGCGCGTGCCCTATGGGCGTGGGCTGGTCGGCCAGGTCGCGCAGTCGGGCCAGGTCATCATCGTCAACGATGCTGCGTCCGACCCGCGCTGGACGGGCGAACTCGCCGCCGGTGAATTCGTCACGCAGAGTGTGCTGGCCGCGCCGCTGATCACGCAGAAGCGAACCATCGGCGTGCTGGAGATCTTGAACCGGCGTGATGGTGTCTTCACCCAGGAAGATGCCGACCTGCTGACGACCTTCGCCGGGCAGGCGGCCGTCGCGATTGAGAACGCGCGCTTGTTCCAGATGACCGACCAGCAGTTGAGCGAGCGCTTGACCGAACTGGAGATGCTGGAGCGCATCGACGCCGAGATGAATCGCTCGCACTCGCTCGATGCGGTCGCCGAGATCGCGCTGCGTTGGGCGGTCGCCAATACGCAGGCGTCGGCGGGGGTGTTGGGCGTCGTGTCGAGCGACAAGCAGTTCATGCGCATCGTCGCGCGCGCGGGTTATCTGGATGACGAAGCTCCGGATGGCGCGCAGGGCGATATGTGGCCGCTAACGAACGGCATCGTCAGCCGCAGCATGCGCACGCGGCGCGCGGAACTGGTCGCCGACGTGCTCATCGACCCGCTCTACATCCCCAGCCGCCGGGATACGCGATCCCAGATCACACTGCCGATGTTGACGGCCGGTGACGTGATCGCACTCATGATCCTGGAAAGCGCACAGGATGGCGGTCTGCGCCTGGCGCACATGCCGTTCTTACAACGTCTGGCCGAACACGCCAGCATCGCCATCGCCAATGCCCAGTTGTACGAAGAACTGGCGCTCGCCAACCAATCCAAGAGCGAGTTCGTCAGTTTCGTCGCCCACGAATTGAAGAACCCGCTCACGTCGATCAAAGGCTATGCCGACGTCATCATAAGCGGTGCGGTCGGCGCGTTGAGCGATCAGCAGCGGAATTTCGTCGGCACGATCCGCTCCAACGCCGAGCGCATGAACACGCTCGTCAGCGACCTGAACGACGTGACCAAGCTGCAGACGAACAATCTGCGCATCGAGCCGGAAGAATTAGCGATTGCCGACGTCATTGAAGAAACGCTGCGCCCGCTGCAGAAACAGATTGACGACAAAGGCCAGCGCGTTCGTCTGGCGCTGGTGGACAATCTGCCGTTGATCTATGCCGATCGCAACCGCATCATACAGGTGCTCACCAACCTGATCAACAACGCGCACAAGTACAGCCCTGAGGACGCGCAGATCACGATCGGGGCCGAAGTCACGACGCCACAGCGCACACCACAAGGTAAAGTGAGCAAGCCGATGCTGCACGTCCGTGTGCAGGACGAGGGCATCGGTATGGATGAGGACGACCTCGCCAAGCTGTTCACGCCCTACTTCCGCAGCGAGAATCCGATCGCGCGCGAGCAGCCTGGCACCGGCCTCGGCCTGACGATCACGCGCGGTATTGTCGAGCGGCATGAGGGGCACATCTGGGTCGACAGCACGCTCGGCCAGGGGACAACCTTCCACTTCACCGTGCCGCTGGCAGAGGCGAAAACGCCTGAGCCGGAGGCCGAAGCGGAATAAACGCCACGGTCGCTCGCCTGTCAGATTCGATTTAGCCGATGCGGATCGCCTGCCCGGTGATCAATTGCGCAGCATCTGAACATAAAAACAGCACGAGCGGCGCAATTTGCTCCGGCGTGGCGGGCATATCCGTGCGCAGCGGCGTGCCGTCGCTTTCGTCGACGTCGCCGGGGCAGACGGCGTTGACGCGGATTTGATGCGGCTTGAGTTCTTGCGCTGCCTGGATCGTCATGCCAATCATACCCGTCTTGCTGGCGGCATAGGCGATGCCTTCCGCGAGCGGATTGGGATACGCGGCGTCCGAGGCAATATTGACGATCACCCCGCCGCCTTCGTCCGCCATCACCCGGCTGAGCAGCTGCGTGCAGAAGAACGCGCCCGTCAGGTTGATGTCGAGGATGCGCCGCCAATCCCATTCGTCAAACGTCTGGATACTGCCTCGTTTGAAGACACCCGCCGCATTGACCAGGATGTCGATGCGCCCAAAAGCGTCGCGCCCGGCTTCGATCATCGCGCTCACCTGAAAGCGGTTGGCGACGTCGGCGTCCCAGGGCAGCGCTCGCCCGCCCGCGTCGATGATCGCTTGCGCCGTGTCGTCGACGCGATCAGGATTGATGTCGCCGCAGACGACTGCCGCGCCCGCCGCGCCCAGCGCCAGCGCGATGGCGCGTCCAACGCCGCCGCCGGCGCCGGTCACCAGGGCGGCGTGATTATGAAAGTCAAATTGTGTTTCCGTCATGATCCAATCGTTTCATAGGTCTGGCATGACCAGACGTGGGTTGATTCTATTGAGCGTGCCGGAGGGGCGTCTCGCAAGCTCAGATGATATCACCAGTCGCGACGCCGGGAGTCACCGTCGTCATCGACGCCCAGGATGCGCTCCAGCACGATCCCGATCACGCTGGCGATGATGGCGCCAATGATACCCCAGAGCAGATTGTCGACCTCCAGCCTGCCGCCAATTGTCGGTTCGAGCAGGCGCGAGAAGTAGGCCGTCAGCATTAACATCGCGCCGTTGACGATCAGCCGGAAGAGGCCGAACGTCAGCAGCGTCAGCGCGCAGGTCATCAGGTTGACGAGCGGCTTGATCAGCCCGTTGACGATGCCGAAGATCAGCCCGATGCCCAGCAGGATGGGGTAAATATTCTGCCCAACGATGCGAATGCCGGGCAGAAAGCCCGATGCGATCACGGCGATGGCGGCGGCATTGATGATGATCCGTAGAACCAGGGTGCCCATAGGCTTGGCCTATCTTCTGCGGTCACGGCGGCGTTGGCTGCCGCCGATCAGGACGAAAATGACCGCCATCACGCCTGCAATCAAGCCAATGACGCAGGTCAGCGGCAGCAAGTCGGTCGGGATGGGCGGGCTTTGCGTGACCACCTCTTCCAGTTGCAGCGTCGCCGTGATGCTCGGCGTCACCGAGGGCGCAGCGGCCGTCGTGGCGATGATCGCCGCCGTCTGCGTCGCCTGGATGGCCTGCGTCTGTGCGGCTTCCGTCGCGCTTGAGCGGGTGGCCGCTGCCAGCGCGGTCTGGCTGGCGAGCGCATTCTCGGTGGCCAGGGCGCGTTGTGTCGCCGCCTGTTCCGTCGCCGCGGCGCGGGTCGCGGAGGCGGCTGCCGTCTGGGTGAACTGCAAGGCGAGCGTTGCCGCGGCGGCTTCGGTAGCCGCCTGTTCGGTGGCGAGCGCATTCTGCGTCGCGGCTTGCTCGGTCGCTAAGGCTTGCTGTGTGGCCGCAGCGGCAGTTTGAGCTGCCTGCGCATCGAGTGCGGCCTGTGTCTGCGCCGCCTGGGTGGACGCGGCGGCCGTCTGCGTCGCGATCGCCTGATCGGTGGCGGCGGCCAGGGTCTCCAGCGCGCTCAGCGTCGCCGCAAGCTCGGTCGAGCGCGACTGCTCCGTCGCCATGAAGGCCGTCTGCGTCGCCATCGCATTCAGCGTCGCTTGAGCGTCGACCGTTGCCGCCGCACGCGTGGCAGAAGCCGCCGCCTGCGTCGCGGCATTGACGGTCTGAGTCGCGCCGATATCCTGCGTCGCCTGCGCATCCGCCGTTTGCCGCAGCGCGACGACCTGCGCGATCGTCGTCTGCGTCGCCTGCAGGTTGGCGACCTGCGTTTGTTCGACGGCCTGCGTTTGCAGCGCTTGAGCGGTCGCGGCTTCGGCGGTTGCAGTGGCTGCATTGGCCGTCGCTTGCGTCTGAGCGTCAGCCGTCGCTGCCGCGGCGACCTGGATGGCAGTCGCTTCGGCCTGCTGAGTAATGACGGCGGCCTGGGTCGCGGTCGCCTGCACCTGGGCCGTGACCGCGGCAGCCGTGCTCTCGTTGACGGCGGCGGCGGTGGCCTGCGCAGACTCCTGTGTCGCCTGAATCTCGGCTTCGGACGTGGCGGCGCTCTCGGTCGCGGCGGCATTGGCCGCCTCGAAGGTCGAGCGGAAGTCGGCGGTCGCTTGTGCATCCGCCGTCGCGTTCGTGATCACCTGGGCGTCGGTGGCGCGCGCATCCGCCGTGCCGATGGCGGCGACCTGCACCGCCGTGCTCTGCGCATTGATGGTGGCCTGCGCACCCGCACCCGGCACACCGGTGGCCGCTGTCCCGGTCAGGGCCGGGAGGATGGCGTCGCCTTCGCCCGGCGTCGTGCCGAGGGGCGGCGTGGTCGGCGTCGGCGTATTGGTTGGGACGAGGGCGGTCAACGTCAGCCCGATCGCTTCGTCGACCGTAAAGGCGATATCCTGACGTGAGGTGATGCCCGCTGCGTTTTCGGCGATGACGCTGAGGATGTGCCCGCCGCCGTTCAGTTGGAAGACGTCGAGCGGCGCCTCATAGGGCGGGCTGAGTCGCTGCCCATAATCCGCTTCGTCGAGCAGGAAATTGACGCGGATGACGGGCGTCTGGCTCTCATACGTGACATTGACGGTGCGGCTCTCGCGCAGGGTCTCGCCCGGCTGCAGGTTGGTGATGGTGGCAATCGGCGGCAGCGCGGCGATCTCGACCGTGAAGCGCGCCTCGCCAACATCGCCGGTTTCGTCGGTCGCACGTACGGTGTAGGCGCGTGGCCCCGGCGCGAGTGTTTGCGGGTCGATGGTCACCTCATAGGGCGAAGTGAATTCGGCCAGCGGGGAGGCGCCATCGCCCGAATCGACGGTGACTTGCGTTAGTTCGTCATCCGCCAGCACGTCGACCGTGAAACTGACGGGCGCCGTGATCAGACGGTTGGGCACGTCGAGGACGCGCACAATCGGCACCAGGATCGGTGCGCGGAAGATCTCTTCGGCTGCCGCACCGCCGATGGCCGTCTCCGCCTGCAAGCGGAGCAGGTATTCCTGCCCGTCGCCCGGGACGCTCGCTTCCAGGGTCAGAATGTACTGGCTGCGAAAGAGCGCCGACAGATCGGTGTAAATCTGATCGAGCTGGTCGGGACTGGGCGACTCGAAGAAGAGCGCGTTTGTCCCGCCGGAGAGTTCGGCCAGGTAGGTGCGGTCTGCTCCGAAGCCGAGGCCGATGGTATACACGGGAACGTCGTTCGGACCCGCTTCCAGGATGGCGTCTTCGCGCGTCACTTCGCTGCGTCCGCCATACTCTGCGCCGTCGCTGAGCAGAATGACCGCCCGCCGCGGGATCGGCGAATTGGCCGCCAAACGAACCGCCTCATAAGCGCCTTGATAGAGCGCTGTTTGACCTGCAGGGGTCAAGCTGGCAATGGCACGGCTGAGGCGGTCACGGTCGGTCGTAAATTCCTGAACGACGGTGGTCGTGGTGCCGAAGGTGACGATGGCGACTTCATCGTTCGGGCGCAAGCTATCGACAAACAGTTGGGCAGCGGCCCTGGCGCGCTCGATCGGGGTTCCATCCATGCTGAAGCTGGTATCGATGGCGAGCACGGTCGCCAGCGGAAGGTTGTCATCGGTCACGTTTTCGACATCCTGGACGGTCACCAGCCCGGCCAGATCGCCTTTGATGGCGAAGTTTTCGCGGACGAGACCGCGCACCGGCTGGCCCTGGGCATCATACACGTTGGCTGTAACGATCAGCTTGGGGAAGCTGCTCGTTCGCACGCTGCTGATTTCCATCGTCATCAGTTCGCTGCCCTGACCCGCGATCCAGGCGACAGGCACGGCGAGCACGAACAGGACGAGGAGAACAAGGACTTTGCGCACGTGATGATCCTTCAGTCAGATAGGGACGCCAGCGCTGACGGGCACCCGAAGCGCGTTATGACGTACTCAAGCGCTCTGATCTTAGCCGGAATCGACCATCGTGCAAGCAAAGATCAGTTAAATCTCAAGGGTATCGTCGGGTATGAGTAGGGTAGGCGATGGTCATCGCATCAGGCGAGGCTTATTCGGCGTAACCGAGTTCGGCCAACGTGCGCGCGACGGCTTCCGCGACCGTGTTATCGCCGTCGAAGCGTTTCTCCAGGTCGTTGCGCAAGGCCAGCAGTGAGGGAATGGCGCGCTTATCGCCGAGCTGATTGAGCGCCAGGATGCCGCTGCGCCGGATGTGCACGTCGTCAGAGCGCAGCGCATTGATCAGGACGTGGAAGTAATCTTCGCCCAGGCAGGTCAGCGCGAATGCTGCCCAGATGACGACCTGGCGATTATCGTGGAGCAGCAGTTTCTCAAGATAGGGCAGCGCGCGTCGGTCGCCGATTTTGCCGAGCGCGTTGGCCGCCGCGCCGCGCACGCCGACATTTTCGTCTTCAAGCAGGGCGATCAAGGGCTCGACTGCCTGCTCGCTGCCTGCCTGGCCGAGCAAGTAAGCCATGAACTGGCGGATCTGCATATCGGGCGACTGCAGAAGTGCAATCGCGCCTTCGATGTCAGGCTCGGTTGAAGATTGATCGGGAAACATGGGCGACCTGCTGGGTTCGACGTGCTCTCTTACGCTATTGTACCTCTGCCTGTCATAAATCAGGCGAAAGTATTTGCAGGTGCGAAGGTCGTGGGTACGAGCTTCGCTTCGTGAGCCTGGCCGGGGCGACAGTCAGTCTGCCGCCCCAAGTCATTCGTGGTGCTACTGCGGCGCCTGGCCGATGCGGCGCCACTCGTCGAACGCGATGTCTGTGCTGAAGACCGTGTTGCCCTCGGCGTCGAGCACGCGCACGCCGTTAATGTCCAGCGGCTTGCCATCGCGATAGAGCGGCACGACGAGCTGCCATTCGATGTCCGGCGCGACTTCGTAGGTGGTTGGGTTGTCGGCTTCGGTCGCGCCGACGATTTCGAGTTCGGCCCGGCGCGGGTCGAGCGCGAAGAAGCTGGCCGACTCATTGCCCAGCAGTTCGACCTTCCAGTCGCCGCCCTGCTGCGCGAAGACGTTCGGCGCATAACCCTGGACGATGCGCGCATCGCTCAGTTCGGCCCGCTCGACATCGCCAGCCGCATTCGACTCTAGATGAATGGTCAGAATGGCGATCTCGCGCCCGTCCGCCGGTGTCGGCACCGTGAAGCCGGCTTCTGCCGGGATCATCGTCGGCGGAATGACGACACGCCCGCCGGTCACCTGACGAATAGTGTCGATGTTGCCGGTCACGATCAGGCCCAACACGATCAGGATCAGGATCACGAGGATCAGGACTACCAGCCAAAGAATGCGTCTCATGATCATCCTCCTCACCAACTCCACGCGCTCGGCGCAAAGACTTCAGGATTGTAGATGGTGCCACTGTTCAGCCCTTGCAGCACGTTGCGCATGACGACCCAGTCGCCTCGCCCATATTCGAGCACGACACTGCCGCCCGCGCTCATGATATCAATGGTGCTATCCTCTGAACGCCACCAATTGACCGTGGTGGTGCCATTGGTGATCTGATCGCAATCGCGCCAGGCCGCGTTAGCCGCGTCGTTGGTGCAGCCGTTCTGCGTGTTATAGAGCACCGGCGAGATATTCCAGTAGCCGCCATCACAGCAGTATTCATCCGGCAGATTGAAAGCCGCATGGCTGGCCTCATGCACGACGGTGCGATAACTGGTCGGCTCGCTGGTCACTCGATTGCCCCAACGGCAGTCGCGCAGGTCGTTGGTGTGCAGCAGCACCAGGACTTCGGCAAAGGCCGCGTCCGGCACATTCGGCCAGGTCACAATCGGGCAGTTGTTCGGGTTCGACGGTGCCTGGACGGTGCCAGAAATCGTCGTGTACCAGAAGTTGAATTTGCCCAGATTGCGCACGATGGCGTTGTTTTGCCAGAAGCCGGTGTCGATCATGTCGGCGATGTCGTCCAGGAAGGCCTGGCGGTTCGCCGTATTGTTCAGGTCGCCATACCCGTTCGCCGGTGCAAAGACGACGTCGATCGCGCCATCCGGGTCTGACCAGCGCACCGCGGAAAAGACGGTGTCCCCTTCCGTGAATGGCGGCGGCTGTGTGGCGTCCAGGTTCAGATCGCAGGCTGCAAGCAGAAATGTGCACAGCATGGCGACCACGAGGACACCTCGATGTTTCCCTGTGGCTGATAGCTTTGTGAACTCCATAGCCTCTCACCCCTGTCTACAGCGCAGTTATAAGGCGGCTGTTTGCCGTGATTCTCTTATGTGTCTGGGGGGACATTCGTATACAAGTTGATCGGCAGGGTTTGCGCAGTTTTGTATCCTGGGCGACAATTCCTGGACGTCCATCAGAGCGAAATTGAGGTCTCTATGCGCCCGACCGTTCTGCTCTATAACCCGATCAGCACGTCGCCCGGCAAGCAGCGGCTTCCGCTCTCCCTGTTGGCGATTGCCGCCGTGATCGTGAGCGATTACGACGTCGAGTTCGTCGACGGCAATCTGATCGCCGACCCCGCCGCGCAGATCATCGAGCGGGCGCGGGCGACGGGCGCCAAGCTGCTCGCCTGCACGGTCATGCCGGGGCCGCAGCTGCGCCAGGCGGTGCCGGTCTGCAAGCAGGTCAAGCGCGCCCTGCCGGATCTGACAATCCTCTGGGGTGGCTACTTCCCGACACAGCACTACGAGGTCACGCTGCAAAGCGACTGCGTCGACTATGTCATTCAAGGCCAGGGCGAAGCGCCGTTCCGCCAGTTCGTTGATGCGCTGCATCAGGGCGGCTCGCTGGCCGACATTCCATCGCTGGTTTATGTTGATGGCGGCAGCATCAAGGTCAATCCGCGCGCACCCGTCATCCCGCTCAACAATTTGCCCTGGTTTCCCTATGACCGCATCGACGTGGGGCGCTACGTCGGCAGCAGCTACCTGGGTGAGCGCGTACTCTCGCACAACACGAGTTTTGGCTGCCCGTTCGCCTGCAATTTTTGCGCCGTCGTCGCACTGGCGAACCGCCGTTGGATCCCTGAAGGCGCCGAGCGCGTGGCTAAGATCGTGGCCTATCTGCAAGACAACTGGCACATCGACGGCCTGGAATTTCACGACATGGATTTCTTCGTCAGCGAGTCGCGCACGGCGGAATTTTCCGAGCGCATGATCGGGCGCGGCCTTCGCTGGTGGGGCCTGGGGCGCGTCGACACGCTGATGAGCTACGACGACGCGACCTGGGACAAGATGCAGCGCGGCGGCGCCAAGATGTTGTTCATGGGCGCGGAGAGCGGCGATGACGAAACGCTCAAGCGCATGAACAAGGGCGGCCACAGCGGCACGGCGATGACGCTAGCGCTGGTCGAGCGCATGAAGCACTACGGCATCGTACCGGAACTCTCGTTCGTGCTCGGCAACCCGCCCGATCCGCTGGACGACATCGAGAAGACGATCGCCTTCATCCGCAAGATCAAGCAGATCAACCCGGCGACGGAGCTAGTGCTTTACACCTACACGCCCGTGCCGCAGGAAGGCAGTATCCTGCTCGACGAGGCGACCCGGCTCGGCTTCAGATTTCCGGATACGCTCGAGGAATGGGCCAGCGACGAGTGGGCCAAACGCGCCATGCGCCGCGACCCTGGCACGCCCTGGTTCAAAGACGACGTGCGCCGCCGCGTGCGCAATTTCGAGTCCGTCGTCAACGCCTTCTACCCGACCGTCACCGATATGCGCCTGCGCGGCAACGTGCGCCACGTCCTGCGCGCTATGAGCGGCTGGCGCTACCAGACGAAGACCTACGCGTTTCCGTACGAACTCAAGGCGTTACAGCGCGCGATTCACTATCGCCGCCCGGAGACGACGGGGTTCTGAGGAGGAGTCGAGGAAGAAGCGTTTAGCTGCTCAACTTGTTCGTAAATAACTGGACGACTTACCCAATCTCACGCGGGTTTCCTTGCCCCGTCCCGCCCACAGGGCTATGATTCGCCCTAAAGTAGTCGTCTTTTCTTGCCTCGAAAGCGCAACATCCATGTCCTACATCACAACTCGAGACGCGGCGGCGGAGTACACCCAGTTGTTCCGCGACCGCAAGGCGGCAATGGCTATTTTCTGCACCGCCTCCCACTGGAATACAGAAGCGATTCTGTTGGCCGGGCAGCGCTTCGCCGAAGCACATCACCTGGCTGAAGTGCCGCTCGCAATTGCCATGACCGGCACTTATCCGCACATGCCGCAGATGAAGCGCGTCACCTACAGCGGCGACCCGCGCGTCGGCTTCCTGTCGATGATGACGCATCTGCGCCTGCTGACCGAAGGCGATGACGCGCCCTATCGCAACGTCGTCGTGCTGCCGCACCTCGATCACCACGATCCCAAGCGCGATCATTGGGCGCTGACCCAGGGTGTCGATCACGTCGCCACGGTCATGTTCGATGCGCAGAAGTACCCGCTCGAAGAGAACACCGCCATGACGCGCGATTACGTCCAGACCTACGGCAAGCGTGTGCTCGTTGAAGGCATCATCGAGGAGCTGAGCGTCGCCGGGCAGCATGGCGCCGTCCAGAAAGATGATTACATCGACAAGGCGACAGCCTACATGAAAGAGACCGGCGTCGATTTCATCGTCGCCGACCTGGGCACCGAGCAGCAGTCAGATCACGTCGGCGGCGTGACGTACCTCAAGCAGCGCGCGGTCGATTTGACGCGCAGCCTGGGCGGCGATGCCCGGCTGGTGCTGCATGGCACGTCCAGCCTGTCGCCGGAACAGATGCAGAATCTGGCTGACGATGGCGTTGTCCGCGTCAACATGTGGACGCGCATCGTGCGCGAGGCGGGGCAAGTCGCGGCGCAGCGGCTGTTCGAGCGCCGTGACGCCATCGCGCGCGGCGACTTCGAAGCCAGCGAATCGCGCCAGTATCTGACGGACTCGCTCGAGACTGCCGCCGACATCATGGTCGACGTCATGGACTTGCTCGGCTATGGCCGCCTTGGGCTGTGAGATTGCCCTTCGCGCGCGAACATCGCCTATGTTGCCATCAACGATGAACCAGAGGTTATGCTGATGAGTTTGCTTGGTATTGATGTCGGAACCACGGGCTGCAAAGTCCTGGCCATTTCCAGCGAAGGTCAGATCATCGCGCTCCAACAGTGCGAATACAACCTTCAGCGCCCGCAGACAGGCTGGGCCGAGCTCGACAGCCGTGCCGTCTGGGACAGCATCAAGGGCGTGCTGCGCTCGGTCGTCGCCGAAACGAAGCACGATCCGGTCACGGCGCTGTCCGTCTCGTCGATGGGTGAGGCGATCACGCCGGTCTCCGCCAATCGCGAAATCCTGGGCAATTCGCTCATGGGCTTCGACGAGCGCGGCACGGAAACAGTGCAGCACTTGCAGCAGATCGACCCGGCTATGTTTCTCCAGCGCAGCGGCAATATCGTCACCAACATGATGGGCGGCCCCAAGCTCGTCTGGCTGCGCGATAACCAACCGGAACTGTTCGAGAAGACCTATAAGTTTCTCAATTGGGCAGATCTGGTCTCGTATCTACTGGGCGGCGAGCCGGTCACGAACTATGGGCTGGCTAACCGCACGCTGTTCTTCGACCTTGAACGTGAGCGTTGGTCGCAGGAAACGCTCGACTACGTCGGCATGCCGATCGAGAAGCTGCCCGACGTCGCCCCGTCCGGCACGCCGATTGGCGAAGTCTCGCCTGAGATGCAGCGCGAACTTGGCCTGCCGCCGGGTGTCAAGATCATCGTCGGCGCGCACGATCAATGCGCCAACGGCCTGGGCGCGGGTGTCTCCAAGCCGGGCATGGCCGTCTACGCGATCGGCACATTCATCGTCATCGTCCCGGCCTACGACCGCATCCCGCCCGCCGACCAGATGCTGGCGATTCAGCTCAACGTCGAACATGCGGCGCTGCCGGATATGTACGTCAGCTTCTACTACAATCTGACTGGCGGCTCGCTGCTCAAGTGGTTCCGCGATACGTTCACGGCTGCCGAGCATGCCGCCGCCAAACAGCAGGGGGTGGATATCTACGATCTGCTGCTGGCGGAGATGCCGCCGGAGCCGAGCCGCGTGCTCGTGCTGCCGCATTTCGGCGTCACCGGCGCGCCTTATTATGACGAGCGGCCCTATGGTTTGATCGCCGGGCTGACGCTCGGCACGACACGCGGTGAGTACGTCCGCGGGCTGCTCGAAGGCGCGACCTACTATTTCCGCGAAGGGTTGGAACTGATGGAGGCCGCGCAAATCCACATTGATGAATTCCGCGCGGTCGGCGGCGGCGCCAAGTCCGATACCTGGATGCAGATCAAGGCCAACATCCTGGAGCGCCCGTTGGTGCGCCCGCGCATGACCGAGGCCACGGCGCTCGGCGTGGCGGCTCTCGCCGGGTTGGGCGGTGGCGTCTACAGCTCGATTGATGAGGCGATGGACAAGCTGATCCAGATCGACCGCGTCTTCGAGCCGGATCTGCGCTGGAAGCCTGCCTACGACGAGCAGTTCGCGCGCTACAAGAAGATGTACGCGGCGGCCAGGTCCCTGCGCGATCTCTAGACGGGATGCAGTGGCGGTAGGCCGATAAACGAAAACAGGCCGGATGTGCGGCTTGAACCGCGTATCCGGCCTGTGCTTATTTCTGCTGTCGGTTGTCCGTCAGCGCGTCTCGCTCACGGTGTCGAGCGGCTTCAGGTTGGCCTCGATCTGTGCACGGTGCGGCTCCAGGAAGGGCGGCAGCGCCAGGCGCTCGCCCAGCGTTTCCAGGCTTTCATCCGCCGCGAAGCCCGGTCCATCCGTCGCCAACTCGAACAGGATGCCGTTCGTGATGCGGAAGTAAAGCGACTTGAAGTAGTAGCGGTCGACCTGGCCCGACGTGCGCATGCCAACCTGGGTCAGGCGCTCTTCCCACGCGCGCTGCTCCTCCTCGTCCTTGAGGCGGAAGGCCACATGATGGACGCCGCCGGAGCCGAGCATCGCCATGCGTGAGCGCGTGTCCTCGACGACGTAGACTTCCCTGCCAGGGCCGCCGCCATCCATGCCGAAGACGACGATCTCCTTGCCATCGTCGGTCGCCACGCGCCCCATCTCTTCGAAGTTGAGCAGCATCGTGAACAACTGCGCCAGCGGCTCCAGACGCGGAACCGTCAGCATGACGCCGTAGAAGCCGCGGATGGCGTACTCGGTCGGGATGCCCGCGCCGTCCCACAGTTCGCCTTCGACGGGCGCGCCGCCGTCATCGACCAGGGCCATGCGCTGGCCTTCTGGATCTTCGAACAGCAGCGCGTCATGCCCGGCGAAGGTGCCGATGGGATCGTGGGAGACGCCGAGCTGGTCAAAGCGCGCTGACCAATACTTGAGCGCGTCCATGCCGTTGACGCGGAAGAGTGTCTTCGAGATGCTGTCCGTGCCACGCGTGTTGGGGCCGGTTTGCGGCCAGTCGAAGAAGGTCATGTCCGTGCCAGGGCTGCCGACCTTATCCGCGTAGAACAGGTGGTAGGCCGAAACGTCGTCCTGATTGACCGACTTCTTGACCAGGCGCAGGCCGAGGGTGCGCGTGTAGAAGCCGAGATTTTCCTTGGCCGTGCCGGTGACGGCTGTTACGTGATGGAGACCGTGCAGTTGCATGAGTGTGCTCCTTAGCTCAGTTCAATTTCTGGGATACGAATCGGTTTCAGTTGGGCTTCGATGGCTGTGCGCTGATCTTCCAGGAAGGGCGGCAGCGTCAGGCGTGCGCCTAGTGTCTCAACGTCCTCGTCCACTGCCAGCCCGCGGCCCACGGTGGCGAGTTCGAACAGGATGCCACCGGGAACGCGCACGTAGATCGAGTCGAAGTAGTAGCGCCGGATCACGTCCGTCACCTGCAGACCGGTCGCCGCGATCCGGTCGCGCCACGCTTCAATCGAGTCGCCCGCCGCGATGGCGATGGCGATGTGATGGATGCTGCCGATGGCGCGGAAGCCCGTCCGCGCGTCGGTGCGTTCTACGACGACCATCTCCTTGCCCGGCCCGCCGTCACCCAGCGTCAACACGACCGCCTGGCCTTCGTTGGCCGCGTCCGACCGGAATGCACGCTGCTGCCGGTAGCCGAAGATCTCGGTCAGGAAGGCGACGGTGGGTTCGACCTCACTGACGCCAAGAACAGCGCTGTGCAGCCCCTGAATGGCGTAGGCTTGAGGCACGGGATTGGCCGCCCAATGGTCGTAGGCGTCGTTCGCACCATCGGCGACTAGTGCCAGCCGCTGCCCTTCCGGATCGTTGAAGTGGAGGCTGGCACGCCCGGCGAAATCCTGCTGCCGCGTCGCGGGTGTGCCCAACTGCGCCAGGCGACGTGCCCACCAGTCGATGGCTTCGTCGTCAGGCACCGTGAGCAATGTGCGTACGACGTTGCGCGGGCCGGGACGATCGTGGCCAAGATGCGGCCAATCGAAGAACGACAGCTCCGTGCCAATCGTGCCGACCCGGTCACCGTAGAACAGATGATAGGTCGTCGGCTCTTCCTGAATCACCGTCCGTTTGACCAGCCGCAGTCCCAACGTCCCGACGTAGAAGTCGAGATTGCGCTGGATGTCGCCGCTGATGGCCGTGATGTGATGCATGCCTGTGAGTGTCATGGTCGCCGTCCCGGATTTGCTGGGTCAAATAATTCGAATTCAAATCATTTGACATTGAATAGATTAACATGATACAATTGAATTGTCAATTGGAACTGCATTAGAAATCTTCCCACGGGGGAACCGGTTATGCCGACCAAGTATCAAGGATCGCCGGAGGTGAAGCGCGCCCTCGACACCTACATCAAACTGACGCGCGCCGCCGAAAGCGTGCTCGACCGCACGAATGCGCACCTCGCGGCGCACAACCTGACGACGACGCAGTTTGGCGTGCTCGAAGCGCTCTATCACCTGGGCACGCTGTCACAGGTCGAACTCGCGCGCAAACTGCTCAAGAGCACCGGCAACGTCACAACGGTGCTTCAAAATCTGGAGAAGCGCACGTTGATCAGCCGCGAGCGCGATCAAAACGATCAGCGCTACGTTCAGGTGTCGATCACGCCGGAAGGGCAGCGCTTGCTCGAAAGCATCCTGCCCGCGCATTTCGACGGCATCGTCGCCGATCTCAGCGTTTTGACGGCGGAGGAGCAGGAAACACTCGCCTGCCTCTGCCGCAAGCTCGGCCTCAGACAGATCGAATCAACAGAGTCAGAATAGGTGACATCTCCATGAGTATCGAAACCCATGTGCATCGTTTCATCCCTGGCAAGGAGGCAGGCGCGCCCACGCTGCTCTTGCTTCACGGCACGGGGGGTGATGAGAATTCGCTGCTTCCGATCGCGGAACGGGTCGCGCACGGCGCGGCTATGCTCGGCGTGCGCGGCAACGTGTCCGAGTACGGCAGCAATCGCTATTTTCGCCGCGTGGCCGAAGGCGTCTTTGATATCGAAGATCTGATCGTACGCACGCACGCGCTGGCCGACTTCGTCGAAGCTGCCGCACAGCGCTACCAGTTCGCGCTCTCGTCGATCATTGCGGTCGGTTATTCCAACGGGGCCAACATTGCGGCGAGCACGCTGCTCCTGCGCCCCGGCGTGATCCAGCGCGCGGTGCTGTATCGCGCCATGATGCCGCTTGAGCCAGAGCAGCCGCCGGTGCTCGACGAGACCAAAGTGTTGATGACCGCCGGTGCCTTCGACGATCTGATCCCGAAGGCGTCGACGCAGCGGCTGGCCGAGGCACTGCGCGCCGCCGGGGCTGAGGTCACGCTCTCGTGGCAGAACGTCGATCACCGGTTGACGCAGGAAGATCTGAACGCCGCGCAAGCGTGGATCGCCGGTCTCACCAACGCAGCCACGTAACATACTGCCCGGCGGCGCGCGTCAGTCGAAACGGCGCGCCAGCACCAGCACGAAACTGCCGTGCGTCGTCGGACGGTCTGCGCCTTCAAAGCGCGAGGCCTGAATGTAGTAGACGCCGCTCGCGGGCAGCGTGAAGCGCTCGATCAGCGCGTTCTGCGAGCCGCCGCTGTCGTCGTCGCTGACCAGCACCTGTTGATTGGCGTCGAGCAGGGTGACCACGGAGTCGAGATCGCCACCCGTACGCGCCATACTGATCGTGATCGAGTCGCCCGCCGCGCCGTAGAAGGCGACCAGCAGCCGCGGCACCAGATCGTCCAGCGTGCCGTTGGCCGTGCTGCCATAGACCATACGCCCGATATCGCCGGGCACGCCATCGAAGGCGTTGCCCTCTTCGTGCAGTGTCAGCAGATAAGTGCCCGCAGTCGTGCCTTGATCGCGCTGGAAACGCGTCGCGACCACATAGAATGTGCCGTCGTAGGGCAGCGCGAATTGGCGGATGGCGGCATCCTGCCCACCACCGCCGTCGTCGTCGGTCGCCAGCGTGTTCTCCTGATCGTCGGTCAGGACGAGCAGCGAATCGAGCGCGCCGCCGTCGCGCTTCATCTCAACCGTGATCACATCGAACTGCTTGCCTTCGAAGCGATAGAACTGTTCGAAGCGCGCCTCGGTGATCTCGCCGTCGTAAGGCTGATCGGGGATCAGCGGGATCGGCGCCTGCGCGGTGCGCCCCAGGCCGCCGGTTGTGCCTGAATCGAGCTTGAGGATGAAACTGCCGCTGCTGCGCCCGGCCACCTGGCCGTAGCGCGTGGCGATGATGACGTAGGTATCATCCTTCTCGATGATGTGGCCGACGATGGCGGCGTCCAGGCTGCCGCTGCCCTCGACCTCGTCGTTTTCTGCGACGACGACGCCCTGGCTATCGACCAGTTGCAGCGCGGGGTCGAGATCGCCCGATGTGCGCTCCATGTGCAGGGTGATGATGTCACCGCGACGTGCGCGAAAGGTGTAATAGATTCGTGGGTTCATATCCGTGATCTGGTTGAGCACGGTATCGCCGTAGCGCAGTCCGCTGCCATCGGAAAAGCTGACGCCGATGCGGTCGAGTTCGAGGTCGAAGTCACCGCTGGTCGTGCCTAAGCCATAGCCAAAGCGACCGACGACGACGTAATAGCGGCTCGTCTGCGGGATGCGTAGGGAGTCGATGTGGATATCGCGTGTGCCGCTGCTGTCGTCGCGCTGCGCCAGGATCGTGCCCGCGCCATCCATGACGAGCAAGATCGGGTCAAGATCGCCGCTGGTCGCGCGCAGCGTCAGCGAGATGAATTCGCCGCGCAGCCCATCGAAGCCGAAGACGACACGCGGCTCGCGGTCGCTGATGGTGCCGCTTGCGCCCAGGCCATAAGCCAGGTCAGGTTCTTCCGGCGCTTCGGGTGTCTCGTTAGTCTCCTGCGCCCGAACGGTCAACAGCGGTGCGATCAGCAGCAAGAGCAGAGCAAGCAGCAAGAATCGCCGCATGGGGTGAGACGGTGCCCACCGCCCATCTGAAACCGGCAGTCTGCTGCGCTGCGCGCTCTCGGTCGACATAGGCTAAAACAGTGACAGTTGATGGGGATCGTCGTCCGGCGGCGCGTAATACTCTTCGCTGACAGGCGGCGTCTCTTCTTCCTCGGCTTCGTCCGTCTCTTCGTCGTCCACGTCGGTGACTTCCGCCACGGGTGGCAGCGGCGGCTCCTCCTTGGGCGCGCTCGCCTGGATCATGGCAACCGTGGCCGGGTCGGGCTGGAAATCGGGATCGACGTCGTCCATGTGCATGGTCGCTTGCAAGCGCAGCTCAGCCAGATCGGCATCGCTGAAACCGGCTTCCTGCATGACGCTGATCAACGTGCGCTCGGTCGACACGTCCTGGATGCGCACCACGTGTGTGTAATGTGCCCGCAGGCACTCACGCCATTCTTCGGCGAAAATGCTTCGCTGCTTCATGTTCAGACTTCGAAACTCTGCTTCCAATCCGGAATTTTAGCACTGAGGCCGAATTGACTGTGCAGCCCGTCGGCCAGCGCCATGGCGGGTTCCAATTCCCCGTGGACGAGGAACATATGGTTCGGGCGTTTCTCGTAGGCGCCGACCCATTCCAACAGGCCGATGCGGTCGGCATGACCGCTCAAGCCGGTCGTGGCTTCTACTTTGGCCCGCACGTCGTACTCTTCGCCGAAGATGCGTACGCGCCGATCGCCGTCGTACAGGCGCCGACCCAGCGTACTCTCGGCCTGGAAGCCCACGATCAGGATCGTGTTGCGCTCGTCTTCAATGTTGTTCTTCAGATGGTGGAGGATGCGCCCCGTCTCCGCCATGCCGCTCGCGCTGATGACGATAGCCGGTTCGCGCAGGAAGTTGATCTGCTTGCTCTGGTCAGTCGTCCGCGTGTAGGTCAGGTCGTCGAAGCCGAAGGGATCGTCGACCTTGTTGCCGGAGATGAACTCGCGGATTTCGGCGTCGTAGCATTCGGGATGCGAGCGGAAGGCGCCCGTCACATTGATGGCGAGCGGGCTGTCGACGAAGATCGGCAGCTTCGGGATGTCGCCCTTGAGGCGCAGCTCGTGCAGCATGTAGACCAATTGCTGTGTCCGGCCGACGGCAAATGCCGGGATGATGACTTTGCCACCGCGTCGGTACGTATCGACGATGATCTGTTCGATGCGTTTGGTCTCGAAGC
The DNA here is from genome assembly GCA_020849765.1 of Anaerolineae bacterium. Classification (GTDB taxonomy): domain Bacteria; phylum Chloroflexota; class Anaerolineae; order Aggregatilineales; family Phototrophicaceae; genus Flexifilum. The sequence goes on from JADLAY010000027.1 coordinate 67,905, forward strand.
CCATGTCGTCGTGCACGCGGTTGCCGTAAGTGCTCTCCATGATCAGCACGTCGGCGCGGTCAATCATCTCCGGATCGCGGATGATCGGGATTCCTTTGCGTCCCAGATCGCCGCTGAAGACCAGCCGCAGATCGCGTTTTTGCTCTTGGTCTTCGATGTCGAGCACGACGATCGTGCTGCCCAACATGTGCCCGGCATCGCGGAAGGTCAGGGTGATGCCGGGTGCGATCTTCCGCGGGCGAAAATAGCCCTGGCCGATGAAGCTGTCCAGGCTTTGCGCGGCGTCTTCCTGCGTGTAGATCGGTTCGGCAGGACCTTCGCCGCGGCGTTTGCGCTTCTTGTTCAGGAATTCGACGTCGCGCTCCTGGATGTGCCCGCTGTCGAGCAGCATCGTCGCGCACAGATCGCGGGTCGCGTAGGTGCAGATGATGTCGCCGCGAAAGCCGTTCTTGACCAGATTGGGGATGTTGCCGGAATGATCGATGTGTGCGTGCGAGAGCACCATCACGTCGACCGAGGCCGGGTCATAGGGCAGATGCATGTTGCGCTTGTAAGCCTCGGCGCGATGCCCCTGATACAGCCCGCAGTCGAGCAGGATGCGCTGTCCGTTGACCTCGATCATGTGCTGGGAGCCGGTCACTGTGCGCGCCGCGCCGTAGAATGTAATTTTCATGCCAGGATCTACTCCTAATTGTGGGTCGTCGTGTCTTCGCTGTGCGCCTTGTGCCGCTGGCGGTGTTTCTTCGGGGCGTGCCGCTGAATGATTTCTACCAGCTCGTCGCCATAGGTTTTCAGACGCCACGGGCCGAGCACGGATAGATCGCGTAGTTCGTCGTAGGTCTGGGGCATGTGTTCGGCCATCGCCCACAACGCATCCCGCGAGACGATCACGTCCGATTCGACTTCGCGTTCGTTGGCCCGGTCGCGCCGCCACTCGCGCAGCACGGTGTAGAGTTCGACGATGCGCGGATCTGCCGCAGGCTCCGGCTCCGGCGGTTCCGGTAATGGCGCCTCGTTGCCGTCCACGATCAAACGCAGCACGTCGCGCCCGAAACGGCGGATGTTGCCATCGCTCATCCCGTGAATTGAGCTGAGGTCTTTCGTCGTCTCCGGCGCATGGCGCGCGAGCGCGATCAGGGTTTTGTCGCTCAGGACTTTGAATGGCGGCACGTCGCGGCGCTCGGCCAGTCCATCGCGCCACAGGTAGAGTTCACGCAGGATGGCCGCCTGGCGCATGGTCAGGTTGTTCGGCAGCGCCAGACGCCAGTAGCCTTCAGGGTTGAAGTGATTGTTTGCCGTGCGCACGCCGCACAGTTCGTCGAAAAGCTCGTAGGCTTCCGGCGTGCGATCCATTTCCTCCAGCCGCGCCTTCAGATAGTCACGCAGGACGGGCAGGTAGTGGGTGTCCATCTGGGCATAACGCAGGCTGCTGGCGGCCAGCGGACGCTGCCCCCAATCGTCGCGTTGGTGACTCTTGTCGACGTGGATGCCGAGAAATTCTGTGAGCAGCGCGCCGAGGCCGACCGCTCGATAGCTGCTGACGCGGGCCGCCACCATGGTGTCGAACAGGTTGCTGATGCTGAAGTTGAAATCGCGCTTCAGGCACATCAGGTCATATTCGGCGGCGTGAAAGACCTTCTCGATCTTCGGGTCGGCGAAGATCGGCCCCAGCGGCGACAGATCGCCAATCGTGAGCGGGTCGACGATGAAATCTGCCTCGCGCGTCGAGATCTGGATCAGACAGACGCGCTCGCGATAAGCGTGCAGACTGTTGGACTCGGTATCAATGGCCAGCAGCGGCTCGCGCGCCAACAGGGGAACGAGGCTTTGCAGGCGATGATCGTCATCAATGTACGCGGCGGGGGGAAGTCCATTTAAAGCCATTGGCGAAACCGGAAATAAATCAACATAAGGAAGGCGATCAACAGCATCGCAGCGCTGATGATCCAGAACGATTGCGGATGATCCGATAACGGCAGTTCGGTCAGATTCATGCCGTAAATGCTTGAGATCAACGTCAGCGGCAGCATGATGACGGAGATGACCGTCAGCACGCGCATGACGTTGTTGATGCGATGGCTGAGTAGCTTGTCTGCTGTATCGGCCAGCCCTTCGATCACTTCGTAATCCTCGTCTACGATGTCGCGCGCGCGGTGCATATGGTCGGCGATGTCGTCGAAATAATCTTCGAGATCGTCGCGGAAGACCTGGCGCGTGTTGCGCTCCAACGATTCGATGACCGGCACCATCTGGCGAATGATGCGGCGCAGGGCGATGATATCGCGGCGCACCATCGCGATATCCCGAATGAGCACGCGTCCCTCGTCGCTGAAGATGCGCTCTTCCAGATCATGGATGTTCTGGTCGACCTTGCGCAAGATCGGAAAGATATAATCGACCAGCGTGTCGACGATCACGTAAAAGGCATGCGCGGCGCCCTTACCCATGATGGTGACGCGCCGGGCTTCTTCTTCCTCCGCGCCGCCATACAACGCTTCCAACGGTTTGAAGACACCCTCGGTCGCCGTCGAGGTGACGATGAAGCCACGCCCGACGAACAGGTCGACCTCGTAAGGCCGCGTCAAACGCATCTTGGCATCCCAACGCGGAAAATGGAAGACCGCAAACAGATATTCGTCGTCGACGTCGATTTTGGCGCGCTCGATATTGCTGGTGATGTCTTCCACATTCAGCGGGTGGATGAACGGATACAGCCGTTGAATTGCGGTGACATCCTGCGGCGTCGGATTGACGAGGTTGATCCAGGTCGTGCTATTGTAGGTCAGGCTGTAGATCGTCATAGATGCATTATCAAACGAACTGCATAGATTCGACAAGTCATGCTCTTATCGCCTATTGTATCCCCGGATAAAGAAATTTTCGCGTTTGTCGCTGCATCAAATGTCCCGTAATGCGGCGGTAATCCAGGCAGGGTAAGCTCGTGAATAAAGGGAAAACCATTGTTGTGATCGATGACGAGGCGACGATTCGCGATGTCGTCCGCCGTTATCTGGAGGTTGAAGGGTTTCGCGTGATCGAAGTGGAAGACGGCCATCAGGCGCTCGATCTGCTGCGCGACCAGCGCGTCGACCTGATCCTGCTCGACATCATGCTGCCGGGCGTCGATGGGTTTTCATTGGCGCGCCTGCTGCGTAATGCGCCGGATTATCAAAGCCTGCACGGCGAGGTGCCAATCATCATGCTGACGGCGCGTGGCGACGAGCGTGACCGCCTGGGCGGCTTCGAGCTTGGCATCGACGACTACATCGTCAAGCCGTTCAGCCCGCGCGAGGTTGTGGCACGCGTCAAGGCTGTGCTGCGTCGCAGCGCGCCGGACGACGCCGGCAGCGAAGAGCCGCGTACCTTCGGCGACCTGCACATCGACCCGCGGCGGCGCGTGGTCATCCTGCGCGGTGAGCCAGTTTCGCTCACGGCCAAGGAGTTCGACTTACTGTGGTTGTTTGCCCGCCATCCCCAGCAGGTACTCACGCGCGACCAATTGCTCGATCATGTGTGGGGGCACGATTTCTACGGCGACGAGAGCACCGTCACGGTGCACATCCGCCGCCTGCGCGAAAAGATCGAGCCGGACCCGGCAAACCCGATCTTCATCCACACATTGCGGGGCGTAGGGTACAAATTTGAACCTGCTTAGCAACCGCGCACTCTCCCCCATCCTTGCCCTGATCTTCGCCTTGCTGGTGGCGCTTGCCATCGCCATGGGCATGATCGTGCTGACGCTCAACCCACCAATGCAAGACATCCAGCAGTTGATGCTGTTCATGATCGGCACGGGGGTCGTCACAATTGGCGGCGTTTATCTGCTCTACCGGCGCAGGCTGGTGCAGTGGTTTACCAGCCTGCGCTGGACGCTGCTCGCCATCATCATCCTGACCGTGCTGCTCGTCTTCATCAATGTGCTGGTCACAGCGCAGTTGATGTTCATCAGTGAGCACGACCTGCTGCTGACGAGCGCCTTGCTCGTTTACGGTGGGGTGATCGCGATCATTTCCGTCATCTTCATCGCCGGGACGTTGATCGAGCGAATCGAACTGCTGGGCGATGCCTCGCGCCGCGTCGCGCAGGGCGATCTCAAGACGCGGCTGACCGTGCGCGGTAACGACGAACTGGCGCAGCTCGCCCGCATGTTCAACAGCATGGCCGAAGAGCTGCAGGCGGTCGACGCGCAGAAACGCGCGCTCGAACAGACCCGGCGCGATCTGGTCGCCTGGGCGTCGCACGATCTGCGTTCACCGCTGGCGGCCGTGCGCGCCATGAATGAAGCCATCCTCGACGGCGTGGTCAACGATGAAGCCACGATCACGCGCTATCGCCAGCAGATGCAGCGTGAGATCGAACACCTGGGTCATTTGATCGACGATCTGTTCGAACTGGCGCAGATGGATGTCGGCCATCTTGCGCTGGAGCGCCGCCCGACCAATCTTCGGGCACTGGTCGAGGATACGCTGGAAAGCCTGGCCGCGCGCGCCGCCGAATCGTACGTTCGTCTCTCCAGCAACATCCCGGCGGATTTGCCGACGATGCGCCTCGCCACCGATAAGATCGAGCGCGTGCTTTACAACCTGCTCGATAACGGCCTAAGGCATACGCCCGCCGGGGGCAGCATCGACGTCGACGTCGAAAAGCGCGGCAACGAGGTCCTCCTGCGCGTGCGCAACACCGGCTCGATCATCGCCCCTGCCGATCTGCCGCACATCTTCGACCGTTTTTATCGCGGCGAAAATGCGCGCACGCCGCATCGTGACGGGCAGCGTGGCGCCGGTCTCGGCCTCGCCATCACGCGCGGCTTTGTCGAAGCGCACGGCGGGCACATCACTGTCGACAGCGATCCCGAACACGGCACGACCTTCACCGTCACGCTGCCCGTGTAATCTGCTCGTAACCCGGATCGTGTTCAACTGAATCGGCGCACGGTGACCGCTCATCGCGTCACGTGTCCCCATCGTCAACGAGGGAGAAAGGCAGCGATTAGATGTCGCTCATGTCCTCCAACTTGCTGCTCCGTGCCGCCGCGCTGGCGCTGACCGTCGTGCTCGTGGCCGTGCTGACCGGTGTCACCTTCGCAGGTTCGTCGATCAAGCTCGGCTCAACGCCGTCACAAACGCAGCCCGCCTCCGATCTGCCCAACCGCGGCGCTGCCGAAGAGATCCGCAGCCGCGGCTGGCTCAACAGCGATCGCCCGCTGCGCCTGCAGGACCTGCGCGGGAGTGTCGTCCTGCTCGAATTCTGGACCTTCGATTGCATCAACTGCATTCACACGCTGCCACATGTTGAGGGATGGCACGAAACCTACGCCGATCAGGGGCTGGTGACGATTGGCGTGCACTTTCCGGAATTCGGCTATGAGCACGACGTGCAGAATGTACGCGCCGCGGCGGAGCGCCTGGGCGTCACCTACCCGATTGCGCTCGACAACGACGGCGCGACCTGGGACGCCTACAACCAGCGCTACTGGCCGACGATCTACCTGATCGACAAGCAGGGGAATATCCGCTATCTCACCATCGGCGAAGGGCGCTACGACCAGACGGAAGCTGCCATCCAGGCGCTGCTCGCCGAAACCTACACGCCAGAATCCTCGGCAGAGACGGCGGATGCGCCCGTCTACCTGACGCCGGATCTCGTTCTCAACGTGCGCGCCGGTGCGGGCCTCGATTATGACATCATCGGCGCGATCCAGCCGGGCATGGCCTTCGTCGTCGAGGGTGAGAGCGCGGGCTGGTATCAGATCACCTATGGCGATCACAACGGCTACGTCAGCGCGGATTACGTCACCGTCCAGGGATCGTAGGCGAGCGCTGCTGTTCAAGTGCGCCTCAGCCGCTACAATAGCCGCATATCACAAGGCTAAGTGCTGAGGTCGCATCTCGTATGACAGGTGCTCGCCGTGCCGCCGTCTTCGTTCTATCCGTCGCCGTGTTGTGGCTCTTTGCATTGTTGCCCGCCCGCGCGCAATCAACGCCGCTGGGGGCGCCGTTGATCGCGGCGGCGAGCGCCCAGCTTGACCGCATCGTGCTCTACGATCTCTCCGGCGGGCGACGCGAACTACGCTTCGATACGCGCGAGCATATGGTGTGGGATTTCACGCCCGATGGCTGCCGCATCGTCTTCACGCTCGACGAACCCGGCGGCGTATCGCGCATCTACAGTGCCCGTCTGGATGGGAGCGACTTGCGCCCGCTCGTGCAGTTCGCCGATCTGCCGACGCAGGATTGGAGCGAATGGGAGCCGGTGGTCAACCCGATCGACGGGCGCATCGCTTTCACCCTTTTCCGCCGCGAGACCCCACCCGGCAGTCCGGTCGAAGAGACCTATCACATCGCCTGGATACCGGCGGAGGGCGGCGCGCCGCAGTTCTACAGCGTCAGCGGTGACGAGCATTCGCCTGTCTGGTCGCATGATGGCGCGTGGCTGGCCTACGTCGCTTATGATGGGCGCATTCCCGGCCCGGACATCTTTTCGACTGTGCCGCCGACTGAGACGAGCGGCGCGACCCCCGTACCGAAAGAGCAGCTGCTCAACGAAGCCGATCTTTGGGTCGTCAGCGTCGACGGGGGGACGAAATATCGTCTGACCGCCTTCCCGACAGGCAGTGTCAACCGCCCGGTCTGGTCGCCGGATGACCTCCTGATCGAGTTTTTCTACTCGCCGCGCGCGAACAACGACACCGTGTGGATGATCGGCAATGCGGACGCCGCCATTCCGACGCAGCTTAACTTCGAGTGGATGCTGGGGCTGGACGCGACCTGGCTGCCGGATGGCAATGCCATCCTGGCGACGATGCGCGATTTCCAGGGCATCACCGAAAACCGGCTGTGGCAGGTGCCGCTGGTCGGCAACGCGGATACCGAAGCTGTGCAGTATCCGCTGGATTCAGCGCTGCGCTTCATCGACTACCCGCGTTTTAGCGCCGATGGGCGCTTCCTGGCGCTGCGCAGCGAATATCATCTGGCGGTGATCGATACGACTACCGGGGGCTGGGCCTGGCTGGACGATTCGAACCCCGGTAACACACCGCCGGCTTGGAGCCCGGCAGCCTACACGGGCGAGACAGCGTGTACGGAATAGACTCTTGCACGCGTCTGCTAGAATGATCGCGAGAGGCCGGAATCGTGGCCGAGTGGGTTGTTTCGAGGCGAATGTGAAGATGGACACACACGCGAGAGTGATGTTACGTCGGGCACTCCTGTGGGCGGCGGCGCTCGCCGTCGTGACGCTGCTCCTGGTGGCGGTGATCGGCACCGGGCAGGATGCGGGCACCATCATCAGCATCTTCAGCACGCGGTTCCTCGGCATTTTCATCGAAGCGACGCCTTTCCTGCTCCTTGGCACGCTGGCATCGGGCTTGATCGACGCCTTCGTCACCCCGGATGACATCGCGCGCTTCGTCCCACGTAACAAGATTCTGGCGACGATTGTTGGCTCGCTATTGGGCTTTCTCTTTCCCGTATGCGAATGCGGCGTCGTGCCGGTCGTTCGCCGCCTATTCACCAAGGGCCTGCCGATGAGCGTCGGTGTGACCTTTCTGCTCGCCGCACCCGTCATCAACCCGGTCGTGCTCGTCAGCACGGCGGTCGCTTTCGGCATCGGCCCGACGTTGATCGGGCGCGTGGTCATCACGATTGTGGTCGCGGTCACAGTCGGGCTGATCTTTGCGCTGGGCGCACGTCCGCAGGAAGTGCTGCGCCCGCAGGCGATGGCGCCGGTCATGGGCGGCTCAAGCGAGATCATCCCGCTCTATCCGCGGCGCAAGTCGCTCGGCGTTGGGCTAAAGGATGCCCTGCGGCTGGCGGGCGACGAATTTTTCGAGATGGGGCGCTACCTGATCATCGGCACGCTGCTGGCGGCGACCATGCAAACGCTCGTCAGCCAGGACGTGCTGATCGCGCTGGGGCGCGGCCCGGTCGTCTCTGTGCTCGTTATGCAGGCGCTGGCTTTCCTGCTCAGTGTGTGCTCGACGGTCGATGCGTTCCTGGCGCTGGCTTTTGCCGGGACGTTCACGACTGGCTCGGTGCTGGCCTTCCTCACCTTCGGGCCGATGGTCGACATCAAGAGCACATTGATGTTCGCCGGGGTGTTCAAGGGGCGCGTCGTCTTCTATCTGATCCTGCTGCCGCTGCTGCTGACGATGTGGATCGGCATCTGGCTCAACCTGAACATCACCTTCTAGATCAATCGCCCGGCGACGTGATGACCTGCCGGGGCACGCGTGGCAAAATGCTGCACACGACCTCGTAGTTGATCGTGCCGAGATTGCGACCGATCTCTTCGGCGCTGATGCGTTCGTCCCCCTGCGCGCCGAGCAGCACGACCTCGTCGCCGATACGCACGTCGGGGATTGCCGAGATGTCGATCATCGTCTTTTCCATGCTGACGCGCCCAATGATCGGCGCGTGCATCCCGCCGACCAACACCTCTCTCTGATGTGATGGCGCGCGGCGCAGGCCGTCGGCATAGCCGACCGGCATGACAGCGATGCGCGTCTCACGCTCGGTCACGTAGGTGTTGCCGTAGCCCACGGTGTGGCCGGGCGGCAGCGTCTTGACTGACGCGACCACGCTCTTCCAGGTCAGTGCGGGGCGGAAATCGGGCGGGGCTGGCACAAGCTCCGAGGGCGACAGGCCGTACATCGCCAGCCCGACGCGCACCAGATCGAAGTGGCTGTCCGGCGCGCCCAGCGTCCCGGCGGAGTTGGCTGCATGGGCATATTTGAGCGCTTTGCCATCTGCGCGCAGTTGGTCGACCACCGCTCCAAAGGTGCGCACCTGCTCGGCGGTGAAGGCCGCGTCTTCATCGGCGACGGGGAAGTGGGTGTAGATGCCCTCGAAATCGAGCTGCGAGCATGCCTCGAACAGCGGCGCGAGCCGATCTCCGGCACCGGGGAGAAACCCCAGACGGCCCATACCCGTATCGATCTTGAGGTGCACGCGCAGGCGCTGTCGTGCCTTTTCTGCTTCGCGCTGATAATCCGCGGCGAGCGCCTCGTCGTAGACGGTCAACGTGAGATCGTGCGCCAGGGCCAGCGGGACAGCTTCGGGCGGCGCGTAGCTCAGGATCAGGATGGGCGCGTGGATGCCCGCCGTGCGCAGAATCAGCGCTTCTTCGAGGTTGGCGACCGCCAGATGCGACGCGCCGTGGGCGAGCGCTGTGCGTGCGACGTCGACCGCGCCATGGCCATAGCCATCCGCTTTGACGACCGCCATCAGCGCCACGCGCGGCCCGACGATTTGTTTGAGACGGCGCACGTTATGCGCGATGGCGTCGAGATCGACCTCGACCCAGGTCGGGCGTAAACGATATGAAATATCGGGATCTATCATGATATAGGTTGGCTGACCAATGACTGCCAAAAGCTAACGACTTATAATTTACTCTTTGCCGTACTGGAAAGCGATGATATGAGCTTCGAATTCGAACGGTTGGCCGCCGATGGCCGCGCGCGCGCCGGTATTCTGCATACGCCGCACGGCGACATCCCGACGCCAGTCTTCGCGCCGGTGGGAACGCAGGCCACCGTCAAGGCCGTCCCGCCGCGCGACCTGCGTGAGATCGGTGCCTCGCTCGTGTTGTCGAACACCTATCATCTCTACCTGCGCCCTGGCGACGAACTCGTGCGCGACATGGGCGGGCTGCATCACTTCATGGCCTGGAATGGGCCGATCCTGACCGACTCCGGCGGCTTCCAGGTCTTCAGCCTGGCGCAGATCAACAAGATCGACGATCAAGGCGTGACCTTCCGCAGCCACATCGACGGCAGCAAGCATCGCTTCACGCCCGAAAAATCGATGGAGATCCAGGAACATCTCGGCGGCGACATCATCATGGCTTTCGATCAATGCCCGCAGCCGACCGACCGCGCCATTGTCGAGAAGGCGGTCGCCCGCACCAATGCCTGGGCTGTTCGCTCGCGTGAGGCGCATCCTGATGACAGCGTGCAAGCGTTGTTCGGCATTCAGCAGGGCGGCATCTTTGAGGATCTGCGTGCGCAGTCATCGGCCACGCTGACGGGGTTGGGCTTTCCCGGCTATGCCATCGGCGGCCTCGCTGTCGGCGAAACCAAGGCGCAGATGTACCAGGCGCTCGATTTTTCTGTGCCGATGCTGCCCGAAGATCGACCGCGGTATCTGATGGGTGTCGGCGCGCCGGATGACCTGGTCAACGCGGCGCTGCGCGGCGTCGACATCTTCGATTGCGTCATGCCGACACGCATTGCACGCCACGGCGCGGTCTTCACGCCAGACGGTACAACCAATATGCGCAATCTTGAACACGCGCGGGCTGAAACGCAAATAGATGATACGTGTTCTTGTTATTGTTGCCAGAACTTCTCGCGCGCATATTTGCGTCATCTGGTAAAAGCTGGGGAGCTTTTGGGCCACTACTTGCTGAGTGTCCACAACATTCGGTTCTTGATCCGGCATATGGAGCGTATCCGACAGGCGATCTTCGAAGGTCAATTGCAGGCGTATGCTGACGCGTTTCTTGCGCGCTATCTCCAGAATCCGTAATGACCGTGCGAGAGGGGGAACCGGGGTGACGTATTTCGCGGTGGCGGATCGATCTCGCCTGCGCATGCCTGCGCGGCATAGTAGATCGTGCTGGCGTATTGCGCTATGCTCAGGATGATATGGGGCGAGCCAGACACACTTTCGTTGCAGTCGCATTTACTCTAGTGAGCTGTAGCACTCAGATCACTCCTGCCGCGACTCCGATCTCGCAGTTGACTTCACTGCGTGTCTATGCCACCACTGCTGCTACCCCTTTGCTCTACGACCTCACTTCTGCATACCGACAACAGCAAGATCCACAGGCCGTATTTGAGCTGGCTAGCGGTAGTTACGCCACCATGGCGGAGCGCATCCTGCGCGAGGACGGATCGTATTTTTTCAGCCATCACCTGCCGGATGACATCGACAGTCCGCAAAGCCCATTCTGGGCGGCGCCCATCGGGCAGGATGCGCTGGCGATCCTCGTCAATCCGAGCAACCCCGCCCTGGGCATCAGCCTGGACGAATTGCGGACGATCTACGCGGGCCGCATTCAACGCTGGGACTCCGTCGGCGGAAATGACGAGCCAATCGTCGTCGTCGCGCGTGACGAGTCATCCGGGATGCGCGCGGAGTTCGAGGCGCTGGTCATGGGCGGGCAGGCGACGTCACCGGCGGCGCAGGTCGTGCCCTCCAACCAGGCAATGGCGGAAACCATCGCCCGGCTGCCCGGCACCATCGGCTACGGCTCGCTCAGCGATCTATCGCCGCAGGTGAGCGCGCTGCCGATCAATGGCGTGATACCGAGTGCGGACACTGTCTACGACCGCACCTATCCGCTGCGCCTGACCATGTACGTCGTCGGGCGATCAGAGCCGCGCGAAGATCTACCGGATATGCGCGCCTTCATCGGCTGGGTGCAGAGTCCCGCCGGGCAAACGGTCGTCGCTCAGCGCTACACACCATTGCTGCGGCCATGATCGGCGTCACAGCGCAGGCGTCGCCGTAATCAGGCTTTCCAGGGCGACTTGCGCACCGCTGAAGAGTGTTGCCATCAGGGCGAACAACAGGATGAAAGTCAGCAGCCAGAAGCTGAACAGCGCCAGGTCGCGCCAGAAGCGTATGCGTGAGCGAGACTTCGCTTGTTCGATATCAGACGAGCGCAGCCGGTAGAGTGCCCCGGCAGCCGCCCAATTATCCGGGTTGATGCGCAGCACATTTTCGAGGCAAACCGCACTCTGATCGAGCGAATCGACGACCACGCTCATCCACAGCCAGGCGTCTTCAAAGTCGCCGTTCTCGCCGATCAACTCGCGCAGCAGACTACGCGCCTCGTCGCGCCGGTTGGCCTTGACCAGCTCGATCGCGTCCAGCAGACGGTCGATCCGATCGGCGGCTTGCGTGTCGGTCATGTGGTCGCGGTGGTGTCGCTATCCGGGCGCACGCCGGTGAAGACATCTGTCTCGTCGATGTGACCGTTTGCTGGTGGTGGATAGACGCGCGTCAGACCCTGCCAGGGCGCGATCACTTTGCGCAGCCACAGCGGCACGGTCGTACTGCGCCCGCCGAGCTGGCTGGCATGGCAGGCGCTCGCCTCGTCCCAGATCGTGTAGTAATCGCGGATGTCGATCTTGCTGTGCGTCGGCTCGACGTTGTCGAGCACCATTTGCAGGTCGATGTCGTGGTTGACGCCGAGCTTGCGTGGATCTTTGCCGCGCAAGCGAGTCATCACGATGCCATAGCGCACAATCGTCGCCGGGATGCTGGTGTAGTAGAGCTTCTGCGGCGCATAGGGCGCCAGGTCGCCGGTGACGTATTCCGGCTTGCCCGCCAGTGAGAAGGCTGCCGTCGTCGCCTTCTGGATGGCAATGTGATCGGGGTGGCCATAACCGCCGTACTTGTTGAACGTCACCACCACCTGGGGGCGCACCTGGCGGATGACTTCGACCACGCGGCGTATAACCTCGTCTTGCGGCGCTTGCCACAGACATTCAGAGTTCTCGCTCGTCGCAGAACCCATCATGCCGCTATCCATGTATCCCAGCGTGAAGACCTTCTTGAAGCCGAGCTTGGCCGAGGCGCAGGCCAACTCGGCAAGACGAAGTTCGGCAATCGAGCTGTAGCCGTTCAGGAATTCAGGCTTCACGGTGCCCACGTCGCCATTGGTGGCACAGATCAGGTAAGTATCCACACCCTGCGCTACGTACTTCGCGATCATACCGCCGGAGCCAAAGCTCTCGTCATCGGGGTGGGCAAGTGAAAACAGCATACGGCGGTCAGACATCATTCGAACTCCACACTCTCACTATCGTTGTCATTGTCAGGGGGAACGGGTCCGCATCTGCCATTATAAATCGGTCAAAACGGGCCGTGAATGAGAAGTTGCCGAGCAGTCTCGCGGATACTCTCACGTGTTTCGATTCTGCGGAATGGCCCCTCATAGCTTTGGACGACAGGTTCAGCGTAGTCCTTTCGTCAGGTTATAAGCCCTATCCATTCGCTAGTATCACTCCTATACTTAGCGCCGCCCCACACCCGGTGGCGCAGACTGAATTCGCAGTTCGATAGAGGAATGCCCATGCGTAAGACGGCCAGCGCACTCGTCATCCTGCTCTGTTCGCTGTCGTTGTTGCTGAACATTGCCAGTGCTCAGGATACCGACATCGTCTTTGCGACCAATACACCCGCTGTCAGCCAACTCGATCCCTTCGTCACCAACACACCATCCGGGCCGACCAACCCGCCACCAACGGCCACACTCACGCTGACGCCGACGGCCACCACGACCAGCACGCCCACGGCGACGCCGACGGCAACCGATACACCCTCACCGACGCCGATACCCTTGGGTCCGAGCGTCTTCCCTGAAGGCATCAACGCGCTCACCGGGCTGCCATTCCCCAATGCGGACGCCGAAGCGCGCCGCAACTTGCTGGTGAAAATTTCGAACTTCCCGCCTGAGGTGCGCCCGCAGAGCGGAGTCAACCAGGCGGACGTCGTCTGGGAGTACGAGGTCGAAGGCGGTGTCACGCGCTTGGCAGCCATCTTCCGCAGCAATTCGCCCGATCACGTGGGGCCGGTGCGCAGCGGCCGCCTGATGGATCTCGAACTGGTGCCGATGTATCAGGCGCTGTTCCTCTATTCGGGAGCGAGCGAGCCTGTCCAGCAGATGTTCATGCGTGCACCCTGGGGTTTGCAGATCATTTCGCCGAGCGTTGGCGACAACTGCGAAGAGGCGGGCTTCTGCCGCTTCCCGCGCGATGGTGTGGCCTTCGAGCATACGTTGTACGTCGATTTGAACGTTGCCTGGGATCGCGCCACGCGCCGCGGCGTCAACACCGGCTATCGCGCGCGTGGGTTCGCCTTCAACGAAACTCTTGACCCCGGCGGCACGCCCGCCAACGACATCTACATCGATTGGTACGGGCACGTTAGTGCGCGCTGGCAGTACGATCCGGCGACGGGCCACTATCTGCGCTATACCGACGACGTGCCGCACATGGACGCGCTCGATAACACGCAGCTGTGGACGGATAACCTGGTCGTGCTCGAAGTCGAACACGAAGAGCGCCCGGATCTGTTTGAGCCGGAAAGCCGCAGTGCCTCGCAGCAGATCAACCTCTGGGATCAGGGGCGCGCTTACCTGTTCCGCGATGGCCAGTATTATCAGGGCTTCTGGCGCCGGGCCTGCGACGCCAATCTGGCTGAAACGCCGACCCCGGTCGTTGGCGCGGTGGTCGATCGCTGCTACAGCAAAGAAGGCACCGCTATCCAGATCATCTACGGCAACAACCAGTCGATCATGATGAAGCCCGGTCGTACCTGGGTCGAGGTCGTGCGCTTCCTCGGCAATGCCGTCATTGACACCAACTATGCCGACATGGCTGCGACTGGTACCGCGGTTCAACTGAACGCCACACCGTCTGCCGGTTCCTGAACCGGTCGCGTTCGCATTTTAAAGCGAGTCATCCCGGGGCGCTTACACTGGTGAGCGAATCGGGATGACTCGTTTTCTGTAGAAAAAGCGCGTCTTTGCACATAAGTTATTGACTGGTTTTGTGATGATGAAAGGCCGTTAGGAAACACTTTGGGAAACGTTATCCGCACAGAACGAGTTTCTGGTGAGGGGAATCGAATGCGTCGTTGGTGGATAGGCATTCTAGTCTTGCTCTTATTCGGGGTCGCTGGCGCACGGACGAACGTCAGCCAGGCCCAGGGCGGCGAGACGTGTACAGCTCTGGTTCAGGAAGCGCTGGCCGCGATTGGCAACAACTGCGGCGGGCTGGGACGCAACGCTGCCTGCTATGGCTTCAATCACGTTCTGGCCAGCTTCACCGACGAGAAACCGGTGGACTTCTTCAGCCAACCGGCGGACTTAGCGCAGATCTTCGATATTCAAACGCTGAGCACGGCACCCTTGAGCGTCGATAGCGACGAGTGGGGCATCGCCGTCCTCAATGTCCAGGCCAATCTCCCCGATGCACTGCCGGGAGAATCGGTCAAGTTCCTGCTGTTTGGCGATGTCGATATTGAGAATGCTGTTGATCCCGATCTTGGGGTCGTATCGGCACCTGTGGTCACGCTGACGACCTCCGACGATGCGGTCATGCGCACGCGCCCGACTTTGACGTCGAATGCGTCTGCCAACGTGCCCGCCGGTACGGAACTTGAGGCAGACCAACTCAGCACGGATGGCGACTGGGCACGCGTTGTCTTTGACGATCTGGCCGGGTGGATTCCGCTGACCGCGGTCGACAATGACGATGAGATTGCCACGCTGCTGCCAGCCGATCGTGTCCCGTATACGCCGATGCAGGCCATCCGCCTGCGCACCAATCTGATGGGGATCTCGTGCTCCGATGCGCCGCCGTCTCTGGCGGTCGTCCAGGGCCCGCAGCAGATGACCATCAGCATGAACGTCAACGGCGCAAATCTGTCCATCGGCTCGACGATTGCGCTGTGGACGACACAAACGCCGAATGGCCCGGCGATGGTGCTGGCCGTCATCGATGGCGGGGTCTATCTCGATGATGGCACCTATATTCCAGCCGGGTTCATCGCCGAAGTGATGCTGGATGCCGCTGGGAATGTCACCGGTGTCTGGTCTGCGCCGCGCCCGATGACGCTGGAAGAGTGGTTGATGTTTGAGCCGCTCGAAGGCGTGCCGGAAAACATCCTCAACTATCCCATCGACGTGCCGAGCGAGCTGATCGCCAATCTGGAACCAACGCCGACGCCGATCCCGATTCCGACGGCTGTGCCGGGCGTCCCAACGGCTCCCGCGCAGAATACGCCGGAGGTGATTCAGGTCGATTGCGCTGGGCTGCGGCCAACATCACCGCTGGGCGGGCTGCCCTCTGGCGCCGTCACCTTCTATTGGGATGGGGTGTCGAGTCCGCTGGTGACGGGCTACCGCGTCAACGTCTATCGCGATGGCGCCCTGGTTGCCAGTTACAACGCACCGGCTGGCCAGACCCACGTCGCCGGCGATCTGAGTTCCGTGCCGCTGTTGGGGATGTACACCTGGGAAGTCCAGGCGCTCGTCAATGGCATTGCCATCTGCACGGTCGGCACTAACGTGAGCCAGCGCGCCTTCCCGACGGATGTGCCGCCGGGTGCGACGCCCGCGCAGCCGAGGCCGGAAGTCACGCCAGAGATCACCCCGGAAGTGACGCCTGAAATCACACCGGAGATCACGCCCGAGGTGACACCCGTCATTACGCCTGAAGTAACCCTGGAAATCACTCCGGAGATTACTCCGGAAGTCACACCGGAGATCACGCCCGAAGTGACCCCAGAAATCACCCCAGAGGTGACGCCCGAAGTCACGCCGGAGGTCACGGAGGATCCCTTCTGCAATCACAACGAGATTTGCGAGGAAAACGAGAGTACCGAGACCTGCCCCTCCGACTGCGTGATCGATGCGGTCTGTGGCAATGAGATCTGCGAGCGTCCGTTCGAGAACGCCGAAACGTGTCCGCTCGATTGTGCGGTGGCTGTGGATGGCGTCGGCAACGCGCGCCCGGTGAATTTCAGCCCGCGCGGCAGCGCCTCACATTGAGCGACGCGCAGGAAAACTGAACATGAAGCGAAGGCGGGGCAGATTTCTGCCTCGTTTTCGTTAGGCGTCGATGATGACCGGCACGCCAAGCTGCCAGGCGCGGTGAACGGCTCTCAAGAAACGCTTCAGCTCGACGATCGTGTGATCGTCACTATCGTCGTCCGTCATCGTGAACGGATACTGCGTCGTGATCTCTTCCGCCGTCATCGTCTGGTTCATGATCTTGAGGATGTCGTTCGCTTCCGGCGCGCGTGGCACAGCGCCGTAAAACTGGAGCAGAATGCCCGCGTGAGACGGCTGGATGTGTCCCAGCAAAAACGTCATCTCGAACATCTGATTGCTGTCGAAGGTGAAATCCTGCATGTTGCGGTCGAATACGAACGGTGATTCGAAGTAGACACCATTCGTGCGCAGCGGCTTGACGGCCTGCCCGTCATAACCCATCTCCTGCACACCCTGGCGCAGCAGCAGCCACAGCAGCGGCTGGTCAATATCCGGCAAACGGTTCAGCATCCAGCGTTCGCTCTGCTCGGTCAGCGGGTACTGGATCGAATCGATGCAGCCGAATGGTCTTGCGAAGATGTTGGCGGGGCAGCCGACACAGGCAGCTTCGTAGGCCGTCAGCTCGGCAGCCTGATCGAGCAGATCCTGGACGACGATCACCTGTGTTTCGTTTTCGCCGCTCGCCGCGGTGCGCTCGAATTCGAACCCCATCTGGCTGGGGGGACGTTCGTCACCGTTTTCGCGAAACAGGCGGATGATGGTTTCAGCGCGAGCACGGCCCTTCAGGCGCTCCAGGATTCCAGCCGAACCCAGAGCCTGCTTCGGTGCGCACGCATAGTCAACGATGTAGTCGATAGCCATAATGCAAACAACATGAGCCGGCGTACGAGCGCGCGGCAGCGGGTAAACGTCGCTGATTGTACCGGCGATAGCTCAAGATTCAATTGTCGGTGACGCATCCAGAGACAGAGGCACGCAGCCCGGCAGCTCGAACCAGAAGATCGAACCACCATCCGGCGGGCAATCGACGCCCACTTTGCCGCCTTGCATTTCGACCAGCGTCTTGACGATCCACAGGCCCAGCCCGGTGCTGCTCTCCGCGCCAACGGGGCGCACGCTCAGCTTACCGAACATCTGGAACAGATTCTTGCGCTCCTCGTAAGGAATGCCGGGGCCTTGATCGGCGACGTTGATGCGCACCCAGTGCGGGTCGCCTTCCGCCCAGATCATGATCGTGCTGTTGTGCGGGCTGAACTTGAGCGCATTGCCGACCAGATTGCCGATGATCTGGGCCAGCAGTCGCTGATCCGCCATCGCGCAGTGCTCGGTCGGGAAGACGTGAAGCTGGATGTTGCGCCCGCGCGCGGAAAGCTGGTATTGCTCGACCGCGCGTTTGATGACATCGGAAATGCGCACGCTGTTGACGTTCAACTCCAGGCTGCCGGACTGCAGCATCGCCGCATCCAGGAACAACTGGATCATTTCTTGCATACCGTTGAGGGACAGGTCGACGTTTTCCAGGATCAAGCGCACGTCGGGGTCGTGCGAGAACATATCGGTCAGGATGTACTGCGCCATGCGAATGTTCGAGATCGGGCCCTTCAGGTCGTGCGAGACGGTGCGGAAGAACATCTCACGCATCGTTTGCAGCGATTTCAGCTCGCCGATGGTCTGCTTCTTCTCGTCCGAGAGCTGCTTGAGCGTTAGCTGCATGGCGACACGCGCCCGCGCCACTTCGACGTTGAGCGGTTTGGCGAGGTAATCGTTCGCGCCGATTTTGAAGCCGCGCACGATGTCTTCGCTCTCATGGAGTGCAGAAACGAGGATCACGGGGAGGTCGGTGTGAGCATAGCTCTCACGAATATTCTGCAGCACTTCCAGCCCGCTCATATCGGGCATCATGATATCCAGCAGCACGATGTCGAAAGCATGCTGTTGGAGCAAGGTCAGCGCTTCAATGCCGCTCTGGGCGGTCGTGATGCGATAGTCCGGCTCGAACATACGACGGAGCAGGAGTCGATTCATCGGATCGTCATCGACGATGAAGAGATGTGGGAGCTTACTTGATTGCGCTAGTTCTGAAGCGCTCTCCGCCGTTTTCATAGCGAACATACCGATATTCCCCGTTGAGTCTGCACTAATATTACTTAATCTACTGCCAAATCTTGAGTTAGATGATTAAAAATTGACAAAGAATTGGGTTGAGCTAGTAATTTCACGTCTTTTTTCGGATAAGTTTACATATTTTGAAAAGTTTCACTATTCTTGGCATTCCTAAGTACAATACTACGTACAGTCAAGATCTGGGAAGGAGACGAGCGATTGACAAACACGTTAGCGGGGTTGGTCGTACAGGAACAGAGCGGATTCTTCTGGGTAGAAACCTCCAACGGCCATGTTTATACGTGCCGACTGCGCGGACGCTTGCTGGAAGAGGCACAATCAACAGACATTGCCGCCATTGGGGATCGCGTACAGATCACGGCCGTTGACGCTACGACGGGAACTATTGAATCAGTCGAGCCGCGTACCAGCGTGCTCTCTCGTGCCCAGCGCACCGAGGGGAATCGAGGGGCCGGCGCGGCGGAACGCGAACAGATCATTATTGCGAATGCCGATCAGGCACTTTTTGTTTTTGCGGCGGCGCAACCCACGCCCAGCCTGCGCATGCTCGATCGCTTCCTCGTGATCGGCGAGAAATCCGGCATCGATAACCTCATCATTGTCGTCAACAAGGTCGATCTTGAGGATGCCGCGCCGACGGTCGCTCGCTTCGATCTCTACCGGGAACTCGGCTACGAAGTACTCCATACAAGCGCCCTGCGCAATGAAGGCATCGACGCGCTGCGAGAATTGCTCAAAGATCGGATTTCGGTCTTTACCGGGCCGTCAGGCGTCGGCAAGAGCAGCCTGCTCAACAAAGTACAGCCGGGCCTGGCCCGCTCTGTGCGCAGCGTGAGCCAGACTCGCCACGAAGGGCTGCATACGACGCGGGATAGCGAACTGGTCAAGCTCGAAACTGGCGGCTATCTGGCGGATACGCCGGGCATTCGAACGCTGAATATCTGGGATGTGGAGCCGGAAGAGTTGGATGCTTATTTCCGCGAGATCGCGCCGCTGGTGGCCGACTGTCGCTTTGCCGATTGCTCGCATCGGAACGAGCCGGGCTGCGCCGTCCTGGCGGCGCTCGCCAGCGGGAAGATCAACAACAGTCGTTATCAAAGCTATTGCAGCCTGCGCGAAGAGTTGGAGGCGGCGCTTGACGCCATGTATTAGCGGTCGTGTAGAGCATAGGCGTCATTCGGACATATTCACATAGATCGAGTAGAATGAAACTGTGCGTCGCCGACTATGCGTCGCTCAGTGAGGAGTACACGGTTTGTCCACTTCGCTCATCGGCCAATCACTCGGCAAAATTCAGATCCGGGAACTGCTGGGTCGGGGCGGCATGGCGACCGTCTACAAAGGCTACCAACCGGATATCGATCGCTACGTCGCCATCAAGGTGCTGACGCCCATCCCTGAGATGGACGCCGGTTTCGTCGAGCGCTTCAAGCTCGAAGCGCGCACGATTGCACGCCTCCAGCACCCGCATATCTTGCCGCTGTTCGATTATGGCGACGACAAAGGGCTGCTCTATCTGGTCACGGCCTACGTCTCCGGCGGTTCACTGGCAGATCGTGTGTTGCATGGCCCGATGCCGCTGCCGACCATCGCCCGCATTCTGCGCGAGATCGCCTCAGCGCTCGATTACGCGCACCGCCAGGGCGTTATCCACCGCGACATCAAGCCGGGCAACATTCTGTTGAGCGACGAAGGATTCGCGCTGCTGGCGGATTTCGGGATCGTCAAGCTGCTCGAAGGCACCAACACGGCGGCCAATCTGACCAATCCCTCCGGCGTCGTCGGCACACCGGCCTACATGTCACCGGAGCAGGCCAACGGCCTGGAGATCGATGGGCGCAACGACATCTATGCGATGGGCGTCGTCGTCTACGAGATGATCACCGGCCAGCAGCCGTTCAAGGCGGAGACGCCGGTGCAGCTTCTGCTCAAACACCTCATGGAGCCGCCGCCCTACATCCGCGACTTCAACCAGGAGGTACCCGCGGCGCTCGACATCGTGCTGCAGCGCGCGCTGGCGAAAGATCCGGATGAACGTTACCAGACGGCGACCGCGTTTTCCGAAGCCTTCACGCAGGCCATCAGCGGGTTGGGTGTGGACACGATCACCATCAAGGACGAGACATCCCCCACGCTGGATAAACCGTCGACCGAATCGCGGCGCAAAGCCGCAAACGCGACCGCCACTGAACCGGCGGTCAAGCGCCTCAGCATCAACCAGACGACCACCACCGTCGTGATGGTGGCCGCGGCTGCGTTGGCACTCGTCCTCGCCCTGGTCGCGTTGATTACGGCCAGCCAGCGCAATGTGGCCGTCGAACCGACGACAGCGCCAACCACCGTCGCGACGGTGGCCGCGGTCGTGCCGACCGCCGTGCCTGCCGCGCCACGCTTCGGCCTTGCCAGCTTCACCACGTCGTCCGTGCTGGGCGATACGCTCAATCTGTCCGTCGACGATCTCGATCCGCTGCGTGCCGGGACTTCCTACACGGCCTGGCTCGAAAACACGGACGATCAAAGCATCATGCGCCTGGGCACGCTCGATCTGAATGCGCTGGGCTCGGGCGTGCTGACCTTCACTGAGCCGGATCATATGCCGCTGCCCGCCGTCTACAATCGCATTCTGCTGACTGCTGAGCGCGAGGCTGGCGATGCGCCATCAGGCGATGCCCTTTACAGCGGCATGGTGCCGGTCGCGGTGACGACGGCGCTGCGGAACATCCTCTGGGCGTCCGATGACGGTATCGACGGTGGGAGCTTGCTCGACGGTGCGATCGGTGAGGCGCAGATCGCGGAACAGCACAGCAGTCTGGCGGCGAGCGCGACCAACCTGGGCGGCTTGCGCCAACACGCCGAGCATACGATCAACATTCTGCTTGGCACGCGAGACGATCTGGATCGTGATGGACGCGGGGTCAATCCTGGCCGGGGCGTCGGCGTCACCTTCTTCCTCGATCAGATCGATCAGCGCCTGGAGATGGCAGGCACCGATCCCGATGCCGACATCAGCGTGCAGACGCAGATCGAATACGTTCGCGTGTGTCTCGTCAACGCGCGCAATCGCATGAATGAAGTGATCGCGCTCGAACGCGAGTTGTTGGCATCGCCCGACATCGAATCCGTCGAAGCGCAGCGCAACCGCTCGACCGAGATCGCCGCCGAATTGATCGAAGGGGTCGATCTCAATCAGAACGGCACGGTCGAGCTGTTCGAAGGCGAATGCGGGCTGCAGCAGGTAGGCGAATCCGGCATTGTGATGGGGAATCTGGCGCTGCAAGCCGCAGGAGACGCATGAGCGCACATGTTCGCCGCAGCGTGAGCCGACATCTGCGCCGTTCCGTTCGCTCCTGGGTATTTGCGCTCGTTATCGGGCTGGTGGCCGCTGCCTGTGTGCCGACGGCGCCGCAGATTGTCGATGAGCAGCACAGCACGCCGACACCGGCTGATGTGCAGCCCTGGCGCACTTCCGCACAGCCGATCAGCCTGGAGACCGTGGCGCAGGTTCAGCCGCTGGGGCGGCTCGATCAGCCGGATGTCGTCAGCACGATCATGGACGTCGCCCTCTCACCGGATGATACGCGGCTGGCCGCGCTGACCAACAGCCAGTTGGTGATCTGGGATCTGCTTACGGGCGAGACGGTGCTCTACAGCGGGCGCAGTGATGCGACCCAGCTCTTCTATGCACCGGACAAGACTGAACTCTATGGCATGACGCCCGCCGGGGAAGGGATCGTCTTCGATGCCCAGACCGGCGCGCTGGCGGATAGCTTCCGTGGCCACGATGCTTATAATGGCACCGCCGCCTTCGACCGCGACAATGGCTGGCTCGCGCTCGGCGGCTCGAACGGGGTCGTCAAAGTCTGGGACCCGCTCGAACGCACGTCGTTGGCGACCTTCGACGCGCACGACGGAAACATCATCGCGCTGGCCTTCTCGCCCGATGGCACCCGACTCGCCACGGCTGCGCAGCAAACGGTGCGCCTGTGGGACTGGCGCGCTCGCCAGATGATTCACGAGTGGGACACCAACCAGTCGGACATCGGCCTGCTCGCCTTTGGGCCGGGTGGCGACCTGCTCGCGGCTGGTGTGCGCAATGGTGCAATCATCTGGAATACGGATGACGGCGAGCAGGTCTATCGTCTGCCCCTGGCGCCCAACGGCGCGACCCGCGTCCTGGCCTTTGCACCGGATGGGCGCGCGTTGATCGGCGGCAGCGATTCGGCGGGCTTACATCTGTGGTCGCTGGACGATGGCGCGCTCATCGCCTCGCTACCGGAGCTGGAGGGCAGCGGGCTGCTTGCGCGCTTCTCGCCCGATAGCACGCTGTTGGTGACGGCGGGCTATGGCAGTACGCCCAGCATCTGGAATTTGACCGCCATCGAAGGCAATACGCTGGGGCGCGGGCCGCTGCCGTCCACGTCGACCAATCTGATCGATGTCTACTGGACGGATGATGGTCGTCTGCTGTTGCTGATCGACGCGCAGGGGCCGATCTACGTCCTGGGGATTCCCGAAGCTGCCGCCGGAGACTCGTGATATGAGCGCCGTCACCGCCTCGTCCGCGCGCCTGACGCCGCTCCAGCGCCGTTTCCGCGCCTTGGGCCGCCGCCTGGCACGCTGGGTCGAAGCCAATCTCACGCACACCGTTATCACAGGACAAGACAATATTCCGGCGCGGGGGCCGGTCATCTTTGCCGCCAATCATGCTTCGACTTACGATGCGGTCTTGTTCATCGCCCATTTGCCAGAAGCGACCGAGCTCGTCGGGCCGGGCGACTTCAAGCTGCTGTTTCCCGCCGAGCATGTGATCGAGCTGGCAGGCATCGTCCGCATCAAACGGGCAACGCTCGACCGTGAAAGCCTGCGCTTGATGAGCGGCGCGCTCGAAGCCGGGTTGAATCTGGCGCTGTTTCCCGAAGGCGGTACCTGGGAGAAACGGCTGGAAGACGTCAAGCCGGGGGTGGCTTATCTCTCTTACACGCAGCACGTGCCCGTCGTGCCGATCAGTTTCGGCGGCACCTATCAGGTCTGGGGCAAGATCGTCAGCCTGCAGCGCCCGCACATCCACATCCATTTTGGCGAGCCGCTGCCTCCGCTCGAAATTGCCGATCGCAAGGCGCGCGCGCAGGGGATGCAGGACTACAGCCTCATGCTGATGCGGCGCATTTACGAGCATCTGCCGCCCGCGGATCAGGCGCGTTACGATCGCGCTGCCCACACGGGTTATCGCGGCGAACTGTTGGCCTATCCGCCGAATGCAATCGCAACCACAGCCGGTGATGCAGCGCCGGATTTCTCTGTGTTGGCCGAACTCGCCAGCAAACCCAATCTGATCAGCCCGTTGTGGCGCAATGCGAAGCTGCCGTTGACGCCGCTCGCGCAGCATGGCCGTTTCTATCCTGCGGCGGATTTCGTCATCGCGGCGGAGCGCTTGCAGAGCGCGCTGGCGGGCGAATTTGCCGGTTATCTGAATTATCGGCTGGGGGATGAGCGGGCGGCGCAGGCGCTGGATGAACTCGACGCGCTGCGCAAGACCGCCCTGGCGGCGCACCGGCACAGGGCGAAGCTCATGTTTGTGGTTGACGAGTCGTTGACCGACTGACTCTAGTTCTATTCCGCGATGGGATGCTCTTCGGCGTCCTCTTCGTCATCCGGACGCGCTTCCCAGACCTCGCTCGCGATGTCGATGTAAAGCTGCCCGTTGAGATGATCGATCTCGTGTTGGAAGACGCGCGCCAGCCAGCCGCTGGCTTTGACTCGCGTCGGCTTACCGTAGCGATCCTGCGCCTTGATGACGACGCTCTCGTGGCGGTCGACTTTGCCAAAGAAGCCCGGAATCGACAGGCATGCTTCCACGCCTTCGACCATGTCCTTGCTGGCCTTCACGATCTCGGGGTTTGCCAGGACGTAGAGGACACCGGCGTCCTTACCGTATTCCTTGACGCTTTCCTCGTCATCCGGCAGCCGCACGATCAGCAAGCGCTGGCTGACGGCGACCTGCGGGGCGGCCAACCCGACGCCGGGGGCGTCGATGAGCGTCTCGACCATGTCGTCGACCAGCTTTTGCAGATTGTTGCTGAAATCCGTCACCCGGTTCGCCTTGCGGCGCAGGATCGGGTCTTCCAAGGAGACAATTTTGCGTAGCGACATGTGATTTCTTGTGATCTATCCGCTTATTGAATGCTATGAATTATAACCCTCTATTTCACGACTACCCAGGGTGACATTCATGCATGCCCTTTCCGAACGCCCGGCAGCTCTCCAAAACAAAAAGGGCGCAGCTTGCGCCACGCCCTTCGTTCTGCAATTTGCTTCAGCCTGAGCGCGTCACTCTAAGAAGCGTTGGCGTCCGCATTCAGCTGCTCGGCCACTTCCATCACATCCTGACCGTTCGACGTGACGGCAGCGATGGCCTCAGAGACGAGCCCACGCACCGTGCCGTACGAAACGACCTGCGGGCCGTTGTAGACGGTGATGTCCGGGTTGTTCAGGATGCTGTTGGCAGTTTCAAAGTAGGGGAAGATGGTGGCGTTGGCGAAGGTATCGGCCGTCAGCATCTCACCAGCCGAAACGCTGGGGTTGAAGTAACCCGTGCCGCCGCTCCATTGTGCGCCGCTTTCCGGTTCGGTCAGGAACTTGAGGAAGATCCAGCTTGCAAGCTGCTGTTCCGGGGTCGAAGGCACCATGGCAATGCTCGGCACGAACACCTGGATGATCTCGTTGCCTTCCGTATGCGGGAACGTGCTCACGCCGATCTGCGGATCTGTGCTACCAGCATCGACGAAGGCCTGATAGATGAAGGTGAAACCCGCGGTGCTGCTGACATTGAACGGCGTCAGCCCCAGCGCCAGATCGGTCTGCTCGGAGAAGCGTTCCGCGGGGATGTAGGCGCAGCCGGAGTCATAGAGTTCTTTGTAGAGCGTCAGCACCTGGATGACCGGCTCGCTGGTGAACTGATACTGCGTGCCGTCGAAGATCCGGCCGCCGAAGCTGGCGACCCATGACTCGAAGGCCGAGGCGTCCGTCGTGATCGGGAAGCCCTGGACGTCTTCGCCGTTTGGACCCGTGTATTCCGCAGACGCGCACACGATCTCGCGGAATTCGTCGATCGAGGTCGGCGGTGCATCGTAACCGAGCGCGCTGAGCAGCCCCAGATTGCTGATCATCACCTGCGCTGAGAACTGGTGCGGCCACACCAGCAATTCACCGGCGGGCGTCTTGTTTGCATCCAGAAAGCCCGGAACCAGATCTGCCTGCTGCTCCTCGGTCAGACCCCAGGTCGGGTCATTCACGTAGGGCATCAGGTCGAGCGCTGCGCCGTCGAGCGCGTAGCTGGCGGCATCGTTGCCGTAGCCCGCGACCAGATTCGGCAGTTCGCCGGAAATAATGCTGGCATTCATCAATTCGCGGATGTCGTTGTAGTTACCCTGTGGCAGCGCTTCGACGGTGATGCCGTACTCGTTGGTGCTGTTGAAGCGATCGACCAGGGCCGTCATCGTTTCTGCCTGCGCCGAAGTGAATTGATGCCAGTAGACAATCGTCTGCCCCGACGGATCGACCGTGGACAGGTCGTCCTGGGCAAACGCGACGCTCGTGAACAGCACGGTCACAAGCAGCAGACCAAACATGAGAACTACTTTGCGCATCGGGGGAATACTCCTTCTTGTGCCTCAAAACACGTACCATCTGCGTCGCATCGCGGCGGTCAGCCTCGCGCCGGATGCCAGTCGACGAAACACCGCGTGGCGGTGGAGGGACCCGAGTCAGCCTTCCAGACCGGAGAGACGAGCAGCTTCCGGTAAAGGACTTATGCGTAGTAAAGCGCGTGTGGGTTGCACTTTGATCTTGCGTGTTCGCTTTCAGAATGAGTCGTCAGGATGCGGTCTGCTATGCTCAGCCAACCATCGTAACTCAGATTGGCATGTTTTCACAGAATTGGATGTTTAAGGTCATCCGTTCGTTTTTTGGCTGATTGTTAACAGCTTGGCGCATGGGGGGATGCGGATCTGTAGGGGGCGATTCGATGTGGGATTGGCGAAGTGGAGATGCTGGGTTCAGGGCAGATGTCTACCCTGAACCCGTATCAACGAAGACCACCATAAACGGACAGTCTTCGATGGAAATCAGTACTGTGGATCGAGTTGCGTCGTGCCGGCTGTGACCGGGCCAGCTATTTCGATCTCTGGCGGACAGTCCGGTGCGTAGCGGCGGAAATTGGCGACGAAGCGGGAGGCGAGCTGGCGATATTCATTCCAGTACTCGTCCTCGCTTTGCCAGGCGCTCGCCGGGAAGAGCACGCTCTCCGGGATGCCTGGGCAGCTCTTCGGCACTTCGAAGCCGAAGACCGGGTCGGTGTAATATTCGACGTCGTCGAGCGCGCCGGACAGCGCTGCGCTGAGCAGTGCCCGCGTGTACTTGATGCTGATGCGCTGGCCGATGCCGAACGCGCCGCCGACCCAGCCGGTGTTGATCAGCCAGCAGGTCGAGCCATAGCGCAGTATCTTGCCCTGGAGCAGATCGGCGTAGACCCACGGATGATGCACCATGAACGGTGCGCCAAAACAGGTGCTGAACGTGATCTCCGGGTTAACGCCGACGCCCGCTTCTGTCCCGGCGATCTTCGACGTGTAGCCGGAAATGAAGTGGTAGAGCGCCTGATTCGGCGTCAAACGCGCGATCGGCGGCATGACGCCCTGCGCGTCGCAGGTCAGGAAAACGACGTTCTGCGGATGGCCGCCGAGTTTGCTCGTGACCGCGTTCTCGATGTAATCGAGCGGATACGAGGCGCGCGTGTTCTCTGTGTTGCGGTTGTCGTCCAGGTCGATGTTGCGTGTGATCGGGTCATAAACGACGTTTTCGAGCACGGTGCCGAAGCGGCGCGTGGCAGCATAGATGTGCGGTTCCGCGCTCGGCGACAGGTTGATCACCTTGGCGTAGCAGCCGTTCTCGAAGTTGAAGACACCCTCGTCACTCCAGCCATGCTCGTCATCGCCGATCAGCCCGCGGGTCGGGTCCGCCGAAAGGGTCGTCTTGCCGGTACCGGAGAGACCGAAGAAGAGCGCCGTGTCGCCGTCAGAGCCGATGTTGGCCGAGCAGTGCATGCTCATGACGCCTTCCAGCGGCAGCAGATAGTTGAGCATGGTGAAGACCGACTTCTTGATCTCACCCGCGTAGGCCGTGCCGCCGATCAGGCACAGACGCTGATCGAGGTTGAGGACGATGAACGTTTCGGTGCGCGTCCCGTCGATGGGTTCGAAGGCTTTGAACGAGGGCACGCAGATGACCGTGAAATCGGGGACGTGCTGGCGGTAGGCCTCACGGCTTTCCGGCGTGATGAACATGTTGCGCGCGAACAGGCTGTGCCAGGCGTACTCGCTGACGATGCGCACGGGCAGGCGATAATCCGGGTGCGCGCCTGCGAAACAGTCCTGGATGAACAGATCTTTGCCCTGGACGAAGCCCTGCATGCGGCTGTACAGCTCTTCGAACTTCTCCGCGCTCAAGGGCCGGTTGTATTCACCCCACCAGACACGATCTTCAGACGTGGCTTCGCGGACGATGAACTTATCGGCAGCCGCGCGCGAGGTGTACCGGCCGGTGTTGACGATCATCGGCCCCAGCTTGCCGATTTGCCCCTCGCGCCGGAAGCTGATTTCTTCATACAGTGCTTCGGGAGGGAGATTCCAGTAGGCGGTGTTCAGGTTGGTCAGGCCCTGATTCACCAGCCCAAAATCGCTCTTCAGATCCTGGGCTTGATCCTGCGCAGGCGTTTTGATGTTAAGCAGGTTGTTGCTCATAGCCAGTCCCTCACTACGCGGCGGTCGCCAATGTAAATCTCGTTCGGAGCTTCAGGATCGAGCGCCCAGCGAATGCGTTTGATACCTTCGCTGACTTCCTTGGCGGCGCCACAGTAGCTCAGGCGCAGATGACCTTCCGCGCCGAATTCCTTGCCCGGCACCGTGACGACCAGGGCTTTTTTCAGGAGCAGCGCCGCGAGTTCTTCCGAGCTTTTGCTGTAGGCGCTGAAGTCGGGCAGGCAGTAGAACGTCCCGCACGGCTTGGCGATTTTGACGCCGGGGAAAGTACGGAAGTCCGTCATCGCCACGTCGCGGTTGTTCTGGATGAGCAGGCGCAGATTTTCGACCGTGCTCTGCACGCCGGTGAGCGCGCCTTCGGCAGCAGCCATCGATACGGCAGCCGCGCACGAGGTCGTCTGCGACTGGATCGTGTTCATGGTGCGTACGAGTTGGCGGTTGGCGACCGTCCAGCCGATGCGGAAGCCGGTCATGCCATAGAGTTTGGACACGCCGTTGACGACGATGATGTGAGTCGTCTCGATATTGTTCTGGGTGAAGCGATAGGGTGAAGCAGTGCGGATGCCATCGAAGACCAGCTTCTGGTAGATGTCATCCATAATCAGGTAGATGCCCCGGCTCTCGCACAGCTCGACGACGGCGGCGATGAACGACTCCGGATAGACGATGCCGGACGGGTTGTTCGGGCTGTTGACGATGATCGCTTTGGTGTTGGAACTGATGGCGCGCTCGATCTCTTCGATCTTGGGCTGGAAGCTGCCATCCTCGGCCTTGACGATGACCGGGCGCCCATAGACCAGCTTGACCATTTCGGGATAGCTGACCCAATAGGGTGCGAGAACGATGACCTCGTCCTGCGGGTCGATGATCGAGACGAGGACGTTGTAGAGCGCCTGCTTGGCCCCCGACGAGACGATGACGTTCTCCGGCGCGACCATCCAGCCGTAATTCTCTTCCGTATAGCGGATGATGGCCTTTTTCAGGGAGGGAGTCCCATCAGTCGGTACGTACTTGACCTGTCCAGAATTCAGCTTGGCGGCAGAACTGAGGATCGCGGTGATCGGCACTTTGTTTTTGGGTTCCCCGCCGCCCAGGTGAATAACCGGCTGCCCCTGATCTGCCAGCAGCTTGGCCTGTTCATTGAGCTTGAGAGTTGCCGATTCCCCAATCGAACGAGCAAGGTGGCTGATGCTCATAAGCGGAATGGCCTTTCCTAATCTTTCAAGCGTTATAACAACCGCTCAATGGGTTGGTAAAGCGAATTACGGGAGAGAAATATCGGGGAATTTTATTGCTTATCAGGGATCAAATGCACGCGCCGCAGCGAAAAACGGGCCATTTATCAGGGGTAAGAGATGCTAAATGTCCCGCCGCTCATTGGCTCTTCGAACCACATGTCTGGGGTTGTCAGGAAAACGAGTTGAGACCGGCCACACTGGGCTGTTTTGAACGGCCTAATTCGCCTGTTCGTCGGTGCCGCGCTCGACGAAGGCGGCCAGCGAGGGGCAGCGCGACATCCTGATCACGATGGGGGTGGACAGCCGCAAGCTGGCGCACGAAGGGCCACATGTACTGGAGATCCGCAATCGCGCGGAACGGCATGCTGAGTCGTCGGGCTATAAGCTGCGCTTCAAACAGTTGGTCGTGGCGGATAAGACTTATGCGCTGCACACCATCCGCTATCACTACGACCACCTGGCGCGGCTGACGGAGGCGCGCTATGCGCCCGGCATCAACGCCGGGGCAGCGGACGCCGACCTGCTGCGGCGCTACCAGTACAGCTACGACCTGGCGGGCAACCGCGTGCAGCAGATCGAGACGGTGGCGGGCACTCCGACGACGACGAACTACACCTTCAACGCCGCCAACCAGATGACCACCGCAGGCGGCGCGACGCTGACCTACGACGACAACGGTAACCTGACCAGCGACGGCACCAACACCTACGCCTGGGATCGCGCCAACCGGCTGCTGTCCATGGGCGGGGCGAGCTACGCCTACGACGGGCTGAACAACCGCGTCTCACAGACGATCAGCAGCACGGTCACGCAATATCTGCTCGACCTGCAACCCGGCTTGTCCGTCGTCCTGGCGGCGGCGACCGGCGCGAACACCGACCGCTACGTCCATGGCCCGCGCGGCATTCACGCACAGCGCGACACCGCGGATAACTGGGAATGGATGGTGCAGGATGGCCTGGGCAGTGTGCGCGGCGTGGCGGACAACACGGGCGTCGTGCAGTGGAGCGTCAGCTTTGCGGACTATGGCACACCCTACGACGAGGTCGGCACGTCGCAGACGATGTACGGCTTCACAGGCGAACCAACAAATGAGACCGGCCTGGTGCACCTGCGCGCCCGCGATTACAACCCGGCGCTGGGCATCTTCACCGCGCTCGATCCGTTCGAAGGCATGGCGCAACGCCCGATGAGCTTGAACGGATACTCGTGGGTTGAAGGGAATGTGCCCAACCTCATCGATCCATCGGGCATGCAAGTAGATCCCTATACAGTGGAACCTGGTGGCGGCGGAGGCACTCTTATCGGGCCAATTCCTTCTGAATATAGTGTTCGTTTGATGTTTAGCGGAGGGAATCTATACACGGTGGGTAGTGGCGGGACTAGCAATCCTGCACTAGTAACTGCTCGCGGCTATGTTATGTCGCCGGTGGGCGGCCAAATACCAGCCGCAGCAGCTGGGCAAGCGACCGGCCCCGTTACTAGTTACCCGCTCATGCCAAATCAACTGGCATTTTGGCAGAATCGTCTTGGACTCTCACTGTTTGGGTCGGATCTAACATCACAAAACGACCCAGCCGCGCAACTTAATGCCCAATTCTGTCCGGTGGCGACTTCAGCAGCCGTTGAAACGACATCGTCGACACCCAGTACGCCGGCGCCACAGCCAACACCTACTGCAACACCTGAGCCGGATCGAATTTACCAATTCTCAAACAGAGATGGTAGTTTCAAGAATGGACCAAGTGGAAACGATCCAGATGGTATATCGGTTGCAATGGCATACAAATGTAGCAATAATCCTCCTACATGCTTATCGCTAATGTTTGGTCGCCCAGCTACAGTAGGAGACCTTTATCGAACTACAAGAAAGTTGATTTTGGAGAGTGAGGCTTTAGGATTCACTGTAGACGAGAATGGAGGTCAACCAGATGGACGTGGTGGTGTGTATCCTGAGCCACATGCTTCTGTAACACACCCCAATCAAACGTATCGGGACAATGGCAGTCCACAGTGGTCTAGCACCTTAAAGTCGGCTTTTGGAGGTGCTTTTGGGCTACCAATGCCAATAATGTAATATGCTCTCTCTTGAGACCATGGTTGCTCCTGACCTTCTGGAAATTGCTAGTTGGTCAGGAGTATTCCTAAGCTGGACTTTCCACCTGTCGGCTGATGAACCCGACATGGTAATAGTCCCCCGCCCCTTACTTCAACGCTTCAACGACTTGTTGTGTTATGCTGCCTAATGTACAAAGTCCAGCTAAGGAGAACAGACATGAATCACACTATGTTTATTTTTGACTATATAGGCTTTCGTGCAGAAGCCCAGCCATTAATAGAGATGGCTGATCAAGGAGATTATAGTGCCGTATTTGAGAAGGCACGGAAAATTGCTCGTCATATAGCTCCAGAAACCTGGATTTTAGAAGACTTGGGGACTACATTAAAAGGGTTCCCAGATAATATGGAGAATTTTCCAATTAGTCGAAATGCGGGATTGTCGTTTTTGATCATCCTCAGTCAATTTTTGGAGCATTCCCTGATTCCTCCGCTTGGATTAGGTAATATTGCCAAAATAGGTGCTTCTTTAGGTTGGAGTGAAGCAGATATAAAGTTGTTAAGCATCGGTCTGTCTACAGCAGCACTGATGAAGCCCGATCTAGTGACAAACCCACAAGAGCGTTCTTCTATATCCGATCCACATTGGCATGATTCTGCTTACTATTGGTGGTGGGTTCAACCAGAGAACGCTTTTTACACAGGGTGGTGGGACATAGAGCATATGAAATTGCTCGTCGAGAAGATAGAAGCAATTCGCAATCAATTTGAACAGATCAACGTTGAAGCCTTGAATTTACATTCCTCAGTCACGAAACTTTCGCTACATGAAGATTATGAGAACACAATAACTCAGTTCAAGAAAACCATCTTGCGGGAGAAAGGTCTATTTTACATCATTTCATAAGGTCTCTCGCTAAATAAGCGGGCCAAAGGTGCAGAGACAGCTCCACTTCCTACGTTTCGACTGATGTCAAGATCGGTGCAAAAATCCCCAGAAAGATCGGAAGAGATAGTTGGCGTATCCTACTTATGCCAAATAACCTCGTGAGCGGATTCGAGCCATTAAAAGAGCCAATTTCAGAGCAAGCGGCGGTTAGGATTCTGAAACACCGGATCAGTTGCACTTTTTGATTCTCACGCTACGATTGTATATACAGACTGAGAATCTGGGGATGGAGGACGCAAGGTGAGTGTGAAGTGGCAATCAGAGCAACAGACTGATCACTCAGAGACACGCAGCTTAAGCGGCGAGCAGCATCCTGAGTGGACGCAAGCCGAGTTGATCTTGCCAAAGTCCAAAGAGGCAATTAGCTTGCGTCTGGATAAAGATATCATCCAATATTTCAAACGCACTGGTAAGGGCTATCAGACCCGCATGAATGCAGTCTTGCGCGCGTACATGGAGGCGCATCAAGGAGGTTAGTAAGCTCGTCGGGTATCCGTGATACCTGGCATAAAAAGACAAACACCCACGGCGTCGGAAACTGTCGGGTGTTTGTCACATCTTACCCAACCCAACACTCTGGGTAACCTCATAGTTTCACATAAACGGTGATTGCACCCCTTGCATTGCTTTGCTAGGCTGAGGGGTGATGCTGTCCCTGCCGTTTGGGCGTCCTCGTTGTCAGTACCTCACCCTGGGCAAAGTCGGTAAAGCCTTCTTTTCGCCTTTGTTTCGCGTGCCCTATCCAGTTCTCAGGGCGCACATGCATGTTATTGGCAGATCTGGCCGCGGCAAGAGTAAAGCGCTGGAAAACATCGTTTGCCAGCACATCGCCAATGGCATGGAAGGTGGCGCCGATTCGTCAGCCCTTCAGGCCGCTGGTGGCGATGCCTTCGGTGAACTGTTTCTGGGTGCAGAAGCACTCACAATTTGCTGTTCGAAGTCGGGTATTCATTCCCTGCGAATATCTTTGCTTCAGTTACGGTTGCTCTCAACAGGGCCTAAGTGCTCGGTAAATTGCATTGATTGCGCCGCTCAAATATAGCTCGCAATGTCAGCACTCCCTACTATTCCGTTCAACGTTCTACACCGCACTTTTCCACACTCCTCGCGAGATCCTATGACTGCATTTTGGCTTCAATAATCGGTGTTCACAGCTGCGCCGCAATTTTGCCGAGGTTTGTAAGGTGTAAATCACTAACAGGTTTATATCGAAACTATATCTAGAACGTGCGTTCTATCATCGTACAATGTTGTCTGTCACGTTTGAAAGCTGTAATACCCGGAGGAGATACTATGCCGCGTGACAGGACGACCGCTGACACAGTCTATGACTTCATTCGTCACTACATCGAGACTCATGACCAACTGTCGCCGAGTATCCGCGAGATCGCCGAGGGCTGCTTCATCGGCCTGTCCACCGCAGCTTACTACGTGC